>NZ_CP133090.1:1570000-1735000 GCF_030908365.1 Aestuariibaculum sp. YM273 | reverse complement strand
ATGCAGCACCTTGTAAGTAGTCCGAAGAAAGATCTATCTCTAAATCATGCAACTTACATTTAAGCCCTGGTAAGGTTCCTCGCGTATCATCGAATTAAACCACATGCTCCACCGCTTGTGCGGGCCCCCGTCAATTCCTTTGAGTTTCATTCTTGCGAACGTACTCCCCAGGTGGGATACTTATCACTTTCGCTTAGCCACTCAGCCCGAAAGCCGAACAGCTAGTATCCATCGTTTACGGCGTGGACTACCAGGGTATCTAATCCTGTTCGCTCCCCACGCTTTCGTCCATCAGTGTCAATACATTATTAGTGATCTGCCTTCGCAATTGGTATTCTATGTAATATCTATGCATTTCACCGCTACACTACATATTCTAACCACTTCATAATGATTCAAGAAAACCAGTATCAAAGGCAATTCTACAGTTGAGCTGCAGGATTTCACCTCTGACTTAATCTTCCACCTACGGACCCTTTAAACCCAATGATTCCGGATAACGCTTGGATCCTCCGTATTACCGCGGCTGCTGGCACGGAGTTAGCCGATCCTTATTCTTACGGTACCGTCAAGACTCTACACGTAGAGTGGTTTCTTCCCGTATAAAAGCAGTTTACAACCCATAGGGCAGTCTTCCTGCACGCGGCATGGCTGGATCAGGCTTGCGCCCATTGTCCAATATTCCTCACTGCTGCCTCCCGTAGGAGTCTGGTCCGTGTCTCAGTACCAGTGTGGGGGATAACCCTCTCAGGCCCCCTACCTATCGTCGCCATGGGGTGCCGTTACCACTCCATCTAGCTAATAGGACGCATACTCATCTTGTACCGTAACCTTTAATGTTTAAGTCATGCAACTAGAACATACTATGAGGTATTAATCCAAATTTCTCTGGGCTATCCCTCAGTACAAGGCAGATTGTATACGCGTTACGCACCCGTGCGCCGGTCGTCAGCGGTGCAAGCACCCTGTTACCCCTCGACTTGCATGTGTTAGGCCTGCCGCTAGCGTTCATCCTGAGCCAGGATCAAACTCTTCATCGTTAAATTTTAAATATTTTAACAACTAATTAGAATCTCTAGTACTCAAAATGGTTTATTCTCTTAGTCAATAATAACCGTTTCCAATTATTATTTTACGCTGTCAATTCAATATGTTTATGAACTTATTTCTCTTTGTTCCTTAACTCGTTTCCTCGTTAAGCGGGTGCAAATATAAAACCCTTTTTTTAACCTCACAATAGTTTTGATACTTTTTTTGAGAAAAATTTTAAAGCTCTTAAACTCCGCTTTTCTCAACCATACCAACACATCTTATAAGAACTTCGCTACTCATAACGCTCGCTATTTTTGCGGCTGCAAACATACAACCTTTTTTAATTCTACAAACTGTATTTTGATATTTTTTTGAAGTTTTTTTATTTGGTTTGAAAACCAACTATTTAAACCTCGTATCACCACCTTTTTTATGAACTTACCCTAGCAGCTTCGCCGCTAACGGGCTGCAAATATACCACCCTTTTTCTCTACCAAACAAACTTTTTTAAACCTTTTTTTGAATCTTTTTTACCCCAAGCTTATTCTCAATGAGTTAACACTGATTTAAATTACAATCAAGCTTAAACATTCTTTATAGTATATAAATAAATAGATATAATAATGTCTCTACTATACACTATATAAAGTTGATTTCTGCGTTAGGGATAGGAATGACATCCTTTTTATGCTTGCATCCTACTTCTTTATCATATATATGTATAATAAATACCACTTATTACTCTATTACATATAGTAGCATAAAAAGATATAATGGATAGCCCGACCCGAAGTATTGCGAAGGAGAACGCCCAAAACATTCTATATAGATGTGACCCGAACATAATTTAAAGGTCTTATGCAGCGTAAACACACTTAACTAATTATGACTTTTGTAGGATTTAACTATTTTTTTACCGGTTTTTCGGGGTAAAGTCTAGATTAGTTAATATTTTTGAATGAAATTTAAACAAACACATTATGAATTTAGCAGAAATTGATTTTGAAAGTTTTGACTCATCGAAGTTAATGGACTTTATTACAGAATACGGGCTGAAAGTGATCGGAGCGATTCTAATCTGGATTATTGGATCGTGGATTATTAAAAACATCTTGAAGGCATCTCGAAAAATTATGTCGAAAAGTAATTATGAGGAAAGTCTGCAAAGATTTTTATTAAACCTTTTTAGCTGGGGCTTAAAAATCCTTTTAATTATTACCCTTTTAGGAACCCTTGGTGTTCCAACCACTTCTTTTGCTGCCATTATTGCCGCCGCTGGTTTAGCTGTGGGTATGGCTTTACAAGGATCGTTAGGTAATTTTGCCGGAGGGGTTTTAATTATGATTTTTAAACCTTTTAAAATTGGTGATTTAATTGAGGCTCAAGGTGAGATAGGTGTTGTAAAACACATCGAAATTTTCACTACAAAATTAACAGGACTTTCAAACAAAGAAATTATTATTCCGAATGGTGCCTTATCAAACGGAAACATTATTAATTACACTACTGAAGGCACACGTCGTGTTGACTTAGTTATTGGTGTCAGTTATGACTCAGACATTAAACAAACCAAAGAGGTTTTAATGAATGTGTTAACATCACACCCAAAAGTAATTGATACTCCTGCTCCAACTGTTAATGTTTTAGAATTGGCTGATAGCTCTGTAAACTTTGCTGTAAGGCCATGGTGTAACTCTGAAGATTACTGGACCGTTTACTTTGAATGTATGGAAAACATTAAATTAGCTCTTGATGCTGCTGGTATTGAAATTCCTTACCCACATCAAGTAGAAATACACAAAAATGCTTAAGACTTCGGTTTTGGTTTTGTAACCACAAAGTCTTTTAAATAATAAGGCTCAAAATAAGCGACATCTTCGGTGTCGCTTTTTTTGTACTTAGCATCACTTATTGCTCCCATTTCATTTGCCGACGGTAACTTTTCATCAATAAAAACAGCATTAGGATGCTGAATTAAGGTCTTGGTCTTTTCCACACCGTTACCTATAAAGTATACTTTACCCTGATTTAAATATTCCGCGAACGCGTTTTCATCTAAAATTTGGGCTTCAGTTGCTCTTACCTCAGCATAATTAAAATCATAAATTGCCGAATACACTTCCATACGTCTGGCGTCTAGCATCGACACAATAACGCCATCGGTAATTTTTACCTGGCGAGCCAAAGCCTGTAATGTTGGCACAGAGACTAAAGGTTTATCTAAAGCAAAACATAAGCCTTTTGCTGCCGACACCCCAATACGTAAACCAGTATAAGACCCCGGACCTTTACTTATAGCAATAGCATCTAAATCTTTAGCATCAACATTAGCTTCCTTTAAAACTGAATCGATAAATACATGTAAACTTTCGGCATGTGAATAGTTTTTGCTGTTATCTTCTTTTAAAAAGATTGTCTCTCCATCTCTCGATAAAGCTACAGAACAGTTTGTTGTAGCCGTTTCTATGTTAAGTATTAATGCCAATTTTAATTTGTTATTGTTTTTCCCATGTAAAAGTCTAAAACTTTTGTCTTAAAAACAAAATCATACTTCGCATTTATTAATAAATTCTGTGCATTTAAGTATCTTATTCTGGTTTGCTCTAAATCGAAAGCCGTCATATTCCCAAATTTGTAACGTTCTTCGGCATTTTCGAAGGCCAGTTTTTGAGATTCGATAGATTTTTTTGCCGATTCGTAAGCTTTCAATGCTGCTTGAGCATCGGTAAATGCTCTTTGAATATTACCTTCTAAATCTAATTTAGCCTGCTGTAAATCTAATTTAGAGTTTAATTCCTGAATTTGTGATTTAGCTACTGCCGTTTTATTTTGAAACTGTGAAAAAATAGGAATACTTACTCCTAATCTAAACGAATGTGATTTTTGATTATTAAGCTGATTAAAAAATGAGTCTTCATTTTCGGTTAAATTGGAATAAAAAACATTAGACCCAAAACCATAACCAAAACTTACACTTGGCCAATACCCTGCTTTATTAATTTCGGTACCCAGCTCGGCTACTTCTATATTTTTTTCTGCCAGTTTAATTTCATTTCTATTACCATAAGCATATTCTAAAATAGAATCGACATCGTTGTAAAACAAAGCTAAATAAGATGAATCAATATTTATTATTTCAACTTGAAATCCTTTATATGGAATTTGAAGCAATTGCGACAATGTTAGCAAGGACAAATTATAATTGTTTTCGGCAGTTGTTAAACTCTGCTCATCTGAAGCCAAAGTAGCTTCGGCATCAAAAATATTGGCTCTGGGCTGAACACCCGCATCTACAAAACTTTTAACCTGCTCTAATTGGCTTTTAGAAAATTCAATTTGCGTCTTTGCAATCTCTAAATTTTCCTTATTAAATAACACATTTAAATAAGCATTAGCTACATTTAGCGAAATATCATCTTTTAATTGCTGCAATTGCAATTCACTCGCCTCTTGCGACAGTAACGACTGTTTATAAATATTTGTATTGCGAAAACCGTTAAATATATTTTGCGAAACCTGTATTCCAACATTAGTTTGGTGAGATGTACGATTAACAAACTGCCCTTGAAATAATTCTTGATTACCAAAACCCATAGACTGGCTAGTACTTGCTCCTAAAGAAGGTAACAAATTACCTTTTGCAGCTATTACATTTTGTTCGCTTGTTAAAATAGAATTATTAGACTTTTGTACACTAATATTATTCTCTAAAGCATAATCTATACACTCCTGTAAGCTCCATGTTTTTTGTTGCGCAAAAGCAGACGCCACTCCAAAAAGCAGTGTTAAAATTATATAGTTCTTTAATTTAAACATAATCAATTTATCTTTTAGTGTCTAGGACCTCTGCCTTCTTCCTTTTCATCTTCCGAAGCCTTGTTCCAGACTTTAACTTTATCTCCTTCTTTTAAACCTTCTGTAATTTCAACATTAATACCATCTGAAATTCCTAACTCCACATCTACGTTTTTGTATTTACCTTCTTCTTCTAATATTTCAACAAAAGGTTTTTCGGTTATTCGGTTATACTGAAGTAATGCTTCTCGGATTGCAAATACACTATCTTTACTTTCAATGTCTATTTCTGCATTGGCACTATATCCGGCTCTTACATTTATACCTTCATCGATTGTTACGTTAGCTTTAATGGTAAATTGAACAGCACCATTCTCTTCAATCCCTTTAGGTGCTATGAAAATTAATGTTGCAGGAAAATCCTTATCTTTTATAGCTCCTAACACTACCTTTATTTCCTTACCTTCTGAAATTTTACCAACTTCAGCCTCATCAACCTTACCTTCAAATATCATTTGGCTCATGTCGGCAACTGTTGCAATGGTTGTTCCATCATTGAAGTTATTACTTTCAATCACCTGATCTCCTTCACGCACCGGAATCTCTAAAATAGTCCCTGATATTTGCGCAATAATATTGGTATTGGCCGATGCTCCTCCCGAAATAGACCCTCTTTTTATTATTTGATAATTATTTTGTGCCTGTCGTAACGTTTCCTTTGCCTGATTAAACGACAACTCACTATTTTCAAAATCCTGCTGAGCAATCACACCTTTTTCAAAAAGCGATTTATTTCTGTTATATAAGGTTTCTGCATTGTTAAAAGCCAATTGTGCTGTTTTTATCTGACTGTTGGCACTTACCAAACTTTGCTCGTTAGGTACTACCCGAATTTTAGCGATTAAATCTCCTTTTTCTACCTTATCACCTTCCTCCACCAGAATTTCATCGATAATTCCTGAAATTTGTGGCTTCAATTCAATTTCTTCTTCCGGATTTAATTTTCCTGTGGCCACGGCCTGCGTATTAATAGATGTGTAAAAAGGTTCCTCTACCTTAAAATCTTCAATAGCTTTGGAGTTGGCATCTTTAAAATATTTTAAAACCACCAATAGTAAAATTAAACCAACAATTCCAATTATAATTTTTACTGTTTTACTCATGTTCTTTTTTTGATTGTTACTCTTCTCTTAATGCTTCTATGGGTTTTATACTGGTAGCTTTAAAGGCAGGAATAAGCCCTATTAAAGTTCCCAGAATAACTAATATGACTAATGCTATAAACACAACAGCGATAGATACAGAGGCATTTACCAATGCTGCATCCTCTCCTTGTCCGAACAAATGGTCTAATAAAATTAAAATCCATCCTCCGGAAATAATTCCTAAAATTCCTGCGATTAAGGTTATAAAAACTGCTTCAACAACAATTTGCCTCTTAATTTCAAAAGGTGTCGCCCCCAAAGCTCTTCTAACCCCAATCTCTTTGGTACGCTCTCTAACGGTAATTAATAAAATATTTCCGATAGCGAAAACTCCCGCGATAAGTGTTGCTATACCAACAAACCATGTTAAAAATTGCATTCCGGTTAAAAACCCGGTAAACTTGGCAAATTCTTTACCTAGATTAAAACTTCCGAAAGCTCGATTATCATCGGGGTGAATGCTATTTAAATTTTTCAGTAAGAGTTTTGTATCAAGCTCTATTTGCTTGATATTGAATCCTGACTTACCAGTAATCATTAACCAGCCAATGCGGTCGCCTTGATTGTATATTTGTTGATAGGTAGTAAAAGGAATATGCATATCCTGAGTAGGACCCATTCTAATATCTCCAACATCGAAAACACCAATAACTTTAAAATTGATACCGTTCAATTCAACATATTCACCTATAGCATTTTCATCCTTTTCAAAAAGTTGTTTATAAACATCATCTGAAATTGCTACTACTTTTTTATTATCCTTAATATCATTTTCGTTAATAAAACGCCCATTAAGCAAATCTTTCTTTTGAAGCTTATCTAATAACGGATAATCACCCGCCATACTAAAACTACCTGTTTGAAAATTTCGAGTTGCCGATACCTGTTGTTGATTACGAGGCAAAACAAATTCAATACCATCTATGTTCTCCTCTATTTTTTTTGCGTCAGTTAAAGACAATTGCACACTCTTACCTTCTTGAAACCCCTTAAATGGTTTACTTGTTTTTTGTCCCCAGATAAAAACACTATTAGTTGCAAAATCCCCAAATAATCGATTAAAAGAATTTTCCAAACCTCTAGCCGAGCCTAACAAGCCAATAAGTAACAATATACCCCACCAAACACCAACCATAGTCAATACAGAGCGAAGTTTATTTTTATTTAAACTATCTAAAACTTCTTGCCAAGTATCTCTGTCGAATAAAAATCTAAACATATTAATCGTTTCTTAAAGCTACAATTGGTTTTATTTGAGATGCTTTTTTTGCTGGGACATACCCAGCAATACCACCGGCAATAATTAAGGTAATTGTTGCACCAAACACTAAGCTATTGCTAACACCTGGATCTTTTATAAAGTAAGCCTCTAAACTAGGGCCTGCCAATTCTAATACACCAATACCTACCAATAATCCTACATAGCCAGCAATAGCGGTAATTAAAATAGATTCTATTAAAATTATAGAAACTATAGATCGAGGTGAAGCACCTAATGCTTTACGAATTCCAATTTCCTTAGTACGTTCCTTAACTATAAAAATCATAATATTACTAATCCCCACTACACCTGCGACCAATGTACCAAAACCAATAACCAAAATAATTACCGTTAAACTAAAGGTCATCATATCTACTCTTTTAGAGCTTTCGGCAAGATTAAAAATTCGGATGGCTCGTTGATCTGAAGTAGCTACTGAAAACCGCTTTTTTAATTCCCGTGTTAAATCGTTTCCGAAAGCCAAGGCCTGGTCATAATTTAATTCGGGATTATAAGACAAATTTATCTGGTCGATATAGTCATTATTACCATAGACTTGTTGTGCTGTAGAAATAGGCATATAAATTAATCGCTCTTCATTATCTCCTCCATCATCGGTAAAAACCCCCACCACTTTATAAGGAATACCACTTAAATTAATGTATTTTCCCATAGCCGTGGTTTTAGAAAACAAATCTTCTTCAACCAAACGACCTATTATTACCACTTTTGTAAGATTGTTTAAATCGTTTTGATTAATATATCTTCCTTCTCTAATTTTAGTTTTTTCCAAAAACTGATGGTCTGGGTGAACAGCCCTAACACTATAACTATTTTTCTCACTTCTATAGGATGCATTTACATTTCGATATATACGACCAGTAATGAATTCAACTTTTTCACCAAATTCGTCCTTAATAAAATCGAAATCTTCGTTTTTGAATTGAATTTTTCTTCCAGCTTGAAGTCCCTTATTTGCCTGAGTTGTCGTACCTGAATTGATAAAAATTACATTTGTAGCATCATCACCAAAAGCTTCTTTAAATGTGTTTTTTAAACCATTGGCAATACCAAAAAGAATGGCAAATAGTAAAATAGCAAATGCGACAGTAAACCCAGAAAGTAGACTTCGGGTTCTGTTTTTATTTATACTTTGAAATATTTCTCTCCAAAGATCTAAATCAAACATACTGCTCGGCTCTTACTTGATCGACTTTAGTATCTTCCATAATGACGCCATCTCTTAAACGAATAATACGCTTACACATATTGGCGATATCTTCTTCATGGGTTACCATTAAAATAGTTTTTCCTTCATCATTTAACTGCTGAATGAATGCCATAATTTCGTGAGATGTTTTGGTATCGAGCGCTCCCGTTGGCTCATCGGCCAGTAATAATTTAGGATTTGCAGCTAATGCACGGGCAATCGCCACACGTTGTTTTTGCCCTCCGGAAAGTTCCTTGGGTAAATGATGAGACCATTCGGCTAATCCAACCTTTCCCAAATGAAACAAGGCCAGCTCTAAACGTTCCTTTCTTTTCATCCCTTGGTAGTATAGAGGTAGTGCTACATTTTCAAGGGCCGTTTTATAATTAATGAGATTGAAGGATTGAAAAATGAAGCCTAGAAATTTATTTCGGTAAACAGCTGCCTTCTTTTCGGTAAGATCTTTAATGGTTAAACCATCCAGAATATAATCACCAGAATCTGCTTCATCAAGCATTCCAATAATATTTAACAAGGTAGACTTACCTGAACCTGAAGACCCCATTATAGCCACCATTTCGCCTTCTTCAACCGATAAATCGATACCTTTTAATACGTGTAAACTGGAGTCACCTATAGGATAGGATTTGTGCAATTCATGAATTTGTAACATATACTAAGAAAGTTTGATTACTTAGGGTCGTTTGGAAGTTAGACTCACTAAGCAAGAATATGTTACAAAATAGTTTAAAAAATTTAGACTTTATTTTTTTGAGGTGTTAAATTTCTTATAAATAAGATAGCCGATACCTCCCACTAATATGTAAGGCAGGGCCATTAAATATACAATCCCATCATTTATTCCCTGCGCCGCAGATTGCCCTTCTTCACTTTCTAAAACGGCACGACACATAGCACACTGCGCATTGGTTTCTAAAAAAGAAACTAATGTAAAAACACTGAATATAATTTTATATTTTACTGAATTATGCATAATATGGAGAAATCATAATGTAAACTACAACACCGGTAATAGCTACGTACAACCATAAAGGAAATGTAATTTTTGCTATTTTCTTATGCTTTTCAATATTATTGGTAATCCCTCGTACGTAAGTAATAAGCACAAACGGTATTACTATAATGGACATTAAAATATGCGTTATTAAAACAAAATAATACATATACTTTAATACGCCTTCTCCTCCAAATTTGGTAGAATCGCTCGTCATATGATAAGCCACATACATCACTAAGAATAGTAAGGATAAAATAATAGCAAACTTCATTAGTTGTTCATGCAATTTAATTTTTCCATTTTGCACTGCTATAAAAGCTAATACCAAAACCAAGGCCGTAATCGCATTAATCGTTGCATAAATTGGAGGTAAAAATACGGGAAGCGTAGCATCGATTTTAACACCAAATAAAACAGCAACCACTACCGGGATAACCACCGATAAAACAACAATTAACTTATTATACTTTTTATCGTCTATAATTTGTTCTGAATTATTCATCAAGTAATTTTTTAATATCTTCTTTTAATGCCGTGATTTCCTGAGGTGCCCCATCTTCATCTAATTGCTCTTCTTCTGAAGCTATTCCTCTGTAATATATAATTGGATTTCCGTAATCGTCTTTTCTAGATCTTATAAATCCGTTTTTATCAATTAATGCAAAGTTACCAGAATGTTCGAAACCACCAGCTGCATTTTCATCTTCGGCTGAATATAAATTAAACCCTTCATTAGACAATTTATAAATCGCATCGCGATCACCAGTCATTAAATGCCAGTGAGGGTTTGTAACACCATACTGAGTTGCATACTCCTTTAACACTTCTACCGTATCATAAGCAGGGTTTATAGTGAATGATGCTACTCCAAAGTTTTCAAAATCTTTAAATGTATTTTGAATTTGAACCAGATTTTTACTCATTCTTGGACAAATGGTTGGACACGTTGTAAAAAAGAATTCTACCACGTACACCTTACCTACGTAATCTTCATTGGTTACAGTTTTTCCATTTTGGTCGGTAAATGAAAATACCGGTACTTTTTTAGGCACACCATCAACTTCAATAAAAGCTAAATCGGATGTATGGTCTCTATTTTCATTTGCAAAATCGCTTCTACTTTCATCACGAACCACGTCGTTATTTTGAATGCGATCTATAATCTTTGGTATAAATAAAATACCAAACAACAGAATGATAAATCCAATACCTATGTATGAATAATTATTCTTCTTCATAACTGTTTTTTAAATCGTTCTCTCTTCGGCTTGACGAATCGAATTCGCCTTTACGCTTCTGTCTGTACTCGGTAAACAAGATACGCAAATCGTCGCTCATCTTATTTTTAATTTCAGCAACTTCAATCGTGTTGTATGCATACAAACCATAAACCGGATTATTCTTTTCTTTCTCACGGTCTTCTCTATCGTCGAATCGCCCTCGTTGGTATAAGTCTTTATCGATGATAAAAATTTTATTGGTTTCTAATCTCGCCCCTAAAGCTTCTTCACTTTTTAAACTTGCATACACTTTTTCAATTTGTTCAGGTGTACCATAAACAAAATGCCAGAATTTTAAGTCTTCATAAGTAAAGACTTCTTCCTTTAATTTTTCAACAGATTGTTCTGTTCCGTTAGGTACAACCAACACAATTTGAAACTTTTTAAAGCCTTTAAATTTATCGTAAACCAACTCCTTTAAATTTGAAGCTTCAACCGCATTATCCATTGGAT
Source organism: Aestuariibaculum sp. YM273 (assembly GCF_030908365.1). Lineage (NCBI taxonomy): Bacteria > Pseudomonadati > Bacteroidota > Flavobacteriia > Flavobacteriales > Flavobacteriaceae > Aestuariibaculum > Aestuariibaculum sp. YM273. Next base: position 1,723,746 of record NZ_CP133090.1, on the reverse strand, counting down.
TGATTCCTAAAAACCCTAAAACTGTAATGTGGTCTTTTAAAAGAATATCGCCATCTTCTTCGGATGTAAATCCATCGATATCTATTACCGATGTATTCACAATATCCAGCGGCGTGTAGTTATGTGTTGCCGGATATAAAAACAATAGAAAGGTTACAGGCAGAAAGAATAAAACTGCTAAAACGACGTATCTACTTATTTTCTTGTAATTCATTAAATACCTGTTGTGTATTGCGGTGCAAAAATAAAAAAAGGCGGTTTAATAACCGCCTTTATATTTCTATTTAACTAAATTATAATAGTTAAAAATCTGATTTTATATATCCTTTATCGTAAACGTTAAATACATATCCACCTTCTTGTAATAAGATGAAGGTTAAATAAAGAATTAAGAAAATGGTTGTCCAAACAACAGCGCGTCTTAATCCTTTGGTTTCATCACGCATGTGCATGAAGTCCCATGTAATATAATATGCTTTTACGATGGTTAAAATGATGAATATCCAGTTAAGTAATTTCATACCTAACACCTTTGCCATTAAAGCTTCTGGCTTGTAAATACCTAAAATAACTTCAATTGCAGTAACAATAGATAAGAAAATTAAAACACCCCAAATTTTTTGAGTATTGGATTTAAACTTTACTAATCCTCTAAATATTTCTAATTTATGATCTTGTGCCATTTTAATGCTATTTTTAATATTAAACTAGGTAGAAGAATGTAAATACAAATACCCAAACTAAATCGACAAAGTGCCAATATAATCCAACTTTCTCAACCATCTCGTAACTCTTACGTTTTTCGTAAGTCCCCAAAACAACATTAAAGAAAATAATGATGTTAAGAACAACTCCAGAGAACACGTGGAATCCGTGGAAACCGGTTATAAAGAAGAAGAAATCTGCGAACAATGGCGAACCGTATTCATTGTGCTGTAAGTTAGCACCTTCTACCACTAATTTTCCGTTAGTTTTTAATTGGTTTAAAGACTCAGCTCTTGATAAAACCGTTTTCTGACCATCTTCAGTTAGTTCCTGAGTTCTAATTAAAAGGTTATCGTTAGCCTCGAAGCTGTGAATAACGTCTTCTACAGTATAGCTTGGTAAACTACCTTCACCTACGAACCATAATCCGTTTTTACGTTCTTGCTGAACACGATCGTGCTCACCTGCAACTACAAAATCTTTTAATGCCACACGGTGACCTTCAGCATCTACAAATTGTAAAATGTTACCACCTTTAGTTTCTACTGCTCCAAAATCTCCTTTAATGAATGTCGCCCACTCCCATGCTTGAGAACCTACGAAGATTAAACCACCTATAATGGTTAAGAACATATATAAAGTAACTTTCGCTTTATTTAAGTGATGTCCTGCATCTACAGCTAAAACCATAGTTACAGACGACATGATAAGCACAAAAGTCATAAATGCCACATAAATCATTGGCAACTCTTGCCCGTGTAAAAACGGCACGTGAGTAAATACTTCGTCGGCTATTGGCCACGCATCAATAAATTTAAATCTTGAAAACCCATAGGCCGCTAAAAAACCTGAAAATGTTAAGGCATCAGAAACGATGAAAAACCACATCATCATCTTACCGTAACTTGCCTTAAGTGGCTCATTACCACCACCCCAAGTTTTACCTTCTGTCTCAGTAGTTACAACTGTAGTACTCATATATGTTGGTTATTATTTTAAAATTTGGACAAAAATAAGTATTTTATTCATGTAATAAAACATCAAACTTAATTTTTAAGTGCTTAAATGCCGATGTTTACCGATGTTTACAACGATTTTATAAAAAAGTGAATTATTTTATCTTACGAAATATAAAAAGAGAAATAGATATACCCACAGTATATCAACAAAATGCCAAAATGTTGCAGCAAGCTCAAAGCCAAGCATATTGCTAGATGAATACTTCTGTTTAAAATGATTATAAATTACCACCAATAAACAAATTAACCCAGCCACAACGTGCAATATGTGCATTACCGCAATAACATAAACGTAAGACATGGTTACATTACTGGTTGGCCCTGTAAAGTTATACCCTAATTCTATGATTTGCTGAAAACCTGCAAACTGGTTGTAAATAAAAACCACACCTAACACTAACGTTACCACTAACCAAAGCATGGTACCAGTCCTGTTATCCTTTTTTAAAGCTTGCTTTGCCAAAAAGAAAGAAACACTACTGGCAACAATTACAACGGTACTTATTATAAAAGCATTTGGTAATTGAAAGTCTTTTAACCAATCTGGTCGTGAACTACTCACAATAAAAGCACTCGTCCAGCCTGCAAACGACATCACTAAGGAAATGATACCAAACCACAGCATCATTTTTTTAGCTCTTCCTGTTTTTTCTTCTCTTGTACCCTGTGTTAAATCCATGGTCTATCTAATAAATTTATCAATTACGTATACAATTTGTATTAGCGATATATACGATACGCTAACCAGCATCAATTGTCTGGCTGCCTTTTCAGTCATTATTTTGAATAATCGGAAGGCATAATACAACATCCATACCCCTAATAAGAATACAATTACAGCCGATACAATACTCAACTCTAATTTTCCGGTAAAACCAAATACTGGAATAATAGACACTAAAATAGTCCAGATGGTATACATTATAATTTGTACCGCAGTACCTTTATCCTGCTTTCCTGTTGGTAGCATAAAAAAGCCTCCTTTTTTATAATCCTCATATAAAAACCAGCCTATGGCCCAAAAATGCGGGAATTGCCAGAAAAACTGAAGCGCAAATAAGGTTCCCGGTTCAATACCAAAATCGTCTGTCGCTGCCACCCATCCTAACATAAATGGAATCGCCCCTGGAATCGCTCCAACAAATACTGCTAATGGGGTTTTAGTTTTTAACGGTGTATATACACAAGTGTATAGAAAAATAGATATCGCCCCAAACATGGCTGTTTGCTTGTTTATAGCATACAGAATAATGATACCTAATAACGTAAATACACAGGCAATAATAAATGCAGTTGTTACAGACATACGCCCTGAAGGAATCGGTCTGTTTTTGGTTCGATTCATTAAAGCATCTAAATCTTTCTCTATAATCTGATTAAAGGCATTCGATGCTCCCACCATAAAATACCCACCTAAAGCCAGTAGGATAAGTGTTTTATAATTTACCGTATCAACCCCTAATAAATACCCGGCAAGTGATGAAAACACCACGCTTAATGCTAAGCGCATTTTCGTGATTTCTTTAAAATCTGAAATAACCGAAGGGGCTGTTAATGAAGTTTTTGAGTTACTCAATGTTCTTTTTACTCGATAATCGAGATTTTAATACTCCGAAGTTTAGCTCGAAATTAAACCATTCTCTCTTAAGCTTTATAAGCACTCTTTTATGAGTTTCACTTACACGCTTTTCTTTTGCGAGTGCAAAGATACTTTTTAATACCAATTTGACCAATGCTTTTTACAGGTATTTAAAAAAGTTGGTTGAGCATGAATAAGTTGAAGCAAAATCACATCGAATTAAATTGTACGTAATTTAACGCAACCTTCTATCAAACTTTGCATCTATAAAATAAAACCTTATGAAAAAATATATTTATTTACTCTTCATACTTACAAATTGTTTTCTTTCTTGTAATAATGATGACGATGAAAATGATTGTCATCCTGAAACAATTCTTTCTAATTGGAATACTCAAAAAGAAATAATAATTGAGTTTGACACTGAATTTAACAGAAACAACTACAGTATAGTTGATGGAAATAAATTATTATTTGAATATAATCATATCGGAGCCCAATGTGACCATATAATTGACGATGAGTGGCAAGAGAAATTAGTTTTTCAAATTGAAAATACCAGTGAGGCTTTTGAATATACAGATAATGATCTTCTTTTAACAAACTGTTATTATCAACAGCTCGGAGCATGGGTTAATCATAATCAATATCAAGTAAAAAACGGAACAATTAAAGGTGAAAAACTATCGGAAACTGAATGGAAAATAATTGTAAATATTGAAACCACACCTTTATTTGAAAACGAACAGTCAAAAGAAATTCAATTTACTCAAATATTCATCCAATAAAACCACTTAAACCTTTATAGTCAAAAGGTTAAATTTTAAAAATCGAAATACCAATTGAATAAATCAGTTCGAATACCAAAGTTAATCCAAACGGTATTCGATTTAAACGTTGATGCTGTTTCCGCTTCCGGGTTAAAATCTCTGAAAGTTACATCTGCAAAAATTTTCAAGTTCGATGCCGGATTAATTAAATAGCCTGCCTGAAGGTTTCCGTTAAACACTTTGGTTTTATTTCCTTGCCCCACTTCAACACCCTTATCAAAAGGCCTGTCATCATAATCACGGTACACATCACCTCCATAACTGTAATTATCGGTTCCATCGTTAAAATCTAAACCGCGTGTACCTAAAATCAACTTTGCATTTGCAAACCATCGATTATAATGATAACGACCAATTAAAATAAACTCACTAAAATTAGCACCCCACAGATGCGCCATAGATTGATTATTATGCCCATAGTTGGTAGCGATTGTATTGTGCGAATATGTATACGGACGAATACGATTGTATTCTGCTTGAAGCATTAAGTTTTCAACTTTAAAGGCATTGAAATATTTTATTCCTAATTGATAACCATATTTATTTGTCCAACTTCTTTCACCAGCTTTTACATCACTAAGTTTAAATTCATCTAACACAAACTGACTATAAACGTTAATATTATCGTTCACTTTATATTTTCCAGAGGCGCCCAAAATAGCATTTCCAGCGTCTTGCCCAGTTTCAAACTCTATAGCTCTGTAAAAAATAATGGGGTTTAAATAATTAATATCAAACCCACGACTATTAGCATCGGTCCACATTACCGATTCGAAGAACCCTAAATTTAATCGTTTTGATACATTCCAGCTTAGATAATGATTAGCCATATACTTTGTTAAAAAAGCACCATCTTCAGTCACTTCAGGGCGCACATCGCGTAACCACATCCAGGTATTCGTGTACTTTATTTTCCAGAATTGGGTGTTTAATTTTAAAAATGGGTGCGGACTTGCCACATCGCTCAATAGTAAAGAGCGATATCCGTCACCAATAAAATTCTTACCATGCCCAAACTGAATATTTAAGAAATCGACCGGGGCATAAGACAAGTAAGCTTCGGCTACCGGATAATCATACGAATCTGTTTTAAAACGTTTCGCAATACCCCGTCCAGGAATAATGGCCGGATCTGGTCCAAAAGCTTTTAAACTCTCAGCATACTGGTTAAAGTACTGTGCAAATCGCCCTTGACTTTCATAAACGGTTGTAAAAAAGTTAAACTTCTTACCTAAACCACCTTGTACGCGTAACCCTCGGGTATTATTATAGGTTGAACTAAAATCGGCATCCGTATCTTTACCGACTTCTAAATCTAAAATCGGATCGATAGTAAACCAATAATCTTTTCCTTGTAACTGCACCAAATGTTCGTTCCATAATTTTCTACCAAACCAGGTTTCTCTATTCTGCTGAAGTTTTTTTGTTTCTGCTTTAAAATCGTAATACTTGGCTACATCTTTATACACAAAAGGTTTAGATGCAGTATGACTATTCGTTCCAACTACATTAATCTGTCTATCGAATTTCGCATAATCGGCATGTGTAAACGGAATATTTAACTGACTGGAATAGGCCTTATTTTCAAACGCAACCAAATTCGCATTAACACTATCAAACTCCGTCTTAGCTTGTTCCTCTAAGTTTATAATTTTGTTTGTTTTAGCTCTCTGACTTTGAAGTTCGGCCTGATCAATTAAAGGAATCTTCACCTTTATTGAATATTGTTTAAACGTTTTTCTGCCATTATAAGTTGCAGGTAGTACTTTCGGAAATTGAGAAAACACACGTTTGGTTTCCGTTTTTAGCTCCTCGTACATCGCATCTACATAAATAACCTTAAAAGCGCCAAGGGTATCCACTTCAAATAACACCACTATATCTCCTTTATATTCATCATCTGTAACTTTTTGAGGCACCCGAAAGGTGTTATAAATATGATTATAAACATTAGCATCAAAACATTTTTGCAATTCACTAACCGCAACAGAATCACAACTTGAAAACACGGGCGGTTTTTCGTAATACAATTCATTTTGGGCATACACACTATATTGAAGACATACAAAAAGTAGGATAATGAATTGCTTCATGAAAACCAATTTAAAGTTGAATTTGGCAGAAAGATACTATATTTTTAACAATGCATTCACTAAAAAAAGCCGATATCATTGGAAGATACCGGCTTTTATTTTTTCTAACTAAATAAACTTAATCCTGAACTTGAAAAACGATAGGCAAATTATAAATGACATTTACACTCTTGTCACGTTGCTTACCAGGTTCCATTTGCGGAATAAACTCTATAACACGTTCCGCTTCTTTTTCTAGTTCCGGGTGGGGTGCTCGTATTTGTAAATCATTTAATTGACCTGTTCTATCAATAGTAAATCTGGTAAAAATAACCTGCCGACCAGATAATCCTAAATCGCCACCCAAGCCTGTATTAAACTTTTTTTGAACAAGTTTTTTGATTTTATCGGACATACATTTTTTTCTACCTTCATTATCCTTTTCCTTTTCACATCCCGGATAAATAGGCACTTGTTCTACTCTTATAAAATCTACGGGTGCATTATCTACCGGAGCCTCTACTACATCAATATCTCCTATTGCTAAATCTTCGTTTGGTGTTGTATTCTGTTCAGCAGTAACAATCTCTTTAGGTTCCTCAAAAATGATATCGTTATCTACAACGTTAGGTTCTTCATAAAGGACTACTTTTTCCTGATTTTTCTGAACAGGCTCCGTAATGTTCTCCTCAAGAACTTTAATATTTTCGATTGCGATTTCTTCATTAATTTCTATGGCTGGAATATCACCATAATCCTTTGGAAGCTCGGATTCAAACTTCATTTCTAAAAGTCCGTAAGCCGATAGCAGACAAACTATTAATCCAATTTGAAAATAGAGGGTTGTGTTTTTTTGTACATTAGCCTCATGCTTTTGTGATTTTTTCACGATTTGCTCATTTTGCCGAATGAGATCGTGAGTGTTTTTTGAATTACTCATAATTATTAAAAGTTAAATGTTAATATTATGATAAAGTCACAATAAGCATACCAAAAAAGAAAACCCGTTACAAAATTGTAACGGGTTTTTAATATTATAAACGTTTGTTATTAAACGTGGTACCTTAGTCTTGTACTTGAAAAACGATTGGTAAAGAATATGGTACTGTTACCGCTTTTCCACGTTGCTTACCTGGTTCCATTTTAGGAAGCTTTCCGATTACACGAGTAGCTTCTTTTTCTAAACCTGGGTGTGGTGCTCTGGCACGAATACCTGTTACGTTACCTGTTTTATCAATTTTAAAGATAACGTTGATACGCTGTCTTCCTGATAAACCTAAATCACTTGCTAAATCAGTGTTAAAGTTTCTACCAACAAATTGTGTAATCTTTTTAGACATACATTCTTTCTTGGCTTGATTTGTTTTTTCCTTTTCACAACCTGGGAATACTGGTACGTTTTCAATTACTGCAAAAGGAACCTCAATATCCTCTTCTACAGCATCTGCAACTTCTACCTCAGCAACTTCTACGATTTCAGTTTCTTGAGTCACCTCTGTAGATTCGATAACAGTCTCTTCTACTTCAACCTCATCCTCTACCACTTCAATCACTTCTGGTGCTGCTGGTGGTGGTGGCGGTGGTGGTGGCGTAGCTAACTGATTAGTAAGAGGAATTTCTTCTTCTATCTCTTGTTCCATCGCTACCATACCGATTTCAATCTCTTTGTCGTCGTAAGTCTTATAGTTAATAGCAAGATTTGTTAAGAATAACAATAATGCTAAACCAATTGCAAAGTAAAGTGAACTGTTACGTCCAACATTAGCTTTAGGATTCTTTTTAGGTTCCATAATTTAAATTCGTTTTTTCAGGATTGCTAAAATAACCATTTATTTGTCAAAAAAGCAAGTCTTTATAATTTTTTAATCTGTGTTCTGTTGTATACCAACGCTACTAATACAGCTAACAGAACCCCTGTCGAGTTTGCAATAACATCCTCTAAATCAGGTTTTCGTGTCACTGTTACCATCCCTTGTAATACCTCAATAATTATACCAAAAATTGTGGAAAATAAAGCGGAATAAATTAAAGCTTTAACATTTGGTATCTTAAACTTAACTATAAAGCTGCCATACCATAACAAAGCTAAAATGAGATAAGTTATACTATGAAATACCTTATCTGCGTTAGAAATTCCAACATCAGGAAGTTCTTTAAGCTTCATTAAACACACAAACGTTAAGGTTAATGTGTAAAGAACACTTATTAAAAACAGCTGTTTCTTAAGCACCAATAAGGGCTTTATAATCATCTGCAGACATTAAACCTTCAGCTTGAGAAAGATCTGAACATTTTACTTTTATCATCCAACCTTCACCGTAAGGGTCACTGTTTACAGTTTCTGGAGCATCTTCTAAACCTTCATTAAACTCAATAATTTCACCAGATAATGGTAAAAATAAATCCGATACTGTTTTAACTGCTTCTACAGTTCCAAAAATTTCTTCAGCTTCTAAAGTTTCATCAACAGTTTCAACCTCAACATAAACAATATCACCTAACTCGCTTTGTGCGAAATCTGTAATACCAATTGTTGCTACATCACCGTCTATACTTACCCACTCGTGGTCTTTAGTATATTTTAATTCTGCTGGAATATTCATTTTATTATTTATAAGTTTTAGTTTCGGCAAATGTATTTATTCAAAATCTAAATTCAAACACTTATTGTGTTAATTCCCAAAATTATATCGAAGGGTTATACCCGATCGAATGGTTGTTTGTGGGAATGCGGTACTAATGGCATAATCGGAGAACGCATAATCGAAATAGAATATACCTGTTAGGTTTTTACTAAAGGCATAATCGGCCGAATATTTAAGTCCCCAAATGGTTTGACCAGAAGTGACCTGATTGTTCTCTAAATCGAGATATCTAATAATGGTTTTATTATCTCTTACCGAAATATCAGCTTTCATATTCAGGTCGCTTATTATACGCTTACTCGGCCCAGCCAAATTTGAATTTATTCTTAAATCTTTAATTCGATATCCCAATCCAATTACATATTCTTTACCCTGTACTTCGGTCATTAGGTTATTATCGAAACTTAAGGATAGTAATCTGTCGCGTTTAATTTCTGCTAAGATTTTAATAGAATTTTTCATTTCAAAATCAATACGCACCAACGGACTGAACATCTCGGTTAAGTTGATGTTACTATATAATCTTTCATTCTTATAATTTCCTGATTGATTTTTAACATCTGTTGGCTGATTATCGTAGGCAACAGTGAAATCAGGTTGTACATAATCTAAATTACTTTGAAACTGATTGATAGTATACGTAGATCGATATCCATGGGTTAAAGAGAAACGTTTAAAATTCTTTTTAAACCAGGCAAACTTCATAAATCCAGTATACTTTAAATCCCAGTTTGGAATCGGCACATCTCTAAATGCACTTGTTTTTACTTTACTCGCATCTTGCCCGGAATATGCTGCTAAGAATGCCGGCAATAATACGGACTGACTGTTTTTACCAAAACCTTTAGGGAACCCATCATCATCTACATCGGTAATATCAACACCTTTTTCCTGAGCCAAGCGTCTGGCAATAGTTAAACGGTTTGCTCTAAAATCGTTGAACGCCGCACTAGAATTTTCATCGCTAGAGCTGAATGCGGTTTTAATTAGCACGGTAGAGATATTAAAATTCCCGAAATTGTTAGGTGTTAACGACTCGTACTCGTATTCACCTCCTATATTATTTACGCGATAGTTTTCTGTATAATTATCATAATAAGCACGATTACCTACCAAGTCAATTTTTAAATCTCTAAACGGTTCTAAACTGGCAGAAATATCCAATTGCTTTGTATTCGTTGTTGAATACTGCTGATTGAATTCCGGGAAAACGGTTAACCATCCTTTTCTGGCTGCCATGTATCTTACATCGCTTTGGCTACCAAAAGTAAATCCTACGGTTGGCTTTAAGGTTCCAATAAAACCAGGGGTTTGTAAATATCCCGGTAAGAAGGTACCGTTATTTTCAGAATAATTTATTTGAACACGTTTTACACTGGTTAACACATCGATACCTGCATTTAAGAATTTTGTTCCAGCCTGACTCTTTTTCTTTGGTTGATTTTCCTGTGTTCCTGGCAGGTTATTTCTATTAGCATTAGATGTTCCTGTACGTGCAATTGGTTTTTTAACCAACCCGATCTCTCTATACAGCCTGTTCAAGTCGAAACTTGAATTAATATTATGCGTATTTGCATTTTGTACCGTATTACCTAAATCGTAAGTCACACCATCAACTTCAAGCTCGCCATATAAGTCAGATCCCTTTTGCCACTGGAAGTTTGCGTTATACTGGTACGATGCACTAATAAAACTTAACACTGGGATTTTATTAATAGGAATCTCATAAGTTACGCCAAGGTTTTGCATTTGACGGTTTGGATCTCCAAAATCAAAGAACCCGTCCCAAACATCTAAACTTGGGTCCTGTAACTGTTCGCCTGCAATGGTATTGGTAAAATAATTACGAACAATATTGTTATTCGCTGCCGTGAAATTAAAACTTAAGGCATCGGTTAAATTGTAGTTAATGGTATACTGAAAATCGAACATGTAGTTTCTTCTAAACAGTTCTTCTACGCCAATATTTCCAGCACCTAATTCAACCTCTCTATATTTCTGACGATTAAATTGCCTGTTAATATCTGTGTTTACAGTAAAACTTGATGGTAATAAATTAAGATTGAAGTCTTTTAATAATTTCCAGTATCTGCCCGTAAATAAGGAATCATTGTTTTTGAAAGGTTCTATGCGGAAGGGCTCAAAATTATAAGCATAATTCGCCCCAGCACGTATGGTTTTATTTACCGAATTTTCAATTTCAAAATCTCGATGTTCTACTTTATTATACGAATAGTTTAAGGTCAAGTTCTCTACATCGTAAAAATGCGGCTTCTCTTCTTCATTGGTTTTAATCTTACGAACACCAATAAAGTTGATACTCTGACGTTTGGTGTAATCTTCAGATTGTTCTTTAATTCGGTCTCGATCTGCATCTGTCTCTGCCGCATCCAACCTGGAATCTAAAGTTAAATCTTCGTAATACTGATCGTATTTAGGCGTGATTAACTCTTCACTTTGTGCATAGTTAAACGGCACCTGAACACCCCATTTTTTAGGTAACAACTGCCCAACGTTAATATTCGTAACCACATCGTACTGTTTAACATCTTCCAGACTACGCTGACTTGGTCCTTGCTCAATTCCTCCGAAACCAGATGTACTTTGTCTACCTGTTGCACTGATATTCATAAAATCGGCCAGATTGGTATCCATGCTAACAACAGCTGCCCATCCACCTTCGTTATCCATATCAGATAAACGCAACTCATTAAACCAAACTTCGGCACACACATCATTACTGCTTGTGGCATTTTTAACCCCAACCATAAGTGTTCTAATATCTCCGAAATTCGGATTTCCTTTAATACCCACACGGTGCTGTCCGGCAACATAACCTGAATACGGATCGGTTACTGCACTAATTTCTCCGTTAATCACATCGTAAAAAGCAGGATCTTCATTACTTAAAGTCATATCGGCGATTCCCTGCGCCTTTATTCTTCCTAATACTTCAATAGGTAAATTAATTTCATTGGCTTCAGGCCACAATCCTTCTCTAGTTGATGATGTAGATACCTGTAATGGAATTTCAATTTGATAGAAATTCTCAGTTAAGTCATTCCCCATCCTAATGAAACCTACAATATCGTTATCGGATAAATTTCCAATACCATCTTCACCATCCTCGGCATGTATAAACATTCTTAACTGTTTAAACTGACGCATGTCGATACTTATATTCTTGTAAACTGCCTTTGAATCTTCAGCTTCCAGATTACAAACTTTAACCACTAACGATTGCTCATTTTGATTAACAACTGTATTGTTATTAAACAACTGTTCAGGTTCAATTCCAGGAGGACGCTGGTAACTTCCTTCATTTTCAATTGTTCCAATAACACCTACAGAAAAATCGGTTTGAGCATCTTCTGGTGTTGGATCATTTTTATCTAAAGCCTGAGTATAACGACGCCATTCACTACGTACTAATTCTAATGAACCAAAACGGAATACTGTTGGCTGTACGAAGTCTTTTAAATACACACGGGTGAAACGAATAGAACGGAAATCGGTAATACCCCCATAACGTTTGTATTCTGAAACATTGGTATCATCAAACTTTTCTAATGGCACGTTAATAGGTATTCTAAATTGATACCATCTCACATTTCTACTATCGCCATTTGGTAGTGACCTTGGACGTTCTTTAAAATCTCTTAAAAACTCCTTAAGCGGGTTGGAACTCGGAAGGTTATCAAAATCTGCTTTCGATTCTGGTAAATTCTGTCTGGTAATTTCAAGTGCATACTCGAAATAACTATCAATGGTATTCATGGTGTTATCACGATTCACATCCTCTACATCAGGTTGTGTATTAGCACCACGGTCTGTATTAGTAAAAGTATCAGGCGTATTCCCCTCAACACCATTGTATTTTTTATAACGTTCAAAAATGTCTCCATCGGCATTTAAGAAATACGTGTAATTATCATTTGATGGGTCGTCACCAAAGTTAGATCCAAAAATGGCCAACTCTTCTGCATCATCATAACCATCGTAACCTACATCTTGATTATCGCGTTCCTGACCAGTGGTATCGAACGTGTAAATTAAAGATTGATTTAATGGGGCTACTGTTCCCCATTCGGTGGGATTCAATAAACTCACATCACCATCTTTTGGCAAACCGTTTTCATATAACTTTTTACCATCCTTAATAATATCTTCTGAAATATTACCCAGGTTAAACACTAAAGTTCCTCCCGGATTCGCTGTATTCTCCTGAAACGGATCCTGTAACCAAAACTCTATGTACTCTACATTTTGTTGCTCAAAATCGGTTGATGTTAACTGACGTGTAATTCCTGCCCAAGAATCCTGCGGATTATTAATCACATTATTAGTCGTGGTTGGATCGAAATTATAAGGTCCACGTTCGGTTGGATAGTACGCCAAATCTAAAGTGTTTAATACCGAATTTTGTCCTTGTACCAAATCTCTTTCCGGATACAATTCATTAATAAACACACGACTTGTGTATAAACTTGATAAATCGTTATCTGAAATACCATCTGGTCGCTGTGCACTATAGAAAATAGGGTCTATATTATACCAGTTAAGCATGGCTCTTTGATATCCATTCTGAATGCCATTTTCATCCTCATTAGGATTTGTAGCCACATTTAACTCTAAAGGTCTACTTGATAAAAACCACGATTGCTGAGATTTTAAGTCGATAGAGTTTTGAGTTCCTTCAAAGTCATCAATATACGATGTCGCTTCACCATTTAAGTTGGTTCCTTTTGGAGCTCCTGGTGCCAGATAAGCAAACTCGCCTCGTAATGACAAATTAGACTCTACATCGGTATCAATATTTGGTAACTTATTTACCATTCGGGTGAAGAATGGTACTTTAGTTGCATAATTTCCGTTGAAACCAAAAATAGTATTATTAATGGGTTCTGAACCGTAATTTGCTTTTTGGGTAATTGGGCGTTCATTTAAATTTAATAAAGTTCCACCCAAGACAAAATTCTCATTGAATTTGTGCTCAACATTAATACCCGTGAAACGTTTGGTTTGTTGCCCAAACACGGCGTTATTTTCAGTTGAAACTTCGATAGGCGTATTTGAAGCTTTTAAGGCTTCATCTAAAATTTGAACACGACCTAACTGATAGTTTACTGTATAATCAATACCTTCAACTAGCACGCGTCCGCCGGCGGTAACTTTTACAGAACCACGAGGCACATTAAACGAACCTATAGGGATGCCGTCACTACCACTGGACTTATAACGTCCTTTTAGTTTGAATTTATTCTTCTCAACCTCTTCTAAAGCTGCTGTCTTGGTGCTATTATAAAGTACGTCATAAACATATTTATTCTGGTCGTCGTTATAAGTAGCTTCATTAGTATAATCACCATCCCCTAACACGTTGAATAAATATTCTCCAAACGGCTCTGCACTGGTAAATATAATTTTACCATTTTGTGGAATGACAGTTATACCAGGAACAAAGTCGAAGAACCCATCACCATTGGTTTGAGGATCGTTATTATAATTCAACTTATCTAAATTAAACACGCGCAAAAGCGGAATGTTTTGAAGCTGCGCTTCTTCCGGCGTATTGCCCGTTACAGGGTTTCCGTAGATATCTTTAGCAAAACTTCCTCCTACTGGTTTAATATAATTTAAAGGCGATGCCTCATTGTAGAAAATATTTAATTTGAAATCTTCCTGACTCAAATTATAGGCCCCGGTATCGTAGATGTTTTTCATCATTAAATCCCAGATTGGCTGCGTTACATTGGTAATACTACTCTTCAATAATTTTAATACTAAATTTGTATTTACCACATTGGTAACCTGTCCTGAACTGTTGGTGGTTACATCTGTAGCATCGACTCCGTCGTTGGCAAATTCACCAACCTGATACACTTGACCACCGACTGTATACTGAAAAGCAACCGCTAAAACTTCGTCGTTATTTAAACGCTGATTTAAGGAAATATATCCCAACTGACTATTGTAAGTATACTCCTGACCGTTAATTAACTTTCTGGCATTTTCTAATTTCGCATAATCAAAACCTTCATTTACTCCAGAAATATTAAACCCAGACTGTACCGATGACACATCTCGAATACCTGAATTTAATTGTGAGTTAGCGCCTCCAATATTAGTAGGATCGAAAGCATTATTCTCATTATCAGGAAAAGCACCCGGTGTAGCAAATACATTAACCGTAGATGCTACTTTATCGGTTTCTCCTAAATCCTGAAGCGCAACAATGTTTCTAACATTATCGGTTTTATTACTTCGGTTGGTTATCCAAACCTCTAGCCTTGTTATCTGTAAACCTTTATTATTGATAAAGGGATAGTTCTCTAAAGCTCTATCATAGTTTTCCCTAAAGTATTGGGCTAAGAAGAAGTGCCTGTTCTCGTCGTAGTCGCGAATAAACAACTCGAATTCCTCTAAAGTTCCGCCCCCTTGAGCCACCACTCTGTTGGCTTCAGATTTTTGTTCAGAAAACACCGCTGTAACCGTTGTTCTTCCAAATTGTAATTGTGTTTTAACACCAAATAAACTTTGAGCTCCGGTAATTAATGAGCTATTTAATGGCATATTAACGTTACCAACTTCTATTTTCTGAATAATATCGTCTTCGGTAGGTGTGTATTCTAATTTGATTAAATTCTGAAAATCGAACGTCGATTGTGTATCGTAATTTGCATTAACTTGTAAACGCGTTCCCACTTTACCTAATAAACTTAAACTGATACGCTGATCGAAATCGAAGGTGAAATTGCTTCGGTTTCTTGGTGAAAATGTTGGGTTGTCTTGTTTTGAAAACAACACCCCTAAATCCATTTCTACGGATCCCTGTGGTACCACTTCAATGGTATTACTTCCAAAAATCGTTTCAAAAAAACCTGATTTCACATAAAACTCAGGTAATAAGTTTTTCTGAGCTTCTTCAGCGCCTTCCTTTTTACCATCGAAAGCGTCAATCTTTTGTTTGTAATATTCCTTTAAACTTTCTTTAGCCACCAAATCGTAATATTCCTTTGGTGTTAAAATTACTGGATATTTAATATTATAATCACCTATTTTTTCGGTGTAGATATACCGATTGGTAACAGGATCATAAGTGTATTTAGACTCTATACTTTCCGGGTCGGCCGTTTTAATGGTTCCTAAATTAAAACCAGTCTTTAAAGAGTCTGGCTCTTGTGCCCAAAGTGCTACTGTAAATAATAATGTAAAGGCTAAGAAAAAGCCTTTAAAGCGTTTTTTGGTACGCTTGTAGTTTGATTTTTTAGAAATAAGGTTAGTTATGTTCAAAATCTAATTATAAATTTTTTAGAGCCTGCTTGATTATACTTTCAACGGTTGCTTCTGGTTCTGCTTTTAAAATCTTGTCTACAACACGCTCTGCCTGCTTTCTTAGATAACCAAGAACCTCTAAAGCAGATAACGCTTCATCTTTGTTGGTATTGTCTTTAGAGACAGAAACTTCATCAATATCATAAATTTTCAGAACTTTATCTTTCAAATCTATTATAACCCGTTGTGCTGTTTTAGCTCCAATACCTTTTATGGACTGAATTAAAGCGACATCTTCGCCAGCGACACCCTCAATAACCTGTTTAGGCGTGAGAGAAGACAACATGGTACGTGCTGTACTTGCCCCAATACCACTTACAGAAAGCAGCAACCTGAACACTTCTCGCTCTATCAAAGAAGAAAACCCATACAAGGTATGGGCGTCTTCTTTAATTTGTAAATGTGTATATAATTTTAGAAACTCTTTATCTGGAATTTCAGAATATGTATGCAGAGAAATGTTTAATAAATAGCCTACGCCGTTACAATCAATAACAACATCGGTTAAGTTTTTCTCTACAAGTTTTCCTTGAATATGTGTAATCATTTATAGCAATAGGTTTCATCCCAAATGTAGTAAAATTATTTAGAATGGAATCACTATAAATTTTCCTTTTCCTTCTCGAATTTTTCCTTTTGTTGCGCATCAACAACCGCTATTGCCGTCATGTTTACAATTTCGTCTACGCTTGCTCCAAATTGAAGAATGTGAACCGGTTTACGCATACCCATCATAATTGGTCCGATAGAATCTGCTTCGTTTAACTCCTTTAACAATTTGTAAGTAATATTTGCAGAGTCTAAGGTTGGAAATATTAAGGTATTCACCTTTCTGTCAACCAATTTAGAGAATGGGAATTTATCTTTAAGCATCTCACCATTTAAAGCAAAATCGGTTTGCAATTCTCCATCTACAATCATATCTGGATAATAACGATGCAAATACGCTACAGCATCACGAACTTTTGAAGCTCTTAAATCTGATGAAGACCCAAAGTTAGAATATGAAGTCATCGCCATTACAGGTGTTAACCCAAACATTTTAACCACTTGCGAGGTCATTTGTGCAATTTTAGTTAACGTTTTAGTATCCGGATCGATATTTATAGACGTATCACTTAAAAATAATGGTCCGCGTTTGGTCATCATCATATTGGTCGTAGCTACACGCTTTACGCCATCGGCCATACCAATTAATTCTAACATTGGTTTTACTACTGAAGGATAACTTCTAGAATATCCAGTTATTAAAGCATCGGCATCTCCTTCGTTCACCATCATGGCTGCAAAATAATTACGCTCACGCATTAAACGTTGAGCAGAGTAGTAAGTTACACCGCGACGCTTACGTTGTTCCCAATATACTTTAGCGTACCTATTTTTTCTGTCGTTTTCTTCTTCAGTTTTAGGGTCGATGATTAAAATATCTTTAGCATCAAATTCAATATCTGCCATTAACTCTTCAATCGCTTCCTTTCTTCCCAATAAAATTGGAATTGCAATACCTTCTTCATAAACAATTTGAGCCGCCTTTAATACTGGCAACTGATCTGCTTCAGCAAATACCACTCGCTTCGGATCCAGTTTCGCTCTGTTTAATAATAAACGAACCATTTTGTTATCAGACCCCAAACGCTCACGTAACTTATCTTGGTAAGCCTCCCAATCTGTGATTGGTTCTTTAGCCACTCCACTTTCCATAGCTGCTTTAGCTACTGCTGGTGGCACTTCAGCTATTAAACGTGGATCGAAAGGTTTCGGAATAATATAATCCTTTCCGAAAGCCAATCTCGTTTCTCCATAGGCTATATTTACCTGTTCTGGCACTGGTTCTTTAGCCAAACGCGCTAGAGCTTCAACAGCAGCCATCTTCATTGCTTCGTTAATCTTTGTTGCACGGACATCTAACGCTCCTCTGAAGATAAATGGGAAACCTAGTACATTATTTACCTGATTAGGATGGTCACTACGTCCAGTAGCCATAATCACATCCTTACGCGTTTTTATTGCTAAGTCGTATTTAATCTCAGGATCAGGATTTGCCATAGCAAACACGATAGGATCATTTGACATAGACAATAACATGTCTGGAGATAGTACATTTGCCATCGACAATCCGATAAATACATCTGAATCTACCATGGCTTCTTCAAGGGTATCTATTTTTCTGTGAGTAGCAAATTCTGCTTTTTCAGAAGATAGGTTTTCTCTATCGTCACGGATAACACCTTTACTATCTATCATGACCATATTTTCACGTTTTGCACCAAACGCTTGGTACAAACGAGAACATGAAATCGCTGCCGCACCGGCACCACTGATTACGATTTTTACATCTTCAATATTTTTCTCTATTAATTCTAAAGCATTGATTAACGCAGCCGCTGAAATTATAGCGGTACCATGCTGATCGTCGTGCATAACCGGAATATCAAGCTCTTCTTTTAAGCGACGTTCAATTTCGAAAGCACCCGGAGCTTTAATATCTTCAAGGTTGATACCTCCAAAGGTAGGCGCTATATTTTTTACCGTTTCAATAAACTCATCGACATTTTCAGTATCTACCTCAATATCGAATACATCAATGTCTGCAAATATTTTAAATAATAAGCCCTTACCTTCCATTACCGGTTTAGACGCTTCAGGACCAATATTACCAAGTCCTAAAACAGCTGTACCGTTGGAAATTACCGCTACTAAATTTCCTTTAGCGGTATATTTATAAGCATTATTTTTATCTTTTTCAATCTCTAAACATGGTTCTGCAACCCCTGGAGAATATGCCAACGATAAATCTCTTTGTGTCGCATATTTTTTGGTTGGAACTACTTTTATTTTTCCTGGCGTAGGCTTTGCATGATATATAAGAGCCTCTCTACGTTTACTTTCTTCGCTCATAAATTAATAAGTTATGTACTAAGCAAAGATAGTAATACTAAGTTAGCTAAGCTCT
Organism: Aestuariibaculum sp. YM273; assembly: GCF_030908365.1. Lineage (NCBI taxonomy): Bacteria > Pseudomonadati > Bacteroidota > Flavobacteriia > Flavobacteriales > Flavobacteriaceae > Aestuariibaculum > Aestuariibaculum sp. YM273. The sequence goes on along the minus strand of NZ_CP133090.1, from coordinate 1,704,608 downwards.
TAATCTATTAAGTTTTTAATAGTACTTTTTTAGCTAAAAAACATAATATATTAACTCCCTCAGTCTTACTTTAAAAAGTCTATATTTCTTTTTAAACCTGAAAACTTAGTTCGCTTTACGGCAGATTTTTTGAAGATTTTACTAAATACATCCTGAGTTATTTCTTCCCAGTCTTTTTTACTCATGGATAATAATTCGGGATGCGGATTGAATAATGGCTCGCTATGAGGTTTTGAAAATCGGTTCCAGGGACATACATCCTGGCAGACATCACAACCAAACATCCAGTTATCAAATTGCCCGTTAAATTCGGTTGGTATATTATCTTTTAATTCGATAGTAAAATAGGAAATACATTTACTGCCATCAACAACATAAGGCTCTGTTATGGCTTGAGTAGGACATGCATCTATACATTTTGTACAGGTGCCACAGTGATCGGTTGTTGGGAGATCATATTCTAATTCTAAATCGACAATTAGTTCAGCTATAAAATAAAATGAACCGACTTGCTGAGTTAGTAAATTACTGTTTTTGCCAATCCAACCCAATCCACTTTTGGCAGCCCAGGCTTTGTCTAATACAGGAGCGGAGTCTACAAAAGCACGACCTTGAACTTCTCCTATTTCTTCTTGTATAAAATTAAGAAGGTCTTTCAACTTATCTTTAATTACAAAGTGATAATCGGTGCCGTAAGCATACTTACTAATCTTTGGTGCATTAGCATCCTCCTGAGTCTTTTCTGGATAATAATTAAGTAATAAGGAAATCACACTTTTAGAACCTTCAACCAATTTCGTTGGATCTAAACGTTTATCGAAATGATTTTCCATGTAATGCATTTCACCATTCATATTCCCATTTAACCAACGTTCTAAACGCGGTGCTTCAGCTTCAAGAAAACCAGCTTGGCTAATTCCACAAGATAAAAAACCGAGGCGTTTGGCTTCGGTTTTTATCAATTGTGTATGTTTTGTTTTTATGTTCATTTGTATAGAGATCCTGAAACGAGTTCAGGATAACATTACTATTCGAATAAACCACCTTGTACCGACCCACGAACGCGGCCTAAATGCTTATAGGCTGCTTCAGTAACTTCACGACCTCGAGGTGTACGCATAATAAACCCTTGTTGAATTAAAAAGGGCTCATAAACTTCTTCAATGGTTTCCGCACTTTCACTCACCGCCGTTGCTAAAGTTGTAATTCCAACAGGACCACCTTTAAACTTATCGATAATGGTGGTTAGGATTTTATTATCCATTTCATCTAAACCATGGGCATCTACGTTTAGCGCCTGCAAAGCAAACTTAGCTATTTTGATATCGATACGACCATTACCTTTTATCTGAGCAAAATCTCTAACACGACGCAATAAAGCATTCGCGATACGCGGCGTTCCGCGGCTACGACCAGCAATTTCTATTGCTGCTTCCATAGTAATCGGCACATTTAGAATAGAAGCACTACGTTCTATTATAGTGGATAATAATTCGGTATTATAATATTGCAATCGACTTTGAATACCAAAACGTGCCCGCATTGGAGACGTTAACAACCCTGAACGTGTAGTCGCCCCTACTAAAGTGAATGGATTTAAATTAATTTGAACCGTACGGGCATTAGGCCCTGATTCAATCATAATATCAATTTTGTAGTCTTCCATAGCGGAGTATAAATACTCCTCAACTATAGGACTCAAACGATGAATTTCATCAATAAATAACACATCTCGTTCATCAAGATTGGTTAACAATCCGGCAAGATCGCCAGGTTTATCCAATACAGGTCCTGAGGTCACTTTAATTCCCACATTAAGCTCATTCGCCAATATATGAGCCAAAGTCGTTTTACCTAAACCCGGAGGCCCGTGAAATAACGTATGATCTAAGGCTTCACTACGCATATTAGCCGCCTGAACAAAAATTTGAAGGTTCTCCAAAACCTGATCCTGACCTGTAAAGTCGCCAAAACTTAGCGGTCTTAACTTTTTTTCAACATCAAGTTCTTCAGGAGAAAAGTGTTCGTTTGTAGGATCTAAATTTTCGTTCATAGTCATCTATCTGAAATGCAAAGATACCGAAAGCACTTCGGCATAAGCAAATATAAAGAAAAAGCCTTTCTAAAATTAGAAAGGCCTTTTTGTATTTAAATATTGTTTGTCTTAGTGTTGAAGTTCTTCTTCACCTTCCTTTAAAGGCACGTTTTGCGGAACGAAATCAACATCGTGACCTGGTTTACTGTAATCGTAAGCCCAACGGTATACGTGAGGAATCTCACCTGGCCAGTTTCCGTGGATATGTTCTACTGGAGTTGTCCACTCTAAGGTAGTCGATTTCCAAGGGTTTTGAGTTGCTTTCTTTCCGTAGAAAATACTAATAAAGAAGTTGTATAAGTAAATGATTTGAACCACACCACCAACTAAAGCGAATACAGTGATAATCACGTTTACGTCTGCTAAATCATCGAATAATGGGAAGTTACTGTTTGTGTAGTAACGACGTGGTAAACCAGCCATTCCGATGAAGTGCATTGGGAAGAATACACCATAAGCACATACTGCAGTAATCCAGAAGTGAATGTATCCTAAGTTCTTGTTTAACATACGTCCGAACATTTTAGGGTACCAGTGGTAAATACCAGCAAACATACCGTAAAGTGCAGAGATACCCATTACTAAGTGGAAGTGAGCCACAACGAAATATGTATCATGAACGTTAATATCTAATGCAGAATCTCCTAAAATAATCCCTGTTAAACCTCCGGTGATAAACGTAGATACGAAACCGATAGAGAATAACATAGCTGGGTTCATTTGTAAGTTACCTTTCCAGATGGTAGTAATCCAGTTAAAGGCTTTTACTGCTGATGGAATTGCAATTAATAAAGTTGTGAATGTAAACACAGACCCTAAGAATGGATTCATACCTGATACGAACATATGGTGACCCCATACAATCGTAGATAAGAATGCAATTGCTAATATAGAAGCAATCATCGCACGGTAACCAAAAATTGGTTTACGTGAGTTAGAAGCCATAATCTCTGACACAAGACCCATCGCAGGTAAAATAACGATATATACCTCAGGGTGACCTAAGAACCAGAATAAGTGTTCGAATAATACCGGTGAACCACCGTGGTAGTGTAATACTTCACCTTGAATAAATATATCTGATAAGAAGAAGGATGTACCAAAACTTCTATCCATGATTAATAATAATGCTGCAGATAATAATACCGGGAATGATACGATACCAATTACAGCGGTGATGAAGAAAGCCCAGATAGTTAATGGCAATCTTGTCATGGTCATACCTTTAGTACGTAAGTTAAGTACAGTTACCACATAGTTTAATGATCCTAATAAAGAAGAAGCAATAAAGATAGCCATGGCTACTAACCATAAAGTCATACCCATACCTGAACCTCCTTGTGCCATTGGTAAAGCACTTAATGGAGGATAGATTGTCCAACCTGCAGCAGCTGGTCCAGCTTCAACAAATAAAGAAATTACCATGATGATACTAGATAAAAAGAATAACCAGTAAGACACCATGTTTAAAAATCCTGATGCCATATCGCGAGCACCAATTTGTAACGGAATTAATAAGTTACTGAATGTACCACTTAATCCTGCTGTTAATACAAAGAATACCATGATGGTACCGTGAATAGTAACTAATGCTAAATATATATCGGCATCCATTACACCTTCAGGAGCCCATTTTCCTAATAAAGCTTCAAACAATACGTTTGGCTCCTCAGGCCATGCAATCTGCATACGGAACATCATAGACATTAAAATCCCAATAACTCCCATGATGGTACCAGTAATAAGGTACTGCTTAGCAATCATCTTATGGTCCATGCTAAAGATGTACTTCGTCATGAAGGTCTCTTTATGATGATGTCCGTGGTCGTCGTGAGCGTGAGTATCTGCGTGTGCTGACATAATCTTATATCGTATTTATCTTTTTATTAATTGATTAGTTAAGAGAGTTTTTAAATTCCTTTTGCTCTTTAATCCAAGCATCAAACTCTTCTTGAGTTTCTACAACAATTTTCATTTGCATATTGTAGTGAGATTTACCACAAATTTTGTTACAGATCAACAAGTAATCAAATTCGTAGCGATCTAAAGCATCCTCTCCTTTAGCAACTAATGCTTCACTTTTTTCTACTCTGATTCTGTTGATGTTTGCAACTTTTTCAACCATATCAGGGTTTTGTCTCATTTCCTCGCTTGTTACCGTTGGTGTAAACCCAAACTGAGTAATCATACCAGGAACACAGTTCATTTGCGCTCTAAAGTGTGGCATGTAAGCCGAGTGCAATACGTCTTGAGAACGCATTTTAAATAATACCGGCTTTCCAACCGGTAAGTGTAATTCTTTTACAATGATATCGTCTTGCGCGTTAGGATCAGCTTCATCTATACCTAAAACGTTAGCTCTATCAATATCAATTAAACGCACGTTAGATTTACCTAAAGTATTATCCTGACCAGCGTAACGTGCTGTCCAATTAAACTGCTGTGCATATAATTCAACCACCATAGGATCGTCACTTTCGTCAACTCCCATGATATTTACCCAAGTATTCAATCCGTAGATAATTAAACCTGCTAATACAATTACAGGAATGATTGTCCAAATAGCCTCTAACTTATTGTTATCAGCAAAGAATAACGCTTTTTTACCTTTTTCACCTTTGTATTTAAATGCGAAATAGTGTAATAAGAATTGTGTTACTGTTTGAACAAAAAAGATGATAACTAATGAAATGGCCATTAAGTTATCGATTGTTGGACCATGTGCAGAAGCAGAGTTAGATAGTAAAGGTAAATCACCCCACTTAACTATACTTACAATGGTAATGATATAAATGAAGGCTAAGAAGCCCATCATTAGATATGCATTTATCTTGTTGTCTTTATCGGTGGCTACCTGGTCGCAATCCGCTTTAGCTTGTGCTAAATCGAAAATCTTTACCATTTGCCAGATGGCAACTAGAATAAATACTAAAACTATAATTGTTAATAAAGCAGTCATTGTTATCGTTCGTCTTTATTTATATCTTAATTAATAATGGAAATCTTCGCTTTCTTTGATTAAAGGATATCCTTTTGCTAATAATGGTGCTTTTGTTAAAGCTGTGAATACAACAAATATGAATAAACCTCCGAATAATAATATTGAACCGATTTCAGGGATTCCAATAAACCATCTGTCTCCAACGGTAGCAGGCATAATCATATTGAAAATATCAATATAATGACCAAATAAAATTACAATACCAGTCATTACAACAAACCAAGGCACGCGTTTAAAGTCAGCATTCATCAGTAATAATACTGGGAAGATGAAGTTAAGTGCTACCATACCAAAGAATGGTAATTTGTAATCGTTAATACGAGAAATAAAGTATGTTACCTCTTCTGGAATGTTAGAGTACCAAATAAGCATGAATTGTGAGAACCATAAGTATGTCCAGAAAATACTAATAGCGAACATAAACTTAGCCACATCATGTAAGTGGTTTTCATTTACAAATTCTAAATATCCTCTAGATTTTAAGTAGATGCTCATTAAAGCGATAACAGTAATACCACTTACAAACATACTAGCAAATACATACCATCCGAATAATGTTGAGAACCAGTGAGGATCTACACTCATTACCCAATCCCAAGACATCATAGATTCTGAATAGATAAAGAATACTAAGAATGCCGCAGCGATACGGAATGATTTCTTAAAGTTCGTGTTATATTTTGCGTTGTCTTGAGCGATTGAGAATTTACGAGCAAAGTGACGGTATAACGCCCATCCTGCGATAAATACTAAACCTCTAACAGCAAACATTGGTAAGTTTAACCAACCAGATTTTCCTTGAATTAACTCATCGTGAGCCACTACTTCAGGATCCATCCAGATGAAAATATTATAGTGACCTATAGTTCCAGATGCAATAGCGATTGCTAATACAATTAAAGCTCCAGGTAATACGTAAGCTGTAATCGCTTCCATAACTCTGAATAATACTGGAGACCATCCAGCCTGAGATGCAATTTGAATCGCGTAGAATGCTAAAACACCAAGACCAATCATCATAAAGAAGAATGCTCCAACATATAAAGCTGACCAAGGGCGGTTAGCCATTTGATGTTGAACGTGCTCTGCATGAGCATCACCGTGGTGTGCATCTTCAGCATGAGCTTCTTCTCCGTGAGCCGCTTCACCATGCGTATCATGTGCATCAGCTACAACATGAGTAGCTTCCTCGCCATGACCACCACCGTGGTGTGAAGCCTCTTCAGCAAGCATCGTTTTTACTTCGTCTAAAGATTTATGAGATGTCATAAAACCATATCCAACACCTAACAATCCTAAAACCATTAGAATGATAGAAAATGTCTTTAATTTATTTGAAAATGTGTACATATCTATATAATCTTATCTTCTTACTTTACTAAATCAGCTCTTAATTTTAACACGTATGAAACTACTTGCCAACGCTCTTCTTCATTAATCTGATTCGCGTAAGAACCCATAGCATTTTTACCGTAATAAATCGTGTGGTAAATACTTCCTTCTGTAATCTCTCTGTCAGCGTAGTTTGGTATACCTAATATTTTTTCACGTTTTACCAACTTACCTTGACCATCACCTTTGTTACCGTGGCAAATTCCACAATAAATATCGTAAAGCACTTTTCCTCTTTCTAAATCTACTTGAGTAGAATCTAACGGATTTGTTAACGTCGCTTTAGCTAATTCGTAACCTTCTGTAGAATTCTCAATATCGAAAGGAATAAACCCTCTCGCCACTGTACCTTCTACTGGTAATTGTGCTTCTACTCCACTCTTAAATGCAGCCGATTCACTATATGTTTCATACCCTACAGATTCGTACATGTTTGGCATGAACTGATAGTTTGGTGCCGTATCTTTTTTACATGATACCGCTACTAAAACAACTGCTATTGCTAATATTTTAATTAAGCCTTTCATCTTTATTTTAATGCGCTTTATCAATTAGATTAATTTCTACTGCCCCAGTTTCGCTTAGTAAACTTTGTAATGCTTCTTCATTACCGTTAACAGAGATTTCCATTAAGAAATGATCGTCTGTTGTTCTTGGATCTGGATTTTCAGCCTCTTTAAATGGCCACATTCTACTACGTAAGTAAAACGTAATTACCATTAAGTGGGCTGAGAAAAATACCGTAAGCTCGAACATAATTGGTACAAAAGCAGGCATGTTTTCTAAATAACTAAAACTTGGTTTACCACCAATGTTTTGTGGCCAGTCTTCAATCATGATAAAATTCATCATTACTGTTGCCACTGTTAAACCTACTAGTCCGTATAAAAATGCTGCGATAGCGATACGTGTAGGTGCTAATCCCATTGCTTTATCTAGCCCGTGAACTGGAAACGGGGTATATACTTCATCGATGTGATATTTTGCTGCCTTAACCTTTTTTACAGCCGACATTAAAATATCGTCATCATTATAAATAGCGTGAATTACTTTAGATGCTTCCATTGTTTACGCTTAGTTTTTAGTGTTGTTAACGTTTCCAGAAGTTCTTTCATCTGCTCCTGTTCCTACTAAACTTTCTCCTGCCTCTCTGATTTTCTTATAACGCTCACCAGAAGACTTAAGAATCGTCTTAACCTCTGCCTGTGCAATTACCGGGAATGTTCTTGAGTATAATAAAAATAATACGAAGAAGAATCCTATAGTTCCAACAAAGATTCCAATATCAACAAACGTTGGTGAGAACATTGTCCAAGACGATGGTAAGTAATCACGGTGTAACGATGTTACGATAATTACGAAACGCTCGAACCACATTCCTATGTTTACCACAATTGAGATAAAGAATGAGAACATGATACTTGTTCTTAGTTTCTTGAACCACATGAACTGCGGAGAGAATACGTTACAAGTCATCATCGCCCAGTATGCCCACCAGTAAGGTCCTGTTGCCCTGTTTAAGAAAGCATATTGCTCATACTCAACTCCAGAATACCAAGCAATAAATAACTCAGTAATATATGCCACACCAACAATAGAACCAGTAATCATGATTACGATGTTCATTAATTCGATGTGTTGCACTGTAATATAATCTTCAAGGTTACATACTTTACGCATTACAATAAGTAATGTATTTACCATGGCGAATCCTGAGAATACCGCTCCAGCAACGAAGTATGGAGGGAAAATAGTGGTGTGCCATCCTGGTATTACCGACGTAGCGAAGTCAAACGATACAATAGTATGTACAGAAAGTACTAATGGTGTTGCTAAACCTGCCAACACTAAAGATACTTCTTCAAAACGTTGCCAGTCTTTTGCACGACCTGTCCAACCGAAACTCAATAATGAGTAAATTTTCTTTTGGAATGGCTTAATAGCTCTATCTCTTAACATGGCGAAATCTGGTAATAAACCTGTCCACCAGAATACCAATGATACAGATAAATACGTAGAGATCGCGAATACGTCCCATAATAATGGCGAGTTAAAGTTAACCCATAAAGAACCAAACTGATTCGGAATTGGTAATACCCAGTACCCTAACCATGGACGACCCATGTGAATAATTGGGAATAAACCAGCCTGAACTACCGAGAAGATAGTCATTGCTTCTGCAGAACGGTTAATTGCCATTCTCCATTTTTGACGGAATAATAAAAGTACTGCAGAGATAAGTGTTCCTGCGTGACCAATACCAACCCACCAAACGAAGTTAGTAATATCCCAGGCCCAACCTACGGTTTTATTTAAACCCCAAGTTCCAATACCTGTCGATACGGTATAAATGATACATCCAAGTCCCCAAAGAAACGCTGCCAGTGAAATACCAAAAACTATCCACCATTGTTTATTTGCTTTTCCTTCTACAGGTTTTGCCACATCCACAGTAACGTCGTGGTATGATTTTTCTCCTGTAACTAAGGGTCTTCTAATAGGTGCTTCGTAATGAGACGCCATAATTATATAATTGATTCTTTAATTAGATTTATGCTTCAGTTGTATTTCTCACTTTAGTTTGATACATCACGTTCGGTTTTGTACCTACGTGCTCAAGTAAGTGATACATACGGTTATCTTCCTTAAGTTTCGCAACTTCACTTTCCTTATCGTTGATATCTCCAAAAGTCATTGCTCCACTAGAACAAGCTGCAGAACATGCTGTTTGGAATTCACCGTCTTTAATGATACGTCCGTCACGTTTTGCGTCAAGAACTGTTTTTTGTGTCATTTGAATACACATCGAACATTTCTCCATTACACCACGAGAACGAACTACAACATCTGGATTTAATACCATACGTCCTAAATCATCATTCATATGATAATCGAACTCATCGTTACCATTGTATAAGAACCAGTTGAAACGACGTACTTTATAAGGACAGTTGTTAGCACAGTATCTAGTACCTACACAACGGTTGTACGCCATGTGGTTTTGACCTTGACGACCATGTGATGTTGCTGCCACAGGACATACAGTTTCACAAGGTGCGTGGTTACAGTGCTGACACATTACTGGTTGGAAGGCAACTTGTGGATTAGCCGAAGCGTTTTCCATTTCACCGAACTCACTTAATGAGCTTCCTAAACCAGAGATGTTATCTTTCTTCTCATCATCACCTGCGAATGACTCTTCAGATGAATAATATCTATCAATACGTAACCAGTGCATATCACGGCTACGACGTACTTCTGTTTTACCTACTACAGGCACATTGTTTTCTGCGTGACAAGCAATAACACAAGCCCCACATCCTGTACATGCATTTAAGTCGATTGATAAGTTGAAGTGGTGACCGATAGAACGATCAAATTCATCCCATAAATCAACATCTGGTGACGTTACCGGAGTTTCCTCGTGATTTAATGACACCTGAGGAATAGCATTCCAGTATTTCTTATCTTTTGTATTGAATACTTCTAAAGTAGTTTCCTTTACAATATCACCACGTCCCATTAGGGTGTTGTGTAACTGTACACAAGCGAATTCATGCTCTCCTTCGGCAGCTTCAACCGTTACATCCTGTACGGTATTGAAGTTATGATATAATGCATAAGCATTAACTCCGGTTTGCATTTCTTCTTTGATTCCTTTTGTTTTACCATAACCAAATGCTAAACCAACAGAACCTTTAGCCTGACCTGGCTGAATTAACACAGGAACAACTAATGATGTACCGTTAACTGTAACTTTTGCATAACTACCGTTTAATGCACCGTTAGCAACGTTTTTGTTCATTAATCCTAAGGCATCAGCATCTGCTTTAGATACTGTTAAGTAGTTATCCCAAGAGGTTCTTGTAATTGGATCTGGAAACTCTTGTAACCAAGGGTTATTGGCTTGCTGTCCGTCTCCCATACCTGTTTTGGTATATAGCGACAACTGTAAACCTGAACCTTTTGCAGAAGTGGCTAAAGCACTAGCTGCAGCATTAGATGGTTTCTCAACTTCATTGTTCTCGGTTAAACCTTCTAAAGCGTCAATATTATCGATTTCATTAACCGACTCAGATACAAACTGTCCATCGTGCAACGCTTGGTTAAATGATGCACCGTTTAAAATATCAGTAGTCCAGATTTCTTTAATGTAATCGTTGTAAGCAACACTATTAGCTGTCCAGATTAATAAGGCTTCCTGAAATTGTCTTGTATCGAATAACGGACGAATTGTTGGCTGCATTAATGCATAGTGTCCATTTTTAATTTCAACATCTCCCCAAGACTCTAAATAGTGAGGAGTAGCTGCGATGTACTGAGATTCTGAAGCTGTTTCATCTTCTTTCATTGAGAAAGCAATAGATAATTCAGTTTTCTTTAATCCTTCAGCAAAATCCGCAGCATTTGGTAATGTATACACTGGGTTAACACCAGCCATAATTATTGCAGCAACCTTACCAGCTTTCATTTCAGCCACTAAGTTAGCTACATCTTTAGCATTACCTTGTCTTGTTTTAATAGCAGCTTTAGCATCAAATGCCTTACTTGCTAAATATTCGTTTATTTCTAGAACAACGGTTTGTGCATTTACATCTTGAATACCTGTAACAACAACCCCGTTAGACCCGGCTTTCTTTAATTGTGCAGCTGCTTTTTGAACAGCTTCATCTATGTGTGCTGGTAACTCACCTGAAACGGCACCACCAACCACATAACTATATAATTTAGCTAAAGCTACTTTTTGCTGACTTGGTGTTAAAGGCACACGTTTATCAGCATTAGCACCTGTTAGCGACATGTTAGATTCAAACTGAATGTGACGCGACATTTTACCGTGGTTAGGCACTTTATTCTTGGCATAGCCAGAATCAAAACCACCACCTTGCCAGTCACCTAAGAAATCAGCTCCAACAGATACAATAGTCATCGCTTTAGAGAAGTCGTAGTTAGCTAAAGCACGCTTGCCATATTTAGCCTGGAAAGCATCTAAAGCAGCTGATTCTGAAACAGCATCATATACCACGTGCTGAACATTCCCGTACTCTTCTTTAAAGTCTGCGATTAAGTTACGTGTAGAAGGACTCGCAAAAGTTTGTGTTAATACAACAATCTTCTTGTTAGCCGCTTTTAACTCATTTAATTTTTTAGTCGTATCAGCATCGAAATCACCCCAAGTGATGGCTTCACCATCTTTTTTAGGACCTTGTACTCTTAAACTATCATACAATCCTAAAACCGAAGCATTAACTCTGGCATTAGCGCTACCATTAGTAGCAGCCAAAGTATTATTTTCAATCTTAATTGGACGACCTTCACGTGTTTTCACTAAAACACTAGCAAAATCGAAACCATCTGCGATAGTAGTCGCATAGTAGTTAGCCACACCAGGAATAATTTCTTCTGGTTGCACTACATAAGGAATCGACTTAACTACAGGACCCTCACACGCAGCTAATGATGCCGCAGCTGTACTGAATCCTACATATTTTAAGAAATCGCGACGCGTTGTAGAACTAGACTCTAATGCATTTTTATCACCTAAAAATTCATCTGTAGGAATCTCTTCTACAAACTCGTTTTGTTTTAGCGTCTCAACAATAGAGCTATTCTCGTTTAGCTCTTCAACACTTTTCCAGTATTTCTTGTTTGATGACATATTATATAATTGAATTACTTCTTATTAAATTTTATTAATAGTGGCATTTTCCACATTCTAAACCACCCATTTGCGCAGCTGTAAGCTTATCTACACCATACTTCTTAGATAATTCAGCGTGAATTTTCTCGTAGTAAGCGTTATCCTCTACCTTTACATTTGTAGTTCTGTGACATTCGATACACCACCCCATAGTTAATGGCGCATGTTGATACATTACTTCCATTTCCTCTACAGGACCGTGACATGTTTGACATTCAACACCAGCCACAGAAACGTGCTGAGAGTGATTGAAATAAACGAAGTCTGGTAAGTTGTGAATACGAACCCATTTTACCGGATGTGAATCACCTGTGTACTTTTGGTTTGCATCATCCCATCCTGCTGCTGCATACAATTTCTTGATTTGATCATCATAGAACTCTTTTGTATACTCCGCACTTGTTTCACCGTTATACTCATAAATAGATTTATGACAGTTCATACAAACATTTACAGATGGAATACCTGATGTTTTACTTACACGAGCTGAAGAGTGACAGTATTTACAATCGATACCGTTGTCACCAGCATGAATTTTATGTGAGAAATGAATTGGTTGTACTGGTTGATACCCTTGATCAACTCCAACCTGCATTAAATACCCATAGATAAAGTAAGCCCCAGCAAGCAATAAAAAGATTGCAGAAACCAACATTAAAAATTGATTTTTAACAAATGCTTTCCATAACGGCATTCTTTTAGTTTCCTCAGGCAATTCTACACCTTGAGCTTCAGCAAAACGACGAAGCGTTTTGTTCACTAAAAATAAACCGATGGCCAGTAACATAAATAGAACAGCAAGCGCCCCTAACACTAACTCGTTAGACACACCTCCAGTTGCAGCTCCAGTTTGAGCTCCAGTTGCAGCTGTTGCAGCCGCGGCAGGTGCTTCTTTTTTAACCTCTGCTGTATACGCTAAGATATCGTCAATATCTTTTTCTGACAACTGAGGAAAAGCAGTCATTGCTGCGCCACCATACTCATTGTATACTTTGTTTCCATAAGCATCCCCAGACTTGATAACACCAGCACTATTATGAACCCAATCATAAATCCATGCTCTATCCAATCCTTGCTCATCAGCTAGACGCGCCTCAACATTTCGAAGCGCTGGACCTGTCATTTTTTTATCTAACTGGTGACAAGCAGCACAATTCGCGTTAAATAATGATTTTCCTTTTGCTGGATCTCCTTCCTGAGCAGAAAGGGATGCGGTAAAGACTAATAAAATAATTAAACCTAAACCAAGTATGTTCTTGCTTAATTTACGGTGAATCACCTTTTTCATATTGTTGGTTATATTAACTTCTAAACTTTGGTATGGTTTTTTCATACAATAATTTAAAAAAAACGCAGTTATAAAATCTCTCGCAAAAGTAACATTTAAACTCGTATATAGAAATGTTAGACAAACGTTAATAGCTAATTTAGAGGGATTCTAAATAATAAAAATAGCCTCGAAATTACTTTATTACGTATACATTTGCATAAACCCAATACAAAATGAAACCTTTGAAATTAAAAATCAAGCTCTTAAGAACTTTTGTCATTGTTATTGTAACTAATTTTTGTTATGCACAAGAAGGTAAGGTTACTATAAATCAGGATAGAAACATTCCTACTTTATTGAAGTTAAAAAAAGAAATGAACAGTAGTGAAAACGATTCTGAAAGATATAGAATACAAATTTATTCGGGTAACAGAGCCAAAGCAGAATCGACACAAGAGGAATTCACCGACCTTTTCCCAGACTGGCGTGCAACCCTTCAATATGAAACCCCTAATTTTAAAATTTGGGCGGGTAATTTCAGAACACGTTTAGAAGCCGATAGAGCATTAAAAAAAATAAAAACTGAATTCCCGACAGCATTTATTTTCAAGCCTAAAAAGTCAAGTTAATTCTATGTATAAAACACACAAAAAGCGACCTTAACCGGTCGCTTTTTTTATGCTTTTAAACAAGCAAATAGTGTATTTTTTCAAACAAAAAAGGCGCTTGTATCACAAGCGCCTTTTTTTATTATCAAGCTATTATTTAAGCTTTTTCTTAACTTCAACTTCGTGGAAAGCTTCAATGATATCTCCTTCTTTAATATCATTGTAATTCTTAATTTGCATACCACAATCGTAACCTTTAGTTACTTCCTTAACATCATCTTTGAAACGTTTAAGAGATGCTAATTCACCAGTAAAGACTACCACACCATCTCTAATAATACGAACACCTGAACTTCTTAAAATCTTACCATTCGTTACCATACATCCGGCTATGCTACCAATTTTAGATACTTTAAAGATTTCTCTAATCTCTGCTGTACCAGTAACCTCTTCTTTAAACTCTGGAGACAACATACCTTCCATCGCATCTTTAAGGTCATTAATAGCATCATAAATAATCGAGTATGTTCTAATATCGATTTCTTCTCTATCAGCTGTTGCACGGGCATTACCGACAGGTCGCACATTAAATCCGATAATAATCGCATCAGAAGCCGAAGCTAATAACACATCACTTTCGGTAATAGCACCAACACCTTTATGTAGGATGTTAACCTGAATTTCTTCAGTTGATAATTTCTGGAACGAATCGGTAAGTGCTTCAACAGAACCATCCACATCACCTTTAAGGATGATGTTTAATTCTTTAAAGTCACCTAATGCGATACGACGTCCAATCTCATCAAGAGTAATATGACGTTGTGTACGTACAGATTGCTCACGTTGTAATTGCGAACGTTTTGCTGCAATTTGTTTTGCTTCACGCTCATCTTCGAATACGTTGAATTTATCACCTGCCTGTGGCGCACCATCTAAACCAAGAATCGATACCGGAGTAGACGGACCAGCCTCAACTACATCATTACCACGCTCATCGTGCATAGCTTTTACTTTACCACTATTCTTACCAGCTAAAACGTAATCTCCCACTCTAAGAGTACCTCCGGTAACTAATACCGTTGCTACATAACCTCTACCTTTATCAAGGAAAGCCTCAACCACTGTACCAACAGCTGGCTTCGCAGGGTTTGCTTTAAGCTCTAATAATTCAGCTTCAAGTAATACTTTTTCTAATAATTCCTTAACACCTGTTCCCATTTTTGCAGAGATATCGTGGGATTGAATTTTACCACCCCAATCTTCTACTAAAAGGTTCATATTTGCTAATCCTTCTTTAATCTTATCAGGATTTGCTGTCGGCTTATCTATTTTATTAATTGCGAATACAATTGGAACACCAGCTGCTTGCGCATGCGAAATCGCCTCTTTCGTTTGTGGCATGATATCATCATCAGCCGCAGCAACAATAATGGCAATATCAGTTACCTGAGCACCACGCGCACGCATCGCCGTAAAGGCCTCGTGACCTGGTGTATCAAGGAATGCTATTTTTTGTCCGTTCTCTAATTCAACCCCATAAGCTCCGATGTGCTGTGTAATACCTCCAGATTCCCCTGCGATTACGTTTTCCTTACGGATGTAATCTAAAAGCGATGTCTTACCGTGGTCTACGTGACCCATTACGGTAACAATCGGTGCTCTTGGTTTTAAATCTTCTTCTTTATCTTCAACAACTTCAATTGATTCTTCAATATCTGCTGTTACAAATTCTACCTTATAGCCAAACTCTTCAGCAACAATGGCCAATGTTTCAGCATCTAAACGCTGATTCATGGTTACCATCATACCAAGCGACATACATGCTGAGATAATAGAAGTTACCGGGACGTCCATCATAGTTGCTACCTCATTTGCGGTAACAAACTCGGTTACTTTAAGAATCTTGCTATCTGCAGCTTCTTGCTGTAACTCCTTTTGAGTTTGATCTCTGTGCTGATCTCTCTTATCTCTACGGTATTTCGCTCCTTTACCTTTAGAAGATTTACCTTGAAGTTTTTCAAGTGTTTCACGCACTTGTTTTTTCACATCTTCCTCACTAGGATCTTCCTTAATAATAGGGCGTCTTCCTTTGTTTCCTCCTTTGTTAAAACGGTCGTTCGATCTGTTAGAGTTTCCTCTGTTATCTCCACCTTGACCACCTTGGTTAGGTCCGCCGGATTTACTTATACGTCGACGTTTTTTCTTATTAGAAGCATCACCACCCTGCTTATTATCACCTTTCTTATCGTCCTTCTTCTTCTTAGGCTTATTAAATTGAGATAAATCAATTTTGTCTCCTGCAATTTTAGGACCTGTAAGCTTTTGGTACTGTGTTTTTACTTTCTCTTCAGAAACAACTTCACCATTCTCGTTGGTTACAAGTTTTTTCTCAACTTCAGGACCTTTATGTTCTTTAGGCTTCTTCGCTGCAGCAAGCTTAGAAGATTCAACCTTAGGTTTCTCTTCTTGTTTTGGTGCTTGCTTAGGAGCTTCTGCTTTAACTTCTGGTTGTTCCACCTCTTTAGGCGCTTCAGGTTTTGCAGGTTCTTCTTTAGGGGCCTCAACTTTAGGTTCTTCCTGTTTTGGTGGTTCTGGTGTTTCAGCCTGAGGAGTTTCAGCAGGTTTTTTCGAATCTAAATCGATTTTACCTACTTGCTTAGGACCAGAAAGTATTTTAGTGGCTTTTACAATTTCTTCCTTTCTAGCTGCCTCTTTTTGTTTTTCTTCAAGTTCACGCTCACGTTGCTCTCGCAGCTCCTCTTTTTCTTTCTGCTTAGCTTCACTAACCTCTTTAGACGCAACTTTTTTGTTTGCATCTACTTGAAACTCACTAGAAAGCACATTATACACTTCCTCGGAAATCTTCGTGGTTGGTCGCTTCTCTATTTCGATACCTTTAGAATCTAAAAATTCTACGGCACGATCTAAAGAAATATTCAGCTCGCGTAATACTTTATTTAATCTAATTGTTTCAGCCATAAATTGCCTTTAAAATACTCAAATATATATGTTATTCTTCGAATTCTTCTCTTAAAATTCTAATAACTTCTTTAATTGTTTCTTCTTCTAAATCGGTACGTTTTACTAAATCCTTAATATCCTCTTCTAAAATACTCTTTGCAGTATCTAATCCAACTCTACTAAACTCTTCAATAATCCACCCTTCTATTTCATCTGAGAACTCTGTTAATTCAACATCTTCCTCAGCACCTTCTCTAAATACATCGATATCATACCCTGTTAACTGACCTGCTAAACGGATGTTATGACCACCTCTACCAATCGCTTTACTTACCTCTTCTGGCTTTAAGATGACCTCTGCACGTTTGTTTTCTTCATCTATTTTGATTGAAGTTACTCTTGCAGGACTTAATGCTCTGGTAATGTATAATTGTAAGTTATTAGTATAGTTAATAACGTCGATGTTTTCGTTTCCTAACTCACGAACAATCCCGTGAATTCTTGATCCTTTCATACCCACACAAGCTCCAACAGGATCGATTCTATCATCGTAAGAATCTACAGCTACTTTCGCCTTTTCACCTGGTATTCTTACAACGTTTTTAATCGTAATTAAACCATCGAATACCTCTGGAATTTCTTGTTCGAACAATTTCTCTAAGAATGAAGGTGATGTTCTTGACATGATAATGGTTGGTTTTGCCCCTTTAAGCTCAACACTGTCAATTACCCCTCTAACATTATCTCCTTTTCTAAAGAAATCTGAAGGAATTTGTTTGTCTTTTGGTAAAACAATTTCGTTTCCTTCATCATCTAACAAAATTACTGCTCTGTGACGAATATGGTGCACTTCGGCAGTATATATTTCTCCTACTAAGTCTTTAAATTGCTTAAATACTATAGTATTGTCGTGTTCGTGAATTTTTGAGATTAAATTTTGGCGCAATGCTAAAATAGCACGTCTTCCTAAATCTATAAGCTTTACTTCCTCTGATACGTCTTCACCTACCTCGAAATCTGGTTCAATTTTACGAGCTTCAGTTAATGAAATCTCCTGATTTGGATCCTCTACTTCACCATCAGCTACCACAACTCTGTTTCTCCAGATCTCTAAATCTCCTTTGTCAGGGTTTACAATAATATCGAAATTATCATCATCACCATATTTCTTCTTTAAGGCACTTCTAAACACTTCCTCTAAAATCGCCATTAACGTAACACGGTCAATTAGCTTATCGTCTTTGAATTCTGAAAAAGATTCAATTAACGCGATATTCTCCATAACTCTTATTGAATTAAAATTTAATCATAACTTTTGCTTCTACAATTTCCTCGTAAGCGATAGTCGCTTGTTTTGTTACAGTTACTTTACCTTTACCAATTGGTTTAGGTTCCCTAACTTTCCATTCTAATGTTATATCTGCGTCGGTAGCTTGAGTAAGTGTGCCTTCAATTTTTTCTGAAGCTGTTCTTACTTTCAGGTCTCTATTCAGATTCTTTTTATACTGTCTTACATTTACTAATGGCGACGCCGCACCTGCCGACATAACCTCAAGAGAAAAATCGTGTTCTTCTCTATCGATATTATGCTCGATAGCACGACTTACAAACATACAGTCTTCAACCAGCACACCATTATCGCCGTCGATAATAATTTTAATATGATTATCGCCACCAATAGTGAACTCGATTAAAAACAAGTCTGTACGTTCTTGCAACGCAGCATCAAGTAAATCTTTTACGGTCTCTTTAAACATTTTTTATTATAAAAAGAGGGGACTCTATGTCCCCTCGTTCTTAATTTCGCCTTTCAACGGTGCAAATATATAACATTTTATTGATTTTTAAAGGAATATTTCATAAATTTAGATATATGAGACAAGAGCACGAAGTAAATTAAATTCACTAAATTCATATCATAATTTTTAAGAATTACGCAATCCTAACAAACATTAAACTCAAAATAAAACACAGCAATGAAAAGAATTCTTGTCCCCACCGATTTTTCTACCGAATCTGAAAATGCACTTAAGGTTGCAGCCCAGCTGGCGAAAAAACATAAGTGCGAATTACACCTGCTACACATTCTAGAAATACCCTTACATCAGGTAGACCCTATTAGCGGTTTTAGTGAATTACCTGAAGCTATATTTTTCATGAAACTGGCTCACAAACAATTCTCCGAGCTAAGAGAAAAAGGCTACTTAAAGGATATCAAAATTCAGGAACACGTGGAGTTTCACGAAATCTTTAAAGGTGTCTTTCATGTTTGCAAAAAACAAAACATCGATTTAGTTGTTATGGGATCGAGTGGTGCCAACGGATTAAAAGAAATATTTATTGGAAGTAATACCGAAAAAGTTGTCCGTACATCAGAAGTACCCGTGTTAGTAATAAAAAACGAACACAACAATTTTGGTGTTGAGAATATGGTATACGCATCAGATTTTGAAACCGACAGCCAAAGCGCCTTTGAGAGCGCAGTAGGTTTTGCTAAACTTTTTAAAAGCAAACTTCATTTGGTAATGGTTAATACACCAAACTTTTTTATAACAACCGACGAGGCCAAAGCCAAAATAGAAAACTTCACCAAAGATTTCAATATTAAAGATTACACAACGGTAATATATAATGATGCCAGTGTAGAAAGCGGCATTTTAAACTATGCCAAGTCTGTTTCTGCCGACTTAGTAAGCATCAGTACACATGGCAGAAAAGGTCTATCTCATTTTTTTAACGGCAGCATTAGTGAAGATTTGGTAAACCATGCCAATCGACCAATTATGACATTTAAAATCAAAGAATAAATTCCTTTTTACATTTATATTTTAAGCAAAAAAAAATCCTAATCTACATAGATTAGGATTTTGCAATTTTGTTGGCCTACTAGGGCTCGAACCTAGACTCTTCTGGACCAAAACCAGACGTGTTGCCAATTACACCATAGGCCAGTACCTGTTTGCGGGTGCAAATTTATAACAAAGTTTGGTTTCCACAAGTTTTTTTCAAAAAAAATTTTATTCCTCACTTAAGGTTTCCTTAAAAAGGTATTCAATACCATATTTATTATTAAATTCGCCTTCGTAAAAATAAAGAAAAATCCATGACCAATTTCAACTTTAAGAAGTGGAATACCATTTTAGGATGGTTTGCTTTTTTAATTGCTCTAATCACATACACCTTAACTACCGAACCTACTGTAAGCTTTTGGGATGCTGGAGAATATATTTTAACCTCTGCAAAATTACAAGTTGGTCACCCACCGGGAGCTCCTTTATTCCAAATGCTAGGTGCTTTCTTCTCAATGTTTGCTTTAGAACCATCGCAAGTTGGTTTTATGATGAATATGATGAGTGCTATCTCCAGTGCTTTCACCATACTGTTTATGTTCTGGACGATTACTCTATTGTTAAAAAAATTAATAGGTCATGACGAAGAATCAAGTGCAAATAAAAGCTTAGCTATTTTAGGAAGTGGCTTAGTGGGTAGTTTAGCATTCACCTTTACCGATTCATTTTGGTTTAACGCTGTAGAAACCGAAGTATATGCTATGGCTACCTTAATTATGTCTGTTTTGTTCTGGTTAGGGTTACGCTGGGAACAGGATATGGACAAACCAAGAGGTAACCGCTGGCTCATTTTAATCTCCTTTATTATTGGTCTTTCTTTTGGAGTACACTTTATGGGATTATTAACCATACCAGCCATTGGTTTAATCTACTACTTTAAAAACTACAAAACGATTACGGTTAAAAACTTCATTATTGCCAATGTCGCTTCCGTAGCAGTTTTATTATTTGTATTTAAATTATTAGCACCTAATATTCTTAAAATATTTAGTGCTTCAGAAATTTTCTTTATCAATACTATTGGTCTTCCGTTTAATTCCGGAACCATTATAGCTGGTATTGTACTAGTCGCTATTATTTTTTATGCTTTAAAATATACCAGAACAAAAGGATATATACATTTAAACACTACTGTACTTTGTTTAACTTTTGTTATTGTAGGGTTCTCCACCTGGTTAATGTTACCTATACGTGCTAACGCTAATACAGTAATTAACGAAAATAACCCATCGAGTGCCCGAGAACTTTTAGCATACTATAACTTAGAACAGTATCCTGAAACCCACTTATTTTATGGCCCACAGTTTACCGATCAATATGCATTTTTAGATGAAAACAATCCGTACATAGACGACAAGCCTAAGTACGAGAAAGCCGAAGAGAAAGGGAAATACGTGGTTGTAAACGATTACAAAAACGCCAAACAAAACTACAACTCAAAACACGCATCTTACCTACCACGTATGTGGAGTCCGGAGCATGCGGAAAACTATATGATGTTTACCGGGTTTTTAAATTTCAAATTGAAACCAGACTACCAAATGGACAACCAGCTGCGCAGCGCAGTTAACCAGTTTAGAAACGATGTAGCCCAGGGTAATGTAGATCGTGAGGGATATAACACCTTCTTAAAACGATTTAAAAGTTATATTGACATTGAAAAACCAAGTTTAGCCGATAACATTAAATACATGTTCCAATACCAATTAGGCTACATGTACTGGCGTTATTTTATGTGGAACTTCTCCGGAAGACAAGATGATATTCAAGGAAGATATGACAATCACGGTAACTGGATTACCGGCATTAAACCTATAGACGAAAAACTACTTGGTTTATCACAAGACAATCTGCCAAGCGATGTTAAGAATAACAAAGCCAGAAACACCTATTACTTATTACCTTTTATTTTAGGTTTAGTTGGCTTCTTCTTCTTATTCAACAAAGACAAAAAAGTATTCTGGACTATGTTGGTTTTCTTCCTGTTTACTGGAGTTGCCATTCAAGTATACACGAATGTTCGTCCGTTTGAACCGAGAGAGCGAGACTATTCCGTTGTAGGATCATTCTACGTGTTTGCCCTTTGGATTGGCTTCGGAGTTTATGCCATTTACGATGCTGTTAAAAAATTAGCACCTTCAAAACTAACAGCACCAGCAATTACTGTTGCTTGTTTAATTTTAGTTCCAGGGATTTTGGCTGCAAATAACTGGGATGATCATGATCGCTCAGGAAAATACACCGCCAACTCTATGGCTAAAATGTATCTGGATTCCTGTGAAGAAAACGGCATTTTATTCACCATTGGTGATAACGACACCTTTGCCCTTTGGTACGCTCAGGAGATTGAAGGCTACAGAACAGATGTTCGCGTAGTAAATACCAGTTTATTCCAAACGGACTGGTACATCGACCAAATGAAACGTAAAGCATATGAGAGTGACCCGATTCCATCTCAGCTAACTCATAATTTATATCAATATGGTACTAATGACTATATTGTTATTGAAGAGGTTATTCCTGACACGTTACAGGTAAAACAATTTTTAGATTTTATTGCTAGCGACAATCCTAAAACCAAATACAAATACGTTTTACAACAAAACAATATCGACCTTTCTCAGGTACGTCGTCAAGATTTAAATTCAAGCTATTTACCTACGCGTCATTTACGCCTTCCGGTAAATAAAGAAAATGCTTTAAAATCGGGTATTGTAAAACCAAAAGATGCGGATAAGATTGCACCTTATATCGACCTGACCATAAGCGGCAACGCACTATACAAAAACCGTTTATTAATGTTAGATGTTATTGCCAACAACGATTGGAAACGCCCTATTTACTTTACTGGCGGAAGTTTTGGTGACGACGACTATATCTGGATGAAGGACTACTTACAGCTAGACGGTTTATGCTATAAGTTAGTTCCTATAAAAACACCTATCGATAAATCTAATCCGTTTGATATGGGCCGCGTTGATAGTGAATTGATGTACGAAAAAGTGAAAAACTGGTATTGGGGTAACAGTGGAAGCCCTGATATTTACCACGACCCTGAAACACGTAAAAACTCTATTACCTACCGAAGTAATTTAGCACGTTTAATTGAACAGTTATTAAACGAAAACAAACTGGATAAAGCTGAAGAAATAGCCGATATTGCTATGACTAATATGCCGGTAGATTATTTTGGCTACTATACGTTATTAGAACCTTATATCAGCGCATATTACGAAGTAGGCAACAAAGAAAAAGCACAAAACTTATTCAAACAAGTAGCTGAAAAATACCAAGAAAATTTATCGTATTACAGCAGTTTATCTGTCGACAGTCAGAACAGAATGTTCGAAGAAATTTATACTGATATTCAGCGTTACAAAGCTTTAGTAGATGTTTTAGTACAATACGACCCTAAGTTCGCTGAAACGGAAGGTGATATTTTCAACAACCACTTAATGCTGTTCAAACACTTCTATGGTGACCAAGCCGATGAAGATTACTATTCACCAGAAGAAGAGGATACGACTTTCAGTCCACAGGATAGCAGTGCAGAGATCTTAGATTAAAAGATGCCAACCTCTTTTGTAAAAATACCAGTAGTTATAAAAAAGATGTTCCCAAACTATGTTTGGGACATCCCAACTACCGACAAAATTATTTACCTCACCTTTGATGACGGTCCGACACAAGACATTACAAACTGGACCTTAGAAACCCTTAAAACCTACAATGCTAAAGCCACATTTTTCTGTATTGGCCATAATGTAGAAAAACATCCGGAAATCCTTCATAATATAATAAAGGAAGGACATGCTATCGGTAACCACACACATAATCACCTTAAAGGCTGGAAAACGGCAACACCGGATTATCTAGAAAATATAAAACAAGCGCAAGCCACAATTGAAAAGCAACAATTTAAAGGCAAGCCTGTAACTACAAATCTGTTTAGACCGCCTTACGGGAAACTAAAGCCCAAGCAAGGCAAGCAACTATTAGACTTAGGATATAAGATTATTATGTGGGATATTATTTCGTTCGACTGGGATAAAAATATGCCTGAAGAGGACTGCTTAGATAATGTTATTTCTAAAACTGAAAACGGAAGTGTGGTTGTGTTTCACGATAGCCTTAAAGCTGCAAAAAACATGCAATATGCTTTACCAAAAGTATTAGAACACTTTACAAAAAAAGGATATCGCTTTGAATCGATTCCCTATTAAATGTACTGCTGAACGATTCCAATAATGGTATTAGCATCCTGTTCTCCACTCTGACGCCATTTCATTTCGCCATTTTTATAAATAATTAATGTTGGTATGGCTTTTACACGTAAGGCTTCAGCAAGTTCTCCGTTTTTCTCAACATCAATCTTAATCACTTTCGCCTTATCGCCTAGTGCCGCCGCAACATCTCTTAAAACAGCGTGCATTGTAGAAGATTGTTCATTCCAGTCGGTAAAAAAGTCTAACAAGACTGGAATTTCTACATCAATAAGTTCCCCAAATTTTGACATACTTTATTGTTTATGAGTCAAATATACGATTACAAACCTACACATTTTTTTCATATTACGAATATTCGTATAGTTTTATAGCACATTTAACAATGCCTTATTATAAAAATACGCAATTTCTTTAGGAAATACAACATTTCCTGAAGAATGGGTTTTCAATACTAATTAGTATTGTTTTCTAGAAAACTTGAGGTTAAGCTGTAGCTGTCCCTTTTTTAAGCTCTATAACCGAAATTTCAGGCCAAATACCTACGCGACCAGGGAATGCCAGATAGCCAAATCCTCGATTCACATTAAGAAACTGCCCCATTTCATTATACATCCCTGCCCAGTATTTATAACGCCATTTCGCCGGACTCCATTTAAACCAACCCGGAATTTCAATTCCAAATTGCATACCATGGGTATGCCCACTTAAGGTTAAATGGTAATGGTAATCATCATCTTTTACTTTCTTTTCCCAGTGTGTCGGGTCATGGCTCATTAAAATTTTAAAGTCATTGGCATGTACATCTTTTGTGGCTTTCTTTAAATCACCGGCTTTTTTAAAGCCTCCTGTCCCCCAATTCTCGACACCAACCAGAGCCAATCGCTGCCCATCACGCTCTATAAATCGGCTTTCATTTAGTAATAAATCGAAACCGATTTCTTTTTGATGTGCTTTTAAATCTTCAAGGTTTTGATGCTTTGCTGCTTCAGAATCCCAGGACACATAATCGCCATAATCATGATTCCCTAACACAGAATACAACCCATCTTTTGCTTCTAACTTTCCGAAGATCCCAAGATAAGGCTTCAACTCTTCAGCTTTATTGTTTACCATATCACCCGTGAACAAAATAACATCACTCTCCTGCTCATTAATCAGGTTAATAGCATAATCCACTTTATTGACGTCATCAAAACTTCCGGAATGAATATCACTTACCTGAGTGACTTTATAACCATCAAAAGCATCGGGTAAATCCTCGAATGTTAAAGTATATTTTAAAACTTTAAAGTTATATTTTCCTTTATAAATACCATAGATGATAGACGCAAACGGAATCGCCGCAACCCCTAAAGCTATCTTACTAATAAAGTCACGGCGTGAAGCAAAATAATTCCCTTCCGCCGAGTTTCCTTCGGTAAAATACCTGTAAATAGCCTGAGGCACTCTAAAAATGTCTTCACCCAACATAGCGATTAACACAATCATTTTGGGTACTAACAAAGCAATGAAGAATCCGAATGCAAAGGCATGCCTGTGACTAAAGCCATCACTTCTATTAAAACCATAGTAATTGTAAACAAAATTACCGATAACTAATAAAGAAATCAGCCAATACAAGCTCAAAACCCAATTGTTTTTTGTAATTGTTCTGAAAGCCTGGAAGGCATATAAATCGGCGATGATATATATTAAAATAAAGATGAGCCAACGCATCATAGTTCTTTTTTTATCAAATATAACTGAATTTCAACAGTAAAATAAACCTTAAAATGGTTTTAACGCCACCTTAAGAATTAACTGTAAGCAAGATAAGACACTAAACATCAGAACTGGTAACCCTCAAAATTTTCTTGATGGTTTTGATATCGGAATATGATTTTATAGTTTCATCAAAAAACTTGGCACTATTCATAGAGACCCTTGGTGTGTCGATAACAGTTTCAATAGTTGACGCCGATACATGAATCTCAGAAAAACCTGCTGCTTTAAACTTAGCTGCATTTTCAGGCTTTATACCTCCCCCAGGAAGAATATTTAGCTCATCTCCCGTTTTCTCTTTTAACACCTGAAGTAGATTCAATCCTTTTTCAGCAGAAGATTCCTGTCCCGAAGTTAGAATTCGATTAACACCTAAAGCTATTAATTGTTCTAATGCCACTTGTGGATCAGGCACCCAATCGAAGGCACGATGAAAAGTAAAAGCCAATGGTTTTGAAAGTTCAATGAGTTCCTTTGTCTTTTCAATATCAATAGAATGATCTTGCTTCAAAACGCCTGAAACAATCCCTGCACATCCTAACTCCTTGCACATATTGATATCCTGTTTCATAATCTCCACCTCCTCATCGCTAAATGTAAAATTGCCACTTCCTGGACGAATTAAAACAAAAACAGGAATCGATAGGGTTTCAACCACTTTTTTAACTAGTCCGAAGGACGGCGTTATACCTCCAACCGCTAACTCAGAACACAACTCAATACGATGCGCTCCGGCCTTTTCAGCATTCAACGCTGATTCAAATGAGTTTGCACAAACTTCTACTACCATAATTTTCAATTATTAAACAAATATAGAGATTCAAAAAGACTAAACCACAGCACCCAAACTCTTCCTTCATTGAAAACTATAATTCACTTAATTCCTCTGAAAAGCCAACTGTCTCAGCACAAAACAACAACGCTTTTGCTATAACAAAAAAGTGGTTTTTAAACCCGCCTCAATCTATTTTGAATCTCGATTATCGCATAAGTTTTTGTAGTTTTGAACTTCTTATCAAAACAAACATTATGTCCGATCAAAAACGTCTATTTTTAGTTGATGCCTACGCTTTAATTTTCCGTGGGTATTACGCATTTATAAAAAACCCCAGAATTAACAGCAAAGGTATCGACACCTCAGCCATTATGGGATTTATGAATTCACTTTTAGATGTTATTAAACGTGAAAGACCAGACCATTTAGCCGTTTGTTTCGATAAAGGCGGAAGTACCGATCGTGTGGAAATGTTCGAGGCTTATAAAGCGAATCGCGATGAAACTCCGGAAGCTATTAAAGTGGCTGTACCCTATATTCAGGAAATTCTTAAAGCCATGCATATTCCTATTATGGTAAAAGAAGGTTATGAAGCTGATGATGTAATAGGAACCCTTTCTAAACAAGCCGAAAAACAAGGCTACCAAACCTTTATGGTAACCCCAGATAAAGACTTTGCTCAGTTGGTTTCTGAAAATATTTTTATGTACCGCCCAAAATCGTTTGGTGGCGGTTATGAAACCTGGGGCATTGAAGAAGTTAAAAAGAAATTTGAAGTGACAGACCCACTACAGGTGATTGACTACTTAGGTATGATGGGAGACGCCAGCGACAACATTCCCGGATTACCGGGCGTAGGCGACAAAACCGCCAAAAAGTTTATCGCAGCTTACGGAAGTATGGAGGGCTTACTGGAAAACACTCACGAACTGAAAGGAAAAATGAAAGAGAAAGTTGAAGCCAATAAAGAACTCGGCTTACTTTCTAAAAAACTAGCCACTATTATGCTGGATGTTCCTGTAGAATTTGATGAGCATGATTTTGAAATGTCTGCACCTGACACAGAAAAAGTAACAGCTATTTTCAACGATTTAGAATTCAGACAGCTTTTAACTAATTTCTTAAAAACCTTTTCGGCAACTACAGAAACCACAACTCCTCAAGCAACTGCTACTACTGAAACCACTACAAAAACAACAGAAACCAAAAAAGAACCGGCATCAGCTGGGGCTGGACAGTTTTCTCTTTTTGGAGGTGGTGATGAAGACACTGAAACAACAATAGAATACACCAGAAAAACAGCTGAAACCACATCGCATTTTTACCAAAGTGTGGCTTCAGGGATGGCGACCAAGCTATTCATTAAAAACTTAATGAATCAAACCTCAGTGTGTTTTGATACTGAAACTACAGACCTAAATCCTTTAGCTGCCGAATTGGTTGGTATTGCATTTTCATGGGAAACCGGCAAAGGGTTTTATCTGCCATTCCCAGAAGACCAAAACGAAGCTCAGGAACTTATTGAAGAATTACGTCCGTTTTTTGAAAGCGAAACCATCGAAAAAATTGGTCAGAATTTAAAATACGATATTAAAGTTTTAGCCAAATACAACATCACGGTTAAAGGGAAATTATTCGACACCATGCTGGCCCATTATCTGATTAATCCGGATATGCGTCATAACATGGATGTTCTGGCTGAAACCTATTTAAACTATACGCCAATTTCCATTGAAACCCTAATTGGTAAGAAAGGAAAAAATCAACTATCAATGCGTCAGGTTGCTTTAGACAAGCAAACCGAATATGCCGTTGAAGACGCTGATATCACCCTTCAGCTTAAAGAACATTTTGAAAAAGAATTAGGTGAAGCCAATACACAAAAACTATTTGATGATATTGAAATTCCATTACTACGTGTTTTGGCAACTATGGAAATTGAAGGTATTAACTTAGATAAAGACTTCTTAAACAGTCTGGCTGAACAGTTAAACAATGATATTAAAACACTGGAAAGTAAAATTTACGAAATTGCCGGTGAAGAATTCAACATCGCTTCACCAAAGCAGCTTGGTGATATTTTATTTGACAAACTAAAACTGGTTGATAAACCGAAAAAGACCAAAACTGGACAATACGCGACATCTGAAGACATCTTAAGCTACCTGGCTAAAGACCACGACATCATTCAATATATTTTAGATTTCAGAGGACTTTCGAAACTAAAAAGTACATACGTTGATGCTTTGCCGCTTCAGGTTGACGCTAACGACCATCGTGTTCACACCGATTACATGCAAACCGTTGCTGCAACCGGACGTTTAAGCAGCAACAACCCGAACTTACAAAACATCCCCATTCGTACAGAGCGCGGACGCCAGGTGCGTAAGGCCTTTGTCCCTCGTAATGAAGATTACACGCTACTCGCTGCCGATTACAGCCAGATTGAACTTCGAATTATTGCCGCTTTAAGTGAAGAAGAAACCATGATTAACGCCTTTAAACATGGTGAAGACATTCACGCCTCGACCGCTTCAAAAGTGTTTAATGTACCGATTGAAGAAGTCACTCGAGAACAGCGTAGTAATGCAAAAACCGTAAACTTCGGAATCATCTACGGGGTTTCTGCTTTCGGATTAAGCAACCAAACCAATTTATCGCGTAGCGAAGCTAAAGAGTTAATCGATACGTATTATGAAACGTATCCGAAGTTAAAAAACTACATCAGTCAGCAAGTCGATTTTGCTCGCGACCATGGTTATGTACAAACCGTCTTAGGACGTCGTCGTTACCTAAAGGATATTAACTCACGTAACGCTGTGGTTCGTGGTGCTGCCGAACGTAATGCCGTAAACGCGCCAATTCAAGGTAGTGCTGCCGATATTATTAAAATTGCTATGATTAATATTCATAAGAAATTAGAAACCGGCGATTTTAAAACTAAAATGCTACTTCAGGTTCATGATGAATTAGTATTCGATGTTTTTAAACCTGAACTAGACACTATTAAAACCCTGGTAAAAACCGAAATGGAAAACGCTTACCAATTAGCCGTGCCGCTAGATGTCGATTTAGGTACTGGTGATAACTGGCTGGAGGCGCATTAAAAGCTTAAAGCGATTCAAATTTTGAATCGCTTTTTTATTTAAATACCCATCCAGAATTTTATTTGAGGCTGATAACTTCGACCACTTTTTAAAACTGTTTTATACTTATCATTCATTGTGATTTTATAACAACTATTAAAATGTGTAAAAACCTCAAAAACCATATTTGTATTAATGATAAGCGAGCGATGAATTCGTAAAAACATATTAGGAAGTTGAGCGTCTAAAGTAACCAAACTTTGGTCTGTAATATGCTCTTCTCCAAGCACTGTAAAAATAGAAACATACTTATCGGTAGATTTAAAATACGCTATTTCTTCAAGTTTTACAAAACTAATTTTCTTCCCGATTTTAACTGTAATTGAAGTAAGCTGTCGTTCTTTAGTTCTAACGCCATTAAAACCTTTTAGTAAATTTAAAATTTGCTCTGTCTGTTCTCCCTGCCTAAAAAAACTAAGTTTATCTATCGTTTGCTGCAAACGCTCCCTTCTAACAGGCTTTAACAAATAATCTAAACTATTCGTTGCAAAAGCCTGCAAGGCATACTCATCGAAGGCGGTACAAAAAACTACTATCGGTATCTCTTGAAGATTTTGAAGCATTTCAAAACCATTCATTTCCGGCATCTGAATATCGAGGAAAATAATATCTGGTTTTAACCTCTGAATTTTTCCAATACCTTCTTCCCCATTACAAGCTTCATCAACAACTTGAAAAGTTTCAGAAAAATCACCAAGTAATTCTTTTAATCGTTGTCTTGCTGGTGGCTCATCATCAATAATAAGGGTTCTATACTGCTTCATTTTCAAATCGTTTCATATTATTAAATCCTTTTTCACTAATGGTTATCCAAATACGTTTAACAGGTTCATTTTCCCAATGCAATTCTCCTTCACCCTCGTAACTCAATTTTAAAATATCGTTTATACTTTGTAATCCGTAACCTGTAATAACACCTTCTGGAAAATTCGGGCCATTATCGGACACACTAATTTCTACAACTTCATCATTTTTTTGGATCTTTACTTTAATAATACCTTCGTGTTTTATTTTCGATACGCCGTGTTTAATAGCATTTTCTACCAAAGGTTGAATAATATTTCTGGGAATTTCAAATTGCTCTATGCTTTCTTCGACTTCAATTGAAAATTTCATACGGTCTCCAAAACGAATTTGCTCTATTTGCAAATAAGCGCGAACCGCTTCTACTTCCTCTTTTACAGTTGAACTCAAGGTATTATTTCGATTAATGTTATAACGAAATAAATCGGACAAAGACAAAGCCATTTGCTCAGTCTTTTCGGGGTTACTTCTTACCAAACCTGCTATTGAATTAAGTGAATTGTATAAAAAATGTGGATTAATTCTAGCGTTTAACGAAGCTACTTCTGCCTGCGCCTTTAAGGCTTTCATCTTGCTCAACTCGATATCTTTTTTTCGTAATTGCATTTCAGTTTGCTCCCTTAAGTATAAAAATGCAGTTCGTATTAAAAAAACACCAACCCCTATACCTGCAAGAATAAAATTAAATTTATTAACACTACTGAAAACAAAAAATAAAATAACAATTGTCATACTCACTAAAAAGGTGAATATAATTTTCATCTTTAATTGCTTAACAATAGTCCATTCTTTATTAATAATGCTATTCTCTAGGACATAAAGTAAACTTAATCCTATTAACCAAATTAGCATATACACTATTAAAGTCACCAACCATGAATACAAATAAACATTTACACCAGCTGAACTTGTTAAATAATCATATAAATGAAATCCAAAATGGGAGGTAAACATCAAAACCAAACCTGGCATTAAATAATTAAAATAAGCAACTTTAAATCGTCTTCGAAATACACTACGATAGGACAAAATAAAAATTAAGAAAGCAATTAGGACTGATGAAATCACACCAAAGAACTTCATTTCAATTTTATAGAAAAAGTTTAAATAAAAGCGATAAGAATACCTTTCTAGAAAATAAGCTTTAGCTTCATCAAATAAATTTGGCGAATATAATGCATATAATAATTCATGATCCATCGGGCCATACCCCGTATCTTCAGGTTCAGGCTTTTGGTTATTAAATATACTATTGCCCAGATAAGTACTAGACATATATGTGCCATAATTATTGGGCTGAAGGACACATAAAGACCGTGCTATGTAAAATTGTAAAATGCTTCTCTTTACTTTTATATCTTTTAACTGATCACTGTTTATTTTGTGATGCCAAAATATAATTCTACTGGGAGTACCTTCTGACCTTGATGAATATCCAGTTCCCTGAGTTGACATCATTTCGATAATAAGGTTCCCTTTTTCTTGCGTTGAAAATGTAATCTTATTAGGAATAACATATTTTAACTTCTTTATAAAATCTGTTATAATAATAGAGTCTACTGGGTTTTGAGAATTAACCAACTGAATATTTATATCTCCCTGATATCTGGGAACATCTTTATTTACACCATTAAAAAGGCGTTCGCTTATCCAATTCCAATTACCTTTAGTATAATATTCTGCATTAGACCAGTAATCTGGTGGAAACATTATAGCTTCAGATTTTTTTAATTCTTCTAAAGCTTTTACATCTTCATTTATTTGAGCAAAGCCGAAAAGAATTTTCAATAAAAAAAGCAGAGTGAGTAATTTCTTCATTAGTGTAAATTTAAAAGGTTAATTAACGTTCACAAATAAATAGTAATCATTTACACCAAAACAGTTAATTCTGACCAACTGCGAAACGGGCTGACGAACACCCCATTGTGTTAAACTTAATTTAACAATTGGCTCAACTTCATCTTATTAACTATTTTTAACAACTAATCATTATAACTTAATATTTAATAGATGAAATTAAGCTTTACCTACCTCCTTATTCTCATATCTTTTACTGCACTTGCACAAAAAAAGGCATTAGAATTCGATAACATTCAACAATGGAACAGCATAAAAAATGAAACCATTGCCCCAAACGGCGATTTTGTGGCTTACGATTTAGAACAAGACCATTCCGACAGCCATCTTTATTTAAACTCCGGTAAAGGAGAAACTTTATTAGAATACTTTCGAGCATCTCAAGGTCAATTTAGTTACGACTCTAAGTTTTTAGCATTCACCATAAAACCTCTAAAAGACAGTGTTGATAACATGCTTCGCCAAAAGGTTAAAAAAGATAAGCTTCCTAAAGATTCCTTAGGTATTTATAACATTGACACTAATGAACTAGATAAAATAGCCAATGTAAAATCCTATCAATTACCCGAAAAATGGTCGGGTTACATTGCTTACGTATTAGAAGATATTAAAGCGCCTAAAAAAGAAAATAAAACAGATAGCACCGAAACAAAAGAAGATAAAAAAGAAGCAAAACCTAAAAAGGTAAGCAAAACAAATGGTTATCATTTAGTGATTAGAAACCTTAACACTAAAGCACAAGACACTTTTAAATATGTTACTCATTATACCTTTGCCAAAACAGGAAAAACTTTAGCATTTTCAACCACTGGTAAAAAAGATAACGAAGGGGAAGGTGTTTATATCTACGATTTCAATACATCGAAATTAACCAATATCTATTCTGGTAAGAAAGCCAAATACAACAAATTAAGTTTTAGTGAAACCGGGACACGTTTTGCTTTCGTAGTGGATGCCGATACTACTAAAGTCCAAATTAGACCAAACGAACTTTGCATCTGGGAATCCGGCGAACCGACGGCAACTAAACTTTACGACAATAACACAACGCCTGAAGGTTATTTGGTATCGAAAGACGGAACAATAAAGTTCTCGAAAGATGAATCAAAATTATATTTCGGCTTAAGGAAACCACCAATTATTAAGGATACAACCTTGTTAAAAGACGAAATTGTAAATGTAGAGGTCTGGACTTACAATGAACCTAGACTTTACACAGTTCAGGAATTACAGGTAAAAAACGACACCATTAAATCCTACGAAACAGTTTATAATTTCAACACTAAAAAAACAGTTCAGATTGAAACGGAAGCGTTCCCTTATTCTACTACTACCGATAAAGGCAACTCTAATATTGCGTTAGCAAACACACCTATGCCTTACGCATTGGAAAGTCAGTGGACAGGAAGACGTCTTAAAGATTACGCCATTATCGACACCAAAACCGGAACACAAAAAGTCATTTTAAAACAAACACCCAACGCTTCTTTAAGTCCGAAAGGCGAATTTGTTTTTGGTTACCATTCTATCAACAGTACTTGGTTTACTTACAATGTAAAGACCGATAAATATCTCGAATTAACTAAAAACAAACCTTTTTACGACGAACTAAACGACTCTCCTGACTTCCCTAGATCATATGGCGCTGCAGGGTGGTTAGAAGATGACAACTTTATATTATTATACGACCGTTACGACATCTGGAAATTTAATCCTAACACAGGAGAAGCAACCAACCTAACAAACGGACGTGAAAGCAAAACAGTATACCGCTACATTAAATTAGATAAGGAAGAAGAATCAATAAGCCCG
This sequence comes from Aestuariibaculum sp. YM273, assembly GCF_030908365.1. NCBI lineage: Bacteria > Pseudomonadati > Bacteroidota > Flavobacteriia > Flavobacteriales > Flavobacteriaceae > Aestuariibaculum > Aestuariibaculum sp. YM273. The sequence goes on along the minus strand of NZ_CP133090.1, from coordinate 1,670,350 downwards.
AAAGACAAATGGCTGCTTTCTACTTTTAATGAAGCAACAAAAGCTGGAGGTTACGCTGAATTTAACCCCAGAAATAATTCTTTAAAGCAACTTGAAGAAGGCGATTTTAATTATAGTAGACCAACAAAAGCAGAGTTAAGTGACAAACTATTATTTACTCGGGAATCGTTTGTTGAATTTCCAAATTTAAGACTCACCGATTTTAGCTTCAAAAAGCAAACAGTTTTAAGTGATGCGAATCCGCAACAAAAAGACTACAACTGGGGAACCATTGAATTGGTAAAATGGACCTCTCTTGATGGTGAAGAAATGGAAGGTTTACTAGCGAAACCTGAAAACTTCAATCCGAACAAAAAATACCCGATGATTGTTAATTTCTATGAGCGCAGTTCTGATGATATCCACAGACACCGACCACCATCGTTTGTGCGTTCAACCATTAGCTATAGCTACTATACAAGTCGTGGTTATGTTATTTTTAATCCGGATGTAAAATACCGTGAAGGCTACCCTGGCGAAAGCGCCTTAAGCTGTGTGGTTTCTGGTACCAATGCCATGATTAAAAAAGGATTTATAGACAAAGACAATATTGGCTTACAAGGCCATAGCTGGGGTGGCTATCAAATCGCCTATCTGGTAACCAAAACCGATATGTTTAAAGCTGCCGAATCTGGCGCTCCTGTTGCTAATATGATTAGTGCTTACGGTGGTATTCGCTGGTGGACCGGTTTAAGCCGACAATTTCAATACGAACACACCCAAAGTCGTATTGGCGGAACCCCCTGGGAATACCCTATGCGTTATATTGAAAATTCACCAATCTTCAACATCGATAAAATCAACACGCCATTATTGATTCTTCATAACGATGCCGACGGACACGTGCCATGGTATCAAGGTATTGAATTTTTCGTGAGCTTACGCCGTTTAGGGAAACCGGCCTGGTTCTTGAACTATAACGACGAACCACACTGGCCATTGAAATACCAAAACAGAAAGGACTTTACCTTGAGAAAATCTCAGTTTTTTGACTATTACTTACAAGATGCACCTAAACCCCTTTGGATGGAACGCGGAGTTCCTGCAGTTGAAAAAGGAATTAATCAGGGGTATGAACTTATAGAAGATTAATTATTATCAATATATATAAAACAAAAAGCCTTGTATTCAATACAAGGCTTTTTGTTTTTACGAATTAACGTTTCTTATTTTTAGATTTGAACTTCGCTTTATTTTTACGCTGATTAAATGGTACAGCGTCATTAAATGTATGCTTTGGCTTTCCTGGTTTGTTTTTTCGCCATGAATCGTTTTCAGGCAATAGGACTTTTAACAAATCCTGACGCCCTAACTTGTTTAATGTATTTCTAATCCAAGCTTTATTTTCATCTTTATACCAAAAGAAGAAACGATGTTGTTCGTCTTTCTCTTTTCTAGTTTTAGGTGTTCTTACTTTCTTTAAGGTATACGGATGATAGCCACTGTAATAGATTACTGTTGCCACCGTCATTGGTGTTGGCGTAAAGCCTTGCACCTGCTCTAACTGGAAGCCCATATCTTTGGTTTCCGCTGCCAGATTTGCCATATCTTCAGCTTCACATGCTGGATGATTGGATATAAAATAAGGAATTAACTGAAGCTTTAATTTGTGCTTCACATTTATCTTATCGAAACGCTCCTTAAACTTATGAAAATAACTAAATGAGGGTTTACGCATCAATTTCAATACCGGATCACTGGTATGCTCTGGTGCCACTTTCAATCGACCAGAAACGTGCTTGGTCATTACCTCTTCCGTATAGTCATCTAATTCCTTAGCATCGGCATTTTTATTAAACTCCGGCACCAACATATCATGACGTATACCACTACCGATAAAAGATTTTTTCACTTTTGGATGACTATCAACCGCCTGATACAATTGGGTTAACGGCTTGTGTGAGGTATCCAGGTTACTACAAATTACAGGTGAAATACATGAAGGCGCCACACACTTATCGCATATCGACTGAACTTTACCCTTCATTTTATACATATTCGCACTTGGCCCGCCAATATCGGATAAATACCCTTTAAAGTCCGGCATATTTGCCACTTTATCAACTTCAGCTAAAATAGACTCCTGACTGCGAGATGCTATAAACTTTCCTTGGTGTGCCGAAATGGTACAGAAACTACAGCCTCCAAAACATCCACGGTGAATATTAATGGAAAACTTAATCATTTCGAACGCTGGAATTGGTCCGCGCTTATTATATTTTGGATGCGGTAAACGTGTATAAGGTAAATCGAAAGAGGCATCGATTTCCTCTTCCGTCATTGTTGGAAATGGCGGATTAATCATTAAGGTTTTATCGCCTACCTTTTGAAAAATTCGTCGCGCCGCTAACTTGTTAGACTCCTGTTCTATCACTTTAAAGTTAGAAGCATAGGCTTTTTTATCCTTTAAGCATGTTTCATGCGATGCGATTTCAACATCTTCCCAATTACTATTTTTTGGTATGCTTTCGTCTTTCTTAACAAGAACTGCAGTTTGATTAATTGTATTTAAACTACTAAATGGCACGCCCTTTTGCAATAAACGCACAATCTCTCGCATGGGCTGCTCCCCCATACCATAAACCAGCATATCGGCTTTAGAAGACTCTAAAATAGAAGGCATTAATTTATCGCTCCAATAATCGTAATGGGTGACACGGCGCAATGAGGCTTCAATACCCCCTATCAATACCGGAACATCAGGCCATTTCTCCTTTAATATATTCGAATATACCGTCGTAGCATAATCGGGACGAAACCCTATATCTCCATTTGGTGTATAAGCATCCTTATCACGACGCTTTTTATTAGCGTTGTAATTACTAATCATAGGATCCATACAGCCACCGGTTACCCCAAAAAATAATCGAGGGCGACCAAGCTTCACGAAATCCTGAAGATTATCGTTCACATTAGGCTGTGGAACAATAGCTACTTTTAACCCATAACTTTCTAAAGTACGGCCAATAACAGCCGGACCAAAGGTTGGATGATCCACATAAGCATCACCGCTGAACAGGATAACATCGAGTTCTTCCCATCCGCGTATCTTAACCTCTTTGTTAGTGGTAGGTAACCAATCTGAAAGTTGTAGTTCTTGCATAACGCTGCAAAAATAGTCAATTTATAAGTCTTGCTGTTTATTTATTAAAGCTTTATGATTTTTTTACCACCCTGAAACCCGAATTTGATGCTTTAACACGTAACTAATAATTTTACCATTTGTTAAAACTTCAGTCCTTGAATTTATTTGTATAAGTACAAACAATTCATTATAATGTCTTTACATAATAATTACCCTATATTTTGCTAATTTAAAAAGCTGTATAAAAATAAGTTAGGAGTCTATTTGGTAATAAAATAATTAATCGTAAATTTGCAAACTCTTTTTGAGAGAGGAATGTTTAATAAAAATTAATTAAAAACGTGGACACATTAAGCTACAAAACAGTATCAGCTAACAAAGCTACTGCAGATAAGCAGTGGGTTTTAGTTGACGCCGAAGGACAATCTTTGGGTCGTTTAGCTTCTAAAGTTGCAAAACTATTAAGAGGTAAACACAAGCCTAGCTTCACACCTCACGTTGATTGTGGTGATAACGTAATTGTTATCAACGCTGAAAAAATCAACTTAACCGGAAACAAATGGAACGATAAAACGTACATCCGTCACACCGGTTACCCAGGTGGTCAAAGAAGTTTAACAGCTACAGAATTGTTTGGAAAAGATCCAGCAAGAATCGTAGAAAAATCAGTAAAAGGAATGTTACCTAAAAACAAATTAGGTGCAGATTTATTCCGTAACTTAACAGTTGTTGTTGGAACAGAGCACGCTCACGCTGCACAAAAGCCAGCTACAATTAACTTAAACGAATTCAATTAATGGAAGTAATTCACAAAATTGGCCGTAGAAAAACGGCTGTTGCTCGTGCGTATGTTGCTGCTGGAAGTGGGAACATCACTATTAACAAAAAAGACTTAGCTAGCTACTTTACTACTGCTACATTACAGTATAAAGTTAAGCAACCATTAGCTTTGACTAACAATGAAAGCAACTTTGATATTACCGTAAATGTATATGGAGGTGGTATTACTGGTCAAGCAGAGGCTATCCGTTTAGCAATCTCTCGTGCTATGTGCGAAGTAGATGCTGAAAACAGATTAACTCTTAAACCAGAAGGTTTATTAACGAGAGACCCAAGAATGGTAGAGCGTAAGAAATTCGGTCAGAAGAAAGCTCGTAAGAAATTCCAGTTCTCTAAACGTTAATATTAAATTAAAAAAATTAATAACAGTTATTGTTGTTATCCTTGTTTACAAAACAGGATTTAGTTTAGCATCTAAATGGTTAAGGCGAATATTCTATGACCACTTAATCATTGCTAATTCAACAGAACGTAAACTATTACAAAAATGGCAGTAGAAGTAAAAGAATTACTTGAAGCAGGTGTACACTTCGGACACCTTACTCGTAAGTGGGACCCAAACATGGCTCCTTACGTATACATGGAGCGTAATGGCATCCATATTATCAACTTATATAAAACTGCAGCTAAAATTGATGAAGCTGGAGCAGCGTTAGCAAAAATCGCAGCTTCTGGTCGTAAAATTTTATTCGTTGCAACTAAAAAGCAAGCAAAAGATATCGTTGCTGAAAAAGCAGGAGCTATCAACATGCCTTACATCACTGAAAGATGGCCAGGTGGTATGTTAACTAACTTCGTTACTATTAGAAAAGCTGTTAAGAAAATGGCTTCTATCGATAGAATGAAGAAAGATGGTACTTTCAACACGTTATCTAAAAAAGAACGTTTACAAGTAGATCGTTTAAGAGCTAAGTTAGAGAAAAACTTAGGTTCTATTAGCGACATGACGCGTTTACCAGGTGCTTTATTTGTAGTTGATATTAAACGTGAACACATCGCGATTAAAGAAGCTCAAAAATTAAACATTCCTATCTTTGCTATGGTAGATACCAACTCTGACCCTCGTCAAGTTGATTATGTTATCCCAGCAAACGACGACGCTTCTAAATCGATCGATAAAATCTTAACTCATGTTACAGCTTCTATCTCTGCAGGTTTAGCAGAAAGAAAAGCTGAGAAAGCAGAAGGAGATGCTCCTAAAGCTAAAAAAGCAGCAGCTAAAACAGTTGCAGCTAATGAGGAAGAATAATTAACAATTACACAATATAACTAAGTCGTTTAATTATTTTCTTTGTTGAAATATGTTAAACGACTTTTTTTAAATTAAAAAATATATGGAATCTACAGTAAAAGTTACAGCAGCAGAGGTTAACAAATTAAGACAAGCTACTGGTGCAGGAATGATGGATTGTAAAAAAGCTTTAGTTGAAGCTGGTGGAGATTTTGATAAGGCAATTGAAGTTTTACGTAAAAAAGGACAAAAAGTAGCAGAAAAAAGAGCTGACAGAGATTCTTCTGAAGGTGCTGCTGTTGCTAAATTAAACGCAGACCAAACTGCTGGTGTTGCTATCGTTTTAGGATGTGAGACTGATTTCGTAGGTAAAAACGAAAACTTCGTAAAATTAGCTAACGATTTAGCTGAGCTTGCTCTAAACTATAACACTAAAGAAGAATTCTTAGCTGCAGACTTTGGAGGTCTTACTGTTGCTGATAAATTAGTTGAGCAAACTGGTGTTATTGGTGAGAAGCTAGACATCACGTCTTTCGAAAAACTAGAAGCTCCTTACGTTGGTGCTTACGTTCACATTAACAAAATCGCTGCTTTAGTTGGTTTATCTGCAAAAGTAGATAACGCTGAAACTTTAGTAAAAGATGTAGCTATGCAAGTAGCTTCTATGGGTGCGACTACTTTATCTTACAAAGATTTCGATCCTGCTTATGTTGCTTCTGAAACTGAAGCTAGAATTGCTGTAATCGAAAAAGATAACGAAGAGTTAGCACGTTTAGGTAAAACACTTAAAAACGTACCTAAATACATCTCTATGTCTCAATTAACTCCTGAGGTATTAGCGCAAGCTGAAGAAGATGCAAAAGCACAATTAGCTGCTGAAGGTAAACCAGAAAAAATCTGGGCTAACATCTTACCAGGTAAAATGGATCGTTTTGTTTCTGATAACACCACTCTTGATAAAGAAAAATGTTTATTAGACCAAAACTTCATTAAAGATGAAAAATCTACTGTTGCTAAATATGTAGCTTCTTACGGTGACGTTGAAATCGTTGATTTCAAAAGAGCTTCTGTAGGTTAATCTATTTAACAACAAAAATATAAAACCATTGTGCTTATAGTACAATGGTTTTTTTATACACAAATCTTAAGTTTTTAAATTGCCTAAAAAATTCACTTTAGCAATTTAAGATATTGATTATATTTGCACAACCTGAGTAAACAAATAAATGAAATACAAAAGAATACTCCTTAAATTATCTGGCGAAGCTTTAATGGGAGATCGCCAATATGGTATAGATCCAGAACGTTTAGCCGAATATGCAAACGACATTAAACAAATTACCGATAAAGGTGTAGAAGTTGCCATTGTTATTGGTGGTGGAAACATTTTTAGAGGTGTTGCCGGAGCAAGTAACGGTATGGATCGTGTACAAGGAGATCACATGGGAATGTTAGCCACAGTAATTAATGGTCTGGCATTACAAAGTGCCCTGGAAGATGCCGACATACCTACAAGATTACAATCCGCTATTAAAATTAACGAAGTAGCCGAACCTTTTATTAGAAGAAGAGCTATACGTCACCTTGAAAAAGGTCGTGTGGTTATTTTTGGTGGAGGTACAGGAAACCCTTATTTTACAACCGATTCTGCAGCCGTTTTACGCGCTATAGAAATTGAAGCCGATGTAATTTTAAAAGGAACTCGTGTTGATGGTATTTACAATGCCGATCCTGAAAAAGACGACAAAGCCACTAAATTTAATTTCATATCTTTCGATGATGTTTTAAGAAAAGGCTTAAAAGTTATGGATACTACGGCTTTCACCTTAAGTCAAGAAAACCAGTTACCAATTATCGTATTCGATATGAATAAAAAAGGAAACCTTTTAAAAGTGGTTTCCGGCGAAAAAGTTGGTACCGAGGTTAACCTATAACATTTGGCGCAATTTTTGAAACATTGATTTTACTTAAAAGCTAAAAACATGAACGAAGACATTCAATTTATACTAGACACTGCAAAAGAGTCCATGACTAATGCTATTAAGCACTTAGAAAAAGCATTTGTAAACATTCGTGCAGGTAAAGCAAGTCCTGCTATGTTAGGAAGTGTTATGGTAGATTACTACGGGGCTCAAACACCATTAAGCCAGGTAGCTAATGTTAGTACTCCTGATGGTAGAACGATTACCGTACAACCATGGGAAAAAAATATGCTTCAAGAAATTGAGCGTGGTATTATGATTGCTAATTTAGGTTTTAACCCAATGAACAATGGTGATACTATTATTATTAATGTACCCCCTTTAACTGAAGAACGCAGACGCGATTTAGCAAAACAAGCTAAAGCTGAAGCTGAAGATGCTAAAATTAGTATTAGATCGGCTAGAAAAGACGCTAATAACGATATTAAAAAGTTAGACGACGTTTCTGACGATGTTAAGAAAAATGCTGAAATCGACGTACAACAAATCACCGATAAGTACGTTAAAAAGATTGATGATATTTTCGATGTGAAAGAAAAGGAAATCATGACTGTATAATATTAAAAAGCGACATCAAGTCGCTTTTTTTATAAACCTGAAGCTTTTTAGCTGCAACTATGTTAAAGCATGTCTTTCTTATTTTTTGTTTTTGTGCTTCCTCCCTGTTGCAGGCACAATCGTTATCTTTAGACACCAACAAAACGGTGAAAGATTCGCTAAAACGTAAAGCTTTTATCGAGCATTTAGGCAATGGCTATTTCCCAACAAAATACTTCAATTTCGATTTACGTTACCTTATCAAATACAATCAATACGAGGCCTTACGAACCGGGCTTGGAGGTATTACTAACGACGCACTATCAGAATCTTTTCGTGTAAACGGTTATCTTGTTTACGGATTCGGGGACGACAAATTTAAATATAGTGTCGGTGGAGCTTATCGTTTAGCCGAAAAAACAAATACCTGGATTAGCGCTTCATATACCGACGATTTACAGGAAACAGGAAGCACCAAATTTTTAACCGATAAACGTTTTTTTCAATTTTTTGAGCCGAGACTTCTTAACATAAGCTTATTTCATGCGCATGTAACAAAATCTATTGGTTTAGAGCATCAAATAACTCCTAAGATTTTATCAGAATCTGTATTCTCTATCAGTCGTATAGACCCAACATATAATTACACATACGTTGTTGGAGACACGTCGTTTAACGAATTCGATATTAGTTCGGCTAAATTCGCATTACAATGGAGCCCGTTTAGCATATATGAAGACTCAAGACAAGGTTTAAAAGAAGTTAAAAAAGGGTTTCCAAAGTTTACCGTTCAATACACCAAAAGTTTTAAGGATGTTTTTAAAAGCGATTTTAATTTTTCAAAATTAGATTTCAGAACCATCTATCAATTTGGCGATGAGAAAGCAAGCTACTCACAAATCGCACTAGTTGCCGGTATTGCTAATGGAGATGTTCCTTTAACCCATTTATACCACGCTTACCCTAACAATATTAACAAGGAAACCATTTTACAACGATTTTCCGTCGCTGGTATTAATAGTTTTGAAACCATGTATTTTAATGAATTCTTTTCAGATAAATTCACAACGGTTCAATTTAAACACTACCTGAAACCTTTTAATATTTCCCCAAAATACAAACCACAAATGGTGCTAATTATGAGATATGCTTTAGGAAATATGGACAACCCCGACCGTCATCAAAATATTAGCTTTAATACTTTAGATAAAGGATATACCGAATCGGGTTTTGAGCTTAATAAATTACTTTTTGGTTTCGGTTTAAGCTTTACTTACAGATATGGTGCATATCACCTTCCGAATATCGCAGATAATATTGCTTTTAAGTTTACATTTAACGTCTCTTTATGAGGTAATACACTTGTTTTTCCTACCTTTGCCCAACTTTTATTTAAGGCATGCTTAAACTTTTTACAAAACACTTTTGGGACGTTGTTGCCCGACTTATTTTACGTAATAAAATAGGGATATTAGTTAGTATTGTTGCTATTACGGTTTTATTTAGCACTCAATGGAAAAACATGCGTTTTTCCAATACTGAGGCTAATTTATTACCAGATGACCACGAGGTTAATGTTAAGTATAACGAGTTTTTAAACATCTTTGGAGAAGAAGGCAACCTAATTATTCTTGGCGTTAAAGATTCTACGCTTTTAACTGTCGGAAAGTTAAACGCATGGAACAATCTGGCTCAAGATTTTAAAAAATACGACGAGGTTGAAACTGTTGTTTCGGTAAAAGACTTACAGAAATTAGTTAAAGACACCACACACGAAAAGTTTACCTTAGAACCGTTTATTAAAGATTCTATTTCATCTAACGAGCAAATTGAATCTCTGGAATACGAGCTGTTTAATAAATATCCGTTTTACGATAATGTGCTATTCAACAAGGAAACTAAAACCATTAGAACAGCCATATACTTAAAAAAAGACATTGTAAACACCTCTATTAGAAAAGACTTTGTTGCCAACACTTTAGAGCCAACGGTAAGAGCATTTTCTGAAGCTAATAATTTAAACGTTCGCATTTCCGGAATGCCTTATATACGAACTTTAAATGCACAAGTTATTGTTAGTGAAATTGGCTGGTTTGTTGGTGCTGCATTATTAGTAACATCGGTGATTTTCTTTTTCTTTTTCCGTTCCTTTAGAGCCACTTTTATTTCACTTATCGTTGTTAGCATCGGTGTGATGTGGACCTTAGGAATCCTCGGAAGCCTTAACTATGAAATTACCGTACTTACAGCTTTAATTCCGCCACTTATTATTGTCATCGGAATTCCAAACTGTATTTTCTTAATTAATAAATACCAAAATGAAGTAAAAAAACACGGTAATAAAGTAAAATCGTTACAACGTGTCATTACCAAAATCGGTAATGCGACTTTAATGACAAATATTACTACGGCTTCTGGTTTTGCAACCTTTATACTTACCGAAAGCACCTTATTAAAAGAATTTGGTATCGTAGCCTCGTTAAGTATTTTGGCCATTTTTGTATTGTGTTTATTAATTATTCCAATTATATACACCTTTTTACCTTTCCCTAAAGATCGCCACTTAGAACACTTAAACAAACGCTGGATTGGTGGTTTTGTAGACTGGATGGAACGTATGGTAAAGCAAGAACGTATTGCCATTTACTGTACAGGTTTAGTATTACTTATTGTGAGTATTATTGGGATTTACCAAATAAAAATTACGGGGAGTTTAATTGAAGACATGCCTCAGGATTCCGATTTCGTTAGTGATATTCGTTTCTTCGAAAAAGAATTTAATGGCATCATGCCTGTTGAAATTATGATAGACACCAAACGTAAAAAAGGAGTTATGAAACTAGCGACTTTAAAACGTATGGATGAATTACAAGAGGTCATCAACGAAATTCCTGAACTATCAAAACCTATTTCTGTAGTAGACCTGGTAAAATATTCTAAACAAGCCTACTATAACGGCAACACGAAATATTACCAGTTACCAACAAGCCAGGAAAACAGTTTTATTCTATCCTACGCTAAAAATTCATCATCGAATGTCGACTTACTTAAAAACTTTGTAGACAGCACAGGGCAATACGCACGTATTACAACGTTTATGAAGGATATTGGTACCGAAAAGATGGAGCGTATTGAGGAAAATCTTCAAACCAAAATAGACAAACTATTCCCGGGAGAACGTTATGCCGTTACCATGACTGGTAAAGCAGTAGTTTTTCAAAAAGGAACAAAATATCTGGTTAAGAATCTGGTAATTTCATTGTCGCTGGCTATTATTTTAATAGCTCTTTTCATGGCCTATATGTTTAGGTCGTTTAGAATGATTATTATTTCATTAATACCAAACTTATTACCACTATTAGTTACGGCTGGTTTAATGGGGTATTTAGGCGTTCCAATAAAGCCATCAACTATTTTGGTATTTAGTATTGCCTTTGGTATTTCGGTAGACGATACGATACATTTCCTGGCAAAATACAGACAAGAGTTACAAGCCAGGCACTGGAAAATAAAACCTTCCGTTTATGGTGCATTGCGTGAAACCGGGGTGAGTATGTTTTATACTTCCATTGTACTGTTCTTTGGATTTTCGGTATTTACCATTTCCAGCTTTGGTGGAACAGTTGCCTTGGGTGCTTTAGTTTCAACTACGCTGTTATTTGCCATGTTATCGAACTTATTACTACTGCCTTCGTTATTATTATCGTTAGAACGCAGTATTGCCAATAAAGAAGTTTTAAAAGAGCCTTCAATAAATATTATTCCGGAAGAAGACGACAACGACGAATAAGCACGCCTCTTGGTTTTAATATAAGCAGGCTAAATTTTATATTTACATTATTAATTTTAATACCTATGAAATCATATACCGTTTCAGAATTATTATCTCAAAATACAACTCCTAATACTGAAGTTGAAATTAAAGGTTGGGTAAGAACCTTTAGAGCGAATCGTTTTATTGCTTTAAACGACGGATCGACTTTAAGTAATATTCAATGTGTAGTTGATTTTGAAAATTTTGATGAAGCCTTATTGAAGCGCATTACCACCGGTGCTGCCGTTCACATAAAAGGAGACTTAGTTGAAAGTCAAGGAAAGGGACAAACTGTTGAAATACAAGCTACATTTGTTGATGTGTTAGGAGATTCAGATCCTGAAACTTACCCTATTCAGCCTAAAAAGCATTCGTTCGAATTTTTAAGAGAAAATGCACACTTACGCACCAGAACAAATACATTCAGTGCGGTGATGCGTCTGCGTTCGGCTTTATCTTTTGCCATTCATAAATACTTTAACGAAAACGGTTTCTATTATATGCACGCACCTATTATTACAGGTAGTGATGCAGAAGGCGCTGGAGAAATGTTTAAAGTAACGAGCTTAGATTCTAAAAACCCACCTTTAAACGACGCTGGTGAGGTCGATTACACTAAGGATTTCTTTGGTAAAGAGACCAACTTAACGGTTTCTGGTCAGTTAGAAGCCGAAACCTATGCGATGTCTTTAGGTAAAGTATATACCTTCGGTCCAACGTTTAGAGCAGAAAACTCGAATACATCTCGTCACTTAGCAGAATTCTGGATGATTGAGCCTGAAGTTGCCTTTATGGATTTACCAGGTAACATGGATTTAGCCGAAGACTTTATGAAATCGGTTATTCAATACGTTTTAGAACATAATAAAGAAGATTTAGAGTTTTTAGATAAGCGTTTACAAGACGAAGACAAGAAAAAACCACAAGCTGAGCGTAGCCCAATGACTTTAATTGAAAAATTAAAGTTCGTTACCGACAATAACTTTAAGCGTGTAAGCTATACCGAAGCAATCGATATTTTACGTAACAGTAAACCAAATAAAAAGAAGAAATTCAAATACATTATCGACGAGTGGGGTGCAGATTTACAAAGTGAGCACGAGCGTTACTTGGTAGAAAAACACTTTAACTGTCCGGTAATTTTATTCGATTATCCTGCCAATATTAAAGCATTCTACATGCGCTTAAATGACGATGGTAAAACCGTTCGTGCTATGGATATTTTATTCCCTGGTATTGGTGAAATCGTTGGTGGCGCTCAACGTGAAGAACGTCTAGATGTGTTAAAACAAAAAATGGCAGCCATTGATATTCCTGAGGAAGATCTTTGGTGGTATTTAGACCTTCGTAAATTTGGAACAGCCGTACACTCTGGATTTGGTTTAGGCTTCGAGCGTTTAGTCATGTTCGCAACAGGTATGACCAATATTAGAGACGTAATTCCGTTCCCTAGAACACCTCAAAACGCCGAATTTTAGAAAACATTAATTTAATGGTTACACATCAGTAAAAGTTTTTTTACTTTTATCTTATACCAAATCACAAGATGCTCAAGCAACATTTACAATTTAAATTATCGCAAAAGCTGTCGCCGCAACAAATTCAATTGATGAAATTGATTCAGTTGCCAACGCAGGCTTTCGAGCAACGTGTAAAACAGGAATTAGAAGAAAATCCTGCTTTAGACAGTGGTAAAGATTCTGGTGACAATGATTTTGAAAATGATTTCGACAACTCTAATGATGAGTATAACGATAATGAAACCATTGGAAATGATGACATTAATGTTGATGAATACCTAAGTGATGATGAAATTCCTGATTATCGCATGCAGGCTAATAATTACAGTAGCGATGATGAAGAAAAAAGCATGCCTTACGCTGCAGGAATGTCATTTACGCAACACTTAATCAATCAACTTAACACCTATAGATTAGACGACGAAGAACGTGACATTGCCGAATTTTTAGTTGGTAGTGTTGACGAAAGCGGATACATTCGTCGTTCTCTTTCGGATATTATGGACGACCTGGCATTTACCCAAAACGTTTATACTAGCGAAGAGAAAATAAACAGCGTATTAAAAATTGTTCACCAGTTAGATCCTGCAGGTGTTGGAGCTAGAAATCTGCAAGAGTGTTTAAGCATACAATTGCATCGCAAAGACAGAACACCTGATACCGAATTGGCTATTGATATTATCGATAATGCTTTCGAACAGTTCACGAAAAAGCATTACAATAAACTATTACAAAAATTTGATGTTACAGAACTGCAACTCAAAGATGCCATTCATGAAATTGAGCACCTTAACCCAAAACCTGGAGGATCTTACGCTGGTAATAACCGTATAGTAGAACATGTGGTTCCCGATTTTGCAATTAGAATTGTTGATGGCGAACTGGAATTGACACTTAACGGCCGAAATGCTCCAGAACTGCATGTATCGAGAGGATACAACGATATGTTAAAGGGCTATAAGGAATCTAAAGAGAAATCGAAATCACAAAAAGATGCGGTCCTTTTTATCAAGCAAAAGTTAGATGCCGCCAAATGGTTTATTGAAGCTATAAAGCAACGTCAGCAGACTTTATTTGTAACCATGAGTGCTATTATGCATTATCAGGAAGAGTATTTCTTAACTGGAGATGAACGTACCTTAAAACCAATGATTCTTAAAGACATTGCAGACGAAATTAACATGGATGTTTCCACGGTTTCAAGGGTTGCAAACAGCAAGTATGTCGACACCCCTTACGGCACCAAGCTGATTAAAGATTTCTTCTCTGAAGCCATGAAAAATGATCAAGGTGAAGATGTTTCAACACGAGAAATCAAAAAAATATTAGAAACTGTCATTGAAGAAGAAAACAAGAAAAAACCCCTAACCGACGAAAACTTAGCCTCCATTTTAAAAGAAAAAGGCTATCCTATTGCTAGGCGTACGGTTGCAAAATACCGAGAGCAACTTGATATTCCCGTTGCCCGCTTACGCAAAAAGATATGATGGATAAGATTTTAAAAAGTATTTCGTTTGTTTTTCATCCGCTAATAATGCCTGTACTGGGTGTTATTTTTTACTTTTCAAAATCACCACGTTTTATTCCACATGAAATTATACAGGCCAAATTAATTTCGCTTTTTATTTTAACCATCATTCTACCTATTCTTCTATATTTTTTACTTAGGACTTTAGGTAAAGTAGAGTCCATTTACATGCCTACGGCCCAAGAACGCATTTTACCATTAGCTTTAAATTGTATTGTTGTTATCGTAATATTACAACGCATTTTAACGCCTAATCAAATTATAGAACTGTACTATTTCTTTTTAGGCATATTAATTTCCTCTATGACCTGTTTAATGTTAGCGGTCTTCAAGTTTAAGGCCAGTATTCACATGATGGGGATTTCAGGTGTTTTTATGTTTTTTATCGCACTAAGTATCCATTTTAGCATTAATATTAATGGTACTCTAGCTTTAATGAGTGTTATTACCGGCGCTATAGCTACCTCTAGATTACATGCAAATGCACATACGTATATGGAGTTAATTTTAGGTCTTTTTGTGGGTGCACTTCCGCAATTGCTATTAGTAAATTATTGGCTATAGAATATAAAACATCAAGCCTATTTTAATGTTATTCATATCAATATTTTGCCCATTAATTTGATTGTCTTTGGCAAAAATAGGAGACAAGGCATAATACAGATAGGCATTCCAGGTATTATATCCAAAACTAAGGGTAAAGCCGTACTGAAACTTTTCGAATCCTTTTACATTTGTGTAGTGAACATCACCTAAATCACCCCTGTACTTCACTCGGTTTCTAAAAATATACCCTAGTTTAAAGCCCGTATAAATTCGCCAGAATTTATATTCCTCAGGTGTTGATGATCGCCATCTAAACTCAATAGGTAATTCAACGAGATGATTACTAAATTTATTTTTGGTGTACGACCCACTTTCTAAGATAATATCATAAGTCATTATCTGATTTTCATCTTGTCTAATATGCAGATTATGATAAAAAGAGTTAGCAGAATAGCCAAGTCCTAATCCCAGCGCTACATTTCTGCGTGGATTTAAGGGCATGTCTTTTATAAAACCCAAATGAATTCCGTTAGAAAACCCATTTTGAGAGAGGTCTATGGGACGATTACCAAAAAGATTATATGTTACGCCAATATAAAACTGATCTTCCTTGTAAAGCGAATCTACAACCTTTTCTAAGGGCTCCTGAGCTAACATTTGCTGATAACCGATAACAAAAAATATAAAAAACAACATACTGCTTCTCATACGACACAATTTAGACCTCAAATTTTATTAGTTATAAATTTATGATAAATCCAATACTCTAAAAAAATAAAAGCGTTTTGATTACTCAAAACGCTTTTAAATATAAAATTAAGAATTAAAATCTATTCACCTACTACGCTACCTTTTTTAGTAGTGTAGTTAATTTTTAGCGCATTTACTTTACGTAATTCTTTCTTAATATCACTTACTAATCCCATGTTAGCATCACTATCTACTTTTAAAGCAGTAGTTAAAAATGGAACTAGTTCTTCTCTTTTTGATGCGCGCTCTGCTGCAATAAAAGCCGCAATTTCGCTAACATCAGCAAATTTATCATTCAGCTGAATTTTAGCCGCTGTACCATATTGTTTAGAATAATTTTCACTTGGTTTACCTGCATAAATATACATTACCAAATCTTTTTTATCTAACTTCTCAACCTGATCAGCAAATGGCAAATTATTTTCAACCATTAATGTATTTTGCCTCATTACGGTTGCCACCATAAAGAAGAATAATAACATAAATACAATATCGGGTAGCGATGCCGTTGATATTGCCGGCATATCGCCGCTTTTTTTCTTATTAAATTTAGCCATAAAATGTTAAATTTTAATTTATTGTACTTCTGAAAGCTTTTGAGGATAATCTAATTTTATCTGCTCAATTTGCTCTTTCAACTTGGTTTTATTTCCTGGCCAATTTACATCGTCATAATTAGCTTGCATTTCTGCGAATGAGATACCGTATTGAGATTTCGCTCTACGATCTCTTAAAACATTGTATGCAGCAACTAATTCGTTTTGTACTGCGATATATGTTTTATACGTGGTTTCACGTTCGTTTTTCAAAGAAATAATAGCTTTATCTGGATTATCAGATGAATCAGAATCCTTTTTACCGTTACAATAACTACAAGAACCGTCGCCACCATTATCTAAGAACTCGATTGCTGCTTGTCTAAGATCTTTAATTTCCATTATTTCATCTTCTACAAGTAACTGATCTTTTCCATTTAATAAAACTTCAAAGATGTTCTTCTTTTTAATTGTTGGCGGCTGAACGTTTTCATCTTCCATAGGTGGTAACTTACGGTTGATTCCTGCATCTGTTTCAATAGTAGTAGTTACTAAGAAAAATATTAACAGTAAAAACGCGATGTCGGCCATGGAGCCTGCATTTACTTCTGGAGCTGCTCTTTTTGCCATATCTTATTTTTTTATTTGTGTAATAATTTTTTAACTGTTGAAAGCAATGTTGCTCCAATAGCAGTAACCGAAAGGATATAAAAAGCAATTAAACCAGCACCTACATTTTTAGAGATCGCTTCGGTTATACCTAATCCTTTTGCGTTAAACTGAGCTAAATCTAAATCTGTTCCAGACGAAATTCCGTAAGAGATTAAGAGTACAGCTACAAATAAACCTACAGTTAATAAGGTCTTTTTAATATTGCCTGCGAACAGACCTTTTACAACGTATATAACGATTAATGCCAATACAATGAAAAGCACAGTATAAGTAACAAAAAGAATGTTATCTATTAGCCCTTCAGAGTCTGAGGTCATAATCATTAGTGCCAGAATAGCACCAGCGATCCCCAGAGCATACGCTATATATTTTAGAATTGTATGTAATTTCATAATTCGAGTTTTGTTTTATTATTACTTTTTGTTTCTGATTAATAGATCCATTAACGTAATAGAAGCGTCTTCCATACTGTTAACGATGCTATCAATCTTAGCAATAATATAGTTGTAGAATACTTGAAGAATCATCGCTACAACAAGACCGAATACTGTTGTTAAAAGTGCTACTTTAATACCACCAGCTACAAGAGATGGTTGCATATCACCAGCTGCCTCAATTTTATCGAATGCCGCAATCATACCGATTACCGTTCCCATGAATCCTAACATAGGTGCTAATGCGATAAATAATGAAATCCAAGACACGTTTTTCTCTAATTGTCCCATTTGAACACCACCGTAAGCTACAACAGCTTTCTCAACCGCGTCTAAACCTTCATCAGTTCTATCTAAACCTTGGTAGTAGATAGAGGCAACAGGCCCTTTAGTATTTCTACAAACTTCTTTAGCAGCTTCTACTCCACCTGAGCTAAGAGCATCTTCTACTTCTTGAGTTAATTTTTTAGTATTTGTTGTTGAAAGATTTAAAAAGATAATTCTCTCGATAGCAATTGCTAAACCTAAGATTAAACATAAAAGTACAATCCCCATAAATCCAGGACCACCCTCAATAAATCTCTTTTTTAATTCTTGATGAAAAGTAAGCTCTTCAGCAGGAGCGTCCTCTTCAGCTTGCGCAGTTGTTACAGTAGTTGTAGTCACTGCAGTTGTGCTTGCATTTGTAGTTGCATTAACAGTTCCAAAAGCCATCATTCCAGTAATGGCAAGGATAGAAAATAATCTTTTCATGTTCTAGATCTTAATTTTATTAGTTAAAGTGTTAAAGATATAAAAAAAATACAATTTAAAAATATATTTCAGCAGAGAGGAAGGGATTCGAACCCTCGATACGCTTTTGGCGTATACACACTTTCCAGGCGTGCGCCTTCGACCACTCGGCCACCTCTCTGTGTTTTTATTAGATGCACTTTTTTTCGGGGGGTCAAATAACAAAAAATTCTTTGAACCTTAAAATTTTAACCGTTAATTTTAAGTCATTTCTCCACTAAAAGTGGTTTCGATCACAGTTTTGAAGATTTTACCTTATTTAACCCAAGTGTTTTATCCCGAATTATGGTCTTAAAAGTGAGAATATAATTAGTTGGCCTTAGTAAAACTGTTCATTAATCGATTTTTCACTTTAACTCATTTCTCCTCTTAAAGGTGTTTCGTAAGCTGTTTTAAAAACGTTACCTGAAACATTTTGCCCCAACATATACATTAACTTACAAAGGGCAGCCTCTGTTGTTAAGTCTTTACCAGAAATAACACCGATATTTTTAAGTTCGTTACTTGTTTCGTAATGTCCCATCATAACACTTCCTCCGGCACATTGTGTTATATTAACAATATGAATACCTTTATTAACAGCATCTTTAATTGCCTGTAAAAACCAAGATTCCGTCGTAGCATTTCCAGCTCCATAGGTTTCAATAATTACAGCTTTTAAATCTTCTGTGTTTAAAATGTTCTGAAAAACTTTAGATGACATTCCGGGAAAGACCTTTATAAGTGCGATATTCGTATCTAACTTTTTATTCACCTGAAACACTTTCTTTAAGTTTGGTTGAAATAAATATTCGTTATTCACTTTCAAATGAACACCCGATTCTGCCAACGCCGGGTAATTAAATGAGGTAAATGCCTGAAAATGTTCTGCATTTATTTTAGTAGTCCGATTAGCTCGATATAGTTTATATTCAAAATACAAACACACCTCTTTAATAGCAGCTTTACCTTTTTCCTGAAGTGAAGCGACCTGAATAGACGTAATTAAATTCTCTTTTGCATCGGTACGCAAATCTCCAATAGGCAATTGCGAGCCCGTAAACACAACCGGTTTTGCTAAATTTTCTAACATAAAACTTAAAGCTGACGCGGTGTAACTCATAGTATCACTTCCATGTAGTACTACAAAACCATCGAACGCTTTATAATGGCTTTCTATAATTTCGGCAATCTCTACCCAATACTTGGGATTCATATTACTGGAATCTATTGGCTCGTCAAACGATACCGTATCGATATTACAATCTAATAATTGCAGTTCAGGAATTTGCTTCAACAGATTTTTAAAATTAAACGCTTTAAGTGTCCCTGTTTTAGCATCTTTAACCATACCAATGGTACCACCAGTATAAATAAGTAATATGTTTGGTTTTGATGTACTCATTATATTGAAGCCTTTAAGTTAAATACCAAATATGTCTTTAGAGTTTTGTGTGGTAATATCTGCAATCTCTTCTTCATTCTTATTATATAAAAGTGAGAGCTTTTCTAAAACCTTAATTATATAAGCACTTTCATTTCGTTTTCCGCGGTATGGTGTTGGAGACAAATAGGGCGCATCGGTTTCTAAAACAATATGCTTTAATTCAATCTCATTTAAAAACTTATCAATTTTACCATTCTTAAAGGTAGCGACCCCACCAATTCCCAATTTCATATTATACGATATCGCCTTTTGCGCTTGCTCTAAAGTTCCTGTGAAACAATGAAAGATTCCGAATAAATCGTCTCCCTTTTCCTCCTCCAAGACCTCAAAAATTTCATCAAAGGCCTCTCGACAATGAATCACTATAGGCAATTTATATTGTTTGGCTAATTGGATCTGATGTTTAAAAGCAATCTTCTGAATTTCTAAAGTACTTTTATCCCAGTACAAATCGATACCTATTTCGCCAACGGCATAAAAATGTCGAGCAGCCAGCATCTCTTCAACATGCTTTAATTCTTCTTCGTAATTCTCCTTAACATGGGTTGGATGCAACCCGGTCATTAAAAACATGTGATTAGGAAAATCCTTTTCTAGTTGTAACATAGACTCGGTGTAGGTCGAATCGATTGCCGGAATAAAAAAACGTGAGACACCTTGATCAATTGCTCGATTTATCATCTCGTGTCTATCATCATCAAAAGCCTCACTATATAAATGTGTATGTGTATCTGTAATAATCATGCGGTAAAAATAAAAAAGTCAATACTTTTAATAGCTGTCTTTTAGTTAATTTTAGGGGATAGAGATTTATCTTACCTTAATTTGTTTTTTAGCTATTTTAACGCTAGTATCCCACTATTTATAGTACTTTTAGGCCATAATAATGGATTATGGAAGGTACATTAGGAGAATTTCTTCTTAATAAGGGATACACCAAAGTAAAATTAAGGTTTACAAAAACCAATCACTTTGAAATTAAAGCAACATTAAACGGCGTAAAAGGACGTTTTATTTTAGACACTGGAGCTTCTAACTCCTGCGTTGGATTTGAAGCCGTAAACACCTTTAACTTAAAGGTAAAAGATTCTGAAATTATGGCTGCCGGTGCAGGCGCTATAAACATGGAAACGAAAATGTCTAAAAAGAATAAACTTAAAATTGGACGATGGAAACAAAACAAGGTTGTTTTGGTACTTTTCAACCTTAGCCATGTCAATACTGCTTTAATTAATCACAACTCAAAACCCGTTGATGGAATTATTGGCGCAGACATTTTAAAAAAATCGAAGGCTATAATAGATTATGAAAAAAAATACATCTATCTGAAACTAGAAAATTAGTATATTTACCTTACCAAACTAATAGCAGAGAATACTCCCTTTTATTAAATGACGCCATCTATAATTATAGCAGATGACCATCCTCTTATGCTTAGAGGTATGTCTGATTTTTTAACATCCAAAGGATTTGACATCGTTGGTAGTGCACAAGATGGTAATGCCGCCTACAATCTTATCGTAAAATTAAAACCCGAGATTGCTATTTTAGACATAAGGATGCCTCATAAAACGGGGTTAGAAATTGCCGAGGCCTGTAAAAAGAATAACCTTCCAACAAAAGTTATCTTAATTACTTTTGACAAAGAAGAAGAACTTTTCGATCAAGCCAAAGCATTCAACGTATATGGCTATATTTTAAAGGAGTTTGCTGTTGAAGAAATTGAAACCTGTATTTCTCATGTTATTAAAGGTGAACCTTATTTTAGTGAAGAAATCGCTTCTTATTTAAACATAAACAATCACAGCCAAAGACCGAAGAATTTAGATTTACTTACCAAATCGGAATTAAAAATCGTGAAATTGGTTGCTGAAAATAAAACCAGCCAAGACATTGCTAACGAACTATCTATATCAATTAGAACAGTAGATAAACACAGGAGTAACGCAATTAATAAACTAGAGTTAGATGATAAACCTACATCTCTTGGCATCTGGGCAAACAATCATAAAACATTCCTATAAAAATAAGTAGAACTGCGTATTTTTTATATGCAAAACACTGTTTATCTTTACAGTGCTATTAATTAATTCTTAGGGAGGATTATACGAGAGGCTCTGGACTTTATTGTTTGGAGCTTCTTTTGTTTTGAACAATCCACTTTCCAACTAAAAAATAAGTAGAACTGCGTATTTTTTATATGCGAAACACTGCTTATCTTTACAATGCTATTAATTAATTCTTAGGGAGGATTATACAGGAGGCTCTGGACTTTATTGTTTAGAGCTTCTTTTGTTTTAAAAAAGCCTCTTTTTAACTCAAAAATAAGTAGAACTGCGTATTTTTTTTCTCACAATTCGTTTTTAATTTTATACCGCTATTAATCAGTGTCTAAAAGGGAATTACATATAAACTCTGTGTCTTAGTATACAGAGTTTTTTAACCAAACACAAAAATCACTAAATACCTCCAAACATGGAAAAGAAAAACGAATACCTCAACAAATACTTCGTCATTGGTCTAGCGACGCTAGTAGTAATCGTGATCGCAATAAACGTTTTAGTTTTATTTTAGTTAGTTTTTTAGTTAAATAAAAAAGTACTAGTGATTCACTAGTACTTTTTTTTATTTTGAAAAAGCAATTAACTTATAATTCTAATGCTTTTTTTATGTCGTTATTCATTAATAACTCTACCGGATTCTCGATAGCCTCTTTAATTGCCACTAAGAACCCTACACTTTCTTTACCATCAATAATTCTGTGATCGTAAGATAATGCTACGTACATCATTGGATGAATTTCAACGTTACCGTTTACAGCGATTGGACGCTCGATAATGTTGTGCATTCCTAAGATACCACTTTGTGGAGGGTTAATAATTGGAGTAGATAACATACTACCGAATACACCACCATTAGTAATAGTAAAGGTACCACCTGTCATTTCATCAACAGTTATTTGACCATCACGAGCACGTAAAGCTAAACGCTTCACTTCAGATTCTACACCTCTAAAGCTTAAGTTTTCAGCGTTACGAATAACAGGTACCATTAATCCTTTTGGTCCTGAAACAGCAATACTAATGTCACAGAAATCGTAAGACACCATTTCTTTTTCATCAATCATTGAGTTTACCGCAGGATACATTTTTAATGCTCTAACCACAGCTAAAGTAAAGAAACTCATAAACCCTAAACCAACACCATGTTTGGTTTTAAAGGCTTCTTTATATTCATTTCTTAATTCGAAAATAGGCGTCATGTTAACTTCGTTAAACGTTGTTAACATAGCGGTTGTGTTTTTAGCTTCCACTAAACGCTCTGCTACTTTACGACGTAACATAGACATTTTAGTTCTTGAAGTACCACGGTTTCCTCCAGAAGGTGTACCCATTGAAGGGACAGCTTTTACTGCATCTTCTTTAGTTACACGTCCGTCTTTACCTGTTCCAGAAATTGAAGCTGCCTCGATACCTTTTTCAGCTAAAATCTTTTTAGCTGCAGGACTCGCTGAACCCGTTGCATAGGTTTTAGTTTCAGCTGCAGCAGGAGCTGGAGTTTCAGCTTTAGGAGCTTCTTCTTTAACTTCAGCTTTTGGCGCATCGCTACCTTCTGGTTTTTCTGCGCTGGTATCGATTAAACATACTACTGCGCCTACGGCAACAGCATCACCTTCTTCAGCTTTTAAGGTAATAGTTCCACTTACTTCAGCAGGCAACTCTAATGTTGCTTTGTCACTATCAACCTCAGCAATAGCCTGGTCTTTTTCTACATAATCACCGTCTTCTACCAGCCATGTTGCTATTTCCACTTCTGTAATGGATTCCCCTGGCGAAGGCACTTTCATTTCTAAAATCATTATCTTATAATTTTAATTGAATTTTTTACTTTATTATATAACTAGTTATTATCGAAAACAGCATTGATAACGCGTCGCTGTCTACTCTTATCACGCGTACTTGATCCTGGTGCAGGCACCGAGTTGTAAGGTCTAGCATAACATGCTAATTTAACCAAATCCATACGTTGCGCCATGTGCATCCAAGCCCCCATATTCTTAGGTTCTTCCTGCGCCCATGCATACTCAGTTACATTTGGATAACGGTTAATAACTTCCTGAATCTTATCTAAATGAAGTGGGAACAACTGCTCTAATCGCACTAATGCCACATCTTCTTTTCCTAACTCCTCACGCTCTGCTAATAAATCGTAGTAGAATTTACCTGTACAGAACACCAGTTTTTTAACATTCTCAGGATTTATTGTATCGTCAATAACTTCCTGGAAAGTTCCTCCAGCCAATTCATTAATACTTGAGATAGCTTTAGGGTGACGTAATAAACTCTTAGGCGTGAAAACGATTAATGGTTTTCTGAAGTTACGTTTCATTTGACGACGTAACAAGTGGAAGAAGTTTGCAGGTGTTGTACAGTCTGCAACAATCATATTGTCCTCTCCACATAACTGTAAATAACGCTCCATTCTCGCCGAAGAGTGCTCAGACCCCTGACCTTCGTATCCGTGAGGTAATAATACCACAATACCATTTTGCGCTTTCCACTTATCTTCTGCAGCCGATAAATACTGGTCGAAAATAATTTGTGCACCATTACTAAAATCACCAAACTGTGCTTCCCAAATGGTTAAGGTATTCGGGTTCGCCATAGCATAACCATAATCGAAACCTAACACCCCGTACTCTGATAAGAAAGAGTTGAAAATAAACATCTCTCCTTTATTCTCTGGATTGGTGTTTAATAGATTGATACGATCTTCTGATATCTCGTCACGTAAAATAGCGTGTCTGTGACTAAACGTTCCACGCTCAACATCCTGACCTGAAATACGCACATTGAAACCTTCTTCAAGCAAACTTCCGTAAGCTAATGTTTCAGCCATACCCCAGTCTAAAGTATCGGTTTCAAAAACCATTTTCGCACGACCTTCTAATATTCTTTCAGCTTTACGCACAAACTTAACACCTTCTGGAACGGTTGAAACCACTTTAGAAATACCTTCTAATTTTTCCTTTGCATAAGTTGTATCAGTTGGTACCAACATACCGTCTAATTCAGAACGCTCAAAACCTTCCCAACGCTCCTGCATAAACTCTCTTACTTTTGAAGACTCAGCTTCTCTTGCTTTAGTGTATTCCGATTCTAACGTTCCTTTAAACTCATCTACAATACCTTTTTTATAAGCCGCATCAATTGTATTTTCATTAATTAGCTTACTTGAATAAATATCAAACGGATTATTATGCTTAGCAATTGCTTTATATAACTTAGGCTGAGTGAAACGTGGTTCATCACCTTCGTTATGACCATATTTTCTATATCCTAATAAATCAATATAAACGTCTTTTTTATAACGCATCCTGTAGTCTAATGCTAACTCTACCGCGTGAACTACCGCTTCGGCATCATCAGCATTTACGTGTAGTACTGGAGATAAAGTCACCTTAGCCACATCGGTACAATAGGTACTAGAACGTGCATCTAAATAATTCGTGGTAAAACCAATCTGGTTATTTACAACAATATGTACGGTTCCTCCTGTTTTGTAACCAGCTAGCTGACTCATTTGTGCAACCTCATAAACAATAC
The DNA here is from genome assembly GCF_030908365.1 of Aestuariibaculum sp. YM273. Taxonomy (NCBI): domain Bacteria; kingdom Pseudomonadati; phylum Bacteroidota; class Flavobacteriia; order Flavobacteriales; family Flavobacteriaceae; genus Aestuariibaculum; species Aestuariibaculum sp. YM273. The sequence goes on along the minus strand of NZ_CP133090.1, from coordinate 1,645,012 downwards.
CTTGTCCTGCAATAGCCGCATCACCATGAACTACAATCGGGATGATTTTAGAATCGTCACCATCATAATCATTATCAATCTTAGCACGTGTAATCCCTTCGGCAACAGACGCTACTGTTTCTAAATGCGATGGGTTTGGCACTAAGTTCATTTTAATATTCTTACCGTTCTGGTATGTTTTATCTAAAGTTAAACCTAAGTGATACTTAACGTCTCCATCGATATTTTCATCTTCAAAATCTTTACCATCAAATTCACTAAACAATTCATGCAACGGTTTTCTAAAGATATTCACCAATGTACTTAAACGTCCACGGTGTGCCATTCCTAGTACACATTCTTTTACACCATATTTTTCTACAGCATAAAACAACACGTTACTAATAGCTGGAATTAAAGACTCCCCTCCCTCTAGAGAGAAACGCTTTTGTCCAACATATTTAGTTTGTAAGAAGTTTTCGAAAGTTACCGCCTGATTTAATTTTGAAAGAATATACTTTTTCTTTTCTGCATCAAAACTTGGCTGGTTATCATTAGAGTTTAATTTACCTTGCCACCAAGCAATTACTTCTGGGTTACGTAAGTACATGTACTCAACCCCTACCGAGCTACAATAAATTTTATCTAAATGCACCAATATTTCACGTAATGGTTTTGCTCCAATACCTAAAACATCACCTGCATTAAAAACAGTATCTAAATCGTTTTCGCTTAAACCGAAATTCTCTAAAGCTAAAGTTGGCGTGTAAGATCTTCTGTCACGCACTGGGTTTGTTTTGGTAAACAAGTGCCCACGCATTCTATACCCATCAATAAGCTGCAGAACTTGAAATTCTTTTTGAAGATATTCTGGCATTTGTGCCGAAACACCGTCTACAATCTCTCCTTCTAAACCGTAGTTCTCGCTTCCAAAATCGTACCCTTGAAAAAAGGCTCTCCAACTTGGTTCTACGGCATCAGGGTTCTGTAAATATTGATCGTATAATTCAGCAAAGTATGCTGTATGCGCTGCGTTTAAAAAGGAATATTTATCCATTATAATATTTAATTCACTATCAATTAGTCAAATTTACCGGCAAAAATACAACTTTTGCGAATATTAGGTGTTTAATTTGCTATATTTATGATTATCCTAACACCCTAATAATTAAAAATTAAATTTTTACTTTATTTTGTTGATATATTCTAAAGAACTAAGTATGATTACCTTAATAAACAAAAAGTCTCTACCAATTTTATTCGCTATTATCTGGAGTTTTAACACAATAACTGCACAACAATTAGAAAACGATTTCTGGAAACATGTAAGGTTTGGAGGTGGTGTGGGTTTAAGTTTTGGTAATGGCTTTTTTAGCGGAACACTTGCTCCTAGTGCTCTTTATGAATTTAACAACAACTTTGCTCTGGGAGTAGGTTTAAATGTCACCTACAATAGAAGCAAAGACTTCTATAAATCAACCATTTTTGGCGGTAGTTTAATTAGTTTATACAGTCCGATTAACACCATTCAAATGTCTGCTGAATTTGAAGAACTTTATGTAAGCAGAAAATACGACAATCACCTTAACTTTGCAGACGACAGCTATTGGTACCCTGCCCTGTTTTTAGGTGCTGGTTACAGAAATCGCAACGTTACTTTTGGTATTCGCTACGACGTACTTTACGACAGGAACAAAAGTATTTACGCCGACCCATGGGCACCATTTGTAAGAGTGTATTTTTAAAAATCACTTCCAAACCACTGCTTATTCAAATAAATATGTAAAATGTAATTTTTGTCACATTTATATCCTTGATTTATCACTACTTTTGCGGCGTGATTAAAAACTTGGCACAAAAAACAACTGCATTTATACTAATAGTTATTCTATTAGCACACAACATCAATACGTTGATTATTGTAGTTGACTTTATTGCAAATCAGGATTTTATTGCAAAAACGCTTTGTATTCAAAAGGATAATCAGCAAGGGTGTAATGGTAAATGTCATTTACAAAAGCAACTGGCTCAAAACGAGACAAACTCCGATAAAAACACTCCTTTAACCGAAAACAAACGTACGGTATTAGATGCATTTTACATTTCCAACATCAATACCATTACATCTGAAAATACTTTTAACGCAACAGCTCAACAAAAGCTATTGTATAAAACACCTGCTGTTTACGAAAATACACTTTCGGTAGATACACCTCCTCCCAACATTTTGTAATTCATTCAAGAATATTTCGAGTTTCTAATTCTTCATTATATGACGAATTAGACAAACCTCTTATGCAAAAATTAAAATACTATTACCGTATAGCTGTAAAGTTTATACAACATCTTGCTATACACGAAATTGAATTACAAAAATGAAACTTACACATATATACCCCCTTATCCTTATTGCCTTATTTTCTGTTGGTTGCTCTACTGATAACGACGACAATATTATTAATGAATTATATAACCTTATTAAAGTTCAAGACCTATCAAACGACACACATACCATTGAAGTTTACACTAAAACAGGGACATTCCACACCGGTTACAATGCTATTAGTGTTAGAATTTTAGATAACACTACAAATAAGTATCTTGAAAATGCTTCCATTGACTGGGTGCCGGTTATGCAAATGCCAACCATGCAACATTCTTGTCCTAAATCTGATATATCAAAAACCTCTGATAAAGCAACACTTTACGAAGGTTATATCATTTATCAAATGACCAATACCGATGGTTCCGGCTGGTCGTTAACCTTCAATTACACCATTAATGATGTAATGTATACCGTTACCGACACCATTACCGTTTTACAAAGCGAATTACAAAATGTAAGCAGCTTTATGGGCAGTGATGACAAACGCTATGTTATTGCTTTTATTGAACCAACAACCCCTATTATTGGCATTAACGATTTGATTATTGGTGTTTATAATATGGAATCTATGATGTCGTTCCCATCTGTAGAAAATTACACCTTAACCCTTGACCCAAGAATGCCTGGCATGGGTAACCATAGCTCACCAAACAACACCGATTTAACGTATACTAGCAGCGATAGTATGTACCATGCCGATTTATCATTAACTATGACCGGATATTGGGTGCTAAACCTAAAACTGATTAACTCCGAAGACACTGTTTTAAAAGGTGAAACTGTTACCGAAACAAACACACAAAGCAGCTTATATCTCGAATTAGAATTTTAAATACAAATAGCATCGTGTTTCATACAGCACGATGCTATTCTTTAAAAAATTTACAGATGAAAAAGTTCATCATTCTTTTATTGTGCTATATATGCACGTGTCTTATTTATAGCCAAGAAAACAACACGATTATAAAAAAAGACACCACGCAGTTAAATGAAGTTATATTAATAGGCACCAGAAACCTGAGCAATTATCGCCAGGAAAAAACCTTATCGAGCATTGACGATTACTTGGAAAAATCGAATAAGATAACCATGATAAAACGTGGAAACTATGCCTGGGAGCCTACCTTAAATAATATGACAAGCGAACGCCTGAATGTCACCATTGACGGCATGCAAATTTTTGGTGCCTGCACCGATAAAATGGATCCCATAACCTCTTATGTCGATGTTTCAAACCTTAAACTGGTTACTGTAAACTCAGGGCAGGAAGGCACCGAAAACGGACATAATATTGGGGGTGCCATCGATTTGCAATTGCCAGAATCTAAATTTAATAATTCGGGATTAAGATCGAGTGTCGACTTAGGTTACGAAACCAACGGCAACTACAAAACTGCGGGTCTAGAATTTGAATATTCAAATGAAAAATTCTACCTCAACACCGATGGCATTTACCGAAAATCGGATAATTATGATGCAGGAAACAACACCGAAGTTCTCTTTTCACAATTTGAAAAATATAATGTTTCCGCTCAGGGAGGTTACAAATTATCAAACAACACAAGTATTGATGCCAACATTATTTACGATAAAGCTACAGACATTGGTTATCCGGCACTCCCGATGGATGTTTCTTTAGCAGAAGCTTTGATTACATCCCTAACTTATAATTACCAAAGCAACCTAAGTTATATTAAATCTTGGGAAACCAAATTGTATTTTAATACCGTTACGCATATTATGGACGACTCTAAACGCCCCGATGTCCCTATTCGTATGGACATGCCTGGTTGGAGCGACACTTACGGTTTTTACAGTAAATTAAAACTCGTTGAAAACAAACATCAATTGCATTTTAACCTCAACGGATTTTACAATCGCTCCTTAGCTGAAATGACCATGTACCCAAACGACTCTAATCAGCCCAGTATGTTTATGTACACCTGGCCGGATATTAGAACATTATACAGCGGTTTTTATATTAAAGATCATTACACATTAAACGATTCAGAATCGATAAACACTTCAGTTCGATTAGGGTTTCACAATAATACCATTGCCAAAGATGAAGGTGTTGAAAGTCTAAAAATTTTCTACCCGAATACAACCGATTCTAAAAATCGATTCCTAACATCGGTCGCGTCAAATTATCATTTACATAAAAACGATTATCAGTTATCTTTTGGTTTGGGCTATGGCGAACGCGCCCCGTCGGTTAGCGAAGGTTACGGCTTTTTCCTTTATAATAGTTTTGACAATTTCGATTATATCGGAAATCCGAATCTAAAAAATGAAAAGTCGATAGAAGCGAATATAAAAGCCAATTACCAATTTGGTGATTTTACAATAGGTCTGGAGTCATCGTATTTTCATATTAAAGACTATATCATTGGAGAAATTGATCCCAGTTCAACTTCTATGACGATTGGAGCGAATGGTGTAAAGCTTTATACCGCTTTAGATTATGCTTCAATTTTCGATATCTATTTAAATACCGACTTCCAATTTAATAATCAATTTTCTATCAACACATCATTAGGCTATAACCACGGAAAAGGGAGTAACAACGAACATCTACCCCTTATTAAACCTTTATCGTATTTAGCTGAATTAACCTATGCAACAACGCATTTTAATGCTGCTTTACAATTTGAAGGTAATGGCAACCAAAGCAACTACAGTAGTTTTTACGGCGAAACCGAAACCGCGCCTTACGGTGTTTTAAACTTAAATCTCGGAAATATGTATTATTTAAAAAGCAATAAACTGGTTTTAAAATATGGTATTGAAAACATTTTAGACACCTATTTTTCAACTTACGCCGATTGGAATAACATCCCTAGGCAAGGACGAAATTTTTACATTAACACCTCTTTTGTTTTCAATTAAACATAAAAAAGATAAATTGTCATTCTGAATTCATTTCAGAATCCCAAAGCATTCGTTTTCAGACGTAGTTAGAATCTGAAACGAGTTCAGATTGACAATATTTATTAAGAAAATTTACTGATATTTATGTCTAAACCAGACTTTCTGCCATTCCCGTTTTAAAATTAAAAACGTAACCGCTTCAGATAGTTTTAAAACATCACTCCCATCGAGCTCCTTGACTTGTTTTTCTGAAACATCGATGATATAAAGTAGATTTAAATAATCGACAAATTTTTCCTGAATAAGCTTATAAACAGTCTCGTGAAGCATCAACTTTAAACTGGAAGGCAAAATATCTTCATGAAAATCTAAATCTATATTCGCCAGTAAAAAATCTTTATTTAACTGCACCACCAACTTACTATACAAGTCTAACTTGTTAGCTTCGTCAATTAAATCCTCAAATGTGGAAGGCAACTGCATTATACGTTTCTATTCATTAAACTTGAACCAAAAGCCTTTAGTACGACCTTATTATCTTCCGAAATATTAAGTGTTTCTAAAACCCTAAACGCCTTGTTGGTATAATTTTCAATTTCTTGTCTGGTCACTTGGGCTGCACCACTAGATTGGAATATTTTTTTTGCAGTTTCTATCTTATCGGAAGGATCACTCGGACTTAAACTGAATAAATGCTGAAGCTCTAGTTTATTATCTTCAGAAGCAAACTCTACTGCTTTAATGTATAAATAGGTCTTTTTATTCTCAATAATATCACCACCTACCTGTTTACCAAACGTTTTAGGGTCTCCAAACGCATCTAAATAATCATCTTGCAACTGGAATGCAATGCCTAAATTTTTACCAAACTCATAGATTGCTTTTTGATCTTCTTCTGAAGCTTTTGCAACAATAGCCCCCATTTGCATCGCTGCCCCCACGAGAACCGCAGTTTTGTATTCAATCATTTTTAAATACTCCGGAATAGTCACATCGTCACGAGTTTCAAAATCCACATCGTATTGCTGACCTTCACAAACCTCAAGCGCTGTTTTGCTAAATAATTTCGCTAATGCCTGAAACACCATAGGTTCGTAATTTTCGAATAACTGGTAAGCCATAATTAACATGGCGTCTCCCGATAATATCCCGGTATTTACATCCCATTTTTCATGAACGGTCTCCTGACCGCGTCTTAACGGTGCATCGTCCATAATATCGTCATGTACTAACGAGAAATTATGAAACACTTCAATACTCAATGCCGCATCTAAAGCCAATTTATAATCAACATTAAACGCTTCGGCCGTCATTAATGTCAACACCGGACGTAAACGCTTACCTCCTAATTGTAAAATATAATTTATTGGATTATACAGAGAAACAGGTTCGCGATGTTTAGTAAACCCCTCTAAGTGCGACGTTACAGCGTCCTGATAAAATAGTACATTTTGCATTCAGCAAAATAAAGTAATTGCTCTAACTAATGCAACCAATTTAAATTCAATATTAAAAAACTGTTAAAACTTAGGAAACTTTTTTTGTTTTTAAAGTTTCTTAGCTTAGTTTTGCGCTGATTATGAAAGACGATATTCTAAAAACAGCAGCAGATTTATTCTTAAACTACGGGTTTAAGAGTGTGACAATGGACGAGCTTGCCAATGCCCTTGGCATGTCAAAAAAAACGCTTTATCAATATTTCGCAAACAAAAATGATCTAGTTGAAGAGACGACTTTATACATGTATCATACCATTCAAACAGGAATCAATGATATTATCATGCAGGACAGATCGCCTATTGAAGAGCTTTATGAAATTAAGCGATTTGTTATGAAGCATCTTAAAGATGAAAAATCATCTCCTCAATTTCAACTTCAAAAATATTACCCGAAGATCTATGCCGATTTAATGGAAAAACAATCCTGCGTTATGGGCGATTGTGTAATTAGCAACCTAAATCGCGGTATCCAATTAGGATTATACAGAGACAACTTAGACAAAGAGTTTATCTCAAAAATTTATTTCAACTGCATGATATCGTTAAAGGACAAAGAATTATTCCCTTTAAACAACTTCTCCATGCAAACCTTAATGAACAATTATTTAGAATACCATTTACGCGGTATATGCACTCAAAAAGGTCTTGAATACTTAACAGAATACTTAAACAACAATCAATCATAAAATGAAACAACATCTAATACTATTATTTAGTTTATTGCTTTCTATATCCTTGTTTGCCCAGGAACAATCGTATGCTTTTAGTTTAGAAGAAGCCATTAATTTTGCGATTGAAAACAATAGAACAGCCATAAACGCTGCAAAAGATATTGAAGCTGCAGAAAAACAAAAATGGGAAACTACAGCTACCGGATTACCACAATTAAATGCTTCGGTAGACTATCAGAACTTCCTGAAACAGCAGGTTTCTTTAATTCCTGCGGAAGCTTTTGGAGGAAATCCCGGAGAGTTTGAAGAGGTGGTTTTTGGCACGAAACAAAACATGACCGCAACCGCAACCATCACACAAAAAATATTCGATGGTTCGTATATTGTGGGGTTACAATCAGCTAAAGTGTATTTAGATATTTCTAAAAATGCCAAACAAAAAACCGATTTAGAAATCAGAAAAGCAGTTATCAACGCCTACGGCAATGTTCTTCTAGCCGAAGAAAGCTTAACGCTTTTAAATAAAGACCGTAAAATTTTAGAAGACAACGTTAACGATACTTCTAAAATGTTTGAAAATGGTTTAGAGGAAGAAGAAAGCGTTGAGCAATTACAAATTACCCTTTCCGGCTTAATGAGTAATCTAAACAAAACCGAACGTTTAAAAGTGTTAGCTTACCAAATGTTAAACATTACCTTAGGTTTAGATATTAACGCCAACACGACGTTAACCGATAAGTTAGAAATGCTAACCGCTCAAAACATCAGTTTAGAACTGTTAAGCACCGATGAAAATATTGAAAACAACATCGATTATAAAATTGCTGAAAACTCTAAAGTTTCACAAGAATTACTTTTAAAACTTGAGAAAAGTAAAGCCATGCCAACACTTAATGCTTTTTTAAACGGCGGATATTCCGGGTTTTCTAATAGCTTTAATTTTTTAAGTAAAGACCAGGAATGGTTTGGAACTTCGTTGTTTGGAGTAAGTTTAAACATTCCTATTTTTAGTTCTTTAGGAAGAACTGCTGCCACAGCGCGTGTAAAAATCGATCTTGAAAAAGCTGAAAACGATTTAAAGGAAACTGAACAACAATTAAAACTTCAAATCGCCTCTGCCAAAAGTGAATACCAGTTCGCTATAGAAGATTATGAAAACAAAAAACTGAATTTAAATCTTGCCGAACGCATCGAAAGTAAAAACCAAACCAAGTTTTTTGAAGGTATTGGCTCTAGTTTCGATTTGCGTCAGGCACAAACTCAATTATACAACGCTCAACAAGAATTTCTACAAGCCATGCTTGACGTAATAAATACCAAGGCAGAGTTAGAAACCATCTTAAACACCGTTCAAATCAATTAATCAATCAAAAGAAAATTTCAATTTCCAATGAAAAACATATATTCATTATTCATAGTAAGTATTCTGTTGGTCTCTTGTGGAGGCGAGAAGAAAAGAAACTCTGTTGAAAAAGTTTTAGAGAGCAATAATCTAACTACAATTCGTGCAAAACGTGCGGAGTTGGTTAGTGACCAGCAAACTTTAAACTCTAAAATTAAACTTTTAGACGAAGCTATTTCAAAATTAGATACCGTAAAACACGTCCCTTTAATTACAGCTTTTGAAGCTAAAACTGAAGTTTTTAATCATACATTAGAAATTCAAGGTAATGTTACCACTAAAAACTTATTGGTTATCACACCTGAATACAATGGTATTTTAACAAATGTTTACGTTAAAGAAGGACAAAAAGTAAGCAAAGGGCAGTTACTTGCTAAAATTGACGATGGTGGTTTAAGTCAACAATTAGCGCAGCTTAAAATTCAAACCGATTTAGCAAAAACCACGTTCGAACGTCAAAAGCGCTTATGGGAACAGAACATTGGAAGTGAAATACAGTACTTACAAGCAAAATCGAGTTACGAGTCGCAAACCGAAGCGGTAAACCAATTAGAACAACAAGTTGCTAAAACAAAGGTAACCGCTCCATTTTCGGGAACTATTGATGATGTAATTACAGAACAAGGAAGTGTTGTTGCCGCCGGACAATCTCAATTAATGCGTTTGGTAAACCTGGATGACATGTATATTGAAACCGACATTCCAGAACGCTACATTGCCGATGTTACCAAAGGCAAAAACGTGGTTGTAGATTTTCCTATTTTAGGCACAACTGTTGAAACTAAAATACGTCAGGCAGGCGATTATATCAACCCTAATAACCGTACGTTTAAAGTTGAAATTGGTATTCCAAATAAAGACAAATCTATTAAGCCTAACTTAACAGCAAGACTTAAAATTAACGATTATACTAACGAAAACGCCTTATTAATTCCGCAAAGCATCATTTCAGAAAATGCTAACGGCGAACAATATGTTTATGTAATTTCTAACAAAAACGATAAAAATATTGGCGTAGCAAATCGTGTTATTATCACCACTGGTAAAACTCAAGGCGATGTTATTGAAGTTTTAAGCGGTATAGAAAACGGAACTGAAATTGTTCAGGAAGGTGCTCGTAGCGTTAAAGACGGGCAATCGGTTCAAATCATTAACTACTAAACCAAACCTATAATGTCAAAAAACAAAAAAAGCATCTATAAAGAATTTGGTTTCTCTTCTTGGGCGATAAACAATAAGACCACGATGTACGTGCTTATTCTTGTCATTTTCTATTTAGGAGTTGCAGCCTTTTTCGATATGCCTCGAGAAAGTTTCCCTGAGGTTAATGAAACTAAAATATATGTCAGCTCAGTTTTCCCTGGAAACACGGCCGAAGACATCGAAAAATTAATTACCGACCCACTGGAAGACCGTTTAAAAACGGTAAGTAATGTGGTAGAAATTACCTCAACATCTCAGGAAGATTACGGGATGTTAATGGTAGAATTCGATGAGAATATTTCGGTTGAAGCTGCCAAACAAAAGGTAAAAGATGAAATAGATCAGGAAACATCAAGTGAAGACTGGCCAACCTTTAACGGCGCCAAAGTCGAGCCCGATGTTTTTGAGTTGAGCCTTTCAGAAGAAATGCCAATTCTTAACATTAATATTTCGGGAGATTACCCTATTGAAAAATTAAAAGAATACGGCGAATACCTTCAGGATGAAATTGAAGATTTAGCAGAGATTAAAAAAGCTGATATTCGCGGTGCTCAGGAAAAAGAAGTTGAAGTTGCGGTAGACATTTATAAAATGATGGCTGCGAAGGTAACTTTTAGCGACATCATCAATACCATTAATAATGGGAATATGACTATGTCTGCCGGAAACTTAAAAGCCAGCGGACAACGTAGAACCATTCGTATTATTGGTGAAATTGAAAAACCTTCAGAGCTTGAAAACTTTGTGGTAAAATCTGAAAATGGTCATGCCATTTATTTAAAAGATGTAGCCGTTGTAAAGTTTAAAGAAGAAGACAGGACCACCTACGCAAGAGAATTTGGTGCCCCTGTAGTCATGCTGGATGTTAAAAAACGTGCTGGTAAAAACATGGTGGCAGCATCAGAACAAATACAAGTTATTGTAAAAGATGCTATTGAAAATGTATTCCCTGCAGACTTAAACGTTTCTATTACTAACGACCAGTCTGAAAAAACCATTGGTCAGGTAGACGATTTAGTAAACAACATTATTTTCGGAGTCCTTTTAGTAGTTACCGTTTTAATGTTCTTCTTAGGGTTCAAAAATGCCATTTTCGTAGGTTTTGCTATCCCAATGTCGATGTTCATGTCTATCATGATTCTTAACGGACTAGGTTATAGTTTGAACACAATGGTACTGTTCGGGTTAATTATGGGACTTGGAATGCTGGTAGACAACGGTATTGTAGTTGTTGAGAACGTTTACCGCTTAATGGACGAAGAAGGCATGAGCCGCATACGTGCTGCCAAAGAAGGTATTGGAGAGATTGCATTCCCTATTATTATTTCAACTGCTACAACAGTAGGTGCCTTTATTCCGTTGGGATTATGGCCAGGAATTATGGGTGAATTCATGATGATTTTACCTATCACACTTTCAGTGGTTTTAGGATCCTCTTTATTTGTTGCCATCTTCTTCAACTCGGTAATGGTATCAGAATTCATGACCATTGAAGATAAAGACATGCCGTTAAAACGCATTGTAAGAATGTCGGTTATTATGCTGGTGCTTGGTTTTATAGTTGTTTTTACCGGCGGAGCTTATCGCGGTTTAGGAACTTTAATGATTGTAACAGTTGGGTTGCTATGGATTTACCGTTTATTCTTGCGCAAAGCTGCCAATCATTTCCAAAACCACACCCTTGTAAAGTTAGAGCGTTTATATGAAAAGCAATTACGTTGGGCGCTTTCTGGTAAAATGCCATATATTATAAGTTTTGGGACCTTCGGTTTATTAATTCTTTCATTCATGGCGTTTGGATGGTCATTAAAAGAGCAACGTACCAAAGTGGAATTCTTCCCAGACAATAGACCAAATCAAATTATTGTATATATCGAATATCCACAAGGGACTGCTATTGAAAAGACCAATGCGATCACAAAGGAAATTGAACAACGCGTTTATAAGGTTTTAGACGATAGTCAATATAAAGATGGTGATTACAATTTCTTGGTAGAAAGCGCCGTTTCGCAGGTTGGTGAAGGTGCCGGAAACCCTCAAACCGACGGAGGTTCGACAGCCGAAATGCCACATAAAGCTAAAATTACGGCTTCGATGCGTGAATTTAAATACCGCCGGGGTGCCGATAGTGAATTGTTACGACAAAAAGTACAGGAAAGTCTGGTTGGCGTTTATCCGGGAGTCTTAATTTCAGTTGAAAAAGACGCTAAAGGACCACCAGCTGGAGCTCCAATTAACATTGAAATTGAAGGTGACGATTATAACGAGTTAATCGCTACTGCCGAAAGTATGCGTCAGTTTATTAATTCAAAAAATATTCCAGGTATCGATGAACTTAAAATTGATGTGAATAAAGATAAACCATCAATGAAAGTGATTATCGACAGAAAGAAAGCTGGAGAGTTAGGAATAAGCGCTGCACAAATCGGACAGCAGTTACGTAATTCTATTTTCGGGTCTAAAGCCGGAATTTACAAAGAGGATGGCGATGATTACGATATTTATGTACGTTTTAACGAAGCGAACAGATATAACAAAAGTGCCTTATTCAATCAGAATATTACTTTCAGAACGAATACAGGTCAGCTTAAAGAAATCCCGTTATCGGCTGTAGCAAGTCATGAAAACACCTCAGGATTTAGTGCCATTAAACATATCGACACCAAACGTGTAGTTACTGTATATTCGGCATTGTCTCCAGGATATACTGATGCCGGGGCCATTGTAACTCAAATTCAGAATGAAATGAAGAGTTATGAAGGTTTACCTGAAACTATAAAAGTGGATTACACCGGACAAATTGAAGAGCAAAACAAACAGATGAAATTCTTAGTTGGAGCGTTCTTTACCGGTCTTGGATTAATCTTCTTTATTTTAATCTTCCAGTTTAATTCAGTTTCAAAACCTGCCATTATCATGCTGGCTATATTCTTAAGTTTTATTGGAGTATTCGGCGGACTGGTAATTACAGGAAAACCATTCGTTATCATGATGACCATGGTGGGAATCATCTCGCTCGCTGGAATTGTGGTAAATAATGGTGTGGTACTCCTCGATTATGCACAGCTTTTAATTGACCGGAGAAAACACGATTTAGATATCGATGGTAAAGAATATCTGGAAACTGAAGATTTATTTGAAAGTATTGTAAAAGCAGGTAAAGCACGTTTACGTCCGGTATTACTAACCGCTATTACAACAATTTTAGGACTTATCCCGTTAGCTATAGGATTAAACATTAACTTCTTTACATTGTTTAGTGAATTAAATCCGCATATTTATATGGGAGGTGACAACGTAGTTTTCTGGGGGCCATTAGCATGGACGGTAATTTACGGGTTATTTATAGCAACATTCTTAACCCTAATTGTAGTTCCTGTTTTATTCTTCTTAAGCATGAAGCTTAAAATGTGGTTCCGCAAAAAAATGCGTTCAGAAGATATTAACGATCAATTTAATGTGGTGACTAACACTCAAATTGAAGATTAATTAAAGTTTTATTTCTAAGCCTTAATTAATAGCAGAAAAGCCCTGACATTTGTCGGGGCTTTTTTTTTAGACTAATTCAAATATAAAAAATGGACTATTTCCATTCAAAATCGCCTTGTTCTACAGACCAATCATTTCCAAAAAAACCTGCACATTTTACTGCCGATGTTCCATTGATTAGCACTTCATCATCAAACAACAACACATCAGGAAACGTGGTGCCATTTACTAAATAATGATTCATATAAGCAGCCTTCATTCCTTTTTCTCCTGTAGCCGTAACCACACCAACACTTGCCGTATCACTATCTGGTCTAGGCACAATATAATACATACCCCATTGATCTCCCTTTAGTTGTTTTCCATTGAAGTTAACTTCATTGTTCTCTACTTGAATTGATGACTCTTTTAATAATTGATTCCATGCGGCATTATTCGATTTGTTACCATACAAAACGACATTACGGTTTGCATATTTAGACTTCGAAAAGTCAACATCTTTTACTAATTCTACCGAACCATTAGCACGATACCAAATCGTTTCGGCATCAAATCGCGCTCTGTTATAATACCAAATATTCTCCTCCTGACTACCTTTTGTAGCATAAACAAAAACCACATTATTTCTAAACGCATCTTTAAAACCACCATTTCTATGCGGTCCTTTTTCCTTTAAACTTGGTTTACCAGTTGTTTTCCATGTTCCATTTTCCTTCTTTAAAAATAATTTTTTATCACTTACAGGAATAGAAAATCCATCAACCAAAAGCTTGTCTTTAACCTCATCAAACTCACTTAAGTCTATTTCAATAAAAGTTACATTATCCGTTTTTAGAAGGTATTCATCCTCTTCCTTCGAAAAATTAAAGGAACTCACCTTAAAAGGAACTTCCTGCTGATGAATCGTTATAAAATGTGATTTTGAAGATACTCCAGGCGACCCTGTATAAAACTCCAGTTTATTCACATCTTGATTCACCGGAATGGTTCGCTCTTTAAACAAGTTGAAAATCGGAGGCCAATCGACACTATGGTTACCATACCAATGGGTTCCCTCCGGATATTCATAATATGTAAAATCATTATGAAATTCCCCTAATCGTTGTCTCATATCACGCGCAATATAAGTCGGCACCACATTATCTTTTTCTCCGTGTAAAATATAAACCCCATGATGTAAATAATTTCTAATCAACTGTAAAGTTCTACTTGGTGTTCCTGCTCTTTCTATAAGTGTTTCAACAGGATTCAACTGTGGCGCTTCCTGTAAACGACTTAACACTTTAGGGTTGACACCAAATGCCTGTAATTCATCTTCAGACATATTTAAAAGCCTGTTTAAAAATACATCACGATAAATTAATAAATCCGGATAACCGGCGCATGGTGCAATCGCAGCAAACTTGTCGGGATAAGTAGCTCCCAAATACCAGGAACCATGGCCTCCCATCGAGTGACCTGTTAAGTATATTTTTTGCGGATTGGGGTTATAAATATTCTTAGCATCCGCTAAAACCTCTAAGGCATCTAAACGCCCCAAGTCTTCCCAGGCATACCCAAACGGACGACGGTTGGTAGGTGCTATTAAATTACCCCAATCTTTTTGTTTATAAGCATTCGCCTGATTAACTGCTTCAACGGAAGCTCCGTGTACAGACAAAAACAAAGCGCCGTTAGTTAAAGTATCATTACTCGATGGAGCCACACTGTAATACTGCAAACTGCCGTCTATACCACTAATAAAGGTACGTTTGTGATGTGTGTGTTTCGACTTTACTTCCAATGGTATCGTTTTAATGTCATTTGAAACCTTATTTTTACTCATTAAGTTCAATGATAAATCATGAGATCCTAAAGCAGCATCTTCAGAGACATGAGGGATTGAAACTGGTATTTTACGAACACTCATAGGCGGAATATTAGGCAACTCGGTTTTAACAACCTTTCCATTAAAAGTCGCTTCAATGGTGTACTTTTCTAACCATTCCTCTGTTCCGTTTATAACTCTTATTGCCCCCTTAAAATCAATTGACTCCTCAACCAGAATATCGGGCATGGTTAAATCCCGTGTTGTAAACTGAATTTCTGATTTTGGCTGAATTAATCTGGCTCGAATTCTTGGAAAACGCCCTACCTTAAGCACAAATACATTCAATCCCTTTTTCAGTTTTAACGGAATCAGATTATATCCAAAATCGTAATGATCGCCTTCATGCGGCATGCCGTTAATCAATACCAAAGAATGCCCTGAAGCTTCAAACAATACTATCTTTTCAGTATTCGACTTATAGGTTAAACACACATAGCTGGAACGCAATTCTCTATCATTAAACGTGTTTGTTGTATCGACAGCCATGGTTTTCCAAACCATAGGTTCTCCTAAAAAATCGACATCAAAAACATCATCCTTTTTCGGTATGTAATTTTCACTCATTAAAAAGCGACTAAAAACAGGATCTTCGGGAAAAGATGATGAATTAAACTTGTAAGTAGGCACTTTTAATGTAAGTGCTTCTTTAAAAACATGAATCAACTTCCCTTCTTCTATCGTTTCTACTTTTTCCTTACCAAAATATTCTACAATATTCCCTGTTCTTTGCTGAGCCTGAACCTGAATTGAAACAAAAAATAAGACAATTAAACCCAAAGTCTTTCTAAACATAAGCATCTAAATTTTAAACTTTTAACTAAAGCTACCTTTTTATTTATCACATAAAATATCTTTTCGACTAATAACGCACCCACTCACCTAAACAACGCTAAATAAAATTCACTTTTACAGGATTATATTTTCATTGTATTCACTTAAAAAAACACTCTAAAAAATTCATACTCCATTGTATTTATTTAAATTTGCAACTCTAAAATTTCATTATGTACAGAAGTCATAATTGTGGTGAGTTAAACGCATCGCATATTAATAAAGAAGTAACCCTTGCAGGTTGGGTTCAAAAGTCTAGAGATAAAGGATTTATAGTTTGGGTAGATTTAAGAGACCGCTACGGTATTACCCAATTGGTATTTGATGAGGAGCGCACATCTAAAGACATGATGGAGCAGGCACAAAACCTTGGTCGTGAATTTGTTATTCAGGTTAAAGGAACTGTTATAGAACGTGCTTCTAAAAACCCGAATATTCCAACCGGAGATATTGAAATATTAGTTTCAGAATTAAACATTTTAAATGAAGCTAAATTACCACCGTTCACTATTGAAGACAAAACCGATGGTGGTGAAGATTTACGAATGAAATACCGCTATTTAGATATTCGTCGTAATCCGGTAAAAAATAATTTAATTTTCAGACATAAAGTAACACAGGAGGTTCGTAACTATTTATCTCAAGAAGGGTTTATAGAAGTAGAAACCCCTTACTTAATAAAATCAACACCCGAAGGTGCACGTGATTTCGTAGTTCCTTCTCGTATGAACGAAGGTCAGTTTTACGCCCTTCCGCAATCGCCACAAACCTTTAAGCAATTGCTTATGGTAGGCGGTATGGATAAATATTTCCAGATTGTAAAATGTTTTAGAGATGAAGATTTACGTGCCGATAGACAGCCTGAGTTTACACAGATAGACTGTGAAATGGCCTTTATTGAGCAAGAAGATATTTTAAATGCTTTTGAAGGATTAACACGCCACCTGCTTAAAGAAGTAAAAGGTATTGAGATTGATAAATTCCCGAGAATACAATACGACGATGCCATGCGTTTATACGGAAACGATAAACCAGACATTCGTTTTGGTATGGAGTTTGGCGAATTAAACGACCTGGCTCAACATAAAGATTTCGGTGTGTTTAATAGTGCCGAATTAGTTGTAGGTATTGCTGTTCCTGGAGGAAATAATTATACCAGAAAAGAAATCGATAAATTAATCGATTGGGTAAAACGCCCTCAAGTTGGTGCTTTAGGTATGGTTTACTGTCGTTGTAACGAAGATGGCACATTCAAATCATCAGTAGATAAATTCTACGATCAGGATGATTTAGCAAAATGGGCTGAAGTTACCGGAGCTAAAGCCGGCGATTTAATTTGTGTGCTTTCTGGTGATAAAAATAAAGTTCGTTCGCAATTAAGTGCCTTACGTATGGAATTAGCAGAACGTTTAGGTTTACGTAACCCAGAAGAGTTCGCTCCGCTTTGGGTAATGGACTTCCCATTATTAGAATGGGATGAAGACACCGAGCGTTACCATGCTATGCACCACCCCTTCACATCTCCTAAACCTGGTCAGTTAGAATTATTAAAAACTAATCCGGGTGACGTAAAAGCGAATGCTTACGATTTAGTATTAAATGGAAACGAAATCGGTGGAGGTTCTATTCGTATTCACGATAAAGAAACCCAATCGTTAATGTTCGACTATTTAGGATTTACCCCTGAAGAAGCGAAAGCGCAGTTCGGCTTCTTAATGGATGCCTTTCAATATGGCGCACCACCACACGGAGGGTTAGCCTTTGGTCTGGATAGATTGGTGTCAATTTTAGGCGGACAAGAAACCATTCGCGATTTTATCGCATTCCCTAAAAACAATGCAGGTCGCGATGTGATGATTGATGCCCCTGCGCCAATTGATGATACACAATTAACAGAGCTTAATTTAAAACTAAATATAAATCAATAATCTAAATCCTGCTTTTGCAGGATTTTTTGATAGCTTATAATACTATGCCCAAAAAAACCATTTTAAAACAGATTTTAATCTGGAGAGCCAAATACATTTCTCACAGGCAGTTTATTTATATTCTAAGTATTATAATAGGTTTCACATCTGGAGTTGGTGCCGTTGTATTAAAAAACTTAACGCACTTTATTCAGCACTTATTAGAAGGGAAACTTATCGCAGATTATCATCATGCTTTTTATTTCTTGTTCCCAATCATTGGTTTAGCACTAGTGTATTTAATTATTAAATATGTTATAAGGAACAAAGTAAGCCATGGTATCCCTTCTACCCTTTACGCTATGGCTAAGCGCAAAGGTATTATGAAACGCTATCAAATGTTTGGTTCTATTTTAACGGCTCCTCTTACCGTTGGTTTTGGAGGGTCGGTAGGTTTAGAGGGTCCAACAGTGGCAACAGGTGCTGCGCTTGGATCTAACATTTCGAGGATGTTTCACATGAATCAAACCTCGAGAAATCTTCTTATTGGTTGTGCCGCAGCCGGAGCTATGAGTTCTATTTTTAAAGCTCCAATTGCTGCTATTATTTTTGCTATAGAAGTTTTTAGTTTAGACTTAACCATTGCTTCGATGTTGCCCCTGCTTTTGGCATCGCTTTCAGCTATTTTAACATCATACTTTTTCTTTGGAGATGACATCCTATTACCTTTTAGAATTGAAGACAAATTCTACATTGACGACGCCCCTTTTTATATTATTCTTGGTGTTGTCGCTGCATTCATTTCTATTTATTTTACTGAAATATATGATAGAATTCATACGTTTTTCGATAAGATTGAATCTCCCGTAAAACGATTAATCATTGGAGGGTTAGGACTTGGGCTTTTAATATTTTTAATTCCACCTCTATATGGTGAAGGTTTCGATGTCATCAACAATTTAATTATTGGTAACCCCGAAAAAGCATTACAAAGCAACCTGTTTCATATGGATACCGATAACATCTGGATTGTCGTTATGTTATTAGGCGGACTCATTTTCTTTAAAATTATTGCCAGCTGCTTAACCTTTGGGGCAGGCGGCGTTGGTGGTATTTTTGCACCTGTTTTATTTATGGGAAGTATTATGGGCAACGCTTTGGCAAAAATTATAAACCACTGTGGGCTATTTAACGAACCTGTTTCCGAGAGTAATTTTACTCTTGTTGGTATGGCCGGGCTACTTGCAGGTGTGCTTCATGCCCCGCTTACTGCAATCTTCTTAATTGCAGAACTTACAGGAGGGTACGAACTTTTTATTCCTTTAATGTTAACCGCCACCATTTCGTTTAGCATTACCAAATACTTTAAAACGCACTCTGTTTATAATATGGAGTTAGGTCGAAAAGGTGAACTTATTACCCACGATAAAGACCACGCCGTATTAACTTTAATGGATATTGATAAAGTAATTGAAACCAACTTCATATCGATTACTCCTGAAATGAACCTGGAACAAATGATTCATACGGCCGTAATTAAATCTAACCGAAATATTTTCCCCGTTGTAAAACAAGACACACAAAAGCTTCAAGGAATTATATTATTAGATGATTTGCGTCCAATTATGTTCGACCAGTCTCTGTACAAAGAAGTTGTTGCCACCGATGTTATGCAAAAACCACCTGCAGTTATCAATTTAGATAAAGATAAAATGACTGACATCATGCAAAAATTCCAGGATAGTAGTGCTTGGAATTTACCTGTCACCAAAAACGGTATCTATTTTGGTTTTATTTCAAAATCTAAATTATTAACAGCTTACCGCAGACAATTAATCACATTACAGGTAAATTCGTAATATAACATACGTTCAAAAGCATTTATTTATTAACTTTATAAGCATGTCTTTTGAAGCAAAAAGCCTGTTACGTAAATTTTTAATCTGGAAATACAAACATATTTCCGAGCGACAATTTATTTATATTTTAAGTGTACTGGTGGGCATGCTTGCCGGTGTTGGTACCGTGGTACTAAAAAACCTAACACATTTTATTCGATCGCTTCTAGAGCTAAACCTGTTTAAAAACTATCAGAACACCTTATATTTTATCTTTCCGATAATTGGATTAGTTCTGGTGTTCATTATAAAACAAACCTGGCTCAAAAAACATATAGGTCATGGTATTTCTACCACCTTATATGGCTTATCTAAACTCAATGGGATTCTACCAAGATATAATATTTATGCAGCGTTAATCACTGCTCCACTAACCGCTGGTTTTGGTGGGTCGGTAGGATTGCAAGGTCCTGCTGTAAGTGTTGGCTCGGCTTTAGGCTCCAATACAGCTCAGCTGTTTCATATGAATACCAAAACCCGATTACTTTTAATCGGCTGTGCATCTGCAGGCGCCATGGCTTCAATGTTTAAGGCTCCTATTGCCGCGATTGTCTTTGCAGTAGAAATCTTTAGTCTCGATATTGCCTTTACCTCTTTAGTTCCTTTACTTTTAGCATCGGTTTCAGCGGTAATAACATCTTATATGTTTTTAGGAACGGATGTATTATTACATGTTATTATTAAAGACTCTTTCAACTTTAACGATATTCCCATTTATATCTTACTAGGAGTGGTTACAGCATTTACGTCAGTGTACTTTTCAAAAGTGTTTTTTGGAATCACTAATTTTTTTAAACAATTTGAAAGCCGGGCAAAACGTCTTTTAATCGGTGGACTTGCCATTGGCACTATGCTGTATTTTATTCCGCCGCTTTATGGTGAAGGTTATGGCATTATGAATAACCTTTTAAAAGGCGATCATCTATCTGCTATAAATACCACGCCATTTAAAAACCTAGATCTATCTAATATTTGGATTGTTATCGCCATGCTTTTAGGCATTACTGTATTTAAAGCCATTGCAATGACCACCACATTTGGAGCCGGTGGCGTTGGAGGCATCTTCATCCCAACACTAATTATGGGTAGTGCTTTAGGTAATGCCTTTGCCAAAATTGTAAATAATATTGGTTTAGGGTTCTCGGTTAACGAAGCTAATTTTACACTATTGGGGATGACCGGGTTAATGGCTGGTGTCCTTCATGCCCCTTTAACAGCCATATTTTTAATTGCTGAAATTACAAGTGGGCATGAGTTATTTGTTCCCTTAATGATTGTAGCTGCAATTTCATTTGCCATTACGAAATATTACGTATCACACTCCATTTACACCATGAAACTGGCAGAGCGCGGTGAACTTATGACACATGATAAAGACCAAAACACCCTCATCGCATTAGATATTGATAAGGTTATAGAAACTAATTTCGTCAAGCTAAAACCAGATATGTCTCTGGGGTATATTTTAAATGAAGCCGTAGCTAAATCTTCGAGAAATCATTTTCCTGTTGTAAACGACGATAATGAATTTTTAGGTGTAATAAGGCTCGATGATATACGACATATGATGTTTAATGCCGATCTTTACGACAAAGTTAGTGTTACCGATATTATGCATGCCGATGCCGGTATCATTAACTACGATGACGACACTATGAACGATATCATGGAAAAATTCAAATCTACCGGAGCCTGGAATTTACCAGTGGTAAAATCTGGAAAATACTTCGGTTACATTTCTAAATCCAAATTATTAACTGCCTACAGAAGGCAACTATTAAAATTCACCAAATAACGCATGAAATATCTTATCATTATAATATTCCTTTTAGTTTTTACCAGCATTATTACAGGCCTGGTCATTGACACTTCATATTCACAAAAACTTATTGGCTTTGGCGTAATGGGTCTCTTTTTTGTGGCATTTCCGTTATTTGCGTATTACCGCTGGAAAGACAAAAACATTAAAGACTATATGATTACAAAAGAAAATTTAGAAGAAATGCGTAAATCGCAAGAAAAGAAGAAATACTAATTATTTGAGCGTAACCCTATAAAGCTCCATTTGCTGCGCACTTTACATAGTACATTCAATCTCTAACGCAACTAGTTCAAATTTCGTTTTTCAATAAAAAAACGTTTCATTAATTCTGAAGCTTGAGCTTCCAGAACACCACCCTTCATGATAGTTTTTGGGTGCAACTTAGTATTCAAATTAATACAACCCCGTTGCTCATCTCTGGCGCCATAAACAATATTTGAAATCTGGCTCCAGTACAAGGCCCCGGCACACATCTGGCAAGGTTCTAAAGTGACGTACAACGTACAATTTTGAAGATACTTCCCTCCTAAAAAATTAGCAGCCGCCGTAATCGCCTGCATTTCGGCATGAGCTGTTACGTCATTTAAAGTTTCTGTTAAATTATGTCCTCGTGCAATAATTCTATTATCAATAACAATAACAGCACCAACAGGAATTTCTCCTTTTTCAAAAGCTAGTTCGGCTTCCTGAAGCGCGCGTTTCATAAAATAGGTATCGTCAAACGGGTTTTCCATAATTCAAATATACAATTTCATATTGCTATAATATCTCGCTTTCAATTAATTTACCCCATAATATTTTAAATCTATATGATCAATAAAATCTGTACTTTTGCCTCGTGCGAAACACCTTATTACATAGTATCAATTCCCCTAAAGACCTGCGTCTTTTAAAGCCAGAGCAATTACCACAATTGGCTCAGGAATTACGTGAATTTATTATTAATATTATCGCAGTTAAAGAAGGGCATTTAGGAGCCAGCTTAGGCGTTATAGAATTAACCATTGCACTACATTATGTATTTAACACCCCGGAAGACCAACTCATTTGGGATGTAGGCCATCAGGCTTACGGGCATAAAATATTAACAGAACGTAAAGCGGTGTTTCATACTAATCGTCAATTAGGTGGTATTTGCGGATTCCCAAAACGCGACGAAAGTATTTATGACACCTTTGGTGTTGGTCACTCCTCGACTTCAATTTCTGCAGCGCTAGGTATGGCCATTGCTTCAAAACTAAAAGGCGAAACCGAAAAGCAACATATTGCAGTTATTGGAGATGCTTCCATCGCTAGCGGTATGGCTTTTGAAGGGTTAAACCACGCCGGAGTAACAGATGCTAACCTGATAGTTATTTTAAACGATAACGCCATAGGAATCGATCCGAGTGTTGGCGCCCTAAAAATGTATTTAACCAACGTTAAAAAGGGCACTCAAAAACAAGACAATATATTTGAAGCCCTGAATTTTGACTATTCCGGACCTATTGACGGACATGATTTAGATGCTATAATTTCAGAATTAGAACGTTTAAAAACGGTAAAGGGCCCTAAATTTTTACACATTATTACCACCAAAGGCAAAGGCTTACGCCAAGCTGAAGAAGACCAGGTTAGATACCATGCACCGGGAAAATTCGATTCTGAAACGGGAGAACTGATTCCGAAATCGACATCGAAAATTCCGAAATATCAAGATGTATTTGGGCATACCATAGTAGAATTAGCTAAGCAGAACAAAAATATTGTCGGTATTACTCCCGCTATGCCAACAGGCAGTTCATTAAAATACATGATGGCCCAACTGCCGGACCGTGCTTTTGATGTAGGTATCGCAGAGCAGCATGCGGTTACCCTTGCTGCGGGT
Source organism: Aestuariibaculum sp. YM273 (assembly GCF_030908365.1). Classification (NCBI taxonomy): domain Bacteria; kingdom Pseudomonadati; phylum Bacteroidota; class Flavobacteriia; order Flavobacteriales; family Flavobacteriaceae; genus Aestuariibaculum; species Aestuariibaculum sp. YM273. Next base: position 1,621,317 of record NZ_CP133090.1, on the reverse strand, counting down.
ATGGTTACTCAAGGATTAATTCCGTTTTGTAATATCTATTCCACATTTTTACAGCGCGCTTACGACCAAATTATTCATGATGTAGCAATTCAAAACCTGCCTGTAATATTCTGTTTGGATCGTGCGGGATTGGTTGGTGAAGATGGCGCGACCCATCATGGTGTTTACGACTTATCATATTTACGATGTATTCCGAATCTTATTATTTTTGCGCCTAGAAATGAAATGGAGCTTCGCAATATCATGTATACAGCACAATTGGGCTTAAACCACCCGATTGCTATTCGTTATCCGAGGGGTCGTGGTATTACTGCTGACTGGAAGCAACCATTTGAAGCTATTGAACTTGGAACCGGAATTACACTTAAGAAAGGTGATAAAATAGCCGTTTTAAGTATTGGAACCATTGCTAAAAATGCAACCGAAGCCATTGAACAATCTAACAATCCTAAGGCTATTGCCCATTACGATTTACGTTTTGTAAAACCTTTAGATGAACGACTGCTTCATAACATCTTCAAAAATCATAAAACACTTATTACCATAGAAGATAATTCAATTAAAGGTGGATTTGGATCGGCAATTTTAGAATTTGCAGCTTCTAACAATTACAAAAACGATATTAAAGTTTTAGGAATTCCGGATGCTGTTATTGACCATGCCAGTGTTGCTGAACTTCAAGAACAAATTGGTTTAGATGCTCATCATCTATCAAAATTGCTAAACGACATATTAACGACCTGATTTGCCGACTTCTTATCGCAACAAAAATAAAACCTAGCCATCTCTTCTCCGGCAAAAACATCTAAAAGGTGACAAAAGTCACATAGCATTTTAAATCCCTATCGTAATTTTACAATTGGGTTGTACACCGTATCTACTGTCAATAATTATATATAAAATCATGAGTAAAGTAATTAAAATTTTAGGAACCGGTTGTCCGAAATGCCAATCGATGACCAATGTTGTTAAAGACGTTGTTAGCACAAATAATATTGATGCAAGCATTGAAAAAGTTGAAGATATTGTAAAAATCATGAAATTCAATATCATGACAACACCTGCTTTAGTTATTGACGATGTCATTACCATAAAAGGACGAGTGCCTACAAAAGACGAAGTACTTACCCTTTTAAACTAGTAAAAATCTAACCATGGATGGTTTTACTAAAGCTTTACATATTGAAAGTTACAAAACAAGTTTCGAACATCTGTAATTATGTTTGATTGGTTGCAACATATTGCAGATTGGCTGGTTTACGACCTTATAGATTTAGACCAAGAACAACATCTGGCTGAAGCTTTAAACTTCTTCATTTATGATACCGTCAAAATTCTAATTTTACTCGTTATTGTTATCTTTTTTATGGGTATTGTAAATAGCTACTTCCCCATAGATAAGGTTAAAAATTATCTATCAAGAAAAAAACTATACGGCCTGGAATACCTTATGGCGAGTCTTTTTGGAGTAGTTACACCATTTTGCTCCTGTTCTTCGGTTCCTTTATTTATTGGTTTTGTAAGAGGAGGCATCCCTCTAGGGGTTACATTCGCCTTTTTAATTACCTCACCTTTAGTGAATGAAGTCGCCATTGGTTTATTTATAGGCTTATTCGGAATAAAAACGACACTATTATATATAATTAGCGGCGTATTGCTTGGCACCATATCCGGAATCATTCTTCAAAATCTAAAACTTGAAGGCTACTTAACACCCTGGGTGAAAGATATTTTGGCAAACGCACAAAAAGAACAAGACTTATTTAAAGCAGAAAAGCAAACCTTCACCCAACGTTTACCTATAATATGGACTGAAGTTTTAAACATTCTAAAAGGCATAGTACCATATGTAATTGTCGGAATTGCCATTGGCGGAATCATGCACGGCTATATTCCTGAAGGCTTTTTCGAAAAATTCATGTCTAAAGACAACCTGTTTGCGGTTCCACTTGCAACTATTTTATCTGTACCCATGTACTCGAACGCATCAGGCATCCTGCCTATTGTTCAGGTATTAGTCTCTAAAGGCATTCCTTTAGGAACAGCCATCGCCTTTATGATGGGGGTGGTTGGCTTATCGTTACCCGAAGCTATGCTATTAAAAAAGGTAATGACCTTAAAACTAATTGCCATATTTTTTAGTGTGGTAACCCTGTGTATTATCATTTCAGGATACCTCTTCAATATCATCTTATAACCACTAAAAACTAATTCCCTTTATTTTTTTATAATCTAAAATCGCCTTGCTATCAGATAATAAAGAGACGTAGTAACATACGCCGGAAAGGCGAGCATACAAGCTTGGACTATCGGTTTTTATATTCTTCGGAAGACCATTTAATATAAGTTCGTCATAATTAGAAGCCGTACCGTTAAAACTATTGTTCACCGCAGCAGTGTAGGTTTCCAATAGGGTATTAATCACACCGTAACCTGCAATTTCTTTATCGATGACTTCAGTAGACTGATAAATATTTTCGATACTTATTTTAATGATATCGTTAATCTGTGCTTCGTATTTACTTTTGTCTAGCAATGCGCAATCGAAATCGCCATTTAAAATAGCTTCTTCATTTTCCATAAAGATATCGACCGCTTCATTAATTAAAGACCCAATGGCCAAGGCACGCAAATACCCTATACGATCCTCCTTGGTGGATAAGGCATAATAATTCTCAGGTCTTATAGTATGACGAATGATTTTGGACAAATACTCTAATGCATATTCTTCCTGAATAAGACCTAGATTAATCCCATCTTCAAAGTCGATGATGGTATAACAGATATCGTCTGCCGCTTCGACTAAAAATGTTAAAGGATGACGCGCATAACTAACACTATCTTCACTACGCTTAATCAAACCAAGTTCTTCGGCAATATCTACATAAGCTTCCTTTTCACTTTGAAAAAACCCGTATTTCTTATCAGCAATATGCGTTGTTGGCTTTTTAGGCAACGACTCTTTAGGATATTTAGTAAAGGCTCCAAGCGTCGCATAACTTAAACGTAACCCTCCTATTCGTCCGGCGCGATCTTCGGTTAAAATTTTAAATCCGTTAGCATTTCCTTCAAAATCACATAAATCCTGATATTCCTTTGCGGTTAATTCGTCTTTATATTTTAAACCTTCTCCCGTTTTAAAGAATTCTCCAATAGCCTTTTCTCCCGAATGCCCGAACGGCGGATTTCCAATATCGTGTGCTAAGGCAGCTGCAGCCACAATAGCACCGAAATCGTTAGCCTGATAACCATGTACTTTTTGTAAATGCGGGTGTTTTTCCAATAACTTTTTACCAACCAAACGACCTAGCGAACGACCAACCACGCTAACTTCCAGACTGTGCGTTAATCGGGTATGTACAAAATCGGTTTCCGATAAGGGAATCACCTGTGTTTTATCTTGTAAACTTCTAAATTCTGATGAAAAAATAATACGATCGTAATCCACCTCGAAACCCAAACGTGTTTCATCCTGTTCTTTTCTAAGTCGTTTATTTGTATCACCAAAACGTTTTAAAGATAATAGTTGTTCCCAGTTCATAATATCATGTTAATGCATGGCAAGATAGTTAAATTCACCAATATTTACCCGGGTTTTATTTCTCAATAACTGTGTTCAGATAAGCTTTATTAACGTTAAGATAACATTAAATAAAGATTGTTTAATATTTACATAACACAATACTCGTCTTTAAGCTTTTAATTTGCAGTCTATTAAAAAAACACATATAAATGAAAGGTTTATTTTTTGTAGCCGCAATGTTAATTTCAACACTATCTTTTAGCCAAAACACAGGCTTAGTTGTTGGAAAAATTATGGATGCCGAGGTAAATAATGCGCCTTTAGTTTTAGCTAATGTAACGATTAAAGGAACAGAAACAAAAGTAGACACCGATCAAACCGGATTGTTTTTATTAGAAAACCTGGAAGCCGGAGATTATACCTTAGTGTGTAGTTTTGTAGGTTACGAAACAAAAGAAATTAACGTGCATGTAGATGCTTTTGAGCCTACTGAATTAAAACTATCGTTAGCAGCCAGCACCATCTCTTTAGACGAGCTAGCATTATTAACCAGCACTGCTGATAAAGGAGACAAAGCTTTACCACAAGGGTAATCAAAATATAGTATATATTAGGGATTAAAAATATATATTCGAGTAGTCTGCAAAGCCAATAACCAAGTTATTGGCTTTGTTATTTTAATGACTGTTTTTTTTAAAAAATCACATTAAAACTTTATTGATTTTTACAAACTTCCAATGTTAAGTTAACGTTTACAAACATTAAATCTCATAACATTAACATAACGCTTTTATTACCATTGTTTAACTTCTAGGTAACGATGCGTTCATACAACGTGACGTTCTTTGCAGCAGATAAAAACTAACATTTTATGAAAAAATTTACTGTATTGCTAATGCTTTTAGTAGGAGCAATGTCATACGCCCAAACCACTGGTTCTGTGGTTGGTAAACTTACAGATAAGGAATACAATAACGAACCATTAGCCTTTGCTAATGTTATTATTAAAGGTACCACTACAGGTACAACTTCAGACTTCGATGGATTATATAGTCTGGAGAATTTACAACCAGGTGAACTAACATTAATTTTTAGTTTCGTGGGTTACGAAACTCAGGAAATTCCTGTTACTATTGTTGCTGGCAAAGTAGTAGAAATTAACGTACCTATGGGTGCTAGTGCAGCCTCATTAAGTGAGGTTGTTATTACCACAACTACAAAACGTGAAAGTGAAACCGCATTATTATTAGAGCAAAAGAAAGCCGTTCTTATTAAAGAAAGTATTGGTGCTGAGCGTTTATCTAAAATTGGAGTATCTGATGCATCTGCGGCTACTGAAAAAATATCGGGAGTTACTAAAAGTGAAGGATCTGGTGATATTTATATTAGAGGTCTAGGAGACCGTTATTTATCAACAACATTAAACGGTTTACCAATTCCTTCTGATGATGTCAACAATAAAAACATCAACTTAAACCTGTTCTCTACTAATATCATTGAAAATGTTGGTATTAGTAAAACATACGCTACATCTAGCTACGCTGATCAAAGTTCTGGTAACGTTGATATTTCATCTAAAGGCTATTCTTCAAAAGAATTCGATATCCAATTATCATCTGGATACAATACTAACGTTTTAGGTAAAAACGGTTTTAAAACCAGTATCGTTTCTGAAGATGCGACTTTCGGATTCCACAAAAAACAATACGCACTTGTAGATTTAATTACCAGACAAGGCTGGGAACCTGTAAACACAAAAAATATTGGAAACTACGGTATTAAATTATCTGGAGGTACAAAATTTGATGTATTCGGAAAACAAGTAAAATTATTTGCTGCTGGTTCTCACTCGAAATCTTACGACTATAGAGAAGGTGTATTTAAAAGTTACAGGTCTAACGTTTTAGACAACTCATTTAACGACGTAGAGCAATATAACACTAGAACAAGCTCTACTGGTTATGTTGATTTAGGCTTAAAGCTTGACGATAACAACAACATTCGATTAACGAGTTTATCAGTAAACACCAGTAACGACCAGGTTTACGAGCAAGGTAGAAACGGTGAAGGTTATGTTTTCGATCAAGACCCTAAAGAAGATGGTGCTTTTGTTAGAGACCAAAACTTCAAACAAACTACCATGTTAGTTAATCAATTAGCAGGTACTCATCATATCTCTGAGAAAAACGAATTAAAATGGGCTGGAGGTTTTAACTACGTATTCGCACAAGAGCCTAACAGAATTAGAAATGAAGCTAACATTTTTGAAGAAGAAGGCTATGTACAATATGCTCACGTTGGTGATTACCAACAAAGAAAATCTAGCCAAAAAATTGAAGATACAGAATACAACGCATTTATCTCTGACGCTATCGAATTCGGTAAATTAGATGAAGACGACATGTCGCCATTCAAATTACATGTTGGTGCAGACTTCCGTCAAAAAGATCGTGTATTTAGCTCTCAATTTATTGGTGTAAGAGCTCGTGGTTTCCAAGTACCAGATGTAGATAGTTTCTCGTTAACCTTTACACCTGATAATTTTGAAAATGGTTTAGTTTTACGCGAAGGTGTTGCAGACCGTTACGATGCCGACTTAAACATCATGGCTGGTTATGCAAACTTAGATTTTGGAATCAACAAACGTTTCTCAGGTAATGCCGGTGTGCGTTTTGAAAGAGATGAGATTAATGTACTTTGGGATGTTAACAACTATGTTGGTCGTGTAGGGCAAACTACAAAAGAATATACAGGACTTTACCCAAGTGTAAACTTAAAGTATGAATTAAACGAAAAACAGTATTTACGTTTAGCTTCTAGTTTAACACAAACTTTACCAGAGTTTAAAGAAATCGCTCCATTCGAGTACGTTTCTCCAACTGGTCGTATTACAAGAGGTACACCAACCTTAGAGAAATCTGATGTATTTAACATGGATTTAAAGTATGAATTATTCCCAACTAAAGGCGAATTAATTTCAGCTACAGGTTTCTTTAAACAAATTAAAAATCCAATCAACTTAGCACAAAGTAGAGGGTCTTCAGGTGTATTCGAATATCAAAATACAGGTGACCAAGCTGAAGTTTTTGGTTTAGAATTAGAAACAAGATTCGATTTAATTAAAAATGATGAAGAGGAGAGCTTATTAAACTTTAATGCTAACGTTACCAAAATGTGGTTCAACCAAGATTTATACGAAAACTATCAGTATAAAGATGTTACAGAAACCGATTTACAAGGGGCTTCAGATTTAATTTTAAACGGATCGTTAAGCTATAACAGCAATACAGAAAGAGAGTTCAACACTTCTTTAACTGGTAACTATTCATCTGATAAAATCTTTGCTTTAGGTTCTCCTGAAGATTTTGACAACAGCGATGTACTTTACAACGACCAAATCATCGAAAAAGGATTTGTAACTCTAGATTTAGTAGTAAGTAAAGAGATTACAGAAAACCTACAAATTAAATTTGTTGGACGAAACTTATTAAACCCAGAAATCGAGCAAACACAGTTAATCAGAGACATTCCAACTGGAATTGAAACTAACGAAACTGTACAGTCTTACAAGAAAGGAAGTTTATTAAGCTTAAGTTTAAAATACACATTCTAAATAAGTTAACATTGAGTTAACAAAACACATTCGTCGCAAAGCAAAGGGTAACCTAGTTTTAATATTAGGTTAATAGTGAACAAACACTTAGTCCTTTACTTTGCGACGAAATTATTTTGCTTTGAAAAAGCACAACAAAAAACTAATTAAAAACAAAATGAAAAAATCATTCCTAAATTTATTCAAAGCTTTTACTGCATCGGCAGTATTAGTTGTAGCTACAAGCTGTGACTCTGAAGATCCTGCTCCAATTGGAGGTGGCGATACTGAAGTAATGGCTAACTTAAAAGTTGGAGTATTAAACGGTACTTTAAAAGAGTCTTATACACTTGATGCTGCAGTTCAATACGATTTAACAGGTTCATTCATTATTGACGAGGGAGCTATTTTAAACATCCCTGCCGGAACAACAATTGTTGCTGATAATGGTGGAACAGACGTATATATCGCTGCTTTAAAAGGTGGTCAGATAAACATTAACGGAACGGCAAGCAACCCTGTAATTATGTCTTCTGCCGATGGTAACCCTGGAGACTGGGGTGGATTAACACTTTGTGGTAACGCAACAACTACAGCTGGTGTTGATGCTGTTGCCGAAGTAGGTGGATTTATTTACGGTGGTAACGACGATTCAGATAGCTCTGGTGTCATAAGATATTTACAAATTGTTGGTACTGGTGCTCAAATTAACTCTGAGTCTCAGTATAACGGGGTATCTTTCTACGCTGTTGGTTCTGGTACTTTAGTAGATAACGTTGCTGTTATTAACGGTGATGATGATGGTGTTGAGTTCTTTGGTGGTACTGTATCGGTATCTAACTTATATTTAGAAAACAACAGTGATGATTCTATCGACTGGACAGAAGGATGGAGCGGTACTGTAGATAACGCTTATATCTCACACACTGTTGCTGGATTCTCTACTGTTTTTGAAGGAGATAAAGCTAACGGAAATCCTAAATTCAATAACATTACTGCCATCTCTACTGTTGGAGGTACTGCATTACAATTCAAAAAAGAATCTGGTGGAACAATTACCGGTTTATCTTTAAGTGGATATGATGTAGACTTAGATATGAAAGATGCTGGAGCAACTTCAAACGTAGTATTTGTTGATGGGTATTCGCCTGTTGCAATGGTTGAAGATGATGAAACAACTACAGATGTAGACGAAAGTGCATATACTTTTGCTTTAAACACTTCTGTTGTTCCTACAGTAGATGTTGCTGATTTTGATTGGGTAGCATCAGACTTATCTTTTGATACTGCTGTATTACAAGGTGCGGTTACTGGTGAGGTTACTTTAGATGCTTCTGTGAGCTATACATTAAACTCATCTTACATTGTACAAGATGGTGCTTCTTTAACAATCCCTGCTGGAACAAAAATTACTGCTAGAGATGGTGGTACTGGAGTTTACATTGCAGTTTTACAAGGTGGTCAAATCTTTATAGAAGGTACACCGGCTAACCCTGTAGTTATTGCTTCTGCTGCTGGTAACCCTGGAGACTGGGGTGGATTAACCATTTGTGGTAACGCAACAACATCTGCAGGTGTTAACGCTGTTGCTGAAATTGGAGGTTTCATTTACGGAGGTACTACAGACAACGATAACTCTGGTTCTGTTAAAAACTTAGTACTTAAAGGAACTGGTGCTCAAATTAACTCTGAGTCTCAATACAACGGTGTGTCTTTATATGCTGTAGGCTCTGAAACTGTATTAGAAAACATTGCGGTAATTAACGGTGATGATGACGGAATTGAGTTCTTCGGAGGTACTGCTTCGGTAACTAACTTATATTTAGAAAACAACAGTGATGATGCTATCGACTGGACAGAAGGTTGGAACGGAACTGTAGATAACGCTTATATTTCTCATACCGTAGCTGGTTTCTCAACTGCTTTTGAAGGAGATAAAGCTAACGGAAACCCTAAATTCAATAACATTACAGCAATTTCTACTGTTGGTGGTACTGCATTACAGTTTAAAAAAGAATCTGGAGGAACAATCACTGGATTACACTTAACTGGTTATGATGTTGATTTAGACATGAAAGACGGTGGGGCAACTTCAAATGTAATCATAGCAGGATCTGCAGCAGATGCTACTTTAATTACTGGAGAAACTACTTTATACACATTAAATTCTGGTAAAGATGCTACCGCATTAGACATCTCTGCTTGGACATGGATTAACGCTGGCTTATAATATAAGCTTCTTTATAAAACATAAAAAAGCCTCCCAATAGGGAGGCTTTTTTATTTAGTATTTACGTTTTAAAGACCTTTATCGTTCTTCACGTTTGTTTCTTTTAAACTTGCTATTTCATTAGCATTGTAATCTACTTCTTTTACAGTTTCACCAGTATAGTAAAACCATTTGCCGACTTTTTTCCCATTATCATAATTACCTGAAACCGTTTTCTTGCCTTCTTCATTAAAGCTCAACCATTCTCCTTGTAATTTACCATCTGTAGTGTAAAACCCTGTTTGGCTTACCTCTCCATTGTCATGATAGTAAGTTACTTCAATTAAATTGGTATCTTTATTAAACTTTAAGTCTCTTTTTTGTTGTCCAAAAGAAACCACAGTTACTAAAAAGGCCAGAGATAAAATAAACTTTTTCATAATCATGGGGTATTTAACATTAATACAGTAAAGATACGTATTTCGTAACATTTAATCAACACTTACATAACATTAATTTAACATTAGAACCTACACATATTGACTAACAGCTGTTTACACTTTAAAAATTAACATAAGCGAATTAATAATTACTTAATATTGTGGTTACATTTAAATCAAGCTTTTACATTTTATTTGCGTAAGTCTTAAGACAACATTTAGTATTTCATATAATCTATTAGTTTTTGTCGACTACATTATTATGATTTCTGTGGAGACTACCTTGGCCAAGGTAGTCTCTTTTTTTTTACGTACATTTAACATTAAGGAAACATTGGTTTCGTTTTAATATTAGACTTTTGCGCCCGACAAAAACTAAGAATACAATTTATGAAATTTAGATGGAGCCTCGTAGCTATTTTAGTATTAGCTACTAGCACTTTTTTCGCGCAGGAAACCAATGCCCCAAAATTCGGCAAAGGACTTTTTAATTTAGTAGGTAAAGACAGTTCATTTACCATGAAAGTTGGATTCCGTATGCAACTTTTAGGAACATCAACATGGCAGGATGGAGAATCTTTAGAAACAAGTGCGCTAGTAAGGCGTTCACGTTTAAAATTCGATGGTTTTGCCTTTTCACCAAAACTTAAATACAAAATAGAGTTAGGATTATCTAACCGCGATATGTCTGGTGCATCACAATATACCAGCAATTCTCCAAGATATGTTATGGATGCCGTTTTAAAATGGAACTTCGCAGGAAACTTTGTTTTATGGGCAGGACAAACCAAATTACCAGGTAACCGCGAACGTGTTATCTCATCTGCAGATTTACAATTAGTAGATCGTTCGTTAGTAAACAGCCGTTTTAACATTGACCGTGATATGGGACTTCAGTTAAGACATCACTTTAACTTAGGAAACACCTTTATTGTTAAAGAAATTTTATCGATTTCTCAAGGTGAGGGTCGTAATGTAACTACCGGTAACGAAGGCGGACACCAATATACTGGTCGTGTTGAATTATACCCATTTGGTGATTTTCAAAGTAAAGGAGATTATAAGGGATCGGATTTAAAACGCGAACACACACCTAAATTAGCTGTTGGTGCCACCTATAACTTTAACAATAATGCTGTAAGAAACCGTGGTAACATGGGGTCTTACATGGAAACAGACGAAGGTCTTTACGAAACAAATATTTCCGCTATCTTTATAGACGCAATGTTTAAGTACAGAGGGTTCTCTTTTATGGGAGAATTTGCTAATAGAACCGCTGATGATCCGTTTGCCAAAAATGCAGATGGTAGTTTAACTGGTGATGAAGTACAAGTAGGTAATGGATATAACTTAATGTCTGGTTATTTGTTTAAAAACAACTGGGAAGTAACAGGTAGATATACTAATGTAGAGTTAGATAAAACAATTACCGGTAAAGATCCGGAAACCCAATATACCCTTGGTGTTTCTAAATATTTATCTGGTCATAAATTAAAAGTACAAACGGATATTAGCTACTTAGATGTACCAACCAATACTGGTCAGATCATGTACAGGTTACAGTGCGATATCCACTTTTAAAAGTTAACATTTAGATAACATAACAAAGCAAAACACTAAAGATATTTGCAAACTATTTCAAGTTAAATTATGGATAATTTATATTTATTTATGCTGATAGCCATCACTGTATTAGCTGTGGTTGATATTGTGGTTGGTGTAAGTAACGATGCGGTTAACTTCTTAAACTCAGCTATTGGTTCTAAGGCTATTCCTTTTAAAACCATCATGATTGTTGCCAGTTTAGGTATTTTCATTGGAGCCGTATTTTCAAGTGGTATGATGGAGGTTGCCCGTAAAGGTATTTTCGTTCCAGGAGAGTTTTTCTTCGACGAGATCATGATTATTTTCATGGCGGTAATGATTACCGACATCCTTCTACTCGACTTTTTTAACACATTAGGATTACCAACCTCTACTACAGTATCGATTGTATTCAACTTACTGGGAGCGGCAGTTGTTATGGCCTTAATTAAAACCAGTGTTTCAAATACTGAAACGATTTCAGATATTGGTAAATATATCAACACTGATAAAGCCCTGACCATTATTTTAGGGATTCTGTTATCGGTCGTTATAGCCTTTACCGTTGGTGCATTTGTTCAGTGGATATCACGTTTAATATTCACGTTCCACTTCGAAACGAAAATGAAGCATTTCGGTGCGTTTTTCGGAGGTTTTTCATTAACAGCTATCACTTACTTTATTTTCTTAAAAGGATTAAAAGGAACTCCATATTATAGCGAAATGAAAGGTAGTGTTGAAGGTAACGAAATCTTCATCATGCTGGGAAGTTTTGTTTTCTGGACTTTATTTGCCTATGCATTCCAGAAATTAACAAAGAAAAGCATCTTACTTATCGTTATTGCTGTTGGTACATTTGGTTTAGCCCTTGCGTTCTCTGGTAACGACTTGGTAAACTTTATCGGGGTGCCTATGGCAGCATACCACTCTTATGAAGCCTGGATTGCTTCTGGCTTAGACGCCTCAGCATTTTCAATGGGCGTACTAGAAAAGAAAGTGCCTGCAGAACCTTTATTATTATTCATCTCTGGTGGTGTCATGGTAGTGACTTTATGGTTATCTAAAAAAGCAAGAACAGTTGCAGACACCGAGATTAGTTTATCTCACCAAGGCGATACTCACGAGAAATTTCAACCGAACTCATTATCACGAGGTGTTGTGAAAGCAACAACATTCCTTTCTGATACTTTTGAAGCTATTGTTCCTTCAAGTATTCAAGGTAAAATGAATGTGAGATTCGAAAAGCAAGAAGCTCTGTTAAGCAAAGAAAAAGCTAAAGATGCCCCTGCCTTCGATATGATTCGTGCTTCGGTAAACCTTATGGTAGCTGGTGTATTAATTGCTATTGCAACATCAATGAAATTACCACTATCTACCACTTACGTAACCTTTATGGTGGCTATGGGTACATCGTTTGCAGATCGAGCTTGGGGTAGAGAAAGTGCTGTTTACCGTGTTGCTGGTGTATTAAACGTTATTGGTGGTTGGTTCTTTACAGCTATTGGAGCTTTTATCGCTTCAGGTTTTGTAGCCTTCCTAATCCACTGGAATCCTAGTGTAATGACGCCAATCTTGTTATTATTAACTGGTTTAATAATTTACAGAAACTACAAAGCACACAAGAAAACTTCTTCTCCTAAATCTTTAGAGGAAGATTACTTAAAGCAAGCCGAAAGCAGCTCATTACAAGGTGTGATTCACGAAAGTGCATCAAACATTGCTAGTCTTGTAAAGCGTGGAAATAAAATTTACACCAATGCTATTAATGGTTTAGCTAAGCAGGATTTAGCGATGCTTAAAAAGAATAAAAAGCAAATTATTAAACTTTCAGACGAGGTTGATGAACTAAGAGATAACATTTTCTATTTCATCAAAAATTTAGATGAATCTAGTGTTGGAGCTAGTAATTTCTATATTCACATTTTAGGATATTTACAAGATATGGTTCAGTCTTTAGAATACATTACTAAAGTGAGTCATAAGCATGTTAACAATAACCATAAGAAATTAAAATTCAACCAAATTAAAGAACTTAAAGAGGTGGATGAGCGTTTCGAAACGTTATTTAACAATATTCAAAATGCGTTTAACACCCAGTCTTTTGATGAGTTATCGGTAATCTTAGGAAGAAAAGCTGAAATCACATCGTTAGTAACAACGAAAATTCAAAAACAAGTAGAGCGCACTCGTACAGAAGAATCGAGTCCGAAGAACACAACCTTATACTTTAGTTTATTGTTAGAAACTAAAGATTTATTAAACGCTACTATGAATCTTCTTGAAGAGTACGACCATGCACACGATGCATCGGTTAAGCCTGCTACCTTAAGCACAGAAGAAGCTAAAGCATAAACAAAACAATATCTTAATGAAAAAGCCTGTGATTAAATCACGGGCTTTTTTTTTTACTTGTGTATTACAGCCATTTGATAAAACTAACATAATACTAAAACTTCATTTACTTAACACTGTAGTTCTACTTTAGCTGTATAGAAAAGGATTAATCCTTTTTTCATAACATTTGAATCGTTGAGTTAGATGCAAGGCACCTGTAGTGGGTGCTTTGTTATTTCATAAAATCCTTGAAACGAATACACGGTAATTCCTATCTAATTTATATACATTTGCAAAAAACAAACCAATTATGATATCACAAAACAGTTATTTTGACAATAATGTAAAATCTTTAGGCTACACTTCTGCTACAGGAAAATCAACCTTAGGCGTTATGGAACCTGGTGAATATGAGTTCTCGACCTCTCTTCATGAAACTATGACCGTGATTGAAGGAGAAATGACCGTAAAGCTTCCTAATGTAAGCGAATGGGTAACCTACAAAGCAGGAGAAGCTTACGAAATCGATGCTAACGAAAGCTTTTTAGTAAAGGTTAACACACAAACCGCTTACTTATGCCAGTACAAATAAGTACAAGCTTTTGAATAAATAAAAAAAGGCACCTCTCTCGAGGTGCCTTTTTTGGTAATATAACACTTAATTAAAAAATTATTCAGAGACAATTGAATAACTCAGCTTTTATATATACTAAGCCTCACAGCTTGCACATTCTTTCTTTTGTTTAAATTTCTGTGCTGCATTCATACTATGTTGATAGTATAATGACTTAAGCCCTAATTTCCATGCTGTAACATATATCTTATTGATGTCTTTTACCGGCATATCTGGATGCACAATAATATTAACCGATTGCCCTTGATCTATATGATTTTGTCTATTGGCAGCCTGGTACACAATAGTTAACTGATCAATTTCAGAATAAGTTTTAAACACATCACGCTCATGCTCTGTTAAAAAGTCTAAATGCTGTACAGACCCATCATAATCACGAATACTACGCCAAACCTCAGCTGTATTTTGTCCTTTTTCTTCAAGAAGCGCTTCTAAGTAAGGGTTTTTAATTGTTGTTTTAATCTTGGCAATATCCTTAACATAAATGTTAGACCAGATAGGTTCAATCCCCTGAGATACCTGACCTAAAATAAAAGCCGAAGATGTCGTTGGTGCAATGGCATTTAAAGTTGCATTACGTCTTCCGTAGCCTTTTAATACTTCAGGCTCGCCGTATAATTTCGCCAGTTCTTCAGAAGCTTTATAAGACTTCTCCTGGATTAATTTAAAGATTTCACTATTTAAATTAAAGGCCTCTGTACTATCAAACGATAACATTTTAGACTGTAATAAAGAGTGCCAACCTAAAACTCCTAAACCTAAAGAACGGTTCGATTTTGCAAAATTATAAGCACGCTCCATGAATAAGAACGTTTGTCTGTCATCTAAATCAGCAGAATCTCTAAACTCTTCTAATTTTTCAATAAACTCGGTGATTACAGCGTCTAAGAAATATACCATGGTTTCAACGGCATCGGTATCTTTCCACTTATCGTAATGTAATAAATTCACAGATGATAATACACAAACAAAAGACCATTGATCGTTAGATGGTAACATGATTTCTGTACACAAGTTACTGGCTACAATAGGTAATTTTTTATCTCTATAAACATCGGCTGCACTATTGTTGGCATGGTCTTTAAAGAAAATATAAGGATAACCTATTTCCCCTCTTCTTTGAATAATTTTAGCCCAAATGGTACGTTTCTCAACATCTCCATCAATCATTTCCTGCATCCATTTATCGGTTACAGTTACCCCATGAGTTAATTCTTGAATGGCATTTCCTTCGGTACCTATTTCTAAGAACTCATTAATATCTGGATGCTCTACTGGTAAGTATGGCGAAAAACGACCTCTTCTTACTGACCCCTGACTAACGACGTCAACCATTTTTTCGAACAACTGCATAATGTGTACAGCACCCGATGAATACCCGTTATTTTTTACCGGAGCGCCACGGTGTCTTAAATTACCGAAATACCCAGAAGTACCTCCACCTAATTTCGACATCATTCCAACTTCAGACTGGGTATAAAGAATATTCCCCATATCGTCTGCTATGTTAGATCCAAAACAACTAATTGGTAAACCACGTTTTTTTCCAAAATTAGACCACACCGGTGAGGCTAACGAGAAAAACCCTTCAGACATATATTTATAGAACTTATCTGCATAACCATCTATTTTAAGAATTTGTTCTGCTCGTTCTGCGATTTCTCTAATTCTTCCTTCAGGAGTTACACCATCAGTTAAATACCCTGATTCTAAAAACTTACGACTATTTTCAGTAAGCCATTTAAACTCTGGTTCGCTATCTGAATCAGCCTGATTTGTGTTTTTTATATAAGCTTTCCTAGCGTTTAATAATTGTTCTTTGCTGGATTGTTGTTCTGTTTGTTCGTCTTGGAGGTGCGTGTTTAATTTCATAATTTAAAATAGGTCGTCACTAGTTATACTTTTTGTTCTCTTACTGTAATTGATAGATCGTTTCACAAAGAAATCGCCATGTTTAGTTCCAATTATTTCATCGTCAAACCACTCGGTTTGTGCTAATAATTTTTCATCTACATCAAACACTTTTCCAATACCAATACTTTCTAACGAACTATTAAATCTGTTTTTAATAAATTCGTTTACTACATTTTTAGGAAGGAAATCTAACTCACCATCTTCAAAAATCCAGTCCACAATATCACTTTCGGCCTCAAAGGCTTCTCTACAAATGTTTTGAATTTTCTCATTATACTCTTCACCAAACCACTTCGGGTTTTCCTTTTTGATGATATTGATAACATCAATACCAAAATCACCATGTATTTGCTCTTCTTTTGATGTTGCCTCAACCACATTCGAGATCCCTTTCAGCATATTTTTATGCTTATTGAAAGCCATTATGATTAAAAACTGAGAGAATAGCGACACATGTTCGATAAACAAAGAGAACAATAACACCGACTCGGCATATTCCTGAATATTTTCGCTTTTTGAGTTTTTAAGAGCCGTCTCTAAGTAATGCACGCGACGCATGATTACCGGTTTCTTTTTTAAAGTCTTAAACTCAGCGTTCAACCCTAAAATTTCCAACAAATGTGAATACGCATCATGATGACGCACTTCACTCTCGGCAAACGTAGCACCTACAGATCCTATTTCTGGCTTAGGCATTTTTTGATAAATGTCTCCCCAAAACGTTTTTACTGCAACTTCTATTTGAGAAATTGCCAACATGGTATTTTTTATTGCTGATTTTTCGGTTGGTGTTAACCCTGTTTTAAAATCCTGTACATCGCTAGTGAAATTAAATTCACTATGAATCCAGTACGAATGCCTGATAGCGTTAACATACTCGTATAAATCCGGATACTCGTAAGGCTTTAAGTTTATACGTTTTTCAAAAATGTTAGTTTGACGCTTTCTAGCTTGCTCATCGCGATAAAGAATATAGGCTTTGGCCGCATTATGAAATGCACTACCCATTAACTTATCTTCAACAATATCTTGCACCTGCTCTACAGTAGGAACATATCTTGAATCTACAGCCTTTCTAGCCAAAAGGGCTTCGAATACTTTTCCTGAAATATCTTCAGCATCTTCTCTTGTACCATGATTAACAGAAAGCATTGCTTTTTCAATGGCACAGGTAATTTTATCCAACACAAAAGGTGTGGTTTCGTAGTCTCGTTTAATAATGTGCGTTAATTCCATATTGTGGGTATTGGTTATAATCGTTACTTGAGTGTATTTCTTACATTATATAAGACCACTTCGGGCTATTAATTAACTGGGAGCAACAAAAACTTTACGTATTTTTCACGTCAAAAAACTACTCTAACAAAGTTTATAATTTGTTTAACATGTTTTGAATCAATGCAAAACACATTTTCAACAAGTTTATTAACAAGCTTTAAAAAAAATTGAAATTTATTATGATTTGGGAGTAACAAAGATTAGAAATAGATGTTAAAAAAGAAAGGCTAAGTTATAAACATTGAGCGAAAGTTTTTAACAATTTCAAAACTTATTGATTCTAAGAAGTTTACAAATAAAATTAGCTAAAACACTGATTTTAAGCGTTTTATATTTTTTTAATTTTCAAAAAGTTTACACAAAAAATAAGTTTTTTTGAAAGTCACGCCTTGTTTTTAAAGGGATGAGAGGTTATTTCGAGTCCGCTATTTTCTCTAACTCCATATACCAGTCTTCACCAAATTTTCTAATTAAAGCATCCTTGACAAATTTATAAACTGGCACCTGTAATTCTTTTCCAAGAGAACAGGCATCGTCACAAATTTGCCATTTATGGTAATTGACTGCCGAGAATTCGCTGTAATCCTGAACACGAATGGGATACAATTCGCAAGACACTGGTTTTTTCCAATCTACGTCGCCATTTCGGTATGCCGCTTCAATACCACAAAGTGCTACATCCTTTTCATCATAAATAACATAAGCACAATCGGCTCCGTTAATTAATGGTGTTTCTAATTCACCATCGTCTTCAGATGTCACAGAGGTTCCTTGCGATTCAATTACATCAATACCTTCCTGGCGTAGGTAAGGCTTCACCTTTGGGTAAATATCTTTTAAAATTTGCGCTTCTTCCTTATCAAGCGGCGCCCCAGCATCGCCATCAACACAGCAGGCCCCCTTGCACGCTGAAAGATTACATGCAAATTCCTTTTCTATAATATCTTCAGAAACAATTGTTTTCCCTAATTGAAACATACCTTTACTACAATTTTCGGCTGCAAAAATAACGAAACTTTATTTTTAAAACACTATTGTTATTTATCATATTGCTATACATTTGTTACTAAATTAAAAACGTGAGGTTATGCAATTCAGCTTTAAAGAAATATTCACAGCCTTTATGGTCCTTTTCGCAGTAATTGATATTATTGGAAACATCCCCATTATTATAGATTTAAGAAAAAAAATGGGGCATATTCAAAGTGGTAAAGCATCGATTATTGCCGGTGTGATTTTAATCCTGTTTTTATTTTTAGGAAAGAGTATTTTAAATTTAGTTGGTATTGACGTTAACTCTTTTGCTGTAGCCGGTGCATTTATTCTTTTCTTTATTGCATTAGAAATGATACTAGGCATTACCCTTTATAAAGAAGAAGAACATAACGCTATATCGGCTACTGTATTTCCTTTGGCTTTTCCTCTAATTGCCGGGCCTGGAAGTTTAACAACATTACTATCTTTACGAGCAGAGTTTAGCATAGAAAACATCATTGTTGCTGTATTATTAAATGTTATTATTATTTTTGCAGTGCTTAAAACTTCAACAAAGATTGAGCGTATTATTGGGCAAAATGGTATTAACATCATCCGTAAAGTATTCGGAGTTATTTTACTTGCCATCGCGGTAAAACTATTTGCACACAACATTAAAGCCCTGTTTGCTTTAAACTAAAACATTTTAAAAATGAAAATAGCAACCATAATAATAAGTGTATTAGCCTTAGCGCTTATCGCTTTTAATACGACAAAAATAAATTTTAGCGCACCACTGGAAGGTGAAAGTTCTATTGCTCTTATTACTATTTTAGCTTCACTTTGCGCCATTCTTATCATGCTAATTCTATTTGTTTCTAAACAAATTGAACAAAAAGTAAAAGAGCGCCGTTAGTATGACATTTGACGCTTTAATTATTGGAGGTGGTGCTGCAGGCTTATCTTGTGCTTTAATTTTAGGATCTGCTAAAAACAAAGCCTACGCAAAAGACAAACGCATTGGCATTATTGCCCACCAAAAAACGTCTCACTTACAAACCGCTTTGTTTAATAACGTTTTAGGATTACCGCCAGGTACAACCGGTGCATCCATTCTAGAAAATGGCAAACAACAACTCGCCGATTTATATCCTCACGTAGAACAAATTGAGGGCGAAAAAGTACTGGCACTGGAAAAATTAGATAATGGCTTTCAAGTTAAAACCAACAAGAATACTTATCAATCTAAAATAGTTGTTGTCGCTGTAGGCTATACGAATTTAATGCACATTAAAGGCCTGGAGCAATACGTTGAGCCCCACCCTAGAGCTGCTGTTGAAAAAAACAGAATCTGGTTAAAAAATACCGACCATTTAATCGAAGATAATTTATACGTTGCTGGTTCTTTAGCCGGATGGCGTAGTCAATTTGCTATTTGTTCAGGAAGCGGCTCCCATGTAGCTACCGATATTTTAACGCTTTGGAATAACGGGAAACATGCTAAAGTTCACGATAAGATAAAAGAATAATTACAACTTCTCTGTTGCCGCACTCAATTCAATTACCTCATCAATCATAATGTCATTTTGGTTGATAATCTGCTCAAAAGCACCATCGCCATATAACTGATCGGCTAAAGCTGCTTTAATGTATTGCTTCACCTCATCATGATAGGCCACAAAGGTAATTTTTGTATTGGTTCGAAGGTTTACATAATCCTGAAAATCAAAAACCATTTCATCACTCACAGTATAATTATTGATAAACTCTTCACGAGGGATATTACTGTAAGCGTCACGATCTTTATCTAACTCTACAAACACAAAATTACTTATAAAGCCACTGCGTTGTAAAAAAATTAGCGTTTCGTTTTGTAAACTCGTATCTATAGGCACGAACACATCAGGAATGATTCCGCCTCCACCGTAAACTACTTTTCCTTTAGGCGTAGTAAACTTCAAGGAATCGGCTACTTTTATTTTATCTGAATCGAACAACTCTCCACTTTCAATACGATCGAAATAATCGTGATAATAATCGTCATTTCCTTTATCGTAAGACCGTTGAATAGAACGTCCTGTTGGAGTGTAATATCTGGATACGGTTAAACGCACCGCGCTACCATCACCCAGATCCATTTCACGCTGCACTAAACCTTTACCATAACTACGACGCCCCACAATAGTTCCCTTATCGTTATCCTGAAGTGCTCCAGCTACAATTTCGCTAGCTGATGCGGAATTCTCATTAATCAACACAAACAGTTTCCCATCTTCAAAATCACCTTTACTTGTTGCATAGTTCTTTTCAATATGGCCACGTTTGTTTTTGGTGAATAGAATCAGTTTTTCATCCTCTAAAAACTCATCAACAATCTGCTCGGCTATACCAAGAAAACCACCCGGATTATCCCGTAAATCTAGAGCGATTTCGGTTGCACCTTTATCTAACAATTTATCTAGAGCTTTTTTAAATTCTTTATACGTCGATTCTGCAAAACGGTTAATCTTTATGTATCCTAACTTTTCAGTAAGCATGTAAGACGCATCTACACTTTTAATTGGAATCGTAGAGCGCTTTACAGTAAAGTCTAAAAGTTTAGACTCGCCTTTTCTATAAACTTTTAATCGCACTTTGGTGTTTTCCGGTCCTTTTAATTTATCGACCATATCGCTATTATTCAGCTTAGCCCCAAAAAGTGTATCGCCATCGGCCATTAAAATACGATCACCGCCTTTAATACCAGCTTTCTCACTTGGACCTCCTTCAATAGCACGGATAACGG
This sequence comes from Aestuariibaculum sp. YM273, assembly GCF_030908365.1. Lineage (NCBI taxonomy): Bacteria > Pseudomonadati > Bacteroidota > Flavobacteriia > Flavobacteriales > Flavobacteriaceae > Aestuariibaculum > Aestuariibaculum sp. YM273. The sequence goes on along the minus strand of NZ_CP133090.1, from coordinate 1,600,049 downwards.
CAATACTATCTCGAAACGGATAAAAACTAACACCGATACCTATAAAATCGCCTTTCATATTTTCTGAAACGCGCTGCATATCTTCCTTAGGAATATACACCGAATGCGGATCGAGATTCTCTAAAATTCCGTTTACGGTAACATCAACAATACTATCGGTATTAATATCATCAACATAGTCGTAGTCTATATAATCTATGAGTCGATTAAGCTTATCCTTCTTACTGTTGGTAGAAAACAGTCTGTCCGGTGAATCACTGAAATTTAATTTTCCGCCAATAAAAATCCCTGCCGCAATTGCAACACCTAAAATTAAGGGCAAGTATTTTTTATTGTTTGACATTAAGCTTCTATATCTTCAATTTGTTTAAGTTCGATACCGGCTTTTTCTAAAAACTTAAGACCAGAGTCGTCTTTATATGCATCTTGATAAACCACCTTTACAATCCCCGCCTGATGAATTAGTTTACTACACTCCTTACACGGCGACATGGTGATGTAAAGTGTAGCTCCTTTACTCGATTGTGTCGATGCAGCTACTTTTAAAATCGCATTAGCCTCGGCATGTAAAACATACCATTTTGTGTAGCCTTCATCGTCTTCACAAAAGTTTTCAAATCCCGACGGTGTTCCATTATACCCATCAGAAATTATCATTCTATCCTTTACGATAAGCGCACCAACCTGTCTACGGTTACAGTAAGATAATTTTCCCCATTCTTTAGCAATTCTTAAATAGGCTTTATCGTACTTAAGCTGTTTAATCTTCGGCATGAACTTGAATTTGTTTTTGGCGTGCTGCCCATGGCAACTAGGCTTCGGTAGTCGATTTTATTTAAAAAAAATAAAGAGCTTCAACAACTACCTCAATCCTTCACGCGAAATAATATAACGAATATACTTGGTTCGTATTTTAATTACAACCCTACTTCGTTAAACTTTTACGAAAGTTTATATAATTTTAGATGTTAAGTGCTTAATTTTTAATTAAGCCAGGAAATCGCTGTTTAAAATCATAGGAATGACTAAGCCTACAACAATGGCAGAAATCACCATAATCCAATCGCGTTTTGAAAAACGGAAGATGGTTTGCACCAAATACCCTAAAAACAATACGATAAATACAATAATAATCTGCGCAATTTCAATACCCAAAGCAAATTCTAATAGCAATACCAGTTTACTGTCGGAGTCTCCAAGCAACATTTTAAACTCTCTGGCAAACCCGAGTCCGTGAATTAACCCGAAAAACAACGTAGATAAAAACAAAACACCAACCTTTTCTTTTTGCGCGCCTTTACCTGAAGTAAACACATTAAACAGGGCAACCACTAAAATGGTAATCGGAATTAAGAATTCGACAATCGTAGCATTTACACTTACCATACCATAAGATGCTAAAACCAACGATAAGGTATGCCCTAAAGTAAACATAGACACCAATAAAAATACGCGTTTCCAGTCTTTAAACAAGTACGGAACCGTTAACACAATTAGAAATAAAACGTGGTCGTAAGCTTTAATGTCAAGCACATGGTTTATACCGTATTCTACATTAAACCAAAAATTCTCTAGCATAATAATTAATTAAGATATGGGAAAAGTCAAAGATACAATTAATTCGATTTTTTCAGAGGACTCTTATCCTTTTTATCCAACTGAAACAACATCTCCTTAGTAATATCCTGAAGATCAAATTTATGTTTCCAACCCCAATCGGTTCTGGCTCTGGAGTCATCAATACTTTTAGGCCAGCTATCGGCGATAGCCTGTCTGTAATCGGGACTATAAGTTATTTTAAAATCGGGAAGACTGACCTGAATACTTTCCGCAACCTCTTTAGGGGTAAAGCTTATGGCCGCCAAATTATACGATGACCTAATTTTTATGTTTTCGGTTGGTGCTTCCATAATATCAACAGTTGCCTTTATCGCATCATCCATGTACATCATGGGTAATTTGGTGTTTTCGGACAAAAAACATTCGTAAACACCATCTGCTATAGCTTTATGATAAATTTCCACAGCATAATCGGTAGTGCCACCGCCTGGCATAGTCTTCCAGCTAATAATACCTGGATACCGCAAACTTCTCACATCAACGCCATATTTATTAAAATAATACTCACACCACCGCTCCCCTACTTGTTTGGTAATACCATAAACAGTCGATGGCTCCATAACAGTATACTGCGGTGTATAATCTACTGGAGTTGTCGGCCCAAACACTGCAATACTAGATGGCCAAAAGACTTTTTTAATAATATTAGTCTTCGCGAGATTAAGAACATGAAACAGTGATTCCATATTTAAATCCCAGGCTTTCATTGGGTATTTTTCGCCCGTTGCACTAAGCATAGCAGCCATCAAATAAATGGTATCTATTTCATACTTCTCAACACAAATTTTTATACTGGAATAACTACGCGCATCAACCACCTCAAAAATTCCAGAATTAACAACACCCAAATTACTATAACTAATATCGCTGGCAATAACATTCGAACTACCATACATGTCACGCAGCTTAAATGTTAATTCTGAACCAATTTGTCCGCAAGCTCCTATTATTAATACTTTAGGTGTCATTTAAATACAGTTTTAAGTAGGTTATTTAAATTTACTAAGATTTTATTGAAAACATTTCACATCCCAATAAAAACATTTTAATTCGTTTCTATCTATTTTAAAGATTAATAAACTATTCCTATATCTTTGCCGTTGTATTTATATTTAAAACCTATGAATTTTAAATTTTTAAGTCTTTTAAGCATTTTCATCGTAATCGTGAATTCTTGTAAACAATCTGAAAATGAAGAGCAGCATATCGATACTTCAGAAAACACCTCCGAAATTACTGAAAGTGACATTTCTAAACTTAAATACACCGAGTTTTTATTAGACCATCAGGCCGAAGAAGCCATACTCAGCTGGAATGAATACACCCAAATTAACGATGTGGTTACCAATGTAAAAAAAGGCGACCTAAGTTTCTTTAATGATAACGACGAAGCCATTACCGCATTACTAAAGGATTTCAATAAAAATATTCCTGAGAAAGTAAATACCGATGCTGTAAAAGCTCGCATTACTGCTTTTGAAACTAAACTTTATAAACTTCAAAGTTTTTCGGGATTATCAACTACCAATCGAGATGAATTACTCGCAACCATCAAAGAATTTCTTGTAGCTTTTTCAAATTTAAACCTTCAAATGAACAAAAAAATGGAAGCCGACAAGAACGTATTTGAACGCCCTTAAATACACTTCCATTTTAACAAGTTTGTTCGCTAAATTTGTGTTAAGGTTATCATAATCACCCCTCTATTAAAACACAAGTATAGTAACTTGTGCCTTATTTTTTAACCAAATCAGTATATGAAAACAAACTTAAATTTTAAGCCTTTCTTAGGCTTATCTTTGGTTTTAGCCGTTGCTTCGTGTAAAAACGAAACAAAAACCGACACCAATGAAGTTGCCCACACCCCTGGCATTAACCTTGAGTACATGGATACCTCAATAAAGCCACAGAACGATTTCTTTAAATTCGTTAACGGAAAATGGCTGGAAACAACTAAAATCCCAGACGATCAAACCCGTTGGGGAAGCTTTAACGAGCTTAGAAAAAAAACAGATGAAGACGCCCTTGCCATTTTAAAAAACGCTATGTCTGACAACAAAGACATAAAAAAGAGTGAAGTACTTCCAGGATCTGATCAACAAAAAGCCATCGAACTTTTTAAAACTATAGTTGATACTGTTAGCAGAAATAAACTTGGCATCAACCCTATTAAACAGAATTTAAAGAAAATTGATGCCATTGAAAACATTGACGACCTTCAAAATTTCTTAATTGAAATGGAACCTTACGGAGGCATAGGCTTCTTTGGTTTTTACGTTGGCACAAACCCTAAAAACAGCGATATTAATTCAGCCTTTCTTGGCTCTGGTCGCTTAGGGCTTCCTGACAGAGATTACTATGTAAAAGACGATTCAGACTCTAAAGAAAAAAGAGAATTATACGTTGCACACATTACAAGAATGCTTCAATATTTAGGAGATAGTGAAACTGAAGCAAACGAAGAAGCTAAAGGTATTTTAGCTTTTGAAACCCGCCTTGCTGAACCAAAAATGGATAAAGTAGAACGTCGCGATGCACGTAAACGCTACAACCCTAAATCAATTACCGAATTACAAAATATGGTTCCTGCGATTAACTGGGATGCCTATTTTAAAGGTATTGGTGTAAAAAGTTTAGACACCATTATTGTGAGTGAAGTAAAATATACCCAAGCGCTACAAAATATCCTTGCAGAAAATAATGTAGCAGACTGGAAAGCATACTTACGTTGGTCCCTTTTTAACAAATCGGCAGGTGCTTTAAGTACCGATATAGAAACTGCAAACTGGGAATTCTATGGTAAAACATTACGTGGAGCACAACAACAACGCCCTCTGGAGGAGCGCGCATTATTAACAGTTAATGGTGCTGTTGGCGAAGCTTTAGGTAAACTTTATGTCGATGAAGTATTTCCTCCTGAAGCAAAGGAGCGTGCAGAAAAAATGATTGCAAATGTGATTAAAGCTTTTGAAAATCGCATTAGAAACGCTTCTTGGATGACTGAAGAAACCAAGGACAAAGCTGTTGAAAAACTATTGGCTTTAACTGTTAAAATAGCTTATCCTGACAAATGGAAAGACTACTCCGATTTAGAAATTCATTCAACAGATGAAAACGGCTCCTTTTCGCAAAACATGCTTAATGTAAACGCATGGCATCACAAAAAAAACTTAGAAGATTTAGGTCAGCCGGTAGATAAAAGCCGTTGGGGCATGTCGCCACAAACAGTTAACGCTTATTTTAATCCGTCGTTTAACGAAATTGTATTCCCGGCAGCCATCTTACAACCTCCATTCTTTAACTTTGAGGCAGACGATGCGGTTAATTATGGCGGAATTGGTGCTGTTATAGGTCATGAAATTTCACATTGTTTCGACGATTCTGGTGCGAGATACGACAAAAACGGAAACCTGAACAACTGGTGGACCGATGAAGATTTAAAACAATTTGAAGCGTTAGGAAAAGATTTAGCCGATCAATACAGTGCTATTGAAGTATTACCTGAAACCAACATTAACGGACCTTTTACACTTGGTGAAAACATTGGTGATTTAGGTGGTGTAAATGCTGCTTACGACGCTTTACAGTTAAGCTTTGCAGAAAACGGAAGACCAGAAAATATTGATGGATTTACTGCCGAGCAACGCTTTTTCATGTCATGGGCAACCGTTTGGAGAACTAAAATGCGTGATGACGCTTTAAAGAACCAAATTAAAACCGATCCGCACTCTCCTGGTATGACCAGAGCTGTTCAACCTCTATTAAATGTTGATGCTTTTTATCAGGCATTCGATATTAAAGAAACGGACAATTTATATTTAGAACCAAGTAAACGCGTAAAAATCTGGTAATAAAAAAAGGGTGTTTTCAAAATTAAGAAAACACCCTTTTTTACTTTAACACTAAATTTATTTTTAATCCTCTTTTACAAAGGAATTATTAAATATTCTCACCCGCAACCTATCTTCCTTCTCTAAGACAGTATATATCAAAATCGGGAAAAGCAAAGCAAAAGCGACAGAAGAAATAACCGTTACCGTTTTTAAAACAATAAACATTTCAGCAATCATATAAAGAGCAAAACCTGTCCCTAAAACAAAAACCATTATTGCTATAAATGAAATTATTTTAGATTCATTTGCATAAATTTGGTTTATATGATAACTCTTCGTTTTCTCACAACTTTTGCATTCTTCCTTTAGAATTTTTCCATTTGTCATAGCAAATTCAACACGGGTGGATACATTAAATTTAATTTTATTCTCCTCTTTACAATTAGAACATTTAAAATAAAGATTCACTATTTATTCCTGCTTTTTACCTTCTGCCGCTTGCGCTTGAAGCATTTGTTTTTGTCTTAACAATTCGTTCTTGGTAATTTGAATTAAATTAAAATTAGGCGACTGTTTAAACGCTGCATCCAAAATATCTACAGCAGCATCAATATTTGCTTTTCGATCTTTATTATAAAGCGATAATGCCTGTAAATACATAAACGCCGATTTTAAAGACACCTCATAAGGTTGTTGTGTTTCATAAAATGCCTTTTTCATATCATCTGTAGCATTAGCTAAACCATAGGCAATATTTTTATCGGCTTCTTCAACCTGCTGAGTTTGTAAATTAAGTTCAGCTAACTCGTATGCCAAGTGTGCATTTGGATCTCTTTTAAAGATTTCCTGAAAAAACCATAAAGCCAATTCCGGACGCTTTACCGCCTTTAACGAAATAGCCTTAACCTCTAATGCCATATCAGAATCATCCATTTTTTTCTCAACACCAATGGTATTCAAGGCCTGAACGTATTGTCCCTCTCTCATATAAATATAAGCTAAGGTATCTACGCGTTCCATAGATGGCGACAACACATTTAAATGGGTTAAACCACTGATAATACCCTGTACATCGCCTTGCTTTTGCATTTGCTTATAATAGGCTTCAAAATGTTTTATTAAATCAGAATTACTTTGGGCTCCCATCGTCATTCCAAAAACCAATCCTACCAATACTATTACTTTCTTCATATAACTCTATTTTTTAGGGTGCTAAAACTATAAAAAATTAACATTTAACCAAGCAAAAAAATCAGTAATTCTTGCTATACCCTTTTAAGTGATAATTTTTATTGATAATAATTGTTAAAAACGAAAATTAGCTTTCTTAGGAATACTTAAAAAAAAGAATTATATTAGTAGAACTACTAAATTAAATATTATGGGGATAAAAAGTTTTCAAGGGTCAAGGAAGCATTCACAAGTTGCTGATGAAACACCTTTAAAGGTGAGTGATTATATGTCTACGGATTTGATTACGTTTACTCCCGATCAAACTATTGAGGCAGCTATTGAAGCCTTAATTCATCATAAAATTTCCGGAGGACCTGTAATTAATGAAAAGCACGAATTAGTAGGTATAATATCGGAAGGAGATTGCATAAAAAAAATAAGCGAAAGTCGCTATTACAATATGCCAATGCAGGATAAAACCATTGAAAATTATATGGCTAAAAATGTGGAAACCATTGATGGAAACATGAACATTTTTGATGCTGCTAACAAATTTTTAAATGCAAAAAGACGACGTTTTCCTATTGTAGAAAATGGCAAACTGGTAGGGTTAATTAGTCAAAAAGACATATTAAAAGCCGCCATGAAATTAAAAGGACAGAACTGGAAATAATAGAGAGATAAGCAAATTATGATTCCAGTATTAAAGCTTTTGGTTTAACATTTAAATCAAAAGCTTTTTTGTTACCATTAACTTTCCCTTTTTACTAAAGCATAATATTCGCCCTCTAAAGGCAAATAGCCCTGATCGTACACAAAGTAATATACATTGCCAGATTTGGTAGTATAAATGCTGGTAAAATAGTTAAAATCGAATCCAGCCTCGATTAATTTTGCGCGCGAAGTTTTTGTTTTCTGATCCGGGTTCAACTGTTCTAAAATTCTATAGTTCTTACGAAGTCTGTTATTCGTATTTCGAATTAAATTCTTGCTATCCTTATTCACCCTATTGTTATAGGCATTCCGGCAACCATCGCTGCAGAATTTTTTGTCGATGCGACCTACAATTTTTTCACCACATTCTAAACATTGTTTCATATTAATATTTACGGTTTGGTTTCTTTGGTGTTATTTACATTTCCTTTAGTAATTCAACTGCAATAAGTTATATACGGGAGTGCTCAAATATTTTTTATAAATCCGTAATCTCGTTTAAAATTGCAAAAAGATCATTCAAATCGCAATAGGGCTCTGTAGCTTTTCTTTGTCCTTCTTCTTTTGTTTCGAATTCGTATTCGTCTATTAACTCATTTAATCCAGTTACGTAAACTTGCATTTTGAATTGAGTTTTTAGATTTGAATAGTCAATTTCTTTATTTTTAAATTCAAAATTTTCTTCAATTTCAACTCCTTTTTTGGGTTTATTATTTTTCAAATAAATTAATCTTGTGTATCGCCCATAAGAAGTTCCAAATTCTTCTTCAACTTTTACTATTTGACTTTTTACTTTCCATATTCTTAATGTTGCTCCATGGTCAACATGACTTTCTGTAATTTTATTCCAATCGTATTCACTCACCTTTAATTCAGGGTTTGAATCAATGTTCTTAACATATTTATCAATTTCGTTAGTCAGTTTATTTTGGGAATAACCTATTAAAGTAGAAGTAAGAAGTATTATTATTAAATTATATTTCATAGGGGCTAAGCAAAATTATATACAACATCTAGCTAAATATACAAATTATTCGTTTACAAACGACTACAAACATTTACAAACGAATTTAAACAAGTAATAACCGACTAACATTTTCATTCTAACTGATCTTTGCTTTGTCGAAACATAAGAACTCGATAGTATTAACTGTTTAACCTTAAAAATAAAATTATGAATACGCTTAGAAACAAAGTACAGTTGATTGGAAACTTAGGAAATGATCCTGAAATTTTAAATTTAGAATCTGGTAAAACTTTAGCCAAATTCACGATTGCAACAAACGACACGTATACCAATAACAAAGGTGAAAAAATAACGCATACCCAATGGCACAATGTAATAGCCTGGGGAAATACCGCAAAGATTATCGAAAAGTATATAGGCAAAGGCAAAGAAGTTGCTATAGAAGGTAAATTAACTTCAAGAAGCTACGACGACAAAGAAGGAAACAAACGTTACATTACAGAAATTGTTTGTAATGAACTTTTAATGTTAGGTAAAAATTAACTTCTACGAAGTATTTACTTGATAAAAGAGTTTTAAAAACTCTGGTTGTATTGACGTTGATTCAGATATCAAGGCCGCTGTATTACATGCGGTCTTGATTATTTTTTAACGTTATCTACATTAAAATAGCCGCCTTTATTTTCTTTGCGCTCTAACGACTGATTTACGATAAGGTGTGCCACATTAACCATATTTCTTAACTCGCAAAGCGACGTGGTAATTTTCGATTCCTTGTAAAACGCTTCCACCTCTTCATGAATTAATTCCAAACGTCTTTTAGCACGGTATAGACGTTTATTACTCCTTACAATACCAACATAATCACGCATTAAGGCCTGTAACTCTTTTAAATTATGCTGAATTAATACGTGCTCTTTAGTAATAGTGGTACCTTCATCATTCCAGTCCGGAATTGCAACATCGGCTGTCTCATACTCATGCTTTACATGATGTTTAAAAATGTTATGTGCATAAACTAAGGCTTCTAACAACGAATTTGATGCTAAACGATTTGCACCATGTAATCCCGTTCTAGAACACTCACCACAGGCAAACAAATTATCAATTGTTGTTTTTCCCTTTTTAGAAACTTTAATTCCACCACATAAATAATGCGACGCCGGAACTACGGGAATCCAGTCGGATTTGATATCGATATGATTGTCTAAGCATTTCTGATAAATATTAGGAAAGTGCTTAATAAAAGCTTCAATATCCAGATGTGTACAATCTAAAAATACATGAGACGCTCCGGATTTTTTCAACTCATTATCAATGCTCTGAGACACGATATCACGAGATGCCAATTCGGCACGTTCATCGTAATTTAACATAAAACGCTCGCCTTCGGCATTTCTTAAATGCGCACCAAAACCACGAACCGCTTCTGAAATTAAAAATGAAGATTCGCCGCCCTTAGCCTCATATAACGCCGTCGGGTGAAACTGGACAAATTCCATATCCTTTATCCTGGCTTTTGCGCGGTACGCCATAGCGATACCATCGCCAGTTGCAATAACCGGATTAGTAGTATGCCCATAAACACAACCTATGCCTCCGGCTGCTAACAAAGTGCTATTGGCCTTTATAGTTGAAATCTCTCCTGTTTTCTGATTAAACACATAAGCACCATAGCACTTCAACTCATCAGGATCTGCGCCTTCAATATGGTGATTGGTAATTAAATCTAAAGCAAAATGATGCGGTAAGATAGAAATATTTGGCAACTGATGGGCGCGCATCAATAAGGCGCGTTCAATTTCATAGCCTGTTATATCTTTATGATGCACTACACGATACTCAGAATGTCCTCCTTCCTTACCCAGGTCGAATTCTCCGCTAGAATCCAAATCAAAATTAGCACCCCAAAGCAATAATTCTTCAAGACGCTCGGGACCTTCTTTAATCACCATCTTAACAACGTCTTCTTTACAAAGACCGTCGCCAGCAATTAAAGTATCCTTTATATGTTTTTTAAAAGAATCGTTCTCTTTATCAAGAACTATGGCTACACCGCCCTGAGCATACTTAGTATTGGATTCATCTTCGTTAGCTTTAGTAACTATAATGACATTTCTTTCTGGGAATTTTTCAGCAATTTTAACTGAAAACGTTAATCCGGCAACCCCCGAACCAATAACTAAATAATTTGCAGTAACCATGATTTTACTCGATAATCGAGAATTAAATATTTCGTCTATTTAGACAATTCTAACATACGTTCTATTGGCAATAAAGCGCGATCTATAATGTTTTCCGGCACGTGTATTTGTGGCGATTCGTTTAATAAACAATCATACAATTTCTGCATCGTATTCATTTTCATAAAATGACATTCACTACAAGCGCAAGTGTTATCTTCTACAGCTGGAGCTGGAATTAAATCTGCCGTCGGAATTTCCTCTTGCATTTTATGTAAAATACCAGCTTCGGTAGCCACAATAAATTTCTCGTTAGGGTGCTCCTTAACAAAATTAATCATTCCTGATGTTGAACCGATATATGCAGCGGTATCTAAAATATGTGTTTCCGATTCCGGATGTGCTATAATCTTATAATCCGGGTGTTTTTTGTGTAGTTCGATTAACTTATCGATAGAGAATGCTTCGTGTACCACACAACTACCATCCCAAAGCAACATATCTCTACCTGTTTCACGCATAATATAACGCCCTAAATTCTTATCTGGCGCAAAAATGATTGGCGTTTCCGCAGGTATAGACTGTACAATTTTTAATGCGTTTGAAGATGTACAAACAATATCACTTAAAGCCTTAATTTCTGCCGAACAGTTTACATAAGTAATTACCACGTGATCTGGATGTGCTTTAGTAAACGCTTCAAAACTCTCTGGCGGACAAGAATCGGCCAGCGAACAACCTGCATTTAAATCTGGTAATACAACCGTTTTTTTCGGGTTTAATATTTTAGCAGTTTCGGCCATAAAGTGCACACCTGCAAATACAATAATATCGGCATCAGTTTCGGCTGCTTTTTGAGACAAGCCTAAACTATCTCCAACGTAATCTGCTATATCCTGAATTTCCGGCACCTGATAATAATGGGCAAGAATTACAGCATTTTTTTCCTTTTTAAGACGATTTATTTCTTTTACTAAGTCTATTGTTTCACTCATAACTTCTCAATTTCATCTACAATCGAACACTATGTAAACGCATATTTTTTGCAAATATCTTAATTAAAATTCTAATGCATTAGGTTTACACTAAAAAATAAAGTGAAATTGAATACAAATTAGCTATTCTATAAATCTTTTAATTCTTGTTAAAGAAAAAGGCGTTTCTTTAATAAAATTGAAACGCCTCTTAAGAAGCTATTAACCACAAATATCTTGTTTTTAACTCACAAAAACCTCATCTTCAATCTCCAACTCAATAATTCTCAACACAAAGTCACCACTTTCCAACTGGTTTAAAACATCATTTTTCACATCCTGAAACTTGTCTTGAAGATTTAAAAACAGGGATTTATAATATGCTACACCCGATTTCATATTCTCTAAAAAAGTTAAAAGATACTTCTCTTCTTTTTTAGTCATCTCAGTTTTAGTGGCTTCAAATTTTTTCTTTAAATAATCGATATAAATGAAGAGTTCTTTAACGAACATATGCGGCCTGTCTTTTCGAGAAATCATATTGGCGCGACCATAGATATGGTCTGTCATATTATTCAAGCTCATCACTTTAGAATAATATGCCATATTAGGTCCCGGACAAATAGAAACACCTGCGCCTTCGGTTTTAGTATCTAAATTATATTTTAATAATGCAGAGGTACCTAACCCTACGCAAGTACAAGACTTCTCGATAATTTTATTGTACTCTTTATTATAATCACTCTCAGATAAACTCAAATCATCTAAAGCTTTGATTTTTAAATACTGGTACTCACGTGATGCCGTACAAATGCCATTATCTTTAAATTCTTTGTTAAGTGCTACAAACTTTTTAGGACAGGCACTTCCCGGTCGCCCTTTATTAATCAAAGTTTCCTTTTCTAAGTCTTTGGTATTGTTTTTTAAATTATTAAACGGAATACCTAAAGGCGAAATATCGCTTAAATACAAATCGTCTTCTTTAGCTAGCAGCAATTTGTCTAATGTTTGCTCATCAACTGTTGTTGCTTCTGGCACCAACAAAAATGGTGTCCCCCAACCAACAGCATCCAACTGATATTCCTCTATTAAAAATTCATGTTCTTCATGTGTACCCACACCGCCTTGAGCTGAAATTTTTATGGACAACGGTTCATTTGGGATAACTTTATTTTGATTTTCCAGTTCTTTAATTAATACAGATTCTATAGAGCTTCTTAAAGCTTCACGGTTTGCTTTAAATTCTGCTAACACCGGCCCCAATAAATAGCCGTCGGTAGCAAAGGCATGACCTCCACAGTTTAAGCCGGATTCTATACGGTATTCAGAAACCCAAAGTCCTTTTTTAGCTAAAAATTTACCCTGGATTAAAGCCGATCGATAATCGCTAACTTTTAAAATGATTTTCTTTTTAAACTCACCATGCTGATTAGGAAAGAAATCGTTAAACGAACTCATATAGGCATACAACCTTGGGTTCATTCCAGCCGAAAGGACTACTGAAGAATTTAACTTGCTATTAGCAAAACCTCTAAAAGCCGCATGTGCATCATTATATTCTACAGGCAGTTTTTCATCTTTATCATAGTTATCTTTATCAACCTTAGTCATAATATTAACATCAATACTTCCTTTAACTAATCGTTGATCTAACCATGATTTAATATCAGATTTCGACACCCCTTTTTCTAATAAATTTTGAAATTCGGCCTTTAGATGACTATTACCAGGCAGTAAGTCTAAATAGGTTTTAAAATCGTGACTCATTTCAAGTGCCGATTTTTTCATGGCTTCAAACTTCTTATCAACAACATCACTTATTAAATTCAAATAAGACGTAATGCGTTTGGCTCTAAAATCGTCTACTTTATTGGTAATTTCCTGATAGGGTATCTCAAACTTTTCACTGTACATTTTTCGCAACTTCTCGATAAGAATATCGTCTACCAGAGAAATCACCGAATCAATTCCATATTGCGCTACTTTTAACGGCGAATCTATAGTAAAACCAATACCCATAACCGGAATATGAAACGAATGTGCTCTTTTATTCATAGTTCAATTTTTGGTTATTCTATTAAAAAGCCAAAAGTAAAAGGTTCATATTTCATGAATTATGATATTTATCATAAAACCCATATTTGATAAAGTGAGGAAACTTAAGGAATTCGCAATTATAAAGATTTGGAATAAACACTTCTTTTATTTAATTATTCACAACAAGAAATCGATAATTGCCAAATTTTAATAAAACTTTAAGACCATAGTACTTGTTTCTTAGAGCTTCATTATTTTTATGCTTAATTTTCAATTAGAACGATATATGTCTGTAGAACCAAAATTAACACGATTTAAGCAAAACGTATTGTCTAAATACCAAATATACAACAGTATATTTATGACCTTACCTTTTGATTCTATCACAAAAACAGGAGTCTTACTCCCATTATTTCATGAAACTTGTAGAAAAGGATTTGCAAACGGAGACGATCCGACAACCATTGTAGACACCTTCTTCAAAAAATATCAGGCAAGGCGTAATAAAGAAAGTCAAATTAATCTGTTATTCAGATTCATACAATACATAGAGCGTCAGGTTGTATTATTTGATGCTATTGAAGACGCTGCCTTCCCGATTGTAAACAACATGGAAGGTATTGGAACGCTTCGAAACCTTAAAGAGACTTCCAATTCTGAAAATAAATTAGAAGAATTACGTGCCTATTTAGAAGAATTTAAAGTGCGTATCGTATTAACAGCGCATCCAACGCAATTCTACCCGGGTTCAGTTTTAGGAATTATTACCGATTTAACCGAAGCCATTAAAAGCAACGATCTGTCTCAAATTAACAATCTATTTGGGCAGTTAGGTAAGACGCCTTTCTTTAAACATAAAAAGCCAACGCCATACGATGAAGCCATTAGCTTAATATGGTATTTAGAAAATGTATTTTACAATTCGTTTGGACAGATTTACAATTACATTCAAACCAATATTTACGACGACAGTAAAAAACATAACGAAATTATTAACATAGGCTTCTGGCCAGGTGGTGACCGTGATGGAAACCCATTTGTAAAACCAGATACTACACTTAAGGTTGCTCGTAAATTAAAACAGTCGATTTTAAAGAAATATTACGCCGATCTTAAAAGCTTAAGACGAAAATTAACGTTTAGAGGTGTTGAAGACCGCATTGTTCGTTTAGAAACGATTATCTACAATTACAGTGTAGACTTAGATACTCCAGATAAAATTTCATCGAAAGAGTTACTTACCGAGTTGTTAAGCATTAGAAAAGTAGTTGTTGAACAACACCAGTCGTTATACGAAACTGAAATTAATCAGTTAATCAATAGAATTCACATGTTCAGGTATCACTTTGCAACCCTAGATATCAGACAGGACAGTAGAATTCACCACTCGGTATTTACCAGCGTAGTAGACCATTTAATAGAAAAAGGAAGTAATTCTATACCGAGCAATTATCATGATTTAACAGAAGCTGAACAAATTGATATTTTATCGAAAGTTTCTAATGAAGATATCGATTTTAATGCCTTCGAAGACGAAATGGTTTACAATACATTAAAAACCATTGAAGCTATAAAAGAAATTCAGGCTACTAATGGTGAGCGCGGTGCTAACCGTTACATTATTAGTAACAACCAAACCGCATTAAACGTAATGCAGTTATTCGCGATGCTTAAAATGGTAGCCTTTAGCGATGACCTAACAGTTGATGTCGTACCTTTATTTGAAACCATTACCGATTTAGAAAATGCACCTGCTGTTATGGAGCAGCTTTATACTAATCCACAATACATGGCGCATTTGAAAGAAAGAGGTATGAAACAAACCATTATGCTTGGTTTCTCAGACGGAACTAAAGATGGTGGTTACTTAATGGCCAACTGGGGTATTTACAAAGCCAAAGAGCTATTAACCGAAATGTCCAGAAAATATGATGTAACAGCCATATTCTTTGACGGTCGTGGTGGACCACCAGCACGTGGAGGAGGAAAAACACATCAGTTCTACTCTTCTCTAGGCCCAACTATCGAAGACAAAGAAGTTCAGTTAACTATTCAAGGACAAACCATTAGCTCTAACTTTGGAACTTTAGATTCATCACAATATAACCTTGAGCAATTAATTAGTTCCGGTATTAAAAATAGGTTAACTGAGAAGAACAAATTATCTGAAGAAGACAGAGTTGTAATGAACGACTTAGCTGAAACCAGCTATCAGGTTTATAAAGACTTTAAAGGACACGACATGTTCATTCCGTATTTAGAGCGTATGAGTACATTAAAATACTACGCGAAAACTAATATTGGAAGTAGACCATCGAAACGTTCAAAATCAGATAAATTAATTTTCTCAGATTTAAGAGCCATTCCATTTGTAGGATCTTGGAGCCAGTTAAAACAAAACGTACCAGGATTCTTTGGGGTAGGTACAGCTTTAAAGAAATATGAAGAACGTGGAGAATTCCATAAAGTGGAACAACTTTACAACAATTCTAAATTCTTTAAAACGCTGTTAGAAAACAGTATGATGTCTCTAACCAAGTCGTTCTTCGATTTAACCAAATACATGTCTAAAGATGAAGAATTCGGCACATTCTGGAACATTATTTACACCGAATATGAGACCACTAAGGAGTTACTTTTAAAGCTAACAGGATATACGGAGTTAATGGAGAACGAACCTTCTGGTAAAGCCTCTATTGAAGTAAGAGAATCTATCGTTTTACCTTTATTAACCATCCAACAGTATGCGCTTAAGAAAATTCAGGAGTTCGATAAAGAAGGTGTTGCTGCAGATGACGAAGAAAGAAAAATTTTCGAAAAAATCGTTACACGTTCGCTTTTCGGAAACATTAACGCCAGTAGAAACTCTGCTTAACAGACAAAACAATGTTTATTTTATAGAAAAAGCCTTCGAATTCGAAGGCTTTTTCTTTTCCTAATATTAGTATACCGCCCTATTTTGATTGATTATTTCATATAATTTACGGGGATAAATGTTCTTGAGAGTATAGAAAATAACCAAAGGGACTCCGAACAAAGTTCTTCTACTACAACAATATTTCGGCAATTCATACAGCTATTAGGTATAATAAAAAAGGATAGCTTGCCAAAGACAAACCATCCTTTTTAACACTAACTAAAACGATATATAATTAGTTGTCATTTAACCTGAAATCCGGATACGCATCCATTCCATGTTCATGACCATCTAACCCTTCTACCTCTTCTTTTTCAGATACTCTAATACCCATCGTTTTCTTAAGTACATAAATGATTAAAAACGATGATACCACACAAATAGCAGCATAACAAAGTACTCCTATTAATTGTGTTAAGAAACTGTGATCTGGATTCGTAGAAAAAATTCCAACTGCTAAAGTTCCCCAAACACCACATACTAAGTGCACGGCGATAGCACCTACCGGATCATCTAATTTTAATTTGTTATCTACAAAGCTTACCGCTAAAACAATTAGTACACCAGCTATAAGTCCTATAATAATAGCACTTGTTGGCGATACAACATCAGCACCTGCAGTTATACCTACTAAACCTCCTAAAATACCATTTAAGAACATGGTTAAATCCATGTTTTTATACATGGCTGTAGACAATAACATCGCAGCTACACCACCAGCTGCCGCAGCTAAACAGGTTGTTACTAATACTAAAGACGTTAATCCTGGATCTGCTGAAAGTACCGAACCACCGTTAAATCCGAACCATCCTAACCAAAGGATTAAAACACCTGCAGTTGCCAAAGGAATACTGTGACCAGGAATCGCTTGTGCTTTCCCTTCTTTAAACTTACCAATTCTAGGACCTAATAAACAAACTGCTACTACAGCAGCCCATCCTCCAACAGAGTGTACTAATGTAGAACCTGCGAAATCATAGAATCCCATGGCATCTAAAAATCCGCCACCCCATTTCCAAGAACCAGCAATAGGATATACTAACCCTACATATATTAAAGTAAAGATCATGAATGGTACAATTTTAATACGTTCGGCTACAGCTCCAGACACAATAGTTGCTGCTGTTGCTGCAAACATCCCTTGAAATAAAAAGTCTGTCCAGTAGGTATACCCTTCATTATAGGTTAAGTCTAATGCTCCCTCAGCAGTTAATGGCGAATCTAATCCGAAACCGGCAAAACCGATAATACCGTTAAATTCTCCAGGGTACATTAAATTGAATCCCACAAGGCAATACAGTAATAAGCCTATGGTGATAATAAATATGTTTTTAAATAATATGTTTATTGTATTTTTTTGTCTAGTTAAACCAATTTCTAAACATGCAAATCCTAAGTGCATGAAAAAAACCAGTGCTGTACAGATCATCATCCATACATTATTTGTTGTAAGTAATTCCATTGTTAATTAGTTATTTTTATCCTTTTTAAGATACTTGTGCTATTATTATTTTAAGGTTTCTCCTCCTTTTTCTCCCGTTCGTATTCTGTAACATTCTGTAACGTCTGAAACAAAGATTTTACCATCACCTACTTCACCGGTTCCTGCAGAACCCAAAATAGCCTGAATGGTAGCCTCTTCAAAATCATCATTAACTACAATTGATAAATACCTACGCTGAATATCTGAAGTACTGTAAGTAATACCGCGATACACATGCCCTTCTTTTTCATTACCAATACCGGTAACATCCCAATACGAAAAGAAGTTAACTCCTACTTCATGTAATGCTTCTTTAACTACACGAAATTTAGATTTTCTAATAATTGCTTCAATTTTTTTCATAATATCTTCTTATTTGTTTAGTTAGTTAAATTTAAAAAAATATCTCTATCCATAATTTCTTCCATCCTCATAAACATTTAAAAAGATGCCTTGTTAATACAAGACATCTTTTAAACAAAACTCTAATTTCTATAAAGAAATCGTTATTATAATTTTATTCTTATTCTATTTCTCTTTGTCTCTTACCTGCGTAAGCAATAGATCCGTGCTCTGAAATATCAAGACCTGCAATCTCCTCTGCTTCTGTTACACGTAATCCCCCACAACATTTACTAATAATTGTTAGGAATACCCAAGAAGCAGCAATAGCCCAAACAGCATAAGCAACAACTCCAATAGCTTGAGCAGCTAATTGAGAAACACCTCCTCCGTTAAGGATTCCAATACCAGCATCACCATCAATACCCCAAAGACCAATCACTAAAGTCCCCCAAGCACCAGCAACACCGTGTACAGAAATAGCACCTACAGCATCGTCAATTTTTAATTTACTTTCTACAAATCCAATAGATAATACCACTAAGATACCTCCTATTAAACCAGCTAAAACAGCACCACCTTCACTCATGTTACCACAACCAGCAGTAATACTAACAAGTCCAGCAAGAGCACCATTTAAGGTCATACTTAAATTTGGTTTTCCATTTTTAATCCAAGTGAATAATAAAGCACTTAACGCACCCGCAGCAGCAGCTAAGTTAGTTACTAATACCACTTGAGAAGCAGCAGTAGCATCATCACCACCCCAAGCTAATTGAGATCCACCGTTAAATCCGAACCATCCTAACCAAAGGATAAACACCCCTAGTGTAGCATACATTTGGTTATGACCGTGCATTTCGATTGGTTTACCATTTAAGAATTTTCCAATTCTAGGTCCTACCATCCAAGCAGCAACAAGTGCAGCCCATCCACCCACAGAGTGAACGATAGAAGATCCTGCGAAATCGATAAATTCAGCTGGCATCCATTCAGCGTTTAACCATCCGCCATTCCATTCCCAACCACCTGCGATTGGATAAATAAGCGCGGTTAAAACGATACTAAAAATTGCATACGTTGTATACTTTGTTCTTCCTGCTATTGCTCCAGATACAATAGTTGCAGCTGTAGCGGCGAATACCGTTTGGAAGAATAAATCGGCAGCACCTTGAGAGAAGGTAAAACCACCCCAGTGGAAGAACCCACCACCCGAAACATCAGCTCCGTACATTAACGAATACCCGATAAACCAGAAGGCCAACGAACCAACAGCGATGTCAAGGAAGTTTTTCATTGCAATGTTTACGGCATTCTTAGAATCTGTCATACCAGACTCTACTAAGAAAAATCCTGCTTGCATAAAAAATACTAAGATACCCGAGATAAGCATCCATAGCATCCCCATATCGCCTTCAATCGCGGCGGTATCCTGAATTAAAAGAGGCATGTTTAATAAAGACATATTATATAATTTTTAAGGGTTAGATTGTTTTAGAGGGCGAAGCAAGTTGGTTAGTTAGTGTGTACCCCACCCTCCTTATAGTTTATTTAAAATTTATTGCATGCTTTTAAATTAGAATGAATAGATGGCTGCAAGCGTGAAAGCAGCTAAGCTATCAGTACCAACACCATCACTATCAATAAAGTTCCCGTAGAACTGACCATCATCTTGATTAGTTAAAGCATCTAATCTAAGTTCTGGCTTGATAATTAAATTTTCAATTGTATAACTTCCAGTTAAAGTAGTTGCAAACACAGAAGGTAAATCGTCTCCATCACCGTGAATAGCAAAATACTCACCTCTTAAACCAATACTAAAAGAATCGCTTGTTGCTAACTGTGGGTAAAGTGCTGCACCGTAGAAACCAGAACCATCATTATCGTTATAAGCAGCGTTGATTCCTAAATAAAAAGCATCAGATACGTCGAAACCACCAGTATAGTCGATTTCAAATCCTAAACCACCGTGCTCTCCACTATCGTAGTATAAATTAAGGAACTGTCCTGAATACCCTAACTGAGCACCAAATGCATACTCACCAGTCATAGAAGTATCGTTAGTATCCCATGGATTAGTTACTGCTAACATTAAGCTAAAGTCATCAGATAAAGCAAAGTCAGCTTTTAAACCCATATGAGAGAATGGTCCGCTTGAGAATAAATAAGAACAGCTGTAGTTAAAGTTAGCTGCCGGAGCAATAACTTCGTATCCTAAAAATGTATTCCATCTACCAAATGTTAAAGTAGTTTTATCAGAAACATTCCAGTAAACGTAAGCCTGATTTACAATTCCATCAACAATATCTGAAGCAAAAGTAGCACCAGCACCTCTTGGTCCTGTAACTAAATCAAGAACAGCACCTACTTTTTCACCTTCGTAGCTCGCTATTAAGTTACCCATACCTAAAGCAAAACCAGATTTACCTGCGAAAGCAGTACCAAAAGTAGCACCTTCATTATCTGGAGCTGTTAAATATGTTTGATAGTAAGCATCTACGCTACCACTCAAACTGAATTTAGAAGTAGATTCTTCCTGAGCAAACAATGACGTAGCCGCAAAAAGCATTGAAAGAGTAAGTAATTTTTTCATAATGTTTAATTTAAGTTATTAATTTTTTGGTTAATTTTTTCCTTAAGAACGCCGTAAAACTATGTGAAAAAATATTAACCCCCATAAAAAAAGGGGGTATAACTTAAACTTTTGTTAATATTTTAATTTTATCCCTTTTTTTTTACGGGTACCATTTTATTTTTTTGATTTTTTTGAATTTTAACAACTCTATCAATTGAATTATCATCAATATTTACTAGTTTTTTATGTGTTAAATTCTATTTATCGAAATATTCATTAAAATAATTTCAAGAATCTCAATTAAACACTGATAATAACGCTTTGAATATTTATTAAAAAACGCCAAATTTATTAACATATAATTATTTTTATCTTGACTTATCTCCTAATATCGAAATAATGAAATAGCCATTATTTTTATTTAAAATCTATACATATATTCGCTTATTAAGTCACTTTTCAAAACCAAAATTTGTTGATTATGCTGAAGAAACAAGGAATGTATTTACCTGAGTTTGAACATGAAAATTGTGGGGCTGGTTTTATTTGTAATCTTAAAGGAGAGAAAACAAATCAAATTATTCACGATGCATTAGAAATTCTTGTAAAACTAGAACATAGAGGAGGCGTTAGTGCCGATGGAAAAACTGGAGATGGAGCCGGTTTGTTGATAGATATTCCTCATGATTATTTTAAGCGTGTATGCAGCTTTAGTTTACCAGAGCAAAGAGAGTATGCCGTAGGTATGGTTTTTTTACCAAAAAACACCAACCAATATAAGTTCTGTAAAGATATTTTCGAGAAAGAAATAAAAGCACAAGGTCTATCTATTTTAGGATGGCGTAAAGTCCCTGTAGATTCTTCTCAGTTAGGAGAAATTGCCTTAGCTTCAGAACCTAATATCGAGCAATTATTTATCGGGAAAACTGAGGATATTTCAGAAGATATTTTCAAAGCAAAACTATATGCGGCTCGTAAAATTACTGAGCACACTATTAGAACATCAAAAATATCTGAAAGTGGTTATTTTTATATTCCAAGTTTATCAACTACAACATTGATATATAAAGGAATTATTATGCCCGAAGATATCGGACCTTACTATACCGATTTACAACAAATCGATTTAGTAACCCGTTTAGCTTTGGTACACCAGCGTTTCTCAACCAATACCATGCCGACATGGGAACTGGCACAGCCATTCCGTTTTATGTGTCAGAATGGTGAGATTAACACCCTTCGTGGCAACGTAAGTAGAATGCGTGTTCGTGAAGAAATCATGAAGAGCGAAGTATTTGGTCCGCAAATAGATAAATTATTCCCAATCATATTACCAGGAAAGTCAGATTCGGCTTCTATGGATATGGTGGTTGAATTATTAACACACACCGGAAGATCGTTACCAGAAATCATGATGATGATGATTCCTGAGGCATGGGAAAAACACAAAACCATGTCGCCAGAGCGTAAAGCATTCTACGAATATAATGCTTGCATCATGGAGCCTTGGGACGGACCTGCTTCGGTACCATTTACCGATGGAGATTACATTGGAGCGCTTCTTGACCGTAACGGATTAAGGCCATCGCGTTACACCGTAACAAAAAGTGGTAAATTAATCATGTCTTCTGAAGTTGGTGTTGTAGACATCGAACCAGACGATATTAAAGAACACGGTCGTTTAGAACCAGGAAAAATGTTCTTGGTAGACATGAATGAAGGTCGTATTGTAAGTGACGAAGAAATTAAAAATAAAATCGTTTCAGAACGTCCTTACCAGGAATGGTTAAACAAAACCAGACTTCATTTAAGAGACGTACCGTACACCAACGAAACTTGTCCGATTGAGACCATAGACATTAAAACAAGACAACGTTTATTCAACTACACGTTCGAAGACATACAAGAGGTAATCACCCCAATGGCCGTAGCAGGAAAAGAAGCCTTAGGATCTATGGGTATCGATACGCCTTTAGCCGTATTATCAGACCGACCTCAATTAATTTCAAATTACTTTAAACAATTATTCGCACAGGTAACCAATCCTCCATTGGATGGGATTCGCGAGGAAATTGTAACAGATATTGCCTTAAACTTAGGTAAAGACCGTAATATTTTCAGCATTACAGAAAGACAATGTAGAAAATTACGCATTCAGAATCCGGTCATTTCAAATGCCGATTTAGAAAAAATAAGAACCATTTCTATTGAAGGATTTAAAGCTGAAACGATTCACATGCTTTATCCTAAAAACCAAGGATTAAACGGTTTAGAAAATGCTTTAGAAGACATTATTATACAAGTAACTAAAGCCTTAGAAACCGGAGCTAACATCATCATCTTATCAGATAGAGGTGTTAATAAAGATTTTGCTCCAATCCCTGCACTATTGGCATGTTCTTATGTAAATCACCAGATGAACCGTTTACGTAAGCGTTCTAATTTCGATATCATTATCGAATCGGCAGAACCTCGTGAACCGCATCATTTCGCAACCTTATTTGGTTATGGAGCTAGTGCTATTAACCCATACATGGTTAACGAAATTATAAGAATGCAGGTAAAAGAAGGCTTTATCGAAAATCTAGATGAAGAAAAAGCTGTTGAGAATTTCAACAAAGCTATCGGTAAAGGACTTCTTAAAATTATGAACAAAATTGGAATCTCTACTTTACACTCGTACAGAGGTTCGCAAATTTTCGAAATTGTTGGTTTCAACTCTCAATTCGTTGAAAAATATTTCCCTTACACGGCTTCAAGAATTGAAGGTATCGGACTTTACGAAATTGAAAAAGAAATCACCGAACGTTATAAACAAGCCTATCCAGATAACCTAATCGATAAAAAATTAGGTTTAAATATTGGTGGCGATTACCGTTGGAGACGTAATGGCGAGCGCCATATGTTTAACCCAACAACCGTGGCTAAATTACAACAAGCTGTTCGCTTAAGTGACCAAAAGAGTTACGATGTTTACTCTAAAGCGATCAACGAGCAAGCTGAAAATTTAATGACCATTCGTGGCTTATTTGAATTCGATAATTTAGACCCGATTCCTTTAGAAGAAGTAGAGCCTTGGACAGAAATCGTGAAACGTTTTAAAACCGGCGCAATGTCTTACGGGTCTATTTCAAGAGAAGCTCACGAAAACTTAGCTATCGCGATGAACCGTATTGGTGGTAAATCAAACTCTGGAGAAGGTGGAGAAGACAGACGTCGTTTCCATCCAGATGTAAACGGCGATAGCCGTAACTCAGCCATCAAACAGGTTGCATCAGGACGTTTTGGGGTAACATCGCATTACTTAACTAATGCAAGAGAGATTCAAATTAAAATGGCACAAGGAGCGAAACCTGGTGAAGGTGGACAGCTGCCTGGTGAAAAAGTGTTACCTTGGATTGCCTCTGCTCGTAACTCGACGCCTTTTGTTGGATTAATTTCACCACCACCGCATCACGACATTTACTCAATCGAGGATTTAGCGCAGCTTATTTTCGACTTGAAAAATGCAAACAGAGAAGCGCGTGTTAACGTAAAATTAGTATCAGAAGTTGGTGTTGGTACCATTGCTGCTGGTGTTGCAAAAGCTAAAGCTGATGTGGTATTGATTTCAGGATACGATGGTGGTACAGGAGCCTCTCCTTTAACCTCATTAAAACATGCAGGTTTACCTTGGGAGCTTGGTTTAGCTGAAGCACAACAAACATTAGTTCTTAACAACTTACGTAGTCGTATTGTAGTTGAGTGTGACGGACAGTTAAAAACTGGTCGTGATGTTGCTATTGCCGCTTTATTAGGTGCCGAAGAATTTGGTTTTGCTACGGCTCCGCTAGTAGCTTCAGGATGTATCATGATGCGTAAGTGTCACCTAAATACATGTCCTGTAGGTATTGCAACTCAAGACAAAGAATTACGTAAAAACTTTAAAGGTACGCCAGAACACGTGATTAACTTCTTCTATTATGTAGCTGAAGAATTAAGAGCAATTATGGCACAATTAGGATTTAGAACACTAGCCGAAATGGTTGGTCAGACTCATAAAATCAACGCCAATAAAGCCATTACACACTATAAAGCAAAAGGTTTAGATTTATCTGCTATTCTTCACAGACCAGAAGCTTACAGTAAAATGACCGTGAGAAACACTGAAAAACAAGACCATCATTTAGATGAAGTTTTAGATTTCACCATTTTAAAAGATTCTCACAGAGCTTTATACAGAAAAGAGAAAATGGATTTAACTTACCCTATTCACAACACCGATCGTACTGTTGGAGCGATTGTAAGTAATGAAATCTCTAAAATATACGGACACTTAGGTTTACCTGAAGATACTTTAAACATCAACTTTACAGGATCGGCAGGACAAAGTTTCGGAGCTTTCGGTGCCCACGGTTTAACCTTTAAATTAGAAGGAAACACCAATGATTATTTAGGTAAAGGATTATCTGGTGCTAAATTAATAGTTAAGAAACCTGCTAAAGCCGACTTTATTGCAGAAAACAACATTATTGTTGGTAACGTTTGTTTATTCGGAGCTATTGAAGGTGAAGCTTACATTAACGGTATTGCTGGAGAACGTTTCGCTGTAAGAAATTCAGGAGCAAGAGCCGTTGTTGAAGGTGTTGGAGATCACTGTTGTGAATATATGACCGGAGGTCGCGTAGTTGTTCTTGGTAAAACAGGAAGAAATTTCGCTGCTGGTATGAGTGGTGGTATTGCTTACGTTTACGATCCGGAGAACAAGTTCACTAACGGGTTATGTAACACAGAGACCATTGAATTTGAAACGCTGTCTTCTGAAGATCAAACCGAATTGAAATCAATGATCCAAAAGCACGTAGCCTATACCGATAGTAATAAAGGGAAAGCCCTTCTTGAAGATTGGGACAACAGCTTAGCAAACTTTGTAAAAGTAATGCCTACGGAATACAAACGTGCACTTAAGCGTTTAGAGACTGAAGAACAAATGGTAGAAGAATTAACAACAGCATAATTGTCATGGGAAAAGTAACAGGATTTAAAGAATTTGAAAGACAAGATGAAAGCTACACGCCTGTAAAAGACCGTGTGCAACACTATAAAGAATTTACAGTGCCTTTAAGCGAAGCCGAAGTTACAAAACAAGGTTCTCGCTGTATGGATTGTGGAATTCCATTTTGCCACAGTGGTTGTCCACTTGGTAACTTAATTCCAGATTTTAACCACATGGTACACCAGGGTGAGTGGCAAAAAGCCTCTTGGTTATTACACTCAACCAATAACTTCCCGGAGTTTACGGGTCGTTTATGCCCTGCTCCTTGCGAAAAATCATGCGTATTAGGTATTATTGAAGATCCAATTTCAATTGAAAATATTGAAAAGAATATTGTAGAACGCGCGTTTAAAGAAGGTTGGATAAAACCACAGCCACCAAAAACAAGAACAGGTAAAACCGTTGCCGTTGTCGGATCTGGACCTGCAGGTTTAGCCACTGCACAACAATTAAACAGAGCGGGACACACTGTTACTGTTTTTGAACGTGACGATGAAGTTGGTGGTTTATTACGCTACGGTATTCCTAATTTTAAATTAGAAAAAGAAGTTATAGACCGCCGTGTAGCCATCTTAAAAGCTGAAGGTATTACTTTTAAAACGAACGTTAATGTTGGTGTAAATTATGAAGTTGAAAAACTTCATGAGTTTGATGCCGTGGTCCTTTGTGGTGGAGCAACTAAAAGACGTAGTTTACCTACTCCAGGAATTGATGCCGATGGTGTAGTACAAGCTATGGATTTCTTAACGCAACAAACCAAAGTATTATTTGGTAAAGAAGTTAAAGATCAGGTAATGGCTACTGATAAAGACGTTATTGTCATTGGTGGTGGAGATACTGGTTCAGATTGTATTGGTACATCCAACCGTCACGGAGCCAAATCGGTAACAAACTTTGAAATTATGCCGAAACCTCCAGGCCACCGTTCTCCTTCAACACCGTGGCCTTACTGGCCATTACAATTAAAAACATCGTCTTCTCATGAGGAAGGTGTTGAACGTAACTGGTTGATTAACACTAAAGAATTCGTAACGGATAAAAACGGTAAATTAACCGCTTTAAAAACGGTAAACGTAGAATGGAAAATGGTTCCTGGTGAACGCCCTCAATTAATAGAAATTGAAGGTACAGAGAAAACATGGCCTTGCGACTTAGCGCTATTAGCACTTGGATTCACTGGTCCTGAAGCTACAATTGCAGAACAATTAGGCATTGAAACAGATGCGCATTCTAATTACAAAGCAGAATACGGTAAATACCAAACCAATATTCCGAACATCTTCACAGCCGGAGATATGCGTCGTGGACAATCATTAATTGTTTGGGCAATTTCTGAAGGTAGAGAAGCTGCTAGACAAGTTGATCTTTATTTAATGGGTAAATCAGATTTACCGACCAAAGATGCTTCTGGAGATTTAGTAGCACTTTAATTATCAACATATTAAAAATTCAAACAACCCTCTTGTAGTTAACTTCAAGAGGGTTTTATTTATCACTTCTTCATAATTTATAAGTTTATATTTCCATATTTTTAAAAATTTAAACATTTTATAGCATTTTTAAAAAAATTTCACTTCTAAAACAAGACAGAATATTATATTTGTTTATAACAACAATACTGTCTGTATGTTTAAAAGAGCAATTGCAATATGTTTTACAACCATATTCATGACGTTAATTATGGCGCCATCGGTAATTGTTGTATTAGATGATACAATTGACACCTCAGTCTTTTATGCTATGGCAGAAGAAGAAGAAAGCGGTAAATGCAAAAGTTTAGTATCTCCATTTTCAATGCAAACTCACGATGGACTTGCTCACTACTTAATCAATAATACCCCTTGTTACACTTATCGTTTTAAAAGCTACCCAAAACCACATTTAAATTTGGTTTATCCCCCTCCTGAATTCCATATATTATAATAACGTCTTGAACTTAAAAGTTCTACCCTATCCTAAATATTAACGCATTCTGACTTAACCGTCAGGAAAAAAATTATTAACGAGTATGTTTAAAAATTTAAAAAGCGACTTGCCTGCAAGTATCGTTGTATTCTTTGTAGCATTACCCTTGTGTTTGGGTATTGCATTAGCCAGTGGCGCTCCTCTGTTTTCTGGATTAATAGCTGGTATTGTAGGAGGAATTGTTGTAGGGGCTTTAAGTGGCTCCAAAATTGGTGTTAGCGGTCCTGCAGCTGGTTTAGCAGCAATAGTATTAACCGCCATTGGAAGTCTTGGTGGCTATCAAAACTTTTTAGTTGCTGTCGTTATAGCCGGAATCATTCAAATTGTATTTGGTATTTTAAAAGCCGGAGTTATTGGTTACTATTTCCCTTCTTCTGTAATTAAGGGTATGCTTACTGGTATTGGTATCATAATTATTTTAAAACAAATCCCACATTTTTTTGGTTACGATTCCGAGCCTGAAGGTGCCGATAGTTTTATTGAAGCTTCAGGAGAAAATACGTTTTCTGCCATTCTTCATATTGTAGACAATATTACTATAGGATCAATGATTATAGGTTTTATTGGCTTAGGCATTATACTCTTATGGGACAAAGTTCTGGCTAAGAAAGCCAAATTCTTTCAGGTCATTCAAGGGCCATTAGTAGCTGTAGTGGTTGGTATAATTTATGTCGTTCTTACCTCTGGTTCTGATAGTTTATCCATTCTTGACAAACATCTGGTAAGTGTTCCTGTGCCGGAAGACACAACCTCATTTTTAAATCAATTTAGCTTCCCTAATTTTTCAGCCATTACAAACACAGAAGTTTGGATTGTAGCGTTTACTATGGCATTAGTAGCCAGTTTGGAGACCCTCTTATGTGTTGAAGCAACCGACAAATTAGACCCTCATAAAAATGTAACACCAACCAACCGGGAATTATTAGCTCAAGGTACAGGGAACATTATTTCTGGGTTAATTGGTGGTTTACCTATTACTCAGGTTATCGTAAGAAGTTCTGCCAATATTCAATCTGGAGGTAGAACAAAATTATCTGCTATAATTCATGGGTTCTTCCTTCTTATTTCTGTGATATTGATTCCTCGATTATTAAACCTAATACCGTTATCCGTTTTAGCGGCAATCTTATTAGTTGTCGGCTATAAATTAGCCAAACCATCACTATTTAAAATCATGTATGGTTTAGGTTGGAAACAATGGTTACCATTCATTACAACCGTAGTAGGAATCGTTTTTACAGATTTACTAATTGGTATCAGTTTAGGACTTCTGGTAGGTATTGTAGTGGTTTTATTAAAAAGTTACCAAAACTCACATTTCCTTCATATAGAAGATAACAATAACGGTAAACACCAAATTAAAATGACCTTAGCCGAAGAAGTTACCTTCTTTAACAAAGGAGCTATTCTTAAGGAATTAGACAGACTACCAAAAGACACGTATCTGGAAATTAATTTAATTAAAACTCGCTATCTAGATAACGATGTTATAGAAATACTAGAGGACTTTTTACTAATAGCAGAAGAAAGAAACATAGATATTAAACTGGTTTCTAAACGTGGGGTTGTAGAAAATCCCGCTAGTTTTATTCATTTCTTTAACGAAAGACCTAAATCTGATTTAAGCCTAAGTTAGGTCCAATTGCCAAAGCAAATATAAAGCCTTAAATTTAGCCTGTTTATAACAACATTTTAAATATAACATCAATTTCAAAGCTATATTATTTGCTTGAAAACAACATATCACTAAAACGTTTAAAACATTATGAAAGCACATACAAAAGAAACTCAAGCAACAATGACCCCAGAAAAGTCATTGCTATTCTTAAAGGAGGGAAACCTTAGGTTTCAACAAAACCTTAAAGCTAATAGAAACCTTTTAGAACAGGTAAACGATACGAGCGAAGGACAATTTCCGTTTGCAACTATCTTAAGCTGTATTGACTCCAGAGTATCAGCAGAATTAGTTTTTGACCAAGGCCTTGGAGATATTTTTAGTGTTCGTATTGCTGGAAATTTTGTAAACGAAGACATTTTGGGAAGCATGGAGTTTGCTTGTAAATTAGCAGGAACTAAACTTATCGTAGTACTTGGACACACTAGCTGTGGGGCCGTAAAAGGTGCTTGCGACGATGCTAAACTAGGCAACTTAACAAACATGTTAGCGAAAATAAAACCTGCTGTTGATGCTATAACAGAACCAACGGACGCAAGTTTAAGAAACTCTAAAA
>NZ_CP133090.1:30000-1565000 GCF_030908365.1 Aestuariibaculum sp. YM273 | reverse complement strand
CCAGCTTCACGGAGTCGAGTTGCAGACTCCGATCCGAACTGTGATAGGGTTTATAGATTCGCTCCTCCTCGCGAAGTGGCTGCTCTCTGTCCCTACCATTGTAGCACGTGTGTAGCCCAGGACGTAAGGGCCGTGATGATTTGACGTCATCCCCACCTTCCTCGCAGTTTGCACTGGCAGTCTTGTTAGAGTTCCCGACATTACTCGATGGCAACTAACAACAGGGGTTGCGCTCGTTATAGGACTTAACCTGACACCTCACGGCACGAGCTGACGACAACCATGCAGCACCTTGTAAGTAGTCCGAAGAAAGATCTATCTCTAAATCATGCAACTTACATTTAAGCCCTGGTAAGGTTCCTCGCGTATCATCGAATTAAACCACATGCTCCACCGCTTGTGCGGGCCCCCGTCAATTCCTTTGAGTTTCATTCTTGCGAACGTACTCCCCAGGTGGGATACTTATCACTTTCGCTTAGCCACTCAGCCCGAAAGCCGAACAGCTAGTATCCATCGTTTACGGCGTGGACTACCAGGGTATCTAATCCTGTTCGCTCCCCACGCTTTCGTCCATCAGTGTCAATACATTATTAGTGATCTGCCTTCGCAATTGGTATTCTATGTAATATCTATGCATTTCACCGCTACACTACATATTCTAACCACTTCATAATGATTCAAGAAAACCAGTATCAAAGGCAATTCTACAGTTGAGCTGCAGGATTTCACCTCTGACTTAATCTTCCACCTACGGACCCTTTAAACCCAATGATTCCGGATAACGCTTGGATCCTCCGTATTACCGCGGCTGCTGGCACGGAGTTAGCCGATCCTTATTCTTACGGTACCGTCAAGACTCTACACGTAGAGTGGTTTCTTCCCGTATAAAAGCAGTTTACAACCCATAGGGCAGTCTTCCTGCACGCGGCATGGCTGGATCAGGCTTGCGCCCATTGTCCAATATTCCTCACTGCTGCCTCCCGTAGGAGTCTGGTCCGTGTCTCAGTACCAGTGTGGGGGATAACCCTCTCAGGCCCCCTACCTATCGTCGCCATGGGGTGCCGTTACCACTCCATCTAGCTAATAGGACGCATACTCATCTTGTACCGTAACCTTTAATGTTTAAGTCATGCAACTAGAACATACTATGAGGTATTAATCCAAATTTCTCTGGGCTATCCCTCAGTACAAGGCAGATTGTATACGCGTTACGCACCCGTGCGCCGGTCGTCAGCGGTGCAAGCACCCTGTTACCCCTCGACTTGCATGTGTTAGGCCTGCCGCTAGCGTTCATCCTGAGCCAGGATCAAACTCTTCATCGTTAAATTTTAAATATTTTAACAACTAATTAGAATCTCTAGTACTCAAAATGGTTTATTCTCTTAGTCAATAATAACCGTTTCCAATTATTATTTTACGCTGTCAATTCAATATGTTTATGAACTTATTTCTCTTTGTTCCTTAACTCGTTTCCTCGTTAAGCGGGTGCAAATATAAAACCCTTTTTTTAACCTCACAATAGTTTTGATACTTTTTTTGAGAAAAATTTTAAAGCTCTTAAACTCCGCTTTTCTCAACCATACCAACACATCTTATAAGAACTTCGCTACTCATAACGCTCGCTATTTTTGCGGCTGCAAACATACAACCTTTTTTAATTCTACAAACTGTATTTTGATATTTTTTTGAAGTTTTTTTATTTGGTTTGAAAACCAACTATTTAAACCTCGTATCACCACCTTTTTTATGAACTTACCCTAGCAGCTTCGCCGCTAACGGGCTGCAAATATACCACCCTTTTTCTCTACCAAACAAACTTTTTTAAACCTTTTTTTGAATCTTTTTTACCCCAAGCTTATTCTCAATGAGTTAACACTGATTTAAATTACAATCAAGCTTAAACATTCTTTTATAGTATCTATTCTATAATAATGTCTCTACTATATACTATATGAAATTGATTTCTGCGTTAGGGATAGGAATGACATCCTTTTTATGCTTACCTCCTACTTCTTTATCATATATATGTATTATAAATACCACTTATTACTCTTTATTACTCTATTTATATATAGAAGCATAAAAAGATATAATGGATAGCCCGACCCGAAGTACTGCGAAGGGAATGCCCTAATAAAACTATTATCCCACAAAAAAAGCGAACTTTTCAGCTCGCTTTTTCTATATTGTAAAATGTTATTCTAAGCATTCTTCATAAACTCTTCACATTTATCTACCATATTTCTACTTCCACAAATAAACGGTACACGCTCATGTAATTCGGTTGGTTGAATATCCATAATTCTTGTAAATCCGTCACTCGCTTTTCCATTGGCCTGTTCAGCCAAATATGCCATAGGATTACATTCGTATAGCAAACGCAATTTACCTTTAGGGTTTTTAGAACTTTGCGGATACATATAAATCCCTCCCTTAATCATGTTTCTATGGAAATCGGAAACTAAAGAACCAATATACCTTGACGTATAAGGTCTGTCTCCTTCATCTTTTTGGCAGTACTTAATATAATCTTTTATACCTTGAGGGAACTGAATATAATTTCCTTCATTCACCGAATAAATATTACCATCTTCAGGAAACTCCATTTTAGGGTGCGATAAATAAAATGACCCAATGGCCGGGTTAAGTGTAAAACCATTTACGCCATCTCCGGTAGTGTAAACCAACATAGTTGATGTTCCGTAAACAATATAACCTGCAGCAACCTGCTTACTTCCTTTTTGTAAAAAATCTTCAATCTTCACAGGCGTTCCTACAGGAGTCACACGACGATAAATAGAAAAGATTGTTCCAACAGACACGTTAACATCAATATTTGAAGACCCGTCTAAAGGATCAATCAATACAACATATTTATTACCATGACTTTCATCAATACTATTAATAGTAATAAAATCGTCTTCCTCTTCACTCGCAATACCACAAACAATATTACGCTTGGTAAGCGTTTGAATAAATTTATCGTTAGCGTATACATCTAACTTTTGTTGATCTTCTCCTTGAATATTTGTATCTCCAGCAGCCCCAATAATATCAACCAATCCGGCTTTATTAACTTCGTGATTTACTATTTTAGCCGCCAAACGTAATGAATTAAGAAGACTGGATAATTCACCAGAAGAATATTTAAAAGATGCTTGATTTTCGATTATAAATTCTCCTAAGGTTTGCTTTTTATGCGCCATGAAATGAAGGTTTAGTTTATACAAATATCCGTTATTTTTTAAATAACTACAACGTTTTCGAGTAAGAAAACAATTTAAATATTCCAGTTTAAACTATCTTTGAAATAATTATTAAAGTATTATGAATTTCACAATTAGAAAAGCTGAAAAAGCAGATATGACACGCGTCCTGGAACTTATAAACCAGCTCGCCGTATTTGAAAAAGAACCCGATGCTGTAGAAGTTACCCTTGAAGACCTTGAAAAAGATGGCTTTGGAAACCGTCCAGCCTTTGAGTGTTTGGTTGCCGAAGTTAACGGAAAAGTACAAGGTACTGCCATTATGTTTCACCGTTACTCCACCTGGAAAGGTCGCATTTTACACCTTGAAGATTTAGTAGTTAGCGAAGACATGCGCGGTGCTGGTATCGGAACAGCTTTACTTGACGAAGTGGTTAAATTCGGATACGACTTAGGCGTCAGACGCATCAACTGGGAAGTACTTGACTGGAATACGCCTGCTATTAATTTATATGAGAAAAAAGGAGCCAACGTATTAAGAGATTGGAATGTTGTACATTTAAGCGAACAAGGTATAAAGGATTATATAGCGAACTTATAATATGCAAGTATTTAAATTTGGTGGTGCATCGGTTAAAGATGCCGAAGGTGTAAAAAATATGGCATCGGTACTCCAAAAAACGGGGTATAAAAATACCCTAATTGTGGTATCGGCTATGGGTAAAACAACCAACGCCTTAGAACTTGTTATTAAAAACTATTTTGACAACAAGACCGAATTACAAAGCTCGCTTCAGGAGGTTATTAAATATCATAACGAAATATTACTAACACTCTTTGAAGATGATTCGCACCAGGTTTATACCAAAGTAACATCGTTTTTCGACGAACTTAAAAGCATTTTAAAAAGTAACAAATCGCCAGATTACAATTTTGTTTACGACCAGATTATTGGTTTTGGAGAACTCATTTCCACAACTATTGTTAGCGAATATTTAAACTCTATTGGCATATCCAATAATTGGATTGATGTTCGCAATCAAATAAAAACCGATAACTATTACCGGCGTGCTCACGTCAACTGGAGCATTACTCAGGAACACATTTCAAAACAATTCAACACTCAAATTTTAAATATTACGCAAGGCTTTTTAGGAAGTGATGCCAACAACTTTACAACCACATTAGGCAGAGAAGGCAGTGATTATACGGCTGCCATTTATGCCTACTGTTTAAATGCCAATAGTGTCACAATCTGGAAAGATGTGCCCGGTGTATTAAATGCTGATCCTCGATATTTTGAAAATGCGCAGTTACTAAACAAAATTAGTTATCGCGAAGCTATCGAACTAGCCTTTTACGGGGCTTCTGTAATTCACCCTAAAACCTTACAGCCACTGCAAGCTAAGGAAATTCCGTTGTACGTTAAATCGTTTTTGCATCCGGAAGCTCCAGGAACACGAATCGGTAAAAACATTACCCTCGACCCTATGATTCCCTGCTTTATTGTTAAAAAAAATCAGGTGTTGATATCGCTATCATCTCTGGATTTCTCGTATATCGTAGAGGAAAACATTAGCGAGATTTTTAATTTACTGCATTTGCACAAGATGAAGGTGGATGTTATTCAAAATTCAGCAATTAGTTTTTCGGTTTGTATCGACGATAATTACAATAATCTGGAAAAATTACTGCTTCATTTAAAAGCAAAATTTAAGGTAACGTGCCATGAAAACGTTTCGCTTTACACGATTAGACATTATAATCAATCGGCAATAAATCAAATTGAAACAGGTAAAACGGTATTATTAAAACAATTAACTCAAGAAACTGTACAAATTGTTGGCTATTAAATCTCACTAAGAAGTAACTAAACAATTTAGTACATTTACACTCATGACTAAACAGCAAAATACAGGGCTGGTAACTGCCAAAGAAGTCGCTAAAGTAATTCATGTAGCGAAATACGGTTTTATAGGCACCTTTTTAGGGTGGCTACTTATGAAAGTTTTAAAAATTTCAACCCTTAATAAAATATACAACAGAAATAAGCATCTGGAAGAACTCCCCTTTTTGGATGCTATTTTAGACGATTTTAAAATAAAATTCGAAATTCCTGAAGAGGATTTAAAACGCTTACCAAAAGATGGTGCTTATATTACGGTGTCTAATCATCCGCTTGGTGGTATTGATGGTATTTTACTTTTAAAATTAATGCTCGAACAACGCAAAGATTTTAAAATTATCGCCAACTTTTTACTGCATAGAATTGAGCCGTTAGTACCCTTTATTATGCCGGTAAATCCTTTTGAAAACCGAAAAGACGCTAAGTCAAGCATTGCAGGCTTTAAAAATGCCATTCTACATTTAAGAGAAGGGCATCCGCTTGGTATTTTCCCCGCTGGTGAAGTTTCAACCTATCGCGATGGTAAACTGGTTGTAGACCGCCCTTGGGAAGAAGCCGCCATGAAACTGGTTAAAAAAGCCGAAGTTCCGGTCGTACCAATTTATTTCCACGCCAAGAACAGCAAACTGTTTTACAAACTTTCAAAAATTAGCGACACTTTAAGAACGGCTAAACTACCTTCGGAATTATTAACCCAAAAACGTCGTACAATTAAAGTGCGTATTGGTAGACCTATATCGGTTGCCGATCAAAAAGAATATACCTCTCTTGACGATTTCTCAGAATTTTTAAGACGAAAAACCTATATCCTATCTAATGCATTCGAACATAAATCGAAAATATTAGATAATTTATCATCAACCTTAAAAACGGCAAAACTTCCTAAAAACATTGTAACACCTGTAGATAAAACGTTAATGACTGCAGAGGTTGATACACTACGAGAAAATGACGGCCGACTGTTACAAAGTAAAAATTACGAGGTGTTTTTGGCCGAGCCTATTAAAATACCAAACATACTAAGGGAGATTGGTCGACTACGCGAAATTACCTTTAGAGAAGTTGGAGAAGGTACAAACGAATCTATCGATCTGGATAATTTCGACACCTATTACCATCATATGTTCTTGTGGGATAATGATGCTAAAGTAATAGTAGGCGCTTACCGTATGGGATTGGGGGCTCAAATCTTTGAAAAATACGGTATCAACGGATTCTATTTACAGGACCTATTCAGATTCGAGCCGGAATTATATAAAATGATGAGCCAGTCTATAGAAATGGGGCGCGCCTTCATCGTTAAAGAATACCAGCAAAAGCCCATGCCTTTGTTCCTATTATGGAAAGGTATCGTACATATTACACTGCGTTATCCGGAACACAAATACCTGATTGGTGGTGTAAGTATTAGTAATCAGTTTTCAAATTTCTCGAAATCGTTGATGATTGAGTTTATGAAATCGCATTACTACGATCCGTATATCGCGCAATATGTACGTCCGAAAAAAGAATTTAAAGTGAAGCTTAAAGACGCCGATAAAGACTTTGTCTTTGATGAAACCGAAGCCGATTTAAATAAATTCGATAAAATTATTGATGAAGTAGAACCAGGGGCCTTACGCTTACCTGTACTCCTTAAAAAATACATTAAACAAAATGCGCGTCTGGTCGCCTTTAATGTCGACCCGTTGTTTAACAACTCGGTAGATGGCTTGATGTACATTAAAATAGCCGATTTGCCGGAAAGCACGGTTAAACCAGTTATGGAAGAATTTCAAGCGGAACTGGAACGCAAGTTTATGAATGGTAATAACGAAGAAGATGTCTAAAAATCAAGCTTGTTGTCTTATTTAGCTTGTCGAAATATTTTTAACGTACAGATAATCATTATCAGTTTCGACAGGCTCAACTTGACAAACCAAATTATAACGCCTTTTTTAGACACCTTCTTTTTATTTAGATTACCCTATTACGGGAAAACCACAACAACTTGAATGTTAAAATTAACATTTATGTAATTTTTTACAAAACACGTTGTTTTTTCTGTTTTTTTTTTACATTTAAACCGTTCATTACTTTTTGGTCTAGTCTATACATAAAGGTGACGAACAATTTAGGAGTACTCTAAGCCAGCGCTGGTTTTTTAAAATGCTCTAAAAACATTTTTATAAATGGCTTAGACTACCATTTTATGCAATAGACTACCATAGACTAATTTTTATAGACTGCACAAACAACAATCGATTAGGATAATGTTTTGCAGCAAAAAAAGCTATTTATCCATTTGAGGGTTAAAGCCATAATACGTCTTGCAAACTATTACCTAATAATTATTAACAACATGAAAACATTAACATTATTTTTCTTTTTTGTATTTACCTGTTCTTTAACTAGCAACGCACAAATTACCAAAGGCCATTGGATGGTTGGGGGGGATGCAAATTTTAATTTTAGTAAAACTAAAAACACAAGTAGTAACGGTTTTGTAGCAACTAATAAAGTTGCTAACTTTCGTATTACGCCTGACATTGGGTATTTATTATACGATAAATTTACTATTGGTTTAAGCCCCTTTCTAGCTTTTTCGAATCCAGAAGGAGCAAATAATAATTCGACAAGCTATGGAATTGGACCTTTTGTACGTTATTACTTTTTAAAAACAGATAATATAATAAATCTATTTGCTCATACCGGATATTTTTATGCTCATACCAAAAATCCTTCTGATAATGGAAACAGTTCATCGTTTGAATTAAAAGCAGGGCCAGTTATTTACTTTAATAGCAGTGTAGGCTTAGAATTGACTTTAGGCTATAAGAAAGATAATTTAAACACTAGTTCAGGAAGTAAAGGGGAGTTTAATACATTAAGCTTTAATATTGGTTTCCAAATACATTTAGAAAAATAATTTTAATGGTTGAAAACCTTAAAATTATGAATTTAAAAATTACCATTACTTTAATGTTACTTTTAATAGTAAATAAAGTGTCAGGACAAATAACATTAACGTTAGATGAAATATATTTGAACAATCAGACTTCAATTGAAAATTGTAACACGGTTGATTTTGGACTAACAACTAATAATTATTTAGTTTTTTATTATACATTACAAAAGCCCATTAATCAAGCAGTATCTGATGGAACAATTAAAGTTATTTTGAAATATGATTCGTCTAGTAGCAGTGAAAAAAACTCCTCAGTTATAGGTTCTGCACTTTGGAATACTACAGATATGTATAGCAATAGTATTACTGCAAATATTCAGGCTAGTCAAATTCAAGCCTCTGGAAGTTCCATTTTGTTGGAATTTTCAGAAGGAGGCTATACATATAAAAGCTGTGAGTATCCATTAATTAAAATACCAACACCAGAATTTAATTTACAACCTACATCGGTAAGTTTTGGGTGTGGTTCTATAAGTTCAAGGGCCTTTACAGCTGTTAATGTATACAATTCGCCCGGTGCAGTAAGTTATAACTGGAATGTGGGTACAGGTTGGAAACAAAACGGGACACCTGTAAATGGTACATTTACCACCACAACCAATAGTATTACTTTAGAGCCTGTTTCGGGTTCTGTTTTACCTTCAAACGTAACCATGACAGCTACTTTAAATGGTGTCGTTTACCCTCCTAAAACAACAACTATTAGTCGTTCGGCTATGTCGCAAACTATTACAGCCATTTCCGGTCCATCTACAATATGTAGTGGAAATACCAATTATAATTTTGGAACAGAAAATGTATTACCGGGCCAAACTGTAACATGGAGTTTATCAAACAGCAGCGTTGCCTCTTTAAGTAACACTTCTAATACGGGTGTTACTCTTAATTTAATTGGTAGTGGCGAAGTTACATTAACAGCTACAATTTCAAATGATTGTGGACAATCGTACAGCAAAACAAAAAAAATATTTGGTGGTTCTCCCCCATTCTTTAATGTGGCAAGAGGTACGGCGCAAAGTGAAACTTGCGATACTAAGTACCATTACGTACCTTTTACCATAGCCAACAAAAGCCCTTTATTAACCTATAGTATTAATGTGTACGGAAATAACAGTGGTTCTTTTGCCTACTTCACTAATGATGGCTTTGTACTTGAGTTTACAGACACATATAATGATTGGGCAACATTTACCGTTACAGCCAGTAATAGCTGTGGATCTAGAACTGTACTGCATGAAGTGTATATAGACGATTGCAGCTCTTTGCCTTACGGAAGCAGTTCTTCTAACAAATCTATGGACAAAAACACTATATTATCCATTTACCCCAATCCCTCAAGTAGCACCATAAATCTAAACTTAAACGAAACTTTAATCAATTTAGAAAGGGATGAACAAATAAAAGCATCTATATATAATACGCAAGGTATAGAAAAGCAAAAAATTAATATTAAAAACAACTATACACCTGTAAACATTAGCAAACTACCAAAAGGGCTTTACATTTTAATCGTAGACCTTGGTTATAAAACCGAAAGTCACATGATATCAATAGAATAATTTTCAAACCTAACTAGAACGCAAGTTTATGAATGGTAATAACGAAGAAGAGAGCAACGAATAATTGCTCTCTTCTTTTTAATATCTCTCTTTGGCTTAATTAATTAAAACCAAGGTTTCTTTCCAACCTGATAGGTATTGTAAAAATCATCATCCGATTTTGTTAAGTAAATAATCCCTTCTATAAAAGGGATAATACTGGCAATACCACACGTCACCACACTAGCAATTAATTGAATAATGCCTTCTTTGGTATAACCCAAAACAAACTTATGAATTCCCAAATACCCCAACAGTATTGCTAAAATACCAGCCAACACCTTTTTGTTGTCACTTTCAAAAGTTTCTTGTGCGCCTTCGGTAAATTCTTTAGCAGTTTCCTTAGCTTCTTCAGCAAACTCCTTTGCTTTATCTTTAAAATCGTCGTTTAAATTTTTATCTTCTGACATAGGTAAAACGTTATAAATTGATTAGTCTCTCTAAAATTAATAAAATTCTATTCAACTGAAACAAATATATTACCTGAATAACATTACAACTCCACCAATAGCCGTTACTATAAGTATAAAACGCCTGTAGTTCAAATTCGAAATTCGTTTAACCATAAACGCCCCCAGAAAAAAACCAATAATTACAAAAGGAACCAAGACAGAGTTTAGTGCCAGCGATTGGAGACTAACCGTATGCCAGACAAAAAAATGAAAAGGTAATTTAAAAAGATTAATAATGAAAAATAACCAAGCGGCAGTGCCTATAAATTCATTCTTTGGTAATCGGGTAGCCAGAAAATAAATATTAGCAATTGGTCCTGCCAGATTACCAACCATGGTAGAAAAGCCTGCTAAAAATCCTGTTGAAATTGCAAACCCTACATTATTTGGGACATCGTTAAGCGGTTTTCTTTCGGTATAAAACATGATAATTACCGAACCTATAATGATAATGGCCATAATACGTTTAAACAATTCTTCGGAAATGTCGTTACCTACCCAAACACCTACCAATACTCCAACAACCATGGCGGGCATGAGTTTCCAGATATAATTCCATTTAGCATGTTTGTTATAATAAACCACCGCAAAAATGTCGGCAACAATAAGCATAGGAAGTAAAATACCGGTGGATGCTTTTTCGCCAAAGACAAAGGCCAGAACCAAAATAATAATAATGCCAATGCCTTTAATACCGGATTTTGAAAGTCCTAAAACAAAAGCCGCAAAAGCAATAGCCACCCATTGATACAAACTTAATTGATATGCATAAAGACTCTCTAAATACCCCAATAGAAATAATTTTAAAATTTAAGATGAAGTTACAAAAAAGCTTTGTCTACGGGTTCCCAAAGTTCTATTTTATTCCCTTCATTATCTAAAATCCAACCAAACTTTCCATATTCATACTCCTCCATTTCACCAACTACAGTAACCCCTTCCTGCTTTAAGGTTGCTAACAATAGGGGGAGATTTTCCACTCGATAATTAAACATGAAGTCTTTTTTAGAAGGCTGGTAATATTTTGTATCCTCTGGAAACGGACTCCATTGTGTAGAACAATCCTTCCCATCTGCATCCTTCCACCAAAACGTACAACCGTAATCATCGGTATTGAAGCCTAAATGCTTTTTATACCAGTCTTTCGACGCTTTGGGGTCTTTCGATTTAAAAAACAAACCGCCAATACCTGTAACCCGTTTCTTCATAATTATTTCTTTTTAATATTAGTTTCGTAAATGGTAATCCATTGCTCAGGGGTAAGTTTCCTGCATAATTCTGCAATGAGTTGATAAGGGATCTCTTCTACTTTCTTAAAACGAATACAACTTTTACCCATGTCCAGTTTACGCTTACTGTACTTTGGGTATTCAGTAACAAACCAATCGTAAATCTCGGGAACTGCATAAATACCCATATGGTAAAGGTTGACAGAATTTTTCTGGGATGCAAAACTCATAAACGGCAAAGGCTCACTTGGGTTACAATGATATCCGTCGGGATATAAACTATGAGGCACAAAATAGCCAATCATTCCATATTGAATGCCTTCCTGAAACCCTTCCGGAAGATTTTCTTTAATAACTTCACGAAGTTTAGTCAACACCTCCTGACGTTCTTCAGGAACTTGTGTAATATAATCTTCAGGTGTTTCGGCTTGATATTGCATAGCGTTAGCTTTAGTTTCCTAAAGTTAACAAAATTTAGCTTTTATTTTATCGACAATAGTTTGTGCTAATTTTTCTTTGCTCTCTACCGTCCAGCCTGC
Organism: Aestuariibaculum sp. YM273; assembly: GCF_030908365.1. NCBI lineage: Bacteria > Pseudomonadati > Bacteroidota > Flavobacteriia > Flavobacteriales > Flavobacteriaceae > Aestuariibaculum > Aestuariibaculum sp. YM273. Next base: position 1,553,123 of record NZ_CP133090.1, on the reverse strand, counting down.
AACATGAGGTGTGAGTAACACATGTTCCGAATCGATTAGATACTGAAACGCTTCTGGTAATTCTGAAGAAAATAATGTTTCGAACGATGCTTTTTCGTATTCTAACACATCAAGACCTGCACCAAGAATTTTACCCGACTTTAAAGCATCAACCAAATCTTGAGTTACCACACTTTTACCTCGTGCCGTATTTATAAACCAAAACGATTTTTTAAATCCGTTAATAAAACTGGTGTTAATCATACCTAGTGTTAACGGGGTTTGCGGCGTATGCAAACTCACTACTTCCACTTTTTCTTGAAACTCTTCTAAACTTACTTGTTTGGCATTCGCATCACCAACACCCTCTTTAATATCGTAACACAATACCTCAACATCAAAGCCTCTTAACTTTTTTGCAAAGGCTTTTCCCATATTACCATAACCAATAATACCTACCGTTCTGCCATCGAGTTCAATGCCACGATTGGCTTCACGAAGCCATTGTCCATGTCGCACTTCTTTGTCTGCTTTATTCAATTTATTAAATAGCGACAACAACATCCCTAAGGCATGCTCACCAACTGCATTTCTGTTTCCTTCAGGAGCTGCAATTAGCGCAATTCCTTTTTGTTCGGCGTACTCACAATCTATATTTTCTAAACCGGCACCAACACGACCTATAAATTTAAGGTTAGTGGCTGCATCAAGAAAGGGTTTATCGATGGTAAATCGGCTACGAAGAATAATTCCATCATAATCTGAAATTTTTGCCTCGACAGCTTCTTTTGATGATGTATAATCTTCATGATTAGTAAATCCTAAATCGTTTAACTGATTTAGCATGAGCTCGTGATTGGTGTCTAAATGAAGAATTTTCATGGTAAAAAATTAGACTGCAAATTTACGAAGTTTCGGGTTAGAGGATATAACAATACCTTTAAAACCCTAAAATAAGTTTTGCTATTAAAAAATAGATAAAAATCCCAAACACATCGTTGCTGGTGGTAATAAAAGGCCCTGTAGCCACCGCAGCATCGATGCCACGTTTATCAAGGAAAATCGGAATAAAAGTACCTATAAGGGCAGCCATAATTATGACAGAAATAAGCGCAACACAAATGGTTAACGACTCGTAATAACTTGTTTTAAAAGCAAAATGGCTTATTAGTAATACAATGGCAGCAATAGCCAATCCGTTAACCAATCCTAATGCGAACTCTTTAAGTAAACGACTAAAAATTTTACCATCGATCGTATCGTTTGCCAAACCTTGTACCACAATTGCTGAAGATTGTACGCCAACATTACCTGCAGTTGCCTGAATTAATGGAATAAACATTAATAATGCTGGAAATTTTTCCATAGCATCACTAAACCCGTTAATAATACTGGCAGCACCAATACCTCCGAACATACCAATAAGTAACCATGGTAAGCGAGCTTTGGTTAACTTCCAGATGCTATCATCGGCTTCAACATCTTGAGAAATACCGGCAGCTAACTGATAGTCACGTTCAGCCTCTTCTTTCATCACATCGACAATATCATCGATGGTAATTCTGCCTAACAATTTCATATCGTCGTCTACAACAGGAATAGCCTCTAAATCATATTTTTGCATGACTCTTGCCACATCTTCGGCATGATCTTTTACATCAACATAATCGACACTGGAAATATAAATATCTGAAATCTTTTGCTCGTTCTTAGCAACAACTAAATCTTTTAAAGATAGGCGACCAACTAACTTTTCCTGTTTATCGACCACATAAACCGAATGTACACGGGTAACTTCTTTGGCTTGCCCACGAATACGACGTAAACAACCGGCCACCGTCCAGGTATCGTAAACCTTAACCAACTCTTTAGCCATCAATCCACCAGCAGAATCTTCGTCGTATTTAAGTAACTCGGTAATTTCAGCTTTGTGCTCTTCATCCTCAATTTGAGAGATAACCTCTTGGCGGCGTTCCTGTGGTAACTCAGCAATAATATCGGCAGCATCATCTGTATCTAATTCACCAATCTCTTCGGCAATTTCTTTGGTCGATAAATTTCTCAGGACTTTTTCTCGATTGTCCTCATCGAGCTCCATTAAAATATCGGCCGTCGTTTCAGAATCCAGAAGTTTAATCACATACATGGCCTCTTCAAGATCCAGCTCATCAAGAATCTCGGCAATATCGGCGTAATGAAAATCGTCTAACAGGTTTTTAAGATCTTTATCACGGTTTAAGCGGATAAGACTTTCTACCTGATTAACTAAATCGTCTGTTAACTCAAATTGTATGTTTTCTGTTTCTTCTGCCAAATGCTATGCTTTAATATCGTTTTCTATTAATTGTGTAAGTTCTATAAACTGCTGAACATTGAGTTGTTCCGGGCGTTTATCAAATATACTATTTGCTTTTAAACTATCGCTTAAATTAAATGTTTTTAAGCTGTTACGAATAGTTTTTCGACGTTGCTGAAAAGCTGCCTTGACTACTTTAAAGAATAAGGCATCGTCACAAGGCAAACTGTAATCGGCTTTACGAATTAATCGCATCACACCAGAGTCGACCTTTGGTGGCGGGTTAAACACATCTGGCGGTACTGTAAATAAATATTCGGCATCATAATACGCCTGAGCCAAAACCGATAAAATACCGTACACCTTGCTGCCTTCTTTTGAACAAATACGCTCGGCAACTTCCTTTTGAAACATCCCTGAAAATTCAGGAATTTGGTCGCGCATCTCAAGCATTTTAAAAACAATCTGCGTTGAAATATTATAAGGAAAGTTCCCGATGATTGCAAAAGGCTCACCTTTAAAAACCTCGTTTAAATCGTACTTTAAAAAATCCTTTTCAATAATTCGTGGTGCTAAATTCAGATAATTAGACTGCAAATACTCTACCGACTCCGTATCTATTTCAATCACATACGTAGTAATATCCTTTTTAAGTAGGTATTTGGTAAGCACACCCATACCAGGCCCAATCTCTAAAACCGATTTGTAACCGTTTAAAGTAAGTGTATCTGCAATATCTTGTGCTACACTTTCATCATTTAAGAAATGCTGTCCTAAATGTTTTTTTGCCTTTACCTGATGTTGATTGGAATTATTTGCCACAGAATATTGAATATTTTAAATGCAAAAGTAAGTTTTATAATTTGGAATAGCTGCATTTCTCAAGGATTCGCAACTTATTCAATAAAACGACACCTACTTAAAGTTTACCGTGTACTCGTCTACTATTTGAAGTTCGGTTCTAAACGACAACACTTTATCACCAAAACGCTTCACCACATCTTCTCGTAATATGCTGGCATGATCTCTTAAATAGTCGTCTAAAGCCTCACGAGATGTTGCTCTGTACTGCACCGAATAGGTAACGCCTCCCATATCTTCCTCTACCAACACACGCGTTAAAGTTGCTGTTTTAAACTTTCCTGTAGATAACACCTGCGGAATGTGATCTTTTATCCATACTAACCACTGCTCGTGAATTGACTCCTCTACATTTGAAGTAACGTTATATATATACATAATGAAAGTGTTTTTGCAAAGTACCGTAGTTCTGCAACAGCATCAAAGTATTTTAGCGTAAAATTGGAATGGCAGGTATATATTTATACGATTTATTTTGGTAAACCCTAATGGTATTAATAACAGTAACTAAAATATTAAAACCGTAGGTGATAAATATAAATTTAATTATCCCAAAGGGGCCTACAGATATTCCTAAACTCCCCGATGTTCTAAAAAAACCTAAAAAGCTTGACATTATTATTAAATAAAAAGCGAACAACACCAGAACCCAAGTGATTTGAAAGTTCATAATTGACTTTCCTAATTTATCAACTCCCTTTAACTTATCCTTTTTTAATATCCATAAAACAAGAGGGATGATGATTCCTAAAATAGGAAAGAATAAAAAACTTAAAGACGATATACTCATAAATGTTAAATAGCCTTTGTCTTCCTGAATTTTCCAATCAATGATATCTTCAGGAGTACACTCTAAAGCTTCAGATAATTTTCTTAAGGAATCGCCTCTGGGTTCGGTTTCGCTATTCTCAATTCTTTGAATGGTTCGCAGGCTTAAACTGGAGGCTTCAGCTAGATCTTCCTGAGATAATCCTTTTCTGTTTCTTAATTCTTTTACACGTTGCGCTAAATTCAATTCACTCATTTTTTATAGGTTTTAATTTTGAGTAAAATTATGTCTCAGAGCTTCTTTTTGATAACGTCTTTAGAACGACATGTTTACGTCATAAGTGTCAAAACCTAATGTTTTCGGTATATTTGAGGCTAATTTATAAAATCGCCACGCAAAGCACGATAGCGCTTTCTGGCATCTACAAAGTAAATACTATCGGCATGATTAAAAATAATTTGCTCGTATAAAGGCTTAGCTTTTTCCGGCTGATTCAGGATATTTTCATAAATATCAGCCAGACTAAATAGTGCGTCATCAACCAAAATGCCTTCGCTAAAATTTTCTATTATACTCTCATAATTGGCTTTTGCCTGCTCAAACTGTTCAAGAGCTTCAAACAACTGGGCTTGTTTAAACAAGGCCTGAGGAATGATCGCTTCGGTTTTATGCTCATTCAGAATTTTATTTAGCAAACCTATCGCCTCTTCTTCCTTATTTTGAAATGCTAACAAATCGGCCTTTGCATACATTTTTAAAGCCGTTTGCAAAGAATCGCCATCATATTTGTTATCGGTAATCAAGAGTTTCAAATCTAAAGCATCATTAGCTATTAATTGCGATGTTGAGGCTTTTAAAATATTTAATTGAGATTCTGCCCATTTAAAATCTCCTTTGTAATAACTTGTCTTGGCCACTTTAAAGCGCGCTTCCTGAGAAATGGTACTATTCTTTAAGTTCCGCTGAATTTGTGTATAGTAAATTAAGGCATTATTAAACTTTTCCTGCAACACTAAAATATCGCCAAGCTCAAGCTTTACCTCTGCCTGCTGCATTTGATTTAAAGGTAATTTTAAGGTATCCTCTAGAAACGACGTTGCCTTATCCGGTTGGTTATTTGAAAACGCCAAAAAGTGCGCATACCCCAATTGCAATTTAAAGGTTAATGAGGACAAACCAAATTCAGAAAACAACTCCTGATACTTTTCATTTATGATTGCGTAGTCTTTCTTGGGTGTTTGTCGCGTTTCAATTTGAATTAAATTATAATGGGCGTTAAGCAACATTTCGGTATCCTGAGCCGTTTGGGTTACGAAAGTTAAAATATCTTTTGCTATATCAAGTTCACCCTCATTCATCGCTATTTCTGCAAGGTCTTCAATACTATCAAGGCTTTCTGGTTGGCGCATAAAAATAGCTTTCTCCTGCACAAAGGCTTTATTGTAATCTTTCTGCTGAATAAATAACCAACTCAACAACTGGTTCCACAAGACCTGAGGTTCCTGCTGCATTTTTTTTAGTAAAATCTTTCTGAACAGAATATTATTTTCATTCTCTCCATTCTCACTTATAAAGTCGCTTATAAATCGCTTTACATTACTTAAGGCTATAGGATTGGCTTCAGCGAAATCGACATAACCAATAAACATCTCTTCAATATTCCCCAACTCTCCATTTAATTGTGCCAATTGCAAATTGAAATTAAAATCAGGTTTTAACGCCATCGCTTTTTCATAAGCCTGTATGGTTTCGTTTAGAAGTGTATGACCTTGAAAACTCTTAGCCACTGCAAACACATTACTTGGGCGCTCTTCTATGCTATTAAGGGCTTCATTATAATATAAAGTGGCTTGTTCCAAATCTCCCTTAAGCTGGTAATTATAACCTAAATCTACTTTAAATGCCGGGTAATTGACACGCTGTATTAGTTTTAACAGAAAAGTTTCAGCCTCGGTGTATTGCTCCAGTTCCTGATGTGCTGAAACAATCTGATTTATATAATTGACGTTAGAAGGCGATTCTGCATATAGTTTTTTATACTCGAACAAAGCTTTCTCGAAATCACCATTATTAAAATATTCGCGAGCCAGCATATCGCTTTGCGCAAATGCAGCCGAACTCACCAATAGAAAAATAACAAACAAACGTCTCATACCGTAAATATAATAAATGCCATGTGTAGATGTGGCATCTTACAGAAATAAAAAATGCCCGAATAACATCCGGGCATAACCAACCAAAATTAATGTTCTATTAACTACCTCCTAAAATGAAAGTAACACTCGATTGGGGACAGTCTTAATTGCACCGCATAAGCGATAACAGACAGTTTAGATTGAACACTTAATTATAAAAATTAGAATTTAATTCTTGCTGTAAAATGTTATTCTGCAGTAATTACATTTTCAGTTTTATGTTCAGAGTGAAAAATATCGAAATCTGAAAATAAAACTTTCGATGCTACAAAAATTAACGTGATAAGAATGAGTAGGCGTTTAACATTTTTCATGGTAGGTCAGGTTTTTCAGTTTTGGAACTCCTAACTTCGAAAAATTATTTAAAAACGCAAAATAATAAGGCAACAAATCGACTAAAAACGCTGTTAATTAACACTTTGTCGATTTTAAAATTAAAAAATCGGGTGATTTGTAAGTTTTTTACCCGATTTTTATTATTCTGTTAATCAATGATTTTAAATCCTGTGTATGGCTGTAAAACTTCAGGGATAACAATACCCTCTTCCGTTTGGCAATTTTCTAAAATTCCTGCTAAAACACGAGGTAAGGCTAACGAACTTCCATTTAAGGTATGAGCCAATTCGTTTTTACCGTCACTATTTTTAAAACGCAGCTTTAATCGGTTAGCCTGGAAAGTTTCAAAGTTAGACACCGATGAAATTTCTAACCAACGGTCTTGCGCTGTAGAGAACACTTCAAAATCGTAAGTTAACGCTGAAGTAAACCCTAAATCACCTCCACATAATCTAAGAATTCTGTATGGTAATTTAAGTTCCTGTAAAATTCCTTTTACATGTTCTACCATACCGTCTAAAGCCTCATAAGATTTGCTTGGATGTTCTACACGTAAAATTTCAACTTTATCGAACTGGTGTAAACGATTTAAACCTCTAACGTGGGCACCGTAACTTCCCGCCTCACGACGGAAACATGGTGTGTATCCTGTGATACCTATTGGCAATTCACTTTCGTTAAGCACCACATCTCTAAAAATGTTGGTTCCCGGAACCTCAGCTGTTGGAATTAAATATAAGTTATCAGCCGTCACATGGTACATTTGCCCTTCTTTATCCGGCAACTGTCCAGTACCAAACCCTGATGCCTCATTTACTAAATGCGGCAACTGAAATTCGGTGTAACCTGCTGCTGTATTTTTATCTAAAAAATATGCTATTAAGGCACGTTGTAATCGAGCGCCTTTGCCTTTATATACCGGAAAACCTGCTCCAGTAATTTTATTCCCTAATTCGAAATCGATAATATCGTATTTCTTAGCCAGTTCCCAGTGTGGCAAGGCCCCTTCATGTAATTTAGGGATGTCACCTTCTCTGTAAACTTCTTCATTATCCTCATCTGTTGAACCAGCCGGAACAATCTCGTTTGGTACATTAGGAATTTTATAAAGTAATTCACTTACCTCGGTTGACTTTGTATTTAAAGCTTCGGTAAGTTCTTTAGATAATTCTTTTAACTGACCCGTTTTTTCCTTTAACGCATTTGCCTCTTGTGCCTTACCAGATTTGTACAAGTTTCCTATTTCCTTGGATAAGGAATTGGATTCAGCTAAAGTGTTATCTAATTCTGTTTGAATTCGACGTCTGTCTTCATCAAATGCAATAACATTATTAATCATCTCAACAGCATCAATATTACGTTTTGCTAAGCGATTAATTACCAAATCTTTGTTTTCTCTAATAAAAGGAACTTGTAACATGAATATAAAATTTAAGCGACAAATTTAATGAATTGCACGATATATATTTGGCTTTTTAAAACTAAAAATCCAATTAAAAGTGGGAGGCGATATAAGTTAGTGAGGTTTCTTTATCTTTTTGTAATTGCTCTTTTAAAGCCTCTATAGATTTGAAGGTTTTCTCATCTCGAATACGGTGTAGTAAGTCTATTTGAATTTGTTTTCCGTAGATATCTTCATTGAAGTCGAAAAAGTGCACTTCAATCGTTTCTTTATTACCTTTAACCGTTGGATTCGTTCCGATGTTCATCATACCAAACACTGTTGCACCGTCAATAATCGATTTTACTACGTAAGCACCTTGTTTAGGTATTAATTTATAGTCTTCTTCTATTTGAATATTGGCTGTTGGGTAATCTATTTGTCTCCCTAAGGCTTTCCCTTCAACTACCGTTCCTGTGAGCATAAAATTATACCCCAAATAAGCATTTGCCTTGTCGATATCTCCCTCACCTAAAGCCACTCTTATTTTCGTAGAACTTACTGAGACATCATCTATATCCTGAGCAGAAATTTCTTCTACATCAAATCCGTAAAGCTCTCCGTACTTCTTCAAGTCGTTTATATCGGCATTTCGGTTTCTACCAAAACGATGATCATACCCAATAATTACTTTTTTAGCGTGAAGCGTATCAACTAGAATTTCTTTAACAAACTCTTCAGCAGTTAAACGTGAAAATTCTTTGGTGAATTTTTTAATAAGTAAATAATCTAAACCTAAGCCATCTAAAATGGCACGGCGTTCATTTATAGTATTAATCAGCTTAATATTAGAATCCTTTTGCAACACCATGCGCGGATGAGGAAAGAACGTAAGGATTACCGATTTTAATTGCGATAGCTTCCCTGTATTAATTAAACGGTTAATTATTTTTTGATGCCCAATATGAACTCCGTCGAATGTTCCTATGGTAACAACTGATGGCGTATCAGAGCTGTAAGCCGTAATATTTTCAATCTTGCACATAAAAGCTATTAATTGCTAATTTGATTTAAAAAAGTTAGATTTGTTATTAGCGTTTTAATAATCTCGTTCTAAATCAGTTTTATGAAAGCAAAACTACATTATGTTTTATCAATAACAATGCTTTTATTTATCTTTTCAGCTTTTGGTCAAAATTCTTCATGGAAAAAACTAGAACGTGTTAAAGATTCTAAAAAACTATCGAAACTGCATTTAGATCGTTCTAAAGTTCATTTTTTTAAACTAGACATAACATCTCTTAAAAAGAATATAGGTCCAGCAACATCGAGATACGCTAAATCTAAAAAAACTGAAACCTTAGTAGACATTCCATCACATGATGGAATCATTGAAACATTCAAAATTTATGAATCTTCTGTTTTTGCTCCATCGTTAGTAAATAAATACCCTGATATAAAAACCTATGTAGGCTATTCCTTGACTAATTCAGGTAAAAAACTAAGAATGTCTATTTCTCCACAAGGTGTATACACCATGGTTACATCCATGAACAAAGGAATGATTTTTATGCAGCCGGTAGAGAAAAACTCAGACGAGTATGTTCTTTACCATAGAGCTGATAAAAATGATTTGAAATATGAATTTCTATGTAAAACATTTGAGAACCTTGATAAATTATCTTTAAAAAGCACTTCATATTCAAAAACAACCGTAGACGAAGGCGGCGCTAATAATCAAACCCTTCAAAAATTCAGAATAGCTATTTCTACCACCGCTGAATATACCGCTTACCATAACGATGGCATTGCTGCGAACGGAAATGCCGTTGCCGATGCCTTAGCAGCAATTAACACAACCATTGGTCGTGTTAATGAAATTTTTGAAACCGATATGGCTATTACTTTCGAATTGGTTGATGCGCCCCAACTTATTTATACCAATGCAACCACCGATCCTTATTCCGATGCCAATATAGGGGCAAGTGAAGATTATGCAGGTGAGCCTGAAGGCTGGAATTTACAACTACAAAACACTTTAACATCTGTAATAGAAAACAGCGCCTATGATATAGGACATTTATTCGGTGCTACTGGTGGGGGCGGAAATGCAGGTTGTATAGGTTGTGTTTGTGAAGACGACACTCCCGCATCAAACGATATGCATAAAGGCAGTGGCTTTACCTCTCCCTCTAACGGAATTCCAGAAGGCGATACTTTTGATATAGATTTTGTTGTTCACGAAATTGGTCACCAAATGGGAGCAAACCACACCTTCGCATTTGAATCTGAAGGTACTGGAGTAAACTCGGAACCAGGGAGCGGATCGACGATAATGGGATATGCCGGTATTGTAGGTCCAGACAATGTAGAAAATAACAGTGATGCTTATTTTCACTATCACAGTATAAAACAAATTCTTGATAATATTGTTGGTAAATGCCAAACTACTGAAAACATTAATAACCTTCCACCAGCTGCCGATGCCGGTCCTGATTATATTATCCCTGCGGGTACCGCTTATGTTTTAAAAGGAAATGCAACAGACTCCAATAGGGCAGATAACTTAACCTATTGCTGGGAACAAATAGATAGCGGCACAACAAACTATTTAAATTTTGGGCCCGATTTAGCTACGGGTTCTATGAATCGCTCATTACCGCCTTCAAATTCAAGTGATCGGTACATCCCTAATTTCAGTAGTGTTTTAGAAGGAAAAATTACTCAAACGGACCCTAATATTTTTAGCGACTGGGAAACAGTTTCTAACGTAGGCAGAACGCTAAACTGGGCTCTAACGGTACGTGACAGATCGCCCGGTGATGGCAGTATTGGACAGTCCAGTTACGACACAATGCAAATAACCGTTGAAGACGTTACTCCATTTACTGTCACTAATCCTATATCCTGGGCACAGGGAACTTCACAGGAAATAACATGGGAAGTGGGTCAAACGAACAATGGCACCATTAATTGTCAAAATGTAAATATAAAGTTATCTACCGATAGCGGACTTACATTTGATACAACCATAGCCTCCAATGTACCAAATAATGGGTCATACAATTACACCGTACCCAGCCTGACCAATACAACAACTGCTAGAATATTAATTGAAGCTGCCGACAATATTTTTTATGATGTTTCAGACTTTGATTTCTCGATATCAAATGAGCCGGAATTCTTTATGGTAGGTGAAACTCTGGACCCATTAGCTTGTAAGAGCACTTCTGCTATTTTTCATTTTAACTTTGCCACTGCTAACGGTTATACAGACAATACAACATTTAGCGCAACAGGCAACCCAGCAGGATCATCGGTAACATTTTCTCCAACAAGTTTAGATTCAGATGGCACTGTAACAATGACTATTAACAACCTAGACAACATCGCTAATGATGACTATACCATCACTGTTACCGGAACCTCTAACTCCCTAACCAAAGATAAAGTATTTGAATTTCCATTTTACAATGGTGTTTGTAAATCTATTGCAAACGACAACTACGAAACCAGTACCACAGGAGTTATTTTTAACACCATCAATAATCTAAATAATGGAAAACCCTCGGGCTATTCAGATTACACCAATCTTTCTACAGATGTCAATCGATCTAACACATTTGACTTAACGGTTAATGTAAATACAGATGGAGATTACAGCACCAATACAGTTGTTTGGATTGACTGGAATCAAAATTGTAGTTTTGATGATGATGGTGAAACTTATATCTTAGGGTCGGCAACCAATGTTGTTAATGGTCCTACAAGTAATTCTCCGTTTTCTATTACGGTTCCGAGTAATGCCGTATTAGGCAATACCATTATGAGAATATCTACCAAGTTTGCTGGTGAAGGTTCTCCAATACTTTGCGAAAATGGTTTTGATGGAGAAGTTGAAGATTACAGCTTAAATATCATTCCTACACTTAGCGTTGAGCAATTTGGCTTTGATAACTTCAATGTCTTCCCTAATCCTAATAATGGAACTTTTACAATTAAATTAAATGGATCACTAGAGGGCAATATTACTGTAGATATTGTTGACTTAAGAGGTAGAACGATTTTTAAAAACAGGTATAAAAACCCTGGTGACTTTGAACAGGACATTAATTTAAATCAAGTTCAAACCGGGCTTTACCTTTTAACTGTTAGTGATGGTATGCGAAAATCGAGTAAAAAAATTATCATTAAATAAATAAAAAAAGCAGAATTGAGTTCTGCTTTTTTTACTTCCCATTAAAACTATTCATGGTATTTGATAGTCCAGCCAAACCAAATGATTTTATTAGTTCTACCGATTTTTCTAAACGCTCGTTTAATTTATCATTTTCTTCTTCCGTCCACTCGCCAAGCACATAATCAACTTGACGCCCTTTACTAAACGTATCACTAATTCCGAATCGGTAGCGGTTATATTTGGTAGTATTCAATTTATCCTGAATATCTTTTAAACCGTTGTGCCCCCCATCACTTCCTTTAGCTTTAACACGAATACTTCCAAAAGGCAAGTTCAAATCGTCGGTAATTACTAAAAGGTTTTCTAAGGGAATTTTCTCTTTCGTCAACCAATACAGCACTGCCTTACCACTTAAATTCATATAAGTGCTTGGCTTTAAAAAAATAAAGGTTCTCCCTTTTAATTTATATTCCGTTACATCACCTAATTTTTGAGTTTCGAATGTTAGCCCTTCCTTTTTAGCGAAAAAATCTAAAATCTTAAACCCTATATTATGGCGCGTATTCTCATACTTATCTCCAATGTTTCCTAAACCTACGATTAAGTATTTCTTCATAAAATATGTGTCGTCTTAAAAATCTTTTGTAAAAATAAAAAAGCATCCTGAATTCAGGATGCTTTCGTATTCAATTTAGAATAAAGTCTTATTCTGCTGCTGCTGCTTCTACTTCTTCTTCTTCATCTTCGTCATCAACATCTACTGAAGTTCTAGAACGTCTTACTTGACATACAACCGTGTTATCTGGGTGCATAAATTTGTAAGCATCGTTTTCTAAAGTAGTGATGTATAATTTACCACCAATTTTTAAAGGAGTGATATCTGCTTCGATAAAATCTGGTAAGTTAGCTGGAAGAGCTTTTACTCTTAAGCTACGTTTATTTTTACGTAAAACACCACCATTCTTAACACCACGAGAGTTACCAATTAATACTACAGGAATTTCCATAGTAATTTCTTTGTCTTCGAATAACTGGTAGAAATCGATGTGTAAGATAGCATCTGTTACTGGGTGAAATTGGATATCTTGTAATACCGCATTGTAAGTTTCACCATTTTCTAAAGCAATCACAACTGTATGCGCATTAGGCGTGTATACAAGTTTAGAGAATGCAATTTCATCTGCAGAGAAATGAACTGGTTTATCTCCTCCGTATAATACGCAAGGAACCTGACCAGCATTACGTAAGGCTTTTGTTGCTTTTTTGCCCACGCTTTCTCTTTGAGATCCGTTGATTGTAATTGATTTCATAATTATTTATTTATTATTACTTGTTTATAATGGAAGCACGTATGCGCTTTCATGTCTTTTTACATTACAAATTTAGAAGCTATAGATTGGTTGTTGTGTACTTTTTCCATTACCTCAGCAAATAAATCGGCACAACTTAATACTCTAATCTTATCGCTTAATGGCTTAACAGGAATAGAATCTGTTACTATAAGTTCTTCTAGTTTTGAATTATTTAAATTATCGTAAGCCTTACCAGATAATAAAGCATGAGTACAAATCGCTCTAACGCTTAATGCTCCTCGCTCCATCATTAAATCGGCAGCTTTAGTTAAAGTTCCTGCAGTATCTACCATATCATCAACTAACACTACATTTTTCCCGGTTACATCACCAATTAATTCCATATGAGAAATAACATTGGCTTTAGCACGTTGCTTGTAACAAATAACCACATCACTTCCTGAAGCTTTTGCATAAGCATAAGCACGTTTCGAACCTCCCATATCAGGAGAAGCGATTGTTAAGTTATCCAGACCTAAACTCCTTAAATATGGTAAGAAAATAGTTGACGCGAATAAATGATCAACTGGTTTCTCGAAAAACCCTTGAATTTGATCAGCATGTAAATCCATGGTGATAATTCTTGTTGCTCCCGCAGCTTCTAAGGTTTTAGCAACAAGTTTTGCTGCAATTGGCACTCTAGGCTTATCTTTTCTATCTTGTCTTGCCCATCCAAAATATGGTAAAACCGCGGTAATGTGTCTTGCTGATGCACGTTTAGCAGCATCAATCATTAATAACATTTCCATTAAGTTTTCCGGTCCAGGATTGGTAGATCCAATGATAAAAATACGAGTCCCTCTAATCGATTCTTCATACGATGGTTGAAACTCTCCATCGCTGTAAGTCGACATAATTACTTTTCCTAATTCTGTTCCAAAAGCCTTAGCAATTTTCTCTCCCAGTACCTGACTTTGGGTACATGCAAAAATCTTGGCTTCGGTTACAATTGTCGGCATAGCTAACTTGTTGTTTTTTAGCGCAAAAGCGCGGCTTGTTTTTAACGAGGTGCAAATTTAGACATTTATTTTTACCTAAAAAGTATATTACACCGTATTTTTATCATAATTATGAAAATTTTATATATTTTTGCTCTCGCTAAAATGCTCAAGTGGCGGAATTGGTAGACGCGTCGGATTCAAAATCCGATTCTTAGGAGTGCGGGTTCGATTCCCGCCTTGAGTACAACAAAAAGCTTCACAAATGTGAAGCTTTTTTCATTTTAATCTGCTCACAAACCTTATTGTAAATATTTATACACGTATTTATATCCTGTTTTTCTATACTTTAGGTTTTAATATTACCTTTGTACCCTTTAAAACACTTTGTTTATGATATATTCAATGACAGGCTACGGTAAATCGGTTTTGCAATTGCCTACCAAAAAAGTGACTATAGAGTTAAAATCACTTAACAGCAAAAATTTAGATTTAAATGCGAGAATGCCGTCTATATACAGAGAAAAAGAATTGGCCATTAGAAAACTTCTTGCCGATAAACTGGTAAGAGGTAAAGTCGATTTTTCAATTTATGTAGAAGCCACTGCCGAAGACACCTCAACGCAAATTAATACACCTGTTGTTAAACAATATATTGAACAATTGCGTCAAGTGGTTGATGGAAATGACATTGAATTATTAAAAATGGCGGTGCGTTTCCCTGATGCTTTAAATACCGTTCGTGAAGAAATTGACGAAAACGAATGGCAACTTATCGATGCCGAAATTCACAAAGCTGTAAAAGATTTAAACAATCACCGATTAGACGAAGGTAAAGTTTTAGAACAAGATTTTAACGCCAGAGTAGCAACTATAGGTAGTATTCTGGAACAGGTAATAGCGATGGATCCGGAGCGTGTTCAAGGGGTTCGCGAGCGATTATTAAAAGGTGTTGAAGAACTAAAGGAGAAATACGACGAAAACCGTTTCGAACAGGAATTAGTCTATTACATTGAAAAATTCGATATCACCGAAGAAAAAGTACGTTTAAAAAATCATTTAAACTACTTTATAGAATCTATCAATTCTGAAGACTCCAACGGAAAAAAATTAGGCTTCATCTCTCAGGAAATGGGTCGTGAAATAAATACCATTGGTTCTAAAAGCAACTATGCACCAATGCAACAGTTAGTCGTACAGATGAAAGACGAGCTGGAAAAAATTAAAGAACAATTATTAAACGTATTATAATAATACCAAAACCTTATAACATTGAATCAAGGTAAACTTATTGTATTTTCTGCACCATCGGGTTCGGGAAAAACAACCATAGTAAGACATTTATTAGGTATTGAAGATTTAAATTTAGAATTTTCAATATCGGCGACATCACGTGAAAAACGCGGCACAGAAGTAGACGGTAAAGACTACTACTTTTTATCGCTTGAAGATTTTAAAAAACATATTAAAAATGAAGATTTTTTAGAATGGGAGGAAGTGTATCGCGATAATTTCTACGGTACTTTAAAAACTGAAGTAGAACGCATCTGGGCGATGGGTAAACATGTTATTTTCGATATCGATGTATCTGGAGGCTTACGTATAAAACGAAAATTCCCTGAGCAAACGCTGGCGCTTTTCGTAAAACCCCCAAGTATTGACGAACTTAAAATTCGCTTGAAAAACCGTAAAACGGAAAGCGAAGAAAAGATAAGCATGCGTGTATCGAAAGCATCAGCCGAATTGGCAACCGCACCGCTTTTCGATAAAATAGTAGTGAACGACACCTTAGAACACGCTTTAGAAGAAGCCGAAACACTGGTAAGAGATTTTATAAACTCTTAAAAATAAAATAGCGCGCCATAATTACTTAGTAGTTATGGCGTTTTTAAAACTTATAAACACTGTACTAAACTCATGAAAATCGGATTGTATTTTGGCTCTTTTAACCCTATTCATGTTGGACATTTAATTATTGCCAATCACATAGCAGAATACAGTGATTTAGATGAAGTTTGGTTTGTGGTAACACCGCATAACCCGTTTAAAAAGAAAAGCACTTTACTAGACAACTTCGACCGGCTAGAACTGGTGCATCGCGCCACAAAAGATTACGACAAGCTTAAGCCTTGCGATATCGAGTTTAATTTACCACAGCCAAATTACACCATTAATACACTGGTACACTTACAGGAAAAATATCCTGGTCATGAATTTGCCTTACTTATGGGTGAAGACAATTTAAAAAGCTTCCATAAGTGGAAAAACTACCAGGTGATTTTAGAGCATCATCATATTTATGTGTACCCTAGAATTTCGGGAGAACAGCAAACCACGATTTTCGATAACCACCCTAAAATTCATCATATCGATGCCCCGGTAATGGAACTTTCTTCAACCTTTATTAGAAAGTCTATTAAAGCAGGCAAAAATGTAAAGCCTATGCTACCCGAACACGTTTGGGAACATATTGATGATATGCTTTTTTATAAATAGACCAAAACTTCTTCTTTTATGAACAAAATATATTTAGATGAGAACTTAAAAAATTATTATACAAATTGTCTCTTAGAAGAAATTAAATTAGAAAATATTGATAAAGGAATTGAAGATTATCTTCTTCTTATCTGTAAAAATAATAGTATCAGACCTATTTTTTCGAAAAAAGGAATCGATTTTGGAAAACATTATAGTTACCTAAAAATCTCATACTCAAAACACTCTGAAGATACTATTTTAAAAAAAGTTATCCCTTATTTTGAAACCGAATATTCAGACAATAGATATAAATGTGTTTGTTGTGAAATCAAACCATATATACAAACCAAAAGAAAAGTAACAATAGAAAATGAAGGTTCTAAGTGGCTTGTAGATTCAAACTACTTCAATATTTCTCAAATTAGATTTGAATTAAAAGGCGGTTCTGAAGATTTACATGAAAAATTCTGGAGCGAATTAAGCTTACAACTATCAGAATTAGATTAACTCCAAAACAAAGAAACCGCTTAAAGAAAGTCTCTTTAAAACGGTCTCTTAACTACTAAATAACCAACCAAAAATTGTTATACCCTTGTACTTGATCTCGGGTTTTCTACTTTATCTTTTCTAGGCTTACGCATTTTCTCTGTGGTTTCAGAAGTTGTTGTCGCTTTGCCTTTTGTATTTGTTGTTTTTAAATATTGAATGTATCCACGCCCTGTAAACTGGTAAACCGATTGCGACGACGGATGATACAATTCTATCTTACTGTCATTTATAACGCTCAATTCAAAATATTCATTGTCGAAATAATCATAATCTAATGTTAAAGTTTTCAGGTACATATCTCCGGCAACATCACCTACACCATACACACCTGTGTAATCCCAGATTAAATTATTAACACTGGTGCCTGAATTATCTTGAGAGCTTCTAAATTCAGAATCATTGCCTCCTGCTAAAAACTGTAAAAAGTTTTCGTTGTCAAATTCATTTAAAGCTCCGAAATCACTGGTATATGTCTTTTCCCAGGCATCGTATTCCTGTAAGAAATAATGAATGTTATCGTAGAACACAAAATCGTAATCGAAATTGTTTCGTTGGTACCCATCTAAGAAATAGGACGTATCATTTTTTGGGTTATACAATTCAATGGTATTGTTATCTATTTGATACACATCAAAAGTTGAAAATCCATCAATATCGTGATATACATCTAAAATCATCTCATAAGCATCGTATTCCCCGATATCAATTCCGAAGCCATTGCCGCTGTCTCCTAAACCTACAATATTATTATTGGCATACACCACACCATTTAAAAACGACATAGTAAACGCTTTTTGTAAAAACGGTGTTGTTCCGTAACCAACCGTACTATTTATATCTACATACCAAATCTCATAAGAGCGCAATAGCTGATTTAATGATATTCCAGGTTCTTCTTCCACAACTACAGTTTCCTGATAACAGGATGTGAAAAGTGTCGCTATTAGCGAAAAGCTTAAAAGTAATTTTACAGTCTTCATAGTCATTCGTTTTTTGAGTTACTGACTTAAGAGTTTCAAAACGCGTGCCAAAAAAATTGTTTAATAATTTCTTCACACCACTACAATGAATATTTTATGTACTTTTGCTCAGTATTAAACATTTAAACTTTTCATGGAAAAACCTTTAAAATATGCGGTGTTTGGCGCTGGAAGCTGGGCAACGGCTATTGTTAAAATGCTTTGCGAAAATTTAGATGAAATTGGTTGGTATATGCGTAGCGTATACACCAAAGAACACTTACTAAAAGAGCAACATAACCCTAATTATTTAAGTTCGGTTGAGTTTCATTTAGAGCAGTTAAACATCAGTAATGATATTAACGACATTGCCGATTATGCCGACGTTTTAATCTTCGCCATTCCTTCGGCATTCATGCATAGTGAACTTGAAAAATTAAACATCGATATTTCTAATAAAATTATTGTTTCGGCAGTGAAAGGCATTATGCCTGAAAGCGGATTACTGGTTGGTGAACATTTTCATGATTTTTACAATATCCCTTTTGAAAACATAGCCGTTATTGCTGGTCCATGTCACGCCGAAGAAGTCGCTTTAGAGCGTTTATCATATTTAACCATTTCATGTTTTGACCTTAGTAAAGCTAAAGCTATTGCTAAAAACTTATCCAGCGATTATATAAAAACTAAGGTTAATGATGATGTTGTTGGCGTTGAATATGCCGTTATGCTGAAAAACATTTACGCCATTGCTGCCGGTATTGCTCATGGTTTAGGGTATGGCGATAACTTTCAGTCGGTATTGATGAGTAATTCTATTAGAGAGATGAAACGTTTCATTAAAAAAATGCATAAGATGAAACGTAATATTAATAATTCTGCATATTTAGGTGATTTACTGGTTACAGGATATTCCATCTTCTCTAGAAACCGCATGTTTGGTAATATGATTGGAAAAGGGTATACCGTGAAGTCAGCACAAATGGAAATGAGTATGGTCGCCGAAGGATATTACGCCACTAAAAGTGCACACCTACTGAATGAAAAAAATAAACGTAAAACAAAACTCCCGATTATCAACGCCGTTTATGAAGTGCTTTATGAAAACAAAGACCCTAAAAAAGTCTTTAAAAAGCTAACCGAAAAATTGGACTAATTTTTAGAAAAACAATACAATCAAAAAAACCTCTTGAATATACAAGAGGTTTTTTTGATTTAAACTAGGCTACTCTAGGTACTCACACCTCTTCTACCAAATTCTCAGAACAATACAATGAATATAAAATCAACCAATTAGACAAGTTTATCACCTATCCGTTTTCTAAAGGAGCTATAGTTTTACCGAAACTATTACAAACTAAACTCTAACTTTCATGAAAAAGGTTTTACTTTACTTTTGGGTATTAATAATGCCATTATTCTCTTTTGGTCAAAATTCGGCGCCTTCATCTCATATAGGGGCAAACGACTATGCTTCTGGCGATATTATAATGAAATCTGTTCGATCTACCATAACAACAACCTCAACTTACTACTGTACCATGCAGTGGAACGCAGGCGGAGAAGGCGGGGCTTACTGCGGATTTCAAGACTCATCTGTTAATGGTCATCAATTTATTTACTCGATTTGGGACCCAAGTAACGGAGAACCAATTACAGCAGTTTACAGACCGGATGGCACTACAGTACAAAATTTTGGAGGAGAAGGCACTGGCCTAAAATCCGAAAACCAGATTATTGGATGGGATTTAAACAAATGGAATACATTAGTGTCTCGTAGGTGGGATGTTGGCGATCATACCTACTTTGGCTTCTGGATTCGTCGCGACTCTAAAGATAAATGGTACCATATGGTAACAATGGATTATCCAGTTGCCAACGTCACTTTTAATGGTAGCACAAACGCCTTTTTAGAAGACTGGTTGTCGTCTGGTGCAAATACCCGTCGTTTTGAAATGAAAGATGCCTTTAAAAGAAAACTTGATGACACCTGGCTACCAATGACCCAAGGTAATTTTAGTGTTAACAGTGGTGACATTACCTCTGGGGGGCGTTCAGAAAACTATGCTAGCTCCTATGATGCCGATGAAAACAATGGTGTATTTGCTATGCAAATAGGAGGCAGCACGACACCTTCTTTTTCAGGAACCACAAGAACATTAACCACATCGACTTACGCTTCAGAACCACAAAACCCTGCAATTAGTTTCTCTATAACAGGAGCCGCTACCAATAATGTAATTTGGGAAGTACCGGAATCATCTACACCTCAATTCAAATTCACTGTAAAAGTGAATGATGTTACTGTAGGTTCTGAAATTGAACCTGAAATTAGGCATTTTAATTTATCCGCTTCTGCTGGTGATAATGTAGAAGTTACTCTTGAAGACATTTTAGGAAGAACTTCAACTATAAGCACAACAGTAGCCGCAGGAACTATTGATGACCCGATAGCTACTGATTACACCTTAGCTGATGGTACCTATAAAATTACAGGGGTTGAAAGCGGTAAAGTTATTGCACCAACAAGTGCAAACCAATGGACACAAATAGCAAATTATAACGGTACTGAAAGTCATCAATGGGTACTTTACAACCAAGGCAATGACGACTATATCATAAAAAATGCTAATTATACAAGTCAATCTTTAGATGCCTTTGTTGCCGATTCAAAAGTAGGTATGTATCAATCTCATAATGAACCTGTAGGAAGTAATCAAAAATGGTATCTTACACACATTGCAGATGGTAAATACAAAATTACTAGCGTAGGTACAGGTAAAGTTGCAAACGTTTCAGGGACTACAAAT
This sequence comes from Aestuariibaculum sp. YM273, assembly GCF_030908365.1. NCBI lineage: Bacteria > Pseudomonadati > Bacteroidota > Flavobacteriia > Flavobacteriales > Flavobacteriaceae > Aestuariibaculum > Aestuariibaculum sp. YM273. The sequence continues at coordinate 1,532,040 of NZ_CP133090.1, read as the reverse complement.
GGATCAAATATCGATTTAATAAGTCCTTACACAGGAGAAGACAGCCAACTATTCACCTTTACAAACTTAGATGAAACCCTATCTACTAACACCCCAAATAAATATACTGGGTTATTTAAGTTTTACCCTAATCCTGCATCAAAAACCTTAAACGTTTTTATCGATAATCAAATCAATAAAAGTGAAGTTTTATTAGAACTTTACACCTTAACAGGTTCTTTGGTTTCTAAAAAACTTGTAAAAGTTGGACTCAACAAAGAATTAAACATCTCAAACCTTTCCTCTGGATTATATATTTTAAGATCTGAAGGAGTTACTCAAAAAATAATTATAAAATAGAACCAATTCAAGGTTAATTTTTATGTAACAAAAAAAGGCATCGAAAAACCGATGCCTTTTACATTTATATTTTCCAAACCTACTTCACAACAACCCCCTTAACTTTCATTAAAGGTACCGGTTGCAAAGCCTTTAGGTTAATGGTGTTTTTTCTAAACAGATACGTTTTTTCAAACATTTGGTTTCCTTCAAAAAACGTCACCTTAAACTGGTTATTTAATGCGAACAAAGCCTCCTGCATCAATTCAATTTTAGCATAACTTTTTGCTGGTAACTTATCTAATTTCTTTCTAAAGACAGATGTTATTTTTTCATCATTGTATCCATTAGTAACAATAAGAACCACGTCTAAATCAACCTCCTTATCATTAATAATATATGCATTCCAATCCTGAGTTTTATAAATGTCATTATACTCATTTACAATTGCTACATAGACGTCCTCTACCTTTGGAATTTCAATATCTTTTTTCATATTTGATTTATCTCCTAACTTAATTTGTGCTGCAAAAGTAATAAACTATTCAAAATCTATTTTATAACCTTCTTTAGTAATTCCTTTTAAATTGTAAATAATGAAATGCCTTAAAAGTTCTTCGTTAGTATAATTATCAAAAAATATGTTATTCTTTAAAGCAATTTCTTCAAATCGCACAAAATAAAGATCGCAGAACAGTCTTAAATTTACCTCTGGCCTAATAATACCATCGGTTTGCGCTACAACTAAAAGTGGAAAAATAAGCGTGTTTAAGGTATAATCTCTAAACTCATCGAAAACCAAATTGGCTTTTGGGTAGTATTTTTTAAGTCCGAAAATGAAGGATGGTTTAAAATGTGAAACGTGCTGAAAAGCCTTTTTATAGATTAAAATAATAGAAGTTATAGGGTCCTCGTCGATACTTTTTATTTCGTCTTTGTAATTTTGAATCAATAATTCTACACATTGAATGACCAAATCTTCTTTATTTTCGAAGAATTTATAAATGGTTTTTTTAGAAACTCCTAACGATGATGCCAGCTCATCCATAGTAAAGCGCTTACTTCCAAACTTAGTAAAATTAGCAACCGAGCACTCTAAAACTTCCTCTTTTGTAGTCATATTAATTAACCATTATAAGATTTTAATTTGACCATAAAATCCTTAAAATGGGGTTGTAAATCTGAAAAAACTTCATGATTCCTATTTCTAAGAAGAACTTCACCAAATAATTTTAAACCTACAGCAAACTCTTTCGCATCTTTAGCATTTTCAAAGATATTTTTCGACTCTACTTTTTCAATAATATTGAAAATATTATCGTGGTTTTCGAATTCAAAATCTAAAGATTGGGTTGGAGCAGAAGCATCTTTTAAAGATACTTCTGCCAACGTCAATCGGTACTTATTGTTCTTCTTTTTCATTGTATTATTTCCAACCGCCACCTAAAGCTTCGTAAATATTTACTACACTTAACAACTGTTGAAGTTTATTGTCAATCACATTAAGTTCGGCATTTAAGGCACTTTGTCTAGCTGTTAACAGGTCTAAATACGTAGCATAACCGTTTTGTAGTAACTCTTCAGAATTAGTTTCTGCATTACGCAAAGCTTCTACTTCCTTTTGTCTGTATTCAAACTTTTCGGTCTCAGCGTTATATGTATAAAGCGCATTAGACACCTCGTTTCCTGCTGTCAATAACGTTTTCTTAAAGTTTAACAACGCTTGTTCTTGCTGGGCATCGGCCACTTCTTTTTGCGTTCTAATTCTACGCTGATTAAAGATTGGCTGTGTTAAGCCTCCCACGATATTAGCAAACAACGAATTCGTATCGATTAACTGATCTAGCTGTAAACTTTGCAACCCTCCAGAACCTGTTATGGTTAAAGACGGATAAAAATTACTACGTGCCACATTAGTCATTTCAAAAGCATTAATTAAACCATATTCTGCCGCCATTACATCTGGCCTGTTACTTAACAATAAAGATGGTATACCTAGTTTAATTTCAGAGTCTAAATGCTGACTCTCTAAATCGCTGCGCTCAATAACAACCGACGTACGACCTAAGAGTAAATTCAGAGTGTTTTCAGTTGTAAAAATAGCCGCTCTTAAATCGACTTCAAGTGCTTTGGCATTGTTGTACTGTGCTATATTTTGATCTACCGCTACCTGAGTTACCTGACCAGCATCTTTTAAAGCCTGAATAGTTTCTACACTACTTTCTCTGGTTTCAATTGTTTTTCTTGTTACATCTAACTGTGCATCTAAAGCTAACAACTGATAGTAAACCGAAGCAATACTAGATACGAGTTGCGTTTTCACAGCCTGATGGGCCGCTACACTTTGTAAATAACTGGCTTCACTTGCACGTTTGTTACTTCTAATTTTACCCCAAATATCAGCTTCCCAAGATAAATTACCTGAGATTTCAAACTGTTCTATCGAACCATTAAAGAACGACCCGAACTGACTGTTACCCGCTAATTCCTGATGCGTCATGGAAGCCGTAGCTCCCAAAGTTGGAAAGTAGCCAGCTTTACCTTGTTTGTAATACGCTTCGGCGGCAGCCATTTGCTGAATAGCCACTCGAATATCAATATTATTCTCCAAACCTTCCTGAATATATTGATTCAGGTAAGAGTCGGTAAACATATCTGTCCACGATACATCTGCCATCGATAAACTATCGGATGGCAGCGCATCGGTTCTATATAAATTCTCAGTTTCTTCAAACTCTGGTCTGTCATAATTTTTAGCTACAAAACAACTCTGTAAAAATGTTGCTGCTACAGCTAAAACCAAAGCTTTTTGTACCATGGTATTTTTTATATGTAATTTCATAATTAGTCTACTTTAGTTTCTATAACAACAGGTTTACTTGATACTTTTTCTTGTAACCACTGGAATACGATAAACAACACTGGAATAATAAATACCCCTAAAATGGTTCCTATTAACATACCTCCGGCAGCACCTGTACCAATAGAATTATTTCCTTCAGCACCCACACCTTTGGCTAATACCAATGGCATCAACCCTAAAATAAAGGCAAACGATGTCATTAAAATTGGCCTTAAACGCGCCTTGGCTCCATGGATTGCTGCATCAATTAAACTTTCGCCATTTCGTCTACGCTGTAATGCGAACTCTACGATTAAGATGGCATTCTTCGCCAATAACCCTACAAGCATAATTAATGCAATCTGGAAGTAAATGTTATTTTCAAGCCCCATCATTTTTGTGGAGAAAAAGGCTCCGAATACCCCTAATGGCAGTGAGAATATTACCGAAAGTGGTAACAAGTAACTCTCATACTGTGCAGATAACAGGAAGTAAACGAAAACAATTACTAACAAGAAAATCATTACGGTTTGATTACCTGCATTAACCTCTTCACGTGATAAACCAGAATAAGCCACCTCATAATTACTAGGTAGATTTTTAATCTCGTTGTTTACAATGGAAATCGCATCACCGGTACTAAATCCAGGATTCGATGCACCATTTATCTTTACGGAGTTATATAAATTAAAACGTGTAACCGACTGCGGACCATACACACGCTTTAAGTTAACGAATTGTGTAATAGGCGTCATTTCACCGCTTCCGGTTTTAATATATAATTCGTTTAGTGAATTTTTATCCGAACGATCTTCTGGAAGCGCTTGAACATACACACGGTACTGCTTACCGAATCTAGAAAAGTCTGCCGCGTAAACCCCTCCAATATATCCTTGCATGGTGGAAAAAATACTGCTTATCGAAACACCATACTTTTTAGCTAACGGTACATTGATTTCTAATTCGTATTGAGGATACTTTGTATTGAAAGATGACTGTCCGTATTGTATTTCTGGATTCTGCATCAAACTACCAATAAACTCCTGAGTAGTTTTATCTAACTCCTCGAAACTTCCTCCTGATTTATCTAATAAGTTGACCTCAAAACCTCCAGACAAACCGAAACCAGGTATACTTGGCGGTGCAAAGAAAATAATATTCGCATCTGGAATAGTCGCTGCAATACCAAATAATTGCCCAATAATTGCATTTGCCGATTGACTTTCGTCTTCACGCTCTTCCCAATCATTTAATTTAACAAATCCTAATCCGTAGTTAGATCCTGCTCCACTAATTAAACTTCTACCATTTATAACAGTAACCCCTCTTACACCTGGTATTTGTTTTGCTTTATTATAAATTTCTTGCGTCACCATATTGGTACGGTCCATAGAAGCACCTGCTGGCAACTCAACATTCATAAATATAATACCTCTATCTTCTGAAGGCACAAACCCTGTAGGCGTAGAATTGGCTGCCCAATAAATACCCACACCCGATAAAATAAGCACAAAAACAGTCACCCATTTATTATGCGATAAGAATTTTAATGATTTTCCATAACGCTCTGTAGTCGCTTCGAAAGCTGCGTTGAAGGCATCATAAAAACGTTGTAAAAAACTTTTACTTTTATGTTCTTCGTCGTGAGATTTTAAGAAAAGCGCACATAAAGCCGGACTCAACGTTAAGGCATTAACCGCCGAAATTAAAATGGCTACAATTAAGGTTACACCAAACTGCTCGTAAAATACTCCTGTTGGCCCTTGAATAAAGGTTACCGGAATAAATACCGCCGCCATAACTAAGGTAATAGAAATAATAGCACCAGATATTTCGTGCATCGCTCCTAATGTCGCCTTCTTCGCATTCTTTTCTCCTTGGTCTATTTTTGCGTGAACCGCTTCAACTACCACAATCGCATCATCTACCACAATACCAATCGCTAGTACTAATGCAAATAAGGTTAATAAGTTAATGGAGTACCCGAATAAATTTAAGAAAAAGAAAGTACCAACAATCGCTACTGGTACAGCTATAGCTGGAATTAGCGTAGAACGGAAATCCTGAAGGAAGATAAACACCACTAAGAATACCAATAAAAAGGCTTCAATTAAGGTGTGTTTTACTTTATTCATGGACGCCGTCAAGAAATCGTTCGTATCATAATTAATAACATACTTAACGCCATCAGGGAAATCGGCCGATAAACGCTCTAGCTCTGCTTTAATTGCAGTAATAATTTCCTGAGCGTTAGATCCTGCTGTTTGATAAATCCCCATATTCACACTCGGAAAGCCTTCGGTAAATCCGTAAGATTCATAACCCTGAGCATCCATTTGCACAGTCGCCACATCTTTCAAGCGTAAATACTCACCATTATCTAAAGCTTTAATGATGATATCTTCATATTGTTCTTCAGTTTTAAAACGCCCGCTATACTTAATATTATAGGTAAATGCCTGACCGTCATTCTGACCTAATGAACCTGCCGAAGCCTCTAAACTCTGCTCATTTAAAGCTGCAGTTACTTCAGCCGGAATTAAATTATACGCTGCTAACTTTTCTGGTTTTAACCAAATACGCATCGCATAATCCTGATTAGAAAATACGTTTACATCCCCTACCCCGTCAATACGTTGAATGGCAGGAATCACGTTAATTTTTAAATAATTCTGAACATAGGTCGCATTGTAATCTTCATTTTCAGAATACACCGAGAAGAACATCAATGCTGATGTTTGTTGTTTTTTGGTTAATACTCCGGTTTGTTTCACCTCTTGAGGTAAAAGCGGATTAGCTCTCGCCACACGGTTTTGTACGTTTACCGCGGCAATATCCGGATCAATATTCTGGTTAAAGAATACCGTTACGTTTGCAGTACCGTTGTTATCTGCAGAAGAGGTCATATACGTCATCCCTTCTACGCCATTAATCTGCTCTTCAATAGGAATGATAACACTCTCTAAAATGGTTTCGGCACTGGCTCCTGGATAAGTAGCCGTTACCTGAATGGTTGGCGGAGCAATATCTGGATACTGCTCAACCGGTAAGGCCGCATAGCCTAAAATCCCCAAAATAACTATGATAATGGAAATTACGGTTGATAAAACCGGTCTTTCTATAAATGTTTTTAACATAATATTTTTTGTTTCTAACTCTTACTGGAATAATGGTTTAATAGGCTCTACAACACTATCGAATGCAACTTCTTGTGGCACAATAGGCATTTGATTTCTTAATTTACCAATACCTTTCACTACAATTTTATCTCCTGTATTTACACCAGATGTTACCACATAAAGCTCATTGGTCTTATCTTTAATTGTAATTAACGTTGCCGACACTGTATTGTCTTCATTAACCTTATAAACAAAGGTTTGCCCTTGTTGCTCGTATGTTGCAGATTGTGGCACTACCACAGCATCTTTATAATTGGTAGGAATTTCTATAGTTCCACTATTACCGTTAGCGAGTAATAAATTAGGATTTTCGAAAAGCGCTCTAAAACTTACCGTTCCTGTAGTTGGATCAATTTGACCAGTAACTGTTTGAATTGTTCCTTGCTCGTCATATTCCTGTCCGTTAGCCAACAATAAACTCACTTTAGGGAAGTTATTTACTTTATCCTGAAGTGTTTTTCCTTCAGTCTTTTGAATGAAGTTTAAATATTCGGTTTCATTCATTGCAAAGAATGCGTACATCTTATCTATGCTTGCCACCGTAGTTAACGGTTTTGCACTGGTAGCACTAACCAGCGCTCCTTCTCTATAAGGAATAGCTCCTACATACCCATCAACCGGACTGGTTACTGTTGCGTAACCAATATTTGCTACAATACTATTGTAGTTACTTTTGGCTTGTAACAATTGAGCTTTAGCCGTTTCTAACTGCACTTCGCTAATGATGTTTTTTTCAACCAGTGGTACTAGTTTATCAACCTCCACCTGAGCTGCATTTACATTAGCTTTAGCCGCTTCGGCATCCTGACTTAACGATTGCGTTTCTAATTTAAAAAGGGCCTGCCCTTTTTTTACTTTTTGCCCTTCGTCAATTAATACTTTTTGAATGTACCCCGATACTTTTGCTCGAACTTCACTACTTATAGTTCCTTCAATGGTAGTTGGATACTTTATAAATGAAGTAACGTCCTTTTGAGGTAAGGTTGTTACCGTAAATGGTAATGCCTGTGATTGCCCTTGAGCAGCCTGACCTTTATCTTTTCCGCAGGCTACGAATAACATCGTTGATGCTATCAACGATAATATAAAATAATTATGTTTTATCATTTTCAGTGTATTGATTTTTCTAATTGGTTCTCTCTATTATTTTTGTTTTTAATCTTAATATGGAATTGGTTGCTTCTTCTAAATATTGAAGGTAATCGTCATGAAAATCTAAATCAAACTCCTCATCTTCATTTAAAGTTCCCGATTTATTCACCTTTTCTTTATAATCTCGAATTTCCAGATGCACTTCTTTCTCGGTATTCCAACTCTCTACCATTTGGTCAATACTGATTAAAATGGTATCTCTTTTTATTATAAAGTACTTTTTTCTGTCTCCGGGTTTCGTAAAATATTCAATCTTCTTTAAATCCTGTAGATGATTTAAGTGCGTCGAGATGGTACTTTTGCTAGCGCATAAATCTACCACCAAATCTTCAAAGGTTGTTCCTGCCTTTCCTTTAAGAATAGCATAAGCCATAATGCGGGCAGCAACCGGCGCAAGCTGTTCTTTGTTCTCTAAAAATACGCCTAACTTTTCAATTAGGGTACTTCTTTCTTTACACGTCATCATTTCTTTTAAAAATTTGTGCAAAGATATATTTTAGTTCGGAACAAACCGAACTAAACGAAGTTAAAATTTGTTAAAAACAATTTTTTGAAAGAAAAATTAGCTAATTTTAAGATGATCAAACCACTAAACCAATGAATAGACTTCTTATTTTTACTTTCTTTTTAATTTTCTCATCAAGCCTTTTTGCTCAAAAAAACACTATAAACAATGACTTTAATATTGATTCTATTCCCGCTAATAACTTGGAATTAGAACTAAAAAACAAACTCATAAAAGAATTAGAAAACATAGATCGGTCTGAAAGAGACAATTTAAAAATTGGTTTTGTTTCACCTATTGAAGACCTTAAACATGAGAATAGTTATACTTTTACGATAGCTGTAGTTTACAATCTTGTAACTACTGAAGAAGGCATATTAAATATAGGCTACAATAACGCTACAAAACCTAATTCACATAGGTTGATAACTGAAGTCTCAAAAGTAATTAATAAAGGGAAAGGTTACCACATTTTTAACATCACCGCTAAGGTTTACGACTTGCATAAAATAGGAAAAGCCTTTTATATAGCAACAAACCTATCTGAATACCCTCACGCACAAGCTTGGCGTCCTTTGGCTTCAGACAGGTTTATTCTAAAAGTTAACTAAATTTATAAAGCAGATTTAAATTGCTCTAAGAAACGCACATCGTTTTCACTTAATAAACGAATATCGTTAATTTGGTGCAATAACATTGCAATACGATCGATACCCACACCAAATGCAAAACCTGAATATTCTTTAGAATCGATATTACAGTTTTCAAGTACATTTGGGTCTACCATACCACAACCTCCAATTTCTAACCAACCGGTTCCTTTGGTAATACGGTAATCAGATTCGGTTTCTAATCCCCAGTACACATCAATCTCTGCACTTGGCTCAGTAAATGGAAAATACGACGGACGTAAACGGATTTTGGATTTTCCGAATAACTGCGTAGTAAAATATTGAAGTGTTTGTTTTAAATCAGCAAAACTCACTTCTTTATCAATATATAATCCTTCTATCTGATGAAAGAAACAGTGAGAACGTGCCGAAATCGCTTCATTTCTATACACACGACCTGGTGAAATTGTACGAATAGGCGGCTGGTTCTTTTCCATATAACGCACCTGTACCGAACTGGTATGTGTACGCAACAACACATCTGGATTGGTTTGAATAAAGAACGTATCCTGCATGTCACGCGCCGGATGGTATTCCGGTAAGTTTAAGGCGGTAAAGTTATGCCAATCGTCTTCAATTTCCGGACCTTCACTTACGTTGAATCCAATGTTTGAAAAGATATCGATAATTTGATTTTTTACAATAGATATCGGGTGACGTGCTCCTAAATTAATTGGAGCTCCCGGACGTGATAAATCACCGTAAACACCTTTTACTTCTTCCTTGCTTTCTAACTCCTCTTTTAAGGCGTTTACTTTATCTTCGGCTGTTTTCTTTAGGGCATTAACGGCTTGACCAAACTCTTTTTTTTGCTCGTTTGCTACATTTTTAAACTCTGCAAAATACTGGTTTAATAATCCTTTTTTTCCTAAATATTGAATTCTAAATGCCTCTACTTCTTCTTTAGTTTGCGCTTTAAACGCTTCGGCTTCAGCTATAAGTTCTTTTATCTTATCTATCATAACATCCTTAAAATGATGGCAAATTTACTATTTTTTGTTTAGTTGCGTTAGGGATTGCCGTGTAAATCCTTTTTGTTTTTACAAAAGATTAAAACCTTTCGACTACGCTCAAGATAAATTCCAAGCTCGACTCGAAGGGTAACGCCTAAAAACTAATCGATATATTCGGCTTCAAGAAAATAGTTTACAATAGCCTCTTTCATCAGTACACTTTGCTCACCAGCTTTTAAATGTGGTAACTGTGCTTTTACTTTGTAGTGCGGCCATTTATCGTCGTCGAAATAATCGAACTCGTAATACCCATAAGGCTCTAACAGTCGGCAAATAGCAATATGCATTAAATCTAACTTGTGGTCTTTTTTAAATTTTAGGTGTGGTTGCCCTAATTCCTGAACACCAATAAGGTAAATAATGGAATCTAAATCTAACCGATCTCCATCGGCAAATTGATTAGAAAGCTTATCTACCACTAAATCCCATCGTTCTTTTAATTGTTCGTCTCTCGCCATTTCTATTGTGTTTCGTAGTCTGTGCTACCAAGTCGCAAAGTTAATTTATATTTGTTAAAAATCTTATAGAATATGAGTGTATTAGACATCGTTTTACTGGCCTTGCTATTATTTGGACTAATTAGAGGGTTTATGAAAGGGCTATTTGTTGAAATTGCCTCTTTAGTTGCATTAATTGCTGGAGTTTACGGTGCCATTCACTTTAGTGATTATGCCGGGTCTTTTGTTGAAAATAACGTAGACTGGGATGAAAAATACGTCAACATCGTTTCGTTTGCTATTACCTTTATAGTGATTGTTCTCGTGATAGCCTTAGCTGGAAAAGCCTTAACACGACTAGCAGATTTTGCCGCTTTAGGGATTATTAACAAAGTACTAGGTGGTATATTTGGCGCTTTAAAAATCGGATTGATTTTAAGTGTTATTCTTATTGTTTTTGATACGATGAATAAAACACTACCCTTTGCCAGTGAAGAAAATTTAGAAGATTCCGTTCTTTATGAGCCCGTAAAATCCCTTGCACCAATAATTTTCCCAAGCATTTTAAATAAAAAGAATATTTTGGATGATGACGAAACTGAAGAAGAACCTGCAATGAAAACTGAAACCACTTAAATTTAATCTAAGTGGTAAATCTCTCGTATTTTTTCAAGAATGGCTTCGAAATCTATCTTTAGATCAATAAGTTCACCTGTGTGAATATCGAATACCCAACCATGTACTTTTAAACCTCGTTTCCGTGCCGCCTTTTGAACGGCTGCAGTTTTAATAAGATTAACACACTGCTCCTGAACATTTAATTCTACAAGTCGTTCGTATTTTTGCTCTTCATTTTTAATGGCATTCAACTCCTTTTTATGAATCCGGTATACGTCACGTATATTGCGAAGCCAGGGATTTAAAATCCCTAAATCGGCCGATTGCATGGCCGCTTTTACACCGCCACAGGCATAATGACCACAAACCACCACATGATTTACTTTAAGATGCACCACAGCATATTCGACTACCGACATGACATTTAAATCGGTCGCCGTAACCATATTAGCAATGTTGCGATGTACAAAAGCTTCACCAGGCCCTAAGCCCATAAGTTCTTCTGCCGTTACACGACTATCGGAACAGCCTATAAATAATAATTCAGGATTCTGCCCTTCACCTAAGGCTTCGAAATAATGAGGGTCGACCTCCAGTTTACTTTCAATCCATTTCTTATTGTTATTAAAAACACGTTCTAAATTCATATTACAATAATTACAGATTAAAGGTAATCTAAAAAACGTTACAAGGCTTTAATATCTTGGTTAGCTATCCAACCAGATTTACCATCGGCGAGTTTTATTTTTTTCCAGTCTTCAACGGTATCTAAAATTTGTACTTTAGTCCCTTCATGAAGTCTGAAAGACTCTTCACTTCTATTGTTGGGTTCGCTCTTTACTTTACTCTCCTGAACAAACACAATCGCCGGACGGTCCTTTTTATCTAATGCATATTTATGAAATGCCAAGGACACACTAATGCAAATAAAAGCGAGCACCGTTAAGCTACCTACAAAAGCAAGGCGCTTTCTCATAGTAGAATAAGCAAAATAATACGCTAAAAATAATATCACAAAACACAATACAAAAACAATAGCTAATTTCGCCCATCCATCGAAACTCATCGTGTTCGTAATTTTTTTAACTAATTTTGAAACACCACCCTCTGGTAACACATCAATAGCATCGATGGTCATGTTTCTGGCGAAACTTAAATTGTTCTGAATATCACTATCATTTGGCGACAATTGTAAAGCCTTCTCGTAATAATATATACTTGGCGCAATATTATTAAGTTTATAATTGGCATTTCCTAAATTGAAATACAACTCTGCCGATTCGTTTTTTGTTGCTAAAATAGCTTCATATTTATCAATTGCTTCAGCATATTTTCCGTCGTTATATAAAGCGTTTGCCTGTTCGAACAGTGCCAGATTTTGCGCAAACACTCCAAAACTCATCAATACCAAAAGTGTAACTAATAACTTTTTCATCTTATCGTGCCTGTTTATCAATTAAAGAAATGGTCTTCGCTGCCTTATCGTAATCTTCCTGCATGGTTACAATATCGATTGGGGTGTAACGCGCCAATTCACAACTTTCTAAAATGCTATTAAAGTCTTTAACCACATCCTGCTCTACCTGTTTTTCTGTAAGTAACTCCGTAATATTTTCTTTACTCAACTCACTGGTTTCAATATGTAATTTAGCTTTAAGGTAGTTATGTAACGCTTTCTCTAAAGCAATATAGAACTCTTCTTTTTTACCTAAAGATTTCTTAGCATGACTTAAATATTTCCTTGCCAGTTTATCCGCCTTACGTATTTTATTACCGTAAACATCGGCATCTCGAACGGCTTTCTGCTTTCTAATAACAATAGCAATAGGAATCGCTAAAAATGGCAACAATAATAAACTCCAAAATAAATTGGTTTTAAAAAACTGAGTGCGCTTCATACTTTCAAAGGTCGTATCGGTTTTTATAAACGCAAACTGATCGTTGTTTAAGGTCACTGCTTGCTTCACTGTACTTGCAGGACCTTCAGTATTGGCTGAAGCATTATTTGTCGGGCCTTCCAAGACATCAATCACGATTTCCTCTGATGACAAGCGCTTATAGCTTTTAGTCTTTAAATCGAAATATGAAAATGAAATGCTTGGAATCGGGTATTTACCTTTGTATTGTGGTACCACCGTATAACTATCGGAAATACTTCCCTGCATACCCGATAAATTGGTTCTAACATCTTCGTTGTATTCCGGTTCGTAAACCTCTAGCGAACTCGGTAAAGATACCTTAGGCAGTTTAAATAATTTCAGGTTACCGCTACCGCGAACCGCTACTTTTAGTTGAAGTGATTCTGAAGCACTTAACTCCTTTTTCGATGCTGTAACATCAAAACTAAAATCCCCAACTGCACCGGTAAAATCCGATGGCTTACCAGCTTCTGGCAGTGCTTTTACATTAATAGTTCTGTTTCCTGCCGACACCGTTCTGTTTGTGCGCGTCATTAACATACCACCAAAAATATCACGTCGGTTTGTTGGCACGCGCAAAGCAATATCCAACGTTAAAGGCTCTATGGTTAATTCGCCCGTTTTCTGCGGATACAATACCGTTTTACGAAGTACTAAAAAGCGATAATTTTCACCCTTATAGGTGCCATTTTGAACCTTTTGCCCTTGGGTATCAATATTCTGACTCCAGAAATCATTAAAACGTGGGGTGTCAATTTCATTCCAGTTATCGACAGACACTGTAGGGGATACATATAGCTTATACACCACCGTAATAGCTTCATTTAAATACGGATTCTCTTTAGATATCTCGGCTACCAAATGCACACTTTCGGAAGCAATATAATCCGGGTTATTAGGGTCCTTTGGAATATCAACAGCTGCTGTAACTTCAACTTTAATCGGCACAGTTTTATACACCTCATCATCTATCGTAATAGATGCTTGATTTATGGTAAATGTGCCGCGTTTTTTTGGCGCTAAAAAGTAACTATATGTTTTTTTGTAAGTACGCACCCCATTGATCCAGGAATTACTTACCGACTGATTTGGTCCGCCAACAACCGTAAAATTTGAAAAATCGGGAGGGTTAAAATTATCGCCGTCCTGATTCATTTCAAAATCGATACGCAGACGCTCATTAACTCCTAAAGTTTGCTTACTAACTTTTGCTTCGAATTTAACTTGAGCTGTTAATACACTTGTGCTAAGTATAATTAACAGTAAGGTTATGTGCTTTATCAGTTTCATCATAAATACGATATTAGATCTTTTGTTTACCCATAGGATTTCGTTTGAAATTTCAATTTGTAAACCGAAAATCGTCTACTCGTTTACCAGTCTTTTTCTGTTTTAACTTTTACGCCCTTAACCTTTTCAGCATTCATTTTTTCCTGAACTTTTTGCTCCTGGTTATTCATGGCTTCTAATAAGTTCTTTATTTGTTGCGGCGACATTTGCCCTTTTCTAGGCTGTTGTGGTTGTTCTTTTTCATCGCCTTCGCCTTGGTCTTTTTTCTCATCCTTAGGCTTACCATCTTCATTTTCTTTATCGTCGCCGTCTTTTTTATCCTGATCGCCCTCGTCTTTATTATCTTGATTCTGGTCGTCTTTATCGTCGCCTTGGTCCTTGTCGTCCTTGTTTTGTTGATCTTCTTTATTCTCCTGATCTTTATCTTTTTGCTGATCTTGATTATCCTTATTCTCCTGATCGTCTTCGTTTTGGTCTTGCTGGTCCTGATCTTTTTGTTGCTCAGCACATACCTTGGCCAATCCTAAATTATAACGTGTTTCTTCGTCGGAAGGGTCATTTCTTAGTGCATTTTTGTAAGCTTCAACAGCTTCCTTACACTTCTTATTTTCCATTAACACATTTCCAATATTATGAAATGCTTTATGCTTTTCAGATTTTGAAGTTGCCGTTTTAGCCGCCTGTTCTAAACGATAAAGGGCTTCATCAAAACTTCCTTTTTTAATATATGAGCTTCCTAAATTATAAATCCCAGCAACCGACGACGGTTGTTCAGAGACAGCTTTTCTATAAGCCATCTCCGCTGAAACAAAATCGTCATCCTGAAGTAAATTATTGGCTTCGTACACATAGCCATCTGCTTTTTTTTGAGCCAACAAAGCCTGCTTTTGCGCGTCTTCATCCTGAGCAAAAACATTACCTACAAATAATGATAATATGATTAATAATACGTTCTTCATCTTCAATTTTATAATTTCTAAGATATAAAACCCTATGTTTTTGTTAGTTAAAAATTATATAAAATATTCATCTAACTTTTATGAAACCCTAAGTTTTTAAAGGTTTTCGTTAAATAAATTCAATTTCTTTAACCAAGCGGTTTTACGGTCTAATAAGAAAATATCAAGTAATAAAAAGAAAATTGCAAAACCTAAAAACCATTGAAACTGATCTTTAAAATCGGCAAACTGTTTGGTTTCAAATTCCTTTTTATCCATGTTGTTTAAAATGTCTCGAATACTTTCTACTACATCGTTGGTATTCCTTCCATTTATATACACCCCATTCGCCTCGCTGGCAATGGTTTTAAGGGTTTCTTCGTTTAATTTTGTAATTACCGTTTCGCCACTACTATCCTTCTTGTAGTTTAAAAGCACACCATTTCGCTTTTCAGGAATCGGACCACCTTTAACATCTCCAACACCAATGGTAAAAATACGAATGCCCTGTTCGTTAGCTTGTTCGGCTACTGCAGCGGCTTGCTCACTGTGATCTTCCCCATCGGAAATAATGATTAAGACACGGTTGGTTTGCTCTTCGTCATCAAAATAAGTGGTTGCTAATTTAATAGCTTCGTTAATGGCTGTTCCTTGCGACGATAACATATCGGTGTTCATGCCTTGCAAAAACATTTTTGCCGAAGCATAATCGGTAGTAATTGGCAACTGTGGAAACGCTTTTCCTGCATAAGCAATAATACCAACACGGTCACTTGCTAAGTTATTAATAATTTGCGTTACTAATTGCTTTGCTTTTTCCAATCGGTTGGGCGCAATGTCTTCAGCTAACATACTTTTAGACACATCGACAGCAAACACCACATCGACACCTTCACGCTTTACGGTTTCTAATTTAGATCCTACTTTTGGGTTTACTAAAGCAATGGCCAAACAGGCAAAAGCCAAACTTAAAACAATGACTTTTAAAACGGACTTAAATAATGATGTATTCGGACTTAACCGCTTAAGCAATGCTTTATCTGCAAATTTGCTCTGTGCCTTGTGTTTCCATATTTGAAGCACCAAAAAGAATAGGATTATTACCGGAATAATACCTAATACCCAAAACCATATTTTTTCTTCTAATTGATACATATTCTCTATTTATTTTTCTTGGAATTGTTTTGACGAATTAAACAAAACTTCTAAAAATAGTGTTACGTAACAGAAATTCTAAAAGCAACATCAGCCCTGCTAAAATAACTAACGGACGGTATTTTTCATCGTAGTTATAATACTTGAATTCTTCTATTTCTGTTTTCTCCAGCTTATTAATTTCTTCGTAAATATCTTCAAGCTTTTTATTATTGGTTGCTCTAAAATATTCACCTCCGGTTACCTCAGCAATTTCCTTTAACAATACTTCATCTATTTCCACCTGAATACGTCCATATTGAAAATCTCCCGTTCTTGGATCTATAGCCACAGGAGATAATGCCATACCGTTTGTTCCTAATCCAATGGTGTACACTTTAATGCCATATTCAACAGCTAATTCACTGGCTATTTTAGGGTCTATAAACCCAGAATTATTCACCCCGTCGGTTAACAGGATAATAACTTTACTCTTCGCTTTACTATCTTTTAAACGATTGACCGAAGTGGCTAACCCCATACCAATGGCGGTTCCGCCTTCAATAACCGTGTTGTACCTTATCTCCTTTAAGGAACGCAATACAATAGATTTATCGCTGGTAATTGGTGTTTTGGTATAACTTTCTCCAGCGTATTCCACCAATCCGATACGATCGTTCGGTCGTCCTTTAATAAATTCGGCAGCGACATTTTTAAGTGCTTCCAAACGGTTAGGACGTAAATCTTTAGCCAGCATACTCGCCGAAACGTCAATTGCCATAACAATATCGATACCACGCGTTGTTTTTGTTTTTGTCGACACATCAACGGTTCGCGGTCTCGCTAAAGCCATAATTAATAACCCTAAAGCCAATAATCGTAATGCAAAAAGCACGTGTTTGAATTTCGGCAGCACCGAATTTGTGACTTTAAACCCTTTAATGCTTGATATTTTTAACTCAGCAGTTTGCTTATTATGTTTAAACACGTACCACAAAATAGCTAATGGCAACACTAATAGTAACCAGAAAAACTCTTTGTTTAAAAACTCTATTCCTTCAAACATTACTCTTCTGATTTTTTAAGTTCAACTGAGTTTAAAATACGCTCTACCATTTCATCGGCGTAAGTATCATTCTGTTTCCACGTTAAGCTTATTTGCTGTATCACACTTCCTGTCGTGAAACCTAAAATAGCATAATTTGCTGTTTCGTATCTGTCTGTATTTTGTACCGGCATATCTAACGTACCAAATACTTTCAACCCTTCTGCTCCATTAGGTGTAGTAAACTTTTCACTTTTTGTAACTATATTTTGCGCTCCAGCTTGTTCTAAAACCTTCAAACTATTATCTAAAGCTTTTTGTAAGTCAATTTTATTTTCTTGGCCTTGGTTTTGACCTAAATTTTTAAGCTTAGTCGTTGTTACTACAACATAAAAACGATCAATTAAACTACCATAAGTAAACTGAGTCAGCTCAATTTGTTGAGCCAGTTGCTCTGGTAATTCCGGGGTGGTTCGTTTTAACACCTTAGGTGTTGAAATTGTAACCGGTGGCACACCATAATCGCTGGTTACCCATTCGCCTTCTAAAAGTTCTTTGCTCTCATGACCGATAATGGTATCCTTAACATATCCGAAACCATATTTAATACCGAAACCTACAAACGTTGCTGTTAATAAGAATAAACTTATCGCTACTGTTAATACAATTTTGTTTCGTTTCTTTTTGCGCTCCTGCTCGGCTCTGTATTGCTCATCTAAAAGCTTTTCTTCTTCGGTTGGTTCCGGAAGTGCTTCTTTTACGTGATCTATTTCTACATCGATAGTATTACGGTCTAATTTAGCCAACTCGACATCGACAGCAGACTTCGCAAATTTCACCAAATCGGCACGCTTTAAAATACTTTCAAGGTTTTTAAGATCGTCCTGACTGATATCGATTTGATTACCATCTTTCAGTAATTTTAGACGGCTAATTAATTCATCTGTGGTACTTTCTAAAGCACGATCGTAAACTTTTTCGTCAAGGTATTTTCTGATGATAAATGTTAACTCTGAATAATAATCTTTAATTTCATCATTTTCTAAATAATGACTTTCATCTAATTTCTTTAAGGCCAGTTTCGCACGATCGTATGGTGGCAATAAAGCGATTTCCTCTTCTTCGGTTAGTGGTTTCTTTCTCCAGATAAACCAATACATTAAAAAGGCAACGGCTCCAATAATCACTAAAGCAATCAATACATATTTCCACCAATTGCTCGCTGGTTTTTCAACCTCAATAATAGGTTTAATATCGTAAAGGCCTTGCTTTGTTGTATCGATAACCACATTTCTTACCTCAACTTGTAACGAATCAGTAAAAAAGGTTTTATCTCCAATAAGTATTTTTTGTCTTGGAATGGTGTAGCTCCCTGAATCGAATTGCGTTAACCCGTATTTTTTAATCAGGTTGAATTTATCTTTATTCTTTAAGGTGTCAACATCGTAAGAATCGATAACCTCTAAAGGATTAAACGTTTGCCCTTCGGGGAATACCACCAAGTTTGTAGAATCGGTTTCTACCGAAACCGTATACGTTATTTGTTGTCCGATTTTTACAGACGTCGAATCGATAGTCGATTTAACCTGCGCACTGGCAACAAATGAAAACAATACAAAACATACAAAAAACAGGATTGAAATCGGAAGGTATGGTCCTTTAGATTTAGGATTCATAATGTTCTTTTTGTAATTCATATATCGTTTATCCTCTTCTTTTAAAATAGCCCAACATTTTTTTAACATAGCTTTCATCAACGCGACAATCTATGGTTCCTGCTCCTGCTTTGTTAAAGCTTTCTTTATAATAACCTACTTTTTCACGATAGTATTTCGCATAGTTAAGTCGTACTTTTTTAGAGGATGTATTTACCAGCATAAATTCACCGGTTTCTTCATCCTGCATTTGCACGACACCCAGATTAGGAATCTCTTCCTCGCGTTTATCATACACACGTATTCCGGTTACATCATGTTTACCCGCTACAATTTTCATAGTTTGATGATAATCGTCAGCGATAAAATCAGACAATACGAACACAATTGCTTTTTTCTTCATGACGTTCTGCATAAACTTTAAAGCTTCAGCTAAATTCGTCTGTTTGCTTTCCGGCTCAAATTCGATTAATTCACGAATAATACGCAACACATGAGAACGCCCTTTTTTAGGCGGAATATAAAGTTCAACTTTATCAGAAAATAAAATCAATCCTATTTTATCGTTATTCTGCGTTGCCGAAAAGGCTAAGGTCGCCGCAATTTCGGTAACCACTTCGTTTTTAAACTGCTGGTCGGTACCAAATAGTTCTGAACCTGAAACATCAACCATTAGCATCATGGTGAGTTCGCGTTCTTCTTCAAAAACCTTTATATAAGGCTCGTTATACCGCGCGGTAACATTCCAATCGATATTACGAACATCATCACCAAAATGATACTGACGAACTTCACTAAACGTCATACCACGCCCCTTAAAGGTAGAATGGTATTCTCCTCCGAAGATATGATCAGACAAACGGCGTGTCTTAATCTCTATTTTCCGTACTTTTTTTAGTAAATCTTTTGTATCCATTTTTTAATTTGTCATTCCGCACTTGATGCGGAATCTATCTGATTAAATTCCTATCAAATAACAATGAGATTCCTGCCTACACAGGAATGACAATTATGGCACTTCGATTTCGTTTACAATCTTATTGATGATATCTACTGAAGTTATATTTTCTGCCTCAGCTTCGTAAGTAATACCAATTCTGTGTCTCAACACATCGTAAACCACGGCACGAACATCTTCTGGAATGACATAACCACGACGTTTGATAAATGCATAACATTTAGCGGCAGTTGCTAAACTGATACTACCACGAGGTGATGCTCCAAAAGAAATTAATGGTTTTAAATCGGCTAATTTATATTTTTCCGGGTAACGTGTGGCGAAGATGATATCAAGAATATACTTCTCAATTTTTTCATCCATATATACTTCACGCACCACTTTTTGTGCTTTTAATATTTGATCTAAGCTAACTACAGGATTTACCTTTTCCCAAGCGCCTTTTAAGTTGGCACGCATGATTAACTGCTCTTCAGCAATTTTAGGATAATCGATAACTGTTTTTAGCATAAAACGGTCTACCTGAGCTTCTGGTAACGGATAGGTTCCTTCCTGCTCTACCGGGTTTTGGGTTGCCATTACTAAGAATGGTTTATCTAACGGGAAGGTATCGTCGCCAATAGTTACTTGCTTTTCCTGCATCGCTTCAAGCAAGGCTGCCTGAACTTTTGCCGGTGCACGGTTAATCTCATCAGCTAATACGAAATTCGCAAAAATAGGTCCCTTTTTAATAGAGAAATCATTCTCTTTCATATTGTAGATTAATGTACCTGTAACATCGGCAGGTAATAAATCCGGAGTAAACTGAATTCTGCTAAACGTGCCGTGAACGGCTTGTGACAAGGTATTAATAGCTAAGGTTTTTGCCAGACCAGGAACCCCTTCTAATAAAATATGCCCTTGACCAAGTAATCCGATAAGCAATCTTTCGACCATGTGTTTTTGTCCGACGATGACCTTGTTCATCTCAAGCATTAGCAAGTCAACAAAAGCACTTTCTTTTTCTATTTTTTCGTTAATTGTCTTAATATCAATTGTACCTGTATCTTCCATCATTATTAGAATTTTTAAAAGCCGAATATAATACGCATATTCGAGCAATGCAAATTGTTAATTTTTTTCTTGGAAGCCTGTTAACAATTGGTTAAAATAAATATTTTAAGAAGTTAATAATAGGTTAAAACAAAAAAAAGCAATGCGAATTGCATTGCTTTTAAATTTTTAAGGGTTTTATTAAGATTTACTCAGCTGCCGTAAATACAATATCGCCAACTGCTGTATCTGCATCCGGATTAACTGTAGCATTCACGGCGTCTGAAGTATAACCTTCAGCTGAAGCTGTAACTACATAGTCTCCTGGAGTAACACCTTCCAATAAAAAAGCGCCATCTACTGAAGCTCCTGTAAACTCAATATCATCTTCTGTATCTTCTGTTCCCATATCATTTAAAGCAGAAATTGTTGCCTCCATACCTTCACCTAAACCAGAAACTGTTCCTGAAATAGAACCTGGTTTTAACATCATTACGATTGGTGCTTCAATAGTAGTAATTTCACCATTAACAACCACAACATCCATGGCGCTAGCCATACCGTAAACTGATGCTTCATCTACCGGAGCAATCATAACTTCATAAGTTCCTGCTGGAACACCCCATAATGCGAATGCTCCATTTTCATCGGTGTATGCAGAAATCACAAAATCATCTTCTGTTTCTTCTGTTCCCATGTCGTCTACTAATACAGATGCCATTGCTGATACATCCATTGGCTCAACCATTCCTTCAATAATACCTGAACTCACTTCTGCACTGGCGTAGATAACAGGTTTTAAGATAATATTACCTGAATTCCCAGCCATTACAATAGATTTCTCTACATCAAAATCTAAGACATAATCATAAGTAAAACCTTCTTCAATAACAGCATCAATTTTAATTTTTAATCCTGATTGTTGTGCACTAGGCGTCTTTAGCGGGTAATTCTCAACCGTTCCTTCTTCATCCACTTCAATATCAATAGTGTTTCCGTCACCTAAAACCAAACGCATTTGGCTTAAAGTTCCTGCCGGAATAGGAAAACGATCTACCAATACTTTACTGAAACCTCCTGTAAAGTCTAACAAATCAACCATACCGCCTTCGGCATCTAGAGACATCCAACCTTGGTCGCTATCGCTGTCGTCATTCATTTTAATCATAACGTCAACAATCTCTACGTTAACACCTGCATAATCTCCAGGGGCATCAACAAGTCTAACTGAAATTTTTGGTGCTTCGGCGCTTACTCCATCAGAATCAGAGTCTTTACATCCAAACACGAAAGTTAATAGTAACAGTGGTAAAATAAATTTTAGCTGTTTTAAAGTTTTCATAAGGGTAATTTTTTTAGATTAACTATTGCATATATACGTAGCAAAATTGAATACGGACTATATACAAACCACATTTCCTGAATCCAAAACCGCTTTACAAGTAATAATAAGCCTCGAGAAAATAAGGTTTAATTTCTTTTTCATTTTTAAAATTCGGATCATCAATTTAAGCATTTGAAGTTGTTTTTGAGTACTTTTATATATGAATTGCAGATAAATTGATATGAACTGTACCCTATTATTACACTAAGAATAAATAATGACAAAAACAGCCTTAATAACCGGAGCTACCAGCGGTATTGGACTTGCAACCGCGCGTGAATTTGCAAAACACGGCATTAATTTAATTTTATGCGGACGCCGTTTTGAACGCTTAAAAACTATACAAAACGAATTAAACTTGCTAACCAATGTTTACATTTTAAACTTTGACGTAAGCCATAAAACAGAAACTTTTAAAGCCATAGAAAGTCTTCCGGAAGACTTTAAGGTTATCGACATTTTAATAAATAACGCCGGAAATGCGCATGGTCTAGACCCCATTCAAGATGGAAGTATTGACGATTGGGATGCCATGATGGATATAAATGTTAAAGGACTACTTTATGTGAGTAAGGCCATAATTCCTCAAATGACAGAACGCCAGTCTGGGCATATTATTAATATAGGCTCTTCAGCAGGAAAAGAAGTATACCCAAAAGGTAATGTGTACTGTGCCAGTAAGCATGCTGTTTTAGCGGTTACCGAAGGCATGCGCATTGATTTAAATCCGTTTGGTATAAAGGTCAGTGCCATAAACCCCGGACTAGTGGAAACCGAATTTTCTCAGGTTCGTTTTAAAGGTGATAAAAAAGCCAACGAGGTTTACAAAGGATTTAAAGCCTTACAAGCCGAAGACATTGCCGAAATTATCTATTTTGTAGTCTCAAGACCCGACCATGTAAATATTGCAGATATGCTTATCTTTCCAAAAGCACAAGCCAATAGCGTGACCGTTAAAAAAGATTTTTAATTTATGATTAACAAACGCCTGCTTATTAAGCATTTATTAGCCCACAATGATGAAAACAGCTTTTACGACAAAAAGCGCAAGGTTAATATTAGCTTTAAAGAAGGTAAGGCGAAATTTTTAAAGCATATTTGTGCCCTATCGAACAGTAATCCTAAAAACAATTCTTATATCTTAATTGGCGTTGAAGACCATGATAACAAAATTGTTGGTGTCGATTTTTTTGATGATAGTAAAATTCAGAATTTAATTAACGCGTATTTAACCAACCCGCCAATTGTACAATACGAGAATATTTCATTTCCACACCTTCCTGATGATAAAGTAGTTGGACTGGTTACCATTCGACCCACAGGCAAAATAACCTCACTGAGAAAAAATATCTGGAAATATTATGGCGGTTCGGTCTTTTTTAGAGACGGCAGTATGAGTATGCCGAAAGTGTTCGATATTGAAATAAAAGATATCAACTCTAAAATTGTTGAAGCCATTGAAAACAACGCACAAAACAATATCGAGCACACTTTAAACGGGGTAATCGACTTTATGAATCTTCATAAGGACTACAATCCGCAGTATAAAGTTTTCAAGGAGTATTTTGTAGTTTGCTGGTCCGGACAAAAGAAAATCGTTAAAGAGGAAACCTTCTATTCCAGAGTAGATATTAAACTCATAAACGAACAGGTATTACTCTTTTTCTCTGCTTTAGATGAAGTTGCCATAACCATAAACGAGGACTCTTTTAAAATTGTTGAGTATGTAAACCTGGGGTTTCAAAATGCAAACAAATATTATCAACTGGAAGAAACCATAATTCATTTTGATAATAGTGCCAGCTATACAATCGATACGAAATTACTTTTTGAGCCACCTCAATATGATAAAAAAGTACTTTACCATATTTACAACACCAATAACACCATTTTAGAGAAATTAAAAAAAGGGCTATCCTTTACAAAAAATGAAGAAGCCGATTTAAACAATTTACCTGTTACGTACTTAATTTGCTATTTTAATTCATTTCATGACGCCATCGATAAACTTAATGAAGCCAAACCTTATTTGAGAGATTATAGTGAATCATTATACCAACTTTACAAAGAAACCATTAGAATTTTAAGAAAAGTAAAATATAGTTGATAACAAGTTTCTTAATTTTAATTTAATCTAAAAAATTCACATCGTATAAGAAAATTCACTATATTTGAACTGCTATTAATCTTTTTAAGATATGACCTTGTTTCTAAATGAGCTTGCTCAAACTGGAACAAGGTCTTTTTTATTTAGCAGATTTTATCCCTGAAAAAACATCTTTATTCCCAAAATAAAGTCTTAAACCAAAGGTTACGGTATAGAAGCCTGCATTATCAAATAAAGGTTGAATTTCAGAAGCCGTTTTAATATCCATCCTATCGTTCCGGTAAGCAGCATTTAAATGAAGTGCTATAATTTTGTTAAGCATATAATCAAAATACAATTCATAACATCGAATTCGTCCTGTATCTCTCTGAAAAGCTACTCTATTATTGGTCTCACTAGTATTGATGAACTGTGATTTACCAAAAAGAGCAGTACTAAAACCTAACCTAAAATTTGTTGCAAGCACAAATTCATATCCCAACCCTAAATATTGATGCCCTTCTTTCGCTTTATAATAATTACCAATAATTTCTTTATTCTTTACGTCAAAATAGTTAACTCCAAAGGTTCCTGAAATAAAAAAATGTTTAAAAACAAACAATTGTGCATCAACACTATACCCTCCTTTTCCTTCTAACCCCTTGCCTACAAAATTATCACCAGTAGCAATAGGCAAAGTATACCCAATTGCATATGTTCCTAAAACCTGATTTTTCGGAAGTCTCTTGCCTCCATTAATTTCCAGCATAGAATCGTTAATCTGAGCAATACATATACCCTTAAAAATCAGTATAAAAGCAAAGCAATAAAACTTAATACGAGAATTCAAATTCATAATTTTCTTGATCTACAGTGAAGGTTTCTATAATTTCAGGTTGATCATTTATTGAATAATGAAATTCAACCACTGTTCCTATTGGAGTTAAAAATGAATTGGAATAATCCGGGTAAGTATCGTTTAAAAATGATCCTGAATTCGCTTCGAAAAAGCAACGACTTAACTCGGGCTCTAATACGCCTTCATTAAAATACTCTATACAATTTATATCGCTGTATTGAAATGAAAACCGAAAAGTAGTTCCTTCAGGGCTTGTTCTACTAATGGAGTAATTAACTTTTGAGACGCTTTTTAACTGTTTATCTTCTAAGTCGAAAACTAAATCCTCAGGAGTATGATCTGTTGTACTTGATAGATATGTATAATTAGTATATTTTTCATTTCCATTTATTACAATTGCAAAATCCTCATCCTTATCGAAAAGTGAAACAACTTCAAAAGAGCCATCAGTTTTACTTTTACCTAAACCCAGGAGATACTCATCCTCGATGGCATCAAAAATATAACCACTAAACCTATAAGTATATACACTAATTTCGACTTCAGAAATAGGCTGATTATTTTCATCAATCATCTTTCCTTTAACTAAAACCCTGGTATTCCTTTCAAATTCGGGAGGTTTACAATTAACAAAAGCCATAAGCCCTAACAACAAAAACACGTATCTCTTCATATGCATAAGCATTTTAATCTAAGATACGTGTTTTGCTAAAAGGTTGCGTTTATTTTAAAAGAAAAATATTACAAATCGAATTTTATACCTTGAGCCAATGGCAACTCGGTCGTGTAGTTAATGGTATTGGTTTGACGTCGCATATATACTTTCCAGGCATCAGAACCAGATTCTCGTCCACCACCAGTTTCTTTTTCACCACCAAAGGCACCACCTATTTCTGCTCCCGAAGTTCCGATATTCACATTGGCAATACCACAATCTGACCCGGCAACGGATAAAAAGCGTTCTGCTTCTCTTAAATTGTTGGTCATTATCGCAGACGACAACCCTTGAACTACATTATTTTGAATATCAATAGCATTTTCTACATCACCGGAATACTTTAATAAATATAGTACCGGTGCAAAAGTTTCATGCTGTACAATTTCAAACTCTGGTTGCGCCTCAGCAATAGCCGGTTTTACGTAACATCCACTTTCATATCCTTCACCTGTTAACACACCACCTTCAACAACTATGTTTCCTCCTTCTTCAACCACTTTCACTAATGCATTCTGGTAATTTTTAACCGCATCGGTATCAATTAACGGCCCAACATGATTGGTTTCATCTAACGGATTACCAATACGTAATTGTTTATAAGCATCAACAATAGCTGTTTTTACCTTATCGTAAATACTTTCATGAATAATTAATCGGCGTGTACTGGTACAACGTTGTCCCGCTGTTCCAACAGCCCCAAAAACCGCACCGATTACCGTCATTTTTATATCGGCATCTGGCGTTACAATAATCGCATTATTTCCTCCGAGTTCTAATAAACTTTTTCCCAAACGCGCTGCTACTTCCTGAGCCACAATCTTACCCATACGAATAGAACCTGTGGCCGAAACCAATGGTATGCGCTTATCTTTAGTGATAAATTCACCAACCTGATAATCGCCATTTACTAAACAAGAAATGCCTTCCGGTAAGTTATTAGCTTTAAATACTTCGGCTGCGATATTCTGACAAGCAATTCCACAAAGCGGTGTTTTTTCGCTAGGTTTCCAAATACAAACATCGCCACAAACCCAGGCTAAAGCCGTATTCCAAGACCAAACAGCCACCGGAAAATTAAATGCTGAAATAATACCAACAACACCAAGCGGATGGTATTGTTCATACATGCGATGCCCCGGACGCTCGGAATGCATAGTCAAACCATGAAGCTGACGCGATAACCCCACAGCGAAATCACAGATATCTATCATCTCCTGAACCTCGCCTAAACCTTCCTGATACGATTTTCCCATTTCGTAAGATACCAGCTTACCCAGCGCTTCTTTCTTTTCACGAAGCTTTTCAGCAAACTGTCGGACAATTTCGCCTCGTTGTGGTGCTGGCATTAATCTCCAAATTTTAAATGCTGAAGTTGCTGTTTCTAATACCTGATTATAATCTGTTTTTGTTGTTGTTTTTACTTGAGCAATAAGTTGGCCATCAACAGGAGAACGACTCTCAATTAAGTCTCCCGAACCAAAATTATTCGAGCCTGTCGATGTTCCTTCGTTTATATCTTTAACCCCTAAAACTTCAAGGGCTTTATCTATACCAAAACTTACAGTTTCTGCCTGCATATATTATCGATTTATTATTATTTTTAAAATTCCTTACGAATATAATAATTAAATGATGGTTTTATCGAACATATATTCTGAAGTTTTCTCTGTAACCTGTTCTTTTACTTCTTCTTTATGTTTTTTTTTAACTAAACTTCGGATCACCAAATACCCTAAAACACCTGAAAACAAAGAACCAACTAAAATTCCGACTTTAGCTGAACTTAGTAATATTTCGTCTGTAAATGCTAAATTAGCAATAAACAGGGACATGGTAAACCCGAGTCCACCAAGTAAAGCAGCACCAAGAATATGTTTAAAATTCACCCCTTCCGGCAAATAGGCTATTCTGGCTTTAATTGCCAACCAGGATGCGAGACTAATACCAATAAATTTTCCAAGAATTAAAGCCACAGCAATTGGAACGGCTAATCCGAAATCAATCTCTGAATCGCTAGTTAAGGTTACTCCGGCATTTGCAAAAGCAAACACGGGCATGATAAAAAACACTACCCACGGATGTAAATCGTGTTCAATTTTTTGAAGTGGAGAATTAATACTTTCCGAAGCCATTTTTATATCGATAGCTGCATGAACATGTTCTTGTTTTAAAATATGGTGTGTTGTAATGTGTTCGCGTTCTTCAGAAAATCGTTTTAAAGAAGTTTTTATCTTTTCAAAAAAACGATCTAAAGTTGTCGTTCTTGTTGCAGGAATGGTAAAAGCTAATAATACCCCTGCTATTGTTGGGTGTATTCCTGATTTTAAAAACAGAATCCATACCACAACACTTAATGGAAAAAAGATAAACTTAGAAAAGTATTTTTTCATCCCTAAAATAGTCATAAAGAGCAATATAACCGCCGAATACAAAAGAAGCATTAAGTTAATATCTGTCACATAAAACACACCAATTACAACAACAGCAGCTAAATCGTCGACGATAGCGAAAGCTGTTAAAAACACTTTTAAACCTAAAGGCACGCGCTTTCCAAAAAGCTTTAAAACACCCAGAGAGAATGCTATATCTGTAGCCATAGGCACACCCCACCCTGATGTTAACTCAGGGTTTCGAGCCATGAACAAGTAAATAATTATAGGAACTATAACACCTCCTAAAGCAGCCACCACAGGTAGTGATGCTTTTCGCAATGAAGATAATTCTCCATCTAAAATTTCACGTTTAATTTCAAGACCAACGTGAAAAAAGAAAATGGCCATTAAGCCATCGTTAATCCAAAGGTAAAAAGGTTCTGTAAGCTCAAAACCATTATGAATAAACCCGAAAGTGAATTCACTTTTTAATAAATCATGATACATAGAACTCCAAGGGGAGTTCGCTATAATTAATGCCAACGCCGTTGTGAACAACAATAAAAAACTTCCTGAGTTTGAAGATTTTATAAAACGGTTAATAGGGTCTATAATCTTATCCATTGTAATAATTAGTTGTTTTTGATGGTCAAGATACAAATTACACGCCCTGCATAATATGACAATTATCAAGTTTAGAATGAAACAGTTATAACAAAACTAAAATTTATAAAAAACAACTACCTTTAAAACTATAAATTCATTTACCATGCATAAATTTCTTTCCGCTGTATTTATTATCATCCTTTGTTTTTCATGTAAAAACGAAACGAACAATATCAAACCGTCATTACCCGAAGCCGCCACTTTTAGCATCGTTATTCATGGCGGTGCAGGTACTATTCTGAAAAAAAACATGTCGCCTGAAAAAGAAGCACTTTATAAAGCCAAGCTTGAAGAAGCTATTAAAGTTGGTTATCATATTTTAAAAGATGGTGGAAGCAGTTTAGATGCTGTGCAAAAAACAATTAATGTTTTAGAGGATTCTCCCCTCTTTAACGCTGGAAAAGGAGCTGTGTTTACCAATGCCGGCACCAATGAACACGACGCCTCCATCATGGATGGTAAAACCTTAAATGCAGGAGCATCAGCAGGAACAAAAACCATTAAAAACCCTATAAATTTAGCCAGAGCGATTATGGAACATTCACCTCATGTGATGCTTTTCGGAAACGGAGCAGAACAATTCGCAACCGAGCAAGGTTTAAATATTGTAGACTCAACTTACTTTTATACAGAAAACAGATATAATTCCCTTAAAAAAGTAAAAGCTTCTGAACAGGTTGCTTTTTACGATGACACTATTAAGGATTCTAAATTCGGGACTGTAGGTTGTGCTGCACTCGATAAAAACGGTAATCTGGCAGCAGGAACTTCTACGGGTGGCATGACCAACAAACGCTGGGGACGTATTGGCGACTCCCCAATTATTGGTGCGGGCACGTATGCGAACA
The DNA here is from genome assembly GCF_030908365.1 of Aestuariibaculum sp. YM273. Classification (NCBI taxonomy): domain Bacteria; kingdom Pseudomonadati; phylum Bacteroidota; class Flavobacteriia; order Flavobacteriales; family Flavobacteriaceae; genus Aestuariibaculum; species Aestuariibaculum sp. YM273. The sequence continues at coordinate 1,502,401 of NZ_CP133090.1, read as the reverse complement.
ATAACACCTGTGCTATTTCTTGTACCGGTTGGGGTGAATTTTTTATTCGTTCGGTAGTTGCTCATGATATCTCTGCGCTTATGGAATATAAAGGCTTATCCATTGAAGAAGCTGCCAAAGAAGTTATTCAAAATAAAGTACCGGCTTTAGGTGGCGATGGCGGTATTATTGGGGTTGACAGACACGGTAATATTGCAATGGAATTCAATACAGCAGGCATGTACAGAGCAACTATGAATGCTAACGGAGAATTATATATTGGAATTTACGGAAATTAAACGCAACCTTTTCTTACTTTTTGTATCTACATATAAAATACAAACGTTATGAAAATTTCAAGTCTTCTATTAAGCCTGTTTATTTTATTATCTTGTAATTCAGATTCTGATGAAAACGGAATTGACTGTTCGTCTATAACTATTGTACCTCCATCTATATTATTGAAAATAACAAATGTAACTGGTGATAATTTAATTGAAAACGAAACTTATATAGCTAATAATATTACAATAGAATTTAATAATGATTTATATAATAATGTTGTAAATCAAAACTTTGAAAATTTCAAAAATCTTATAAATATTCCTCTTTACGGCTCCGAAATAGAAAGAGAATACAAAATCAACCTATCAGAAACAGAAACTGATATTTTAAGTTTAAAAGTTTCATTAAAAGAAGGCGCTTGCGGGATAACTATAACAACACCAAATTCTGGTACTTATAACGGTAATAGTATAACCTTTGAAGATTACAACGGCAATCATCTCATTACCGTTGTAAAATAGATATTATCTTAACGAGAATCCTTTAGCAGCCCACCACGGATGGATTTCGATAATTAAACGTCCAGCTTTAACCATGGGGTCTGAATTTGCTAAACTATCGGCCATTTTTTGCGTTGGCACATTATAAATGGTGATGCCTCGAATATCGCCATCGTCACCAAAAGGACCTGAAATATCGGCATAACCTAACTCATACATTTTTTTCAAATGAGCTAGATGTGCTTCCTGCAACATTTCGGCTTCTTCTTCGTTTTGCGAACGGATTGGTCCGCTTTTTAAAAAGGCCATAAAATACTGTTGCATTAAAATGGTATCCTGTGTTTTTTCATCTACATAATCAAAAGTCTTAAATCCTTTGGCTATAAGTTCTTCTTTAATTTGTTTTGTAGTTTTAACCTCAGGTTTTTCGATAACTTCAATTGTATCTACAACTTCCTCAACAACTTCTGTTGTTATTTGTTCTGATTCCTTTGTTTCGTCTTTACATGCCACAAATGCAAGTGCCAAAACTAAAACCAATGCTATTTTTTTTACTATTTCCATAATTTAAATGGGTATTTACTTAGTTGTGAATTATAATATTTTATATCGCCGGTAACTTCGGCACCAAGCCATTCCGGCTTTTCAAAATCTTCTTCTTTAGTTTCTAACTCGACTTCTGCAACAACAAGTCCGTCGTTATCACCATAAAACTCATCAATCTCATAAACATGTGCTCCCACTTTTACCTCGTAACGTGTTTTATCGATCACTCCTTCTTCGCATAACTTTAAAAGTGCTTCTGCTTCAGTTTTAGAAATTTCTTTTTCCCATTCAAAACGTTCCAAACCATCTTGAGATGACGGTCCTTTAACGGTTAAAAAACCTTGTGTTCCTTTTAATCGTACCCTAACAGTTCTCGCCTTATCCGTATTTAAAAAGCCCTGAATGATTCTGGTCTCCTTAAAAGCTTCAGCCTTAAAACTTTCCGATGTTACTAAAAATTTACGTTCTATTTCTATCATTAATTCCGCTTAAATGCACAATAAAATTACAGCTATTAATGCTTAAATTTACACTATGTTTAGCGATTTACCAATACGAAAAATTATTCATGTGGATATGGATGCCTTTTACGCTTCGGTGGAACAAATGGATAACCCCGAACTTAAAGGCCAACCTATTGCTGTTGGCGGTGGTGGTAAACGCGGTGTTATTAGTGCAGCGAGTTATGAAGCACGAAAGTTTGGAGTTAAAAGCGCTATGTCTGGAACATTGGCGGCTAAACTGTGTCCGGACTTAATTTTTCTTAAACACAATTTTGAACGCTACGCCGAGATCTCTAAACAAATTCGTAACATATTTTACGATTATACCGATTTGGTAGAACCTCTATCTTTAGATGAAGCTTACTTAGATGTGACCAATAATAAAAAAGGAAACCCCAGTGCTTCTCTGATAGCTAAAGAAATTCGAGCGCGCATTTTAAGTGAAGTGGGGTTAACAGCTTCTGCAGGCATCTCCATCAATAAATTTATTGCTAAAGTAGCGAGTGATTACAATAAACCTAACGGACAAAAAACGGTAAATCCTGAAGAAGTTATAGACTTTTTAGAGCAATTAGATATTCGAAAATTTTACGGTGTTGGAAAAGTGACCGCCGAAAAAATGTATCAACTCGGTATTTTTACTGGCATGGATTTAAAACAAAAATCTATAGAATATCTGGAAGAGCACTTCGGAAAATCAGGTAAGGACTATTATTATGTGGTTCGAGGGATTCATACCAGAGAAGTAAAACCCAATCGTATTAGAAAAAGCCTGGCAGCCGAACGTACCTTTAGCGAAAACCTGTCTAGTGAAGTCTTCATGCTTGAAAAACTGGAACATATCGCCGATGAAGTTTCACGACGTTTATTAAAAAGTAAAGTCTCTGGAAAAACGGTAACCTTAAAAATAAAATACAGCGATTTTTCGCTTCAAACACGGAGTAAAACGCTACCTTATTATATTAACGACAAACACCTTATCCTGGATACAGCTAAAGACTTACTCTATCAGGAAAAACTAAAAAACTCGGTACGCCTTTTGGGTATTTCACTGTCTAATTTAAATACCGAAACCAAAAAAGAACCAGAGCAAAAAAGTGTTAGCGTACAGTTAAAATTCGGATTTTAGCGGCCCACACTCCTGTCAGCATTCGTATTTTATTTATAATCATTATAAATAAATATCACTTTCATAATATTTACCTCACAAAAAACACAATTCATTAATACATTTTAAGCATTGATGAATTTTTGATAAATCCCTTATTTTTATTTGTACTAATTCTAAATAAGATATAGTTTTGTCAAAAAAATTAATGTTTTGAGAACAACTTTACCTCTTCTTATTGGTTTACTCATAAGCTTTTCTGCTATAGGACAAAATGGAAACCTTTCTGGTTATGTTCTATTCGATAATAATACCCCTGCCCTAGGTGCTTCTATTGTTCTATCAAATGAAACCATGAAAAAAGATATCTCAACAGGTATAAGTGGTGAATTCATTTTTAAAAACCTCGATTATGGTGATTATACTTTAGAAATACACTCCTTAAATGCAAAATCTAAGACTGTTCACACTAAAGTCGATGCCAATACAAACACCATAAATGTCGTTTTGGAGCTTACAGATCATCAGGATCTGCAAGAGGTTTTGGTACAAACCAAAACTGAAAAACGAAAAATTGAAGATGAAGGTTTTGCCGTTAATGTAATAGAAACGAAAGAAGCCAGTATTAGAAATATTCAAACCAACGAACTTTTAAACACAACGGTTGGTGTAAAAATTAGACAAAACGGTGGTTTAGGATCAAATGTACAGTATAGCCTAAATGGATTATCGGGTAGTGCCGTACGTATTTTTATTGATGGTATTCCCATTTCTACATATGGTTCTTCCTTTAGTTTAAACAGTATTCCACCTTCCATGATAAAACGTATTGAAGTTTATAAAGGGGTGGTTCCTGGTCATCTAGCCGATGATGCCTTAGGAGGTGCCATTAATATTGTACTTCATAATTCTACAAAAACCAACTTTAACGCTTCGGTATCTTATGGTTCTTTCAATACCCTACAAACCAGCGTTAATGGTTTATACCGTTTTGATAAATCTGGTTTTACGGTTAAGGCTTCCGGGTTTCATAATTACTCAGATAACGATTATAAAGTTTGGGGTGGACAAGTTAAAGTTACTGGACTTGGTGGTGTACAAACGCCAATAACAGCGAGACGATTTAACGATGCTTACCGCTCTACAGGTGGTATGGCTCAAGTTGGTTTTACCAATGTGACATGGGCTGACCAGTTTTTTATTGGAATGACAGCTTCAGACAATTATAAGGAGATTCAACACGGGGCTTTTATGACCATCATGCCATATAAAAACAGGTATATGGAATCTGATGCCATGCTATCGAATTTAACTTATAAAAAAGAGAATCTTTTCACTGAAGGTTTAGATGTTAGCATAAACGGTTTATACGGTAAACGCAATCGTGTTGTAAGTGACACCTTAGCCTGGGCTTATGCTTGGAATGGAGAAAGAGCAATAGATTATGAAGGCAATGAATATCAATACTCTTGGGGATCTCAACAGGAAAAAGAAGAATATGGCCCTATTTTAAATCATATCAACAGAAATGTTGCCTCTATTAGAACTGGTGCATCATACGCTATAAACAAACATCATAAAGTCTTATTAAACCATGTATATAGTAGTATTGATAGAAAAGACCGCGATGACTATGCCTCTGATTTAGAAAATACCTTCACAGGAACAAGAGAGTTACGTAAAAATATATTTTCTGCCACTTATGAGCTAAATGCTTTTGAAAACAAATTAAAAGCGAGTGTATTTGGAAAATATTACCAACAAAAAACCATAAATATAGACCCCTATGTTGACCAGAACACAGGCGAAATTCAAGACGACATAACTCGTGCTAATACAACAAATGAAGGTTATGGTTTTGCCTTTTCATACGCCATTCACCCAAATATTACCATACTAACATCGGCTGAAAAAGCCATTCGTTTACCTAACGAAACAGAAGTATTTGGTAATGACGGCGACAACGTTGTGGCAAATCCGAGCATCAATCCCGAACAAAGTAAAAACTATAATTTCGGATTCCGATTGGGTACCTTTAGTCTGAAAAAACATGATTTCACTTTTGCTACCAATTTATTTACCCGAAATATTAAAGATAGAATTGGTTTACCTATTGAAAGGACACCTGATGAAGTTCTTATTTTATATGAGAATCAAGGACACGGAACTTCTAAGGGTATCGACGCACAGTTCAACTATACCTACAACAAGAACTTTGCTTTTAATTTTAACCTATCACGTTTCGATTTAAAAGTTGTTAACCGAGGTGTGGAAATAGATGTACCTAACACCCCATTTTTTACAATGAACAGCAACTTTAGGTATTCATTAAACAATGTGTTTCAAAAACATAGTGCTTTAAACCTCTTTTACACCCTTTACTTTACAGACGAGTTTTCATACATCCCTCCACAAGGTAACAATACTACGGGAAACGAATTCTTTAATGTACCACAACAATTAGCTCAAGACTTCGGATTGAGTTATGCTTTTCCAAACCAAAAATTTGTGGTGAGCTTCGATGTCAAAAATATTTTCAACGAAGCACTTTACGATAACCTCAGAGTACAGAAACCTGGGAGAGCCTTTTATTTAAAACTAAATTATTTTATCAATAAATCTTAAATATAATCAAATGACAAATCGATTTCTTAACCTTAATACTTTAAGTCTAGCACTAAGCGCATTATTACTTACTGTAAGTTGTAGTGATGATTCTAACGATATAATTGACGAAGAAAAAGAAGAAACCAGCCGATGGATTACTGTTGCTGCTGCAAAAATGGGAGACAACCCTGGTGATGGTAACGGTGGAACCTTAATTTATTCTATTAGTAGTGATGATGCTAAAGACCCAACAAAATCAATAGCACCATTCGATAATGGTTTTATCGTTCCTTCCAACAGAACAGCGCGTTTACAAGCTTCAGAAGATGGTAATACTATTTTTAATATTAGCTATGCTGGAGATACAGGTGGCAACTACTCTAAATACCTTGTTAACGGCGGACAAAATTTTGTTCAAACAGGATCTGAAGTTAGTATTGCACCTTATGTAGGGTCTGCTCCAAGATGGATTAAATTATTCGATGGCGATAAAACAGGTGCCGCTGTATATGTTTCAACTGAACATCAATTTGATGATAACGGAACTCCTGAAGATACTGCAGACGACACTTACACACGAACCGAAGCCACTATGGGTATTGTAACCTTAGACTTAGAAAACTCATTGATTAAAAACTTCGAAGAATCTAGTATTCCTTTAACTGCTGAAGAAGAGGCACAAGGATATTACATTTCAAGAATTGATATGCCGGTATTAAATGCTGCAGGAGACAAATTATATATTGGTGCTCGTTTAAGCAAAGTAGACCCTGCCACAGCAGAAAGAGATAATGACTATGAAATTTTAGGTTCAAAAACTATTGTTCTGGATTACCCATCATTATTAAACCCAACAATTATTAGTTCTACCGTAGGGCACGGAAACACCAATGGTTACCGCAGTATTAATACATTCCTTTATAACGGTAGTGTTTATCAGGCCAATCAAGGCGACCCTAACGGTTCACATATTTTAAAAATTGATGCCAACAATCAATACGATGATTCTTATACTTTTAGCTTAGACGATGCTTTAGGTATCGAGGATGCTTATATTTTAGCCTGGAGACCTGCAGCTAACGGAAAAGCCGTATTAGCATACCGTCATGCCGGATCTCAAGATGGAATTTCAGGACGACCAGAATCGTTTTTTGCTTTAGTAGATTTAGAAGCACAAACAGCTACTAAAATAAATGAAATTCCTTATACCGTTGATTTAGATTTATTTCAATACCAAGGGTACGCTGTTGAAGGAAATGAAATCTACTTAACAGCTGCTCCTGTGGGACAAAATGGAAATATCTACGTTATTGATACCGAAACAGGTGAAGTAACTAAAGGTGCTGAGTTAGTCAATGTAGCAGGAAGCCATTTTATTGGTGCCTGGTAACAACACCTTTCTATTTAACTAAAAAAGGGAGAAATTTAAATTTCTCCCTTTTTTTTATCTAAATATATTATAAACTATTTAGTAATCTCTCGTACACGAAGGGTATTTACCATACCTTTTTCTGCAATTGGCATTGAAGCTAAACTCACTACAAAATCCCCTTTCTTAACAAAACCTTCGGCTTTAGCCATTCTATTAATATCACCTACAGTTTCATCAGTAGACACAAACTTATCGTAATGGAAAGCTTTAACACCCCATAATAAACTTAACTGCGTTAAAATTCGCTTATTAGGTGTAAACACTAAAATATGACATGATGGTCTCCATGCTGAAATCTGAAATGCCGTATACCCACTGTTTGTTAAAGTTGAAATTGCTTGTGCATCAATCTCATTGGCCATTAATGCGGCATGATAACAAATTGATTTTGTTATATAACGTTTTGTACGCACATGTGGTGGCAATTGAGGCACTTGAATTAATGGTGAATCTTCTACATTTTTAAGAATGTTGGCCATTTGTTTGATAACCTGTACCGGATACTGACCAACAGAAGTTTCTCCAGAAAGCATTACAGCATCAGCGCCATCCATTACAGAGTTTGCAACGTCATTCACTTCGGCACGTGTAGGCGTTAAACTGCTAATCATGGTCTCCATCATCTGGGTTGCTATGATAACTGGTATTCTTGCCTTCTTAGCACGTAATACTAATTGCTTTTGTATTATTGGCACTTCTTCAGCAGGAACTTCAACTCCTAGATCTCCACGAGCCACCATTAAACCATCACAATTGGCTACAATAGCATCGATATTTTTAACCGCCTCAGGCTTTTCAATTTTTGCTACAATCGGAATTTTATGCTCTGTATGTTTAGCAATTAAATCGCGTAACTGTTGTAAGTCTTCAGCGTGACGCACGAATGAAAGTGCAATCCAATCGACATCCTGACTAATCGCGAAAATAGCATCTTCAATATCCTTTTCTGTTAACGCTGGCTGCGAGATATTTGTGTTTGGTAAATTAACACCTTTCTTAGATTTTAACGGTCCACCTTGAATGACTTTTGCTTTAACTTCAGAATCGCCGTCTGTAGATACGACTTCAAAGATTAATTTACCGTCATCTAAAAGAATGCGCTCACCTGGTTTTGCATCTTGTGGAAATCTTTCATAAGTCATGTAAACACGCTCTTTAGTTCCCTCAAAACGTTCTCCGGTAGCGAAAACAATTTCATCTCCAGGGTTTACAACAACTTCTTCTTTCATAACCCCAACACGAAGTTTAGGACCTTGTAAATCGGCTAATATCGCTGCAGAAAAACCAAATTCATCATTCAGTTCACGTATCATTTTTATGCGCTCGGCAACATCTTTATAATCGGCATGAGAAAAGTTTATTCTAAACACGTTAGCTCCTTCTTCAAGCATCTCCTTTAGAACTTCTTTTGTACTTGTAGCAGGACCTAAGGTTGCTACTATTTTGGTTTTCTTATTTAATGGCATTAGCTAAAAAATTAAATTTTCTTTTGATTTCAATTTATTAATATCTACACTAAAGGCTGTTGCTACTTTAGGAATACTTAATATACTTTGCAGTATATATTTCTCCTTATTTGTACTAAACTCGTTATCTATTTTTAAAAAATAATTAACGGCCTTGTGTTCTGGTATTAAATGTGATACCCTTGTTATTTTTTCCTGTAAATCGAACAATGATTTACCTGTATTTTGTTGAAAAACTTCAGTCTTACACGCATTAGAAACCAAGTTCCATGTGGTTAACTGTTTTTCGTCCTTCCACTCGAAAATAGAATAGGCTGACTGGTCTACATTAACATCGATATCGGCATTTTTTCGAGACAGACTTATTCCTAAGTGTTTGTTTAACAGATAGGCTAATCGGTAATCGTCAATAGAACAATGAATCGCAATTAAAGTGTGTGAAACTTCATTAAAAACATCATCCAGAATAAGTTTGTGAACAGCCATAACTTATATTAAACGTTGTAAATATAATATTTATAAACATTCAATTGTTATAAGTTTATATTAATATTTACTAGAACTTTAACTAAAACGTTGTAGTTAATAGCTTTGTTTGATAAGTTTTACAGCATTTTTGATATTTTATTCTGGAATACAAAAAACGCACGCTTTGATGCTTTTTCTTCGGCTTTCTTTTTAGATGTTGCTCTGGCTTTAGCCACCACTTTGTCGTCTATAGAAAGCTTAACCGAGAAGTGTTTTACTTCATCAATTCCAGTGTCGTCATAAACATTATAATTAAATGTTTTTTTCTCCTTTTGGCACCATTCAATAAGTAAACTTTTATAACTTATTACCTTTCCTTCCAGACGCTCGATATCGACATGAGGTGTAATAATTCGATTGTAAATGAATTTTTCACAGTGTTTATACCCACGGTCTAAGAAGATTGCACCTACTAAAGCTTCGAATAAATTTCCGTGAATATTATCTCCAAACTGACCCGGGGGAATTTTACTCTCTACCAAATCGATTAACTTAAGCTCTTTACCCAATTCGTTAAGATGCTCTCTACTTACAACTTTAGATCGCATTTTTGTAAGATAACCTTCGTCGCCACTAGGAACCTCTAAATATAGGTGAGAAGCAATAACAGCACTTAACATGGCATCACCTAAAAATTCCAATCGCTCGTAATTAACAGCATTTCCTTTACTGTCTTTAATATTCATGGAGCGGTGTGTAAATGCCTTTTTGAAGTATTTTAAATTCTTAGGTTTAAACCCGAGAATCTTATGTAATTGCATAAAAAAATTCCCGTTACGTTTAAAACGGGAATTTAATATGTTACGAATGTTTTTCATTCGGGATTTAGTCTAATTTCTTGAATAATACACAAGCGTTATGTCCGCCAAATCCAAATGTATTACTCATAGCCACTTTAATGTCTCGCTTTTGAGCCTTATTCAAAGTTAAATTTAATTCAGGATCGATATTTTCATCTACTGTTGTATGGTTAATGGTTGGCGGAATAATACCGTTTTCCATTGCCATAATAGACGAAATCGCTTCAATAGCACCGGCTGCACCTAATAAATGCCCGGTCATTGATTTTGTTGAATTAATATTTATGTGTTTTGCGTGATCGCCAAACACCTCTGAAATTGCTTTAAGTTCTGCAACGTCTCCTAATGGTGTAGATGTTCCATGTGTATTAATATGGTCTACGTCTTCAGGGTTTAGACCTGCATTCTCTAAACAATTTTTCATTACGGCTACTACGCCTTTTCCATCCGGATGTGGTGCCGTCATGTGGTAAGCATCAGAAGATAGACCTCCACCTATAAATTCTGCGTAAATTTTCGCACCTCTTGCTTTTGCGTGCTCATATTCTTCTAGAACAAGTGCGCCTGCACCTTCTCCCAATACGAAACCATCTCTTGTACCGTCAAACGGACGAGAAGCTGTTTCAGGGCTTTCGTTTCTAGTTGATAAGGCATGCATAGCATTGAAACCTCCCATTCCTGCAATTGTTACTGCTGCTTCACTTCCTCCTGTAACCACTACATCACAATGTCCTAAACGAATCGTGTTTAAAGCATCGAACATAGCATTAGCTGAAGAAGCACAGGCTGAAACCGTTGTATAGTTAGGCCCCATAAATCCATGTTTAATGGAAATATTTCCTGGTGCAATATCTGCAATCATTTTAGGAATAAAGAACGGATTGAATCTTGGCGTACCGTCACCTTTCGCAAAATTTAAAACCTCGTCTTGGAAGGTCTCTAAACCTCCAATACCAGCACCCCATATAACCCCAACACGTAGCTTGTTTACTTCGTCTAAGTTTAAATTCGCATCTGCAATAGCTTCGTCTGAAGCTACCATAGCATACTGCGTAAACTTATCCATTCTACCAGCTAACTTACGGTCTATAAAGTCTGTCGCTTTAAAGTTTTTCAACTCACAAGCAAACTTGGTTTTAAATTTTTCGGTATCAAAATATGTTATAGGCGCAGCACCACTTTTACCACTGATTAAGGCATCCCAATACTCTTGTTTGGTATTACCTATCGGTGTTAAAGCGCCCAATCCTGTGACTACAACTCGCTTTAATTCCATAAAGTATTTGGCTTATTTTGCTTCTTCGATGTATGATATAGCTTGACCTACAGTTGCAATGTTTTCTGCTTGGTCATCTGGAATCTGGATATCGAATTCTTTTTCGAACTCCATGATTAATTCTACAGTATCTAAAGAGTCTGCTCCTAAATCGTTAGTGAAGCTTGCTTCAGTTACAACTTCGTTTTCATCAACTCCTAATTTGTCTACGATAATCGCTTTTACTCTTGATGCAATGTCTGACATAATCTTTTAATTTTAAGTTTTAATTAGTTGGCAAAAATAAAAAACTTTATTTTATAACACACCTTTAGTGTTAAAAAAGTGTTTCTAATTTACTAAATTCCTTTTAAGAATTTAAATTTAACCTATTAATTGTTAATAATTATTCTTTTTTTTGCCCAAATAATCACAACTCTATAAGACTGTGATTAAATTGTGCTTAAAAATTTAATTTTGAAATACTTTAATATTTTTGGAAAGCACATTACATTCCATACAAATTTAAAACGTCAGCCATTCAATGAAACGTATCGTCATTTTTGCTTCCGGAAGCGGTTCTAACGCAGAGAATCTTGTAGAATATTTTAATAACAACGATGTTGCTTCGGTTGTTCAAATACTTACCAACAACCCACAAGCCAAAGTTTTAGATCGTGCTAAACGATTAAAAGTTAGCGCACTTTCATTCAACAAGATTGCCCTAACCGAAACAAACGATGTTTTAAACCTGTTAAATGCAACCAAACCAGATTTAATTGTTTTAGCGGGGTTTTTATGGAAATTTCCTGAAGCCATTATTAATGAATATCCGAACAAAGTGATTAATGTCCATCCGGCTCTATTACCTAAATTTGGCGGTAAAGGCATGTATGGCATGAACGTACATAAAGCCGTGGTTGATAATAAGGAAACTGAAACTGGAATTACGATTCACTACGTAAACGAAAACTACGACGAAGGCGCCATTATTTTTCAAGCCAAATGCGATGTAACTCCTACTGATACAGCCGAAGATGTTGCTGCAAAAATTCATGAACTGGAAATGGAGCATTTCCCTAAAGTGGTTGAAGATTTATTAAAATAAAAATGTCATATCGAGCATTTGAAATTAAACGGAACAAACACTGTTTGTGGAAAATATCGAGATATCACAAAATAATGTACAATATATAATTGTTATACTTTAGCAACAACCCATGTCTAAAAAAAAGAAGAAATACTATACCGTTTGGAAAGGCCACAAAACCGGTGTTTTTGAAACATGGAACGATTGCAAAGCTCAAATAACCAATTACGAAGGTGCTCAGTACAAATCGTTTGAAACTTTTGATGCCGCTAAAAACGCTTTAAACGGAAATTACAAAGATTTTATTGGCAAAAACAAATCCTTCTCAAGCTCGTTATCTCCTGAACAATTAAAAAAAATCGGGCAACCTAATTACAACTCAATTTCGGTAGATGCCGCCTCAAGCGGAAATCCTGGCGTCATGGAATATCGAGGTGTCGACACAAAAACCAAACAACAACTTTTTATTCAAGGTCCTTTTCAAGAAGGCACTAATAACATAGGTGAATTTTTAGCTATTGTTCATGGCTTGGCCCTTCTTAAAAAGAAAAACAGCAACCGTATTATTTATACCGATTCACGGACTGCCATAAGCTGGGTAAAGAAGAAAACCTGCAACACCAAATTAGAGCGCAACGAAAAAAACAAAGCTCTTTTTGAATTAGTAGACCGTGCCGTTAACTGGTTAAAGACCAACAACTATACCACAACCATAGTAAAATGGGAAACAAAAGCCTGGGGTGAAATCCCGGCAGATTTTGGACGAAAATAAATTCGTTTTTTAGCACTTAAAAGACGTATATTTGCACCAAAATTAAAAAACCTTTATGGGTAAATTAGTAATTGTTGGCACAGTAGCCTTTGATGCTATTGAAACGCCGTTCGGAAAAACCGACAAAATACTTGGTGGTGCAGCCACTTTTATTGGATTATCTGCTTCACATTTTAACGTAGACGCTGCAGCCGTATCGGTTGTTGGTGGCGATTTTCCTCAAGAATATTTAGACCTATTATCTAATAAAAATATTGATATTTCAGGTGTTGAAATCGTAAAAGAAGGAAAAACCTTTTTCTGGAGTGGTCGTTACCACAACGACATGAATAGCCGTGATACGTTAGTAACAGAACTTAACACATTAGCAGATTTCAATCCAGTAGTTCCTCAAGATTACAGAAATGCAGAAATCGTGATGTTAGGAAATCTTCATCCTATCGTCCAACTAAGTGTTTTAGAACAAATGGAAGAAAAGCCTAAACTGGTTATTCTCGACACGATGAATTTCTGGATGGACTGTGCTTTAGACGATTTACATAAAGTGATTAAGAAAATTGATGTGATTACCATCAATGATGAAGAAGCTAGACAATTAACCGGAGAGTACTCACTGTTAGTTGCTGCCAGAAAAATTCACGAAATGGGACCTAAATACGTAGTGATTAAAAAAGGGGAACACGGTGCTTTGTTGTTTAACAACGATAATGTATTCTATGCTCCGGCTTTACCACTGGAAGAGGTTTTCGATCCAACAGGAGCTGGCGATACGTTTGCGGGAGGTTTTGCAGGATATATTGCAAAAACTGGAGACACCTCATTCGAGAATATGAAGAATGCTGTAATTTACGGTTCTACATTAGCCTCCTTCTGTGTTGAAAAATTCGGAACAGAACGCATGCAGAATTTAAGCGAAGGAGAAGTCCATAAGCGCTTGTTACAGTTTAAGCAACTAACACAATTTGAAATAGAATTAGCATAAAACCGCGCGCTCGAAAAAGAGCGCGTTTTTAAATTATAAACGTTATTATTTACGCAAAAGCGACAAACACAATAGATCTAAAATGAGTGATGCTTTAAAACACGAATGTGGAATAGCCATGGTTAGGTTATTAAAACCACTTGAGTACTACAAAGAAAAATACGGAAGTGCATTTTACGGGGTAAACAAAATGTACCTGATGATGGAAAAACAGCACAACCGTGGTCAAGACGGTGCTGGTTTTGCTAGTATTAAGCTAGAAATGAAACCTGGCGAACGTTATATTAGTCGAGTTCGTTCTGTTGCACAACAACCTATTCAGGACATCTTTGCTCAAATTAACGATCGCATCAACACCGAACTTACGGCACATCCAGAATACGCAAACGATGTTGAAGCTCAGAAAAAAAACATTCCTTACATAGGTGAAGTTTTATTAGGTCACGTGCGTTATGGAACATTTGGTAAAAACAGTGTAGAAAGTGTTCACCCATTTTTAAGACAAAACAACTGGATGCACAGAAACTTAATTATGGCCGGTAACTTTAACATGACTAATGTTAAAGAGTTATTCGGAAATTTAATTGAGTTAGGACAGCACCCTAAAGAATATACCGACACCATTACTATTATGGAAAAAATCGGTCATTTCTTAGACGATGCCGTTGCTAAAGTATACAAAGACCTTAAAAAAGAAGGCTACAACAAAAGAGATGCATCTCCTAAAATTGCAGAGCGTTTAAAAGTTGGTAAAATTTTAAAACGTGCTGCTAAAAACTGGGATGGCGGTTATGCTATGGCTGGATTAATAGGTCATGGTGACGCCTTTGTTTTACGTGATCCGGCAGGAATTCGCCCAGCATATTACTACCAAGACGACGAGGTGGTAGTTATCGCTTCAGAGCGCCCGGTTATTCAAACTGCTTTTAACGTAAAATTTGATGATGTTCATGAATTAGATCCAGGAAAAGCCATCATCATTAAAAAATCGGGAGAAGTTCGTTTCAAACAAATTTTAGAACCGTTAGAAAGAAAATCATGTTCTTTTGAGCGTATTTATTTCTCAAGAGGTGGTGATGCCGAAATTTACCAAGAACGCAAAAAACTAGGAAACTTGGTCATGCCTAAAGTTCTTGAGTCTATTAATTACGATGTAAAAAATACGGTATTTTCATTCATCCCTAATACCGCTGAAACCTCATTCTACGGTATGGTAGATTCAGCGGATTTATATTTAAATGAAAGAAAAACATCCGCTATATTAGAAGGACAGCACTCTTTATCTTCAGATAAAATTAAAGAAATCCTTTCTGAGCATATTCGAGTTGAAAAAATCGCCATTAAAGACGCTAAATTAAGAACCTTTATTACTGAAGATAGTAGCCGTGACGATTTAGTAGCGCACGTTTACGACATTACGTATGGTGTTATTAAACCTGAAGATAATTTAGTAATTATTGACGATAGTATTGTACGTGGTACTACACTCAAGAAAAGTATCTTAAGAATGTTAGATCGCTTAGGTCCTAAACGCATCGTAGTCGTTTCGTCTGCGCCACAAATTAGATACCCTGATTGTTACGGTATTGATATGGCTAACCTAGAAAGTTTAATAGCTTTTAGAGCGGCGTTAGAATTATTAAAGGATAATGGTCAGTATCATATTGTTGAAGAAGTTTACAACAAGTGTATCGAACAAACAGAATTAGCGGATAAATACGTTCAAAATTTTGTTAAAGAAATTTACGATCCGTTTACAGACGAACAAATTTCTGATAAAATAGCCGAACTATTAAGTCCTGAAGGCATTAATGCCGATGTAAAAATTATCTTCCAACCGGTAGAAAATTTACATAAAGCATGTCCAAAAAATTTAGGAGACTGGTATTTTACAGGAAATTATCCAACTGTTGGAGGTAACCGTGTAGTGAATAGAGCGTTTATTAATTTTTACGAAGGCAACAAAGAACGTGCTTATTAATTAAGCACTTCTTAAAAGATGATAGCCAAAAATATATAAATCTCATTTCATCGCAGATAAAATACATTTTAACTAAAAAAAATGCACTTTATCTAATAAATATTATAATTACCTGAATACCACCTACATTCGTAAGACCATAACATAAGTAGGTTAAGTTCATGGTAGATTTGGGGCAAAAAAAGGTGAACGTCTGTTCGCCTTTTTTTATGCGTTTTAGTTTCCTAAACAAAAATTAACATAGAAGAGTAAAAATCTTACCTAATTCCCTTTAAACCAATTTTTTGTACTTTAAACTAAATTTTTTTACCACAATATTTTACTGATATATATTTGAATCACCATAACATAAGTAGGTTAAGTTCATGGTAGATTTGGGGCAAAAAAAGGTGAACATCTGTTCGCCTTTTTTTATACGTTTTAGTTCCTTAAAAATCAGAACCTTTACAAAAACTTAAATTTAACGGAATTCGGTTAAGCCAAATTATTGGTAGTTCACCCAAAATATTTTATCACAAATTTTTACCACGATATATTTGCCCTTACCATAACATAAGTAGGTTAAGTTTATGGTAGATTTGGGGCAAAAAGGTGGACATTCCGTCCACCTTTTTCATTTTTATTCATATCTCTTCTAACGTTAAGACATAAAAAAAATCGCCTGAATAACTCTTCAGACGACTTTTATATTTTAACCAGCTTAATGCTAATTATTTAGCCTCAGCGTAACGTTTTTCAGCTTCGTTCCAGTTTACTACTTTAAAGAAAGCTTCAATGTAATCAGGACGACGGTTTTGGTAATTTAAGTAATATGCGTGTTCCCAAACATCAAGTCCTAAAATTGGAGTACCTCCACAACCAATGCCTGGCATTAAAGGGTTATCTTGGTTTGCTGTAGAACAGATTTCTAATTTTCCTCCTTTATGAACACATAACCATGCCCATCCAGATCCAAAACGTGTTGCAGCAGCTTTACTAAACGCTTCAATAAAAGCTTCTTTAGAACCAAATTCTGCCTCGATAGCATCTTTTAATTCTCCAGATAAATACCCTCTGTCTTCAGGATTCATTACTGTCCAGAATAAAGAGTGGTTATAAAACCCACCTCCGTTATTTCTAACAGCTGTATTATTTGAATCTAAATTAGTAAGGATATCTTCAATAGATTTTCCTTCTAAGTCTGTTCCTGCAATTGCAGCGTTTAAATTGTTTGTATATCCTTGATGGTGCTTAGTATGATGAATCTCCATTGTGCGAGCATCCATATGAGGCTCTAAAGCATCGTAAGCATAACCTAATTCAGGTAATTCGAAAGCCATAATTTTTTTGTTTTAACTATTAATAAATATTTTGTTTTTCAAATTTACGGATAAATGACCTCAATTAAAAATAATAAATCGTTATGAAATGATTGATTGTTTCTATCTTGTGTTCAAATTACAATTTCATGTTGCAAACTCCGCCGTTTACAATTTACAATGCCTCTGCAGGAAGTGGAAAAACCTTTACACTGGTTAAGGAATATTTAAAAATCTTATTCAAATCGGACACTTCGGATCAATTCAAACGCATTTTAGCCATCACCTTTACCAATAAGGCGGTTGCTGAAATGAAAGAGCGTATTATTGAAGTTTTAAAACAATTTTCTGAACCTGAAATTTTAGAAAAGCCGAATACGATGTTTAATCTCATTTCTGAAGATTTAAATATAGCACCTGAAGCACTTCATGAAAAATCGATTAAACTACTAAACACCATCATTCATAACTATGCCGCATTCGACATTTCGACTATTGATGGGTTTACACATAAACTGATAAGAACCTTTGCCTACGACTTAAAACTACCTATTAATTTTGAGGTCGAACTGGATCAGGATACACTACTAAATCAGGCTGTAGATAGTTTAATTGCCAAAGCCGGAAGCGATAAAACTCTAACCAATATTTTGGTTGAATTTGCACTAGAAAAAGCAGATGACGATAAAAACTTCGACATTGCTTTCGATTTCAATAAAATCGCCAAATTACTCGTTAACGAGAACGACATCCCTTATATAGAAACCTTAAAAGATAAAACGTTAGCCGATTTCAATACTTTAAAATCTCAGCTTAAAAAAGATATTAAAAGCACCGAAGAAGTTATTATTGAAGGCGCTCAAAATATACTAGAGTTAATTGAAGGTGCTGGCTTAGAGTTTGGAGATTTTTCAGGGAGTTATTTACCCAAACACTTCAAAAAAATTAGTGACGGTAATTTTGATGTTGCCTTTACCTCGAAATGGCAGGAAGATATAGAAACGAGAACCCTTTACCCTAAAAAGGTAAGTAGCGATATCGCTTCAACCATAGAATCAATTCAACCACAAATAGCCTCTGCTTTTAATTTAACGAAGCAAGCTATTTTTCATGTGAAATTTTTAAAAGCATTTTATAAAAACATTACACCTTTATCGGTTTTAAATGCCATTAACAAAGAGTTAAAATCACTGAAATTAGATCAGAATAAAATGCTTATTTCAGAGTTTAACACCATAATTAGTCAGGAAATAAGCAATCAGCCAACACCGTTTGTTTACGAACGCTTAGGTGAAAAATTCAATCATTATTTTATCGATGAATTTCAAGACACTTCGGTTATGCAATGGCAGAATTTAATTCCGCTATTAGATAGCTCGCTTTCGGCAGACAAAGGAACCACAATGTTGGTTGGAGACGCGAAACAAGCCATTTACAGATGGCGCGGCGGAAAAGCCGAACAGTTTATAGATTTATTTCTTGATAAAAACCCGTTTCATGTTGAAAAAGCATTAAAAAACCTACCGGCCAACTTCAGAAGTTTTAGAGAAGTGGTAGACTTCAACAATAAATTTTTTGAATTTTTAGCACATCAAGTGTTTAGTAACAACACCTATAAAAACCTTTACGAAAAAGGACACCAAGATATTAGTAAAAATGAAAATGGTTATGTTGAATTATCTTTTTTAGACCTTGATAAAGAAGACGATCGAGACGAACGTTTTTGCGAACAGGTTTTAAACACCATTAACCGATGTTTAGACAACAATTTTAAACTCGAAGATATTTGTGTTCTGGTTAGAAAGAAAAAAGAAGGTGTGGCTGTGGCTAACTATCTAAGTCAGTCTAATATTCCTATAATATCTTCGGAAACTTTACTAATACATAATGCACCGGAAGTCGTCTTTTTAAACAACGCTTTAAAACTACTCATTCAACCCAAAAATAACGAAGTAAAAATTGCCGTTTTAAACTATTTGGTTGATTTGTTTCATATTGAAAATAAACACGACTTCTTTAGCCAACATTTAAAATTCGAATTACCAGAACTCTTTAAAAGCTTTGAAGACTATAATGTTTACGTGAACAGTAATTATTTGCTTCAATTGCCTTTATATGATTTAGTTGAAACATTGGTGAGAAGTTTTAATCTGGTTGAAAACTCTAATGCTTATATCCAGTTTTATTTAGATATTGTTCTGGATTTTTCTCATAAAAAAGGATCGGATATCGGTGGCTTTCTGGACTACTTCGATACTAAAAAAGAGACATTGAGCATTGTATCTCCCAAAGGGCAGGATGCTGTTCAAATTATGACCATTCATAAATCTAAAGGATTAGAATTTCCGGTAGTTATCTTCCCCTATGCCGATTTAGATATTTACAGAGAAATTGAGCCTAAGGAATGGTTTCCTATTAATAATGAGGTGTATCAAGGCTTCTCTCATACGTTGTTAAATTTCAACAAAGACTTTGAATATTTTGGAGATATAGGCTTAGACATTTATAATAATCATCGTTCAGAACAGGAATTAGACAATATAAACCTCTTATACGTTGCTTTAACGCGTCCGGTAGAGCAACTTTACATCCTTTCTACTAAAGACCTTAATGCAAAAGGCCTAACCAACAGTAATAAATATTCTGGTCTGTTTATAAACTATCTTCAGCATATTGCACTTTGGAATAACAACCAAACCACTTATAGTTTCGGGTCACCTGAAAAAACAGTACATGAAGACAGCGCAACAAAAGAAACCATAACGGTTAACGACTTTATATCTACTGCAAAAGAAGACCATAATATTAATGTGGTTACAAAATCAGGGATGCTTTGGGACACTAATCAGGAAGAAGCCATTGAAAAAGGAAACCTTGTACACAATATCATGTCTAAAATTATTTCTAAAAATGATATTAATTCTGCACTGTCAGAATTCTTATCTGTAGGAACAATCAATCAAACTCAAGCTAGCCAGCTAAAAGGCACTATTTTTGAAATTGTTAATCACCCAAGCCTTGAACCTTATTTTCAAGACAATCTAACTGTATATAACGAACGAGATATTATATCGAAAGAAGGTATTATATTACGCCCTGACCGAATCATTTTACTACCTGATAATCAATCCGTAATTATTGATTACAAAACTGGTATGGAAGACAAAAAACACGCCCAACAATTACAAACTTATCAGGATGTATTAAACGAAATGGACATTTCAGTCATGAAAAAAATCCTAATTTACACTAACAAAGAAATCACAATAAAAGAAGTTTAATTCCTACATAACGAACAAAAAATACATTTTACAAGATTTTTATGCACTTTATCGAAAAAAAACGATTCATGTTTCAGAAACTTTATAAAGCATTATTTTTGTTTGCTTAAAAAATTGTTCAAACAAATCTGACACATGAAAAAAATTATTTTATTTTTCGCTTTAGTTGTTGTAGGATTAAGCAACCTACAAGCACAAGATGCTAATAACCCTTGGTTAATTGGTATTGGTGTAAATGCAGTGGATACTTATCCAACAAATGTTGGTGATTCTAACTTCCCAGGACAAAGCTGGTGGACTGACGAATACTTTAATGCTACAGACCACTGGAATATCGCACCTTACCCATCTTCTTTAACAGTTTCTCGTTACTTAGGTGGTAACTTCTCTTTCGGAGTTTTTGGATCTGTAAACAAAATTACTAAAGTTGGTGATGCTTCTACTTACTTAGGAAAACAAATTGATGATTTCTCATACTATGGTTTTGACGGATTCTTCAAATACAGCTTTGCCACTGAAGGTAAATTCGAGCCATTTATTAAAATTGGTGGAGGTTACTCTTGGATTGATAAAATTGGAGCTGGAACTTTAAACGGAGGTTTAGGTTTTAACTGGTGGTTTACAAGAAAGAAAAATGTTGCTTTAAACTTCCAGTCTACTTACAAGCACGCTTTCGAAGATTATTTAATTCCACACTTCCAACACAACGTAGGTATCGCTTACAAATTTGGATCTAAAGATACTGATAAAGATGGTATTAAAGACAATGAAGATGCTTGTCCAGAAGTTCCTGGTTTACCAGAATTTAATGGTTGTCCTGATTCTGACGGTGATGGTGTTCAAGATAGCGAAGACGAGTGTCCTGAAGTTGCTGGTTTAAAAGAATTCAATGGTTGTCCTGATTCTGATGGTGACGGTGTTGCTGATAAAGATGATAGATGTCCTAACGAAGCTGGTTCTAAAGAATTAAACGGTTGTCCTGATTCTGATGGTGATGGTGTTGCTGATATCGATGACAAGTGTCCAAACGAAGCTGGTCCTGCATCTAACAACGGATGTCCAGTTGAAGTTGATAACACTCAAGAATTAATCGATGCGCTTGCTAAAACTATTTTCTTTGAATTTGACAGTGCTAAATTAACTACTGAAAATCAAATTACTTTAAACAAGATTGCAGATTTAATTGAGAAAACAGATATGGATTATCACTTAACTATTGAAGGTTATGCTGATAGCGTAGGTCCTAAAGCTTACAACCAAAAATTATCTGAACAAAGAGCTCAAGCTGTTTCAGATTATTTAACAAGAACTGGAGTAACTCCTGCTCAAGTTTCTACTGTAGGTTTCGGGGAAACTAACCCAGTTGCCGATAACAAAACTAAAGAAGGTAGAGCTGAAAACAGAAGAAGTGAAGTTAAATTCAAACTTGTTTCTAAATAAAAAATCTTACATATTTTTTTTAAAAGCCTCATATTGTGAGGCTTTTTTTATTATATTTATTTTGTTAATAAATTTTAACAACTTAAATTTGTTTACGATTAACACTTAAAAATTAAACTTTTGAATATGAAAAATCTTAGCAGATTATTGTTCGCTATGTTGTTAGTGCTAGGCTACAGCAACATGAATGCGCAAGACAAAAACAATCCTTGGCAGATTACTATTGGTGCAAATGGCGTAGACGCATACCCTTCTGGAGATGGCGTTGTAGGCAGTGCTCAATTTGGTGAAACCATTTTTGATGAATTTTTTAATGTAGATGATCACTGGAATATCTTACCTTCATTATCTACAATTTCGGTATCGAAACATATAGGAGGAGGATTCTCTTTTGGTGTTGCCGGATCTTTAAACAAAATTGAAAAATGGGGTGATGTCCCTGGATCTGACCCAGAGGTAGTAAATGATGTTGACGATTTATCATACTACGGTGTAGATGGTACAATTAAATACAATTTCTTAGAAGGAACAACTATCGATCCATTCCTTGGTGTTGGTGGTGGTTATACTTGGATAGATGAAATCGGAGCTGGAACTTTAAATGGAACTGTTGGTTTCAACATTTGGTTTAGTGAAAATATCGGTTTAACTTTCCAATCTTCTTACAAACACGCTTTCGAAGACTATTTACAAACACACTTCCAACATACTGCTGGTATCTCTATCAAGTTTGGTGGAGCTGATAGCGATGGTGATGGTGTTTACGATAAAGACGATGCTTGTCCTGAAGTTGCAGGTACAGAAGAGTTTAACGGATGTCCTGATACTGACGGTGACGGTATAGAAGACAGTAAAGACGATTGTCCTAACGAAGCTGGTTCAGTTGAAATGAATGGTTGTCCTGATACAGATGGTGACGGTATCGCTGATAAAGACGATAAATGTCCTACAGTAGCTGGTTTAGCATCATTAAACGGATGTCCTGATGCTGACGGTGACGGTGTTACAGATGCTGAAGATAACTGTCCTAACGAAGCAGGTCCTGCATCTAACAACGGTTGTCCTTACGCTGATGCTGACGGTGACGGTGTATTAGATAAAGATGATTTATGTCCAGACAAAGTAGGAACTGTTGCTAATAACGGTTGTCCAGAAGTAACTGAGGCTGTACAAAAAGCACTTAACGATTACGCTAAAACTATCTTATTCGATACTGGTAAATCAACAATTAAATCTCAATCAGCTCAAGTATTAAACGATATTGTTGCTATCTTGAAAGAATACCCTAATGCTAAATTTACAGTTGAAGGACATACTGATAGTGTTGGTAGCGAATCTTTTAACCAAAAATTATCAGATGCACGTGCACTTTCTGTTAAAGATTACTTAGTACAAAATGGTGTAGATGAATTCAGACTTTCTGCTGAAGGATTTGGTGAGTCTAAACCAATTGACACTAACTCTACAAGAGAAGGTAAAGCAAACAACAGACGTGTTGAAATTAACTTAGTAAAAGAGTAAAAAACTAGAAACTAGTTTTTAATAAATAAGTTTTATAAAAACGCTTCGGATGTCCGGAGCGTTTTTTATTTTTATCCAATGACGACGTTTATTTTCGATGTTCTAAAAGATTTACAGAACACCAACAAAAATCTTTCAGATATAACCTTTATTTTACCTAGTAAGAGAGCCGGGCTCTTCTTAAAACACCAACTTCATAAGGTGTGCAATCAAACTATTTTTGCTCCTGAAATCATCAGCATCGAAGAGTTTGTCGAAGAATTATCCGGGTTAAAAACCGTATCTAATACCGAATTACTTTTCGAGTTCTATGATACCTATCTGGCATTAACTCCCAAAGAAGAAACCGATTCTTTTGAAGTGTTTACTAAATGGGCACAAATTCTATTACAAGACTTTAATGAGATAGACAGATATTGTATTCCTCAAAAAAAGATTTTCGATTATTTGAGTGATATTAAAGAGATCGAACATCATCATTGGTCACTAGAAGAAAACCAAACCGAGTTTATTAAAAACTATTTAGCGTTCTGGAATAAACTTCATAGCTACTATAATCACTTTTCTGACGCATTAAAACACAAAAACATAGGATACCAAGGTTTACTTTATCGTGAAGCTGCCAATAGTATTTCAAATTACATTGAAACCAATCCTAATAAACAACACTTGTTCTTAGGATTTAACGCCTTAAATACCTGTGAGGAAACCATTATTCAAGCCTTACTTAAAGAGAGGTTAGCAGATATTTATTGGGACATCGATGCGTCGTTTTTCAATAACACCTATCATGATGCGTCTTTATTTACGCGACAACACAAGAAAAACTGGCCTCATTTTAAAGCACATAATTTTAAATGGATAACTAATAATTACACCGAGAAGAAAAATATAGCCACTTTTGGTATTCCAAAAAATATCGGACAAGCCAAATACATAGGTTCGCTTTTAAAAGATTTACAACAAGACAATCCGAATCTTGAAAACACTGCGGTTGTTTTAGGCGATGAAGATTTATTAATTCCGGTATTAAATTCCATTCCCGATGGAATTAATGCCTTGAATATAACCATGGGATTTCCCTTAAAATCCATTCCACTAGCCTGGTTATTTGAATCGCTATTTTACATTCATAAAACTCCAGCTAAAAGCTTTTATTACAAAGATGTGATTAACATTATTTCACATCAGTTCATCAGACCATTGTTTTTCGTTGATGATATAGACTATGCTTCAAAACTTATTGAAACTATTGATGGCAATAACATTATTTACCTGACTGCCGAACGCCTTAAGGCCATTGCTCCAAAATCAGTTGAGTTGCTAGATTTATTATTTTCTAACTGGCATAAATCTATAAATCTAGCTTTAAAAAATTGTTCTGATTTAATTCTACGCATTAAAAACAATCTTGATCAGGACAAAGATGCTAACTTATTGGCTTTAGAGTACCTCTATCGCTTTAATGAGTTATTCAATGAACTAGGAGACCTAAATTCAAAATACGAACATATAAACGATATTTCAACTCTTTTTGGTATATACAAAGAACTGCTAAGTTCTGAAACTTTAGACTTTCAAGGAGAGCCATTACAAGGACTTCAGGTTATGGGAATGTTAGAATCGCGTGTTTTAGATTTTGAAACCGTTATTATTTCTTCGGTAAACGAAGGCGTTCTACCCTCCGGAAAGAGCAACAATTCGTTTATTCCTTTCGATTTAAAAATTGAAAATAAACTCCCAACCTATAAAGAAAAAGACGCGGTTTATACCTATCACTTTTACCGACTATTACAGCGCGCTAAAAACGTATACATCCTTTACAACACCGAAGCAGATGTACTAACAGGAGGTGAAAAAAGCCGATTTATAACCCAATTAGAACTGGAAGATATTCATAACATCAACCATCAAATTTTGGCTCCAAAAATTCCTGTTTTAAAATCGGAAGAACATATTGTTGAAAAAACGGAACAACTGGTTAATGAAATAAAAGCTGTCGCTGAAAAAGGCTTCTCGCCGTCATCATTAACTTCATACATTCGAAATCCGATGGATTTTTATTATCAAAAAATATTAAAAATCAAAGAACACGACGATGTTGAGGAAACCGTTGCGGCCAACACATTAGGAACCGTGGCACATAACACCCTCGAAGATTTCTACAAACCTCTGGAAGGCACGTTTATCTCTGTTGAAATTATTAAAGGTTTAAAATCTAAAATTGACGAGCGTGTTACGTATCATTTTAAAAATGAATATAAAGAAGGGGATATTACCAAAGGAAAAAACCTAATTATTTACGAAATCGCCAAACGCTACGTATCCAACTTTTTAGATTTCGAAATTAAAGATCTAAAAGCTGGAAATGAAATAAAAATAGTAGCCATTGAAGCCGATAACAAAGTAGAGATAACAGACATTCCCGAATTAGATTTCCCCGTAAAGCTTGTTGGTAAAGTAGATCGCGTGGATGAATACAATGGCATTACCCGAATTGTAGATTATAAAACTGGCCGTGTAGACCAGAATCACGTTGAAATTATAAATTGGGAAGATCTTACAACAGACTATAAAAAATACAGCAAGAGTTTTCAGGTATTAACCTATGCCTACATGATGCAACTTATGAATCAAATAAATCTACCTGTTGAGGCCGGCATAATTTCCTTTAAAAACTTAAGTGCAGGGGTTTTAAAATTTGCTAAAAAAGATAAATCGGGATACGGTGCTAAAAAAGATGTTTTAATTACTAATGAAACCCTTGACAATTTTAAAGTTGAGTTAAAAAATCTTATTTTAGAGATTTGCAACCCTAACATTCCGTTTACAGAAAAGGACGTTTAAATGCTAACCAGAAAGCAAACCGTTATTGATGGTCAACACCAAAAATCCATTTTAATTGATGCAACTTACACATCAACTAAAACCAATCAGCCTATTATTATATTTTGTCATGGCTATAAAGGTTTTAAAGACTGGGGCGCCTGGAACTTAATGGCTGAAGCTTTCGCCCAACAAGGATTTTACTTCTTAAAATTTAACTTTTCGCATAACGGCGGAACAATAGAAGAACCCATCGACTTCCCAGATTTAGAAGCTTTCGGAAATAATAACTACTCGAAAGAGCTAGATGATTTAGAAAGTGTGATGGACTGGATTTGTAATAATTCCAACATACAATCGTTTGCTGATACCAAAAACATTTCGTTAATAGGCCATAGTCGTGGGGGAGGCATTACTTTGATAAAAGCCGCTGAAGACTCAAGAGTTAAAAAACTTGTTAGCCTAGCCAGTGTATCAGATTTTGAAAACCGAATGATGAATCTTTGCGATGCCAATCAATGGAAAGAAAACGGTGTTACATTTGTAGAAAACGGCAGAACCAAACAGCAAATGCCGCATTACTACCAATTTTACGAAGATTTCATGGCTAACCAAGACCGTTTTAATATTGAACGTGCAACAAAACTTATACGTATCCCACATCTTATTATTCATGGCGATGCAGACACTAGTGTATCTATAAAAGAATCTAAACATATCCATAGTTGGAATACAAACAGTAAATTTGTAACCATTGAAAATGCCAACCACGTTTTCGGTGCTAAGCACCCTTGGAAACACAACGAACTACCACCTCAACTAAACACCGTAATTCAAGAGATTTTAAACTTTTTAAATGATTAACATGACCACCACACAAGAAACACACACTTACGAAAACGGAGAGAAAATCTATGTTGCCACCGATTGTATCATATTCGGTTTCGACGATGGTATTTTAAAACTTTTAGTTTTTGAACGACGTGTAAAACCTAAACAAGGTGAGTTATCTCTTATAGGAAGTTTTGTTAGCCCTAATGAAAGTGTTACCGAAGCAGCACAACGTGTTTTAAAGGAAATTACAGGCCTGGAGAACATTTTTATGGAAGAGCTTAAATGTTACTCTGACACCAGCAGAGATGATGGTGCTCGTTGTATTTCTATAGCACAATATGCTTTAATCCGCATTGGAGAATACGACAAAGAACTGGTTGAAAAACATGGTGCACATTGGTTTGAAGTCGATAAACTACCTAAACTCGTTTACGACCACGGTGATATGGTTCAGGATGCTTTAGAACGTTTAAAATTGAAATCAAGATTCTACCCAATAGGCATCGAATTATTACCGAAACAATTTACTATTCCGCAACTTCAAAAGTTATACGAAGTCATACATCAAAAAGAATTAGATCCAAGGAATTTCAGGAAGAAGGTATTATCGCTTAAACTTCTTATTCCGTTAAATAAAAAGGATAAATCTGGATCTAAGAAGGGCGCTTACCTTTATAAATTCGATTATAAAAAGTATAAAAAACTGGAGGAAAAAGGTTTTAATTTCTCCATATTCAAATAATACAATTCAACATAAAAAATCCCGATAAGTTGGTACTTATCGGGATTTTTGATTCGTTAAAACTTTAAATTACTTGGTAATAAATTTAAATATAGTTGTTGTGTTATAGGTTTCGCCTGGGTTCAAAGTAACCGATGGAAACTCTGGTTGGTTTGGAGAATCTGGATAATGCTCTGTCTCTAAACAAAAGCCTGTTCTATGGCCATAGGTTCCTCCGTTTTTAGCAGGTAATGTTCCATCAAGAAAATTACCTGTGTATAACTGAATGCCTGGCTCATCAGTGTAAACTTCTAACACTCTACCGCTAGTTTTGTCGTAAGCTGATGCCGCTAAACGCATACCTTCATCCTGATTGTTTAATACCCAACAGTGGTCGTAACCTAAACCACGCTTTAACTGGGTATCCTCTGCATTAATATCCTGACCTATTGTTTTGGCTGTTCTAAAATCAAACGGTGTTCCTGCAACATCTGTTAACTCTCCTGTTGGAATTAAGGTTTCATCAACTGGAACTAACTGGTCAGCATCAATCATTAATTCATGATCCAAAATAGTCTGAGACTCATCTCCTGTTAAGTTAAAATAGGAGTGTTGCGTTAAGTTTACAATGGTCGGTTTATCGGTTGTTGCCTCATAAGCTACTTCTAGCTCATTATTATTATTAAGTGTGTAAACCACTTTTGTATCTAAATTCCCTGGGTAACCTTCTTCCATATCTTTACTTAAATAAGTTAACACTAAAGAAGCTGTGCTATCGGTTTGCGTTTCAGAAGCTGTCCAAACTACTTTATCGAAACCTTTTTTACCTCCATGTAAGTGATTTGGGCCGTCGTTAGTTGCAAGGGTATATTCTTCTCCGTTTAAAGAAAATTTACCTTTAGCTATGCGATTTCCATAACGCCCAATTAATGCTCCAAAGAAGGTCGGATTTGTTTCGTAAGGCGCTAAGGTTTCGTACCCTAAAACAATATCTTTATAATTGTTGTCTTTATCTGGCGCTGTCCAGTGTGTAATAATGCCGCCAAAAGTGATAATGCTTACTTCCATACCCTTTTCATTCTTAAGAGTATATTGATCTACAGCAATACTATCGGAAGTCATTCCGAATGGTTTCTTTGATATGGTAACGACCGGAGTTGGTTCTATAACAACCACATCTTCTACAGTTTTCTTTTTATCACTTTTACATTGCACGCTTAGTAAAGCTACTCCTAGCAAAGCAAACGTGTAGATGCCTTTTTTAAATGTATTGTTCATTTTTATCTTTATTTAGTTATTCTTGAGACAGGATATAAAATTAGCTTTAAAATTGTAAAATTCACACTTATCTTATCTTAAATTTAAAAACAGATACTGAATAAGGCTGCAACTCAACACTAAGCTTACCTCCTCTATTTTGAATTTCAGCAGTTACAGGAACAATTTTATTTGGGTTTTCAAATGAATTTTCATCCTCTAAGTGTTCACTTTTTAGAACGATTAACTCTCCTTTCTTATAAACTTTTTTCCCTTTTAAATTTATAGCAACCTCTTGTGATTGATTTGACGTGTTAACCACTTTTACAATCACTTCATTTGTTCCTGAATCGGTTACTGCTGAAGCATATAATTCGTTTTGTCCTGTTAAATCTTTTCCGGCGCTGGTTACCGAAATTAAATCGGTTCCACGGTTGGTTGAAAACAACTTTTGCACCTGATAGTTGGCTGTTCCATACGATTGCAAATTGTTAAACCAAATCATATCTGGTGTCCATTGCCAGCCTTCTTCGTGAGCCATAAGCGGTGCATATGAGGTTAAATTTACTACCTCAGCATTACGCTCTAGTCCTGTTATAAAAGCAGCTTCGGAGAATGCACACTCCCAGTTATTTTTATTTTCAGGACTGGCAATAGCTACACTTTGAGCTGCATATTCACCTGCAAAAATTTTAGGCCCTTTTCTGTCGTAACTATCATAACGTGTTGCATTCTCTCTAAACCATTCTGGGCTACGGTAATAGTGCTCATCAATAATTTCTGCATTTAATTTTTTAAGCTCTTCCATACCATATTCGAAATAATCGCCATCCGGAAACGGACCACTTCCAGATACAATAATCATGTCAGGATATTTAGCTTTAATAGCTTGTTCAAACACTTTGTAACGATCAATATAATCTGGCCCCCATTGTTCATTACCAACTCCAATATATTTTAAATTAAACGGCTCCGGGTGCCCCATCTCGTTTCTTAATTTACCCCAAGGTGTATCTATAGACCCATTGGCAAATTCAATTAAATCTATGGCATCCTGAACATAAGGATCTAGCTCATCCATAGGCACTAACTCCCCTGAATTAAACTGACAAGCCATACCACAGCTTAAAATAGGTAGAGGCTCTGCACCTAAATCTTCAGACAACTGAAAATACTCGAAAAACCCTAAACCAAAACTCTGGTAATAATCGGGTGTTAATCGATGACTAAACTCGGTATTCCATCGGTTTACCAAAACCTCTCTGTTTTCGATTGGGCCTACCGTTTTTTTCCATTGGTAACGTCTTGCCAGCGTGCGACCTTCTACAATACAGCCTCCAGGAAATCTTAAAAACCCTGGATCTAAATCGTATAATAACTGTACTAAATCTTTGCGTAATCCTTTTTCTCTGCCTTTCCAGGTATCAACCGGAAATAAAGAAATCATGTCTAAATCGATTTCTCCGGTACCTTCAAATGTAAATCTAAGTTTCGCTTTTGCCAGTGTTTTGTTAGCTGTAATTTGCGCGGTATAATCGGTCCAATCTGATGATGTTATATCTACTGAAGTTTCTCCCAATACCGCATTATTTTCATCGATAAACTGTACTTTAATTTTACTAACATTTCCACTATGTTTAGCAACTGATAAATACAAGTTATAGCTTTCGCCTTCTTTGATTCCCATGCCACGGAAGCCCTCATTAATCAATTGATAGCCTTGATCGTTATTTACTTTTACTCTAATAAAATTGGTATTTCCGGGGTTATCTGCATATTTCACGATAGATCCAATTCCGGAATTATTATTAAATGAATGTCTATCACTGTTGGGTTGTATCCAGCCTAAAAACGGATCGACCGTAAACTCGAACGATCTATTTTTTATCATTTCGGCATACAAACCGCCGTCGGCAGCAAAGTTGATATCTTCAAAAAACACACCATACATCGTTGGTTGAATCTCTGCTATTTTATTATTGATATCTACCTCCAAATCGGTTTGCCCAACCGCCAAAAATACATTTAGCATCAGGGATAAACCAATAGCTTTTTTTAAACGTTGTTGTATCATAATATTTAGTTTAGTTGTTGTATTAATTTTTAGTTTCACTAATTAATCGTACGCCATAAATGCCTCCCGCTACAGAACCTGCTTTGGCTTCAAAACGTACGTTTAAAATATCTTTCTCCCTAGTTAAATCAATAGGAATTTCATAGTCTACATCGTAAAACACATTGCCCTTAGAACCGTCTAATGTTACTTCTGATATCTGCATTCCGTTTATTAAAATGTTGAACGTTCTCCCTGTATCTCCACCAAAATAAGTGACACGTAACGCTTTTGCCTTATGTTCTTTATTTTTCATGTTATAACTGAACCAACCTGAAGCATCACGCCAATGACGATTTTGATGCACACCATTATTTGATTGCTCTGATTCTATACCATGATCAGATTCTGGTTGCTGTTCTCCTGGAGCAACATAATCGATAGTAATAGATCTTAAATACGCATCGGATTTTTGTTTTTCTTCAAGAGCATGCTTCATTTTAGCTAAACTTTCAGGTGTTTCATTTTTGAAATAAATAGCATATCGTTTCTCATGAAGTTTATAAAATGGCTGAAGAACCAAACCTTTAAATTGATTTGGATACACCATATCTCCCGTTGAAAAGGTTAACGGCTTTCCTTCAACAGGTTTTATATTTTTTAAGATACTTTGAAGGTTTTCAGACACAAACATTGGTGCTTCAGTTAATGGTAAAAACGGACCATTTGCAATATGTCCGCCGCGGCTATCATCGGCGAATAAACCCACCTGATTATCTTCTCCTGTTACAGCAGCCAAAACAATAGGTCCATACTTAACCGACACATAACCTGAATTATCTGGAATTTGCTCTACAACTAAATGCATAGGCAATTGCATTTCAATGGTATCACCCTTTTTCCATTTACGTGTTATGGAAATATAGTTCCCCGGCTGGGTTTCGATAGTTAATAATTTTTTATTGATGAATAATTTTAACTCACCCGGTTTTACCCAAGTGGGATAGCGCAATTTTAAAGTGGCATTGGTTTTCTTTTTACTTTGCCAAACCAGTTGCGTTTTAGCCTCTTCCGGGAAGTTTGTATTTTGTGTTAATGTTGCTTGTTTTTCTTTCCAGTTAACTTTTGATGGAATAAACAGATTCACATAAAGTGTATCTTCTTTTTTAGCATAAATAAGTTCATTATACTTGGTATGATTTTCTAAACCAGAACCCACACAACACCAAAAACTGGTTTCAGGTTGCGAATACACACGGTAATGTCCCGGACGCATCGGTGTGAAATACACAAAACCACCATTAGGATTTTGCGATGATAAAATATGGTTATATAACCCTCTCTCGTAAAATTCAATGTATTTATTGTCTCCTGTATCTTCAAACAACAACTTACTTAACTTAAGCATATTGTAGGTGTTACAGGTCTCAGGACCTTGCTCGCCTGCTAACACAGTACTAAAATCATCAATCGGATTGAAATGCTCTCGCACACTATTACCACCTATACTCAGCGAACGATGTTGGGTCACATTATCGTAAAAATGAGAAGCGGCATTATGATATTTTGCATCGTGATCGAGCTGACTAATTCTTTCAAAACCTATAAACTTAGGGATTTGTGTATTGGCATGCATTCCGGTAAGGATATCTTTATTTTCAGCCAACGGATTTAACAACGCGTTTTCTGAAAAACGTTTAGCCAATTCTAAATAGATTTTATCATCTGTAATCTTATAAACCTCAGCAAAGACTTCGTTTAATCCACCATGCTCCGAACGTAACATATCCTGTACCTGAGCTTCGGATAAATCCTTAGTAACCTCAATAAACCAATCGGTTAATTTAATGAGCATATCCTTTGCCTCTTCTTTACCAGCATGCACCCAAGCATCTTTTAATCCTGCAAAAGTCTTATGAATATTATAAAGCGGTACCCATTTGTTATTTAAGCTAAAACTTCCTGCTTTAATTTTTCCAGATTTAATTTCCTGCCATAAGTCTGAACTACCTGGAATACCTCCAATATACCCGTTGCCATTAGCTTCTTGAACACGTTTTAATTCAGAAAGCGTGTAGTCCAGTAACTCTTCGGCTTTAGCATCGTTAGTTGATGCCAAATACATAGACAATGCCGATACATAATGCCCAAGAATATGACCATCTAACCCCGTATTTTCCCAATTGGTATAAGACGTCGCCTTTGATTCCAATCCAGCTTGCCGTAAAAAAGGCGCTAATAATCGATCTGCATTAAGTTTTTGAATGTAATTAAAATCGGTTTCAGAAGCTTGCTTAAACACCCCAGTAGTGACAGAAACCTGATCTAAAGGAAATACCTCAACCTGCTTCTGCCCATGAACATAAAAACTTCCGATAGTAAATATACCGACAACTAATTTTCTCATCTTAATCCAAAATATTTTCTTTTAAACTTGGCCAACCTAATTCATCCCAAACTAACTCTGCAATCTTAAGTTTTGGTGAACCATTATCGTTTGCATCATACGCATGGAAAAACATATAATCTTTTCCATTAAACGTGTAGGTGCTGTTGTGCCCTGCTCCGTACCAGTTTTTATTCCCTTCAACGAGTAAAGTTCCGCCACCTTCAAAAAGTGGTTTTCCTGTTTTATCAACATAAGGTCCAGTTGCCTTTTCCGAGCGTCCAACCACAACTTTATAAGTGCTTTTATCCCCTCGGCAACATAAGTCCCAAGACAAGAATAAATAATAATAACCGTTCTTTTTAAAAATGAAAGGCGCTTCAAGAGCAGCATCACCAGGATTCGTATCCGCCAAATCGAATGAACGTTCACGTCTGGCAATAGTATACCATTCCTGAGGTTCAGCAATAGACAATAAATCCGGATTCAACTTCACCATTTTTAAACCATCCCAAAAAGACCCGAACGATAACCACGGTGTATTCTCCTCATCAAAAATTAGATTGGGATCAATAGCATTCCATAAATCACGATTAGGTACCGATTGGATAACAATACCATAATCTATCCATTTATAATTTTCATCGGAAGGATTTAACGTGGTGTTTGTAGCTACTCCAATAGCAGAAGTATTTTTAGCAAAAGCAGATACCGAATAATACAAATAATACTTCCCGTTATAAAACGAAATATCGGGTGCCCAAATATGATTTTTAAAGTCTGAAACCACTTGATCTGTCCACTCTGGTTTTTCAGAAAACACCGAAGGCTGCTTTTCCCAGTTCTTTAAATCTTTTGAGCTAAAACAACTAATCCCTCGTCCGGTACAATACAGATAAAAGGTATCATCCTGCTGAATGACCACTGGGTCGTGTACACGAATATCCTGTGCGAAAGCAAATGTTCCGACGAACAAAAACAAGAAGCTAAACTTTGATGCAAGTGATTTCATAATATTATTTTATTCCTGAATGCCTTCAGAAGTCATTATTACACGTTTCATCGTGCCGTCTTCATTATAATACAAACGGTCTACACAAACCGAACGTCTGAAACTTCCGCCGTGTGTTGGGATACTTCCATTATGATAAATGAAATAATCTTTGCCTTTAAACTCAATAATGGCCTGATGATTCGTATTACTATTTCCGGCTACTTCATTTAAAATTCCTTTAAATTCCCAAGGACCTGTGATGGATTTGCTCATCGCATAAGCAATTTTTTCAGGGAACTGATACGCATACGATAAATAATACCAATCGCCTTTTTTGTGAATCCAAGGTGCTTCGGTAAAATTTGGTAAGTCAACTGTCATTATCGGGCCATCTAACTCAATCATATTTGGTTTTAGCTTCGCATATTTACAAACGGTATTCCCCCAGAATAAATACGCCTGACCGTCATCATCTACCCAAACAGTGGGATCGATATCGTCCCAGCTTATTTTGGTTTGTGTAGTCATATCGTTTGTTATTAAGGCTTTTCCTATGGCATCTACAAAAGGGCCAGTTGGGCTATCAGAGACGGCAACACCAATGGCTTTACCATGAATACTGCCATGCTCTACGGTAACATACCAATAAAACTTCCCATTATGTTCTATTACTTGAGATGCCCATGCACTGCCTGATGCCCACTTAAAATCTGTAGGTTTTAAAGGTACTGGATGCTCTTCCCAATGCACCATATCTGATGATGAATACACCAACCACTCATGCATACGATAGGCATTTACATCGTTTGCTGCCTGATCGTGACCTGCGTATAAATACACTTTATCGTTGTGCACAATAGCAGCAGCATCAGCTGTGTATTTGTCGGTAATAATAGGATTGTTAAACTTTTCGGTCGCTTTTAAGGCTTCATTGGTATTTGTTGTTTTACCTGATTTACAAGCTACTGTAAAGGCTAAAAGTCCTCCCAAGCATACATAACTTAATTTCATGTTTAAATATTTATTTTTTAAAGAACAATACTTCAATATTATATTTTCTTACCCCAAACTGGCAATCCACCAGTTGTTAATCCTGAATAAGTAATTGTTACTTTTCTGGTACTTGCCTCCCAGTCCCAGGCATCTTTTACCTTACATTTAACGCCATTTATGGTTAATGTTTTCGAAGAACTATCGTAAGACCATGTTCCTGATACACCACCCGTAACCTTTTTATCGGCTGTGAGATTTATGGTTTTTGATGTTTGAAGGGTTTTATACTGATATTTCATTTCAATATGTTCCCAAGAACCAATGAAAGAGACTTCGGTAATTTCGGTATTTGGTACTCCGGCATAACGCTCTGGTGCAATAACCGGCCAACCATCATCGGTCCATTGAATTTCACGTACATGCCCCATCATTATCGCATTAGAAACATTAATACCTGGAATATCTTTAGGCAAACGAGCTTGCGATGCATAGAACCATTCCTGGGTATCAGGATTTTGGAAAACAGCGTTATGAGAAAACCCAACCCAGCCTGTATGGTTTTTAAAACTGTATGGATGTGTCAACATCGGGTAACAATCTGCACCAGCTGAAACATCTGCTCCATTAATACCTAAATAAGGTCCGGTAATAGTTTTAGAACGCGCAACACGAGTGTTATAAGCAACTGATAATTCATCGTAAGCCATAAACAAATAATAATAATCAGTATCCGGATTATATAAAATTTCTGGACCTTCTGAAGCTTGCCAACGGCTACTACCACGCTTCGCAATAGTAACACCGTAATCATCTAACGTGTCTAATTTATCAGGTTTTCCTGTTTCTGGATTCAGCTTTAAAGCTGCTATGCCTGAATGCCAAGACCCGTAAATTAAGTATTGTTCATTCTGTGGGGTTTCAATGAATGTTGGATCGATGGCATTGAATTTAAAATAGCCACTCCAATCATTTCCGCTCGTTCTTGTATAGGTTTCCAATCCATCTGCAATCGAGCAAACCACCATACCTTTATCGGTCCAATTATTCGAGGCTAAATCGTCGGTTTCCATTAAACCAATAAACGCACGTTCAGTCCATGAGGTATTAAATTCGCTTCCTACAATAGGCTCAATAACAACGATACTATAATACATTCTGAATTTTTCACCTACTTTTCTAACACAAGGTGCCCAATAGCCATACCGCGGATTTTCGATAGGCGGTAAAGCTGGATCCATTTTAGAACGCATATTGTTCAACGTGTCCTTTACCCAAACTGGGGCAGAAGGCATTGTACTCCCACGATACTCCCAGTTTACCAAATCTTTGGATCTTCTGTGATGAAAATGTCCATGACCATCATGCGCATTGCCATAAGACGCATCGGTTTGGTACATGTAGTAATATTCACCATCTTTTACAACCGACGGATCGTGCACATTAGCCAAATTCCATTGCGAATGACTACTCCATGAAGCTATCGATGAATAATTGTCAGGATACGTCGGACCATCAAAAGCTTCAACATCTGGATCTGGAGATGGGTTTGGCTTTTCTATAACATCATCTGCAAAACCATCA
Source organism: Aestuariibaculum sp. YM273 (assembly GCF_030908365.1). NCBI lineage: Bacteria > Pseudomonadati > Bacteroidota > Flavobacteriia > Flavobacteriales > Flavobacteriaceae > Aestuariibaculum > Aestuariibaculum sp. YM273. The sequence continues at coordinate 1,465,382 of NZ_CP133090.1, read as the reverse complement.
TCTTTAGAACAGCTCATTACTGTTAAAGCCACTAAAAAAAATATTCTTAGTGCTTCAACTTTAAATATGTTATACCTTTTCATAAGCTTAGGTATTATTTCCCTTCCAGCATCACAACAGAAAACGGAGGAATAGTTACAGTAAGCTTATTCTTTTTTAATTTGAAATCTTTAAAATCTTCAACTTTAACCGTTGAAGGCTCATCAAATGTATTATGGTCTTGAAGTTTTTTAGAAGCTACAATGTTTGCTGTAAAATCTTTTACATCTAAATTAGCACAATCAATTTCAATTGTATTTTCTTTTTTAGAATCGATATTTACTAATGAAATATGCACTAATCCTTCTTTATCTTTTGAAGCTGAGGCAGAAATAGCCGGAAGCGATTCTCCGTTAAAACTATACTCTGGCGACTCGAATGAAAGTGGCAACAATTTCGCATCCTGATGCGCTGTATACATTTTCATAACGTGATATGTAGGCGTTAGCAACATTTTTTCATCCTTCGTTAAAATCACCGCCTGTAATACATTAACCGCCTGTGCCAGATTAGCCATTTTAATTCGGTCTGCTCTTTCATGAAGCATGTTTAATGTTAGTCCAGCGATCATGGCATCACGCATAGAGTTTTGCTGATAGGCAAACCCTGGATTTGTTCCTTCTTCAACGGCGTACCAACTTCCCCATTCATCAACCACTAAAGCCACTCGTTTTTTAGGATCATATTTATCCATGATGGCAATATGATTATCTAAAATTTCACTGGTCTTTAAACAGGTTTTCATGATAGAGAAATAATCTGACTCATCAAATTTTGTTGCAGAACCTGACGGTGGCCATCCTGTACGCGTATAATAATGTACTGAAAGTCCCCACATCATATGATGCGGTACATCTCTCATCATTACTTCGGTCCAGTGATAATTATCGGCATCGGCACCCGAAGCAATTCTTTTAATATCTATTCCAGGATAGTTTCTAGCATACGTAGCATATTGTCTGTACAGATTAGCAAAATACTCTGGTGTCATGTTACCACCGCAGCCCCAACTTTCATTCCCAATTCCCCAGTATTTCACTCGCCAAGGTTCTTCTTTCCCATTTGCCTTTCTCCATTGCGCCATGCTTGTATTACCATCGTAATTACAATACTCGACCCAATCGTTCAGTTCTTCTACCGTTCCGCTACCTACATTTCCCGCCAGATAAGGCTCAGCACCAAGTAACTCACATAACTCTAAAAACTCATGAGTTCCGAAGCTGTTATCCTCTTCGACCATACCCCAATGGGTATTAACAATCACAGGTCTGTCGGCTTTAGGACCAACACCATCTTTCCAATGGTATTCGTCTGCAAAACAACCTCCTGGCCAACGCAAATTAGGAATCTTTAATCCTTTAAGCGCTTCAACAATATCGTTTCTAATACCGTTTGTATTTGGTATTTCACTGTCTTCACCTACATAGAAACCATCGTAAACAGAGCGTCCTAAGTGCTCTGCAAAATGTCCGTAAATATGTTTGCTAATTACAGGGGCATTTTCATCTACCTGAATGGCTATTGAAGTTGTATTATCTTGTGCATTTAAACCCGAAGTAACCATTACAAATAAGGCTAGAGGTTTTAATAGTTTAGTTTTAAAAGTTGTCATTAGTTGTTGGTATAAATTTTATACATTTTTCTCTACAAACACGATAAGTGTTTAATGTACACTTACAAATAAATTAAAAAAAGTTAATATATCCAAGACGGAAAGGCAAATAACTGTAATATTAACATTTAAAAACCTTGTACCTTCTTAGGTGTTTAACGCTTTGTCTACAATAAAAAGACCAATTATTAGTCTATATAATTCAAAATCAATTTGAATTTCTAAAATCGAACCACAATTTAATAGGGTAGCTATCGTCACCATGACGTTCAAAAAACATCCCTTTCTTACTAGTTGGTCCCAAATGATCGACATTAAAAAATTTTGTTCCGATAGCTGGAATTTCATATAAAAATGAAATATCTCCATCTGGAAAAGATGGATCTGTTCCTCCAGCTATATGTTTAGGTTTTGCGGGTTTAAACAATTGGAAATACAAGTTAGGTGTTTCTGAAATAATAGTAATCGGACTTTCCTTTGTTTCAAGCGTTGCCCAAAACAGTGTTCCATGGTAGCCTTTAAATTCAGGGTAAATTAAATTTTCAAAACTTTCACCTGTAATGGTGTTATTGTATGCTTTTTTCCAAACACCAATATTGCTTCCTTTCAATCTATTTTTCCAAACACGGTATGGTCCTTTTCCCATCCAGGTTACACCAGTACATTGTTCTTCAGGATAATTAAATGAAATCCCGATAAAATCAATATCTGTTACATGCTCGCGAAGTGGATTCGCTTCAAACTTTAATAAACCAGACTGTAATAAAGTCCATGTCATTTTTCTCGGATACCCTTTCGAATTAATTTCAAAACTAAAATTTCCTTCTTTATCCGTTTTCCAATTGGTTCCTAATATTTCACTTTTTACACCTGCAATTGAAGGTCCGCCAGTAAATGAGACATTACCTTTTTCATTTTCAATGGATAATAATTCCCCATTGGTTTTACTAAACTCAATTTTTAACTTAGAGACAGATGCCACAACCGATGTTTCAGTTTCGTTAATAACAATCTGATTCCTTTCGCCATTCAGTTTCTGTAACAGTTCTTTGGCTTTGTCTTTGGGTTGAATAACAGGCCAAGACCAAGTATACAATACCCTACCATGAGGATCTACAGCTGTAAATCGAAACAAATCGGCATTTTGAAGTGCATTATTATGATCTATTGTTATTTGAGCCGTTTCCCCTGGTTTAGCATCAGGACTGGTAGCATTTCCTGAAGCAATTATAGTTTCAGCTTCTGGAGTTAATCCTGTTTTAACCGCTTCCCATTTAAACTCACACTGATTTAAATTAGTATAAATGAATTTATTGGTTAAAAATATTCGTCCGTTCCAACTTTTAATAATAGACACAGGTTCAACCTGAACGGGCGACCATATTTCTTTAATGGTATAAAAACTACCTTCGCGTTCTCGGTGTGGCCCTAAAATACCATCTGGCGCATGATTACCGTCGCCATCGAATACCGTTCCGGGTTTATCGGTTCTTAATACGGCTTCATCAACTAAAGACCATAAAAATCCTCCGGCATGCAGCGGTGATGTTTGATAATTTCTCCAGTAGTCTTCAAGTCCAGCTCCATGACCACCATCATACAATCCATGAAGAAATTCTGTTGGCATAAAAGGATTGTTTCCAAAAATATTACGTCCAATGGCATATTCAAACTCCGGATAGTGATGTGTATCAACACCGTTGCGCAATAACCAAGGATAAATTACAGGTCGCTTTTGAATATCGAACAGATTAAATCCGTCCTCGTTTTTAAAATCCCATCCGCCTTCATTTCCATGATCCCAGATAACTACACTCGCATGGTTTTCATCTTTCAGAATCGTTTCCTTAACTAATTTGGGTCCTACAACTGTATCGTAACCTTGTTGCCAGCCTGTTACCTCATCGAGCACAAAAAGTCCTAACGAATCACACAAGCTTAAAAAACGTTCATCTGGTGGATAATGGGACGATCGAACCGCATTCATATTCATTTCCTTCATAAGTTCAATATCCATAATATGATGCTTATCACTCAACACCCGGCCAGTTTCTGGCCAGAATGAATGACGATTAGCGCCTTTAAAAACTACCTTTTCATTATTAATGTAGAATCCATCGTGCTCTCGCAATTCAACCGTTCTAAAACCGATACGCTCGGTAACTTCGTGCAATACTTTATTTCCTTTTTTAAGAGAAACTTTCATATTATAAAGTGTTGGAAACTCAGGATTCCAAGCTTTTACACCTTCAAACTGTCCTGAAATCCATGCTTCTGAATTGCCTTTATTAATTTCAGAATTAACCGTTTCCCCTATTTTATTTCCTTTTAAATCAAATAATTCGATTGAAGAAGAATAATTAGATTTGGAATTATTTAGGTTTACAAAAACATTGAATGTGCCATCCATTTTAGGGTCGATAGCCACACGACTCATATGTGTTTCTGGCAACACCTCTAAAAATACCGGACGAAAGATTCCTCCGAAAATCCAGAAATCGGCTTGTCGTTCTGCTCTATTAATCGATTCGTTTTCGGAATGTTTAGCGACATCAACCTCTAAAACATTGGTTTGTCCAAACTTTAATAATTTACTAACGTCGTATTTAAACCTATAAAATCCGCCTTGGTGCATGTCACCTGCCGATTTACCATTTATTTTCACTTTGGTATCGGTCATAGAACCATCAAAAACAATATTTATGGTTTTACCTTTCCAGCTATTTGGCACTTCAAATTGATGCTTATATAAACCGTGTTCCTTACCTAACTTTTGCTTTTTATTCGCCCAATCGTGACCGTAGTTATAATTTCCAAAACCTTGTAATTCCCAATTAGAGGGCACTGGAATTGTTGTCCAAACTCCACTATTTCTTCCTTCTGTGCAGTAAAAATCCCAATCGACTGTGTGGTCTGCGTCGGTTCCTGATAAATATACAATTTCAGTGTTTTGTGACATCCCTTTAAAAGTTATTAAAACAACTAAAAAGAAGGCAAAAGAAATATTTTTAAGGTTCATTATTGTGAATTTGATTTGTTGAAAAAACAATATAAAACAATCCCTACAATTTATAGTTTGTTGTTAACAAATTGTAGGGATTTTGTTTGAATCTATTAATAATCCGGATTCTGGATTAATAAGTTATTCCTATTAATTTCATCTAATAAAATTGGTAGGAAATAAGACTTATTTTCCCAATTTCTGGTTTGGTTTTGTACTTCAAAAACCTGATAACTAAGGTCTCCTCCTCCGTAAGGATACTCAATTCGGATGCCTTGAACATTTTCAATAACATCTGGAGCAATCATCCATCTTCTAATATCAAAATATCTATGTTGCTCATAAGCTAATTCAATTTTTCTTTCGTTTCTATAACGACTCTCTAAATCGTCTCCACTTTCTGTATCAGGCACATCTGGCATTCCTGCACGATTACGAATCATATTTAAGTAAGTTCTTGCTTCTCCTTCTTCTCCTAGTTCGAAACTCGCTTCTATATAGTTTAATAAAACTTCAGCATAACGTAATTCACGCCAAGGTAAATCTTGTTTTTCAAACTGATGATCAATCGCTGGGTCTACAAATTTACGGATGTAGTATCCCGTATAAGTTCCATTCCAGTCATCAATTCCTTGTCGAGTGTCTAACCCTCCTCTGAAAGAGCCGTCTTCATTTTCGTAATACCCCGTTTGAATAATACCTTCAGGATCTGCTGAAATAACATTAGCCGGACGTTGTCTCCATTGAGATCCATCGTAAAGAATATTTGCGTAAAATCTAGGATCTCTGTTATCGTATGGAGCTACTTGATGTGTTGGATTACTCCAATCAAACATACTACCATCAACCATTTCAAAAGAATCTATAAATTGTTGAGTTGGTGTATGGTTTCCCCAACAATGGTATCCGTTAGGGCCATAAAACAATCCTGGATTTGGTTCTTGCCAATCGTTATCGTTTAACATATCGTGAAAGGTAAGAAGGATATCTTCTTCACTTCCATAATTTAAAAATAAATTAATATAATTCTCTTTAGCTTGCTCTAAAGAACCTGGATTAGTTCCTCCATATAAACTATATAAATTTAAATCCATTACAGCCTTAGCTGCATCTTTAGCTGCTTGCCAACGCGCCATTTGATTTCCATCGGTGTAGCTTACCAGCTCTGGGTTGTTAAACCCGGAAGTCCACGATGCATTTGAATTACATAAATCACTCGCTGCAAATAGCAATACTCTAGACTTTAATGCCAATGCTGCTCCTTGTGTAGCTCTTGCTTTATCGCCAGAAACTGGTAACAAATTGGCGGCAGCATCTAAATCTGAAACTATAAAATTAACTGTTTCTTCAAGAGAGCTTCTACTAATCTTTAAGTCATCCGACAATTCATAAGCCTGATCTACTAATGGAACACCTCCCCAAAATTTAAGTAGCCAATGGTAATAATATGCTCTAAAAAAGTAAACCTCACCTTTAAGTCTATCTATTTCATCTCCTTCTAATGTTGACGTACTCATATTATCAAAAAACACATTACAAGCTCTAATATTTTGGTAAAGCCTATTCCACGTAACATTTCTATAGCTTATCAACCAATGATTAGGATCTAAAACGCTTAAATAACTATCTCCTATACCACTATTTAGAATTGGGTTAACTTCACCACGTTTCGTCATAGATATATCGCTAAGGGATGCCATCATTTCTAACTGAAATCCATTTTGCCTTCCCATATTAATGCTGTTAACAAAAGCTTCTACTAAAGCTGGATCTGACCACACAGCGGCATCAGAATAAGAATCCATGGGTTTTGTTTCTAAAAAATCCTCATTACATGATGATAACAATCCCGCAATAAGTACTATATATATTTTTATTTTATTCATAATTTTTCCAATTAAAATGTTACACTTAAACCAACATTTAACACTTTATTCAGCGGATAGTTATATCCTGAACCACTTGTGTTTTCCGGATCGTAATCTTTCATATCTGGACTTAGAGTTAATAAATTAAAAGCACTTAAATACACTCTAAAATCCTTCGCTTTGAAACGACTTACTAATTTTTCTGGTATTGTATATCCTAATTCTATATTTTTTAACCTTATATAGTCCGTTTTGTGTAACCAATATGAATTTCGCTCTGTTACCCAATACGGTGAATTTCTATTGTAAGTTCTAGGGTGTTCTGTACTCGGGTTTGCTTCCGTCCAACGATTATCATAGAAGCTTTTTAAGTAGTTTGCAAAATCTCCAGATTCTGTTGTTTCGTAAAATATACCTCCTGAAGCTCCTTGAAAAAGCACAGACAAATCGAAATTCTTATAGGACAAATCAAAATTTAAACCTGCTGTAAATGTAGGTGTTCTACTCTTGTCGTAACGCACTCGGTCATCGGCATTAATAACCCCATCATCATTATAATCTTCAAAAATAATATCTCCGGGTTGTGCCCCATTCCAATGTGGATACGCATCAATCTCTTCCTGAGTTTGAAAAACTCCAATAGCATTATAATATAAATCTGATCCAATTGGTCTTCCTGTTGATTGCTGATAATCTGGACGTCCAGCAGTTTCACTCCAATACAAGATTTTATTTTTAGAGTATACACCATTGAAACCTACACCAAAAGATAAATCATTAAACTGGGTTCTGTAATCTATATTAAAATCAACTCCTTGATTTTTAACTTTACCAATATTCACATCTGGCAGCTTACTAACAAAGCCTGTTGTATAAGGAACATCAGCCGAATCTGGCCACAATATATCCTCACGCTTATTGATGAAATAATCGGCTGTTAAAGCAAGAGCTCCATTGAAAAATTGTAAATCAACCCCTATATTTTGCTGGATAGCTGTTTCCCAAGTTGCACTACTATTAGGAATAAGTTGTTCATAAACAGCTTGATTTAACACTTCTCCATTATTCGTAGGAAAATACAACCCATTAATACTGTATGTAGAAAGGTATTGAAATGGCGGAACTAAATCGTTACCTGTTTGTCCCCACGATGTTCTAATTTTTGCATAATTGATAACAGAAGAAATATTATCCCAAAAACCTTCTTTAGAAATAACATAACCTAACGAAACCCCTGGGAAGAAGCCGAAGCGATTTGATTGTTCGAAGATATAAGATCCTTGGTATCTCCAAACAAACTCAGCTAAATACTTATCCTGATAGCTATAATTTACACGACCAAAATAATTTAATCGTCTTTGTTCCCAACCACTTCCATTATTATTCAATTCATCCTGTCCTCCTGCAAATAATTGATCTATTTCAGTCGAGTTAAAATATCTTCTAAAGGCAGAAAAATTATCTCCTTTATTAGTTATTCTTTCAACTCCGGCCATTAAATTTATAGTATGGTCTTCATTAAAAGTACGATCATAATTTAAAAGTCCTCTTAGTAAAATACCCTGAGAATCGTCCATGGATTCTCCTAATCGAGCGTCTTCAAAACCTACCTTGGCTTCACTTAACAAAGGATCTCCATCGTCTCCATATGAACTGCCATCCCACGAATAAAGATACCATGGTGTTTCCCAACGTTTTGTAAAGCGAAAATTCTTATCTAAAGAAGCTGTTCCCTTAAAGGTTAATCCTTCTACCCCAGGAATTTTTAAATTTGCCCCGAAATCGGAATTTAAAACATATCTTTTATCACGGTTATACCCCATTTCGTCCGTAACAATAACAACTGGGTTATCTCCAAATTCAACACCAGGACCAGGCAATCCATTTGGCCAATATGCACGATCTGTTGGTTTAGAACGCATTAACATTCTGAAAATATTTTCAGCCGATCTAATTGGGAAATTACGATCTTCAAAACGACCTGTTGTATTGATATACAAATCGAGGTATTCGTTTACTTTAACATCCAGATTTGATCGTAAATCGTATTGCTTATATTTTGTTGCACTTTTTTCATAAAAACCATCTTGTGATTTCTCTGACAAGCTAACGAAATACTTAACATTCTCGGTACCTCCATCAATAGACATGTTTCCATAACTTTGTAAAGACCAAGGTTTTAGAGTCTCTGCAAACCAATCTGTATTTGGGTGTCCCCATGGATCTGATCCATCTCTATACATTTGAATATCTTCTTCTGAATATCTCCCCGGCTCAATTTCATTTAATAATGTTGCGTACTCTGCCGCATCAGCCATTTCAGGTATAACTGTAGGCCTAGCAAAGCCTTGGTTATAAGATAACCTAATGGTTGGTGCTCCAATAGTTCCTCGTTTTGTTGTTACCAAAATAACACCATTAGCTGCCTGTGCTCCATAAATAGCAGCTGAGGCATCTTTTAAAACAGAAATACTTTTAATAGTACTTGGATCAATACGCTCTAATGAACGCCCAGGAACTCCATCAACCACTACAAGCGGCGCTGAATTACCGAAAGTATTAACTCCTCGAATTCGTAAAGTTGCACCATCATACCCTGGCTCTCCTCCTTCTGAAATAGCAACAACACCGGGTAGTCGACCGGCAATACCCTGACTTACATTAGTTACCGGGGCTTGAGTTAATTCCTCGCCATTTACACTGGCAACTGACCCTGTAAGTGTTTCCTTTTTCTGCGTTCCATACCCTACAACCACAACCTCATCTAACGCTGCTGCGTTCTCTCGTAAACTAATATTAAATGACGTTTGTTGTCCTACTGCTACTTCCCTTGTTGTATAACCTACATAAGACACCACAAGAATAGCATCTGAACTTGATACGGTTAAAGAAAACTTTCCATCAAAATCTGTTTGGGCACCAATAGTTGTTCCTTTCACAATAATATTGGCTCCAGGAAGAGGCATACCTAATTCATCTAAAACTTTTCCTGATATATCAATACCTTGTGTATCTAAAACCACTTCTTCTATTTTTTTACTGATTACAATGGTATTATTTTTCGATACTTGAAAATTTAAATTACTTGTTTCTAGACTTTCATTTAGCAAGTCTTGTATTTTAATATTTCCCTTTTTTAATTGAATTTTAGGGGTATCTTTAAATAAGTCCTTTGGATAAATAAAATGATAGTTGGTTTGCTCCTTAATAATTTTGAAGACCCGGTCTACACTCACCACTTCGTCCTTGGTAATAAATACTTCTTCTTGAGAAAAAACGTTTACCGAATTCAAACTGAATACAGCCGTACAAAATAAGAAGATAAATGTTTTCATAATAAACAATAGCAGCCGTTTTCGCGTACGCGAACGGTCCGTAATTAATTTAATTTTCATAATTTAGTTGTCGGATTAGTTAAACATTAGTTTTAATTAATTTAGTTTAGGAGAGACGAAGTTCGATACCGCTAAATGTCAAAACTTCGCTCTCTTTTTTATTTTAAAATGATGGTCTTATCGTTTATTTGGTAATCGGAAATAATTCCGAAATTTTGGATGGTTTTAAGAATCTCAACAATATCCTGGTCTTTACCTAAAACCCCAATAAATTCTTCTTTTTCAATAGATTTATTCTCGAAAATTACATCGGTATCATACCACCTGGACAGCACCGTCATAATCTCCTTTAGATTTTTATTTTCAAAACTAAAAATGCCTTCGCGCCATGAAATTTCATTATATACGTCTATCTCATACACTTTAAACATATTCGTTTGTAAATCAAGATTGGCCTGCTGACTCGGCTTTAAAACCTCCTTTTTATCATTAATACTTACTTCTACTTTACCTTCAACCAAAGTCGTGTAAATATTAAATTCTTCTTTATAGGCCTTTACATTAAACTCGGTTCCTAAAACCTTTATTTCCTGATCGTTGTTATAAACTTTGAATTTAGAGCCTTTATTTTCGGTACTTGGAGACACATCAAAATAAGCTTCACCGTATATTAATTCTACTTTACGGGTATCGCCTTCAATAAAACTTACTGGATATTTTAATTGAGATTCTGAATTTAACCACACTTTAGTACCATCGGAAAGCTCGACATAAAACTGACCTCCGCGAGGAATAGTTAAGTAATTGTAAGCAATTTGTGAATTTTGAGGATTTGGTTTCTTGTAAATTAAATTTTCACCATCGCTATTAGCATTCTCACTTTCAAAGGAAGTACCTTCCCCTAATTCAACTTGCGAACCATCCTCCAGAGTTAATGTCGCCTTATCGGAACCCACTTCTATATTATTTACAATAATTTGAGGTGCGTCAACTGCAGTATAATTTTGCTTTATTAAATACCCTACAGCTAAACATGCAACCAACACCGCTGCAGCAGCATAATACCTGTTTAGCTTTATAACAGGCCTGGTAATTTCATTTTTCACTAATTGCCAATCGGCTTCAGTATTTATTTTTTTTGCTAAAGATTCACGACGCTCAATAGCTTCTTTATTGGTTAACTCATTTAAAATATAAGCTTTATCTTCTTCTGAAAAAAGTTCTGTTTTAAGCAACTTTTTTGGTGGCTTATTATTCAATAAAGATTTTGCTGTCTTTTTTGAAAGTTTAAATATTTTATTGAAAATCGACATTTAAAATATGTTTTTTTAACCTTATTATATGCTTATTTAACCATAAGACGACAAAAGTTACTTTAGGGGTTAAAAAAAAATTAACTTTTTTTAAGAAATATTAAAATACGTAGGTATAAAAGCTATATAAATTATTGATTTGCAATAAAAAAAGCCTTGAAATTATGGGTGTTACAAAATGCTTATTCTAAAGTGAAAACAATAAACAGAAAATACTCTTTAAGGATGGGTTTAAGCTTTTTGTAGGCTATTTTCTTTTGTGCTTTAACGGTATTTATTGAAATTTGAAGCTCGTTAGCAATATCCTGATTACTATAATCCTGAATACTTAACAATAGTATTTCTGCACATTTTTTGGGTAAAGTAGCAATAGCCTCATGTATTATTTTTGAAGTTTCCTGAACCACCACTTCTCGCAAGAAAAAGGGCTCTGTTTCTAATTTTTGAATGTCTAAATCGGTAAGTTTATTGGTAGCTTTATAAGTTTTGCTTTTAAGAAAATCAAGACTTTTATTTTTCACAGAAGTATACAAATACGTCTTAATGTTACTTTCATTTTTAAAGGTAATTTTCTCTTCCCATATTTTCACAAAGACATCCTGTACAATATCTTTTGCTATTTCCATATCACCAATATACTTATTAGCAAACAAACACAAAGACATGTACTGACTATCAAAATACTCCTTAAATTCCTTTAAGCTAATACTGTGCATTTACATAACTATTAATCCCTTATTGGTACAACTTTATTAAAGTTAGCCAAGTTATATTGAAAAAATTGATTTAGGGACAAAAAAATATAAAGTGTTGTTTAAACACTTTCAAATATAAGTAAAATGCTAACTATCTATAAAATTTAAATTTCAAACATAAAAAAACTCCAAGGGTCATTGCTTGGAGTTTTATAGAAACCGGCAATCTTTTATGAAATCTCAGAGACATATTCTAAGTCCTGCAGAAACATTGGCTTTTATGATAGCTATATATTTTTGTTTAGACGCGATTCTAACTCTATTCTAACCTCATCTGCTGTAGGATCTTTGGCTAAAATAATTCCATTTTCGTCGATAAGGAATATGCCTCCACCGCCACCATCAACGCCATATTTTTGCCATAGATTATTTTGTCGATCAAGTTCTACAAGATTTAACCATTCCCATTTTTCTTTTTCAAGGAACCTAGTGAGTCTGTCTGTACCTTTAAATTCTCCAGCAACTCCAATAATTGTAAATCCTTTGTCCTTGTATTCATTATACACCGGCACCATGGTTCTACTTTTAGCGATACACGGACCACACCAAGTTGCCCATAAATCTAACAAAGCCACTTTTCCTTTTATCTGATTTGAAAGTTTAAATTCACTTCCATTTAAGTCGGGAGCAGAAAAATCTGTGAATGGTTTACCAACCTGAATGTTTTCAATCGCATCGATTAAATTTCCAGCAAGCTTGTTATAAGGGTGATCTGGATTAGTTTCCTTTAGTGCATTATAAGTTTCTTTAGCTAAATCAACGGTTATTGTTTCTTTATTATAGTAATCCTTGTATCTTGAATATGATTGTAAATCGTTTAAAAGTAAATAGTAAGATATTAAACTATTATGAGTTGACATGTATTCATGTTTAAAAGCATTTTGTCCATCATAAATTAGACTTAATTTACCTTCTATTTCCTTGGCTTTTGGACTTAAATATTGCCCTGATTCTCTTAATTTTTCAAGCTTTTTATAGATAATAATATTTTCATCCTGATTTTTAGACTCTCTTAATTCAGCATATAATACTCTTGCCTTATCGCTATGGTATGCGTCATTTTTTGAAAGCCTTAACATACTGTCTTGAAGTGGTTTTAACTTATTATTAAATTTATTTTCTAGACTTTTATTGAATTCATTGTATTTAGCATTTAAGTTTCCACCTTGAACGGAATTTTTATCAAACTCCTGTTCTCCATAAATAGTTAATTCTATGGATTCATTTTCAAGAAATAGCGGCATCGGTCTGTAAGCTCCGTTTTTAACACTTTCGGCAAATGCCAGATTTACTGCTTCTGGATATTCCAGTTTTGCTTCATAATAAAATTTTCCATCCACAACAGGAATCTCAATTATAGAATCGAATCTTGGATCCTGATTAGGTTTAATAAGCATGATAGATTTGCTATCTGTTCCGATAACTTCCCCTCTAAGTTGCAATAATTTCTGTTTTCCTGATGAGCAGTTAAGTAAAAATAGAATTAATAAAGGTGATAATAATTTGGAGGTAAATTTCATTTTATGTTTTGATTTTGAACAAAATAAGAATTTTCTTCAAATAAAATGATGTAAACAAAGGGTTTTTATATTTCTTTCTATTTACAAACTCTATAAAACTAAAAAAACCTCCAGAAAATCTAGAGGTTTTAAAACCAGTGGAGAATACCGGATTCGAACCGGTGGCCTTTTGGCTGCCAGCCAAACGCTCTAGCCAACTGAGCTAATCCCCCGACATTTATTTCAAACCACTTAATACCAATACTGGAATCGAGCTGTAAAATTCTTTTTTCAAGATAATATTTTTTTCCCAGGCTTTTACAAAAAATCCGCGTTTGCGTCTTACCACACATAACAGATCTGGTTGATTAGCCTGAAAATGTTCTAACACACCTTGGTAGGTCGTTGCATTTACGGTTTCTGATGTTGAATCGACTAAAGCCGATAACTCTTCGTTTAAAACAAAATCGCCATCGCCATAAAACGGCGTTTTTACTAATAATAAGTTTACGGCCGATTTAAATTGCTCTTTTACCGACTTTAAAGGATTTAAAACATCTTCTTTTTTAATAATCGCTGACTTTACCGCGAACAATACATTAGACACCGGTTTGAATGTATAACCTTCAGGTACAATTAAAGCCGGTATTTGCGTTTGCTTAATAATTTTACCCGATGTTTTTCCTAAATACACCTCATCACTTATAGAAGTCGTTCTTGGCTCAACAATAATCAAATCGATATCACCTACTTTACAAGCTAGCTCAAGGGTATCTATTAATTTTCCTTTAAAGGTTTTTATAACAACCTCAACATTTTTAGTATCTAATTGAGACACCAAATTGCTTAAATACGCTTTACTTTCACGCTCAATAATATCATCAACTTTAAGCATCGTTCCCGCCTTGGTATATACGTTATACACCTGAACCACATAAAGCTTGGCTCCAAAAGCATCGGCAAAATCTACAGCATATTGTAAATTACTCAACGCATTTGATGACGACCCAACGGGAACCAAAATATTTTTCATATTGATGACTTTTGAAGTTTAAATTTAATATAATTCTTGAAAAACGAGCACAAATGTAAAACATTTTACATCACACTAAACTGAATTATAACATTCCGTTAAGACAGGTTTTAAATTCAAATAATCTAAACCATTAAAAATTACGACCTTTGGCATTCGCTTAGCTGTAAACTTATGAATCCAACCTTAAGCTTTAAACACATTAATAAATTAGCTATTCCCGCTTTAATTGCAGGGATCTCAGAACCTATTCTTTCTATTACCGACACGGCTATAGTTGGAAATATGGAGGTTAACGCTACCGAATCGCTTGCTGCGGTTGGTATTGTAGGCACATTTATTTCCATGCTCATTTGGGTTTTAGGACAAACGCGAAGCGCCATTTCTTCAATTGTTTCACAATATGTTGGCGCTAATAAAGTCGATAAAATTAAAAACCTACCGGCACAGGCTATATTCATCATCACTTCGTTAAGTATCATTATCATCATAACTACTTTTCCGTTTACAAACACCATATTCAAACTGTACAATGCTTCTGGGTTAATTTTAAATTATACCTCGGAATATTACAAAATCAGGGTGTTTGGCTTTCCTTTCACCTTATTTTCAATTGCTGTATTTGGAACGTTCAGAGGATTACAAAACACCTATTACCCCATGATTATTGCTATTATCGGGGCTTTAAGCAATATTATTTTAGGTGTTGTTTTGGTATTTGGTATTGAAGGCTTTCTTCCTGCTATGAATATTAAAGGTGCCGCTTGGGCGAGTCTCATTTCACAATGTATAATGGCTATCCTTTCTGCATACTACCTTTTAAAAAAGACAGATATTCCTTTAAAATTAAGCTTCCCTTTTAATAAAGAAATCAACCGATTCATCATCATGATTCTAAATTTGTTTGTTAGAACCTTAGCCCTTAATGCAACCTTGTATTTTGCTACGCGATTTGCAACAGGTTATGGAACTGCTTACATCGCTGCCTACACCATTGCCATTAATTTATGGTTTTTTGGGGCTTTTTTTATAGATGGGTATGCCAGTGCTGGTAATATATTATCGGGAAAACTTTACGGAGCTAAAGATTATAAAGCGCTAATTGCATTAAGCAATAAACTTATGAGATACGGTATTGTTGTTGGTATTACTTTAGCCATTATTGGAGGCATTGGCTATTTCCCGCTTGGGCGATTATTTTCTCAGGACCCCGAAGTTCTTAACTTGTTTTACAACACCTTCTGGATAGTCCTTGTCATGCAACCAATTTGTGCACTGGCTTTTATTTTTGATGGTATGTTTAAAGGCCTCGGTATGATGAAATTTTTGAGAAACATTTTATTGTTCTCAACGTTTTTAATTTTTATCCCCATACTTTTTCTGCTAGATAGTTTCGATTATAAACTCCATGCTATTTTCTTTGCCATGACACTTTGGATGATAGCTCGAGGCTTGCCACTAATTATATTTTTCAGAAAAAAATTCTTAGCGCTATCGCAAAACCATTAAATTTGTTTTACAAGCGCATATCGAATGACTTTACTCAACACACTTTTATTTCTTCAGGTAGATATTGAAGAAAAAATAAAAAAAGCCCCGGATAAAGGTTACGAAATCGGCGTATTTATTGGCACCATGTTACCTTTTATTGTACTGGTAATTATTGCCTACGCTATATACCGTTACAACAAAAAAAAGAATCAATAACCCTCAGGCTTCTGTTTCAAAAAACGTAACTTTAACCTCTAATCTTAAACACCGTAAATTATGGGAGGAAATACACTTTTCTTAATATTAGCCTTAGTACTTGTAATTATTTACGTTTACAACCGCAATAAAAGACGCTAATTATCGTGTTTTTAACCAGCCAGTTATACTTAAACGTTCAATATTAACTACTTTTACTTCGTGTTCTATAATCTGGCTTTCAAAAATAACCACGCGACCAGGAAACGGGTAAATCACCTTTTCAGTTTCCTGTCCGTTTTCATTTAAATATAACACCAACTCGCCACCATTTTCAGGTAGCCAGCCATCTTCGTTTAAATAACACACCACCGATAATTTTCTTCGGTCATCATTTTGAAAGGTATCGATATGGCGCTGATAAAACGTATTCTGCGGATATACAGCATAATGAAACTCCTTATGCAAAATCCCCATAAAACAGGTTTTATTTAAATACCCGACCAAATCGTTTATCTTTTTAAAAAACACCTGTTCAACAACATCTACTTTGGCCTCGTCTATCCAGAAAATCATATCACCTCGAATCGATTTTTCAATGGTTTCATTAACACGATTTCCAATGGCAGCCTTTTTAAAAGCATGGTCTTCATGCTTATCGATTAACGACTGTCTTAAAAGTTCTACTTCTTCATTAGTGAAAAAGCTTTCAACAATACTAAATTGCTGGGTTGAGATATCCGAAATAATTTGCTCGTATAACGGATTTTCAACAAAATCAATAGCTTCAAAAAGTTGACTCATAAATAACTAAGCGATAAAAACTATTAATCCTGAGTGGATAAAAGCGCGCAAATGTAAACTAAAATCCAATTGCTTTTACAAAATGAATATCTTTGTATAAAATATTTTCATTTTGATGACCTATATCCGCATAACGAAACAGTTTTCTTTCGAAACTGG
Source organism: Aestuariibaculum sp. YM273 (assembly GCF_030908365.1). Taxonomy (NCBI): domain Bacteria; kingdom Pseudomonadati; phylum Bacteroidota; class Flavobacteriia; order Flavobacteriales; family Flavobacteriaceae; genus Aestuariibaculum; species Aestuariibaculum sp. YM273. The sequence goes on along the minus strand of NZ_CP133090.1, from coordinate 1,448,278 downwards.
ACATGCCCTTTACGGGTATGACGGTAAGTGTAAAAACGTACACGGACACAGCTACAAACTATCGGTAACGGTATTTGGAAAACCTATTTCAGACAAAAATAACGTGAAATACGGTATGGTTATAGACTTTGGTGACCTTAAAAAAATTGTAAAAGAAGAGATTGTAAATGTCTTCGATCACGCTACAGTTTTTAACAAAAACACACCTCATGTCGAGTTGGCCAAAGAGCTTGAAGATCGTGGTCACAATGTGCTTTTAGTAGACTATCAACCAACCAGTGAAATGATGGTTATCGACTTTGCTAAAAAGATTATGAAACGTTTACCAGAGCATATCACCCTACACTCGTTAAAACTTCAGGAAACCGATAGTTCGTTTGCCGAGTGGTATGCTAACGATAATCTATAGGGCGTTACCCTTCACTACGTTTCGGGTCGCGCTTTACGCTGTATCTTTTTTACAAAAAAGGATGCCGCTGCAATCGCTAACGCAAACCACAAATAAATACGACATAATGAGATTTCTGCAGTCGCAGGAATTATTATATTTACAACATGCAAATTCCAGAAGGAAAAAAAATATATTTCGCCTCCGATAATCATTTAGGCGCACCAACTTCAAAAGACTCATTACCACGCGAAAAAAAATTCGTTGCCTGGTTAGATGACGTCAAACAAGATGCTGCGGCTATTTTTTTATTAGGCGATTTATTCGACTTCTGGTTTGAGTACAAAACCGTAGTTCCTAAAGGCTTTACAAGAACTTTAGGCAAACTTGCCGAAATAACAGACTCAGGCATTCCGGTTTACTTTTTTGTTGGTAATCACGATTTGTGGATGAACGGCTATTTCGAAGAAGAGCTTAACATTCCGGTTTACCACAAACCACAGGAATTCACCTTTAACAAAACGACATTTTTTATTGGTCACGGCGATGGTTTAGGTCCTGGAGACAAAGGCTATAAACGCATGAAAAAGGTATTTACCAATCGGTTTTCAAAATGGTTATTTCGTTGGTTACACCCCGATTTAGGCGTTAAGTTAGCGCAATATATGTCGGTTAAAAACAAACTTATTTCTGGCGACGACGATGCTAAATTTCTTGGTGAAGACAACGAATGGCTGGTACAATACTGCAAACGCAAACTGGAAACCGAACACCGCGATTATTTTATTTTTGGTCACCGCCATTTACCTTTAGAAATTGATTTAAATGAGCAATCGAAATACGTTAATTTAGGTGATTGGATTTCGTATTATACCTATGGTGTTTTTGATGGAAATCAATTGGAATTAAAAGTTTTCAATCCTAAATAATTATTAAATAAACCCTCAAAACAGTACAATTTATGTTCGAAATTCTATTTGTCCTTATTGTACTTTTTGGTATCTATGCCGTTGTTTCAACACGACGAAAAAAGCCAAATCCATTTCCTAAATCCTGGCACAATCTCTTACTTCAAAATGTGCAATTCTATAAAGCTTTAAAACCAGACGAACAACAACGATTTCAAAACAGAATGATGTTGTTTTTAAGTGAGGCTTTTGTTGAAGCTGTCGGGTTTCAGCTGGAAGACCTAGATAAAATTCTGGTTGCTTCAAGCGCTGTTATTCCAGTATTTTACTTTCCTGAATGGCATTATAATAATTTGAGTACCGTTTTGATTTATCCCGATCATTTCAATGAAGACTTTGGATACAAACAAACCGATAAAAAACGACAAATTGCTGGTGTAGTTGGCAACGGCCGCTTAAAAAACCAAATGATTTTATCACGAAAAGCATTGCACCAAGGATTTGATAGTAAACGTGATAATTTCAACACTGGGATCCATGAATTTATTCATTTAATAGATAATACAGACGGTATAACCGATGGTGTGCCAGAAGCCTTAATACAACACCCTTATGTTATTCCTTGGTTAAAAACCATTCATAAAGAAATGGAAGCCATAAACAACAACAGGTCTGACATTAGGCATTATGGTGGTACCAACGAAGCTGAATTTTTAGCTGTTGCTTCAGAATACTTCTTTGAACAACCTGAACGCATGAAAGTAAAACATCCTGATTTGTATCAAATGCTAAAAACCTGTTTCCACAGTAAACAAATAAACTAAGAGATTATTTAATATCCCTTAACTTAAGTTGTAAAGATACATTGCCTTGCCACTCGTTTTCATCAACCGAATACACAGCATCAAAAGGTGCCTGACTGGAAATGATATCCTTTTTATCGCCCAAGCCAAAACCAATACCTACAATAGGATTGGAATCGGACTGTTTTACGGTAACTCGTAAATGCGTTTGATCAGCACCAACACGTTTTCCCCAACCCGTATCCATTAAATTTTTGGTCATAAAAACTGGGGTCATATTACTGGGGCCAAAAGGTGCAAATTGTTTTAAAATTCTATAAAATTTAGGGGTGATGTCGTTGATATTTATTTGAGCATCAATTTTAATTTCGGGAACTAATAAACTCTTGTCTATAGTTTTAGTCACTTCATCTTCAAAAGCCTGCTTAAAGGCTTCGTAGTTCTCTTCTTTTAGCGTTAGTCCAGCGGCGTATTTATGTCCTCCAAATTGTTCAATATGTTCGCTACACGCCTCTAAAGCGTTATACACATCGAACCCTACCACCGAGCGCGCTGATGCCGCCAGTTTATCACCACTTTTAGTAAACACCAAAGTTGGCCGATAATACGTTTCGGTTAAACGTGAGGCTACGATACCAATAACCCCTTTATGCCAGCTTTCATGGTATACCACCGAGGTGATTCGGTCTTCTTCTTTATTGTTTTTAATTTGCTCTAAAGCCTCTTCTGTAATGCGCCTATCGGTTTCACGTCGGTCTTCATTATAGGCGTTTATTTCCTCAGCATATTTGGTTGCCAAAGCTTCATCTTCTTCTGCTAATAAGGTCACCGCGTAATTACCGTGCTTCATACGTCCGGCAGCATTAATTCGAGGGGCTACGGTAAAGACGACATCGGTAATGGTCAGTTCATTTTTCTTATTAACCTGATTGAGCAACGCCTTAATTCCCGGACGCGGAAATCCATTAATAACTCTCAATCCGTAAAAAGCAAGAATCCTGTTTTCGCCTGTAATCGGAACAATATCAGCCCCAATAGCTGTCGCTACCAAATCTAAATACCCGACTAAATCTTTAATGGTTTTTCCTTCCCGTTCGGCTAAAGCCTGAATGAGTTTAAACCCAACACCACATCCACACAATTCTTTATATGGATATTCACAGTCACTACGTTTTGGATCTAAAACAGCAATCGCCTCAGGAATGATATCTCCTGGTCTGTGGTGGTCACAAATGATAAAATCGATGCCTTTTTCTTTTGCGTAAGCCACTTTATCAATCGCTTTAATACCACAGTCTAAAGCGACAATAAGTGTAAAATCGTTATCGCTGGCAAAGTCGATCCCTTTAAACGACACCCCGTAACCTTCATCATAACGATCTGGAATGTATGTCGCCACAAGGTCACTTCTAGTTTTAAGGTATAAGCTCATTAGTGCCACCGAGGTGGTGCCATCAACATCATAATCACCATAAACCAGAATATTTTCGTTATTGGCAAAAGCTTCTTCGATTCGGGTAACGGCTTTATCCATATCTTTCATAAGATACGGATTATGTAAATCGTTTAAATCGGGGCGGAAAAAAGCTTTCGCTTCATCAAACGTTTCAATGCCACGCTGTAATAACAACGTAGCAGTGATATCATCTACTTGTAAAGCGTCTTTTAGGGTTTTTAATTTTTGGGTTTCTGGTTTTGCTTTTATTGTCCAGCGCATAATCTGAAGTCTATATAATCCATCCCGCAAATGTTTACACATTTACACATACAAAACTGCGAAACATTTCCATAACACCACAATATTTTTCTAATTTAAATCAATAGCTTGAATTTTAAAAGAGGCTTACTTCATTAAAATCACAAAATATTACTCAGGTAAAATACAAGCCTTACTCAATCGCTTTAAACTGGCTTGCAACCCATCTTCTAAAGTTTGTTGCATGACTCTGGAAGTATCTGAATGACACTGTAAACATGCACCAACAAACAACAAACGCTGTTGCTCTTCAACATTGAAAGGCCTGAAATTGGTTCGTGTTGATGTTAACGCTTGCCCGTTTCCATGCTTCATAAATGGAATCCAGGCATCTTCAGGCAAACCATCATTAGGATTCAATGCATATTCCGGGGTAAAGATCCATTCTCCTTTTTCTTTGTCTATATGATATACCAAATCTCCATTGCCATAGCCCAAGGCATAGGGATCGGCGTGACAGGATTTACAATCGCGAACTTCTTTAGTTGTGGTATGTGGGGCATTTGGGGCAAAAAGCCTATGAAAGGACACATCGGTATCCGGATGTCCACTATAACTTCCTTTGTCTATGGTCATGACCATCCCGGGAATCGCCGCTTCAATAATGTTTCCTTCCTCGTGTTCCCTAACACCCAATGCAGGTAACGACGCCGAAAACTCAGCCACATATTCCTTCCATTGGCCTTTAACCAATTTCTTATCTAACAAATCGAAAGCCTGCGGCTCATTGCCATCAAACTTATTATGACAACCTATACAGCGTGGTGTCCATGAAGAATGACAGGCACTACAACTCACATTTTTATGAGCATTATCCCGAGAACAAACCTCGGATTGCGGTGCTAAAGGATGCAATTTCTGGTCCTTTTTTCCTATTAAAAAGGCATTACCCAAAGAATCGATATAATTATTTATTAAAGGGTGTCCATCTTTTTCTACTACCAAAACGTCTTTGTCGTGATGCTCATAGCCTCTGTGTAAATAGACCAATCGGCTTTCTCTATCAATGGAATCGAAAGGTACTGTGCGAGGTTTTGATTTGAAATGGCAATCGCTGCATTTCAGGGTTACGGCATCTTCGGCATGCGCATAGGTCTTACCGTCTCCCATCACTTCATGAGATGAATGACAATCTATACACAATAAGCCCTTAGTATGGTGCACATCTTCCTGCAACTGCTTATAAACCCTTTTGTCTTCCAGCACCACATGGCCTTCCTCAGCTTCATCTAACAAAGTTTCCTGAAGCCCTATATAATTGGTAGAAATTCTGCTGGAACGACTATGACAGCCAAAGCAATGGGTATCGTTCATAAACACATCACTGGAAGGGTGTACTTTTGGTAACTGAATTTTGTTAGAAGCTATATAGGTATTAAGATCGGCTTTGGCCTGTTGTGAATAATTTAAATGACAGGCATTACACCCGCCTCCACGACTTAATTGAGTAATGGGCCCATAATCGGTTTTTTGGGCACCCAAATGGCAATTGGCGCATAAATCCCGTAAATGTTTATCGGCAGCAGAATACTGCAAATCTTTAATATGGTAATGGGCATTCAAGCTATCAGATTCACCGAACACAAATTTATCGACCGCGACCAAACCACTATTGGTAGTCATTAGGGAGTGCTCTACATTATGTAATTCGTTGGCATGACATGTTCCGCAGGTTCTTTGGGCATCTACCAGGTTCCCAGGTATCAAAACCATACCTTTATGTGCTTCCGCTTTGTTCAAAGCCTCTGTATTCCCCAAATGGCAATTGGCACAACCAATAAGTTCCGGATTATGGTATTCTGAAAACCCTTTGGTTTGCTGATGACACTGCAGGCAAGATTCCCCTTCGGATACGACCTTACTTTCATAGTCTACATCAATAAATTCATGAGACCGAAAAGCATCTGCATGCCTTACAACATAAAGCAAGCCAAATAACAATACGGCGAGAATCAAAATCCATCGAAAATAAGTCTTTTCTTTCATAGTAAGTACACAATCAAATTTACAATAAATTTATTCCTGAACATCATTAAAAAAATGTTTCTACTGTAACAAATGTTACTCCCAAGTACCTGATTTTATTATACTTTTAGTACGCTCAAACATTGAAAAAAATTCTTAATTTTAAGAACCAATCCATATAACTATGGTGACTTCCAGACGAAAATTTATAAAAATTTCAGCTTTAGGGTTAGGGGGATTAACACTTTCCGCTTCAGCAGTCAATTTATTAGCGTCTAATCCTCTATTAGATGCAGCCGTAAAAGAGAACCTTGCCAAAAAACTTTCCAGAACCGCTACCTATTGTGAGGTATGCTTTTGGAAATGTGCCGCATGGGCCTATACAGACGAAACAGGAGACATTAAAAAAGTGATAGGAAATGATGACGACCCACACTGTAACGGAAGACTCTGCCCGAGAGGTACGGGAGGTCTTGGTATGTATAGTGACGAAGATCGCCTTAAAACCCCATTAATAAGAACCACCATAAACGGTGAAGAAACCTATAGGGAAGCAAGTTGGGAAGAGGCCTTGGATTTGATTGCCGAAAAATTCACTGAAATAAAACAGAAATACGGACCCGAGTCCTTCGCGCTTTTAAAACACGGTTCTCCAGGAAGTCATTTAGAACATCTCTTTAAAGCCTATGGCTCCGATACTATTGCCGAACCTGCCTACGCACAGTGTAGAGGCCCAAGGGAAACAGGATTCGGACTGACTTTTGGCTCTTGGGTAGGCTCTCCTGAACCTACCGATATTAGAGACACCAAATGCCTGGTGCTTATTGGTTCCCACATTGGGGAGAACATGCACAATACACAGGTTCAGGAAATGTCGGATGCCATTGATAATGGCGCTACCATTATTACCGTAGACCCTAGATTTTCTACAGCGGCCAGTAAATCGTCGCATTGGTTACCAATCAAACCCGCTACCGACATTGCCTTACTTTTATCATGGATGCATGTGTTGATAGAAGAAGAACTCTACAACAAAAAATATGTTGAAAAATATTCCATTGGCTTCGATGAACTAAAAGCCCACGTAAAACCATTTACACCAGAATGGGCCTACGGCATCACCACCATAAAACCGGAAAGCATTAGAGAAACGGCACGCCTTATGGCAGCTGCAGCCCCGGCTACTATAGTTCACCCTGGACGTCATGTGACCTGGTATGGAGACGACTCGCAACGCGAGCGTGCCATTGCCATATTAAATGGACTTTTAGGCTCTTGGGGGAACAGAGGTGGTTTCTATTTTAAAGAAAAAATCAGTATTCCAAAATATCCGCATCCAGCCTATCCAGAACCTAAATGGGGCTGGCATGAAATAGGTGAGCAATATCCATTTGCTGAAATGGGCAATACTTCGGAAGTAGTCAAAGCGACCATTCCTAATGAAGATAATCCATATCCTATTAAAGCATGGATGATTGCCGGCACCAATTTAATCAACACACTACCACAGCGAGAACAAACTCTTGAGGCAATTAACGCTCTTGAATTTTTGGTCGTAGTAGATACCATGCCAATGGAAATCACAGGCTATGCCGATGTGGTACTACCTGAATGTACTTATCTGGAACGTTATGATGGTATTCGCTCTGCGACCAACAGACATCCGTCTATTGCGGTTCGTATTCCAGCTGTAAAACCTAAATACAATTCGAAACCCGCCTGGTGGATAAGTAAACAAATTGGTGACCGCATTGGTTTGGGCGACTATTTCAATTACAACGATTTTGAAGAGGTTATTGAATGGCAACTCAATAAACTAGGGACTTCCTTAGATGAAATGAAAAAGATTGGTGTTAAGAACTTCGAAAGAACCTCTGGGCCATTATTTCTCGAAGAAGGACAAGATTATGAATTCGGTACGCCAAGTGGAAAAATAGAATTCTATTCTCAGGAATTGGCAGATTTAGGATTCGATCCTATGCCGGTTTACACGCACCATCCGCAACCACCTCAAGGGTATTATAGGCTGAATTACGGAAGGTCTCCAATGCACACATTCAGTAGAACCATTAATAATCCGTATTTAAGTGATTTAAAAAGCGAAAACACCCTTTGGGTCAACCCTAAAGTAGCCCGTATATTAGATCTTAAAAAAGACCAGCCCGTTTGGCTTAAAAATCAAGACGGCATTCTGTCTGCATTCCCCATTAAAGTAAGAGTTACAGAGCGTATCCGCTGGGATTCTGTGTATATGTACCATGGCTTTGGCCATAACAATAAAAAATTGAGCCGCGCCTTTGGAAAAGGTGCCAGTGACGCCGAACTTATTTCCCAGATTGTTGTAGATCCATTAATGGGTGGTACTGGATTAAGAGGAAACTTTGTTTCTATTTTAACCGAAGATCCACATAAAAACACAAAGGTATGAGATATGCAATGGTGATAGACACCTTAAAATGTGTTGGCTGCAGTGATTGTGTTGTTGCTTGCCAAACAGAAAACAATGTGCCACATGGCTATTGCAGAGATTGGGTAACTGAAGCTGTTAGCGGTTCCTACCCAAATCTGGAATTGGAATTGCGTTCTGAACGCTGCAACCATTGTGCCAATCCGCCATGTGTAAGATGCTGCCCAACAGGAGCAAGTCATGTTATTGAAGGTGGAATTGTATTAGTGACTGCCGACCAATGCATAGGCTGTGGTGCCTGTATAGAATCCTGTCCTTACGATGCGCGGTACCAACACCCTGACGGTTACGTAGACAAATGCACTTTTTGCCATCACCGATTGGAAAAAGGACAATTACCAGCCTGCGTATCTGTATGCCCAACAAAGTGCATGTATTTTGGTGATTTAGACGACCCAAACAGTGAAATTTCTCAATTGTTGAAAAACAGAAAATATAAAACCCTATCGCCAGAGGCAGGGACCGATCCCCACGTGTTTTATCTCATTTAAAGCTAAAGTACCATGCAAGAAGAACTATTTACAAGCGGCCGAAACATTCCAAACATTGATCCTTCATTACAAATTTGGCATTGGCCCATCTCTTTATACCTATTCCTAGGCGGACTCGCTGCAGGCATTTTATTTTTTGCAGCTTTATTCTACCTCATGGGTAAAGAAAAACAATATCCCGCGCTTAAAGCAGCGGCTGTAATACCTCCAATTGCTCTTTCCGTTGGTCTATTGGCACTGGTTTACGATTTAACACACCCTTTATACACCTGGAGATTATACACCACCTTTAGGATAGAATCTCCAATGTCTTGGGGAGCCTGGGTACTACTCATTACCACCCCACTTTCCTTTTTATGGTTGTTTAGCTTCTACAGAAGCACTTTCCCTAAATGGGAATCGAAACTCAAACTCTTTAAAAAATTTAAGTTTCTGGAAAAATTTGAAAAATTCCTTATTGCCAACAGAACCTATATGGCATACGCCCTTGTTCCCCTATCCATAATTTTAGGCGTCTATACTGGTATTTTATTATCGGCATTCAATGCCCGACCTTTATGGAACAATGCCATTTTAGGACCTTTATTTCTAACCTCGGGACTATCAACCGGAGCGGCAGCGATTATTTTGTTATCCAAAAACAGAGAAGAACGTCATCTGTTCAGTAAAATAGATTTAGGCCTTATTGTTATTGAAATAGCCTTAATCATTCACATGATTATGGGCTATTATGCAGGTTCTCAAGTACAACTGGAAGCCATGGACCTTTTGGTAGGCGGTGAATTCACCCTGATGTTTTTTGGCTTCGTTATGCTCCTAGGCTTACTCGTACCCGCTATTTTAGAAGTTATTGAATTATTAGGCTTTAAAGTCCCCGTTGCAGTCCCTGCTATTTTGGTCATTATCGGCGGACTCATTTTTAGATTTATTATGGTAGAAGCAGGACAACTTACACGATACCTTTACTAAATTATTTGTTATGAATACAAAATATAAAACAAACCCACACCAATACTGGAACCCGTATTTTGGAGGATTCCTTTTAGGCATCATCATTATTTTTACGTTTTATCTTACCGGTAGAGGTCTGGGAGCCAGTGGTGCCATAAAAAGCAGCGTGGTTACGGTGGTTGAAAATGTAGCTCCAAAACATGCCGAAAGCAACAGTTATTACAGTCAGTTTATAACAGACGACAAATCACCTATGAATACCTGGCTGGTGTTTGAAGCCTTAGGTATTTTGATAGGAGCCTTTATTTCGGGAAGTATCAGCGGACGCATCAAATGGCGCGTTCAGCACTCTCCTAAAATAACAACTAAACGTCGTTTAATATTTGCACTAATAGGAGGTATCTTATTTGGATTGGGCGCTCAGATTGCCAGAGGCTGTACCAGTGGTGCCGCTTTAAGTGGCATGGCGGTGTTGTCTACGGGAGGCTTCCTTACTATGCTCTCCATTTTTGGATCTGCCTATGCTTTTGCGTATTTTTTTAGAAAGAACTGGATTTAAAATTTAAAAGAAAAAATTATGGGACCTTTAATTCCTGGTGGTTACATTCCTTTAGAATGGGATAGCATTATAGCAATATTTATAGGTATTGCCTTCGGTTTCGTTCTTGAAGCTTCGGGCTTTTCCTCCTCACGAAAATTGGCCGGTGTGTTTTACGGTTACGACTTTGCTGTACTTAAAGTATTTTTCACGGCAGCAGCTGTATCGGTAATTGGCATTTACTATATGGATTATTTAGGATATCTGGACATCTCTAAACTTTATGTACATCCCACCTATTTATGGGGAGCTATCATAGGCGGCATTATTATGGGTGCCGGTTTTGTTACTGGTGGCTTTTGTCCAGGCACAAGTTTGTGTGCCGTAGCCATTGGTAAATTAGATGCCTGGATATATGTATTTGGTATTATGGTGGGTGTCTTTATATTTTCGGAACTTTTTAATTTTTTTGAACCTATATACGATGGCTATAACTTCGGAAACATTACTTTGATAGACTCCTTTGGCTGGAATCCATATTGGGTTATTTTTGTTTTTGCCATTATTGCTGTACTGGCTTTTGGCATTGCCGATATGGTTCGAAAAAAAATAAAAAGTGTGTTTTACTAATAAAACCAATACAATATGAACCAGAAGAAAACCATAAAATTTCCTTCAAACAGGTATCAAATCCTGGCAGTTATACTGGTTATTCTAGCAGGTGGACTCCTATTACTTCCAAAATACGATAAGCAGGAAGGCATACGTTCCAAACAGTTATTGAGCCACGCCATTAGTCCAGAACGCTATATTTCGACTGACCAACTTTCACACATACTCATTAGCCAGGACCCTTCATTTATCCTTGTAGATGTTAGAGACGAATCTAGTTACAATAGCTATGCTTTACCCAACGCTATCAATATTCCTTTACCTAAATTATTAGATGAAGACTCCCTTACCTACCTAAATCAAGACCAGTTTGACGTCGTGTTCTATTCCAATGACACCTTTCTTGCTGACCAGGCCTGGATGTTATGCGATCGTTTAGGATTTAAAAACCTGCATGTTTTAAAGGGAGGCCTCAACATCTGGTATACTACCATAATCAACCCCACAAAACCAAATGAGACCATGCCAGAAGCAGACTTTAAACTCTATGCCACCAGAAAGGCTGCCAGTATGTATTATGGCGTAGCATACCCTGATCAAAATTTAGGTGCCGAATTGCCAACAGTCCCTACAACTCCTAAAAAAGTAATTACTGTAGAAAAGAAAAAGAAGCGTAAAGCAGAAGGCGGCTGTTAAGTCTAAAATTGACCTTATAACTAGTATTATGAAAGAAATAGAAAAAACCAAACGAATATCCATTGCTGCCACGTTATTTATTTTGGCTGTGTTAATAGGCTTTTTAACCTACAAACGTCCAAAAAACACCTATGCTTTCAACACCAAAAGCACCTTGGAAAAAATCACCTCAACAAATTATTTCCTTCCCTATTCCCTTCTTGAAAATGAAGATGTAGTATTTATAGACATTAGAAACTCTTTTGAGTACAACAAAGGCCATTTACAAAACGCCATAAACATACCTTCAGCAGACATCATGAGTGAAGCCTCTCAAAAACTACTACAGGACCTAAAAACATCCAATACAACAACGGCGCTTTACGGAAGCACTCCCAAAGAAGCTAACATCCCTTTTCTTATCTTATATCAATTAGGGTTCGATAATCTTAAAATCCTTCCAGTAGAACTCAGCTATTCCCAAAACAAACTCATCACCAAAGAATCAAAACTGGAAACTCTGGCACACGATATTAATGGGTTTATCATGGATTCTAAAAAGCATTTGGATAGCTCTAATACTATAGTTCCACCAACTTCAAATGTGCCTAAAAAAGTGATTACAGTTGAAAAGAAAAAGAAACGTAAAGCTGAAGGTGGTTGTTAAAAGTTCTGATTTTAAGCTTCTGGCTTTGGTTTTAATCGTTCAACAAATCTATTTCTTTTATTCTTTTAATCGTATTCTGTTTTTATAAACTTCTTTGTCGTTTACAAATACTTTAATATAATAACGTTTAGCCGGTAAATACGATAAATCGTAAGACAGTGATCCTTTACTGAAGTTTTTATATGAATGGGTTTCAACAACATCAGATTCATTCTCCTGATCCACAAGAAGCACTTTGACTTCCGATGGCGTATTGCAGAAGTAATCCAAAGTGATAGGTCCTTGAGTACGCGCAGGAAACACCCCTACTGAAGGTTCATTATCCAATTCGTAAGACATATCGGGTTGAACAGAGAAATAATAATTAATACCACTTCCAAAATCGGAGGCAAATTGCTTAATGGCTTTACCATTGGCATCTAATAATTTAACTTCCCCTCGACCATCTTTGGCTTTGTACCAAAACTCTAATCCATCACCTTCAGTATCATCAAATTTAAAATTATAGTTCCCCGGCTTTAAGGCAATCGTATCTTGATTTACTGTACTTGGTTTCACATTAATGCTATCTTTTGTAAAAACAACATCTCCAAAACTGTTTTGAATGCTATACGTATTTTGCCAAGGTTTGTTGTTGCTTTTATAACGAACCACTATAGTGTCTGGAAAAATATCCGGACGTTCGTAATCTGATTCTAATGCATTATCAGCTTTAAAAGCATCACGTTTACCATTTGGTTTTGACAATTCTACATGAAATTTGGCATATTTCTGTTTACTGAACACTTCTGTTGGCAAAGTAATCGCCGCTTCATCTCCAAAATTAATATGTCCTGTCCACTGATATTTTTGCGGTTTTTCACCTTCTATAAAATACTGAATGGTCATTTTCTTTAACGGGTTACTCCCATTATTTTTCACCTGAATAACCGGCAATCCTCCAAACGGATTTTTTCGACTATGAATTAATCGTTTAGACGGCTGCACAATATCAACAAGTGTGACATCATTTTTTGCATTTGGTGCTTCATACTCTACTACAACAGCCGATAGCAATTCGTTGGCGCTTGGTTTTTCGGTTTCATATGCCTCCATATTTATATCAACGGTATATGGCTTTCCTGCTTCGGTATTTAGCATCACCTCATCGGGTTGTAACAAGTAGCCAGGACACCAATTGGCACGATCAAAAATCCAGGTTCCAGCCTGTGGAAATAACGGATTATCGCCACATTCCATCCATAAATCTTTATGATCTATAACCTTACCATTAAATACAATGTCGCGGTACTTACTACAAAACTCACCACAACCATTTGCATCCATACCATGTCCGGTTTGGAGAATCTTCATTTTAGAAAATCCTGCATTAGTATCTGCACTGAATGTTAACGGCACCAAATGGTTTTCAATTGGATCGTCTTTGTATCCATATTTAAAATTTCCATCGTATACTTTATGAATCGCTAACGGATTGGCCACTGGTGTTCCGTAAGTTACTTCAAAATCTACGGTGACTTTCCAACCCCGGGTTTTATTATCTTCGTAACCCGTGTGGATATAATCAATTTCTACTTCATCTCTTAAAATTAAACTAAAATCAGTAACATCTACACGCCATTCAAAACCCCAGTCTTTTTGAAAAAACCCACCATAAGGTGTTAGCATTCTTGCTATTTCGTAAACCGTGGTATCATTTTTTTGACGTGCTTTAATATGATCGACATAATCCCAGTCGGCACAACGCATTTTGTCTGGACATTCGAATTTTAAATTTAAAATAATGCTTCGAATACCTTCTGAAGCTTTTGGGAATACCGCAGTGCGTTTATAACTATTGGTTCCTTTAGACGGATCGGTTACTATCGTTTCTCCATCATGAGATATAACGTGGGTTTTCTCCTGTGCCTGGCCTAAAAAGGCAATAAAAACAATACAGAAAAAGAGTTTAAAAGTATTCAATGGTGGTAATTTTAGTTGTTAAAAAAGGTGTTTACTTGTACATCGGCAAATTGGCGAAACATTTCCATAACACCACAATATTTTTCAACCGATAAGTCTACCGCTCTTTGCAACTTTTTCTCATCTAAATTATCACCAAAAAAATGGAAATTCATCTCTACTTTATCGTAATATTTGGGGTGTTCTTCCGTTAAATTTGCGTTGATTTCAATTTTAAAATCGGCCACCTCAAGTTTCATCTTTTTAATTAACGAAGCTACATCTAACCCCGAGCAACCTGCCAAACCAGATAACATTAAAGCTTTCGGGCGATACCCTTCACCATTGCCATCGTTTTCAGGACCTGCATCAATAAACAGGTTATGTCCAGACGGATTTGTACTCTCGAATTTCATGTTTCCAAGCCAGGTTGTAGTAATATGATTTGTCATAGTTTGTGAAATATTTTTTGTTACTTGTAGATATCAAAAATACTACTAAAAAATAAATTTATGCCTTTAGTTTCGCCTTTATCTGCCAATCACGATTCGGAAACCAGACAACTGGCTGAGTTCTTTAATGAAACGCTTGGCTTTTGCCCAAACTCGGTTTTAACGATGCAACATCGCCCTGAAATAAGCCAGGCGTTTATCAACCTGAATAAAGCGGTTATGGCAAATAAAGGACGTGTCACATCGGCTTTAAAAAGGATGATTGCCTGGGTTAGCAGTAATGCTGCAGGTTGTAGTTATTGTCAAGCACATGCCATTCGGGCTGCCGAACGCTATGGTGCCGAGCAAGAACAACTGGATAATATCTGGGAGTACCGTACTCATCCTGCTTTTAGTGAAGCCGAACGGGCGGCTTTAGATTTTAGTTTAGCAGCATCACAAATTCCGAATGCTGTAGACGATTCTATTAAAACCCGATTATATGAATATTGGAATGAAGGTGAAATTGTTGAAATGTTAGGTGTTATTTCTCTTTTTGGTTATTTAAATCGTTGGAATGATAGTATGGCCACAACCATTGAAAGCGGCGCCATTGAAAGCGGCACACACTATTTAGGAAAACACGGTTGGAACCAAGGGAAACACGTATAAAACATCGTAACTTCGTAAGCATGAAAATACCATACTACACATTAAGATTAATAACATTACTTATTCTTAGCTCATTAACTGCTTGCAAAAACACCCCATCTGAATCTGGTTTTAAACTTATTGGAAGAAGTGATTATTACGTTGATGCCTATGACGGAATTTCCTACTATAGAAATAGCGAAACACATGAGTTTCTGGACGGCTATTTTGTTGTTGGTAATAAAATATCGAAATGGGAAGAATTTAATACTATAAAAGGCATACTGAACGGAGAAAACATCGTTTTCCATAATAATGGTAATATATTTTCTAAAACAGAATACAAGAACGGTAAACGCCACGGAGAAGAACGTCTCTATTCCCCTTCTGGTAACTTAACAACCCTAAACCACTACAGAAACGATGTAAAATATGGTAAATCTTATTTATACTTTGAAAACGGAGACATTCAAACTGAACTTAAAATAAAAAATGGAAACGTTATAGAGTCTATAACCTATAACACTATTGGGGAAATGGTAGCGCAGATGTTTATTGAAGATGGTAAAAAAATAACACAACATCTAAAAAATGGCATTCTTTTCTCCGAACAAATATCATCAACCTACGACAATTTTGAAGCGACTAAACTTTATAATGAAGATGGCTCATTAAAACTATTTATACAAATGAAGACACAAGGTGACGAAGCCTTTATTATTGAACGAGACGAAAATGGTAAAGAACTAAAACGTATTAATGTTAAAGAGAATCCACAAGAGATTATGAAATACCAAATGCTTTTTAGAGAACTTTAATGTATATTCTGAACATGATCTCGAAGCACTGGCACTACCTCGGCTTCAAACCACGGATTTTTGGTTAACCAAAACCGATTTCTTGGCGACGGATGTGGTAAGGGTAAATATTTTGGCAGATATTCGCAATAGTTTTTTACCGTTTCGGTTAAGGTTTTCTTGGCTTGATTTTTCAAATAATAATTTTGAGCATACATACCAATGAGCAGCACTAACTCAACTTGTTTCAAATGATCAAATACAGGTTGATGCCACTGCGGGGCACATTCGGGTCGTGGAGGCAAATCACCGGTTTTTCCTTTTCCAGGATAACAAAACCCCATTGGTATAATGGCAAACTTCTTAGCATCATAAAACACTTCTGGAGTCACACCCAACCAGCTTCTTAATTGTTTACCACTGGCATCATCCCAAGGAATACCAGACTCATGTACTTTGGTTCCCGGCGCCTGACCTACAATAACAATTTTAGACTCTGGGTGTGCTACCATAACCGGTCTTGGCCCTAAGGGTAAAACATCTTTACAAATCGTGCATTGTTTTATGTTTTGTAACAGGTCTTGCATTAAAAAAATATCGCTAAGAGGATTTTAATTTATTAGTTATTAGAACCATATTCATAATTTTTGAGTTCTTCAAGTTCTTTAGAAATTCTTTCTGACCATTCTACCTGAACTCTTTTACTAAAATTAGATTCTTCATATAAATTATTAATTTCACTAGACTTATTCATATATTTCCTACAAATAGATTCATAAACTTTTATATCACTTACTTTTTGCTTATTTAAACTATCATATGCTTTACGTATTTTTCTAGCATAAATCTCGTAAATATCAAAATGCCCTTGTTCATGTACTAGAGATAAAGAGTCAGAAATTTTATTCCAAGAATCAAACTTTTTCATATAGGAATTAATTCGAAATACAGGAATATCTCCATTCCAATATTCAAGGACAGTAGTTATCCCTGCTTTAATTATAGCTCCTGCACTAATATAATTTTCATCATCAACCTCGCCCTTAAAGTCGTCCCAAATCAATTTTCTTTCAGACCGCCAAAATAATAAACTATCAGTCTCTAAATCTTCGACTTGTCCTACCGTTCTATTACTAAAACACAGAAGAACTATAATTAAAATTATTAATCTCATCTACTATTTTCTTCTATTTACATTTAAAACAAAAAATGCTTTAGCATCACTAAGAAGACACTAAAGCGTTTTAAATATATAAAATTTTAAACCCTTTTATTTCGCTATTAAAGGCTCACCTTCAAAAGATAAACCTTCAAAACCGGTTTTCATAAAGTTTCTAATATTTTGGTGTCCTGTACCTTCTGGATCGTTTAATACCTCTTCAGAATAGAATTTACCAAAGCATGCTAAGGTTTCTTCTTTTGTGAAGTTTTGATGTTTTGCAAAGGCAAATAATTTACAAGACCCTGAATTTTGCCCCGCCTCATTTTGCAATTCTCCATTTTTGAATGCGGTTGGTGTAAATTCAAAATTAGCTTCAATGGTTGCCATAGTATCATTAAACTCCACTGTTTCAGGTGTACTTTGTAATTTTGCTTTAAACGTTTCTAATGTCATTTTTCTTTATTCTTAATTCAATTTATTTTCCTTTTCCTGCAACCACAACTACAATTTCACCTTTTGGTGGTTTGTTGGTGTAATGCTCTAAGACCTCTTTTGCGGTTCCACGAACGGTTTCTTCATATAACTTAGTAAGCTCACGAGATACAGACACCTGTCTGTCCTCTCCAAAATACTCACAAAAATGCCCTAAAGTTTTCACCAGTTTATGCGGACTTTCGTAAAAAATCATGGTTCGGGTTTCTTCGGCAAGCAATAAAAATCGAGTCTGACGTCCTTTCTTTACAGGCAAAAACCCTTCGAATACAAACTTATCGTTTGGCATTCCTGAATTCACCAAAGCAGGAACAAAGGCTGTGGCACCAGGTAAACATTCCACGTCAATATTGTGTTCTATACAGGCACGGGTTAATAAAAATCCGGGGTCGGAAATAGCAGGTGTACCGGCATCACTAATTAAAGCCACCGTAGTGCCACTTTTTAATTTCTCGATAATAGTTTCAACAGTTTTATGCTCGTTATGCATGTGATGCGATTGCATGTGGGTTGAAATTTCGAAGTGTTTTAGCAATTTTCCCGAGGTTCGGGTATCTTCGGCTAATATTAAATCGACCTCCTTTAAAACTTCAATCGCTCTAAAGGTCATGTCTTTTAAATTCCCAATGGGTGTTGGTACTATATAAAGTTTACTCATTAATTAAATTTACCTTCAATAATCTCCATAAATCGTGCCTCATACTCTTCTTTGTTAGCCCAACCCTGATGGTCTGGCTTTACCATGGTTTCAATAAACTCCTTAGCTTCGGCAAAAGACCCAATGGTATTGATTTGTGAAATGACACGATCGTAATCGGCTCCATTACCTTCAAACAGATGTTTTATAAAAGCCAACTTATCGTTCAACCCTATGGCTAAACCTCCATTTTTAAGCTTATCGTTTAACGATTTCTTATCGTTAGATTGACCATTCTGTTCTTTAGGAACGGGGTCAAAAATAGGCATATCTTTATAATCCGCGGTAAGATCTTCCAAATCGTTTTTATGGTATTCTGTTTTTGGCAAAATATCCTCTACTGTTTGTTTAGGCTCCTGAGCTATATCTGGCATAAATGCCACCATATTTTTTATCTTTTCAATGGCAGGTTCCATAATGCCATCATCTTCCTTTTCATCAAGGTTAACAAATAACCTATCGTCTATTTCGCGATTATCGCTAATCTTATCGTTATAAGACGAATCAATTACACCATAAAAAGAAGCATCTTCACCTATAACAGGCATTTCACCATCAAAATGTTCATACGAAAACTTTAACACCGATAGCTTTTCAAGAAGAAGTGTTGCTTCGGCATGCATTTTAAGTACATCTTCCTTTCCTTTTAGTTTTAAAATTCTATGTGCAATACTGACCAACTCAGATTCTAGTTTCTTCTTCATAGCTACAATATTAAAATTAATGTGATTAAGGTTTTTGATTTTTAATAAATTTAGTTCACCTTTATACAAACATATAATCGCTTTATTTTAGTGTTAAATTTACGAAATGTTTCTTGAAAATACAGTAAATCATAAAGAACAATTTGGATGGATAGAAGTGATCTGTGGATCAATGTTTTCCGGTAAAACCGAAGAACTTATCCGCCGATTAAAGCGTGCCCAGTTTGCAAGACAAAAAGTCGAAATTTTTAAACCGGCCATCGATACCCGATACAATGATGAAATGGTAGTATCACATGACGATAATGAAATTCGATCGACACCTGTTCCTGCGGCTGCAAATATTCCTATTCTTGCCGACGGCTGCGATGTTGTAGGTATTGATGAAGCACAGTTTTTCGATGATGAAATAGTACGTATTTGTAACGATTTAGCCAATAAAGGGGTTCGTGTTATTGTGGCTGGTCTGGATATGGACTTTAAAGGCAATCCTTTTGGCCCCATGCCAAACCTTATGGCTACTGCCGAATATGTTACCAAAGTACACGCCGTTTGCACCCGAACAGGAAATTTAGCCCAATACAGTTATAGAAAATCTACCAACGATAGTCTGGTGCTTTTAGGTGAAACCGATGAGTACGAACCATTAAGCCGTGCCGCTTATTACAAGGCCACCATGCGCGATAAAGTGCGAAATATTAAGGTAAACGATGTTGAACAACTTACTCCCAAACCCAAAGATACCGATAACAATGCCTAAAGCGGAAGAGACCATTTTAGAAGTCGATTTAAAAGCGCTGGAACACAACTTAAATCATTTAAAGTCAAGAATACCAAAACACACCAAATTCTTGGCTGTGGTAAAAGCTTTTGCCTACGGTAGCGACGCCTGTGAAATTGCCAAACACCTGGAAAGTTTAAATGTCGATTACTTTGCTGTAGCTTATACCAATGAAGGGGTTCAACTTCGTGAAGCCGGTATTACCAAACCCATTTTGGTATTGCACCCGCAAACGGTGAGCTTTACAACATTAATAAAACACCAACTGGAACCTAACTTATACAGTCCTAAAATTTTAGAGGAATTTATAGAAGTGGCTTCTGCTTTAAACTATAATAACTATCCGATACATGTTAAGTTTAACACCGGATTAAACCGATTAGGATTTGCTGAACATCAAGTGGATTATTTGGCTGAAACCTTAAAATCGACTGAGGTTGTTCATTTAACATCTATCTTTTCACATTTAGCAGCCAGTGAAGATTTAAACGAACGTGAATTTACCATAAATCAGATTAACACGTTTAAACGTATTGCTGAAGCCTTAACAAAAAATATCAGGTTTAAACCCATGATGCATATGTGTAACACCTCTGGAATATTAAATTACCCGGAGGCGCATTTCGATATGGTAAGAAGTGGCATCGGACTTTACGGCTATGGAAATTCTGAAAAGGAAAATAAAAACTTTAAGCCTATTAGCACTTTAAAAACCGTTATTTCTCAAATTCACAATATTGAGCCAGGGTCATCGGTAGGCTATAATAGAGCTTTCACCAGTGAAATTCCTGTTAGAACCGCCACCTTACCTTTGGGTCACGCCGACGGTATTGGCAGACAGTACGGCAATGGTAAAGGCTACGCCATTATCAATGGTAAAAAAGCCCCTATTGTTGGTAATGTGTGTATGGATATGATTATGGTTAATGTTACCGATATAGCTTGTAAAGAAGGGGATGAAGCCATCTTGTTTGATGCTAATACAACTGCCGAAGATTTTGCCGAAACTGCAAATACCATTTCCTACGAATTGTTAACCTCTGTTTCTCAACGTGTAAAACGTGTTTTTTTGAAATAAATCGTTTACATCTTTTAAAGATTTTAACTACTTTAGTAACTCACTAACTATAAAATAACTTCATATGTTAAAAGAGTTTAAAGAATTTGCCATGAAAGGCAACCTGGTCGACATTGCTGTCGGTTTTGTAATGGGTGCTGCATTTAAAGAAGTAGTTACGTCATTTACCGGTGGTATTGTTTCGCCGTTAATTGGTCTAATCTTCAATGCAGACTTCAAAGATTTAAAATGGGTCATCTCAGAAGGTGTAGCCAATGCCGATGGCGTTATAGAAGGTGAAGTATCAGTACTTTGGGGAGCATTCCTAACCAATGTTATCGACTTCATTATTGTTGCTTTTGTAATGTTCTTAATTGTAAAAGGCGTAAACAAAATGAAGAAGAAAGAAGAACCTGCACCAGAGCCTCCAAAAGGTCCATCTCAAGAAGATTTATTAGCAGAAATAAGAGATTTGCTTAAAAAATAACTATATGTTAAATAAATAACAAAGTGTTATTTGTTGTTAAAAAGCCTTGGTTTTAAAGAATCTAAGGCTTTTTTTTATTTTTAAAATGGAATTAATAGTTAGTTTTGTCACTCGAAAAATTTAAGTACAAGATTTTAAACTATTATAAAAGATGAAAGTAGCTGTTGTTGGTGCCACTGGTATGGTTGGCGAAGTGATGCTAAAAGTATTAGAAGAACGTAACTTCCCTGTTACAGAATTATTATTAGTCGCTTCAGAGCGTTCTGCAGGAAAGAAAATAGCATTTAAAGGAGAAGAATTAACCGTTATTGGTTTAGCTGATGCCGTTGCTGCAAAACCGCAAATCGCTATCTTTTCAGCAGGTGGAGACACTTCATTAGAATGGGCTCCTAAATTTGCTGAAGCAGGCACTACTGTAGTAGATAACTCTTCTGCCTGGAGAATGGATCCATCAAAAAAATTAATCGTTCCTGAAATTAACGCTGGTGAGTTAACCAAAGACGATAAAATTATTGCGAACCCTAACTGTTCTACCATTCAAATGGTATTAGCTTTATCGAAACTTCACGAAACGTATAAAATGAAACGTATTGTGGTATCAACGTATCAGTCGGTTTCTGGAACAGGTGTTAAAGCTGTACAACAGTTAGAAAATGAAATTGCGGGTGTTGAAGGTGAAATGGCGTATCCTTACCCAATTGGTAGAAATGCATTACCACACTGTGATGTATTTATGGAAAATGGTTACACTAAAGAAGAAATGAAATTAGCTAAAGAACCTCAAAAAATCTTTGGCGACAGTTCTTTCACTGTAACGGCAACTGCCGTTCGTATTCCTACGGCTGGTGGACACAGTGAATCTGTGAACGTACAGTTTGAAAACGATTTCACTTTAGCTGAAGTAAGACAGTTAATCAGTGAAACACCTGGTGTTGTTTTACAAGATGATACAGCTACAAACACTTACCCAATGCCAATTTTAGCACACGATAAGGATGAGGTTTTTGTTGGTCGTTTAAGACGCGATGAATCTCAACCAAATACATTAAACATGTGGATTGTTGCCGATAACTTACGTAAAGGTGCTGCAACAAATACCATTCAAATTGCTGAATACTTAGTTGAAAATAACTTGGTATAACAAACAGTATAACCAGATAATTATTTTAAGCTCCTGTAATTCTACAGGAGCTTTTTTATTTAATCCTGATTGATAAAATATAGCTCTTCTGCTGAAGAGGCCTTCTTTAAAATGGTTTGAAAAATATATTCACATACCATTTTCTCTCCCGGTAAATTAATGAATTCTAAAGTATCTTCAGGAGTATGATATTGCGGATGTCCGCCGGTATGCATTCCTAAAACAGAAATCCCTTTTTTATAAAACGACACGTGATCCGATCCGCCTACACTACCGGCATGCACTCCCGGATTTAAGCCTAACGAAACGCCCAGGTCTTTCATAAAATCGACACCTCCAGGAAAGGTTCCTGCGCCTCCCATATACACTTGTTTTTTATCATTCAGCCTTCCAACCATATCCATATTAATCATCAACTTAATATTTTCGAGTGGCACTAACGGATGTTCTGTAAAATATTTACTTCCTAATAATCCTTGCTCTTCAGCACCAAAGGCAATAAAAATAACACTGCGCTTTAATTCATCTTTATGGGCCGCCAGTTTTTCAGATATCTCCAATAAAGCGGCTGTACCGCTGGCATTATCATCAGCACCAAAATGAATGGCGTTCTTTTTATCTGATTTCGACGATGGTCCACCCAATCCTAAATGATCGTAATGGGCACCCAATACAATATATTCATTCTTTAATTCAGGATCATTACCTTCAATAAAACCAATAACATTACAGGTAGACGCCAGTGGCTTCTCTGGCTCTCCTTCGGCTACACGTAACTTAGCTTCAAAAGGTTGCTTATATCCTGTTTCGAAAGCCTGTATGCCCGAAGATTTAAAATCTTTTATAATGTACTTCACTACTCGTTTGTTGGCCTTTGTTCCTGGATAACGTCCGCCATTTTTCTCTAAGGTTAAAAATTTAATATGGCTTTCAATTTCCTTTTCAGTGACCTCATCCTGAGCAAACACCGATAACCAACCGGCTGTAACTAATAACGCAAATAAGAATTTATTCATCTGCTAATATATTATTGAAATTTAGTTGTTAGATGAAATGCCCAAATTAACATATCGATTGATATTAAACATTTTGATAATGGCATTTCATAAAACAATTGTAATTAAAAATAAAGTAAGGGTTTTAAAAACGAAAATATAAACTTTTAAGACGAACAACGTAAACCAGGGTATTTTCGTTATTTTTAGTTGTTTTTTCAAAACGATTTTTCAATATTTAGCAAAGTAAACCCTCGAGAATTATAGCCAGTGAAATACCCGAAAACAAAAACTGTTGATGTTGTAGATACTTATTTTGATGTTGAAGTAAAAGATCCGTATCGTTGGTTAGAAGACGACAGAAGTTCTGAAACAGAAGCCTGGGTAAAAGCACAAAATAAAACAACTTTTGATTACCTTGAGAAAATTCCGTTCCGAAATATTTTAAAAAATAGATTATCGCATTTATGGAATTACGAAAAAATTGGTGCGCCTTATACCGAGGGGGATTACACGTATTTCTCAAAAAATAATGGTTTACAAAACCAAAGTGTCGTTTACAGAAAAAAGGGAGATGAACAACCTGAAATCTTCCTCGATCCGAATACGTTTTCAAAAGACGGCACCATTTCTTTAGACGAATTAAGTTTTTCAAAAAGCGGCAAGCTTGTAGCCTATTCTATTTCTGAAGGTGGTAGCGACTGGCGTAAAGTCATGATTCTGGATGCTGAAACTAAAGGTATTTTAGAAGCTCCCTTAGTAGATATAAAATTCAGCGCTATTTCCTGGTACAAAGACGAAGGCTTTTACTATTCAAGTTACGATAAGCCTGAGGGCAGTGAACTTTCAGCAAAAACTGACCAACATAAAGTATACTATCACAAATTAGGAACTTCTCAAAAGGAAGATATCCTTATTTACGGTGGAACAAAAGAGCAAAAGCATCGCTATATCAATGCGCATGTCACTCGAGACAACCAATATTTAATTATTATTCCAAGAATATCAACATCTGGAAACAAACTTTTAATTAAAGATTTAAATGTTCCTGACGGCGATTTCATTACCATTTTAGATGAAGATTACAGCGATACTTTTGTGATACATAATGAAGGTTCAACACTATTTTTAGTCACTAATTTAGATGCGCCAAACCGACGTATCGTAAAAGTAGATGCTTCAAACCCAACTCCGGAATATTGGGAAGATTTTATTCCTGAAACAGAGCACGTACTCACCCCGACAAAAGGTAGTGGCTATTTGTTTACACATTATATGATTGACGCCATTTCTCAGGTTAAACAGTACGATTGGTCAGGAAAACACATTAGAGATATCGAACTACCAGGGATAGGCACAGCCAGTGGATTTTCAGGTAAAAAAGAAGCCTCTAAATTATATTTTAGTTTTACGAATTATAAAACACCTACTAGTATTTTTGAATTGAATCCCGAAACAGGAAATACCAAAACCTATTGGCAGCCTGCTATAGATTTTAACCCGGAACACTACGAGAGTAAACAGGTTTTTTATACCTCAAAAGATGGTACAAAAGTCCCTATGCTCATTACCTATAAAAAAGATATTAAACTTGACGGAAAAAACCCGACCATCCTTTATGGCTATGGCGGATTCAATATTAGTTTAACACCTGCTTTTAGCATTACAAACACTATTTGGCTGGAACAAGGTGGCATTTTAGCTGTGCCCAATTTACGTGGTGGTGGAGAATACGGTCGTGCATGGCATGATGCGGGCACCCAACTACAAAAACAAAATGTATTTGATGATTTTATCACTGCCGCGGAATATCTTATCGACAATCAATATACATCTTCTGAATATCTGGCACTACGAGGAGGATCTAATGGAGGTCTCTTAGTTGGTGCAGTTATAACTCAGCGTCCTGATTTGGCCAAAGTAGCTTTACCTGCCGTTGGTGTTTTAGACATGTTGCGTTATCATACCTTTACCGCAGGTGCGGGATGGGCCTACGATTACGGAACTGCCGAAGACAACAAAGCTATGTTCCAATACTTAAAAAACTATTCGCCATTACACAATGTAAAACAGGGTGTTGAATATCCAGCAACTTTAATTACTACAGGCGACCGCGACGATCGTGTGGTGCCTGCCCACAGTTTTAAATTTGCGGCTGAATTACAATGTAAACAGTCAGGAATAAACCCTACACTTATTCGTATTGAAACCAATGCTGGCCATGGTGCCGGAACGCCTGTAAGCAAAACTATAGACGAATATGCCGATATTTTTGGTTTTACGCTTTACAATATGGGCTTTAAAACCCTTCCCAATTCAATTGAAGAAAATTTAGAAGATGTAAGCACATTATAAACCCCAAACCCTTTCTTTTCAAACATTTTTTAACCTACTTTTACAGTATGTTACAGATAAAAAACCTGTCGTTTCGCTATAAGAAACAGGCTATTTTAGATAATATTTCTTTTTCCGCAAAACCGGGAGAACACATCTCAATTATTGGTGAAAGTGGCTCTGGAAAAAGCACACTTTTAAAATTACTTTACGGCTATTACGATTTACCTGAAGGTGAAATTTTCTGGAAGGATAATCAAATTCTCGGGCCAGATTATAATTTGGTTGTAGGCTATGATTTTATGAAATACGTGGCGCAGGAATTCGACTTAATGCCTTACATTTCTGTTTCTGAAAATATAGGCGCTTTCTTGTCTAATTTTTATCCTGAAGAAAAACAGGACCGCATTAATGAACTTCTTAAAGTGGTAGAATTAGAACCCTATGCAAATGTAAAAGTGAAAGAATTAAGTGGCGGACAAAAACAACGTGTAGCCATTGCCAGAGCTATAGCAAAGGAACCCGAAATTTTATTGTTAGATGAGCCCTTTAGCCATATAGATAACTTTAAAAAACAATCACTAAGACGTAGCCTTTTTAAATATTTAAAAGAACATCAAATTACTTGTATTGTTGCGACCCATGATAAAGATGATGTGCTATCTTTTTCAGATGAGATTATTGTGTTACATGATGCTAAAATTATAACTCAAGACACCCCGCAAAACCTATTCAATAATCCGAAAAACAAATTAATAGCAGCTTTTTTTGGAGAGTATAATGAAATTGAAAATCATGGTATTGTATACGCACACCAATTACAAGTAAGTGAAAATGGGACTTTAAAAGCAACCGTAAAACAAACTTATTACAGAGGAACTTCGTATTTAATAGAAGCCGATTTAAATGGAAATTCTATACTGTTTGAACACAAATATGCTTTGAATATTGATGAAGAAATCCATTTATCTGTCTTAAAATAAGTCTACAGAATATTAAGAATGGTAAACCCATTTCCTCTAAAGTTAATATCATCATGTACAGCTTTACCCAATAGTAATTGACCTATTGGTGTACTTGGTGATATGGCATAAAACACGTCACTATCAACTTTTAACTCACCTAAGCTAACTGCTATAAAATAATTAGCTTGAGAAGTAAAAACAATGCTCCCTAAACTCACTTTAGTGGCTGAAGCTTTAATATCAATCTTAGAAAGCACCTGCTTAATTTTATTGATTTCTGCTAATTGCTGTCCGGCTTTTTCACGTTCTAATTGAAGCATGGCTCTTCCCGTTTCATGTTTATCGCCTGCCGTACTTTTTGTTTCCGACGTTAACGATTCCTGAATTTGAGCAATTTGTTGTTTTACCACGTTTAAACGTTTAGACACTAAAACCTCACACTGGTTGTAAAGCGCCTCTTTGATTTCAAAATTACTTTTTGTCATAGGAAAAAGGACCATAAAAATGCATTTGTTTAACAATCCAAACTTTTCTCCCCTGAATATAAGCCGATGCTGGATTAGCCTTATATCGCTGTGGACTTGGTAATACCGCTGCAATTGCTGCAGCTTCATATTGCGTTAATTTAGCTGCTGGCTTTTTAAACCAATATTGAGCAGCAGCCCCTACTCCATAAACCCCCCTACCCATTTCAATACTGTTTAAATAAACTTCCATAATACGCTCTTTACTCCATATAAGCTCTATCAATCCCGTAAAATAGGTTTCTAACCCTTTACGCAACCAGCTGCGCTCTGGCCATAAAAACACATTCTTCGCCGTTTGCTGAGTAATTGTACTACCACCTCTAACGCGTTTGCCTTTTTTGTTGTATTCTATCGCCTTTTCAATGGCTTCTATATCAAAACCATTATGGTTTAAAAAGTTTTGGTCTTCACTACAAATGACCGCCAATTGCATGTTTTTGGAAATCTCGTCTATAGACACCCAATCGTGTTTCCAAAAGGTTCTTTGTTCACTATCCTGCTCAAAATAACGAATCACCATTAACGGCGTTACCGGTACGGGAATCCACTTAAATAAAACAACAAAACCCACTGTGATAATAACAAACCACACAACTATTTTAAATAAAAACCGAAACAGTTTTTTCATGTAATATTAAATCTAATTTTGAAATTAACAGCTAGACAAACCGGCAAGTTCTTTACCTACTAGGCTCCCCATAGCGATTCCCATTCCTCCTAAACGAACACCACAAAACACCTGATTCGACAATTGTTTTACAATGGCTTTTTTTTGACCACCAACGCCCATAATACCACTCCAACGATGTTCAATTTCAAAAGGCGTATTAGGCAAAATAACCGTTTTTAATAGTTCTTCCAGCCTATTCTGAATTTGTTCCGTCTCACCAAATTCTGTTGTTTCTTCACCTTTAAAATCTAAATGTCGTCCGCCACCAAACAAAATTCGGTTGTCTATATTTCTGAAATAATAATAGCCTTTATCTAGATGAAATGTGCCTTTAATATGTAAGTCTTTTATAGGTTTGGTAATAAGCACTTGCGCTCTTGCTGGTTTAACCTCTTCACCAATTAGCTGTGAGGCAAAACCATTGGTAGCAATTAACAGTTTTGAAGTTGAAAACTCAAATAAATTGGTTTTTATTTTTACTGAATTTCCACTTTCGGTAAAATTTTCAACACCACAATTGTTTATAATTTTAATGCCTTTAGACTGCACTTTATTAAGCAAACTTGCCATCAAAAGACCTGTATCTATTTGTCCTTCAAAAGGATTGAATACATAATATTCTTTAATATTATTAAATTTAAAAACATTTGATTTTTTACTGTAAACCGGAGCATTAAAAACAGGTTTTAACAGCTGGTTAATTGAATTCATTTGAGTCAAGCACGATTCATACAAATCATCTTGTTCCAAGAACAACTCGTAACCACCATAATTTTTATAACCTATAGATGTTTCTCCTAAAGTTTGCTTTAAAAGATTCAAACCATCTACACGCATTTTTACAAGCTGTAAGACTTCCTCTTCCGAATGTGTCTTTAAATCTTCTATAACCTCACTTAAACTACCAAAACACGCAAACCCCGCGTTCTTTGTACTAGCTCCCTGAGGCAAGAATCCTTGCTCTAAAATTAAAATGTTTGATTTAGGAAATTGCTCTTTTAATTGCAAAGCACAACTTAAACCTACAATACCACTTCCCACAACAGTAAAGTCGGTATTACAAAGCCAAGATTTTATTTCCCAATAGGAGAGGTTCACTATTTTTTTATGGTTTGATTTTAGTAAAAATAGTGATTTCGTGTTAAGGATCACGCCATTGTTCGAGCTCTTTTATTTTGATTCCCATTGACAGAGGAATAACAATTTTAACGGAAACCTCGACACAAACGTCGAGCAATTATCTTTAACTAAAAAGCGACTTACGAAATACTAATATTCATGAGTTCATTAATTTAAAATATAAACTCTCGAATAGAGCAGACATCTCCTTCTTTAATAAGGAAAAGTAACACCATAAAAAAACTCCGAAATTACTTTCGGAGTCTTTTACTGTTTTATTCTTCTTCAACGGGCTTTTCCATAACGAAATCTTCCATGAACTTGGTGGTATAATTACCCGCAACATAATCGGGATTATCCATAAGCTGACGATGGAAAGGAATCGTGGTTTTAATACCTTCGATTACGAATTCGTCTAAAGCACGTTTCATTTTACTAATGGCTTCTTCTCTGGTTTGCGCTGTTGTAATTAACTTGGCAATCATAGAATCGTAGTTTGGTGGAATAGTATACCCAGCGTAAACGTGAGTATCTAATCGCACACCGTGTCCTCCCGGAGCATGTAATACTGTAATTTTCCCTGGAGAAGGACGGAATCCGTTATAAGGATCCTCGGCATTAATACGACATTCGATAGAGTGTAAGTTTGGTAAATAATTTTTACCAGAAATTGGCACTCCTGCCGCTACTAATATTTGCTCACGAATCAAGTCGAAATCAATTACCTGCTCGGTAATTGGGTGCTCTACCTGAATACGTGTGTTCATTTCCATGAAGTAGAAATTACGGTGCTTATCTACTAAGAACTCAATCGTTCCAGCACCTTCGTACTTAATGTATTCTGCCGCTCTAACCGCTGCTGCTCCCATTTCCTCTCTTAACTCATCGGTCATGAATGGAGATGGTGTTTCTTCGGTTAATTTTTGGTGGCGACGTTGTACTGAACAGTCTCTTTCTGAAAGGTGACACGCTTTTCCTGTTGCATCTCCAACAATCTGGATTTCGATATGTCTTGGCTCTTCAATAAGTTTTTCCATGTACATATCGTCATTTCCGAAAGCTGCTTTACTTTCCTGACGCGCTGAATCCCATGCTGCTTTTAAGTCTTCTTTCTTCCAAACCGCACGCATACCTTTACCTCCACCACCGGCAGAAGCTTTAAGCATAACAGGGAATCCTGTCTCTTTCGCTACTTTTTCACACTCTTCATAAGAGTTAATAACGCCATCACTACCAGGTACACATGGTACTCCAGCGGCTTTCATAGTAGCTTTCGCATTGGCTTTATCTCCCATTTTATCAATCATCTCTGGAGATGCACCGATAAACTTGATACCGTGTTCTTCACAGATTTTAGAAAACTTAGCGTTTTCTGACAAGAACCCGTATCCTGGGTGAATAGCATCTGCATTTGTAATTTCAGCAGCCGCTATAATATTAGACATTTTTAAGTACGATTCGCTACTTAAAGCAGGTCCGATACAAACCGCTTCATCAGCAAACTTTACGTGTAAACTTTCTGCGTCGGCTGTAGAATATACTGCAACCGTTTTGATGCCCATTTCTTTACAGGTTCTAATAACACGAAGTGCTATTTCCCCTCTGTTGGCAATCAGTATTTTTTTAAACATATCTTTATGAGTTTAAGAGTTTAGGGTTTATAAGTTCTACTGAACTTTAAACTTTAAACTTCAAATTAAGATGGATCTACTAAAAATAACGGTTGATCGAATTCTACCGGAGAAGAATCGTCAACTAAAATCTTAACAATCTTACCTGATACTTCAGATTCGATTTCGTTAAAAAGCTTCATCGCTTCAATGATACAAAGTACATCACCTTCAGCTATAGTTTGACCCACCTCTACAAATAATGGCTTATCTGGAGATGGTTTTCTATAGAATGTACCAATGATTGGCGATTTAATTGTGATATATTTTGATTCCTCAGCTGCTGGTGCTGCTGGTGTAGCTACTGCTGGAGCCGCTGGTGCTGCTTCTGCTGCCGGAGCTGGCGCTGCTACTTGTGGAATTTGTGCTGCTGGCATAGGGGCATACTGTACTGTAGTTGCCTCGTCTGATCCTGTTTTAATGGTGATTTTAATGTCATCCATTTCTAATTTAACCTCACTTGCACCTGATTTTGCTACAAATTTGATTAAGTTTTGAATCTCTTTAATGTCCATAATTGTATTAATTAATTATTGGGTTATGAATTATAGGCCCATTTTAAATAAATAGAACCCCAATTGAATCCGCCTCCAAAAGCGGCAAAAATTAAATTATCTCCTTTTTTAAGTTTAGACTCGAAATCACTTAGTAATAAAGGTAATGTAGCCGATGTTGTATTTCCGTATCTATGGATATTTACCAATACTTTTTCTTCAGCTAAATCAATACGCTGCGCCGTAGCATCAATAATACGCTTATTAGCTTGATGTGCTACTAACCAGTCAACGCTATCTTTATCTAAATTATTACGTTCTAATATTTTTACAGTGGCATCTGCCATATTGAATACTGCGTTTTTAAATACAGTTCTTCCTTCTTGAAATGCATACTGACCACCTTTGGCCATAGCCTCTTCGGTGATTGGGAATGAAGAACCGCCATAGGTAGCTTGTAAAAACTCTCTACCTGTACCGTCACTTCTTAAATATTCATCTTGGAATCCTAATCCTTCTTCATTAGGTTCGAATAGCACTGCTCCTGCACCATCTCCGAAAATGATACATGTCGCTCTGTCTTCGTAATTAATAATTGATGACATTTTATCGGCACCAATTAACAATACGTTTTTATATCGACCTGACTCAATATAACTAGCTGCTACCGACATACCATATAAGAAACTAGAACAAGCCGCATCCATATCGAAAGAGAATGCATTAGTAGCTCCAATTTCGGACGCAGTGTAAGCAGCTGTAGATGCAGCTTTCATATCTGGTGTTGCCGTTGCAACAATAACAAGTTCTATAGTTTTTGGATCGATGCCTTTCTTATTGATAAGGTCTTGTGCAGCTTTAATAGCTAAATAGGACGTCCCTTTTCCTTCTTCTTTAAGAATGCGACGCTCCTTTATTCCTGTTCGTGAAGTTATCCATTCATCATTTGTATCAACCATCGTTTCAAGAATTTGATTGGTTAATACATATTCTGGCACATAAGCGCCAACAGCCGTTATAGCCGCTGAGATTTTACTCATAACTTTATAGTTAAATTGACCGAAAAATCACTAAAATTGATCAAAAACACGTCAAAATTTGTGAAAATTACTAAAAACTAGCTTAATAACTCGCAAATTACGTGTTTTTACGCTTTAGAAAAAGCATATCATAAAAAAAACGCTCACATGTGAGCGTTTTTTTATATGCACGCATAACTATTATGCTATGTTTTCTACTGCTTCAGAATTGTCAATTAATACTTGACCTCTGTAATAAAGTTTTCCTTCATGCCAGTGAGCTCTGTGATATAAGTGAGCCTCTCCTGTAGTAGGACATGTAGCAATCTGTGGCGCAGTTGCTTTGTAATGGGTTCTTCTTTTATCTCTTCTTGTTTTCGAGATTTTTCTCTTAGGATGTGCCATTTTCTATCGTTATTTATCCGTTAATAGTTTCTTTAATGTATTCCAACGAGGATCTATATCGTCCTCGGTTTTATTCTCTTTCTTTCCTTTCGGGCTTAATTCTTCTAACTTTTTAAGTATGTCTGAATCTAATGTTCCGTCTTCAATTCCAGGATGCACGCGCTTAATTGGCACCGCTAACACAATGGTCTCGTATATATTCTGTTGAACGTTAATTTCGTATGTTCCGTGTGGTACAATTAAAATATTAACGTCTTCATCATTATACTCGTCACCAAATTTAACTACTAAATCGAACTCATTTTCGATGCTTTGATCGTACGGTTCGTTAGTTAAATCGCAATTAACATTAACAAATCCTGAAATTTTAAAGTGCAACTCTAGTAAAGTTGTTTTCTTCTCTAACTGAAGATCGACCTTTACTTTCACATCATTAAATTCCTGATACTCAAAATAATCAAAGAACGCTTGCTCAATTTCATACTCAAAATGGTGCTTTGCTAATTTTAGCCCTACAAATGGAATTGTATACTCTTTTAATGGCTTCATTATCAAATCTATTTTGAGCCTGCAAATATATAAATTTTTATTTAAGCAGCATTACTTATAAACATTTTTTTGTTTATATCTTTTTTGAGGATTTTTTTAATGGGTTAGCTGTAAGTTCCTCATATTCATTTCTATTTCTAAAAATATGTATTGCTGTAAACACGGCTTCCTTAAAGGAACTCTCGTCTGCAACACCTTTTCCTGCTATTTCATAAGCCGTACCATGATCTGGAGATGTTCTTACCTTATTTAATCCGGCTGTAAAATTAACCCCCTGACCAAAAGATAAGGTTTTAAACGGAATTAAACCCTGATCGTGATATGATGCCACGACCGCATCAAAACTTTTATAATTATTTGACCCGAAGAAACTATCGGCCGCATATGGCCCATAAACCAGCTTACCTTCTTCTTTAAGTTTTTTTAATGTAGGTCTTAAAACCGTATCATCTTCATTACCAATCACCCCATTATCTCCCGTATGAGGATTAATCCCTAATACTGCAATACGCGGCCTTACAATATTAAAGTCCGTTTTTAGAGAATTATAAACCGTATTAATTTTATTAATGATTAATTCTTCAGTAATATGATTTACTACTTCTTTAACCGGAACATGGTCTGTTAACAAGCCTACTCGTAAATCATCGGTTACCATAAACATTAAACTTTCCCCCTCCAGTTGCTGTGCTAAATAATCGGTATGGCCCGGAAATTTAAAATCCTTAGACTGTATATTATGTTTATTAATTGGCGCCGTTACTAAAACATCGATATCCCCATGTTTTAAAGCTTTTGTTGCAGATTGAAGGGATTTAATAGCGTAAGCTCCTATTTTTAGGTCTTCTTTACCGAATTCAATATTCACGGGCTCACTCCAGCTATTAAACACATTTACCTTTCCGTGAACTATTTGATTAAGATTATTGGTTATATTAAAATTAATTTCAGATTTGAAATGCGACTTGAAAAAATTCATCGCTTTAGCCGAAGCAAAAATTACAGGCGTGCAGAAATCTAATACTCTGGAATCTACAAATGTTTTTAAAACAATTTCGCCTCCAATACCATTTAAATCCCCTATTGAGATCCCTACTACTATATTTTCTGATTTCTTCATTAAAAATGATAACTTTTGTTTGTAATTTTGACGTTACAAATTTAGTTAAATAAACAAACCATAGATATGTTTACAGGAATTATTGAAGATATTGGCGTTATTACCGATTTAAAAAAAGAATTTGACAATCTTCATATTACCGTAAAAAGTAATATTACTTCTGAATTAAAAATAGACCAAAGTGTAGCTCATAATGGTGTTTGTTTAACTGTAGTTAATATTAAAGGAGACGAATATACCGTTACTGCTATAAAAGAAACACTGGACAAAACCAATCTAAACACATACAATATTGGAAACAACATCAATCTGGAACGCGCCATGAAGCTAGGTGACAGATTAGACGGACACATTGTTCAAGGCCATGTAGACCAAACAGCTACTTGTGAAAATATAGAAGAAGCTAATGGTAGCTGGATATTTACATTTAGCTATGACTCTTCTCTAAATAACATAACCATTGAAAAAGGTTCTATTACAGTCAACGGAACGAGTTTAACAGTAGTAAATTCGAAAAGAAACTCGTTTAGTGTAGCAATTATTCCTTACACTTACGAGCACACCAATTTTAATTCCTTTCAAAAAGGAACAATAGTAAACTTAGAATTTGATGTTTTAGGGAAGTATGTTTCAAGATTGGTTAATCTGGATAAAATAGATTAGTCTTTTTTAGATAGGAGTTTATTAGCCCCATAAAATAAAGCAATACCCAAGCCCACTATAACATCTCCATCAATAGGAAGATTCACTGGTGGTGGTGGTGGCCCCTGTGACATACAAACAAAACTTATTAATACAAATAAGATTGAGGCAAGTATTTTCTTGTTTTGTATTCTCATTGCTTACAAATTTAAATGTTTTGTTGATTTAACAAAACTAAACTCGACCAGATACACAAAATAGTTTGTAATTCAATCAATTACAACAAAAAAACCTTTCAATTTCTTGAAAGGCTTTACGATTTCAAATCGTGGTCCCACCTGGTCCACTGGTATTTTTACTTTATTTTACTCTATTTTCCCGTATTTATTGGGCTTAAGCCTTGAAAACAGTACGTTATAAAGTTACATGAAATTAAGCCAAATTAAACAAAATTAAAATTATTCGTCCCCTCATTCGTCCCCTAGAAATACTTTTTATGTATATTTACCTACGCAATATATAAAAACCCACTAATTGAAACTACTTTACTTAACTCTAATTTCATTACTCATTATCTCATGCAATCATGACATAAACAATAAGAACTTTAGAAATGAAAATTACGTCTTTTACCAAGAAGATGGTAAAAAAGGAGAATGGCGAGAAATTGACCCAGATTTAAAAATTAAACCACCTAAATCATTTTCAACATATTTCTATCCTAACGGCAATAGGTATCTTGAACAAGAGGTTCTTGATAGTTTCCCAAATAGAATACTAAAACACTACGACATGCGTAATGTTCTATCCTATACTGCAACTTATAGAAATGACTCATTAATTGATCAAACATTTGAAAACGGATACCACTATGAATATCATTCAAATCTAGGCAATCTCAAATGTGAGGGCATTATTAAAAATTCAATGTTTCAAGGAAAATGGAAGTTTTATTGGAAAGATGGAAAAACATTAAGACAAATAGTAGAATATAAAAATGATACTCTACATGGAATTCGAGAAGATTATTGGGAGAATGGTAATTTAAAAAGCAAGACTACTAATGTAAAAGGAAATCAAAATGGCAAAACATTTCATTATTACGAGAATGGACAACTTGAAGAGGTTCTTTATATAAAAAACAATTTAGCACATGGTAAATCAATTAGATATTATGAAAATGGCAATATCCAAGCTAAATGTCAATACTGGAATAGAATAACAAAAGACACTTGCAGATTCTATTATGAAGACGGAAGCCTTAGCGGAATAGAAGTTTCAAAAATTGACACTCTAACATCTAGTTATGCAAAAACAGTTAAAAGCTACTATAAAAATGGCAATTTAAAACAATCTTTTAAATCAATAAACGGAAAAAACAATGGCTTGATTCTTACTTATTTTGAGAATGGTAATTTATATCTCAAAATAAATGCCGTGGATAACATAAAAAATGGAGAGGCTTTTGAATATCACGAAAATGGTAATTTGAAATTTAAAGCTTTTTATAAGAATGATTTAATCGATGGTGAAATGCTAGAGTATAATAACAATGGAAAACTTATAAAAACTCATATAGTAGAAAAAGGTGTAAAAGTAGATTCAATTATTCACTAAATCTTTTAAAATGGCTAAAGCAAAATTCGTACTTAAAGAACCCAACTCAAAGTCTGAAACTTTAATCTATTTGGTTTATAATTATCAATACAAAAGATTTAAATATTCAACTGGAGAAACTATAAATCCTAAGTTTTGGAATAAAACTGCTCAAAGAGTAAAGACAACAAAACAGTTTAAAGAATATCCCGAATTCAATTCTCGATTAGATAATTTTGAAAACGGTATTAATAATGCATTTAGAAAACTTCTTAATGATGGCATTCAACCCAACAATACAATTCTCAAACAAGCTTTAGAGGATGAATTAGATGATAGTATTGTTAAACCTAAAAGACTTACATTCTTTGAATTTATTGATGATTACATAGAAGAAAGTAAACTGAATAAAACAGAAGGCACAATTAAAGTTTACAATACAACATTTAAGTACTTAAAAGAATATGCTAAAAAGTATAAGTCTGTAAACTTTGAAACTATTACTCTGGAATTTTACAATCATTATTTAGGTTTCTTAAAAACCGACCACAATCTCTCCTCTAACACAGTTGGCAAACACATAAAAACAATTAAGTCGTTTATGAATGAAGCCACAGAAAGAGGTTACAATACAAACTTAGAATTTCGAAATAAACGTTTTAAAACCATTCGAGAAGAATCAGACACTGTTTACTTAAGCATTGATGAATTAAAAAAGATTGAAAAAGTTGATTTCTCAGCTAGTCCAAGATTAGAACGAGTTAGAGATTTATTTTTAATTGGTTGCTATACTGGTTTACGGTTTTCTGACTTTACACAAATAAAACCCGAAAACATTGTTTCAAATAACACTGTAATTGAAATTAGAACCCATAAAACAGGACAACGTGTTTCTATTCCACTTCATAAAACAGTTAGAAAGATATTAAAGAAGTATAAAAATAACCTACCAAAAGCTTACACAAACCAAACAATGAATGACTATTTAAAAGATGTTGTAAGTGTTGCAGGAATCAAAGAAGAAGTAGAAACAACTATAACAAAAGGAGGTAAAGTCGTAAAAAAACCACTTCCAAAATATAAGCTTGTTTCAACGCATACTGCTAGACGTAGTTTTGCAACTAATTTA
Organism: Aestuariibaculum sp. YM273; assembly: GCF_030908365.1. Lineage (NCBI taxonomy): Bacteria > Pseudomonadati > Bacteroidota > Flavobacteriia > Flavobacteriales > Flavobacteriaceae > Aestuariibaculum > Aestuariibaculum sp. YM273. The sequence continues at coordinate 1,410,482 of NZ_CP133090.1, read as the reverse complement.
TATCTTGCTGAAGTCCCCACTATTTCAATCATGAAAATTACAGGACATAAAACCGAGCGTTCCTTTTTACAATACATAAGAATGACGCAAAAAGAAAACGCAGACAAATTATTAACGCACCCATTTTTCAACTAATGAACCAAGAACCAAAAAATCACTTTATTGAAAGCTTTAAAAGTAGTTTAGAAACAATTAAAAACAAGGAATATTTAATTGATAATGAGATTAACCAAATACAGCTTTTCACAAGTAGCGAGGGTAGTTCCAGTATCCCATGGAATCCAGGTGATTTGAATTTTAATAATGAAACAAATAGTGTTTTTGATTTAATGGAAATGGGAGGTCGTAGTTATTTTAATTCTGTATTTAACGAATACCTAATGCATGGAGAAGTCCAACCTATTTATGAAGAAAATGAAGAAGGAGAGATGATTCCAACAGATGAAGATTTTCTTAGGCATGATAGAGAAAATGCAATTCTATTTGCTGATTATTATCAATGGTTAAAGGAATTAAAAAATGGAAAAAATAAGAGTCATAAACCTAAATTATCTCCACTAACTCACAAACAAAAAATTCTAGCCTTACACTATTTAGGATTAGATTTGAATAAATACGACAATGTCAAAACAGCTAAAATACTATCTCAAATTTTAGGAGTTGGAGAGGAAAACACAAGAAAATATCTATCCTATGTATCAGCAGGTAAAAACAGCGTAAGAACAAAACAAAATTTAGATAAAATTCATCAATTATTTGAAAACGTTGGAGTTACAGAAATATCAAATAAAATAAAATCAGATTTAGAAAAATAAGATAAAAGTTGTGGTTACCACAGCAATTACCATACGACTGTCATTGAATCATATTTGCTCTGTAAAATTAAAAAAACAGAAAATTTATGAAAAATCCAGTCATGTACTTATCAGGAGTAACTTTATCAAACATTAAAGATATTCTCCAAGAAGTAATAGAAATCAACCTTAAACGAATTGACAATGGAGTAAAGCAAGAAATGCTAACTCTATTAACTAGGCAAGACACAGCAAAAGCCCTTTGCATTTCACTACCTACACTCAATCAGTGGACTAAAGAAGGCGTGATTAAAGCCCATAGAATTGGGAATAGAGTTTTATATCGTTTAGAAGATATAAACGACGCTTTAACAGAGGTTAAAACTTCAGTAAAGAGAGGAGGTAAGTCATGTTAAAAAAGAAAAATGATTACTCCGTTATTGTATTCTTAGAAAATGAGAAAAAGCCTAAAAAATGGACTTATGTACATAAGCTAAATGGGTTCTCTCTATTCCTATCTAAAAAGCATCCTACTTGGCAATACATGAATGTATACAACCGAAGAGAAGGAACCTTTATCAAACAAATCAAGAAAGGCGAGTTCGTCCCTGCGTTCCTCGACTAAGGGGCGTCTTTCTTTTTTTTAACCTTTAAAAACCTATCCACCTTTATAAACAACCTTTAATAAATAACCTTTTAATGGTATTTATTAATGTACAACGATTCAGATTATGGTAGTTAAGAATACATACGGAACAAGTGTTGCTTTTTCAACTAGATTAAGTGGAAAAGAACCTAAACATGAATTCACTGGTTCTGCTTTACAACGAAAAAAGTATGAGCCTGTAAAAAATACAAAAGCAAAAAAAAAGGAAAGTAAGGACAAGGAGAAAAAGGAGCGCTCCTTGTCCAGGCGTTCGAAACAAAAGATTCGAAAAAAGATAACCTGTTTTGCTAGATGTTATAAAAGATTAAGCTTTGTCACACTCACCTTTTTAAATAAGGTGAGTGATGAAGAAGCGGTTAATTTACTTCGCAAGTTTGTTGATAATGCTAAAAAGCGAAGTGAGGATTTTCAATATGTATGGGTAGCGGAACGGCAAACCAAAAATGATGCGTTCAAGGGAAATGTACACTTCCACATGATAACCAATAAATACTGGAAAATTGAAAAATGGTGGAATTATTGGATAAAACTCCAACAAAAAAATGGTATCACTCCAAGAGATAAAGACTTTAAACCCTCATCTGCTTTCGATGTAAAACAGTTAAATTCTAACAATATTAGGTCCATCGCATCTTATGTTACAAAGTACGTAACCAAGAACGATGCTAAGTTTAAATGTCAAGTATGGAATTGCTCAAAACGAGTTTCTGAACTATACACAGACTTCTATACCACAACAGACTTTACAGACCAATTTAAGCGCATGAATGCCGTTTTAAGCGAATTACCCAACACAGACAGAAAAAGCCCTGTAATTAATGTTAAAATGATTGATTTGAATAGAAATACCCTACCTATGTATAAAAGGCTAGATGAAAAAAATAAGTTTTTAAGAGATAATTTAGATATTCAGTGAATTAGTTAGATAAATGAAAGACCAAATAATTCATGATACTTACAATGCAAATTATTTAATCTATTTTTTTTCTATCAAAACAATCTCTTTTGGAGGGTCACACAATGGAATATTACTCAGTTGCTTTGAAATTTTAGCGAATGTATACTCTTTAGAAGTGAAAGTTTGTGCTTTATGTCTCCCCGTATGATTAATCTTAGTGTATTTATAGGGCTTCTTTTTATTAATTGCAACAAACATATTTTCACATTCCAACTTTGAGCCTAAATCTAGTAATGAGTGTTCATTGTAAAATGGCTCTTTAGGGTCTAATTCCTTTTTCACTGTAGCTTCACTATTTCGTGAACACTTATAAGTAAAACACCTACCTACATGTTCAATCTCAAGAAAAGAAGATGGTAAAATTTTACGAGAAATAATTTCAGCAGATAGACATTCAATGGTGGAATTGTTGAATACTTCTTTACTCATTATTAGATTTGGCTTTTAATAAGATTTTTTCAAAATTTTCAGATTTTAGAGAAAATATCTCACTTAAGTCATCGTCTAACAATACATCTCCAATTCTATTCATAATTTTTGAAATAGTAAAAAAGTTTTTAGCATTCAATTTATTATCTAATTTAATTAAGTACTTAGATTCATTTTCCTCTAATTCAGTGCTAAATTCTTCATCTGAAATCAGTTCATTACTAACTTGGTAAAGCAAATTAACATATTCTTTTTGCTTTTTTAAATTTTGAATTGCTTTTACATAAAACTTTTCCCTCTCTTGAAATTCTTGCATAATTTCAAATATTCCCTCTGTATAAGAGCATAATTCACCATGAACTAAATTAACTTCATCTTTCTTGCTAATTGCAAAAAGAAAGCTATCTGAAGGTGTTATATAATCTTCCTCAAATGAACTTGAAGAAAAACTACTTCCTTCTACAATTTGATATTTCTTATCAATACTACTCATAATCCTTAGTTATTTCAGAAACCTTACTTGAATACACATCATAACTTTCAATAGATTTCATTATGTACTCTTTTTCAAAATGAAGATTATAATCTAAATTTAATATTAATTTTGAATTATTGGAATCAACTTCTTTTAAAACGCCCGGCTTTATATCTAACTTCATCCTAGCATCTAAAAAATCCCTACTAACATAATAACCATACGCAGAATTATCCGAATCAAAATGACTATTCAGTTTGGTATTTGAACTATTCCAAAATCTCGTCTTTGTATGCTCATGGATATCAGGCAAAAATATAAACCATTTATAATTAAAACCTATAGCCTCAAAATCAAAACTAGATTGAGTAATAATCTTTAAAGTAATATCCTTAATAAAATCATTTTGTTTTCTAGTTTTATTAACTATAACTATTTTAGTTGTTTCTATATTAATAGCAATGTCATTTGTAATAATGCGAACCAAACTAGGCGTTATAATTGTTGAGTCTAAAAAAGAATCCTCTGATATTAGATTATTTTTAACGAAAAACAACTTATCATAAAATGATGGTTTTAAATCACCTAAAATAACAATATTCGACTCTATAAATTCTTTTTCCATATTTGATTAGTATACATTAAGTATATGAAATTTATGTTTAAATAACTAAAAAGTAGTCGCAAAAGTACAGTTTAAATTGAATCAGAATAAAGAATTTTCACCAAATTAAATAAATTTTAATGAAATCCAAGAAAATCCTTGTTAATTATGACAAATAATCCTAAATAAATCATTCGCCCCCTCATTCGTCCCCTAGAAAAGAAAAAGCCTCGTAAACTCAACGTTTACAAGGCTTTACGATTTCAAATCGTGGTCCCACCTGGGCTCGAACCAGGGACTTTCTGATTATGAGTCAGATACTCTAACCAACTGAGTTATAGGACCGAAATCGGCTGCGAATTTAAGACTATTTTTATAACCCCACAAGAAAATTATTCGTTAAAATTAATTTCCTGACAAAGTTCTATTAAAACGCCATTGGTCGATTTTGGATGCAAAAAAACAACTAACTTATTATCAGCACCTTTCTTTGGCACATCGTTTAAAACCGTGAATCCTTCAGCTTTTAATCTTTTTATTTCTTTTTCTATATCCTCTACATCAAACGCGATATGATGTACGCCTTCTCCTTTTTTTTCTATAAATTTTGCTATCGGGCTATCGGCTTTTGTTGCTTCTAAAAGTTCAATCTTATTCTCACCTACTTTAAAAAACGACGTTTTCACTCCTTCACTTTCTACCGCTTCGGTTTTATAACTTGGTGACCCAAGTAATTTAGCAAACAATTCATTAGAGTTCTCAAGGTTTTTAACCGCAATTCCTATATGTTCTACTTTATTCATCAAATATCAGTTTAGTTTAAGATACAAAATTTGTAAATCAAAAGTAAGATTATCTTTAAATATCCTGTATTTTTGCACGATAAACAACCTTAGTACTTAAAATAAAGGCTTTGGTAAATATAAATTTTAATTTCGGGATAAATCTCGGTATATTTAAAACTCACTTAGTGAGTAACCTTTAACAGGTATAAACATGAGCAACGTAGAGGAAAGTCAAAGACAGAAGAAAATAGGATCGGTTTTACAACGCGATTTGGTTGAAGTATTACAAGGAGCAGCTACTCAAGGCGGTATGCAGGGTGTGATTATATCGGTATCTAAAGTTAAGGTAACGGTAGATTTAAGTGTTGCAAAAGTATATTTAAGCATTTTCCCAAATGCTAAAGCCAAAGAATTATTAGAAGGCATCAAGTCGAACACCCCTTTAATTCGTCATGAATTAGCACAACGTACCAAAAACCAGTTGAGACGTATGCCTAATTTAGAGTTCTTTATTGACGACTCTTTAGAATACATTGAAAAAATAGATCGTTCACTAAAAGGCGAAGAAAACCCTATTAAAGATCCGAGTATTTTAGATAAAAGAAAAAAATCGTAATTGAATTTTCCGTTATATATAGCTAAACGTTACTTGCGCTCCAAAAGCAGCAACAATGCTATTAATTTCATTACCTATATTGCTATTATTGGCGTTATTTTAGGTGCCGCTTCTTTATTTATTGTACTTTCAGGTTTTGCGGGGCTTAAAGATTTTACACTTCAATTTTCAAGTATTGTTGACCCCGATTTAAAAGCCGAAACCACTTATGGGAAATCTTTTGAACTTTCAGACTCCGAAATATCTCAATTAGATACTGTTCAAGGTGTAGCTTCGTATTCAAAAATAGTTGAAGAACGCGTTATCATTTCATCAAACAATAAAAATACGATTGCTACTATTAAAGGTGTTGACCAAAATTTTGAACAGATTGTTGCAGTCGATTCTATTTTAGATACCGGAAGTTGGCTCGATCAGAATACCAGAGAAATTGTTGTAGGCTGGGGACTATCAAACACGCTTTCTTTAGGACTTTTAGACTACACTAAACCCTTAAATATTTATGTCCCTAAACCTGGAAAAGGGCAAATAACATCTACCAAAAATGCCTTTAATACCGTAACTGCAAATAATGTTGGTATTTTCTATATTAATGAAGATTTAAACGACAATTACATTTTTGCACCTATAGATTTAGCTCAAAACCTTTTAAACTACCAGCAAAATCAAATTACGGCAATTGAATTCAAACTGAAACCAAATGCAGATATCGAATCTGTAAAACAGGAAATAGGTACCATTTTAGGCGACAAGGTTATTATTAAAAATCGTGAACAGCTGAATGATGCTTTGTACAAAATGCTGAACACTGAAAATCTTGCAGTATACCTTATTTTCACGCTGGTTTTAATCATTGCCTTTTTCAATATTGTGGGTTCATTAATCATGATGATGCTGGATAAAAAACAAAGCTTAAACACCCTGTTTAATATTGGAGCTACAGTAAAAGACATTCGTAGAATTTTCTTTTATCAAGGCAGCCTAATGAGTATTATCGGTGGACTTTTAGGGCTTATCATTAGTGTAATCGTTGTGATTCTTCAGCAACGTTATGCCTTACTTATGATTACACCATCGTTACCTTATCCGGTAGCCATTAAATGGGAGAACTTTTTTGTTGCCTTTTTAACCATTTCTGTATTAGGTGTTATTGCCTCAAAAATTGCCTCCGTACGTATTACAGAATCTTTAGTAAAAACCAACTAACCCAACTAAACTATGTTAAATAAAAACCGAATAAACCTTAAAAAGTTATGGCTTTTTATAGGTTTCATATCCTGCTGCCTTATTGTTTTCAATTGCAAAAATAAAAGAATTATCAAACTAAAAGTCCTTCAGTTTAATATCTGGCAGGAAGGCACGGTGGTTAAAAACGGATTTGACGCTGTTGTAGATGAAATTATAAGAACCGATGCCGATTTAATTTCTTTTAGCGAAGTCAGAAACTATAACGGTGTCGATTTTAGTAAGCATATTATTGAAGCTTTAAAAGACAAAGGACACACCTATTACGCACAACCAAGTCAGGATACAGGACTACTGTCTAAATACCCTATTATTGAACAAACCGCATTATACCCTGTTAAAAACGATCATGGCTCAATCACCAAAGCCATCATTAATGTCCTTGGAGTTGAAGTGGCCTTTTACAGCGGGCATTTAGATTATTTAAACTGTGCCCTATACTTACCTCGCGGTTACGACGGATCGACATGGAAAAAATTAGATAGCATTGTTACGAATGTTGAAATCATTCATAAAAACAACCTCGAATCGATGCGAGATGAGGCTATCGATACCTTTATCGCTGACGCGGAAAACGAAATCAAACAAGGCCGCTTAGTTATTTATGGAGGGGATAACAACGAGCCTTCACATTTAGACTGGATTGAAGCTAATAAACATCTATACGATCACAATGGTGTAGTTATCAATTGGAGAAACACCGCCAAAATCGAAAAACACGGTTTTAAAGATGCTTACCGCGAAATATTTCCAAATCCGGTATCACATCCAGGATTTACCTATCCTGCCGATAACCCTTTGGTTCCTATTAATAAATTAGCCTGGAGCCCTGAAGCAGATGATAGAGATCGTATTGATTTTATCTTTTATAACCCTGATGAACGTCTTAAACTTATAGACGCTAAAATTCTTGGACCGAAAGGCGATGTTTCCAAAAACAAACGTGTTTTACAACCTACCGAAGATATTTTTATAGAACCGCTTAACGTCTGGCCTACCGACCATAAAGCCGTATTAGCCAGTTTTGCACTTAAGTTTTAAGACTTATAAAAACAGCTGCTTAATTAAGGGTGAAATTCCTTGGCACACTTAGAATGACAAAGTATACGCAAAAGTGATAGCAGCGGCAGCTTTTGTAAAATTAACTTCTCGATACAAATTTTCCTCATTTCAATTGGAAACCCCACTCGAAGTGACAAATTTTACAAAACTACAGCGCATACCACGGTGGCTTGCCATTTGCCATAAAAATTAATGTGTAAACTGATAGTCACCGAAGTTCTCTAAAACCTCATCGAAAGCTGCAAATACATCTTTCGGGTCATCGCTGGTTACCATTTTAGTGCGGTATTCCTTGAAATGTGGAATCCCTTTAAAATAGTTGGTATAGTGGCGACGGGTTTCGAAAACGCCAAGCACTTCGCCTTTCCAGTCGATAGACATTTGCAGGTGTCTGCGAGCGGCTTCTACACGCTCTTCTATAGAAATAGGCGCTAAATGCTCACCTGTTTTAAAGAAGTGTTTTACCTGTTTAAAAAACCATGGGTTACCAATACTCGCTCGACCAATCATAGCACCATCAAGTCCGTAACTATCACGCATTTCCATAGCTTTTTCGGGTGTATCGACATCGCCGTTACCAAACACTGGAATATGCATTCTTGGATTATTCTTTACTTCAGCAATAGGTTTCCAATCGGCATTACCCTTATACATCTGGGCTCTGGTACGACCGTGAATAGAAATAGCTTTACACCCTACATCCTGTAAGCGCTCAGCCACTTCTAAGATGCGAATAGACTCGTGATCCCAGCCTAAGCGGGTTTTTACCGTAACCGGAATATTAGTGCGTTTTACCATTTCGGCAGTAAGTTGCTCCATTAAGCATACATCTTTTAAAATACCTGCTCCAGCACCCTTACTCACGACTTTTTTAACCGGACAACCAAAATTAATATCAATAATATCTGGTTTCGATTCGGCTACAATATCTATGGTTTGCAGCATACTATCCAGATTGGCACCAAAAATTTGAATCCCTACCGGGCGCTCCTTTTCATAGATATCCAGCTTCATAACGCTTTTCGCAGCATTACGAATTAAACCTTCACTCGACACAAACTCCGTATACACAACATCGGCTCCTTGTTCTTTACAAAGGGCACGAAATGGTGGATCACTCACATCTTCCATTGGCGCTAAAAGCAATGGAAACTCTGGTAAAACTATATCGCCAATTTTGGGCATATGCTTCAAAAATTAATATCCTAAAAACAAATAAAGCTGTATTAAATACAGCTTTATTTGGTGCAAAGATACTAATTTTCTATAGTTTAGCTGCAATATCAGCCGTATATTTCCTTAGGGTAGCTCTTGCCATACCTAAGTTTGCCTTGCTAGAATCTACAGCTAAATACACAAAGTACTCTCCGTTTTCAGACAAATTAATAATGTGAATTTGAGAGTTTAGTGTAATCAAAATATCGTCTATTTTTTCGTTTAACTTTAAAGCGCGGATAGCGTTTAACTTTGCTTTTACAACTTCTAAGTTATATGCTGAAGCTAACTCAGGATCGAAACTTGGATCTAATGTATTAGAAACATAAGACATTCCGGTCTGAACCTCTGTTACAGCAACCGCTACGAATCCGCTTAAGTTACTTTTTAAATCATTTACAAATGTGTTCAAAAAATCTGACATAATTTTTTAATGGTTAAGTTTATAATTATTTTGGGTTTGTATTAAGATGAGGCATTATGCCTCGGTTTCTTGAAATAAGCTTTGTAATCTTTTGTGAATAAGGGCTAGCTTACTAGAATCGTAAGTGACCACGCCTAAGTACCTATCTTCCTCTACCTTTTTAACAACAAATAGCCCTGATTGGGTATTAAGAATGATGTTGTCTATTTCTCCTAATTCGAAGTCTTCCGCAATCTCCCTGCACATTGTAGTTATCATACTTGACATTGCAGCAAAATTTTCGGCTAACTCTAAATACATGGATTCCTCTAAAACGCCATCTGAATCAAAGATAAATCCACACTCTACGTCAATATCTTCTATTAACGCATCTAAATCTATTGGTTTAGGCATAGGTTGTAGGTTTTAAGATTAGGGGTTTTCAAATATAAAGAGTCCGAGACTGACTACAAAATGTTTTTTAACATAAAAACTCCTATATTTTTATGTATTTTGTTAAATTTTTCCTATTTGGTTAATATATTTATATTTACAAAAAGAAAACCCAAATTTACCACCTATGAAAAACAAGATGTCTTTAAAAAATCTAGAAAAAAAACTAGACAAACAACTCATTGAATTTAGAAAATATAGAACAAAAAATGGTTTGCAAACCAAAAAGAAAAGTTTATTAACCAAACTTTTTACCTAAATATTATATTACTAATTTATACATAACTGAGCCTGTAAAATAGCAGGCTTAGTTTATTTAGACGCCCATCCAGTTTTTAACTACGGTGTTATACGTTCGACCGGTTGTAATAGATGTTTTAGAATCGTTATTTAGGGAAATGATATACCTATTACCAAAATACTTTTGAACCTCCTTTACATAATTTGTGTTTACTATAATACTTCTGTGAACCCTTATAAAGTCTTCAGGTAGTTTTTGTTCAAGACTTAGTAGCGATTGTTCACTAAGATGTTTTTCGTTTTTAGTATGAACAGTAACATATTTTTCATTTGCTTCGAAATACAAAACTTCTTCTAACTTGATAAAAACAATTTTATCACCCTTTTTTATAGTCATAGAAGTCATTTTAGTATCACTTTTCAAGGTTGTTAGTTTTCGTAGTGTATTTAAAATATTCTCATTAGAACTTCTATCGAATAATGTAAGCTTTTTAATCGTCGTTTCTAACCGTTCCTGACGCACAGGCTTTACTAAATAATCCAGACTATTCGTATCGAAAGCCTGCAAAGAGTATTGGTCGTATGCTGTACAAAATATAACTATAGGAATAACCTCTATAGACTGTAACACCTCAAAACCGTTTAGACCAGGCATTTCAACATCTAAAAAAATAAGATCCGGGTTTAGTGTATTAATTAGCTCTTTAGCTTCAGTTCCGTTTTTGGCAATACCTATAATTTGAAACGTTTCAGGATATACCCCTAACAAACGCTCCAAACGATCGCGAGCAGATTGTTCGTCGTCAATAATTATAGTCGTATACTTAGCGCTCATATAAGGTCTTATGAATTATAATCAATAACAATTTCTATTTTCTTTTCGGGTTGATTTTCCCAATTTAATTTAGCGTTCGATTTATAACTTAAACGCAACAAATCGAATACCGATTGTAAGCCATGCCCACTAACTAAACCTTCTGGAAATTCAAGACCATTATCGAAAACTGCAATAACCAATCCTTTTTCAGTTTTACGTATTACCAACTTAATAATCCCTTTGGTTTCCTGTTTAGAAATACCGTGTTTTACGGCATTCTCCACCAATGGCTGTAATAAAAACATAGGTAACGCTTCGTCTTCTAAATTTTCGTCAATTTCGATGGTAAACTCCAGACGGTCGCCAAACCGAATTTGTTCAATTTCGAGATAGGTCTGCACCATGTCGACCTCGTCTTTTACGGTGCTCATTTGTTTTCCTTGTCGGTTTATAGAATAGCGAAATAAATCGGAAAGCGACAAGGCCATTTTCTCGGTTTTATTGGCATCGGTATGCGACAACTCGGCAATAGAGTTTAACGCATTGTATAGAAAATGAGGATTAATTTGTGATTGTAACGATTTAAGCTCGGCTTGGGTATTTAATGCTTTTAGCTCACTTAGTTCTACATCTTTTTGTTTAATAATATTATCGGAATAACTTTTTAAATACAACAAAACACCTCTTGCTATAGCTACTACTAAAGCAATAGCATATACAGGATTAGTTGCCACCATGACAGCGTTTACACCTTTGTGGATCCAATATTCAGAAACAACAAAATAGTAGATAGAAAACGGAATGATAATGGCAATAAACAGTAAAACCGATTTTAAAAATAATTTGGTATGAAACGACTTATCATTTTTAACAAATATTTTTTCCAAACCCCAAATAAAAAATGAAACAACCAAACCTGGGGTTATTACCATAAATACCATCAACTTAAAAAAGTGAGACCAAGTTGAATAAATCAATAAATCTATATTGGATAAATGATTGTATAACCCTTGCAATCCAACAATTCCTGAAAAAACAATTAAAGCAGGTATTAAATAATTAAGGTAACCTACTTTAAAATAGGGATTAACAAAGAAATTTTTAGAAAAGACCACCAAACATAAAACCAATACGGCAATAATCATTGCTGATATCGTTTTCAGTTCGCTTGAACTTAAATAATGCATAGCAAATCGCCAGTTGTAATGGCTATACATATATTCTTCAAACTGTTGGTTGAAGTCTGGAGCGTATAATTTTTTAAGTAAAAACTCGTCTTGGTAAGTAAATGTATAGTACTGAGGATAATATTCCTTAAAATTAAATACAGCACCAGGAACAAAAGATTTATTAGCTTGCGGGTTATCCTTTATCTCACATAAACTTCGGAGCATTTCATATTTTATTAACTTCGCTTTCTCCTCAAAACTTATTGTTTCATTAAATGCGAAGCGAATATTTGGGAAAGTGAAATAACTACCCCAACTCGCATAATCACTATAATCAGTTCTTTCAATATATGCTGCCGAATCTAACTGTGTTTTAATTAATTTTAGAGGTGCAAGTTTTTTAAAAGGCTTGTCGTTATCAAAGTTAAATTGCATTCTTATTGCTGCATCCCATAAATCAATACGCCTAAAATTCCCTATTTTTTCTTCTGGATCGCTTTTATCTTTACTGGTAAACATAACATCGATAAAAACACCCGTGTAGTTACTGAAATAATCAATGGTTTTATGCGGCAGTAACGCCTTTAGCTCCTTTATAGTATTATTGACAGCCAAACTATCTTCCTTAGACGCATTATAAAGCGCAAACAATATTGGTGTTTGAAACCTCTTAATAAACTGCCCCATTCCATCATTTGTGGTGAGTCTGTCTTTTACATATTCCCAGTTGGGGTCTGCTTCTTTTTTTAAAAATTTGTTTTGGGAAAAATCCCATTCTGGGTTATTAATCTTAGCTCTGGACAAATTATCCAAATAAGGATAAATAAAAATCCCTACAAGAAGTAATATTAATAAAATAGGTTTTAATTGTGTCATGTTCGTTGTGTTATATTATAACCACAAAACAACCTAAAACCCTTATACAAGGAAACCTTTTTCTGACGAACGGCACATAGCTGGAATGAACGGTTTTTACTTTTCAATGGAATATTCTGTTGTTCTAATTACTGGAATACCAGATAAGGTTAGCCCTTCTAAAGTGACTTTTACCTTGGTTTCTACCTTACTATTGTTATAGTTTAATTTAGCTAGACCTTTATCGTCTGGATGTACATAAGGATTCCAATAAAGTGTATTTCTAATCGCATCGTTATTATTTAAATCGAACTCGGCATCTTCACCATAACTTCCTGTGTAAAACACGCGAGCATCATAATACCCTTCAACGGTTTTAGAAATAGAATGGAATTCCTTTTTAGGCTGATTATTCACCGATCCTATCTTAGTGTAAATTAAAATAACACCATTACCACCATCTGGTCCAAAAATAGCAGCGCTAGGCCCTTTAAATACTTCTACACGATCGACATTTTCGGGCATGATGTAGCTAATATCTGCTGAAGAAAACACAGGAAACCCATCCAGAATAATATGTGCCGGGCCATTAAACCTCATAAACCTAATGGTATCGTTCGTAACCAAAACACCAGGAACCAGAAATTGAATCAATTGATAAATACTACTGTAAGGCGGTGTATCTTCATCTACGTAATATTTATATTCCGGATTGCCATAGTAACTAGGTGTTTCATCCTTTTTTTTGGCTATAATTTCAACTTCATCTAAAACGTTTTCAGGAGAAACACCGTAAGCAATAAATTTATTATAGACATGTTTTTTTATAGACTCCAATTTTAACGTATCAGACATCACCGGTTTATATTTAAAGTTTGCCGGCATAGGTTTAGATGATAAACTATCGAGTAACAACTCCCCTTTCCCCTTTCCTTTTTCATTTTTAGTATTCACCAACATCGTGGTTTTACCAGTATAACTAATGTCTTTAAAACGAAAGCGCCCTAACGAATCGGTAACTTCGGTAAACAACTGCATCCCTTCCTTATCGTTTAATAACGCCAAAGTAATATTGTTGTCCGGTTTGGGTTTGTTTCCAAAAAGTTGTTTAACCCTGCCCGATACCGGAAGACCTGTCTCGATATTATATTTTGGTAATTTAGGCACCTGAGGTAATGTTTTCCAATAGAAATCTCGCCATCCCTGGGTTAATAGCAATAAATCTAAACAGACCAATCGTTTAGAGTTACTCTTATCGAAATAAAACCCGGGATTGTGCACTTGCCCTTTAATATCGGATTCCATTAAAAAATAAGAACAGATATTGCTTGCGTATTTAGAATTCTCACTCACACTACTCACGTCAATACTAGCCATAGAAAAACTGGCAGGTAATGGTTGCCCTGACTTGCTTTTTGAAACCACACTAATTTCCACTTTTTCCTCTGGTTTGTAAATAGCCTTATTGGTCTTTAGTCTAACATCTAAATCATCTTCCGAACCTTTATCATTATACCACAGCCGTTCGCTTTGCGGAACAGCATTTTTATCGTAAAGGGTTATTTGGCATATACCTTCTGGAATTTGATTTTTAGGAATTTCAAAAGACACCTTTTTGGCGTTAAACGGAATTTCACCTTCGAAATAAGAAATGCCTCGTACTCTGACAACGATAGCCACAGGATCACCTTTTTGTCCTTTAAATGTTTTATCGTTTGTTTTAACCGTAATAATATCTCTTCCTCGAACCTTAGAAATCCCCATCAATACCCCTGTTTCACTCACCTTAGGTAATGGGATATCTATAGTTTTTCCGCGCTCTGAAGTTATTTCTGCTCTTAAATTAGAACTTAAATTGGGCTGAATTTGAAATTTCCCCATACCATCATGTAAACTGGCAAAAAGCGTCACCAAATTACCATTAGGTTCCACAATTCTTCCTTTAACTTTTAAAGGATTTCCATTCTCATCTGACGCTTTAAAAGCCACTGTACTAATAACACCATCAACTAAATTTCCGCCTTCAGGAAAAAACTGAAATTGAAAAGGCTGTTTAACTTCTGTTGCCGCTTCTTCTTTCTCCTTTTTTCTTGAATTTAACTTTCTCTTAGCTTCAGACTCATTAGAGTTGTCTTTAAAAACATCGATAATTTCAATCTCTTTTTCAAATACAAAGTCATCTCCGAAATTTCGATCCCAATTGGTGTAAGCTCGTAACTGATAAACTCCGGGCTGCTTAATACCTAAAGAATCTGACAGTTTAAAATCGCCATGTCCTAAACCTTGATCTAACTTGGTTTTATTTCGTGCAATAATTTTGGAGTCTGGTGAAATTAACTCTACATAAAGAATTTTGCTTTGATCGAACAACAAATGATTATATGCCAATACCGAATAGGCTTTATACCATAACGACTCTCCCACAGTATAACACGATCTGTCGGTATGCACGTAAACCTTTTCTATATTCGCAACGGTTCCACTTTCCTGAGCCTGTAGACCTCCTATTATTAAAACAAAAATACCGGTTAAAAACCATTTTAAATCTGTAGATATTCGGGTTAGCATATTTAGTTTGTAATGAGTTAGCAGTAAAACAATAGACACTAAATGTAAGTAAAAGTTTAATGTTTTAAGCTAGCAAGCTTCATTCCATGTCACTTTTCTTATTAAAAAAACTAATTATTCATCTGAATTATAACTCCAAGTAATATTTTAGAGAGATACAATTTGAAAACATCTATATTTGCAAATTATATCTAGGTTTAGATCAGTTTTATGAAGAATATTAGAAACTTTTGCATCATTGCACATATAGATCACGGGAAGAGTACACTTGCAGACCGACTATTAGACTATACTGGTTCGGTTACCGAAAGGGAAAAACAAAACCAGCTATTAGATAATATGGATTTGGAGCGCGAGCGCGGTATTACTATTAAATCGCACGCCATCCAGATGGACTACATTCACGAAGGTGAACATTTCGTTTTAAATCTTATTGACACTCCTGGTCACGTTGATTTCTCTTATGAGGTTTCTCGTTCTATTGCCGCATGTGAAGGGGCTTTACTTATTGTTGATGCCGCCCAAAGTATTCAGGCACAAACCATATCTAACCTATATTTAGCTTTAGAGAACGATCTGGAAATTATTCCAGTTCTTAATAAAGTAGATTTACCGAGTGCCAACCCTGAAGAAGTAACCGATGATATTGTTGATTTATTAGGTTGTGATCCTGAGGATGTTATTCACGCCAGTGGAAAAACAGGTTTTGGTGTTGACAATATTTTAAAAGCTATTATCGAGCGTATTCCTGCCCCTAAAGGTGACCCGGATGCGCCATTACAAGCCTTAATTTTTGACTCAGTTTACAACACCTTTAGAGGTATTGAAACCTATTTTAGAGTATTTAATGGTGAAATTAAAAAAGGACAGCACATTAAATTCGTAGCAACAGGCAAAGATTATTACGCCGATGAAGTTGGAACGTTAAAACTAACTCAGGTTGCTAAAAAAGATATTAAAACCGGAGATGTAGGCTATCTTATTACCGGTATTAAAACGGCAAAAGAAGTTAAAGTTGGTGATACCATTACCGATTTTGAAAAGCCAACACAAAACATTGTAGAAGGTTTCGAAGATGTAAAACCAATGGTATTCGCTGGGATTTATCCTGTAGACACCGAAGATTACGAAGACCTTCGTGCTTCTATGGAAAAACTACAGTTAAACGATGCTTCGCTGGTTTTCCAGCCGGAAAGCTCGGCTGCATTAGGGTTTGGATTCCGTTGTGGATTCTTAGGAATGCTTCACATGGAAATTATTCAGGAGCGTTTAGAGCGTGAATTCGATATGACGGTAATTACTACCGTACCCAACGTATCTTACCACGCCTACACCAATAAAAACACTGAAGAAACCATTATTGTAAACAACCCGTCTGATTTACCAGATCCTTCAACCTTAAATCGTGTTGAAGAACCTTATATCAAGGCAACCATCATTACCAAATCAGACTTTATTGGTAACGTAATGTCGCTTTGTATTGAAAAGCGTGGTATTGTAACCAATCAAACGTATTTAACACCAGAACGTGTAGAATTATCGTTTGAAATGCCGCTTGCCGAAATTGTATTCGATTTCTACGATCGTTTAAAAACGGTTTCTAAAGGGTATGCTTCTTTCGATTATCACCCAATAGGAATGAAACCATCTAAACTGGTACGTTTAGACATTTTATTGAATGCACAACCTGTCGATGCGCTTTCTGCATTAATTCACGCCGATAACGCACAAACTATTGGTAGAAAAATGTGTGAGAAGTTAAAAGAACTTATTCCGCGTCAGCAATTCGATATTCCTGTTCAGGCAGCCATCGGAGCCAAGATTGTATCTCGTGAAACCATCAAGGCCTTACGTAAAGACGTAACAGCAAAATGTTATGGTGGAGATATTTCTCGTAAACGTAAATTACTTGAAAAACAGAAAAAAGGTAAGAAACGTATGCGACAAGTTGGTAACGTTGAAATCCCTCAGCAAGCGTTTATGGCGGTATTAAAGCTTAACGACTAACATTTTTCTAATCAGCAGGCGTTTTTATAAGAAATTATTATTGATATTTTTGAATTATTTCGATAATGTAATTTTTTCTTTAAAAATGAACGTATGTTAAAAAAGTGGACAATATTTTTGTAAGTTTATAACAAAGCAAAAATATTTAATGACTATTTTACATATAAGTGCAGAATGTTATCCCGTAGCAAAAGTAGGCGGGCTAGCTGATGTCGTTGGAGCTTTACCTAAATACCAAAACAGCTCAAGCACCACATCTCAGGTTATCATGCCATTTTATGATAACAAATTTACTCAGGAAAACACGTTTTCTTCAGTTTACGATGCACAGCTAAAATTAGGAGATTCCGTTTACGATTTTCAAATTTTAGTATTAAAAGATAAGCCATTAGATTTTGATGTCTTTTTCGTAAATGTTCCGGATTTGTTATTTAAAGATTATGTATATTCTTTCGATGACACCGAGCGTTTTTTAGCCTTTCAAATAGGCGCTTTAGATTGGTTACTAACCTGGCATGATTATCCGGATATTATCCATTGCCACGACCATCATACGGGACTGGTTCCATTCATGCTTCAGGAAAGTTATAAATACGAAGCCTTCAGAAATATTCCGAATGTCATTACCATTCATAATGCGCAATATCAGGGCTGGTTTTCGCATGATAAGGTTGGTTTAATTCCTCCTTTTAATTTTGACCATGTTGGATTATTAGATTGGGGCAGCCAGATTAACCCCTTAGCGGCAGGTATAAAATGCGCCTGGAGTGTGACTACCGTTTCGCCAAGTTATATGGAAGAACTTAAACAGGCTGCCAATGGTTTAGAAAGCTTATTAAGTGCCGAAAGTGAAAAATGCACCGGTATTTTAAATGGAATAGATTGGAAGGTATGGAATCCGGAAACCGATACCTATATCGTAAAAAACTATTACATAGAAACCGTTGATAAAGGCGCTAGCTCTAACAAGAAATATCTATGCGACACTTTTAATCTGGACTTTAAAAAACCCTTGTTTGCTTTTATCGGTAGACTGGTTGATGAAAAAGGATCGGATTTATTTCCCGAAGTGTTTAAACTGGCACTCGAAAAAGATAACCTTTCCATTTTACTACTGGGATCAGGAAATAAAATGGTTGAAGGTCAATTACAAGATTTAAAACCAGATTTTGTTGGAACCTATAATGCCTTTATAGGCTACGACGAAAAGTTATCACATATAATTTATGCCGGGGCCGATTTTTTACTAATGCCCTCGCGTGTTGAGCCATGTGGCTTAAATCAAATGTATGCCCTGCGATATGGAACCATTCCTATTGTAAGAAGCATAGGCGGTTTAAAAGATACCGTAACTGATATTAATGAAGAAGGCGGCTTTGGTATTTGCCACCCAAATACAGCCGTTTCAGAAATAACCGAAGCTATCGATAGAGCTATAACCCTATATAAAGACCAACCAACCTATAAAGGCATTAGGCGCCAGATTATGGCTATCGACCATTCTTGGGACGCTTCTGCTGGAGAATACATTAATTTATATAACACATTAAAATCTAGCCAACAATGATTAACAACAAGGTTTTAGCCATCATACTTGGTGGTGGACAGGGATCTCGATTACACCCATTAACGCAACAACGCTCAAAACCAGCAGTACCAATTGCCGGAAAATACAGGTTGGTCGATATTCCTATTTCAAACTGTATTAATGCAGACATTAAGCGTATGTTTGTGTTAACACAATTCAATTCTGCTTCGTTAAACCGCCACATTAAAAACACGTACCACTTTAGTTTTTTTAGTAGTGCTTTTGTCGATGTATTGGCAGCAGAACAAACACCAGAAAACAAAGGTTGGTTTCAAGGAACAGCAGATGCCGTGCGACAAAGTATGCACCACGTATTAAGGCACGATTGTGAATACATTTTAATTTTATCTGGTGATCAGCTTTATCAAATGGATTACGATAAAATGATTGAGGCCCACGAAAAATGCGGTGCCGAAATCTCTATTGCTACCATTCCTGTTAATGCAAAAGATGCTACCGGTTTTGGAATTTTAAAATCAGACGAAAATAGTATCATCACCTCGTTCATTGAAAAACCAGATGCTAGTTTATTACCTGAATGGACCTCGGAAGTAAGTGATGAAATGAAGGCTGAAGGTAGAAACTATCTTGCTTCAATGGGTATTTATATCTTTAATCGGGATTTATTAGTTGAATTAATGAATGACGAATCGACCATAGATTTTGGAAAAGAAATCATTCCGCAGTCTATCGATAAACATAAAACCTTGAGCTACCAATACGAAGGTTACTGGACCGATATTGGAACTATTGAATCCTTCTTTGAAGCCAATATTAGTTTAACCGCTAACATTCCTAAATTCGATTTATACGACGAAAACAGGCGTATTTATACGCATGCCCGAATGCTTCCAACCACCAAACTGGCAGGAACCAATTTAGATAAAGCCGTTATTTCTGAAGGTTGTATTATCGCAGCAGCAAAGATTGAAGAATCGGTTATTGGTATTCGCTCCCGCATTGGTAAAGAATCAACCGTAATAAAAACATATATGATGGGTAACGACTTTTACGAAACCCTTCAGGAAATAGAAGAAAAACACATCAAAATATTAATGGGTATTGGCGAACGATGCTTTATTAAGAATGCTATTCTCGATAAAAACTGTCGCATTGGAGACGACGTAAGAATTAATGGTGGCAGTCATTTAGAAGACACCGAAAATGACATGTACGCAGTAAGAGATGGCATTGTAGTAGTAAAAAGTGGTGCAACTATACCTAACGGATTTGTAATATAATTTATGGCTCAAACTAAAGTTTATAGTCTGTTCACAGACTTCGATATCAATTTATTTAAAGCAGGTAAACACTATAGGCTTTACGAAAAATTTGGCTCACATATTGTAACCGTCGATGGCATTGAAGGTACCTACTTTGCTGTATGGGCACCAAGTGCTAAACGTGTTTCGGTTATTGGCGACTTTAACTACTGGGCCGAAGGCGAACATGAGCTGAATGTGCGTTGGGATAGCAGTGGTATTTGGGAAGGCTTTATTCCTTTTGTTGGCAAAGGCAACCTGTACAAATACAAAATTGAAAGTCATAATAACGGCATTAAAACAGAAAAAGCCGATCCATACGCCAAACGATGTGAGCATCCACCTAAAACAGCATCGATAGTTTGGGATGACACCTACAAATGGAAAGACACCGATTGGATGAAAAAGCGTAAAAAGCACAATGCTTTAAATGCTCCATATTCGGTTTACGAAGTCCATTTAGGCTCTTGGAAACGCAACATTGAAGAAGACCGATCGCTATCTTATTTTGAATTGGCAGATGAATTGGTAAACTACGTTAAGGACATGAATTTTACACACGTCGAGCTCATGCCTGTTATGGAGTTTCCTTACGATCCGTCTTGGGGCTATCAAATTACAGGATACTTCGCTCCTACCTCACGTTACGGCTATCCGGAAGAATTTAAATATTTAGTAGACAAATTACATCAAAACGATATAGGAATTATTTTAGACTGGGTGCCTTCGCATTTTCCTGAAGACGCCCACGGCCTGGGATTTTTCGATGGCTCAAATTTATATGAGCACCCAGACAAACGCAAAGGCTATCATCAGGACTGGAAGAGTTTAATCTTTAATTACGGTCGTAATGAAGTAAAATCTTTCCTGATTAGTAATGCCATTTTCTGGCTCGAACAATACCATGCCGATGGCTTACGTGTCGATGCCGTAGCCTCAATGCTATTTTTAGATTATTCTCGTGAAGATGGAGAGTGGGAACCAAATATTTACGGAGGAAGAGAGAATCTGGAAGCCATCGACTTCATGAAAGAGCTCAATAAAGAAATTTATGCATCCTTCCCCGATGTACAAACTATCGCTGAAGAATCAACAGCATTTACAGGCGTCTCTAAACCTGTTTTTATGGGAGGACTAGGCTTTGGTATGAAATGGATGATGGGCTGGATGCATGATACCTTAGAATACTTTTCTAAAGATCCTGTATACCGTAAATACCATCAAAACGATATTACCTTTAGTTTGGCTTATGCCTTCTCAGAAAACTTCATGTTACCCCTATCGCATGACGAAGTCGTTTATGGTAAAAATTCTATTTTAGGCCGTATGCCTGGCGACGAATGGCAGCGCTTTGCTAATCTGCGCGTGCTTTTTGGTTATATGTTTACTCACCCGGGCACTAAACTACTGTTTATGGGTGGCGAATTTGGTCAGTATAATGAATGGGATTTTCAGGCGAGTTTAAACTGGAATCTGTTAGAATTTGATCCACACAGAAATTTCCAAAATTATTATAAGGCCTTAAATAAATTATACACCACTACCCCAGCACTATTTGAAAAAGGATTTTCTTATGACGGGTTCGAATGGATAAACTACGGTGATCATGAAAATTCTGTGATTTCATATATACGAAAAGGCGAAAACCCAGAAGACAACGTCGTTGTTGTTTGTAATTTAACACCAACCATTCATAAAAAATATTGTATTGGTTTACCGGTATCTGGAAAAATTAAGGAGATCTTTAATAGTGATGACGAAACCTTTGGTGGGAGTGGCGTTTTAAATTCAAGAGCTATCACTATAAAAAACAAGCCGTATAATGGTAAAGACTATTCGGCAGAAATTACTTTACCTCCTTTAGGCATTTCCATTTTCAAATTTAACTAGCAAGAAGGCTTTGTTATACATTACGCAATTATACAACTGATATGTTGCGCTTTACGCAATTTGTCTCTTGTATTTTTGCCAATAATAGCGCATTAAAAATTAATTGTTTTAGTACTTTTAATGATGCATATACTAAAGTTATAATTTTATGATTTTAAATACAGAATTAGAGTATAAAGGAAACTTGTTTCCTTCCCATATAATTTCCTACGAAAAAAATCTTGACACTCTAAATTTCACCACAGAAAATGGTGTTATTTTACAAATAACCGTACAGCGCGATAGTGTACTACGTTTTCGATTTACAACAACAGGTATCTTTGAAAACGATTTTTCATATGCTATTACCAAATACGCCAGTCGAGGTTATAACCATTTAGAGGTTGAAGAGGAAGAGGATAAATATATCATTATCACTTCTAAACTTAAATGTCAGGTTAATAAAGCCGACTTAAGAACCGCTATTTATGATGCACAGACCAATGAATTGATTTGTGAAGATGAATTAGGTTTCCACTGGGAAGAAAGTTACGAGTTTGGTGGAGATATTGTAAAAATGTCTAAAGTTGCACAAGAAGGTGAAAGCTACTATGGCTTAGGCGACAAACCTGCCGATGTAAATCTAAAAGGCAAGCGCTTTGAAAATTGGGTAACCGATTCTTACGCCTACGGAAAATATACCGACCCTATTTACAAAACCATTCCGTTTTATACGGCACTTCATCATAAAAAAGCTTACGGGATTTTCTTTGATAATACCTTCAGATCGTATTTCGATTTTTGTCAGGAGCGACGTAATATTTCCAGCTTCTGGGCGCAGGGTGGTGAAATGAATTATTATTTCATTTACGGACCAGACATGTCGGAAGTGGTTGCAAACTACACCGATTTAACCGGAAAACCACATCAATTACCGCCGCTTTGGGCTTTAGGGTACCACCAGTGTAAATGGAGTTATTACCCGGAAGCGAAAGTAAAAGAAATCACCAATAAATTCCGAGAACTAAAAATTCCATGTGATGCCATCTATTTAGACATCGATTATATGGAAGGATTTCGATGTTTTACCTGGAGTAAAGAATATTTCCCGGATCCGAAACGAATGGTTAAGGAATTGGCAGATGATGGCTTTAAGACCATTGTTATCATTGATCCTGGAATCAAAATCGACAAAGAATATTCAGTATTCAAGGAAGGCTTAGATAACGATTACTTCTGTAAACGTGCCGATGGCCCTTATATGAAAGGTAAAGTATGGCCCGGCGAGTGTTATTTCCCTGATTTTACGAATCCGGAAGTACGCGAGTGGTGGTCTAACCTTTTTCAGGAATTAATTGAAGAAATAGGAGTTAAAGGCGTTTGGAACGACATGAATGAGCCTGCTGTAATGGATGTGCCTGGAAAATCGTTTCCAGACGATGTAAGACACGATTACGAGGGTAACCCCTGTTCACATAGGAAAGCGCATAACATCTATGGTATGCAAATGGCAAGAGCTACTTATCAAGGCTTGAAAAAGTTTGCCTACCCTAAGCGTCCGTTTGTCATTACGCGTGCAGCATATTCAGGAACCCAGCGTTATACCTCGAGTTGGACAGGCGATAATGTCGCATCCTGGGAACACCTATCAATTGCCAATATTCAAGCACAGCGTATGTGTATGTCTGGATTCTCGTTTATCGGATCGGATATTGGTGGATTTGCAGAACAACCTAACGGCGAACTTTACGCTCGTTGGATTCAGCTAGGTATTTTCCATCCGTTTTGTAGAACACACTCTTCCGGCGATCATGGCGATCAGGAACCATGGACTTTTGGTAAAAATATAACCGATGTGGTTCGTAAATTTATAGAGTTAAGATATGAGCTCCTACCCTATTTATACACTGCTTTTTGGCGTTATGCCGAAGAAGGTATTCCTATTTTAAAATCACTGGTGTTATATGACCAGTTAGATACCCATACTCATTACAGAAGTGATGAATTTATATGTGGTGAAAAAATACTGGCCTGCCCTATTTTAGAACCTAATGCTAAAGGACGACGCATGTATTTCCCGACTGGGGAATGGTATAATTACTGGACCGACGAAATTGTTGAAGGTGGTCAGGAGTTGTGGGTTGATGCCGATTTAGATAGTATGCCTATATTCATTAAATCGGGTGCATTAATACCTAAATATCCTGTACAGCAGTTTGTAGGAGAAAAAGAAATTGAAGAGTTAAAACTGGACGTTTATTTTAAAATTGGTAAAGAAACCTCTGAAGTTTATGAAGATGCCCACGATGGTTACGATTACATTAAAGGTAGATATAGCCTAAGAAACTTTAGCTTAACCGGTAAAACAACAGAACTTGTTATACAACAACATAAATCTGGTAAATACACCACTCCTTATGATACGTTTAAACTACAGTTACACGGTTTACCGTTTAAAATTAAAAAAGTGATTATCGATAAAGTAGAATATTCATTTAAAGATATTCAGCTCAACGGGAATAATTCTTTTATCATTAATAAAGACTTTACCGACTTACATATTTTATAAACTCCACACAAAAACAAGTTGAACAAAAAAGCGCTCGTATCTAACAAGCGCTTTTTTTATTTATTAATTCAAATTAAACATCTATACTATCGAAAGGTTTTCCTAAGTACACAAGTTTAAATTCTTTTTCAATTTTAAACTCTTTGGTAAGGGTACATATAATATGAAGTTCTCCGTCGCCATCTTTAACAAATAAAGGAATGGCCTTTTGCTCTCTGTTAAGTTTATCAATCTTCTTGAGGTATTCCTCTTTTGTATTGATATCTACTTCATGGATAATAGGATAATCTCTGGCTACTTCACTGAAATTAATAAAATCATCTTTGGTAGAGAATATCGTATCTAGTGACATATCTTCCTGGTTTTTTATTTCTTGCGACGAAATCAACCTATACGATCCACGTTCTCCTAAATGATCTCTAAACTTATTAATACTGTATTTATTAATCTCATCACTTCCCGTAAACGCCAATAAATAGCCAATATCACTTAACTCGACATCATTAGTTAAGTCTTCAGAATAAATATTGGCCTGCATGGCATCTAAATCTAAATTTTTTGCTTTGTTTATATTATCCAGGTTATTATCAATCAAGACCACATGACGGGCGTTTTGTTTTAAATATCTTGCAATAATTCTTGATGCTTCAGAAGCCCCAATTATTAAAATACCATTACTTGCTTTAAGATACACCCCTATCCATTTGGCTACATAGCGTGCAGATGCCGCATTTAAAAGAACTGTCACCAAAACGGTTGTAAATACTAAAGGTGTGATATATTCGGCATAAGGCTCGCCTCTAAAAGCGAGTTTTGTACCAAATAACGAGGCGATTCCCGCTGCTACAATACCTCTTGGTCCTACCCAGCTTATAAATACTTTTTCATTGAACTTAAGTCCGGAGTTTGAACAACTTAAGAAAACACCCAATGGCCTTAAAACAAAAATGATAATAGCCATGAGTAAAACGGTTTTCCAATTGTAAACAATTAGTAAATCTTCAAGATTTATATTCGCCGACAGTAAAATGAATAATATTGATATCAATAAAACACTCAACGATTCTTTAAAATATAAAAGCTCTTTTAAGTTTGGCAACTTACTATTTCCTAATACCATTCCCATCACCACAACCGCCAAAAGTCCGGATTCGTGCGCAAAAATGTCCGATTCTACAAAAACTAATAACACTACAGACAAGGCCGTTACGTTAAGCAGATAATGTGGTATGAGCTTTTTCTTAATTGAAAAATATAGCACCAACGCTGCCGTAGTACCAAAAGACAAACCTACCACGACAATTTTACCAAATTCTATAATAGCCTGAAGAGTATACCCATTGGTTTCTTCAATACTAATAAACTCAAACATTAACACGGCTGCTAAAGCACCAATCGGGTCGATTAAAATTCCTTCCCATTTAAGCACCGTTGAAATTTCCTTTTTTAAAGGAATATTTCTCAAAATAGGAGCTATAACGGTTGGCCCAGTAACTATAATTAGAGCCGAAAACAAAAAGGACACTTTCCAACTTAAGTCAAATATAAAATGTGCTGCTAAACCAGCCCCTATAAAAGTAATGAGTCCACCTATACTGATTAGCTTCATTATAACTGGACCTACCTTCGATATTTCATTTCGCTTTAAGGTTAATCCTCCTTCAAAAAGAATAATACCAATGGCTAAGGATACAAAACTATACAGGCTATCACCTGGAAATAATCCTTTTTCGCCATTCCAAACAGGCTCAATCCACTTGCTTCCATCTGCAGAAAATAACGTTGAAATAGGTCCTACAAAAAGTCCTATAAGGATTAATGGTAAAATTGCGGGGAGTTTCATCCGCCAAGCAACCCATTGTGATAATATTCCTAAAATAACAATCCCTGAAAGTTCTATCATGTACAAATTCTTTTACTTAAGATAATAGCAAAATATTAAAAAATGACTACTAAACAGCTATGTTTCTGGGGATATTTATAAAAATTTCGGATATTTATAGTATACCGTTTAAACTAAATAGGCTTTTATGGAAGGATTTGATATTTTAAACCTCTTCTTTGTCCTGCTTTCTGCTTGGGGAGCCGGCGCCCTAATTAAACGTATTGGGTATCCCGCTATTTTAGGCGAACTATTAATTGGAATCATTATAGGTCCGCCATTACTCGGACTTGTAGACACCTCAAGCACCCTAACAATCCTATCTGAAGCTGGAGTTATTCTACTTATGGCCTACATAGGTATGGAAATTAATTTTAAAGATTTAGGAAAAGCCTCTTGGGCAGGACTTCTTGCCGCTATTGGTGGCTTTGTTGTGCCATTTGCTTTAGGATATTATGTAGTAACTTTATCTGGAGGCACAAGTATAGCCGGGCTTTTTGTTGGTATTGCAGTTGGCGTTACTTCCTTAGCTACTAAAAGTAGAATTTTGGTAGATTTAAACCTCTTAGATACCCGAATTGCTTATGTTTTAATGGCTGGTGCTCTATTTTCTGATACTTTAGCACTGATTATTTTTGCCGGATTATCAAGTTTTATAGATGCTGGTTCTGTAAATATGAATGAAATCATATGGATTAGTGGCAAAATAATTGGATTCTTTTTATTTGCAACGGTATTCGGACTTTACCTTTTGCCGAAACTTATCAAATGGTTTGAATCCAAACATATTGAAAATCGTACATTTTATTTTTCCTTACTTTTAATTATTGTTTTTGGACTATCAGAATTAGCAGAATTGGTGGGACTACATGGTATTTTAGGGGCTTTTATGGCGGGGTTATTTGTTAAAGACGATCTCTTCAATAAAAAAATAAGTAAAAACATTTCAAACGTTTTTCATGATGTATCAGTCGGTTTTATGGCGCCCATATTTTTTGTTACTGCCGGGTTTCATGTATCTCTCAATGTATTTCAAACCGATTTAAATCTATTACTACTAATACTAGGCGCGGCCTTTATAGGTAAAATATTAGGAACTATTTTATTTTATTTACCAAGCGGACATGGCTGGCGAGAAGGATTAGCCGTAGGTACCGGAATGAACGGTCGAGGTGCTGTAGAAATTGTTATCGCGGGTATTGGTTTACAAAAAGGGGTGATAACCCAAGAAATATTCTCAATCTTGGTATTCATGGCCATTATAACGACACTTTCGGTGCCTCTATTATTAACATGGTCTACCAATTGGTTAAAAAAACGTGGTGAACTCGTTAAACAATTTTCTAAAAAAGGATATATTATTTTGGGTGCAAATCCATTAGGGTTACTTCTTGGTAAACACCTAAAAGAAACGCATAAAATTGTTTTTATTGATGCTAACAAAGACATAACTGAACATGCTGAGAGCATGGGATTTCAATGTATTCATGGTAATGTTTTAGACGAAACCACATTAACCAAAGCCTCTGCGAAAGATTACAGAACATTTATTGCCATAACCGAAAATACCGAAATCAATTTACTGGCCTCTCAATTAGCAAACGATACATTTTATATACCCGAAAAGTATGTTGTTGTCAGCCCAAATAACAATAGCGAAGGGGCAGGTGTTAATTTATTAGGAGCAGCATCTACCCTATTTGCAAGTCGAACAGACATAAAACCATGGATAGAAAAAGTGCAGAATTCAAATTATAAAGAAGTTAACTCTAAAATAACCAAAGAATCCACTACCCGCTTATGGGTAAAAGCTCAATTACAAAAAAATAAAAATGTTCTTCCTCTTGTTATTATTGGAGTCAACGGAGATAAACGTCCTTTTGGATATAACGATGCACTAGAACCTAACGAGTCTGTCATTTATATAGAATAGCACCTCAAAATAAGGTTTTCCACAGACAATTTTAATCTAACACAGTAGTAAACAGAATATATACAGATAACACAGTGTTATTTAATTCATAATATATTCTTAACGTTTTAAAGCAATTAGTCGATTTTTAGTAATTTGCAGCACTTATGAAATTATACCCAATAAACGCTGGTAATTTTAAGCTGGATGGTGGTGCTATGTTTGGCGTTGTTCCAAAATCGATATGGCAAAAAACCAACCCTGCCGATGCTAACAATATGATTGATATTGCTGCTCGCTGTTTACTTATTGAAGACGGTGATCGATTAACTTTAATTGATACTGGCATGGGTAATAAACAATCAGATAAATTTTTCGGATATTACCACTTATGGGGTGACGATAGTATTGATAAATCCTTAAATCAATACGGGTTTCATCGCGATGATATTACCGATGTATTTTTAACGCATTTACATTTCGACCATAGTGGAGGCGCCATTCAATGGAATAAAGACCGTACCGGTTACGAGCCTGCCTTTAAAAATGCACATTTCTGGAGTAATGAAAACCACTGGCAATGGGCTATCAAACCAAATCGCAGAGAACAGGCTTCATTTTTAAAAGAAAACTTACTGCCAATGGAAGAAAGTGGACAATTAAAGTTCACATCGCTTCCTAAAGGAGATCTTTTAAAACAATCGACCCTAGGTTTCGATATCTTTTTTGCAGACGGTCACACCGAAAAACAAATGATTCCGTTAATTCAATATCAAGGTAAAACCATCGCTTTTATGGCAGATTTACTACCTACGGCAGGACATTTACCATTACCATATGTTATGGGCTACGATACAAGGCCGGTATTAACCTTAGATGAAAAAGAAAAATTCTTAAATCTTGCAGCAGACCAGAACTTCTATTTGTTTTTAGAACATGATGCGCACAACCAGATTATAACAGTTCAGCATACCGAGAAAGGTGTTCGCTTAAAAGAAGTCTTTACTGCCCAAGATATATTTAATTAAAAAAATAGACTAAAACAATAATTACCAAATGAGAACAATTCAAAGATTATCATTATCAGTGGCTGCAACCGCTATATTATCTGGTTGCGGTGGCTCTAGTTTTATATCAACACCCGTTGAAAATATAGATTCCTCACCTTTAAAAGTTTCTGAATTAACCGAGCAAGAAAAACACACTTGGGGACATTTAGATTTAGTAAAAGATACCATTCCTGGAATGAGTGTTGAAAAAGCATACGAAGAGTTGCTTAAAAACAAAAAAGGAGCGAGCGTAATTGTAGCAGTTATCGATTCTGGTATTGATATCGATCATGAAGATTTAAATGATGTACTTTGGACAAACGAAGATGAAATTCCTGGAAACGGTATCGACGACGACAAAAACGGTTACGTTGATGACGTTCACGGATGGAATTTCTTAGGCGACGGTTACGATGAGCAATTAGAGCTTACCCGTATTGTTGCCAGCGGAGATACAAGCAACCCTCAATATGCTGCTGCGAAAGCAGAGTTCGATGAAGAGTTTGAAAAATGGTCTCAAAGAAAAATGCGTTATGAGCAAATTTATGCGCAATTAAAAGCTGCAGACGAAACATTTGTAAAACACTTCGGTAAAGCAGATTATACAAAAGAAGACATTAATGCTATTGGTGCTACAACTGACGAAGACTTAACTAAAGCTGTGCAAATGGCCAAGTTTATGTTCAGCAATGGATTAGAATCTATTCAGGATGCTAAAGAAGAAATTAACAGTGGTTTAGAGCACTTTGCAGATCGTTTAAACTACAACTTAAACCTGAACTTTAACGGTCGTGTAACTGGTGATAACCCAGACGATATGTCAACAAAATACTACGGTAACGGAAACGTTAAACCAGTAAAAAAATCTGAAAGCCATGGTACACACGTAGCTGGTATTATTGCTGCAGAGCGTGGTAATGGTTTAGGGGCAGACGGTGTTGCAAACAACGTGCAAATAATGTCTGTTAGAGCGGTACCTAACGGTGACGAGTACGATAAAGACATCGCTTTAGCTATTCGTTACGCTGTAGATAATGGCGCAAAAATAATTAACGGAAGTTTCGGTAAAAGCTACTCTCCACACAGCGACTGGGTGCGTGAGGCTATTAAATATGCTGCCGATAATGATGTTATTTTTGTTCACGCTGCTGGTAACGAAAGTAAAGATGTAGATGTGAAGCCTAACTTCCCTGACGATAACGTAGACTATGTTGAAATTGCAAACAACTATATTAGAGTGGGTGCTTTAGAGCCTAAATACGGATCAGGTTTATTAGCTGGTTTTTCTAACTACGGTAAAAAGAATGTAGATGTATTTGCTCCTGGAGCTAAAATTTACTCTACAACTCCAGAAAACGAGTACGATACTAAAGGAGGTACATCTATGGCTGCTCCTGCTGTAGCTGGTGTTGCTGCTTTAATTCGTTCTTATTTCCCAGATTTAAATGCTGGTCAGGTAAAACAAATTATTTTAGATTCTGGTTTAGCCTTAAACCTTAAAGTTGTTGTTGCTGGTGACACTAACGATGTTAGACCATTTAGCGAGTTAACTACTTCTGGTAGAATAGTTAATGCTTACAATGCTTTAATTATGGCTGCTAAAGAATCTTCAGCCAAATAAAAGATGATATTCTATTAAAAAAAGAGGCATATGCCTCTTTTTTTAATTATAGCCTTTTGGTATTTTACTCCAAGAGCAATACGTTTAACAAAACTAATAATCCCTTAGATGAAACAATTTTTTATCTCTATTTTAAGCTTGTCATTATTGGCTTCTTGTGGTGGTTCTAAAGAATATACTACAATTACGCCAACAGTTCCGGTCATTCCTAATACACCGGCAACATCAACATACTGGCAACAACATGTAGATTACACTATGGATATTGATATGGATGTGAACGACTATCAATATCAAGGAAAACAAACGTTGGTTTACACCAACAATTCACCAGATGTTTTAAACAAAGTATTTTACCATTTATACTTTAATGCCTTCCAACCGGGCAGTGAAATGGACGTACGTTCGCGTACAATTACCGACCCAGACGCTCGCGTAGGCGATCGTATAAGCAAACTTAGTCCTGATGAAATCGGATATATAAAAGTTAACTCATTAAAACAAAATGGTACTGCGCTAACTTACGATACTGTTGGTACTATTTTAGAAGTCGAACTTGCAAAACCTATTCAACCGGGAGAGCGTGTAACCTTCGATATGCTTTTCGATGCACAGGTACCGGTGCAAATCCGTCGTTCGGGAAGAAATAATAAAGAGGGAGTTGCGCTTTCTATGACACAGTGGTACCCAAAATTAGCTGAATACGATTTTGAAGGCTGGCACACCGACCCATATATTGGTCGAGAATTCCACGGTGTTTGGGGTAATTTCGATGTAACAATTCACATTGATAAAACTTATGTAGTAGGAGGGACAGGGTACCTTCAAAACCCTAATGAAGTAGGTCATGGTTACGAAACATCAACTGTAAATCGCCCTGATGGAGAAAAACTAACCTGGCATTTTGTGGCGCCTAATGTACATGACTTTACCTGGGCTGCCGACCCTGAATATATTCATGATACTTTAAAATCGTCAAATGGACCTACATTACACTTTTTATACAAAAAGACTTTAGATAAGGAAAAACTTAATTATTGGAAAAAATTCCAGCCAAAAGCAGCAGAATTAATTCAGTATTATAGTGAGCACATAGGAACGTATCCATATAAACAATACTCTGTTATTCAAGGCGGTGATGGTGGTATGGAGTATGCTATGTGTACATTAATTACAGGTGACAGAAGTTTTGGTAGTCTGGTAGGCGTTACTGCTCACGAAATGGCACATACCTGGTTTCAGTTCTTATTAGCCACTAACGAAACAAAACACGAATGGATGGACGAAGGGTTTACCAGCTATATTAGTGATTTCGCTATGAATGATATCATGAATGAAGGTAAAGAAAACCCAGCAGCCTCAGCATACAAAAACTATATTTATTTAGCTAAATCTGGTAAAGAACAACCACTTTCTACGCAAGCCGATCGCTACCAGTTTAATCAAGCGTATAGCATTTCAGCATATAGTAAAGGTGAAGTGTTCTTATCTCAATTAGGGTATGTAATAGGCGAAGAAAACCTGAAAACAACGATCAAGAAATACTTTAATGATTTTTCATTTAAACACCCAAGACCTATTGATATTATCCGCTCTGCCGAAAAAGTATCTGGTTTAGAGTTAGATTGGTATTTAATCGATTTTACACAAACAACAAACACCATAGATTACGGTGTTAAAGTTATAAATGGTGAAAATATTACCCTTGAGCGTATTGGCTTAATGCCAATGCCTTTAGATTTAACGGTAACCTACACTGATGGAACTACTGAAGATTTCTACATTCCGTTACAAATGATGCGTGGTGAAAAGCCAACTACTGTAACGATTGCCCCAGATTGGGCCTGGGCATATCCGGTTTACACGTTAAAAGCAAATAAAGCTGTAAAATCTGTACAAATCGACCCTAAAGAATTGATGGCAGACATTAATAAAGAAAACAATAAAATGTAAATTCATTCCTCATTTTATTTTAAGTACAAAAGGCTTCTTTTTTATTAAAAGAGGCCTTTTTTTGTTTCCTATAAAATCAAATAATTTTAAAATCATTGTGCCAACGCTTTATTTTTTAATACCTTCGTCGTGTAAACTTTAGGGGTGTTCTAATATTTAGAACTGAGACATACCCTTTGAACCTGATACGGTTAGTACCGTCGAAGGGAAAAGTTGAATAGCCTGTTGCAATACAGACTAACACACCTTTTCATAAACACACTTCAAATCGCGAAGTGTCTTTTTTCAAAGTCTTTATTTTCCTCTACGGTTTACAATATAAAATGTATTGTAAATGATAACCATTCAACTTAACGAACGTAAATTAAATATTGATGCTAATGTCAATATTTCACAATTACTGCTTCAGGAAAACTATCCACAAATTGGCATTGCTGTAGCCATCAATCAACAAATTATTTCCAAAACCAACTGGGCAAATCAATTGCTACAGGATGGCGATAATATTCTCATTATTCAGGCAACCCAAGGGGGGTAATTAAATTTTGAAAAACCACAACCCATGAAAAATAAAGATACCGCTCCTAAACAAGAGCAAATTACAAGAAACCCGTTTCCTAACTCTAAAAAGATATACGTTCCCGGAAAAATCCATCAACAAATAAAAGTGGCGATGCGTGAAATTTCTTTGAGTGATACCAAAGATACCTTCAATGGAAAATTAACGCCAAACGAACCCGTAACGGTCTACGATACTTCGGGGCCATATACCGATCCAGATAAAGAAATCAATGTGCACAATGGTATTGAACGCATTCGTGAACAATGGATTTTAGATCGCGGAGATGTTGAACAATTAAATGAATTTTCATCTGAATATTGTAACCAGCGTTTAAACGATTCAAGCTTGGATCACATGCGTTTTTCACATTTAAAAAAACCATTACGTGCCAAAAAAGGAAAGAATGTAACGCAATTACATTACGCTAAACAGGGGATTATTACGCCGGAAATGGAATACATTGCGATTCGTGAAAATCAGCGTATCGATGAAATGACTGAGATTAGAAAACAACATCCTGGTCAAGATTTTGGAGCTGCTATTCCTAATAAAATTACGCCAGAATTTGTTCGAGAAGAAGTTGCTCGCGGTCGTGCGGTGATTCCATCGAACATTAATCACCCGGAAGCCGAACCTATGATTTTAGGGCGAAACTTCTTAGTGAAAATTAATGCAAATATTGGTAACTCAGCCACGACTTCGTCTATTGAAGAAGAGGTTGAAAAAGCGGTTTGGGCTTGTCGTTGGGGCGCCGATAACATCATGGATTTATCTACTGGACAAAACATTCATGAAACCCGCGAATGGATTATTCGTAACTCACCAGTTCCTGTTGGAACCGTACCTATCTATCAAGCTTTAGAAAAAGTAAATGGGGTTGCCGAAGATTTAACCTGGGAAATTTTCCGAGATACCTTAATAGAACAAGCAGAGCAGGGGGTTGACTATTTTACCATTCACGCTGGTGTGTTATTACGCTATGTGCCAATGACGGCTAAACGGGTTACCGGTATAGTTTCTCGTGGTGGTTCTATCATAGCTAAATGGTGTTTGGCACATCATAAAGAAAGTTTCTTATATACACATTTCGAAGAGATTTGTGAAATTTTAAAACAATACGACGTTGCGTTTTCTTTAGGTGACGGTTTACGTCCGGGTTCTGTTGCCGATGCTAATGATGAAGCGCAGTTTGCTGAACTGGAAACTCTAGGCGAATTAACTCAAATAGCGAGAAAACACGAGGTACAATGTTTTATTGAAGGTCCAGGTCACGTACCGATGCATATGATAAAGGAGAATATGGAAAAACAAATCGAGGTTTGTGATGAAGCTCCTTTCTATACCTTAGGTCCTTTAACCACAGATATTGCACCGGGTTACGACCATATTACTTCTGGCATAGGAGCCGCAATGATTGGTTGGTATGGCTGCGCCATGTTGTGTTATGTAACACCTAAAGAGCATTTAGGCTTACCAAATAAAGAAGATGTTAGAGTAGGTGTAGTCACTTATAAATTAGCTGCTCATGCTGCCGATTTAGCCAAAGGGCATCCGGGTGCTCAACATCGTGACAATGCTTTAAGTATGGCGCGCTTCGAATTCCGTTGGGAAGATCAGTTCAATCTTGGTTTAGACCCTGAGCGTGCGCGCGAATACCACGATGAAACCTTACCTGCTGAAGGTGCTAAAATTGCACATTTCTGTTCGATGTGCGGACCAAAATTCTGCTCAATGAAGATTTCACAGGAAGTGCGTGATTTTGCCAAAGAAAATGACATTGTAGAAAACGAGGTCATTAAAAAAGGTATGGAAGAGAAATCACAAGAGTTTAAAGAAAAAGGTTCTGAAGTTTACCTTTAAAATGTAAAATATGATTGTTCTAATTGCCCCTGAACATACACTTGATAATGAAATCATAATCCTTCATGAATTATTTCGTGAAGGTTTACAATACTTTCATTTACGTAAACCGCATCAAGATTTTCAATTTTATTATGATTACCTGAATCAAATAGAGACAAAATATCACAATAGAGTAGTGGTTCATGAATTTCATGAGCTTTTAGAACATTATAACTTAAAAGGCATTCATTTTCAGGAAGCTAAAAGACGAGAAACTTCAACGGAAGCTTTTCAAAAGTTAAGAAAAGAAAATAAGATTTCAATAAGCAGTTCATTTCACTCACCTGAAGAACTCGCCGATTGCAAATTTAATTTTGATTATCACTTGTTGAGTCCGGTATTTTCTTCCATTTCAAAACAGGGTTATGAAGGGCAAGGCTTCAAGGTAAATCACATTAATAAAACGATTATTGGCATGGGCGGTGTAACAAACAAAAATCTTTCAGAATTTGATAAACTGGGCTACAACGGCGTTGGTGTTTTAGGAGGCATTTGGCAAAGTCAATCTCCCGTTGAAGATTTTAAAATCATGCAAAAGCATTACAAAAATTAATTATTTGGATACCAATACATACATATTATCAATAGCCGGATTTGATCCGAGTAGTGGAGCAGGACTTACTCAGGATATTAAAACTTTTGAGGCTCATGGACTTTATGGCTTATCAGTTTGTACGGCTATCACTGTTCAGAATGATGTGGATTTTAAACAATGTATCTGGACAAACCCTAAAATCATTTCTGCTCAAATTGAAACGCTTTTTCAACGTTTTTCTATATCGGTAGTAAAGATTGGTATTGTAGAATCCTGGGAGGTATTACTCCAAATTTTAAAACAATTAAAACAGCTAAACCCTGACATAAAAATTGTTTTAGACCCTATTTTAAAAGCTAGTGCAGGTTTCGATTTTCATTCTAAAGACCATCAATCTACTTTGGATGCTATCTGGACATATTGCAATATCATCACTCCAAATTACGATGAAATTAAATGTTTATACCCCGAATTAAACATTCAGGAAACTATAGAACACATTTCAAAACTCACTAATATTTATTTAAAAGGAGGACATCGCAAAGACAAAAAAGGCTGGGATGAACTTTATTACAACCGCATTGTTATGGTAAACATTCCACCAAATACAGAAACTATATCTGAAAAACATGGCAGCGGTTGTGTATTATCGTCAGCTTTAACATCAAATTTGGCTTTAGATTTTTATTTAGAAGACGCTTCAAAACTGGCTAAATATTACACCGAACGATTCTTAAATTCTAACACAAGTTTACTCGGAAATCACACCTATCAAACGAAAACATAATATTATGAACATCGCTAAATTACATTATATATCACAAGGAAACACATCAGAAGAACACCTAGAAAATATTCAAAAAGCCTGTACTTACGGTGCCGAATTGGTACAACTACGACTTAAAAACACAGATGAAAATACCCTGTTAAAAACAGCAGAAAAAGCTCGGGAAATTACAAGTCATTTTCAAACGCGACTTATTATAAACGATCATTATAAAATCGCAAAATCAGTGAATGCCGATGGGGTTCACTTGGGAAAAACCGATGCTTGTCCTTTAGAAGCTCGCGAGCATTTAGGTAAGTGGTTTATGATTGGAGGTACTGCAAATACCCTTGAAGATTGTCAAAATTTACTAAACAAAAAAGTCGATTATATTGGTTTAGGTCCTTTTAGATTCACTAAAACCAAAGACAATTTAAGTCCGGTTTTAGGTCTTGAAGGCTATCAATCGATACTTGAGCAATTAAAATCTACAACTCCAATAATTGCCATTGGTGGTATTATTGAACAGGATATTCCTCAACTTTTACAAACTGGAATTTACGGTATTGCCATGTCTGGTGCTATTACAGGAAATTTCAATAACATTTCAACCTTCAACAAGTTACTAAATGCATCAGCAACTTTAGAACAACGACACACTTTTTAATTATGAACGATTTACTACATATAGCCGACAAAGCTTTTCAATCCAGATTATTCACAGGAACAGGAAAATTCAGTTCCAACCAACTCATGTCTGATGCTTTAATAGAAAGCGAAAGTGAACTGATTACCGTTGCTTTAAAACGTGTAGATGTGAATAATGAACAAGACAAAATGCTAAAAAGTATTATGCGTCCAAACATTAATTTATTGCCAAATACCTCAGGGGTTCGCGATGCTAAAGAAGCTGTTTTCGCGGCCCAATTGGCTCGTGAAGCTTTAGAGACCAACTGGATTAAACTAGAAATTCACCCTGACCCTAAATACTTATTACCTGATCCTATTGAAACCTTAAAGGCGGCAGAAGAATTAGTGAAATTAGGATTTGTGGTGATGCCATACATTCATGCCGATCCCGTTTTATGCAAACGATTAGAAGACGTCGGTGCACAATGTGTGATGCCATTAGGCGCTCCAATAGGAACCAATAAAGGCTTAAAGACGCTTGATTTCTTAGAAATTATTATTGAACAAAGTAATGTACCTGTTATTGTTGATGCCGGAATTGGCAGTCCGTCGCATGCGGCTTATGCTATGGAAATTGGTGCCGATGCTGTTTTGGTAAATACAGCTATTGCCGTTTCTCTAAATCCTGTTATTATGGCTAAAGCTTTTAAAATGGCTGTTGAAGCTGGTCGTATGGCCTACAATGCAAAACTAGCCTCAGTGAAACACCATGCTGAAGCCAGCAGCCCTTTAACCAGTTTTTTAAACTAAAAACTCATTATGAATACTTCATTTCAAACTCTATTCGATACGTATAATTGGGATGATACTTTAGCCAGTATTAATACTAAAACATCACAGAATGTTGAATTTGCACTGGCTAAAACCAAGCGTGATTTAGAAGATTTTAAAGCGCTTATTTCACCTGCCGCTAAACCGTATTTGGAGCAAATGGCACAACAAAGTCGATTAATTACTAAAAAGCGTTTTGGTAATACCATTCAAATGTATGTGCCTATGTATTTATCTAACGAATGCCAAAACATTTGTACCTATTGTGGTTTTAGTATGACCAATAAAATTCCGCGTCGCACGTTAACCGACGTAGAAATTTTAAAGGAAGTTACTTTCCTAAAAGAAAAAGGTTACGATCATATTTTACTGGTTACTGGTGAAGCCAATAAAACGGTTGGCGTGCCGTATATAAAACATGCGATGGAATTGATTAAAGATCAATTTTCAAACATCACTATTGAAGTTCAGCCATTACACCAAGATGAATATGAAGAACTAATTGAAGCTAATTTATATGCCGTTTTAGTCTATCAGGAAACGTATCACAGAGCCGAATATAAAAAACATCACCCGAAAGGGAAAAAATCTAATTTTGACTTCCGATTAGAAACACCAGACCGCTTAGGTCGTGCAGGAATTCATAAAATAGGGTTAGGCGCTTTGTTCGGATTAGAAGACTGGCGTGCCGACAGTTTCTTTACCGCGTTGCATTTAAAATACCTTCAAAAGACCTATTGGAAAACAAAATATTCCATTTCTTTTCCGCGATTAAGACCACATAGCGGTGGCTTAGAACCCAAAGTAGAAATGACCGATCGGGATTTAGTCCAAACCATTTGTGCGTTTAGATTGTTAGATGAGGATGTTGAACTATCGATGAGTACAAGAGAAAGTGAAACCTTTAGAAACAACATTGTGCACCTTGGGGTAACTTCATTAAGTGCCGAATCGAAAACCAATCCGGGTGGGTATGTTGTAGAACCACAATCCTTAGAACAATTTGAAATTTCAGATGAACGCCCTACCGAAACTATTGCTAAAATGCTTCAGAACAATGGTTTGGAACCTGTTTGGAAAGACTGGGAAAACAATTGGTAAATTATAGTATTTTAATCTCGATTATCGAGTAGAATTTTGACATTGCATAACATTTAAAGTACCTTTATACTTTTAAAATTTTCAACCTAAAAGCATGCTAAATTCAATTAAAACAAAAACCTTTAAAACATTAATTCTTGCCCTTATTCTATCATCAACTTCAGGTTTTGCACAAACCGAAAGTTTATGGGATAAAGCAAGTGGTTGGGTTAAGGAATTAAACTTAAATGACGAATCGAAAGAAACCACAGTTACCTCATTAATTACATCCCATTTAACGGCCGTTCGCAACTGGCATAACAGTCATTCGTTTGAAGAAGTTCCGGCAGGAATAAACCCAAGGACCGGAGAAAAATTATCAGATTTAGACCGTTCTATTATTGCTGATTCAGCCATGCCAGATAGTGTTCATACCGATTTAATGACGGGTTTAAATAATAATTTAACTGAAGATCAGGTAGAATTTATTCTAGATAAATATACCATTGGAAAAGTCGATTTCACTATGAAAGCCTATCGTGAAATCGTTCCTTATCTAAAGCCTTACGAAGAAGCTGAGCTCATTAAAAACCTAAAAGAAGCTCGCGAAATGGCGATTGATTTTAAAAGCATGAAGCAGATTTCAGCTATTTTCGAAATCTATAAGACTAAAAACGAACAGTTTTTAAACAATAATGGTCGTAACTGGCGAAAAATGTATAAAAACTATGTTAACCGAATGAAGAGAACTAAATAACTCAATACTAATACCAAGATTCATTTTTGTAAATCTCGGTTTTAGCAACGCGTTCTCTGTTTTTTAGTCTTAAATGAGTTTTATCAAATTGTTTACTTCTGTATCCTAATAAATGGAAAAACGATTTTGCAAAAAATCTGGCTATTTTAAGGTTAACCTGTAAAACACCTTCGTTTTTATTAAGCCAGGATATACCGGGTAATACCACCAGTAAATTATCAAATTTTATAAGTCTTAAAACCGTAGATAACTTTAAGAAAAAGGGTGCGATGTGTTTTATAATAAAAAAACCATCGGTGCCCTTTTTTTGATAAAGCGGCATAAAAATACTACCCTTGTAAGGAGATTCAATAACCTTGTTATTATTGATGGCGAGTTTAGTTCCTTTGGCAATCGGCTGAAAGCTTTCAAACCCATTAATCATTTTAAATGTGTCCTGCTCCTGAATTTTATACAGATATACGATTTCAAAAAAACCTACAGAATTATTAGCCGCCTTTTGCAGTTGCTCGTAATACTCAGAAAATTTAAAGCAGTCCTGTTTCAAAACAATACCAGAAAAAACAAGTGCTAAATTTATAAATGCAATATGGTTGTTTATAGCAGCCATTGCATCATGTTGGCCAGACTCAAAACCCAGAGATACATAGCCTAATTCGTTAATATAACTCAGCAATGCGCCATTTAAATATTCCTCAATACCTAATACAATTGGAACTGGGAATTGTTTAGCAAATTTTCTATTTATTAATGCATCACTTAGAGTAATAAAAGGGAATGTTTTACTGGATGTGGTATGTAAATCGATAAAATAAAACGGTGGCTCATTACTTTTTAAAATATCTTCCAAAATATATAATAGCTCCTGAAGCTCGCTCTCTTCTGTATTTAAGGTTTTACTTTGCTTTATAACCTCTATATGCTCCTTAGTCCAATAACGATTTAAATCTTTATCAATAAAACGCTGATGTTGTTCTAAGGCTTTTAAATTCCCTGAAATAGCATAAATAGTTCCTTTAACATTGGTGTTATTTACAGATTCCAAGATGCTCTTTAAAGCAAAAATCCCAGAAGTTTCATTCCCATGAATACCTCCAAAAATTACTAATGTAGGTCCTGGTAAATCTCCTTGAATTGTACCTATTATTCTGTTAATATTTACTGTTGAATTAACCGCTTTGTTATAAACTGAAGTCATTTTTAAAAATCTTTAAGGGTTAATAAGCCCACTAATTTTTTATATTTTACAACAGGAAGACAACTTATATTATACTCCTTCATAATGTTTTTTGCTTCCGATACACTTGCATATTCTTCAATAGTTTTAATATCTGTTTTCATAATATCAGATATGCTATTTTTCTGTTTTTCTACATCATTTAAATAACATTCCAGATCTTT
Organism: Aestuariibaculum sp. YM273; assembly: GCF_030908365.1. Lineage (NCBI taxonomy): Bacteria > Pseudomonadati > Bacteroidota > Flavobacteriia > Flavobacteriales > Flavobacteriaceae > Aestuariibaculum > Aestuariibaculum sp. YM273. The sequence continues at coordinate 1,368,951 of NZ_CP133090.1, read as the reverse complement.
CCAGCTTACCAAACCAATAAGTTCTTCATTGGTATCTATGACGGGCATGTGATGAATATTTTTCCAGGTCATTACCTGTATGACAAGCTCGATAGTATCATTTTTATTCACCGAAAATATATCTGAACTCATAACGTGTTTAACAATCCAATGGTGTTTGTATGTGGTATCGTAAGATGGGGTTAACATTTCCCAATGATGAACAGGGATACCTTCTTCCTGTTTTTCATACATTTTTGCCGTAAGAATTTGCATGGCTTCAAAACGCTTATGTGATTTTAATAAGTGCCTGTAATTTCTAACCAACCACTCTGACGCATTTCTACTATGCACCCGGCTTTTTATAATTCTTAAGTAATATTCCGAATCATCGGCAGATATTCCTGCGTTTTGTAACCCTTTATAAGCCATAGGTAATAATTCATTTAAAATAAGATCGAAGCTGGAAACGTATTTTCCATCCCAATAAAATTGAGTTGCCATACCATATCGGGCTGCATTAAAGAAATTGGTTTTTACATCTTTAAAATCCCATTTTTCATGAATATTACTATACTTTTCAGGTTTACCAAGCATAACACCAACCCAGAACACCATATTTGCAATTTCGTCGGTTGTAGTTGGCCCTGAAGGTATATATCTGTTTTCTATTCTTAAATTTGGTTTGCCATTGGTTATACCGTAACACACTCTATTCCATGGATACACCGTACCATTGTGCAGATGTAAAGCTCTTAGTCTGGGGATTTTATCTTCTTTTAAAAGCTCTACACTTGTTTTCGTAAAATTTGTTGTTAAAAAACCTCTGAATCTGGAAATATTGTCTTTATAAATATCGGTTATTGATCCCGTTTGCCATTGATTACCAAAGCTAACTCTGGATTGTTTTTCATTTAATAAATACGAATTCACACGCATATCAAAACTTTGGGTAAAGAGCGCTATTCGGGTTTCACTCCATAATTCTTTACCAAAAAGTAAAGGTGAATTTGTACAAATACTTAAAATAGGACCAGCAATGGCCTGCGCCCAATTATAATCGTCTACAAAAGTTTTTGGTTTAATTTGCAAATGCGACTGAAAGCTGTTGTTACAACCTTCCAGCATGGCCGAATTATGTAATAGGTTTAATTCATCGACACCTTTTATGTGCACATTAAATCCGCGTTTACGCGTCTTTTTTACAATTTCATTTAAAACCGAATACCGCTTCGTATCGGTCATACTTTTATCGCCTACATTATTAATAGATAATGATGGTAATATACCGGTGAGAACAAGTTTTATATGCTGTGTAGCTGCAACTTTTTTAGCCTGTTCTAATAAATGATCTAATTGTTTATGTAAGGCTGAAAAACAACTATCTTTAAGTTCAAAGACATCTAAATTAATCTCAAACGTATAGGTACTTATTTCAGTAGTAAAATTTTTATGATTGATTTTTTTTAAAAACTCCAGAGATTTATTTTCAGGTAAAAACTGATCATTAACCAAAAAAACCTCCTGTTCTGCGCCAATACGTTGTGGCTGGGCTTCAATCATACCTTCTTCAATCATTATATCTAAAGCCTTAATATCATTTAGCAAATGATGAATATAATTTGACTGATCTTTTTTGGTCTTTATTTGTGTAACATTCAAATCTCCCATGACTATTCAATCAGCTTAGTTTAAGGCTTAATTTAGCTATAATTCGAGGATTTAAAAATGACTAATATCAGTAGTATTAAAATACTATTTACACTATAATGAAGACCTGATTTTTTTATTTCCGTACCTTTGAAAAATTAAATGACACATCTTGAAATTTACTTACAATAAAAACGAAAAACTAAAAAGTAAAAAGCTGATTGATCAGCTCTTTAGCGAAGGTCAATCTGTTTCAGCTTATCCTTTACGTTTAGTGTATATGCCTACAGCTTTTAATGAAGATATTATTGCTAAAACAGGAGTTTCTGTAAGTAAACGTCAGTTTAAAACCGCTGTAGATCGTAACCGAATAAAACGTTTGTTAAGAGAAGCTTACCGCCTGAATAAGGGTGTATTTTTTAACAACATTTCTACACAATATGCGTTTATGATTTTGTACATTGGCAAAGACAAACCTACTTTATCCCAAATTGAAAACAGAATGCAACACTTGTTTAAGAAGTTTTTAAACAAGGTTTCTGAAACTGAAAACAAGTCTCATGATGAAAAAAGTACTTAAAAAACGCATTATTATTCCGATACTGGCTTGTGGTTTATTTTTTACCACAACTGCCTTTCAAAATGATTTTTTTGAGATTGCAAAACAGCTGGAAATCTTTACCACCTTGTTTAAAGAACTCAACATGAATTATGTTGACGAAACCAATCCAGGGGACTTAATGGATACAGCTATAAAAAGTATGTTAGCCGATTTAGACCCGTATACCAACTTCATGAACGAGCAAGATGTTGAAGCGGCCAGAATTAATAATACCGGGGATTATACGGGTATTGGAGCTAAAGTTAAAACCTTAAAAGATAAGTTAATAATTGTTGAACCCTATAAAGATTATCCAGCAGATAAAGCGGGTTTAAAAGCGGGCGATGAAATTATTCAAGTTGGTAATATTCGTATTGAAGATTATAAAGAAGATGCCGGAGAACTGTTAAGAGGTGTTACCGGAAGTTCTGTTGAAGTGACTTATAAACGCCAGGGAAAAACCAATACAGCTACTATTAATCGCGCCGAAGTAGAAATTAAAGCAGTCCCTTATTTTTCGTTAATCAATAACAAAACAGGATACATTGTTTTATCGCGTTTTAATAATAAAGCAGCAGCCGAAACAAATTATGCCTTACGTGATTTAAAAGCTCAAGGCGCTCAAAAAATCATTTTAGATTTAAGAGGAAATCCTGGTGGATTATTAAACGAAGCCATTAAAATTGTCAACCTATTTGTACCTAAAGGGCAGTTGGTGGTTACAACAAAATCAAAGGTTAAAAAGTATAATAAAACTTATTACACACAAGGCAATCCTATCGATACAGAAATTCCTTTAGTGGTTTTAATTGATGGTGGCAGTGCCTCGGCAAGTGAGATTGTTTCTGGATCTTTACAGGATTTAGATCGTGCGGTTATTGTTGGTTCCAGAAGTTTTGGAAAAGGACTGGTACAACGCCCTAAAGAGCTTATTTACGGGACTCAGGTTAAGATTACCATTTCAAGGTATTACACGCCTTCTGGTCGTTGTATTCAGGCCTTAGATTATTGGCACCGTAACGACAAAGGGGAAGCTGTAAGAGTAAAACAAGAGAACTACAACGAATACAAAACTAAAAACGGTAGAAAAGTATTTGATGGCGGTGGTATTTTCCCAGATGCCAGTTTCGATGCGTCTAACAATTCAGCAATTACCAGCGCCATTGTAAACAACGATTTGGTGTTTGATTATGCAACAGACTACTACTACAATCATAAATTAGATAACGTCGATAATCTTAAATTAACAGATACCGATTTTAACGATTTTAAAAGCTATTTAAAGGCTAATAATTTCTCATTCGAAACCGAAACCGAAAAAGCTTTAAATAAAGCCTTCGAAACCGCTACAAAGGAAGAATTAAACGATAATATAGAAAAAGATTACAAAACCCTTCTTACCAATTTAAATAAGTCTAAAACCAGTATTATCGACGCTAATAAAGATTATTTATTAGAGTTATTAACTGAGGAGATTGTTAAACGTTATGTATACCGTGAAGGCTTGTACGATTATTATAAAACACACGATACGAAAATTAAGAAGGCAACCGAAATTCTTAGTAATCCTTCAACTTACAACGATTATTTACATTAGTTCTTAGGGAATTTTAAAAAAAATTCATTTAAAATAGTATATTTATAATCCTGTCTTTTGCCGCAGATTATGAATAAACTAGTAACCTTTATACTCATATTTTTAGGGAACCTTACCTATGCTCAAAATAATATTACTCACGAAGTTTATTTTGAAACAGATAAATATGAAGTGATTCCAACCGAAGAAAACAGGTTATTACTTTTCATTTCCGGGTTAGCAGACATCGATATTGAGTCTATTGCCATCTTTGGTTTTTGTGATGATGTCGGCGCCGATAGTTATAATTTAAAACTTTCAAAACAACGCGCTGAAGCGATTAAAGGTATTCTTTCCAATCATGAAATTAGTGAAAATGTCATCACCAACGTAGACGGAAAAGGTGAGGTTTTACTAAAAATTGTAAACGAAACCAACGTTGCAAAAATTAGAGGATTAAACCGAAAAGTGGAAATAATAATAAATCCGAAACCACCTATTCTTCCAAAAAAAGAAGAGAAAAAAATTGAAATTCCTATTGAAGAAACACCTTTAGAAACTGCAGAAATTTTAAAAGGAGAAGTAAAGGTTGGGGATAAAATTCGCTTTGAAAATATTTTATTTAAAACAGGGTATAGTGTGATTAATCCTGAGTCAAAAAAAATACTTAACGATATTGCGAATGTCTTGGTAGATCGTGAAGATATTTACTTTACTATTGAAGGTCATGTATGCTGTACACAGTTTAGCAGAGATGCTATCGATCGTAAAACAAAACAACGTAATTTATCGGTAGCCAGAGCCAAATACGTATATGATTATTTTGCAAAAAAAGGGGTGAGTAAAAAGCGTATGCGTTACTTAGGTATGCGTCGAAAATTTCCTTTAGGTGGCGACCCAAAATACGATCGTCGCGTAGAAATAGTGATTAATTATATTGATGACAGACCAAACAGACGAGAAGAAAGTAAATAGTATAATAAGCTAAAACTTCATATAAATGGATACGTTTTTAACAGTATTAATAACCATCTTAGCCTTTGTTTTAATCACTTTTTTATACTGGAAATTAACCAATGGCTATGTAAAAAAACTATACGGTAAACCGCTTTGGAAACAATGGGGTTCTAAAATGTATTATTGGACTACCGCTATAGCTGTGAGTGGTGCTCTTACTGTACTATTAATTTATGTTGTTAAAAACCTAAAATTTTAGAATAATCAAGTTACTCTTTTACCATCGCAATATGAGGAATATCATCTTCCAGATAGCTTTCTCCTACTTCTACAAAACCTAAATTTTTATAAAAATTCTTGAGATAAACTTGTGCTGAAAGTCGAATAGTAGTTTCATTAAAATGTGTTTTGATGGCTGAAATTGCCGCCTTCATAATATCGTATCCATACTTAAAATCACGTTCATTTAAATGTACAACTACACGCCCGATACTCGAAAATTCAAAGTAATCGCCAGGCTTAAAAATACGTGAATAGGCAACTATTTTTCCATTTTTAAACCCTAAAATATGAAGTGCTTTTTGGTCCTTCCCATCTACATCCTGATACACACAATCCTGTTCAACCACAAAAACTTCAGAGCGTAATTGTAAAACATTGTATAACTCATGAACTGATAATTCATCAAAAGCTTTGACTTGTATTTGCAGCATATTTCAGATATTAATAATTAACCTCTACACTTATTAACAAGATACTAAATTTTTTAATCTTGCACAATAACATGCTTATCGTCTGATTTTCTGAATTCTGGCTGAATATTAACATGATTGATATGATACCTTATTAACACTAAATCTTCTATATTGTGCAAAACTTCATCGAACTGCGACAGGGTAATATCCTCTTGAAAATCGATGTGAGCCTCTAAATGAACTTCATCTTCGTTAAGCTGCCACACATGCACATGGTGTACATTCTTAATGGCATCGAATGCAGAAATCTCATCTACAATTTTTTGAATAGGCACATGATCTGGAGTAAAGAGCATCAACACTTTAGTAGACGATTTTAATAAATCATACCCCATATAAATAAGATATATGGCAATCGCTAAAGTTAAAGCACTATCTACCCAGAAAATCTGGTAATACTTCATTAACAAGCCACCAATTAGTACCGCAACACTTGCTAACATGTCTGTTAATAAGTGTAAATAAGCACTACGCATATTCATGTTAGATTCACTATCCTTTTTTAAGAGTAACACACTGGCTCCGTTAGCGATAATAGCAATTAACGATAACCAAATTACTAGTCCGGTTTTGATTTCTTCAGGGTGTTGAAAACGTTTAATAGCTTCAATAATTAAAAGAATAGCAACAATTATTAAAGTAGAAGCATTTATAAAAGCAGCAAGAATTTCAGCCCGTTTATATCCGAAGGTTCTGTGAATAGAAGCTTGCTTTTTGGAAAGTTTATTAGCAACGTAACTAACTATTAATGAAAGAACATCACTAAAATTATGAAGTGCATCACTAAGTAATGCTAAACTACCAGACACTAAACCACCAATAATTTGAGAGGCCGTAATAACAATATTTAATATTATAGATATTAAAAGATTACGGCCCTTTAAATCGTTGTGCGCATGCGCGTGGTTATGCGAGTGCTGGTGTGACATTTAACAAGATACAGGAATTTTATCTATACGAGTTTGGTGTCTGCCTCCTTCAAATTCAGTACTTAAAAAAACATCGACCATTTCAACAGCTTGCTGAATCGCTGTAAATCTGGCTGGTATACATAATATGTTGGCATTATTATGACTACGAATTAAATGTACAATCTCTTTATTCCAACATAAACCGGCACGTATTTTTTGGTGTTTATTAGCAGTCATAGCTACACCATTGGCACTACCACATATTAAAATTCCAAAATCGGCATCTTTATTTTCAACATCGGTAGCTACCGGGTGAACAAAATCGGCGTAATCTACACTATCATTACTATCTGTACCATAGTTTTTTATAGTATAGCCTTTTGATTCTAAATGCTTTACAATAGCAAATTTATAATCGGTTCCAGCGTGATCGTTTCCTATAGAAATATTCATTGTTTGTGTATTAAAGTAAAATATACTGCAAAAGTACTAACTAAAAATGACTTACAAGAGTTGTCAATTAGTATATTAACAACTTGTTAATAGGTGTTAATACTAACTCAAAAAAAAATCATTGTTCTTTCAATTTTTTTTCCAAACAAAAACCGCAAGCACATCACCAAAAAATAACTCCACTTTTTTTAGCAAAATTATTAGACACAAAAATAACGGATATAAACAGAGATATTAAAATTAAATATCAAAAAATAGCTGTTAGCATTGGTTATCAACAGCTGTTAATAGACCTATTAAATCAATTAAATATTAAGCATTTACAATGATTATATCTGTTAACAACCATCTAATAGCTTGTAAAGAACGAATATTCCTAATCATCTCTAAAAAAGTTATTCTAGATATTAACAGACTATAATAACAAGTATTTTTTTTTAAATTTTTCAAGAAGATAAATGATAATTATATCTATTGTGAATAACTCTGTTTTTCATTTCTTGCTTTAATTTTTAATTTGATGGTTATGGCCTATTCATAATTTCAAAGAACCTAAGTCTAAAGGTCGGTATTTAAAAAGACGTTTGATATTTTAGTTATTAGAAGTTTTTAGATGGTTTATAACAGGTGCTTTTTGATAATTAACATTCTCTAAACCTTGTTTCAATTTTTAATTGTAACTTTGAAAAAGAAATAGTTGTCACTTCCGCTTTTATCATAAGCTATTTTTATAACAGATTTTCCTCTATCTTAGGAAATGAAAATGATCACAGAAATTACATGAGTAAAAAGAAAAAAAGGAAATCAAGAAATGGCATTTCCAACCTATCAAATACAATTCTTAGTATTTTAAAAAAAGAAAGAAACCAGGCTTTTAACTATAAACAGATTGCTGCTAAGTTAGGAGTGAATGATGCGAGCAGCAGAAATCAAATCATAAAAAAATTACGCGACCTACAAGGAAAGAATGAAATTGAAGAAGTTGATCGCGGAAAATTTAAAGCTGTTATTAACACCGAATACCACACAGGTATTTTAGATCTGTCTGGTAAAGGTACCGGATATGTAATTTGCGACGACTTCGATGACGATGTTTTTATCGCCTCAAATAATATCAACAAAGCCCTGAATGGAGACGAAGTTGAATTTTACGTTTATAAGCGCCGTAAACGCGGTAAAATGGAAGGGGAGATAGTTAATATCATAAAACGAGAGAAAAACGAATACGTGGGCGTTATACAGCTTCATGAGAAGTATGCGTTCGTTATTGCCGACAGCAATAAAATGTATAAAGATATTTTTATCCCGATTAACAAGGTTAATAAAGCTGAAGATGGTGATAAAGTTTTAGTTCGTTTAGAAGACTGGCCAGAGAAAGCCGATTCACCTTACGGGAAAGTGATTGAGGTTTTAGGAAAGCCAGGAGAACACAATACAGAAATTCATGCCATCCTTGCCGAATATGGTTTACCGTTTGAATTTCCATACGAGGTTGAAAAGTTTGCTAATAATTTAGATACTTCGATTACTGCTGAAGAAATTTCGAAACGTCGAGACATGCGTAACGATTTAACGTTTACCATCGATCCTAAGGACGCCAAAGATTTTGATGATGCCTTATCCTTCACCGTGATAAAAGATGGCTTATATGAGATTGGAATACATATTGCAGATGTATCGCACTATGTGAAAGAAGGAACGGTTTTAGATGATGAAGCTTACGAGCGTGCTACTTCGGTGTATTTAGTAGATCGTGTGGTGCCTATGTTACCAGAAGTTTTATCTAATAATGCTTGTTCATTACGCCCGCATGAAGAGAAGTATACCTTTTCTGCTGTTTTTCAAATGAACGATAAATGCGAAATTAAAAATGAATGGTTTGGTAGAACCGTAACGTATAGCGATGCGCGTTTTGCTTACGAAGAAGCACAATCGATTATCGAATCGAAAACAAACGAAATTCCGCAAGAGGTTTCTTTAACTGGTGAAGCGTATCAAGCCGATCAAAAAATTGCCGATGCTATTTTAAAAATGGATGAGCTGGCGAAAAAAATGCGAAACAAGCGCATGAAGTCTGGAGCGATTTCATTTGACAAAGTTGAAGTGAAATTTAATTTAGATGAACAAGCAAATCCAATTGGTGTATTTTTCAAAACCAGTAAGGATGCTAATAAATTGATTGAAGAATTTATGTTATTAGCTAATAGAAAAGTGTCTGAATTTATTGGAAAACAATCACCGAAAAAAACATTTGTATATCGTGTACATGATGAACCAGATGTAAGTAAGCTGGCTAATTTACAAGGCATCGTTTCTAAGTTTGGTTATAAACTGAATTTTAAAGACCGAAAAACCACATCGGCATCTTTAAACAATTTATTAACCGAAGTAGTTGGTAAGAAAGAACAAAATCTTGTAGATACTTTAGCGATTCGAAGTATGAGTAAAGCTGAATATACCACGCACAATATTGGTCATTACGGATTAGCGTTCGATTATTACAGTCATTTTACCTCGCCAATTCGTCGTTACCCAGATGTGATGGCGCATCGTTTATTACAACATTATCTCGATGGTGGAAAATCGGCAAATGAAGAAGCTTACGAAGATAAATGTAAACATTCCAGCGATATGGAAAATTTAGCCACTAAAGCCGAACGTGATTCTATCAAGTACATGCAAATTCGTTTTATGGAAGATCATAAAGACGAACAGTTTGTTGGTGTGATTTCAGGCGTAACCGACTGGGGAATTTATGTCGAAATTATCGATAATAAATGTGAAGGAATGGTAAGTGTTCGCGATATGAACGACGACCATTATGCGTTCGATCAGGATTTATATGCCATGATTGGTCGATCGACAAAAAACATGTATCAGTTAGGAGACGAAGTTGTAGTAAAAGTTAAAAATACCGATTTGGTTAAAAAACATCTCGACTTTAACCTGATTGGGAAATACGAAGGATAGTATATTTAAAATATTAATTTAACGTCATTACGAGGAAGTATGACGAAGTAATCTTTTTACTAGGAGTTCCTTATTTAAGATTACTTCATTTCACTACGTTTCATTCGTAATGACGTTATTTTTTTAACCCGTCAGTTCGAGTGATTTTCGATGAATTAGAAAATTGTATCGAGAACGTTTTTAAATTTATTTTCTAAAAACATTTCTTAATTATTATCTCTTAAAAAAATCCAAAAGCAAATTTACAACGGTATAATTATTGATAATTTTACATTCAAATCAAAAAAAGTTAAGAAATGAAAACCTTAGTTAAAATATGTGTTCTATTTATAACAACTATAATTTATGCACAAGATCCAGTAGAAACAAATCTTGAAGAATTTAACGAATTAAAAGTTTACGATTTAATTCAGGTGAAACTGGTAAAGTCTAACGAGAATAAAGCGGTGGTTTCAGGAAAGAATAAAAACAACGTGGTGTTGAGTAATAAAAACGGCGTGCTTAAAATTAAAATGGAATTCGAAAAAATCTTTGATGGTGATGCTACCGAAGTGGTTTTATATTACACCTCGTTTGATATCATTGATGTTAATGAAGGTTCTAAAGTAGAAAGTGAAGACGAGATAAAACAATTTGAAGTGAATTTACGAGCTCAGGAAGGTGGAATTATTAATGTACCGGTTAATGTTTCAGTAATAAATATAAAAGCGGTTACCGGTGGAATTGTTGAAACTAAAGGAACGGCAAAAGAGCAAACCATTGCACTTAGAACTGGTGGTATTTGTAAAGCCACCAATTTGGAAACAAAATATACCGATGTAACGGTTAACGCAGGGGGTGAAGCTTATGTAAGAGCATCAGATCAGGTCGATGCTACAGTCCGTGCTGGTGGAAATGTTTATGTTTATGGAAAACCAACAACTATTAATGAAACCACTGTTATTGGAGGGAAAGTACATCGAATGAATTAACAATCTTATTTTCAATATAGATGATAAACCGGTAATTATGTTACCGGTTTTTTTATGCTAAAATCTAACATTGAGGCGGTCTTTTATAGTTCTTCTAATAATATGTTTTTAAAATATTCCTTTACTTTGTATTGAAACTCTCGCTCGATTATGTTTGATGATATTTTAGCGGCTATTCCTTTTGGTATTGTATTGGCATTTACAATAGGTCCGGTATTTTTTGTACTTCTGGAAACCAGTATAACCAAAGGTTTTAAAAGTGCCTTGATTTTTGATTGTGGTGTGATGCTTGCCGATGTTATTTTTATCCTGGTAGCTTTTTTTAGTACCAGTAAATTACTCGATAAAATTAAAGACGATCCTAATTTTTTAATTTTTGGTGGTGTATTATTGGTGGCTTATGGAATTATTTCATTTGTAAAAACCTCTAAATCGTTTAGAGACATTGTTCGCGAATACCATAAAGTGGAAATTAAAAAGGGCTACGGAAAATTATTTTTAAAAGGCTTCCTTCTTAATTTTATAAATATTGGCGTGCTTTTGGGGTGGGTGGCGTTTATTGTTTTAGGAAATTCTCTAACCACTTCTGAAGATGGTGTCATTATCTTCTTATCAACGATTTTAATTGTGTACTTTTTAATCGATTTAATAAAAATTGCGGTGGCAAAAAAATTACGTCATCATTTAACCCCGCGCTTAATTTTTAAAACCAAAAAAATTATAGCGCTAGTGATTTTAGGATTTGGCGTATTATTACTTACCCAAGGGTTCTTCCCAAAAGAAAAGGAACTTATTAAAGAAAAGTTAGAACAGATTAATCCTGTGAATAGGTAGGGTTAAGGTTGTTCGTTTGATGAGTTTTATAAAGTTTTAAGTGAAAATGGTAAAGTTTATATTTTTTTGTGTGTAGGTAATTTTGTTGTTTCTAAATCAATTTCACATCTAAAATCGACTAATTTTAAGTCCATCTCGGAAAGATCCACATTTTTAAATACTGTTTCCCAACCATTTGGTGAATAAGGACCATAGAATACAATGTTTTCTGCTTTTCCTGTGAAACTACAATTTTCAAAATTTGTATTCCAAAACTGATTATTTTTAAATAAAATATTAGTGAATTCACAATCCAAATATTTAGTTGGTCCGCCCATGTTAGTATTCTGCCCTAAGAATTTACAACTAATAAATTTACAGTTTTCTAAATTCGAATTACCAAGAATATAGGTGTTCTTAAATTGACAGTTCTTCCATGTAACACTTTTAAAGTTACAATTAAAGAAAGTACAATTGTAATACACAGTGTTTTCAAAAGTAATACCTACGAAAGTTTCATTTAAAAACTTAATACTATCTATTTTTTTAAGTTTTTTCATTTTATACTTCAGTCAATCTGTTAATAAGTAATCGCTTTTACGAAACCTAATTTACACATTTTTCTTACAGCTTAAAATAAAGGCATAAAAAAACCTTCAAGAACTCTTGAAGGTTTTTTGAGGTGTCGAGCGGATTCGAACCGCTGTAGCAGGTTTTGCAGACCTGTGCCTAAGCCCCTCGGCCACGACACCATTAATTTTAGGGGCAATTAATTTTATGTAGTAAATCTACAAAAAATATGTCAACTGCCGTTAAGCGGTTGCAAATGTAAAAAAAAATAAGACTTTACAATAACTTAAAATTAATTTTTCCGCGATAATCGAGATTTATAGACTTTAGCTGATTTCTCGGAATGAAAAATCAGTTATTAATTAACGTCTTATTGGTTTAACCTTTATAATCTTTACGTCTGTCCATCATTTTAATGGTTACTTTCTCCACATCGCCACCAATAGGCGGGTTTAATTTACTTACCCAAACTGTGGCTTTTCTAACCAGTTGATCTTCGTTAAAAATACGATCTAAAATACGACGCGCTACCGTTTCTAATAAATGCGAAGGCACAGCCATTTCTTCTTTTATAATTCGGTTTAGTAACACGTAATCTACCGTATCTTTTAAATGATCAGATTTAGCCGAAGGTTGTAAGTCGGCTTTAACCTCTAAATCTACACGGTAATCGCTACCAATTTTAGTTTCTTCTTTTAAACATCCGTGGTAAGCAAATACACGAATATTTTCAACTTTAATAATGCCCATAGTTTAAGTGAATAAATCAAAAATGTTACTCAACGCGCTAGTACTGGCTTTATAGAATTCGGTATAGGTGCAATTGGAACAGGTTACCGAGGTAAATTTTTTGTTTTGAACATCAAAAATTTTCGATAAAGTGCCGCCGGTTGCACGTATTTCACCAACTTCAAAAGTGGTATTAGCACATTTAGGGCAAATGTAGTTAGTATTTTTCATTGTTATAAGGTGTTTTCCAAGATTTAAATGATTAGTAACGTTTCCTTAAATTTTGTTACGCTTCTACAAGTATATTCATCTATAATAACTTGTTTTTATGTAATTTTGAGCCTTATTTAGTTGAAATAAATTTCACGTATGTCTGAAGAAAGAAAATCGCTCAATTTTTTAGAGCAAATTATAGAAGAGGATTTGGCTAATGGCATGCCAAAAGAAAACTTAAGATTTCGTTTTCCACCAGAACCAAATGGGTATTTGCACATTGGTCATACTAAAGCTATTGGTATTAGTTTTGGTTTAGGTGAAAAATATAATGCACCTGTAAACCTTCGTTTCGACGATACTAACCCAGCTAAAGAAGAGCAGGAGTATGTTGATGCGATTAAAGAAGATGTAGCTTGGTTAGGTTACAAATGGGATAAGGAATTGTATTCTTCAGATTATTTTCAGCAGTTATACGATTGGGCCGTTCAGTTAATTAAAGATGGTAAAGCCTATGTGGATTCGCAAAGTAGTGAAGCGATGGCTGAACAAAAAGGAACACCTACGCAACCAGGTATCGATGGTCCTTATAGAAACCGTACCGTAGAAGAAAATCTTGATTTATTCGAACGTATGAAAGCGGGTGAGTTTGAAGAAGGCGAACATATATTACGTGCTAAAATAGATATGCAGCATCCTAATATGTTGATGCGTGATCCTATTATGTATCGTATTTTAAAGAAACACCACCACCGTACTGGTGACGATTGGTGTATTTACCCAATGTACGACTGGACACATGGAGAAAGTGATTATTTAGAACAAGTATCACACTCCTTATGTTCATTAGAATTTAAACCACACCGTGAATTATACAACTGGTTTAAAGATCAGGTGTACGATTATAGTAAAACAGAATATCCGTTATTACCAAAACAACGTGAGTTTGCCCGTTTAAACTTAAGTTATACTATTATGAGTAAACGTAAGTTATTACAATTGGTAAACGAAAAGGTCGTTGTTGGTTGGGACGATCCGCGTATGCCAACTATTTCAGGTTTACGTCGTCGTGGTTATACGCCTGCTGCGCTTAGAAAGTTTGTGGAAACTGTTGGTGTAGCCAAGCGTGATAATGTGATTGATGTATCGCTTTTAGAATTCTGTATTCGTGAAGATTTAAATAAAACAGCGCCTCGTGTTATGGCAGTTTTAGATCCGGTAAAAGTGGTAATTACAAACTACCCTCAAGGGAAAGAAGAGTGGTTGGATGCTGAAAACAATCCCGAAGATGAAACGGCTGGTTCAAGAAAAGTACCGTTTTCAAGAGAAATTTATATTGAGAAAGACGATTTTAAAGAAGAAGCTGGTAATAAGTTTTTCCGTTTAAAATTAGGTGGCGAAGTGCGTCTTAAAAATGCATATATCATTCAGGCGAACGATGTGGTGAAAGATGCTAATGGTGAGGTAACTGAAATTCACTGTACATATTCCGAAGACACTTCTAAAAAGGTAAAAGGAACACTGCACTGGGTATCGATTAAGCATGCAGTAAAAGCTGAAGTTCGTGAGTACGACCGCTTGTTTATGGACGAAGCTCCGGATAGTCATCAGGATAAAGATTTCATGGACTTTTTAAATCCAGATTCATTAAAAATTATCGAAGCTTACGTAGAACCAAGTTTAGTGGAAGCTCAAATAGGTGATCGATTCCAGTTTCAACGTTTAGGGTATTTTAATGTCGATAACGATGCAACTTCAGATAAACTAATTTTTAATAAAACCGTTGGTTTACGCGATACCTGGGCTAAGCAAAAACCTGTAAATACACAAAACACTACACAGAAGGCACAACAAAAAAATCAACCTCCTAAGAAAAAGGCGATTGATGTGATTCAGCAATTAGGTAAAAAATATACCAATTTACCTGAGGCTAAACAACAAAAGGTAAAGACTGAAATTTTAGAATTAGCTAAAGAAATAAGTTACGAAGAGCTTCAACCCTTATTTAATACGGCTGTTAAAAAAGTAGGAACGCGAATTGCTGTTGCCCTTGCTTTAGGTGTGTTATTAGAAGAAGGTTTAGAAAAGAATACAGATGTTCAGGAATTCATTGATAAAGCCTTGGAAGATAAAAACGATATTCTAGTAGCAGAGGCACAGACCCTATAATCGGTCTTTTGCTATTCGATTATAACTTGTAGATTCCATAATTATTTTAGCTATATTTAAAGTATCTAACTGTAACTAAAATAATTATGGAATTTAATTTATTAGCAATTATTGTTGCCGCAATTTCAGCTTTGGTTGTCGGTGCTGTTTGGTATAACCCAAAAGTATTTGGAACAGCCTGGATGCAGGCTGCAGAGATGACCGAAGACAAAATGAAAGGCGCTAACATGGGTAAAATCTTTGGATTAGCCTTGTTGTTTGCATTCTTTTTAGCTTTTGCACTCCAGATTTTAACCATTCACCAAACGGGAGCCATAAGTATGGTTGGTGGCGATGTTGAAAATGCCTTACCGTCATTTCACGCTTTTATGGATGATTATGGAACTGCGTTCAGAACATTTAAACATGGTGTGCTGCATGGTGTTATAGCGGGTATTTTTATAGCACTTCCTATTCTTGGTACCAATGCGCTTTTTGAACGCAAAAGTGGAAAATACATTTTAATTAACGCTGGGTATTGGATTGTAACTTTAGGTTTAATGGGCGGAATTATCTGTGCATGGCAATAATGTTGTAATTTTTATAGATATTTAAAGACTGAAGCGATTTAATCTTCAGTCTTTTTTTTGCCTTAAGCTATATGTATCACATCTATAATACAGTTTCCGATTTACCCGATTCTTGGGATGGTTTAGTCAAACAGGATGTTTTTCTTCAGTCGGATTATCTACAAGCTTTAGAAGCTTCTGCTCCAGAAAATATTAAGTGTTATTATATAGGTATTTTTAAAGCCGACAACTTAGTTGGTATAGCGATAATACAACGGGTTCAGTTGTATTTAAAAGATATGTTTCGAAATGCGCAGGTATCTTGTGTGAAAGACTTTTTAAAGGATCAAGTATCAAGGATTTTAAAAGGGAATATTCTTGTGGTTGGAAATTTGATGCACACCGGGCAACACGGTATGTTGTTTAAAAAAGAGAATATCGATCAAACAGAATATTTAAAATTAATTTTTGAGGCTTTAAACGATATAGAAAAACAAATTAAACAAGACGAAAATAAAACCATTCGAGCGGTGGTTTTTAAGGATTACTTTTTAAAGGATACGATGCATTCTGAAGTTGATTTTTTTAAATCACATGGGTTATATCAAGTCGCTGTACAACCAAATATGATTATGGAAGTAAAGTCTGGTTGGACTAACTTTCAGGATTATATTTCAGAGTTAAATAAAAAGTATAGAACACGTTATAAACGTGCCAGAAAAAAGTTTAACGGTATTATAAGTCAGGAATTAAATCTTGATGCTATTGAAAATAATCAAAATCAACTTTATGCACTGTATTTAAATGTTTCAGATAATGCCAAATTCAATACGTTCATTCTTTCTCAAAATCATTTTTACCAATTAAAACTTCAGCTTAAAGAACGATTTAAAGTGTATGGGTATTTTTTAAATAACGAGTTGGTTGGGTTTTATACGTTAATACTAAATGGTAACGATTTAGAAACCTATTTTCTGGGTTATGATTGCAAACATCAATACCCTAATCAATTGTATTTAAATATGCTTTACGACATGGCGGAATACGGCATCAATAATAATTTTAAGAATATTGTTTACGCCAGAACGGCCATGGAAATTAAGAGTTCGGTAGGAGCAGAAGCTAAACCTATGGTCATGTATTTAAAGCATACTAATTATGTTTTAAATGCACTTTTAAAAGAGATTTTTGGTTTAATGAACCCTACTAAGCAGGACTGGCAGCCCAGACATCCGTTCAGGTAGTGTTAAAATGCTTTGTTAAATGGTTTAAAATTAATAACTATATAGCTATAGTTTATTTTTAATTTAGAAGTCATGAAACCTTTAACCAAAACACTTTCAAAAATTTCGCATCTTATCCGTTATATTGAAACCGATTATCCGGAATTATATCAGCATCTTGATGAAAACCCAGTGACACTTTCAAGTCATATGGGAGCGCAGATGGATACCGATTCGATGCAAAATTATTTAGAAACCCTCAAAAGTATATTACATAATTACAAGCTTGAAAAAGGTATTATTGCAGCCTCATAACACTATTTTATCCTCTATACTTGTAATAGTTACTTTGTTTAAAAGCAACATGTTTTTTCTTCAGTAAAACATGCGGAATGGTTTATGTCCTTTTATTGTCTTTTTAAAGGATTAACTTTCGTAGGTAAATAAGCTTTCCTATTTTTAGATTTTAATTCCACAAAACGTTAGAATGAGTATTAGAACCCTGATATTAGTTATTATGAATAGCTTAATTTTTTTAGTGGTTCTGGTCTTATCTATTACTTTTTATCATCAGTTTTCAAAGGTTTTAGATGATAGAATTTTATTGCAGTTAAATTCCATAAAAACCCTTAAGAAGGTTCAGATTGAAAAATTGATTAACGACGAATGGTTGCTCTTTAATAATGAAGTAGAAAGTTATATCCCTAACGATACTTCTGATGTTGTTTTACCAAAAGGGATGCATTTTAAATCTGGAATCTACGATTTAACGTCCTATAGCACATCAGGTAAAACGTCTATTGGGTTAATTCTTAATAAGGATGGTAGTCCTGTTTTTAAGATTATAGATTACAATAAAATTAAATCCATTTTATTGGAGCGTACAGGAATGGGAAATACCGGTGAATCGTATTTGGTGGGAGAGGATTTTTATATGCGATCGCCATCGCGTTTTTATCCCGATAAACGGCCAACTACGATAAAGGTAGAAACCAAAGGAGTGATAAATGCCCTTTCTGGAAACGAGGGTCGGGCGATTATACAAGATTATCGTGGGGTTGATGTGTACAGTTTGTTCAGCCCTATTGAAATTTCTAATCTTCATCTGGCTATACTTTCAGAAATTGATACTAGCGAAGTAAATGCACCTCTAAAAAAGTTAAAAGTTAGGCTTACAGGTTTGATTGTAATTACTATGCTTATCGCTGTTATTTTATCTTTGTTTTTGACTAAAATTATTACCAGACCCATTATAAACATGCAGAAGAGCCTTAAAATTATGGCTGCCGGCGATTATAATAAAACCAATACTTTTAGTAAGAATTCAAACGAAATTAAGGAAATGTTTGATGCCTTAGATAATCTTAAAAAATCGCTTCAGGGGGCTGTTAAGTTTTCCAACGAAATGGGGGAGATGAATCTCAACTCAGAATATGTTCCAAAAGGTGATAATGATTTATTAGGAAAAAGTTTATTGAAAATGCGCGATAAGCTTATTGAATTCAGAAATAACGAAAATAAGAACCGTATTAATACCAAGCGTTTGCTGGTTGATGGTTTAGAAAACGAAAGGCAGCGTTTGTCTCGTGAGTTACATGATGGAATAGGCCCTTTGTTAACCTCCTTAAAATTTTACATTGAAAACCGTATTGAAAGTAAAAAGAAACGTACTGAAATGAAACAGCTTTTAGATACGACAATTACCGAAATCCGATCGATGTCTAATGCGTTAATGCCATCCACTATAGACGATTTTGGGGTTGGAGCGGCATTATCTAATTTTGTTGATAGTGTAAAACAATTTTCAGATATCGATATAGAATTTGAAGATTTAACCAGTCCGGAACAAAGTAAAATAACAAAAAATCAGGCCATCAATATTTTTCGAATTGGGCAGGAACTCATCAATAATTCCTTAAAACACGCACAAGCAAAACACATTAGGTTAACCTTATCGGAATTCGAAAATTTCATCTCCTTTTTTTATTTTGATGATGGTATTGGTTTCGATTTAAATACCGTAAAATTAGGTTCAGGAATTATTAATATTAAAGAGCGTGTTGAGATTTGTAATGGAGAAATTGATATAAATTCCAAAGCAGGCCGAACAACGTTTGAAATAGAATTACCCATTAATCATGACACAAATTAAACTTATTATAGCCGACGATCACGAACTATTTAGAAATGGTTTAATAGAATTATTGAAGAAATACGACGATGTTTCTGTGGTTAAAAGTGTAGCTGATGGAAAGGAATTTATTGAAGCTATTAATGAAGATGATGATATAGATATCGTCTTGTTAGACATTACTATGCCTAATATGGATGGTTTTCAGGTTTTAAAGGAAATAAAGGATTTAAATACCAAAGTAAAGCCTATAATCATTTCTATGCATAACGATGGTAATTATATTGCAAAGTGTGCTAAAAGTGGCGCTTATGGTTATTTATTAAAGAATACAGACCAGGAAGAACTGATTAAAGTTATTCGTATTGTCCATCAGGGGAAAAAGTATTTCAGTCCTGCTATTACAGAGAAGATGATTAATTTCATGTCGGTACAAAATGTGAGTGAAAATATTCTTTCTAAAAAAGAAAAGGAAGTATTAGGACTCATTGCAGAAGGGCTCACCACTAAGGAAATTGCAGCTCAATTATTTGTAAGTAGCCGTACTATTGAAACCCACAGAGCTAATGTTTTAAAGAAACTGGAAGTAAAAAACACTGCCGAATTAATAAAAAAAGCCACCCTTTTAAATTTAATATAAAGTGAACGTATCCGTATTTATACGGATATAAATTACGTGATTTCTCATATATGTAAAACCTTGAGTTTGCCTGTAACTTTGTAGCGAACATTAAATTTTATATATCATGAAAAATTTATTATTTATCCTAGCATTCGTGTTTGTTTCATTTAGTGCATTTTCACAAGATAGAAGCGATCTAAAAGGACCTGCATATAAGAATTACAAGCCTTGGAAACACAAAACAGAAGCTAAACCTGTTTTTACTTCAAATACAAAAACAGATTTAAAAGGACCAGAATATAAAAACCGCAAAGTATGGAAGAAGTCTGAAGAGGCATCTTACACTCAAGTTGTGGTTGAAAATAAAAAGGCTAACTTAATGGGGCCGGCTTATAAAAACTATAAGCCAAATAAAGAGAAAGAGGTTAGTATTGTCGCTGCGAATGAATAGAGAGCATTAACAGCGTTATAATTTTTTAGTTAATTAGGATAAAAAAAGCATTTCAATTTTGAAATGCTTTTTTTGTTTTAGAGAATTATGTTGAGTTTACGAATCTTTTTTCTTTTTGCTTTCTTTCATAGCTTCACCAATCTGGTTACTGGCCGTAAAACTTGCTACCATATCGTTAAGCATGTTACTACCGGCTTGTGGTGAGTTTGGAAGTAATATCAGGTTGCTGTTGGTTTCGCCACCAATAGCCTGTAAGGTATCGTAATGCTGAGTGACTACAATTAAGGCAGAAGCCTCCTGACTGTTAATACCAACGCGATTTAAAACGTCTACCGATTCTTCTAAACCACGGGCTATTTCACGACGCTGATCGGCAATACCTTGTCCTTGTAAACGCTTACTTTCTGCTTCGGCTTTTGCTTTTTCAACTATTAAAATACGTTGTGCATCCCCTTCGTATTGCGCGGCTGTTTTTTCGCGGTCGGCAGCATTAATACGGTTCATGGCAGCTTTTACCTGTGGGTCTGGATCGATATCGGTCACTAAAGTTTTAATAATATCGAAACCGTAATCCAGCATCGCGTCGTTTAATTCGGCTTTTACAGCTAATGCGATATCATCTTTTTTTACGAAGACGTCATCGAGTTTCATTTTAGGGACTTCGGCACGAACAACATCAAAAACATAACTGGTAATCTGGTCATGCGGATAATCGAGTTTATAAAAGGCATCATACACTTTATCTTTAATGACTTTGTATTGTACCGATACTTTTAAACGGACAAAAACGTCGTCTAAGGTTTTGGTTTCAACAAGAACATCTAATTGTTGAATTTTTAAACTTAAGCGTCCCGCAACGGTATCAATTAATGGAATTTTTAATTGTAAACCGGAGTGTCGAATGCTTTGAAATTTACCAAAGCGTTCAATTATAGCCGCTGTTTGTTGTTTCACGGTAAAGAAGGAAAATATCAAAACGACAATTCCTAAAAACAGAATAATGGGCAATGAGAATGACATAATGTGTTATTTAATGAGTTAGAATAAATTAAGATACTAAAATTATATGTTATATTTGGTTACAAACCACTAACCAATGAATTTTAAGCAATCTTTACTATTAGTAGCATTTATGCTATGTTTTGTTACAAAAAGTTTTTCTCAACATCGAAATTATCGCATTACTAATGGGTTTTCTATTTTTGGTGGAATGACTCAGTTAGATATCACGACAGACAATTTTACCACCAGTAAGGAATGGGGGTTTCTTGGAGGTATGTGGGCTACGGTCGATATTCCACACCGTTGGTATAATGTAAGTTTTGGGATGCAGCTTTCTGAAAGTAAAATTGGGATTTCTGCTCGGGAAATTCAAACTGTTGCGGAAGAAAACTATGTAAATTATAAATTATTTGCCGCTCAAATTGCTTTGTTGGGGCATATTAAATTAGGTACGCCAGATGTGACGATTGATTTAGGACCGATGTTTCAATACAACAGTGATTTGGAAATGAAGAACAAAGACTACGAAAGTTATTACGTAAATAATTATATCAATTTGCAAGCTTCACAAATAGGAAGTATTTCAAACTTTAATTTAAACGGTGTTGCAGGTATAACAGCAGGTTATAAGTATGTGAAATTACGTGCCCAATATATTTATGGGGCTACCAATATTTTGAAGCGATTAAATTCTAAAGATTTGAATACTGAAGGAGGGAAGTCAACATTTAAAGGCAACCAAACTATGTTGGTTTTAGGGTTGAATGTGTCTTTCTAAACATTGATATTTATAAAATATAAAAGCCATCCTCAATAGAAGATGGCTTTTTTGTTTGATAATAAATATGTTCTTACAGTGTGGAGATAACGTTTTGAATACGTTTAATAGTTTCTGCTTTTCCAATCATATAAATAATATCGAAAACATCAGGTCCTTGTAACGCGCCTACTAAAGCTAAACGTAAAGGCATCATTACTTGTCCGAAACCAATCTCGTTAGATGTAATCCAGCCTTTAATCTCTTTTTGAAGCGCTTCTGCTGTGAAATCTTCATTAGCTTCAATAATTGATATCACTTGGGTTAAAATATCTTTAGTACCGTCTTTAAAAGCTTTTTTAGAGGCTTTTGCGTCGTATTCTGTTGGAGCTGTAAAGAAGTAGTGGCTTAGGTTCCAAAAGTCGCTTACAAAGGTTGCTCGTTCTTTTACTAAGTCAATAACCATGGCAATATAATTCACATCAATATCGGCTAACTCCGAACGTTGTGCTTTAAAAGCTTGAGCTAAGTCTTCATTAAATTGCTCTTGCATGTAATGGTGATTAAACCATTTTATTTTATCCGGATCGAAACGTGCTCCCGCTTTATTTACGCGTTCTAAATCGAAGGCTTCAATTAATGCATCTAAACTAAAAATTTCTTGTTCCGTACCTGGGTTCCATCCTAAGAAAGCTAAAAAGTTCACCACGGATTCTGCGAAATAGCCATCTTCTTTATAACCACGAGATACTTCGTTGGTTTTAGGATCGGTCCATTCTAATGGAAATACAGGAAACCCTAATTTATCACCATCACGCTTACTTAATTTTCCTTTTCCGGTAGGTTTTAAAATTAATGGTAAGTGTGCAAATTCTGGTATAGTCCAGCCGAAAGCTTGATATAAAGCTATGTGAAGAGGTAAAGATGGTAACCATTCTTCACCACGTATAACGTGTGAGATTTCCATTAAATGGTCGTCCACAATATTTGCCAGATGGTAGGTTGGCATCCCATCGCTTTTAAATAATACCTTATCATCTAAAACTTCTGTTTTAAATGAAACATGTCCTCTTATTATATCTGTAGTTGAAATTGTTCCATGTGCTCCATTTTCCGTTTCATGCATTTTAAAACGAATCACGTAGTCCTCGCCAGCATCTAATTTCGCTTTCACCTCTTCCGCACTAAGCGATAAAGAGTTGCTTAATTTTAGTCTGTTATGCCAGTTGTAGATAAAGGTTTTTCCTTTTTCCTCATGGTCCTTTCTATGCACATCTAAAGATTCGGCAGTATCAAAAGCATAGTAGGCTTTGCCTTTAGCAATTAATTCTTCAGCATATTGCTTGTATAAATGCTTGCGTTCACTTTGTCTGTAAGGTCCAAATTTTTCGTTTTTATCAACCCCTTCATCAAACGGGATACCACACCAGTTTAAAGCGTCGATAATATATTTTTCTGCGCCTTCAACATAACGGTTTTGATCGGTGTCTTCAATTCTTAAAATAAAAGTACCGTTGTGTTTTTTGGCAAATAAATAGTTAAATAAAGCAGTACGAACTCCACCTATGTGAAGTGGGCCAGTTGGGCTTGGTGCGAAACGCACACGAACATCTTTAGTCATGTTTGAAAAATTTGCTGCAAAGATACAATTAACACATTATTATAAAGACTCTAAAAAATAAAATTGTAGCTTTATAAGTTATAAAGCCAATAACTGTGACGAATTTTAAGAACATACAATTAAAGCTTGAAGGGTTTATAAAGCGGTATTATTATAATGAATTACTCAAAGGAGCTATCCTGTTTTTTGCTATAGGATTACTGTTTTTTTTAGGCACCTTATTGGTTGAATATATGTTGTGGTTAAATACTACGGCGCGTACAGCTTTATTCTGGGGCTTTGTGCTTGTTGAGCTAGGGTTACTTATAAAGTTTATAGTTTGGCCGTTAAGTAAATTGTTTAAACTTCAGAATGGCATTAATTACGAACAGGCTAGTAAAATTATTGGCATACATTTTCCGGAGGTAAATGACAAATTATTGAATGTACTTCAGTTATATGAGAACAGTGATAAAAGTGAATTGCTGTTAGCGAGTATAGATCAGAAATCTTTCGAACTTTCACCCATTCCTTTTAAGTTGGCTGTTAATTTTAAAAGCAACCTCAAGTATTTAAAATATGCTGCTATTCCTGTTATAATTTTATTGGTTGTTTTTTTTACCGGAAATATCAATTGGTTTAGTGATAGCTATAAACGTGTTGTGCATTATAAAACAGCTTATGAACCACCAGCACCGTTTCAGTTTTTTGTGGTTAATGAAAATTTAAACGCTTTAGAGGACAAGGATTTTAAGCTTTTAGTTAGAACCTCTGGTAGTGTTGTTCCAGAAAATGCGCAAATAGCTTATAATGACGAAACGTATTATTTGCAGCAAACTGGAGTAGGGGAGTTTGAATATATTTTTTCTAAACCTAAGGGGGAAATAACATTTCAATTAACAGCTAATGATGTTACTTCAAAGCCCTATACCGTAAAGCTTATTGAGGTGCCTTCATTGTTAGATTTTCAAATGATTTTAGATTATCCTGAGTATACTAAAAAGCAGGATGAAGTGTTAAAGAGTACCGGTAACGCTGTTGTTCCTGAAGGAACCAATGTGAGTTGGAAATTAAAGGCAAAATCCACCACGCAGGTGCATCTGTATGCTACAGATACTATCTTATTTTCTAAAGATAATGATGCATTCCTAACATCTAAGCAAGTGTTTAATAATTTAAATTATAGTTTAAGTACAAGTAATGAGAATTTAAAGAATTATGAAAACCTTGGATTTACAATCGACGTCATTAAAGATGCTTATCCTGAATTGAATATTAAAATGGAAAAGGATAGTCTTGATTTGCAGACTTTATATTTCTACGGGCAGATTAGTGACGACTATGGATTTAGTAAATTAGAGATGGTGTACTATCCTGCTGACGACGTAACTGATGTTAAAACTGTTGATATGAAAGTGTCCGGTTCAAATTTTGACGAATTTATTACATCTTTCCCTTATAATATTGATATTCAGGATGGTATATCTTATGAATTGTATTTTCAAGTCTCTGATAATGATGTAGTTAACCGTTTTAAAACAGTAAAATCGAACACGTTTAGTTATAGAAAACGAACGTTAGATGAAGAGGCTCAAAAAAATCTAAATGAGCAGAAGGAAACTATAAAAGATCTGAATAAATCCTTAAAGAATTTTGAGGAACAAGAAAAACAATTAGAGCAATTATCCAATACGCAAAAGGAAAAGGAGATTCTAAATTTTAATGATAAAAAGAAACTGGAATCTTTTTTAGAACGTCAAAAGCAGCAAGACGAATTGATGAAAAATTTCAATAAAAAATTAAAAGATAATATTGAAAATTTCCCAAAGAATGAAAAGGAAGATCCGTTTAAGGAGGATCTAAAAAAGCGTTTAGATGAGAATGAAAAAAAGTTAAAGCAAGACGAAGAATTACTTGAAGAGTTAGAAAAGTTTAAGGATAAAATTACCAAAGAGCAACTAGCTAAACGCCTTGAAGATTTAGGTAAACAAAATAAAAATAAAAAGCGTAGTTTGGAGCAGTTGTTAGAATTAACCAAACGTTTTTATGTGCAACAAAAGTTGGATAAATTAAAAGAAGATTTAATGCAAATGGCCATTGAGCAGGAGGAATTATCCAAACAAAAACCCCAAGAAAATACTAAAGAAAAGCAAGATAGATTAAATAAAGATTTTAAAGATTTCACCCAGGAATTGGAAGAATTACAAAAGGAAAGTAAAGGATTAAAAAAACCGATTGATATTCCTCAGGATAAATTGGAAGAAAATGAAATTAAAAAGGAACAGCAATCGGCATCTGAAGCATTAGAGCAAAATCAGGACGAACAGAACCCTGATGATGCACCAAAAGATTCTAAACCAAATAAGAACATGCAGGATGCTCAGAAAAGTCAAAAAAAAGCTGCAGAAAAGATGAAACAAATGAGCGAACAAATGCAGGCTTCTATGCAAGCAGATGGAGGTGAGCAGATGCAGGAAGACGTTGATATGCTCCGTCAGATTTTAGATAATTTAATATTATTTTCTTTTGATGAAGAAGCGCTGATGAATCAGTTTAAGGCAATAGAAGAGGGGCATAGTAAATATGCTAATTATCTAAAAATCCAGAATTATTTGAGAGAACACTTCGAGCATATTGACGATAGTTTGTTTGCTTTGTCTTTACGTCAACCAAAATTATCAGAACAGGTCAATAAGGAAATTACAGAAGTGTATTATAATGTCGATAAGGCTTTAAATTATTTCGCCGAAGGACAATTGTATCAAGGTATTTCCAACCAACAGTTTACTGTTACAGCGGCTAATAATTTGGCTAATTTTTTAAGTTCCGTTTTAGATAACATGGAGGAACAATTAAACATGTCACAGAGTTCTAGTGGACAAGGTGAAATGCAATTGCCTGATATTATTTTGAGCCAGGAGCAATTGAATGAAATGATGGAAAAAGGCATGAAACAAAGTGAAGAAGGAAAGCCCAAAAATGATAATGAACAAGGGCAACTTAAAGATGGAGAAGGGGATAAAGAAAATGAAAAAGGGGAGCAAGGAAAGCCTGGGGAGAAGGGAAAGAACAATGAAAATGGAGAAGGAAATAGTGAAGAACTTAATGGAATGTTGTATGAAATTTATCAACGACAGCAGGAGCTTAGAAACGCGCTTGAAGAGCGTATGGCTAAAGAAGGTAAAGATGCTAACACAGAGCGTTTAGTTAGGTCTATGGAGCGTGTTGAAATGGAATTATTAAATAAAGGATTTACTAATCAAACACTGCAAAGGATGATGAATTTAAAACATCAATTATTAAAATTAGAAAACGCTACCTTACAGCAAGGAGAAAATAATAAGCGTGAATCTGAATCTAATAATAAGACGTTTCAGAATACTTCAAATAATCCATTACCAAATGCTAAACAATATTTCAATACTACAGAAATATTGAATAAACAAACCTTACCTTTGCAGCCGGATTATAAAAAGAAAGTTCAAGTTTATTTTAAGCAAAACAATGATTAATTTCAATTACGAAACCGATTTCAATATCGAGAATGAAGACCAATTGGCTACCTGGTTAACTGGGGTAATTTCTAATGAAGGATTTAAGTTAGAAGAGATAAATTATGTGTTTTGTGATGATGAATATTTACATAAGTTAAATGTTGAGTTTCTTGATCACGATACGCTAACTGATATTATTAGTTTTGATTATACGGTAGGTAAATTGATTCAAGGAGATATCTTTATTTCGGTTGAGCGAGTGAAGGATAATGCTAAAGATTTTGAACAAAATTTTGATAAGGAATTACAACGGGTTATTGTTCATGGTGTGCTTCATTATTGTGGTTATAAAGACAAAACTGATGATGAGTCTAAGTTGATGAGAGAGAAGGAAGACTTCTATATTAATCAGCTGGCTTAATATTCACAAAATCAGTGTATATTTGCAAACTCAAATTTAAAAATTGTATTGTGTTCCACGTGGAACAACCTTAAAAAGTAAAGTTATGTTTAGTGATGTATATGATGTTATAGTTGTTGGTGCTGGTCATGCAGGGAGTGAAGCTGCTGCTGCTGCTGCCAACATGGGAAGTAAAACATTACTTATTACAATGAACCTTCAAAACATTGCACAAATGTCTTGTAATCCTGCCATGGGAGGAATAGCAAAAGGACAAATTGTTCGTGAAATTGATGCGCTTGGTGGGTATAGTGGAATTGTTTCCGATACCTCTGCTATCCAATTCAAGATGCTAAATAAATCTAAAGGGCCTGCTATGTGGAGTCCGAGGGTGCAGAGTGATCGTATGCGATTTGCTGAAGATTGGCGTATGCTTTTAGAGGGAACTCCTAATCTGGATTTTTACCAGGAAATGGTGTCGGGGTTGTTAATAGAAGGCGATCAAGTTGTAGGTGTGAAAACATCACTTGGTGTTGAGGTTAAAGCTAAATCTGTTGTCCTTACTAATGGAACATTTTTAAATGGATTGATTCATATTGGAGATAAAAATTTCGGTGGTGGTAGAGCAGGGGAAAAAGCTGCGAAAGGAATCACTGAGCAGTTAGTTGATTTAGGTTTTGATTCGGGTAGAATGAAAACAGGTACACCGCCACGTGTTGATGGTCGTTCGTTAGATTATTCTAAAATGACTGAGCAACCTGGTGATGAGAATCCTGAAAAATTCTCTTATCTAGACGTCACAAAACCGTTGACTAAACAGCGATCTTGTCATATGACATATACGAGTGAATTGGTTCACGATTTACTTCGCGAAGGTTTCGATAGGTCGCCTATGTTTAATGGTAGAATTAAAAGTTTAGGTCCGCGTTACTGTCCGTCTATCGAAGATAAAATTAATCGTTTTGCAGATAAAGATCGTCATCAGTTATTTATTGAACCAGAAGGGTGGAACACCTGTGAAGTGTATGTAAATGGTTTTTCAACATCCTTACCAGAAGATGTTCAGTTTAAAGCGTTGCGTTCAGTTGCTGGATTTGAAAATGTGAAATTCTTTAGACCAGGTTATGCTATAGAGTATGATTATTTTCCACCAACACAATTGAAGCATACTTTAGAAACGAAGTTAATTAATGGGTTATATTTTGCTGGACAAATTAATGGAACTACTGGATATGAGGAAGCAGCTTCTCAAGGTTTAATGGCTGGTATAAATGCTAGTTTAAAAGTACAGGAAAAGGATGCTTTTACATTAAAACGAGATGAGGCTTATATAGGGGTTTTAATTGATGATTTAATTACAAAAGGTACCGAAGAGCCCTATCGTATGTTTACGTCGCGTGCTGAGTATCGTACGTTACTAAGACAGGATAACGCTGATTTAAGATTAACACCAAAAGGTTTCAATCTTGGTTTAGCTTCAGAAAAGCGTTTAAGACGTATGGAAGAAAAACACGAGGCTGCAGAAAAGTTTGTTACCTTTTTTGAAGAAACAAGTGTAAAGCCGGATGAGATAAACCCAATATTAGAGAGTAAAAATTCTTCAGCGGTTAAACAGTCTGGGAAGCTATTTAAAATTTTTGCACGACCTAATATTGAGATGGAGGATGTTCGAAAAGTGGATAGTGTTGAACAGTATATTCAAGATAATAATTTAGATCGAGAGGTTATCGAACAGGCCGAAATTCAGGTAAAATATTCTGGATATATAGCCAAAGAAAAAAACAATGCCGATAAATTGAGTAGATTAGAATATGTTAAAATCCCAGAGAATTTCGATTATTCAAAAATTAAATCTATGAGTTTTGAAGCGCGTGAAAAACTAAAAAAGATTCAACCAACAACTGTGTCGCAAGCGTCACGAATTAGTGGTGTTTCTCCTAACGATATTTCCGTACTATTGGTTTACATGGGAAGATAATTTTTTAAACGTTCCACGTGGAACGTTTATTTTTTTATTGAAAAGACATCTTGTTATATTAATTTTCAGTTTAATTTCTAAAAAATAGTTGAGCATTCGTGGTGAAAGAAAACGAAACTAAAGTGTATTTAAAAGTAAAAGATCATTCCGTTTCAGGAGAAGAATTTAGTTTAATTCAAAATTCAGAATACGGTTTTTTAGAAACCGTGCCTCAACCTAGTTTAGAAAAATTACCAGATTATTATAAAAGTGAAGATTATATTTCACATACTGATGCTAAACGAAATGCTTTTGAAAAAGTATACCATCTGGTTCGTTCGTATGCGTTAAATAAAAAATTGCAATTAATAAATTCATTTCAATCGGAATCTAAAACTATTTTAGATGTTGGATGCGGAACAGGCGATTTTTTGCAAACGGCACAAAACAATGGTTGGACCATTTTTGGAGTGGAACCAAACAAAGAGGCGAGGGGAGTAGCAAATCAAAAAACAAATGATTCGGTTTTTGATATCGATCAACTTTCAAAATTTGAACCGCATATTTTCGATGTGATTACCCTTTGGCATGTTTTAGAGCATTTGCCAAATTTAGAAAAACAAGTTTCTGTTTTTAAAACACTTTTAAAACCAAATGGTACTTTGGTAATTGCTGTTCCAAATTTTAAAAGTTATGATGCCAAATATTATAAATCGTTTTGGGCTGCTTTCGATGTCCCGAGACATCTTTGGCATTTTGATGCAAATTCTATTTCTAAGTTATTTGCAACCGTTGCAATGGAAGTTGAAAAAATTAACCCCATGCTATTTGATGCGTTTTATGTAAGCTTACTTTCAGAAAAATATAAATCAGGAAAAATGAATTTTATAAAAGGTTTTGTTGTCGGGCTACAATCAAATATAAAAGCATTAACCACAAAAGAAGCGTCATCACTTATTTATATACTTAAAAACGCTAAAAAATAGTTTTAAGGCTTTGTTTGCTTTTTAATCCCTTTGTGATGATAAAACACCTGTCTTAATTTTTAAAGTGTCTTAAATCGCTTAAAAACGGGTTGTTTTTTATAAGTCTTTCTTATCATTATTTATTTTATAGATAAGAATTATTTATTATTTAAATAAAACTTAATTTTTATCTATTTATAGATTACTTTGCTACATTTGGCTTAATTAAATTAACGAACAAAACATGAAGAAAATATTTTACTTAGCTGCTCTTGCAGTGGCTTTAACATCTTGCCAGCAACAGGCAAAAATTGGATTTGTAGATAATGGGGTGGTGATTAATGATTACCAGGAGAAAAAAGATGTAGAAACAAAATATCAAGATAAAGAAGCGGCGTTTAGAAAAAGAGCAGACAGTATAGGTCAAGCCTTCCAAATGGAAGTTCAGTCTAAGCAAGCCGAAGCTCAAAAGTCCTCTCAGGCAAAAGCTCAGGAAATAATGACTACGTTGCAAAAAAAACAGCAGCAGTTACAACAGCAAATGCAAATGGAGCAACAGATGATGCAACAGGAATTTCAAACTGATATTGATTCTGTAATTAATCGTGTAAAAGCTTTTGTTAAAGATTACGGAAAAAATAATGGCTACACGTATATTTTAGGAACTAGTGAAGCTGCTGCCACTGTAATGTACGGTTCTGAAGAAGATGATTTAACTAAAACTATTACTGATGCTTTGAATGAAGCATACAAAAAGTAAAAATAGTTTCAGTTTTATATATAATTTAGGCTCAGATTTAATTTTCTGAGCTTTTTTTGTAAAATGTAATTTATTTATAAGAAATTTCTGATAACTAAATTACAGGATATCAGAAACAATTCTAAGTCTCGTTCGTTGACAGAGTAAACAGCCTCGAGTCAAGCCCATGAGGTATTAAGTGAAATTATAATTTAATTTCGAGATATGACATTGAGTTTTTAATTTCGATTATCTAGTAAAATTTTAACCCAAATTGATTTTGAATTCAGTTTTAAAATCGGACTTATATAAAACGTTTAATCTTAAAGTAAATTAATTTTTATGAAGCACGTTGTGTTTAGCTTATGTATGTTGTTTAGCTGTGTGATTTTTGCGCAGGATAAATATACCATTAGGGGTACATTAAAAGATAAAGCCAATGGCGAAACTATTATCGGGGCTACAGTCTTTTTAAAAGGTACTTCTAACGGTGCCATAACCAATGAATATGGTTTTTATTCATTAACGGTGGCTGAAGGCGATTATGCGGTTTCTGTATCGTATTTAGGATATAACACCATTACAAAAACTATCAGTTTAACGGCTGACATGACCTTAGATTTTGAATTGGAAGAGTCGGCCATGTCATTAAATGAAGTTGTTATTACCGCTGAAGAATCTGAACAGATTGCTATTAGAAAACCACAAATGAGTGTATCCAAATTAAATTCTGGGACTATTAAACAGATTCCGGTGGTTATGGGTGAAGTAGATGTATTAAAGTCCATTCAAACATTACCTGGTGTTACAAATAATGGCGAAGGGTCATCAGGTTTTAATGTGCGTGGTGGTGCAGCCGATCAGAATTTAGTACTTCTTGATGAAGCTATTATTTATAATACATCCCACTTTTTTGGTTTCTTTTCAGTGTTTAATGCCGATGCTATTAAAGATATTAAGCTTTATAAGGGGGATATTCCAGCCAATTTTGGAGGAAGGGTATCATCTGTTTTAGATGTAAGACAAAAGGACGGTAACAGCAAGGATTTTAGTTTAAATGGTGGTGTTGGATTAATATCAAGTAGACTAGCTGCTGAAGGACCTGTGTTTGGTGATAAAGGTTCTTTTTTAATTGCCGGAAGAACATCTTATGCGCATTTGTTAATGAAAGCTATTGATGATTTAAAAGATGATAAAATTTCATTTTATGATTTGAACCTAAAAACCAATTATCAGATTAATGATAATAACCGAATTTATTTGTCTGGATATTTTGGTCGCGATGTATTTAATCTGTCTACAATCATTGAAAATAACTACGGAAATGCTACTGGAAACGTCAGGTGGAATCATATTTTCAACGATAAGTTGTTCTCTAATTTATCGCTTATATACAGTAAATACGACTATCAAATTATTCTTGATTTTATCGAGTTAGATTGGATTGCAGATATTAAAAATTACAACCTTAAGTACGATTTAAAGTACTATCTAAACGATAAGATTAATTTTGATTTTGGTGTAAGCGGAATAACTTATAATTTAAATCCGGGAGAAGTCAAACCAAGCTCCGAAAGTTCCTCTATTAATTATTTAAAATTAGATGATAAACGGGCGTTTGAAGGTGGTTTATACGTAAGTGCTGAGCATGAAATTACTAAAAATCTATCGGCACAATACGGTTTGCGTTTTAGTACCTTTTCAAGATTAGGCGGACAGAGTATGACGAATTACGTCAATGATCAGCCAGTAGTTTACAACCCGGAATTGGATATTTATGAGCGCGGTGAGGCTTCAGATGAAACTTACTATAAAAAAGGAGAAAGCATTAAAAATTTCAGCTATTTCGAACCGCGTTTGGGCTTGTCTTATCAGCTGAATAGTAATGCGGCTTTGAAAGCGAGTTATACCAAATCGTCACAGTATTTGCATTTATTGTCTAACACCTCTTCAGTAACGCCTTTAGATGTATGGACTCCTAGTGGACAGTATATAAAACCGCAAATTTCAAATCAGTATGCGATGGGGTTTTTCAGAAAGTTTAAGAATAATACTTATGCATTAGAGTTAGAAACCTATTACAAGACTATCGATAACCGGATTGATTATATCGACGGTTCAGATTTAATTGGAAATAATAACATAGAAACCGAAATTTTAAACGGGGAAGCCCGTGCTTACGGTTTAGAATTGTTACTAAGAAAAAACAAAGGAAAATTTACAGGCTGGTTTGCTTATACTTTATCAAAGTCAGAGCAACGTACCTTAGGAGGAAAAGCAGGAGGTCCGGGTATAAACAATGGGAATTGGTATAATACGCCTTACGACAGGACGCATGATATTTCGGTTACTGGAAGTTATAAACTAAATGATAAATGGAGTTTCAGCTCGAATTTAATATTTCAAACGGGGAGATCGGTAACTTATCCAAACGGACAGTACAATTACGAGGGACTTTCGGTGGCGACGTATGCCAATAGAAATGAAGATCGTTTACCAAGTTATCATAGATTGGATGTATCAGCAACGTATAAGCCAAATAGAAAGCCGGACAACCGTTGGAAAGGCGAATGGGTATTTGGTATTTATAACGTTTATAATCGGAAGAATGCAGCCTCTATTTCGTTTAATCAAAACGATCAAACAGGGTTAAATGAAGCGTCTCGTATTTCAATCTTCGGAATCATTCCTTCAGTAGCTTATAATTTTAAATTTTAAACAGAATGAAACGATATATAAAAAACATAGCGGTACTAATCATGGCGAGTTTAGGGGTATTAGCTTGCGAAGATGTAATAGAAGTAGAGGTGCCAACAGGGGAAATTAGATTAGTAATTGAAGCTTCTTTAGATTGGGAAAAAGGAACTTTAGGAAACAATCAAACCATTAAATTAAGTACATCAACACCGTATTTTGAAACTACAAATAATACAGCCGTAACTAATGCGACGGTAACGGTAACAAATTTAGAGACAAATGAAGTTTTTGATTTTACAAATCAAAACGATGGCACCTATACAACTTCGACCTTTGTGCCGGTTGAAAACAACCAATATCAATTAGATGTGGTTTATAATAACGAAACATATACCGCTATCGAGACTTTAATTCCGGTGCCTGATATCAATGCCGTTAATCAGTCCCAAGATGGTGGTTTAGATCCGGATTTATTGGAAGTAAATGTCTATTTTGACGATCCAGCTGATGAAGATAATTTCTACCTGTTTAGATATTATGAAGACGGTGATTTATTTCCATATTTTGAAGATTATTCAGATGAGTTTTCTAACGGAAACGAAATTCATGATTTCTTTGAAAAACAAGAAGATGATGATAATGATCAGGCCGAATTTCAACCGGGAGATACTGTCGATATTAATCTATATGGTATTTCAGAAGGCTACTATAATTACATGCGTATTTTAATAGAGCAGTATTATTCTGGAGGTAATCCTTTTTCTTCAAATGGCGTTCAGTTAAAAGGAAATTGTATCAATACCACCAACGCAGAAAATTATCCATATGGCTATTTTAGAGCCACACAGGTTGTAAAAACAAGCTATACGTTTGAATAAATAGATAAAAGAAATAGTGAAAAGTTTGCGAATTTGAAACAGTGTCTAATAGCAGAAAACCTTGTGACAAATTCGCTTTTCACTCTTCTCACTTAAAATACTCCCAGCATAAGTTTTAGCTATTAAACCAGTCTTGGAGGTTAAGATTTTGGGAACAAAAAAAGGATCAACTCACTAGAAAATCTAGTTCATTTAAAATCTCTCGTTTATATTAAAACAGTCGAAAGTAGATTTACCCTACTTTTTATTTTAATTTTTTTAAATTTGATTGTCAGGCCCTAAGCATTTTAGCAAATTATGGACAATGAAAATCAATCTGTTTGTGAGGAGAAAACCTACGAATTGCTCTTCAATATACACTCGGAGTCACTGTATAACTTCATATATTATAAATGTGGTGATCAGCACCAAGCCGAAGACATTGTCCAGGAAGCCTATATAAAACTTTGGAATAATTGTTCAAAAGTACTTTTTAAAAAAGCAAAATCTTATCTCTTTACGATATCACGTAATCTCTTTTTAAATGAAGTCGCGCATCAAAAAATTGTTTTAAATCACCAGTCTAAACAAATAAAACAAAACAATATTGAAACGCCAGAATTTCTTTTAGAAGAGCAGCAATTCATGGAAAAATTAAAAAGAGCGATAGCGAATTTGCCTGAAAAACAACGTGAAGTTTTTTTGTTAAGCAGGATTGATAAGAAGAAATATAGTGAGATCTCAGAGATTGTAGGCATCTCTGTAAAGGCCGTAGAAAAACGCATGAGTCAGGCCTTGGAATTGTTGCGGAAGCAAATAGTTGAAATTTAAAGTAGGGTAAAACCGTAATTAACTGTTTTAGAAGTATAATAACTTATTTATTCATGGAGGGGTTTAATAAAGATGAATCATTTTTAGCACGCTGGGTTGCTGGTGAATTAACCGGTGAGGAGCTTGAGAATTTCAGAAATTCTGAAGACTATGCGCTGTACAGTAAAATTAACGAAGCCTCTCAAACCTTAAAAACTCCTGAGTTTAATAAAACTGAAACGTTTAATAAAATCCAAGCCGGTACTAATAAAAAGGGTTCAATACCTAAAGTTAAACGACTTGTTCCGCTTTGGAGTTATGCCGCCGCTGCAGCAATTGTTATCGCTTTTGGTCTATTTTATTTTACATCAGCAACAAATGAATATGTAACAGGCTTTTCAGAGCAATTAGCTGTTATACTTCCTGATGATTCTAAAGTACAGTTGAATGCTAATTCAGAGTTAGAATTTAAAAAATACAATTGGTTAGACAATAGAACCTTAAACCTTAAAGGGGAAGCATTTTTTGAGGTTGAAAAAGGAGAAACGTTTACAGTGCTAACATCTCAGGGGGCAGTAGAAGTTCTTGGAACGGAGTTTAATGTTATTGCCAGAGATGGTTATTTTGAAGTGCAATGTCGTGAAGGTAAAGTACGTGTAACAAGTAAACCTGCTAATAATCAAACGGTGTTACTTCCAGGTAATGCCGTGCGTATTGTAAATAATAAATTGGAACCCTGGGAATTTAATGCCAAAGAACCAAGCTGGGTAATTGGTGAAAGTACGTTTTATGACGCTCCCATTAAACAGGTTTTAATTGCCTTAGAGAATCAGTATCAAATAACCGTTGATGCGTCTCAGATAGATTTAAACAAAAGATATACCGGTGGGTTTACCCATAAAGATTTAAATCTTGCTTTAAAAACGGTTTTAATACCAATGGATCTTACCTATAATTTTAATGCCGAAAAGCGCGTTATAGTTTTAGAATCAAGTAACTAAAATTAGATTAATAATATTATTTTAAATTTAAGGTGTTATTTGAATGAACTTAACCGCATAAATGAAACATAAATTAACGTTACTTTTTCTGTTAGTTTCCTTTTCTATGCTTTCACAGGAGAGAGCATCGGTAAGTTATTTAAATATTCCAATAGCTCATGTTTTTCTTGATTTAGAATCGAAGTTCAACGTTAAATTCTCGTATAATTCAAAGTTGATAAGCGAGCAATTAATAACCTTGGAGGCAAAGGAGATTACTTTAGAAGAGCTTTTGTTTGATATTGAAGCTTTGGTTGATATTAGGTTTAAAAAAGAAACAGAACGCTATTATACAGTTCAAAAAATTAAAAACCGAAGTGTAACAGATACGCAGCATCTGGAGCAGGTGGTAGTTCGGGAATACCTTACTTCCGGAATTAATGAAAACAACGATGATACGTCTATTATTTTATCTCCTGAAAAATTAGGGATACTTCCTGGCTTAACTGAGCCTGATGTGTTACAAAGTATTCAATTGTTGCCCGGTGTTCAAAGTCCTACAGAAACGGCTTCAGGCTTATTTATAAGAGGAGGGACTCCCGACCAGAATTTAGTACTTTGGGATGGTATTAAAATGTATAATTCCGGACATTTTTTCGGAACCATTTCGGCGTTAAATCCTTACATAACGCAAGATATTAAGCTGTATAAAAACGGAACGAAAGCGCGATATGGTAATCGAATTTCAGGAGTTATTGATATTACATCAGATGAAGATATTCCTAAAAAAATAACAGGTAGTACAGGCCTTAATATGACGCATACCGATGCGAATTTAAGATTACCTTTAGGAGAAAAAGCTGCTGTAATGATATCCGGAAGACGATCTATAGCTGATATTTTTGATACGGAAACCTTTAGAAATTTGTCCAAACGCGTGTTTCAGGAAACCAAAATATCGGAGGGCAATAAAGTGACCGAAGATGATGAAGTAACTACGACTAAAGATTTATTTTATTTTAATGATTTCACCGTAAAGGCAATTCTTAAACCCAATGAAAATAACACGTTTTTGGTTAGTAATTTATTTACAAAAAATAAACTGGACTATGGGTTTTTAATAGACGCCTATGATGAAGCTTCACAAGATAAATTAGATATTAAAAATCAAGGGTCAAGCGTGAAATGGAATCATCGTTATAATGATGTTTTTACGCATGAATTTAGTGCATATTATTCAAATTATGATTTTGAATATACCGGTATAAATTCAATACCAAATGAATTCAGTAATCGACTTAATAAACAAAATAGAGTAGAAGATTTGGGTGTGGCTTTCGATGGCAATTACCATTTGGGTAGTGCTTCGACATTAGATTTTGGGTATCAATTTTCGTCTAATAAAGTTAATTATGCACTGAGTTTTGAAGACAGCGAAAGTCCGGAGGATAATTATAACGAATTTAATTTTAAAACGAATAATAACCATGCCGTTTATGGTGATTATAAATATTGTGTTTTGGATAAATGGTTATTGAATTTTGGAGTAAGAGCCAACTATTTTTCGGTAGTAGATAAACTCTTTTTTGAACCGAGGTTTCAGTTAGAAACCAGACTGTTTCAGAATATAAAATTTAAAAGTTCAGTTGAAAATTTACACCAATCGGTTAGTCAGGTTATTGAGTTTAATACCCAAGAATTTGGTTTAGAAAATCAAATATGGGTATTATCCGATGGCGAAGACATTCCTGTTTTGAAGAGTTTTCAGGTGACTTCCGGCTTTGTTTTTGATAAATCGGGCTGGTATTTTGATGTTGAAGGGTATTATAAAGACATCGATGGTTTAACCTCGTTTACCTTAGGTTTTGATAATATCGATGACTTCTTTTCAAAAGGAAAAAGTAAGGTTTTAGGGCTTGATGTATTGGTAAAAAAGAAAATACATAATTACCGAACCTGGATGAGTTATTCGTTGATGAATAATGATTTTACGTTTAATACTATCAACAATGGTAATGCTTTTCCCGGTAATTCAGATATTACGCATCATTTTACTTGGTCGCATACTTACGAATGGAAACATTTAGAGTTTTCTTTAGGCTGGAATATCAGGATGGGTATTCCTTATACAAAAGCGAATGGCTTAATAGAAACCTTGGGGGATCCTATAATTGATTTTGAAGAAACTAACGGCGCTAGATTACCAAACTATCATAAATTAGATGTTTCTGCGACATATAGCTTTAATTTTTCTAAAAATGAACGCTGGAAAGGAAAACTAGGTGTGTCCTTTTTGAATGTTTACAATCAAAAAAATGTGTTGAGTCGAAAATACGAAATAGCTCAAAGTACAGAAGATGATAGTCTTGTGCTACGCGAAATCAATAAGAATTCATTAGGATTTACCCCTAATGTAGTATTTAGAATAGATTTTTAAAGGTTACTCTTTTTTATGAAGTAAACGAGTCAGTTTAATCGATAAATCGGTTAAAATGATTTTTGAATTCCCGTTACGCTCAATGTGGTAAATGGCATCTTGAAGTTCATCACTAATTTCCATGATATTATTGCCGTGAATGAACGGTGCAAAATTTTCCAGTTTAAACTTTTCCGTTTTTGGTTCTAAGAACACCAAATCTTCCGCATTGTAATTCAGTAATAACGCTTGTCTGAAGAAATCGATACAAAACTGAAGAAACTGTTTTTGGGTTTCTCTGCCCGTTTTAGAGATATCTTCGCTCCATGAAATTAAATCGTGAATAGCGGCTTTGTTACCTTTGGCTTTAAAGGCGCTGCGGACCCAGAATATAAACCAGGTTTCAAACTGAATGTCTTCAGAATCGTGATAAACTAAATCGCAGGCTTTGTTAAAATTACCGTTCGATTGATGTGCAATTTTCGTGGCTGCTGCTTCGTTTAAATCGTATTTGTTTTTAAGTGTTTCTTTAATAACCTCTTCGGCTAATGGAGGAAAATGCAATACCTGACAGCGAGAGCGAATCGTGTTTATAATTTGCTCTTCATCTTCTGCAATAAGTAAAAATATGGTTTTAGTTGGAGGCTCTTCAATAAGCTTTAAAAGCTTGTTAGCGGCTGCAATGTTCATCTTTTCAGCCATCCAGATAATCATCACTTTATAACCACCTTCATACGATTTTAACGAAAGGGCTTTTACAATGTCCTGAGCTTCATCTACACCAATTTGCCCCTGTTTGTTATCTACCCCTAAAAGTTTATACCAATCGAAAAGGTTTCCGTAAGGCTGTTCTTTTAATAATTGACGCCATTCTTCCAGATAATGACTCGAAACGGGATGACTTTTGGCTTTTTCACTGGTCGTTACAGGAAAGGCAAAATGTAAATCGGGATGTGATAGGTTGTTAAACTTTAGGTTGCAAGATTCATTGCCTGTGTTGTTTTCTCCGTTACTATTTTTACAAAGTATATACTGAGCGTATGCAATGGCCATTGGTAAAGTGCCCGACCCCTCTGGTCCAACGAATAATTGGGCGTGCGGAATTCGTCCATTATCAACACTTTGTGTTAAATGGGATTTAATATAGTCTTGACCTAAAATTTCTGAAAATAGCATGAGACAAATATAACCGAATTCATAAAAGAATTCATAGTAACTCTTGCAATAAGACTAATTAACAGGCAGATTGTCGAAATTGTGACAGGGATTTATATTTTTCTATTAGATTTGAAAAACCCTATTAATCTATTCATTTTTAGTTGTTTAAAATTAAGAGTCATGAACAAAACTACAATCACTTTTCTATTTTCGGTGGCCTGTTCATTTATTCTTAGGGCTCAGGCTTATAAGCAGGGTTTCGATGCCAGTAATAAAGACAATTGGGCATATACAACTAATATTCCGTTTTATTCAGAACAAAATGGAACCGATTTATGGGGAAGAACTTCCCAGGCTAATGGTAGGATTCCAAGAGCGTTTTCAGGAACTAGTTATATTGCTGGGCGTGATCTAGATAATGAATATTCTGAAGCAGCAACAGGGAAAGCTTCTCCAGAGCATATGTTGTTGTTTGATCCGATTGAATTGAATGGCGTTCCTGCCGATATTTCGTTTCGAGCACAATATGTGAATCTAAAATCTTCTGATTATATCTTCTTTGAAATAGCTTTCGATAACGAAACCGAGTGGACGAGATATGATTTTCACGAAGATATATTTAAAACGGCTCTGTCCGGCAGGTTTAATTCTAACGGTTGGAAACATCTAACGTATAATGTGCCATCTGGGCATCAATACGTACGCATGCGAGTGGTAATTTACCAAAATGGAAATGCTTACTTAGGTTTGGATGATTTTGAATTAACCATGAAAACCTTATCCTCAGATGATTTTAGTTTGGAGGGGGTTTCTTTTGGGCCAAACCCAACTAAAGATTATTTAAAAATTAAAGCTCATGTTGTTCTTGATGAGGTGTCAATTTACAATGTTTTAGGAAAAGAGGTGCTGACTAAGAGTATTAACAGAAGCGAAGTTAATTTAGATTTATCGAACCTACCTAACGGCATTTATATTGCAAAAGTGACGTCAGGAGATACGTCTAAAAGCATTCAAATAATTAAGAAATAAGCCTAAATTCAATAATAAATGTAAATCCGAATTGCTGTATTAGTGGTTCGGATTTTATTTTTTTTTAAAATTATACGCCGGTTACATCGTTTTCGTAAAAAAAGGCGTTTTAAAGCTCTATTTAATTAGTTACATTTGTGAAACAAATTAATTAAGAATAAGAATGAAAACGCTAAACGATTTTAACTTCAAAGATAAAAAAGCACTAATCCGTGTAGATTTTAATGTGCCTTTAGATGAAAATTTTAATGTAACAGATGCGACACGAATTGTTTCAGCAAAACCAACCATTATAAAGGTTTTAGAAGATGGTGGGAGTTGTATTTTAATGTCTCATTTAGGGCGTCCAAAGGGTATACAGGATGAGTTTTCATTAAAGCATATTGTAGCAAAGGTTTCTGAAGTTTTAGGAGTTGAAGTGAAATTTGTTTCAGAATGTGTAGGAGAAAAGGCTGAAGCTACCGCTGCAGATTTACAACCAGGAGAAGTATTGTTACTTGAAAATTTACGTTTTCATGCTGAAGAAACAGCAGGAGATAAAGACTTTGCCGGTCAATTGGCAAAACTTGGAGACATCTATGTGAACGACGCGTTTGGTACGGCACACAGAGCGCATGCTTCAACGACTATTGTAGCTCAGTTTTTCCCTGAAGATAAATGTTTTGGAAGCCTACTAGCTCAGGAAATTGAAAGTATAGATAAAGTAATGAAGACGGGAGAAAAGCCTGTTTTAGCAATTCTTGGTGGTGCTAAAGTGTCTTCAAAAATCACTATCATAGAAAATATTTTAGATAAGGTAGACCACTTGATCATAGGTGGTGGTATGGCATTTACATTTGTTAAAGCTCAAGGCGGGAAAATAGGGAATTCTATTTGTGAGGATGATAAAATGGATTTAGCCTTAGATATCTTAAAGCAAGCGAAGGAGAAAAATGTTCAGGTTCATATTCCGGTAGATACTATTGCTGCAGATGCGTTTAGTAACGATGCTAATACTCAGGAAGTGGATATTGATGCGATTCCTGATGGTTGGGAAGGTGTTGATGCCGGACCTAAATCAAGAAAACAATTCCATGATGTGGTAATGCATTGTAAAACAATTCTTTGGAATGGTCCATTAGGTGTTTTTGAAATGGAAAGCTTTGCTCAAGGGACAATTGAGTTAGGAAATTCAATTGCTGAAGCGACTAAAAATGGAGCTTTCTCATTAGTTGGAGGAGGTGATTCTGTAGCTGCTGTTAAGCAATTCGGTTTTGAAGATAAAGTAAGCTATGTAAGTACTGGAGGTGGTGCAATGCTTGAAAGTTTAGAAGGAATTGTGTTGCCTGGTATCGCTGCAATTCAGGAATAAACCTAATTAAGTTTTTAATTTAGCTTAAAAAATACGATTTTAGCCATATTATCGTTCAATAACGTAATGAATTGATTTTATGGCTTTTCGCATTTTTATAGTTGTATGTTTTGTGTCGTTTACGAGTGCTTTCTCGCAAACAAATGGTGTTGAGGTAGAAGAAAAGACTGATGTTTCTCAAAATAATGTCGTTTTAAAGGATTCTTTAGTGGATGGAAAAAAGCCTAAAGTAACCCAAGTTCTATTTCAAAACGACTCACTTCTAATTCAAAAGTTTGAAGATAATTTTTTAGCGGCAGGTGTCGATGAAAAATGGTTAGAAGAATTATATAGTAATTCGCTTTACGATACGGTTTACAATTCGGTTGCTCAAATGAATTTTGAGGAGGTCGAATATCCTGAATTACCTACCGATACTCTTAAGTCTAGGTTAGCCTTATTAAATGCTAGAACACCTTTTAATGTAGAATACAATCCAAGTTTGGAGAGTGTTATTAAAGGGTATTTAAAAAATCGTAGAGAGTTATTACAACGCTTAATTAATTTAAGCGCCTTTTACTTTCCAATGTTCGAGCGAGAGTTGGATAACTACAATTTGCCATTAGAAATAAAATACTTAGCAGTCGTTGAATCAGCGTTAAAACCTAGGGCTAAATCTAGAGTAG
Source organism: Aestuariibaculum sp. YM273 (assembly GCF_030908365.1). NCBI lineage: Bacteria > Pseudomonadati > Bacteroidota > Flavobacteriia > Flavobacteriales > Flavobacteriaceae > Aestuariibaculum > Aestuariibaculum sp. YM273. The sequence continues at coordinate 1,325,782 of NZ_CP133090.1, read as the reverse complement.
GAGCGACTGGTTTATGGCAGTTTATGTTTAGTACAGGTAAAATGTATGGTTTGGATGTAAGTAGTTATGTTGATGAACGTAGCGACCCAATAAAGTCTACTGAGGCAGCTGCAAAATATTTGTCTAAACTTTATGAAATTTTTGGTGACTGGGATTTAGCTTTGGCGGCATATAATTCTGGCCCTGGTAACGTAACAAAGGCGATTAGAAGATCTGGAGGCTATCAGAATTATTGGAATATCAGACATAATTTACCACGTGAAACAGCGGGATATCTTCCGGCATTTTTAGCCAATATGTATATTTTTGAATACGCCGAAGAACATGGGTTTACCAGGCCCAGACCGGAAGTGGCGTATTTTGAAACGGATACTATTCGTGTAAAGCAAATGATTACTTTAGATCAGGTTGCCGAGGTAACAGGTGTGGCTATTGAGGAGCTTCAATTTTTAAATCCATCTTATAAATTAGATATTATTCCGTTTATAAAAGATGAAAATTACACGTTGCGTTTGCCAAGAACGGTAATAGGTGACTTCGTTACCAACGAAGAACAGATTTATGCGTTTGCTAAAGCCGAATTTGATAAACGAGAAAAGCCTCTACCTCAGTTTTTTGATGCCGATGCTAAAACCATTTACAGAGTTAGATCGGGTGATTTCTTAGGCAAAATTGCCAGAAAATATGGTGTTCGAGTGAGTCAGATTAAACAATGGAACGGATTGCGTAGTAATGATTTAAGAATAGGTCAACGATTAACGATATACCCTAGAAACCCTAATATGGCTGTTGCTAATAATGCTACAACAAAAGTGGTGGCTGGTAACGCAACGACTTATGTCGTTAAAAGTGGTGATACACTTTGGGGTATTTCTCAAAAATTTCCTGGAGTTTCTGTTCAAAATATTAAAGATTGGAACGGTATTCGCGGTAATACTTTAAAACCAGGAATGAAACTTAAAATATCTAAAGGATAATTCCTTAAATTTATCGAACTATGAGAACTCTTTTTGTTTCAATTTTAACTCTATTACTTGTGGTGTCTTGCGGTGATAAAAAGTCGTCGGATAAGAAAATCATTTTAGACTCATCTGGAAATATTAATAATGTTTCAGTGATTTTAGAAAATGATTTGTGGGATGGTAGAATAGGAGATGCCATAAGAAATGTGCTTGCTGCGCCTATTTACGGACTTCCTCAAGATGAACCTACTTTTACTTTGAGTCAGATACCACCATCGGTGTTTTCAGGCTTTGTAACCAAGAACAGAACGATTTTAAAAATTGAAATGAATAAGGAGCCTGGTGTAACGTTTCAGGATAATGTTTATGCTCAGCCACAGAAAGTAATTGTTGTTTCAGGAAAAGATAGAGAAGAGATTGTAGGTTTAATTCATGAAAACGGTGATGCTATAGTGCAAACGTTCAGAGCCATGGAGTTAAAAGAAAGACAACGCCAAATGGCTAAATCACCTCATAATTTTGAATCTATAGAAAATAAATTAGACTTAACTCTAAAATTTGCTTCAGCTTATCGTATTGCCAAGGAAACCGATAATTTCTTTTGGATTAGAAAAGATATTACTACAGGAACCACGAACTTAATGATTTACGAATTGCCGCATTCAGCTATTAAAAGAAACGATAGTGTAGTTGGGCAAATCATTAAAATAAGAGATTCAATTGGTCAAACTCATATAGAAGGAACTGTTGAAGGAACGTACATGGTAACAGAAAATGCCTATACACCATTTTTTGAAGAAACAACATTAGACAATAAACCAGCTTTTGAGGTTAAGGGGATTTGGGATTTGAAAAACGGTTTCATGGGAGGTCCGTTTTTAAGTTATACCATTGAAGATAAAACGCATGACCGATGGGTGGTTATTGAAGGCTTTGCGTTTGCGCCATCGGTTGAGAAACGCGATTATATGTTAGAATTAGAGTCTATTATAAAATCGGTTAAAATAGAGTAAAAAAGGTATTTAAATACATAAAAAAACCAGCTGAATCAGCTGGTTTTTTTATATGAATAAAAGATGATACTTATTGTTTATCCTCTTTTTTGTCTTCGTCTTTACTAGCGTCTTTAAATTCTTTAATTCCGCTTCCTAGTCCTCTCATTAATTCAGGGATTTTTTTACCTCCAAATAATAATAAAACTACTATAACTATTAGAGCTATTTGTAATGGTCCAATAGCGCCTAAGAATATACTTGATGAGATCATAATTAAAAATTTAGTTTCGCAAAGTTAATAATTAAAGTTTAATAAAATCGTTATTAACAATAACTTTAGAATAAAGCAAAGCTATTACACTATAATTTTAATTATTTTTGTTTTTGTCATGGAGGATAAAAAGAAAAGACCTAAAAAAATAAAACGCAAATTACTCGATAAGTACCGTTTAGTTATTCTAAATGAAAACACGTTTGAGGAGCGATTATCTCTAAAATTAACGCGATTAAATGTGTTTGTTATAGCGTCGTTATCTGCCATATTTTTAATGGTTGTAACTTGTTTAATTATAGCTTACACACCTTTAAGGGAATATATTCCTGGGTATTCCTCTGCTGCTTTAAAAAAGAAAGCTACGGAACTCAATTATAAAACCGATTCATTGCAGCGCGTATTAGCTTTGAATGACCGCTATTTTGAATCTATAAAGCAGGTGCTAAAAGGTGATGTTAGCGTATCAGATGTGAATAAAGATTCCATTATTCAAGCCGTTAAGTTAGAAGCTAGTCAAGTTGATTTTACACCTAGTGCAGAAGATTCATTATTAAGAGAAAAAGTAGATAAAGAGGATAAGTATAATTTGTTTGAGTCGGCAACGTCTGCTTCAAATTTCATCTTGTTTTCTCCGGTTAACGGCACAATTAGTGAAGCTTATAATGTGAAGGACAGGCATTATGCGGTAGATATTGTAGTGGCTAAAAATACACCAATAAAGTCGGTGGCCGATGGCATAGTGATTTTTGCCGAATGGACGGCTGGCACTGGGTACGTCGTAATTATAGAGCATAGTTACGGTTTAATTTCGGTATATAAACATAATGCTTCGGTAACCAAGGCACAAGGCGATTTGGTTAAGGCTGGAGAAGTTATTGCGACGTCTGGTGACGAAGGGGAGTTGTCGACCGGACCACATTTACATTTTGAGCTTTGGAACGACGGGTATCCTGTTAATCCAACAAATTTTATAGATTTTAACTAGTATATGATTTCATTAAAATCGGCATTGGCAAAACCATTTGCCAAACGTATATATAAAAGTGTTTTAAAGTGGGCTAATAACCCTATTGAAACTCAAGAAAAGGTATTTCAGAATTTAATTGCCGATGCTGCTGAAACAGCTTTTGGTAAGGATCATGATTTTGTAAGTATTAATAATCATTCAGATTTTGTAAAACGTGTCCCTATTCGTGATTATGAAAGTTTAAAACCGTATGTAGAACGTGTAGTTGCAGGCGAAGACGACGTGCTTTGGAAAGGGAAACCTTTGTATTTTGCTAAAACTTCTGGAACAACCTCAGGGGCGAAGTATATTCCCATTACTAAGGAAAGCATGCCCTATCATGTAGAGGCTGCCCGTAATGCCATTTTGCTATACATTCAGGAAACAGGAAACAGTACGTTTGTCGATGGTAAAATGATCTTTCTTCAGGGAAGTCCGATTTTAAAAGAACAAAATGGCATTCAGTTGGGGAGGTTGTCTGGCATTGTGGCGCATTATGTGCCTAAATATCTTCAGAAAAACAGATTGCCTTCATGGGAAACCAATTGTATTGAAGACTGGGAAACCAAGGTGGATGCTATAGTTGAAGAAACCTTGCCTGAAAACATGACGGTGATTTCAGGAATCCCATCGTGGGTGCAGATGTATTTTGAAAAACTTCAGCAGAAAACAGGCAAGAAGGTCGGTGATGTTTTTAAGAATTTTAATTTATTCATTTTTGGAGGGGTTAATTATGAACCTTATCGTGCCAAGTTCGAAAATCTTATCGGTCGTAAAGTAGATAGTATAGAATTATATCCGGCCAGTGAGGGCTTTTTTGCTTATCAGGACAGGCAGAATGAAAAAGGAATGCTACTTCTTTTGAATTCAGGAATCTTTTATGAGTTTATAAAAGCTGATGAGTTTTTCAAAGAAAACCCGAAGCGTATTACCATAAGAGATGTTGAAATCGGAGTAAATTACGTGATGATTATTTCAACCAATGCCGGGCTTTGGGGGTATAATATCGGTGATACCATTCAGTTTACATCCACAAAACCGTATCGCGTTATTGTTTCCGGGCGGATTAAGCATTTTATTTCAGCATTCGGCGAGCATGTTATTGGAAAAGAAGTAGAGCAAGCCATGCAGGAGGCTATTTCGGAAACAAATATCAGGGTATCTGAGTTTACTGTGGCACCACAAATTAATCCGGAAGAAGGCTTGCCGTATCATGAATGGTTTATAGAGTTTGAGAATGAGCCAGATGATTTAGAACTATTAGCACAGAAGTTAGATGAATCTCTTCAAAAGCAAAATGTTTATTATTTCGATTTAATAGAAGGGAAGGTTTTAAGGCCTCTTGTTATAAGAAAAGTTAAAAAAGATGGATTTAAAAATTATATGAAATCGATTGGTAAATTAGGGGGACAGAATAAGTTACCGAGATTATCGAACGACAGAAGTATAGTTGAGGGTTTCCCTCATGTTGATTAACGGAAATAATAGTATATTTGGCCGAATATTAAGACGTATGAGTAATAGAAAACATCACGAAAGAACACGAGCTCAAGAGAGTTCGAACGCCATTGAGCGGATGTATATTACTATGCGTCATTTATTTAACCGTGGGTTTTATAAGCCTATGGGTGTTTCTGGAGAAACTTTAAGGCAATCGTTATTGCTTTTACGCCCTGAGATTTATGGTTCTATTGGTGATGAAAAAGCAGAGTTAGAAGGCTTACTTTATGTGATTGATCGCCTTCCTATGGGAATTGAAGAATGTATGTTCATCAATTTAACCAGTGATGAAGGTTATTTGAATTCACATTTTAAACCTATAATTCCTTCAAAACGACGTCGTAATTGTTACCGAATAGATGCCGAACAAATGAATATTGAAATTACGCGAGGTCGTTCGGAAATCTATGATATTTTAACCCATTTAACGTTTTTGTTTGTCGAGTCTCATAAAATTAGTAGACGTGTAGTTATCAATGAATCGGGAGCAACAACACGTGACTGGATTAAACTAGAAAAGGCGGTTTTATCGAATAAAAAGTTAACTCAAGAAGAGCGTGAGGTAGCCATAACGCATACGGCAAATATTTTAGGAAGAACGTTTAACGAATTGATGACGGTTTACAATCAATTCGCGACTGAAAATCAACCAGAACGTTTTTTGCATATCATTTATTGGCTGGGTAAACTAGCTATCGAGGAGCAAACGACGAATAATAAACGTACCATAACTTTCAGTCCGATGCTTAGAGAACGCATTGGGCATCATATACACGGAGAAATCTGGTCTGACAATATTAAGGAGATTCTATATAAAGAAGGACTTATTGAGCGTCCAATTCATATCATTAGTGCTAATATGCATAGTGTGATGAACACATTATATGCTCCCAATGCATTAGCGTCTTTAGTTGCTAAAAAGGAGATATTCGGCGTTTATGAAGATTTAAGCAATAAAGAGAATAAGTCACTTCGAATTAAGGTAAGTAAAGAAGCTTTAAAGCGAGGAATGATTTATGTTAAAGATACTTCCGGAACAAATATAGACGTTCAAATTTTTGATACCAGTAAAATTGATGTTTCGAAAATTGATATTCCTCTAAAATTAGAATATTTAAAAGATAAAAAGCCGGTTATTTTAGTCATGGATTATGCGTTTGGAGAGCAAGCCTATGAAACAATAGACGAACTTTTAAAGCCCTATAGTTTTAAGGATGAAGATATGCTTTTAGATGTCGATTCAATTTCCATTATGGGTAAAGCAGGAATCTTACAAGGTGGTAAAGGCGATATTATGATTCCTTCGGCGCATATTTTTGAAGGTACAGCAGATAATTATCCGTTTGAAAACGAACTCAACAAGAAAGATTTAGAAAATCAAGGTGTTGCTGTTTATGAAGGTGCTATGATTACAGTTTTAGGAACATCGCTTCAGAATAAAGATATTTTAAAGTTTTTCCATAATTCGACCTGGAAAGTTATAGGTTTAGAAATGGAAGGTGCGCATTATCAAAAGGCTATTCAGGCAGCTTCCAAAGTGCGTGGAAGCATAAGTAAAGATGTAAAGGTAAGATATGCCTATTATGCCAGTGATAATCCTTTAGAAACAGGAGCAACACTTGCATCCGGAGGTTTAGGAACGTCCGGAGTAAAGCCAACATATTTAATTACAAGGAACATATTAGAACAAATTTTCAATTAATAATTTAATTTATGAGTAAAGAATTGCAAAAGCCAGAGCAATCATCAGAAGAGGTAGATTTAGGGCAGTTATTTAAGTTAATCGGTAATGCTTTCGACCGCTTTTTTAAGTTTATAGCATCTATTTTTCAAGGCTTGTTTAAAGTTGTTTTAATGTTATTGATACATTTTTACAAGCGTTTTGTTTGGTATGTTGGAGTCGTTGTTTTAGGTGTAGTAGTTGGTTATATTTTGGACAATAAGGCAGATACACTTTATGGTGCTAATATGTTTATAGAAACGAATTTCAATTCTACCCGTCAGGTTTATGAGAATATGAAAGAATTTCATCAGTTAGCTCATGAAGACCGCGACACTTTAGAATTGGCGAGGCGATTAGGTATCACGCCGTCTGAAGCTTCTAAATTAAAAGGGTTTTATATTGAACCAGATGTGGATGAAAACAAGTTGTCAGAGATGTATTCAGCGTATTTCAATAGATTAGATTCTATAACTCAATTAGAAATGACATATGATAAGTTTAAAAGCTCTTTAAATGCATTTAGTTTTCAAGTTCATAAATTAGGTGTGGCATCTAAAGATAAATCTCTGTATAAAAAAATAGAAAAAAACTTAGTAAAGGAGTTGTCAAATAACCCCTATTTAAAAGAATTATTAGAGGTAAGTAATGAAAACCTTGATAAAAAGGATGCAACCTTAATGGACCAAGTAGCTAAAACAGATTCTTTATTAAAAGAATATTTAAAGATTAGAATTAATGAGTCTCAAAAGGAATCTAAGTTAGGTTCTGGAACTAATTTATATATGGGAGATGCTGAATCGACTAGCTTAATTGTAGATGAGTCTAAAATTTTAGATAAACGCTTGGGTCTAGAGGCAGAAAGACTAAAAATTAATAGATATCGAGTTGAGCAGCAAAATATTGTTAATGTTTTAGCAGGATTTCCCGTTACTGGATATGATATTACTACTTGGAGAGATAAGATGAAGTTTAAATTACCAATACTATTATTAGGCTTGACATTAGTAGTGTTTTGTTTGTTGGGGCTTTCGGAATATATTAAGGAACAAGTTAAGGATTAAAGGATAAAGGCATGACTATTTTAATTACAGGAGGAGCTGGTTTTATAGGGAGTAATTTTATTTCTTACTTTCTCAAAGAATATCCTGGAGTTAAAATAGTTAATTTAGATAAACTGACTTATGCAGGAGACCTTTCTAATTTAACAGATATTGAACAATCAGATAGGTATACTTTTGTAAAGGGAGATATTTGTGATAGAAGTTTTATTGAACAGCTTTTTAAAAAATTTGATTTTAAAGGCGTTATTCATTTCGCAGCGGAATCGCACGTAGATAATTCTATTATGAACCCTGATGATTTTATGCAAACCAATGTTTTGGGAACATATAATTTGTTAGATGTTGCTAAAAATCATTGGATGCAGGCGCCTAATGTGGTGAAAAAAAACTTTGAAGAAGCAAGGTTTCATCATATTTCAACAGATGAAGTTTATGGATCTTTAGGAGAAACAGGTTTGTTTTCAGAAAGTACCCCGTATGCACCAAACAGCCCATATAGTGCATCAAAAGCATCATCAGATTTTATTGTAAGAAGCTATTTTCATACTTATGGAATGAATGTTATAACGACAAATTGTTCTAATAATTATGGGCCCAGACAACATGACGAAAAGTTAATTCCAACCATTATTAGAAAAGCTATAAACGGAGAAAAAATCCCGATTTATGGTGATGGTAAAAATGTTCGTGATTGGTTGTATGTCGACGATCATTGTAAGGGGATAGACTTGGTTTTTCAAAAAGGTAAAGCCGGAGAAACATACAATATAGGAGGAAACAACGAACGAAATAATTTAGATATAGCTGATACTATTTGCGAAATATTAGATGAAATATGTCCTAAGGATACTTCATGTAAATCGCAAATTTCTTTTGTTAAAGATAGACCTGGACATGATTTTAGATATGCGATTGATACCTCTAAAATTGAATCTGAATTGGGATGGAAAGCTAATGAAAATTTCGAATCAGGAATTAGAAAAACCATAGCTTGGTATTTAAAGAAATATAAAGAATAAATGAAAGGCATCATATTAGCAGGAGGTTCAGGAACGCGCTTGTATCCGCTTACAAAAGTGGTAAGTAAGCAGCTTATGCCCATATATGATAAGCCTATGATTTATTATCCGTTAACAACATTAATGTCGGCAGGAATCAATGAAATTTTAATTATTTCTACATCTAAGGACCTTCCTAAATTTAAAGATTTACTAGGAAATGGTTCTGATTATGGATGTAAATTTGAATATGCTGTACAGGAACAGCCAAATGGTTTAGCTGAAGCGTTTATTATAGGTGAGGACTTTATAGGTAAGGATAGCGTCGCGTTAATATTGGGAGATAATATTTTTTATGGTTCAGGATTAGAAGATACCTTACATAAAAGTATAAACCCTCAAGGCGGTGTTATTTTCGCTTATCACGTGTTAGACCCTAAACGTTATGGTGTTGTTGAATTTGACAAAGAAAATAAAGCCATTTCAATAGAGGAAAAGCCGTTAAATCCAAAATCTAATTTTGCAGTTCCAGGTGTTTATTTTTATGATAATTCGGTTATAGAAATCGCTAAAAATATTAAGCCAAGTCAGCGAGGAGAGTTAGAAATTACTGATGTCAATAAAGCGTATTTAGAACAAGGTAAACTTCATGTAAGTGTTTTAGATCGCGGTACAGCTTGGTTAGATACAGGAACATTTTCTTCATTAATGCAGGCTTCACAATTTGTTCAAGTTATTGAAGAACGCCAAGGGCAAAAAATAGGGTGTATAGAAGAAATAGCCTTTAAGAAAGGTTTTATAAATAAAGATCAGTTGCTTAATTTGGCTAAACCTTTATTAAAAAGCGGTTACGGCGAATACCTTCAGCAAATAATAAAAGAATGATTGTAAAAGAAACATACCTGAAAGGCTGTTTCATTATTACGCCTAAAATTTTTGAAGACGATAGAGGTTATTTCTTTGAAAGTTTTAATGAAAAATTGTTTGAAAAAGAAATAGGACAGCAAGTTAATTTTGTTCAGGATAATCAGTCAAAATCAAATAGAGGCGTTTTAAGAGGGTTACATTATCAAACAAATAATCATGCACAGGCTAAATTAGTTCGTGTCATTAAGGGAAAGGTGCTTGATGTTTGTGTCGATTTAAGAGTACACTCCAAAACGTTTGGTAAGCATTTTTCAATACTATTGGATGATGTAACGCATCAACAATTATATATTCCTAAAGGATTTGCACATGGTTTTGTAGTGTTAGAAGATAATACCTTGTTTTCTTATAAATGTGATGCTTTTTATAATAAAGCTTCAGAATCAGGAATCATTTTTAATGACAAGGATTTAAATATAGATTGGAATTTTTCAGAGGATGAGTTAATCATTTCCGATAAGGATAAATTACTTCCATCATTTAAAAGTCAATTTAAACTGTAATGAAAGTAAAGGTCTTATTAACAGGAAGTAAAGGGCAGTTAGGGCAATGTGTTAAAGATTTATCTGAAGAATATAGTTCAATTGATTTTGTCTTTGCAGATCGTGAAACCTTAGATATCACAAATCAAGAGCAGGTTGATCGAATATTTCAAAAGGAAAATTTTGATTATTGTATAAATTGTGCGGCATATACTGCTGTAGATCAGGCTGAAGAAGAACAAGATAAAGCATTTGATATTAATGCCAATGGCCCTAAGAATTTAGGGCTTGTTTGCAAACGATATGGTGTAGTTTTAATTCATATTTCTACTGATTTCGTTTTTGATGGAACTAAAAAGGAGCCTTATACAGAAGAAGATACACCAAACCCAATTAGTGTTTATGGGGCTTCTAAGTTACAGGGAGAAATAGAAATTCAAAAAGATTTAGAGCGGTATTTTATTATTCGTACATCCTGGTTGTATTCAGAGCATGGCAATAATTTTATGAAAACCATGTTGCGTTTAGCAAAAACACGTGATGAAATTAGTGTAGTAAAGGATCAAATTGGGACACCAACTTATGCCGGAGATTTAGCTCAGGTTATTTTAAAAATTATTTCAGATAAAAGTGATAATTTTGGATTATATCATTACAGTAATGAAGGAAGTATTAGTTGGTATGATTTTGCTAAAGCGATTTTTAAGGAATCAAAAATTAATATAAAAGTAAATCCAATAACGACAGAAGCGTATTCTGCATTAGCTAGGCGTCCAGCTTACAGTGTGTTGAATAAGCAAAAAGTGAAATATAATTTAGGGGTTATGACCTCAGATTGGAAAGAGAGTTTAAAGAAGGCTGTTTATGCTTTTGTTAGTAAATAATTTGTTGTTGATTTTTAGTTAAAATTTAAATTACGAACTTCCATAGAGTATCCATAGAGTATCCATAGAGTATCCATAGAGTATCCATAGAGTATCCATAGAGTATCCATAGAGTATCCATAGAGTATCCATAGAGTATCCATAGAGTATCCATAATAGAGAAATGAAATTTTTATATAATGTGATTTAAAACTAGGATTTGTTTTTAAAATATTGATTTCCTTAAGGATGTTTAAAAATGCTATTAAATAGTATGAATTCTCTTGCCAACATGGTTTAATATCTTATTTTTGCTAAGAAAGCCAAAAGGTGTTTGATAAATTAAAATAAATGAAAAAGAAAGTAGCCTTAATTACAGGGGTAACAGGTCAAGATGGGGCCTATTTAAGTGAGTTTTTATTAAAAAAAGGGTATGAAGTTCATGGTGTAAAACGACGATCTTCATTATTTAATACTGACAGAATCGATCATCTATATCAAGATCCACATGTAGAAAACCGTAATTTTTTTCTTCATTATGGCGATTTAACCGATAGTACCAATTTAACGCGTTTAATTCAGGAGGTTCAACCAGATGAAATTTATAATTTGGCAGCGATGAGTCATGTACATGTATCTTTTGAAATGCCGGAATATACGGGTAATGCAGATGGTTTAGGTACACTTCGTTTATTGGAGGCGATTCGTTTGTTAGGCATGGAGAAAAAGACCAGAATTTATCAAGCATCAACATCAGAATTATACGGAAAGGTACAGGAAGTTCCTCAAACTGAGAAAACGCCATTTTATCCTAGGAGTCCATATGCAGTTGCGAAAATGTATGCCTATTGGATTACTGTAAATTACAGAGAAGCCTATGGTATTTATGCGTGTAATGGTATTTTATTTAATCATGAGTCTCCTATTAGAGGGGAAACGTTTGTAACTCGTAAAATTACCAGAGCCACTTCAAGAATTGCGTTAGGATTACAGGATAAATTTTATTTAGGAAATTTAGATGCGCAACGCGATTGGGGACATGCTAAAGATTATGTGAGAATGATGTGGATGATTCTTCAAGCAGATGAGGCAGAAGATTGGGTTATTGCCACTAACAAAACAACTACTGTAAGAGATTTTGTGAAGATGAGTTTTGCTGAAGTAGGTATTGAATTAGAATTTAAAGGCGAAGGAGTTGACGAAAAAGCATTTGTTAAAGCTTGTAATAACTCCGAGTATCAATTACCAATAGGAAAAGAGGTATTAGCTGTAGATCCTAAATATTTTAGACCTACGGAGGTTGATTTGTTAATTGGAGATGCTACTAAAGCAAAGGAAAAACTTGGTTGGGTGCCAGAATACGATTTACCAGCCCTAGTTAAAGATATGATGCAGAGTGATGTTAAACTCATGAAAAAGGAGCAATATCTTAAGGATGGAGGGTACCAAATCATGAACTATTTTGAGTAAACCTTATGAACAAAAATTCTAAAATTTATATAGCTGGTCACCGAGGTTTAGTTGGTAGTGCGATTTTAAAAAATCTTCAGGAAAAAGGCTACACTAATATCATCACGCGCACCCACAAAGAACTGGATTTAACTAATCAGGTTGCTGTGGCTTCTTTTTTTAAAGAAGAACAACCGGAGTATGTGTTTTTAGCCGCAGCTAAAGTAGGCGGTATTGTGGCCAATAATATGTATCGCGCTGACTTTATATACGAAAATATGATGATTCAGAACAATGTGATTCATCAGAGTTATGTGCATCAGGTTAAGAAGTTGTTGTTTTTAGGAAGTACCTGTATTTACCCTAAACATGCGCCACAACCTATGAAAGAGGAGTATTTGTTGACCGATACGTTAGAATACACCAACGAGCCGTATGCTATAGCTAAGATAGCCGGCATTAAGATGTGTGAGAGCTATAATTTGCAGTATGGCACGAATTTTATCTCGGTGATGCCAACCAATTTATATGGCCCCAATGATAATTTCGATTTAGAAAAATCACATGTCCTACCAGCCTTAATCCGAAAAATACATTTGGCGAAGTTGCTATCCGAATCAAAATATGATGAGGTTATACAGGATTTAAACGTGTCAAATATGGAAGAAGCTAAAACGTATTTAGCAACGTTTGGCGTTTCTGAAAATAGTGTGGAAATCTGGGGGTCAGGAAAACCCAAAAGAGAATTTCTTTGGAGTGAAGATATGGCCGATGCCTGCGTGTTTTTAATGGAAAACAGAGATTTTAAAGACTGTTACTCTTCACTTTCCTGTCATTCTGAACTTGTTTCAGAATCTTTTTCCAAAGGAGCAGAAATCCGAAACACACACATCAATATAGGAACTGGAACGGATGTTTCCATTAAGGAATTGGCTGAAACAATAAAAGATATCGTTGGTTTTAAAGGCCATTTAATATTTAATACTGAAAAACCCGATGGTACGATGCGTAAACTTACAGATGTTTCTAAATTGAATGGTTTGGGGTGGAAACATAGGGTGGAATTAAAGGAAGGTGTTAAGCAGATGTATGAATGGTATAAAGTTAATAAAACTTAAAGGTTGGATTCAAAAAAAATTGTTTCTGGAATAAAATGGACAGGTATTGAATTTGTTCTTAATACAAGCTTTAGGTTTATTGTTCAGTTTGTTTTGGTAAAATTGCTTTTGCCTGAAGAGTTTGGATTAGTTGGAATGTGTACAGTTTTTTTAGCAGTAACTGGAGCAGCTTCAGAATTGGGGATGAGCGCTGCTCTAATTCAAAGAAAGGATGATAGTGAGGTTGAGAAAATGTATTCTACAGCTTATTGGAGCGGTATCGGTTTTGGAGTATTGTTTTTTCTCTTTATGTGTTTTGCCGTTGCTCCATTTGCGACTTATTTTTATGGAGAACCAATATTAATAAAGTTAATAGCCTTTTTAAGTTTAGGTGTTTTAATCAAGCCTTTTAGTTTGATTTATAATGTGATTTTAACTAGAGCTTTAAATTTCAAAAAAATAGCCCAGATTTTTAATTTATCAGCTTTTATTGCAGGCGTTATTGCTGTTTTTGCAGCTTATAATGGTGTTGGAGTTTGGGCCTTGGTAATTAATAATATATTGTCTATTGCATTAACATTACCCATGTTATATTTTAGTACTAAATGGAAGCCTAAACTGGAATGGAATAAAGAGTATTTTAAAAGTATATTTGGTTTTGGTATCTATTCAACAGGAACAGGAGTTTTTAGTACTTTAACATATAATATTGATAATCTTATTATAGGTAAAATGTTAGGGGCTTCAGTGTTAGGATCCTATACACTTTCTTTCTCCTTAACAGAGCAATTAAGGCAAACGGTGAGTGCTGTTTTAAATAAGGTAATGTATCCTGTTTTTGGTAAATCACAGGATGATAAGCAAAAGCTTAAAAGTTATTTCTTAAAAATCATAAATTTTAATGCCTTATTAATTTTTCCTTTAATGACATATTTTTTTCTGTTTGCTGAGGAAATAATTGGTTTTTTTGGAGAAAAGTGGATTGATGCTATTGTGCCTCTTAAAATATTATCGATAGCAATGATGATTCATTTGTTAATAAATTCTTTTACCTCATTAATTAGAGGGTTAGGAAAACCTAAATTAGAAATGAAAATAATAGTTGGATTAACTCTTTTTGTTCTTGTGCCTGGGTTATATTTTGGGATTTCATTTTTTGGATTAGTTGGAGCTTCATTTGCTATATTAATTAATAAATTTTTTTTGGTAGTAATAGGCATTATTGTATTAAAAAAAGAAATTGGTTTAAAAATTGTAAATGTTTTTTGCTCTGTTAGAAGTGCATTAATAGGGGTTTTTATGAGTAGTTTTGTTGTACTCATTTTAAAGTTATTTTTTGATTTTGAAAGTATATTGATACTTTCCTTTATTTATGTTATTTCATATTTAAGTTCTATCTACTGTTTAGAAAGCAAAACGATTACTCCCTTAATCAAAAAACTATTTTAATAGATTATGAGAAAGTATTTAGTTAAATTATATCTCGCTTTTCAATATTTCATACATAATATTTTGCCTCGGTACTTTGTCTCGACACCCTTTATGAGTGGACTTTATTATTTGTTTTTTTCAAGAAATTTTTTGAGAGAGCAGCATGCCGTGTTAAAAGGTAAGGTCCTGCATTTAAAAGAAATGAAAACAGCAAAGGCTAATATTTATACTTTAGTACGTAATACGCATAGGATAGAAAAAGGCTTGCTTATGAGGCCAAGGCGTGAAATTTTTGCTTTGGATTATATAGAAGAAACTATTGAAGCGTTTGTAGTACTTTGGAGTAAAGAAAAATTAAAGCAAGATTTGCAATATCAATGGTTTCAAGATGTTTTATATGAATATTTCAAAGGTAGTGCTAGTCATCCTTTGATAGATAGTTTATCAATTAAGTTTTTTGATAAGATAAAAGAAACTAATAATGATAATCAATATGATAAAGCCTCTTTAAAGCGTATTCCATATAATAGATTAGAAAAAGATTTGTCTTGCATTTCATATAATGATTTTTATAGGTTAGCACGGCAACGCCGTTCCGTTAGATGGTTTGAAGATAAGCTAGTCCCCCATGATTTAATTGATAAGGCCATAACTGTAGCGAGCCAATCACCCAGTGCTTGTAATCGTCAACCTTATGAATATAGAATCATTGATGAGCCTAATTTGCTCAAAGAGTTAGTAAATTTACCAGGTGGTGTTAAGGGCTATGCAGAAGGAATTCCTATGATGGTTGTTGTTGTTGGGAATTTAAATGCTTATTTTGATGAAAGAGATCGACACGTTATTTACATTGATGCTTCTTTAGCCAGTATGACTTTTATGTATGCTTTAGAAACTTTAGGATTAAGTAGTTGTGCTATTAATTGGCCTGATGTAGAAGTTTTGGAGAGAAAGATGGAAAAAGCATTGAAACTTGAAAAATACCAAAGACCAATTATGTGTATGGCTGTTGGTTATCCAGATCCTGATGGCAAAGTCGCTTATTCAGAGAAAAGAGTCCTAAATAATATTAGAAAATTTAATTAAACCAGTTATGACAATTCAAATAGATGGTACTAATACCTTAAATAAAGGGGCTGAATTAATGCTTTATGCTGTATTGGAAGAAATCGAAAAGAGTCATCCTGATGCTCTTATATACTACAATTCTAATTATGTAGGAGAAGAAAAACTTAACATAAAATCTTCTTTAAAAATAAAAAAAAGATTAGCGTTGCATTATGGAAGATATCCAAAAGCTATCCTAAGAAGATTAAAGTTACCTTATACTTATTTCACTTCTAAATATCCTATCGATAATATTGACCTAGTTTTAGATGCCGCTGGATTTCAATTTTCTGATCAATGGAATTATTCAAAAGAAAGTTTAGTTGTAATTGAAAAGTATTATAAAAAACTTAAAGAAAATGGGGCTAAAATAGTTTTTTTACCTCAAGCATTTGGGCCTTTCGAGACAACTGAGGGAAGAAAAAGCATTGAGATAATTAATAAATATTCTGACCTAATAATTGCTAGAGAAAGGATTTCCTTAGAACATTTATTGAAAGCGGGGGGAGATAAAAATAAAGTTTTAATGTACTCTGATTTTACGTTGTCGGTAAAAGGAAAACTATCTGAAGAATATAATTTTGTTAAGGGAAAAGTATGTATAATCCCAAATCAAAAAATGATTACACATACTAAAACAGGTTCTTTAGAATATGTTGATTTTATGGAACAGACGATTCGTGAGATTCAAAGAAAAGGTAAAGATGTCTTTTTGTTAAATCATGAAGGAGAGGGAGACTTTGATATTTGTAATCAAATTAATGCTAAGTTTGAAAACAAGCTTCGAGTAGTTAGTGGTTTAAATTCAAAAGAAGTAAAAGGTGTAATAGGGGCATCGTTTATGGTCATTTCATCTAGGTTTCACGGTGTTGCAAGTGCTTTAAATCAAGGCGTTCCTTGTCTGGCTACAAGTTGGAATCATAAATATGAAATGTTATTTGAGGATTTTAAGCAGAATAATAGGATACTTGATGTAAAAAATAGTATTATTGGAGACGAAATGTTAAAAATTGATGAGCTTTTAAAAGACTACGATAATATTAAAAGTATTTTACAAGAAGCGAAAATTAACTTAAATAAAGCAAATACAGAAATGTGGACTAAAGTTTGGTCTTTAATAAAATGAAAATAAATTAATTATTACTATTGGATACTTAAATTTGATTGTTCTTGGATCGTTTAAAAAAAAAAATATTATATATCCATCATGCAGGAGAGTTAGGAGGAGCTCCTAAAAGTCTATCTATTCTATTAAATGGTTTAGATAAAAAATTTTTTGAGTCTACCGTTTTTATGCTTATTGATGGTCCTGCTAAGGTATTATTTGAGAATGTATGTGACAAAGTTATTGTTAGTAAAAAGCGTTTATTTGCTTTTCATGGCACAACTGTGTCTGGAATGAGTTTTAGGTTATTTGTAAAAAATCTTTTATTTATAATACCAAATGCTATAGCTGCTTACAGAGTAATAAAAAAAACGAAACCACAGTTAATCCATTTAAATACTTCCTGTCTATTTATTTACGCTTTAGTTGCCAAACTATTTTTTAAAAATATAAAAATAGTTTGTCATGTGAGAGAACCACTTCTAGAGAATTTTCATGGAAATATTCTTAAATTTTTTAATAATAAGTATTGCGATTTTTTTATTCCTATAAATGAATACGAGGCTGAACCATTTAAAAAAAATAAATATAAGGTAATAAGAAATTCAATAGATACAAGTTTGTATCATTTTAATAAGGATATTAGAGCAGAGCAAAGGGAAAATTACAGAATTATCGAGTCAGATTTTGTTATAGGTTTTTTTGCAAGGTTTAATTTAGAAAATGGAATACAAGATTTATCAAACTTGGCAAATGCTTTAAATCCAGATATAAAAATTTTGGTTTTTGGATATGAGCCTAACGGTTTATATCAAAAAGAAATAGATATTGCTAATAGTATGCCTAATAATGTTGTATTAAATGGAATGATATCAGATGTAAATATTAAAATGCAAATGATAGATTTGTTATTGAGTCCTTTTAAAACACCCCATTTTTCTAGAGCAATGATTGAAGCACAATCTCTTTCAATACCTGTTATAGCTTCTAATATAGGTTCTCAGAATACACTTTTAAGAGATGGTGAAACAGGTTATTTATATGAAGTTGGTGCGATACAAGATTTGAAGAATAAGATTACGTTTTTAAAATCAAATAAAGAGATCTTATCTAAAATGAAGTTTGAAGCAAGAAATTTTGCGTTAGATATGTTTGACCAGAGTAAAAATAATGAGATGGTTTATAGTATTTACAAAGATTTATTAAAAATAAAATGTTAAATAAGGTTTATGCCATATTAGTTTCTTTAAGATATTTTGGTAGTAGATTATTAAACAGAATTAAATTAGCTCTATTTAAAGTTAAGGTGGGGAGAAATTTAAAAATTAATGGCTCTTTGTTTTTAAAAGGCAAGGGAAATATTACTTTTGGTAATCATGTAACCATTAATTCTAACTATTTTTTTAATCCTATAGGTGGCCAAACGTTTAGCAGTATAGTTGTTGCTAAACAGGCCAAGTTAAAAATTGGTAACCACGTTGGAATTTCGAATACTGCTATATTTTGTTCTATTGAAATAGTTGTTGAAGATAATGTTTTAATTGGTGGCGGTTGCAAAATTTGGGATACAGATTTCCATTCTTTGGATAAGAATATTAGAGGAACAGAGAAAGACAATGGGGAGTCAATTCCTGTTAAAATAAAGAAAAATGCTTTTATTGGAGGAAGTTCAATAATTTTGAAGGGAGTAACCATTGGAGAAAATTCAATTATAGGAGCAGGAAGTGTTGTGACAAAATCTGTTCCTGATAATGAAATCTGGGGAGGTAATCCCGCAAAATTTATAAGAAATATAAAACAAAACTAATTCTGTGCTTACAATAATTACAGCAAGTTACAATTCTGAGAAAACAATAAAAAGGACTATTGATTCCTTATTGAATCAAACCAATACCCAATTTGAGTACATTATCGTTGATGGAAATTCTACAGATACGACGGTTGATATTATACAATCGTTTGAGGAAGCTTTTAAGACTAAAGGAATATTATACAAGTGGATATCGGAACCCGATAAGGGTATTTATGATGCTTGGAATAAAGGTTTAAAAATGGCGACCGGAAATTGGATTTCATTTTTAGGTTCTGATGATTATTATCTTGATAACGCTTTAGAGATATACAGTCGTGAGTTAAACAAATTCCAAAATGTAGATTTAGACATAA
Source organism: Aestuariibaculum sp. YM273 (assembly GCF_030908365.1). Lineage (NCBI taxonomy): Bacteria > Pseudomonadati > Bacteroidota > Flavobacteriia > Flavobacteriales > Flavobacteriaceae > Aestuariibaculum > Aestuariibaculum sp. YM273. Next base: position 1,306,636 of record NZ_CP133090.1, on the reverse strand, counting down.
TATATTCTAATGTTAATGTCGTTTCAGGTAATAAAACTTTGAAAACAATTAGTGGTAAATGGTCTTGGTCTGTTTTTAAAGGACGCATGAATATTGCTCATGTTGGAGCATTTCATAGCGCCAATTATTTTGAAAAATATGGGTTTTTTGATATATCTTATAAAATTGCTGGAGATTATGAGATGTTGTTGCGAGCTGGGCATATATTAAAAACATTAAAGGTTAATGAAATTACGGCTATTATGGGAGCCGAAGGAGTAAGTAATAATAATATTTCAAAAGTTTTAAAGGAAACATTAAGAGCTAAACATCAAACAGCGGGTGTAAATTATATTGTTTGTTTAATAGATTATATTTGGGCAATGCTTAAATTTGAAGCAAAAAAAATCTTACATGAAGATTCTTGATAAATTCATTGTCGGAACAAGTATTTTTGCACTTTTTAGTGAAGATTTTAATTTTCATTATATAATAGACATTAAGCTGTTTTATTTTATAATATTATTGAATTTAAGTTTACTTGCTTTAAAAAAACAGATTTATCTAAATAAATTTTTCTTTGGTTTAATTTCCTTTTTTATTATTCACGGGGTTCTAAATTACATAGTGGTTGGTAGTCCCATAGATTCTTTAATAGCACAGCTAGCGGGAATTTCTTTGAGTTGTATATTCTATTATAGTTTAATTAAGACTTACGGCAAGCAATATTTAATTAAAGTTTATTTACAATTTGCTTTTTGGCTGGCAGTATTAGCCATTTTTATGTTTTATTTAAGAATAAACGTTTTCTTAAATGGGGATAGATTGAACGGTATTTTACAGGAACCAGCGCACTATGCGGCAATTATGTTGCCTGCGGTTTATATTTATTGGAAGCAAAACAAATATTTTAGAGTATTTGTTTTGGTTATAACCATAATGCTTTCTAAATCATCTATGGGGTATATAGGACTATTTTTAATGATTATAATACCGCTTTTTAAAGTCAAATATTTTATGAAATATGTTCTAGTGGTTTTAATACCATTGGGAGCAGCTTTTTATTATTTATACTCTAATTGGGATGTAAATGTAAATTCTGAGGATTCCAATTTTTTTATCAGAAGGGCAAAACAAACGGTTGAATCGTTTTCAGCAGTAGATGATGGTAAATTTAAACAATCTACTAATTTAAGTTCTTATGCTTTGTTGAGTAATATGTTTATCACAAAAACCAGTTTTTTAAACAACCCATTAGGTTCAGGTCTTGGTTCATATGGTTCAGTGTATGAAAAATATTACTATTCAATGGAGCCCCCTGAGTATTTAATTACTATTGGTTTTTCTAAAATAAATAAGGATGATGCAAATTCATTGTTTTTAAGAATGTTGGTAGACTTTGGGGTTTTCGGTTTGTTTTTAATAGGGTATTTTATTTTAAGGGCAAGTCGTATTTTTAAACGGAACGATAAAGTTATAGAACAGGGTACTTTTTTTTATTTAATAATTAAATTAATTAGAGAAGGACACTATTTTCCTCCTGAATTTTATTTTATATTACTCGTTTTTATAAAAGATTTTAATGAAGATAGCACACATCATAGAAGATTTCTCGATACATAGTGGAGGTTTACGTACCGTAGTTCAGGAACTTAATGGTAGACTGAATAATGTTGAAGGTGTTGAGTCGTTTGTTATTTCTTCAAGGAAGGAAAGTGAAGATGATATATTCCTTGTAGAAACTAATAAACCATGGTTGTTTTCGAAGGATTGGGAAAAACTATTTAATAGCATTAAGAAGGATAGAGGTATCGATGTTATCCATATACATGGTGTATGGATGTTTCCTCAGTATTGTGCAGCTAAATTTGCAATTAAAAATAAAATTCCTTTTATATTAACACCTCATGGCATGTATGAACCTTGGCTTTGGGAAAAAGGGCGCTTAAAAAAGAAAATTTACTTTAATAGTTTCGCTAATTCTGTTTTTTCAAAGGCCTCGAAGATTCATGGAATAACTTCCGATGAAATTAAAAATTTAGCAAGTATATTTCCCTCTTCTAATTTTGTTGAATTACCTAATGTTATTGACCATAACAAATTTAGTTTGCAAGAGGATTTTTTTGTTGAGAAAAAGGAAAAGTACTTTTTTTATTTAGGTAGGCTAGATGCTAAAAAAGGTATTGATATGCTTATTAAATCGTTTTCAAGACTAAAAAACGATGATTTTAAATTAAAAATAGCGGGGCCTTTTAATGCATATAAAATCTATTTAGAGAAGCTAGTCAAAGAGTTAAAAATTGAAGATAAAGTTGAATTTTTAGGCTTGGTTACTGGGGAAGAAAAAGAACGTTTATATAAACAGGCTTTTGTTTTTGTGGCACCTTCTTATTCCGAAGTTGTCGGGATGGTTAACTTAGAAGCAGCTATTTGCAAAACACCGGTAATAACTACTTTTCAGACCGGATTGGATTTAAAGTGGAACGATAACGGAGGAATTTTAATAAACCCAAATGAAAGTGAGTTGACACAAGCTTTAATTAAGGTAGCTAATTGGACCTTTGAGGAACGTAAACTTAAAGGAGAACACTTAAGTGATTTTGTTAAACTTAAATATTCATGGCAAAAAAGAATAAAAGATTGGGAATTATTATACAAATCTTTAGTGCAATAAAATTGAGAATGTAGTTTTTATGAATAATTTTAAGGACATTCGGGTATTACCTTTATATAATAAATTCTTTTTTTTATTGTTAGCATGTTTTCCGTTAATGAAAGAAAACATAAATTCAATAACTATTATTTGTTGTTCACTTGGATTTTTTATTCAATATTTTAAAACCGACGGACGCAGGCAAATAACCAAAGAATTGATTTTTTTGACTTTAATGTTTTGGTTGTTTTTAATTCATGAATTAGTGTCAACCGATTTATCTGTTAAAACAATATTGCTTAATTTACCTTTTCTTGTTTTTCCTTTGCTTTTTTATTTTAGACCTATTTATATTGGAGAAAAAGAAAAGTCTTTAGCATTAAAAGTTTTTCAAGGTGCTGTGTTGATAGTATCTATTTATTTTTTGTGGTTTTTTTTAGATGTTAACAGTGTTAAATTGTTGTTTAATGTTAGCCCAGAGAACATTCCTTTTTTTAGAGATTATGTTTTTAGACATGCTAAATTAGATATTCATCCAACGTATTTTTCAATGTTTTTACTCATTAGTTTTACATTATCCATTTATCATTTGGTTACAAATAAATTAAATTTTAAAAGAGAAAAATACTTGTTTATCGTAAACGTAATAATGACAACATTCATGTTGTTTTTGTTTAGTTCAAGAATTATTATGGTGATATATTTATTAACTTTGGTATTGATAGTTTGTTTTTTCTTTAAAAAGCTTAATAGAAAGCATAAAATAATTACCTTAATTTTCCTAGTCAGTTTAGGTTTTCTTCTTTTGTTTTCATTTAAAGAAATTCTATTTAAACGTTTTATTGAAGTTTTTACAGAATATAAAGTAGAATTAAAAGGAAACCATCATAATTCTACCAATATCCGCGTTGCTATCTATAATTGTGCAAAGGAGCTATATTATGAAATGCCTTTTTTAGGTTATGGAGATTCGTTACAAGGAGAACTTAATTCATGTTACGAGTCAAAATACGATAGTAACTTTAGTAAAATCCAACCTTATAATACACATAATTACTATTTAAATATATTGCTTTATGGCGGATGGATTTGTTTGTTGATTTTTTGCTATTACATCTATGTTGTTTTTAAATGTATTAAAGGCTCTAAATTATCCGTATTGTTGCTTTTTCAAATGTTATTGGTTTGCACAACTGAAAACTTTTTGTCTAGGCATTTTGGAATAGTTACATTTACCTACTTTTTGGGAATGTTTATTTTTATAAAGGAATTAAAGGAAGTAGGTTAAGTGCAATAGTTTTATGCAGAATTTAAACATGTTTAAAATGCCTGGGGGCTTTAGGGGCAAATCGCCTATTTTTGTACAAATTTGGTGGTTTGTACAAGCAACTTTATTTGCCTGGTCTCCACAATTTTTATACGGTTGGAGGCGTTTTCTTTTGCGTTGTTTCGGTGCTAAAGTAGGAAAAGGGGTTATTGTAAGACCTTCAGTAAAAATTACCTATCCGTGGAAAGTATCTATTGGCGATTATAGTTGGATTGGGGATGAGGTTGTTTTATATTCTTTGGGAGAGATTGAGATAGGTTCTAATACCGTAATATCACAAAGAAGTTATATTTGTACGGGGTCTCATGATTATTCGAAAATGGAGTTTCCAATTCATGCTAATAAGATCATAATAGAAGATGGATGTTGGTTGGCCACAGATGTTTTTGTAACTCCGGGAGTATTAATTGAAAAAGGAACGGTAGTTGGAGCCAGAAGTTCTGTATTTAAAAATTTAAATGCATTTTCCGTATATGCAGGATCTCCAGCTAAATTTATAAAGATTAGAGAAATTGAGTAAAAAAATTACCATAGTAGGTATAAACTATTACCCCGAAGACAGTGCAATTGGTTTATATACGACTCAAAAAGCAGAATATTTAGTAAGACAGGGATTTGATGTAACGGTTATAACAGGCTTTCCGTATTATCCTCAGTGGGAAATTAGGGAAGATTATAAGAAGAAATCCTATTTGCTAAAAGAATACATTAATGGAGTAACCGTTTTAAGAAGTAAGCAGTATGTTCCTAGTAATCCTACGTTTTCAAAGCGTATTCTTCATCTTATAAGTTTTACGTGTGGAAATTTTATAAATCTTTTTAAAGTCTCTAAACCAGATATAATTATATCTATAGTTCCTTTTACTACTTCTGTTTTATTAGGATGGTTTTTAAAATTGCGGTATAAATCTAGGTTATGGGTACATATTCAGGATTTTGAATTTGATGCAGCCATAGATTCTGGCTTATTAAATGGTAATACAAAGCGTATTTTTAAGTCCCTGTTATGGGTAGAAAAAAAGTTGCTTAACAAAGCTGATGTCGTCTCGACAATTAGTTATGGCATGATAAATAAGCTTAATTCTAAAACTAACACTACATCATATTATCTTACCAACTGGATAGATGTTTCATTATTTGATGATATACAGAATAGACATCCGTATTTAAAATCAAGTAAATTCAAAATTTTGTATTCTGGTAATATTGGGGCCAAACAAGATTGGAAGTTTTTTATTGATTTTGTGAATCAATTGAATAATATGGACAACATTGAAGTTATTGTGGTTGGGGAAGGTGCCGAAAAGGGTAAAATTGTTGAAGAATTAAAGCAATTTAACTTTGTGAAGCACTTTAATCTTGTGCCTTTTGAAGAGTTACCTGTTTTATTATCAAGTGCAGATGTGCATGTGCTGTTTCAAAAAAAAGATGTTATTGATACGGTTATGCCATCTAAGTTATTAGGAATGATGGCTAGTGGGAAACCTTCAATCGTAACTGGAAATATAGAAAGTGAGGTAGCTACTGTTTTAAGGGAATCTAATGGGGGCTATTATTTTGATGGCACAAATTTAGAGGATATAATAGGGTGCCTTAATAACTTGAGAAACAATAACGACTTGAGTATTTCAATTGGAACCAATGCAAAAAAGTATGTTCAAGAAAAGTTTTCTCAAAAGGAAGTTTTAGATAAGTTTGTAAAAGAATTAGTTAGATAAAAGAAATAAATGAAAATAAAAAATATTTGCTGCATTGGTGCTGGGTACGTAGGCGGGCCTACTATGGCTGTTATTGCACAAAAATGTCCAAGTATAAAAGTAACTGTTGTAGATGTTAATAAAGCTCGCATAGCAGCATGGAATGATGAAAATCTGGACAAATTACCGGTATTCGAACCTGGGTTAGATAAGGTTGTTGAAGAAGCACGTGATAGAAACTTGTTTTTTTCTACAGAAGTAGATAAAGCAATTGACGAAGCCGATATGATTTTTATATCCGTGAACACACCTACAAAAACCTACGGTAAAGGGAAGGGGATGGCGGCGGATTTAAAATACATCGAATTATGTGCGCGCCAGATTGCTTCAGTTTCTAAAAATAATAAAATTGTCGTTGAGAAATCAACGTTACCAGTACGTACAGCTTCAGCCATAAAGAATATTTTAGATCATACAGGTAATGGTGTTGAGTTTCAGATATTATCAAATCCGGAATTTTTAGCAGAAGGAACAGCAGTTGAAGATCTATTTGCTCCTGACCGTGTGTTGATTGGGGGAGATACTTCGGATAAAGGTCAGGAAGCCATTCAGGCTTTGGTTGATGTGTATGCCAATTGGGTGCCTAAAGAGCGTATTTTAACGACTAATGTCTGGTCTTCAGAATTATCAAAATTAACAGCCAATGCGTTTTTGGCGCAACGTGTATCATCTATCAACTCTATGTCGGCACTTTGTGAAAAAACGGGAGCGGATGTCAATGAAGTAGCCAAAGCCATTGGACTGGACTCTAGGATTGGTTCTAAGTTCTTAAAATCTTCAGTTGGGTTCGGAGGGTCTTGTTTTCAAAAGGATATCTTAAACCTTGTTTATATCGCTAAAACCTATGGCTTAAATGAAGTTGCTGATTATTGGGAACAGGTCATCATTATGAACGATTATCAAAAGAATCGTTTTTCTAATAATATTGTCAGTACCCTATATAATACGGTTTCAGGAAAGAAAATCACATTCTTAGGCTGGGCGTTCAAAAAAGATACAAACGATACTCGGGAGTCTGCAGCAATACAAGTGGCAGATAATCTATTGAATGAACAAGCGCAAATTGAAGTTTACGATCCTAAGGTGATTGAAGAGCGTATGTATGCCGATTTAGATTATTTGAATACCCGTACTGAAGACGAAAACAGAAGTTTATTGAAGGTAAAAAAGGATCCGTACGAAGCTTGTAAAGATTCCCATGCTATTGCAGTCTTGACTGAGTGGGATGAGTTTAAAACTTACGATTGGCAACGTATTTACGATAACATGTTAAAGCCAGCTTTTGTGTTTGACGGACGAGGTATTTTAGACACAAAAGCTCTTGAAAACATTGGTTTCGTTTGCTATTCTATAGGAAAAGGATCTAATAAATAAATTAAGGATGAAGAGGGTTTTAATAACTGGTGCTGCAGGGTTTTTAGGGTCACATTTATGTGATCGCTTTATTAATGAAGGTTTTCATGTTATTGGCATGGATAACTTCATTACAGGTGATAAAAAGAACCTTGAGCATTTAGAATCAGACCCTAATTTTGAATTTATAGAACACGATGTTACGGAGTTTATTAAAATTGAAGGGGATTTAGATTATATCCTTCATTTTGCATCTCCTGCCAGTCCCATAGATTATCTTAAAATTCCTATTCAGACGCTCAAAGTAGGTTCTTTAGGTACGCATAATCTGTTAGGTTTGGCTAAAGCTAAAAGGGCAAGAATATTAATTGCCTCAACGTCGGAGGTATACGGTGATCCTTTAGTGCATCCACAATCTGAAGATTATTATGGAAATGTAAATACCATAGGGCCAAGAGGTGTTTATGATGAGGCGAAACGTTTCCAAGAATCTATAACTATGGCTTATCATCGCTTTCATGGATTAGAAACGCGCATTGTTCGTATTTTTAATACTTATGGACCAAGAATGCGATTGAATGATGGTCGTGTTATTCCTGCATTTATGGGACAAGCCTTAAGAGGGGAAGACTTAACCGTTTTTGGGGATGGGTCTCAGACGCGATCGTTTTGTTATGTAGACGATCAGGTTGAAGGAATTTATCGCTTGCTATTTAGTGATTATGCTTATCCGGTTAATATTGGAAATCCTCATGAGATAACTATTCGAGATTTTGCAGAAGAAATTATCAAGTTAACAAATACGTCTCAGAAAGTAATATATAAGGAATTACCGGTTGATGACCCTTTACAACGTCAGCCAGATATTAGTTTAGCAAAAAAACTATTACATTGGGAACCTAAAGTAAGTCGAGAGCAAGGGATGAAATTAACTTACGATTATTTTAAGACTCTATCGGAAGACGATCTATTTAAAAGTGAGCACAAAGATTTTAAACAACATATAAAAAAGTAAATTGAGTACAAACCCAAAAGGACGATTTTCTAAATTTATTAATCCCATATCTCGCTGTATTGATATAGGGCTTATTATAGGTGCTATTTTTTTGTTTCCTATTAATTTCAATCATGTTTATTTGTTTTTGTTATACTCCATTATTTTCTGGGAAGCTATTGCCTTTTATAATCATTTCTATGAGGTGCAAAGACATACGCGTTTATTTCAAATCATTGCTTTGTTGCTGAGACAATTTGTGTTACTCGCTTTTGCGCTGTATGCTTATATTGGATTTTTTAAACAACCTAATATTAGTAGATTGGCTTTGGGGGAGTATCTCATTTCTATTTTTATTTTAGTGTCCTTTTTTAAGATTTTAACGTTTTTCTTACTAAACAGATATCGAGCAGTTTTAGGAGGGAATTTAAGAAATGTTATCGTTTTAGGTAATACAGAAAAGGCAAGACAGTTAATTAAAATTTTTAACACTAAACTTCATTTTGGCTATAAGTTTAAAAAGCAGTTTATAGTGAAGGATGATGATTTTTCTTTAAAAAAATGTTTTGATTATATTATTGAAAATGATATTAATGAGATCTACTTTTCTGTAGCAAATTTATCAAATAAACAAATAAATAAACTTATTGATTTTGCCGATAATAATTTAAAAGAATTAAAGTTTATTCCTGATAACAAGGACATCTATTCAAGAAAATTGAAATATGAATATTACGACTATATTCCTATTCTTTCTATGAGAGATATACCTATTCAAGAACCTATAAATAAATTTGTGAAGCGAGCATTTGATATTATTTTTTCTTCATTTGTTATCATTTTTATTTTGTCTTGGTTGACCCCTATTTTAGCAATAATTATAAGATTAGAATCAAAGGGACCAATATTTTTTAAACAGTCCAGAAATGGATTTAATTATAAAGAATTTGACTGCTATAAATTTAGGTCTATGACACCGAATGAAGATGCTCATAAGCAACAGGCAACTAAAGGTGATATGAGAATAACTAAGGTTGGTGCTTTTATTCGTAAAACCAGTATAGACGAATTGCCTCAGTTTTTTAATGTGCTATTTGGGGACATGTCTGTTGTAGGTCCAAGACCGCATATGGTAAGTCATACCAATATGTACGCTCAACGCGTAGATAAGTTTATGGTACGTCACTTTGTAAAGCCTGGCATAACGGGTTTGGCGCAAACTAGTGGTTTTCGTGGTGAAATAGAAACAGATAAGGATATTGTTAATCGTGTTAAATACGATATATTTTATATAGAAAACTGGTCTCTGTTGCTAGACTTAAAAATTGTCATACAAACATTTTTAAACGCTGTTAAAGGGGAAGAAAAAGCATATTAATGAAAGGGTTGGTTTCTATAATAACGCCTTCTTATAATTCGGCTAAATTTATTAGTGAAACCATTGAATCTGTTCAAAGTCAAACTTACACAAATTGGGAACTGATTATTGTAAATGATGCCTCAAGTGATAATACTATTGAGCTTCTAAGGGAATATATCCATAAAGATTCCCGAATAAAACTACTTCAATTAAAAACCAATTCAGGACCAGCAATTGCTAGAAATAAAGGAATTGATGAAGCAAAAGGTGACTATATAGCATTTTTAGATGCGGATGATATTTGGAAACCTAATAAGCTTGAAAAGCAAATTTCTTTTATGCAAGTTGAAAATTGTGATGTTTGTTTTTCTGATTATGATTTAATTAATGACCAAGGCGTTCATTTGAATAAAAGAATTAAGGCATTGCCAAAAGTGTCTTACAATACACTTCTAAAGAGCAATTATATTGGGAATTTAACCGGAATTTACAATGCAGAGGTTTTAGGTAAGATAAAATCCCCTAATTTACGTAAAAGACAAGATTGGTTATTATGGATAAATGCTGTTAAGTCTTCTGGAAAAGATGCCATAGGTATTAATGAATCTTTGGCATATTATAGAGTTCATAAAAATAGTATGTCTTTTAATAAGTTTCACTTACTAAAACATAATTTTTTGGTTTACAAAAAAGGGTTGGGTTTTTCTGTTTTTAAATCATGTAAATACATGATTTTGTTCTTGTTTGAACATTTTTTTGTAAAATCAAAACTAGTAGTAGCTATAAAAAAGATCTAAACTGTTTCAATTTGCCGCTTTTTTCTCGGTTTAAGCGTTCTTTTCTTTCAAATTGAACAGTTAGTCCAGACTCTAAATAGGTTTCGACAGCGGCTTTTATATTGATTTTGTCTTTTTCGGAAAGAATCTCATTGCTAACATAACTAATTTTAAAGGTATTTATCTTAGTTTGCTCAATAATGAATTCCTTTACATTGCCAGAATCTTCAATTACTGTTTTTGTGACGTAATAAAAGGTTAATCCTGCTGCTGTTTTTCCGCTTGGTAGTTTAACCAAATCGTTTGTGCGACCAGTTAAATTCTCAAGGATAGGTGTTTTTAATGTGCTAGTTTTAGATAAAACTCCTATGTCACCTAAATCATAGCGAATAAAGGGGTGTGCTTTATTGTAAAGTGTGGTAACTACAATGCGTCCTTCTTTCCCGAATGGCAAAACATTGTCGTTTTCATCTAGTATTTCAACATATAAATCGTCGCTGTTTACGATCCATTGGTTGATTGGGTTTTCAAAACCGATTATTCCTAATTCTGCAGCACCGTATTCATTAACAATAGGAATACCAAACTGTAATTTTAGAAGTTCTCTATCGGTTTCAAATAGCATTTCCGAAGTCACAATACACAATTTTAAAGTTGGACAAATATCTTTTAAAACAATATTTTTCTTTTCAAGAAACTTAGCAAACTGAACAATGGCACTGGTATAGCCGTTTATGTAGTCGAATTTTGTTGCCTTAAATTTATCAAGGTTTTTTTCAAATTCAGAATCACTTAAGTTGAAAACCGAGAATCGATGCCTGTTACCTAGAGTATCTTTTAAACGTTCTTTGTAATAGCCTTTTTTGTTCAAAGGAATACCATAAAATCGGGCTTGTTTCGATGTGTTTAAATCAATATTATACCAGCCATAGCGATCAAAAATGCCAGACCATGTTAAAGCATGACAAAACGTGTCTTTCGCAAAAATAAATGGATCACCCGAAGAACCAGATGTCTTGTTTACAAATGTGTTTTTTTTAGAAAATCCTTCCGAAAGCCGGTTTGAAAGTGGTTGTTGTAAATCGCGTTTGGTCATTACTGGAATGCTATTCCAATCGCTTAAGTCTACATCTTTAGCAAAAGTCTTGTAAAACGGGTTATGTTTTAAATGGTAGGCAACAATTGCTTGTTTTTGAGTATTTAAATATTCCGCGTAATGTTCCTCACTAATATTTTGAATAGATTTCAAAAGTGTATTGGTTTCCTTAACAGGAAAGCCTTTTAAAGCTAACGATAGATTAAATAAATTCAACAGGACACATTATTTTTGTAAAGTAAATAAAAAAAAGTCGTGAATTCGAGGCATTAATTTTATTTTTGCACTCAGAAAAATTACGTTTAGTGCTAAGCATTAAATAACAATAAATTGAAATCCCTAAGAAAGGGGAAATCTAAAAACATCTAAACAATGAATATATTAGTTCTTGGTTCAGGAGGAAGAGAACACGCTTTCGCTTGGAAAATTGCACAAAGCCCGTTATGTAATGAATTGTATGTAGCACCTGGAAATTCAGGTACTGCTAATGTGGCGACCAATGTAAATATTGGCGTAACAGATTTTGAAGCCATTAAAGAATTAGTATTAGACAAGAAGATTGATATGGTTGTTGTTGGGCCTGAAGATCCTTTAGTACAAGGGGTTCATGACTTTTTTTTAAATGATGATGCTCTTAAGCATATTTCAGTTATAGGGCCACAAAAAGAGGCTGCTGAATTAGAAGGTAGTAAAGAGTTCGCTAAAGAATTTTTATACCGTCATAACATTCCAACGGCTGCTTATGAAAGTTTTACTGCTGAAACAGTTGAGAAAGGCTATGCTTTTTTAGAAACGCTTAATGCGCCGTATGTGCTTAAAGCCGATGGTTTAGCTGCCGGAAAAGGCGTTGTTATTTTAAATGACTTAGACGAGGCTAAAGCCGAATTGAAAAGCATGTTAGTTGATGCTAAATTTGGTCAGGCGAGTACTAAAGTGGTCATTGAAGAGTTTTTAGATGGTATCGAGTTAAGTTGTTTTGTGTTAACCGATGGTGAAAACTATAAAATTTTACCAACCGCTAAAGATTACAAGCGTATCGGTGAAGGAGATACCGGATTAAATACAGGTGGTATGGGAGCGGTTTCTCCAGTGCCTTTTGCTACCGAAGAATTCTTAACTAAAATTGAAGACCGTATTGTTAAACCAACTATAGAAGGGTTTAAGAAAGATAAATTACCTTACGTTGGTTTTGTGTTTATCGGTTTAATTAAAGTTGGAGACGATCCTAAAGTGATTGAATACAACGTGCGTATGGGCGACCCAGAAACCGAAGTTGTTTTACCTAGACTTAAAAATGATTTTGTTGAAGTGTTACAAGCAATGGCAAATGGTACACTTAATAAGATTGACATCGAGATTGACGAACGTGCAGCGACAACCATCATGATGGTATCTGGAGGTTATCCTGAAGCTTATGAAAAAGGCAAAGAGATTACTGGTTTAGATGCCATTGAAGATTCTATTCCGTTCCACGCAGGAGCGCAATTAAAAGAAGGTAAAGTTGTGACTTCTGGAGGACGCGTTATTGCAATTACCTCTTATGGGGAGACGTACCAAGAGGCCATAAAAAAATCTTACCAAAGTATAGATAAACTAAACTTTGATAAGATGTATTATCGTAAAGATATAGGATTCGATTTATAAAAACGAGTGCGAAGAAACAGTTTTGTCTTCTTCGTTATTGTCGTTAAACTTTTTAAGTTGTAACATCCAGTAAACCAAAGCTACTAGACAGATAACAACAAAAATCCAAGAAATGATGCTTGCTGCGAACCAGTTTTCAAGTTCTAAAGCACGTAAAGCATCTAAAGGTTTAAAAAGAACATTAACGAATAAATCCTGTATCGCGTAAAAAAAGTCTTTCATGAGTGTGTTATATTATTTTTTTAAGGCTCATGTCACGTTCAATATTTAAAATTTCAAAAGAGAAATAAATAAATATATCAGTTTCATAGTTAGTATATTTACGTAGCAAAAATACAAAAACGGTTAATGATAGCAAGTCTTTTTAGTAAATCTAAGCCAATAAATTTCGTCGTAGTACTTTTTATTACGCTTTTAGCTTTTACTATGGCTAGAATTCCGTTGGTGAATCAACCGATAACCATTGCTTTTATTTTTAAGCAGTTATCGGTTTTTTTATTGTGTTGCTTGACCATTTTGGTAGTAAATTTTATTATTTCAAAGAATAATTTAACCAAGAAGAATAACTACGATGTGTTGTTGTATAGCGTGTTTTTACTCACGTTTGTGCAAACTACAGGAGATATCAATATTCTATTTGCTAACTTCTTTTTCTTACTGGGATTACGACGAATTATGAGTTTGAGAACTGAAAAAAACGTCAAAAAAAAATTGTTTGATGCTGCGTTTTGGATTGCCATAGCGTCACTTTTTTACTTTTGGGCGATTCTTTTTATCGTACTTATTATAGTCAGTCTTTTGTTGTATTCTGACAATCATTTACGTCATTGGATTATACCATATACAGGCGTAGCTTCTGTATTTATATTGTCGGTTTGTACCTCAATTGTGGTAACAGGAGATTATTTTAAGTTACTGCATATTAATCCAACTATTGGCGCTGATTTTACATCGTATAATTCATTAAAGTATTTGGTTGGGATTACCATGCTACTATCCTTCGGAATCTGGGCTTCAATATTTTATTTGAAGAATTTAAAAAGTAAAAAGAAATCGTTTAGAGCATCGTTTCAAATTGTTATTATTGCGTTTCTGGTTGCGGCTTTAGTAATTGCTATGTCGCCAAATAAAACAGGAAGCGAATTCTTATTCGCTTTTGCACCATTGGCTATAATTATTACTAATTATTTGGAAACCATTGAGGAAAACTGGTTTAAAGAAGTCTTTTTGTCAATTTTGGTAGTTGTTCCTTTTATTTTATTACTGCTGTAGTTTTTGACCGAAAGCTAAGTCGCCTGCATCACCTAATCCAGGGACGATATAACTGTTTTTGTCTAACTTTTCATCAATGGTTGCGATCCATAAATGAGTATTGGCATTAAAATGTTTGTTTACTAACTCTACGCCTTCAGGGGCTCCAATTAAACTTACTAAATGAACTTCTTTTGGTGTCCCAAAGGGCTTTAACGCTTCGTAGGTTGCAATCATAGATTGGCCGGTGGCTAGCATAGGGTCTGCGAGAATTAGGGTTTTGCCTTCTAAACTGGGGCAAGCTAAATATTCCACTATAATTTCAAAACTTTCTGGATTGTGTTTATGGTGGCGATACGCCGAAATAAACGCATTTTCGGCTTTGTCAAAATAATTTAATAAGCCGTTATGTAAAGGCACACCGGCGCGTAAAATGGAACATAACACAATGTTGTTGTCTATTAAATTCATATTACAGCCGCCTAAGGGCGTGATGATTTCTGATATTGAATAGCTTAATGTTTTACTCATTTCGTAGCCTAAAATTTCACCAATGCGTTCAATATTTCGTCTAAAACGCATGCTGTCCTTTTGAATGTTTACATCACGCATTTCAGCAATAAAGCTATTCAGTATAGAATTTTCAGTTGAGATATTGTGAATTTTCATGCGTTCTATTTTAGAATTGAACAATAAAGTTAATTAATTAGACTTATATTTGTGCTCCTAAATATTAATACATCATGTTTACAGATAAAGCCAATAAAATATTTCAAGAGGTTATTGCAAAATACCACGTAATAGATTCAGTAGATCAACCATTCGAAAATGCTTACCCAGAAAGCGATTTAATCGAGCATTTATTGTATAGAAAGTGTTGGATTGATACGGTACAATGGCATTACGAAGATATTATTCGCGATCCGCAAATCGATCCAGTAGCCGCTTTAACCTTAAAACGTCAGATTGATGCTTCAAATCAGGACAGAACGGACATGGTGGAGTATATTGATAGCTATTTTTTAGATTTATATAAAGACGTTGAGGCTAAAGCCGATGCTACAATCAATACAGAAAGTCCGGCATGGGGCGTAGACAGGTTATCGATTTTAGCCTTAAAGATCTATCACATGAATGAAGAAGCAACGCGTACTGATGCTTCCGATGAGCACCGTGCAGCTTGCCAAAAGAAATTAGATGTGCTTTTAGAGCAACGTGTGGATTTAAGTACTGCTATCGATACCTTATTAAGTGATATTGAAAAAGGCGATAAGTACATGAAAGTATACAAACAAATGAAAATGTACAACGACGATGAGCTTAACCCGGTTTTAAGAGGTCAGAAATAATAATTGTCATTCTGAACTTGTTTTAGGATAAAACAATGATATTAATGTTGTCACACTGAGCTTGTCGAAGTGTCAATCGTATAATTTCATTAAAAATACATGCCAAAATCACCAGAACATATTCTTGTTATTCGCCTTTCGGCAATGGGTGATGTGGCGATGACGGTGCCTGTACTTCGGGCATTTACAAAACAATATCCTCTGGTTAAAATTACGGTTTTAACCAGAGGTTTTTTTATGCCTTTTTTTAAAGGGATTCCTAATGTAAATGTGTTTGCAGCTGATTTAAAAGGTAAACATAAAGGCGTTTTTGGGTTGTATAAATTATCAAAAGAATTAAAAGCTTTAGGTGTTACTCAAGTTGCCGATTTACACAATGTCCTTCGAACAAATATTTTAAAAACCTTCTTTTTAGGAACTAAAGTGGTGCAAATTGATAAAGGTCGTGCTGAAAAGAAAGCTTTGGTTTCGGGTGATGTTTTTCAGCAATTAAAAACCACGCATCAGCGCTACGCCGATGTGTTTAAAGCTTTGGGGTATCCAATTGATTTAAGTCAGCCGGAATTTCCAAAACCAAGTCCGTTAACATTAAAGGGCTTTGAATATAAATCTGAAAAATGGGTTGGTATTGCGCCTTTTGCGGCTCATGAGGGGAAAATGTATCCTTTAGAGTTGATGAAAGAAGTCATCGCTGAATTATCAAAAGATTATCACGTTATTTTGTTTGGTGGTGGAAAAGAAGAAGCTCAAACTCTTAAAAATATTGCTAAAAGTTTTGATAATGTTACCAATACCGCAGGACAGCTAAAGTTCGATGAGGAATTAGCTGTGATTTCTAATTTAGATCTCATGCTGGCTATGGATTCTGGTAATGCACACATGGCTGCTATGCAAGGCGTAAAAGTAATTACTATTTGGGGTGTAACACACCCATTTGCAGGTTTTGCGCCTTTCAATCAACCGGAAGATTATGCTTTGGTTGCTGATAGAAATCAGTTTCCATTGGTGCCAACTTCCATTTACGGAAACAAATATCCTGAAGGTTACGAAAAAGCTTCAGCGAGTATTTCTCCACAAACTATTATAGAAAAGATAAAAGCGGTTATTTAATTAAGAACCGTGTCAACCTGAACTTGTTTCAGATTCTCATAACACTTGAGATTTGACACAATGTGATTCTGAAATAAATTCAGAATGACAGTTTTTTCAGTCTTTATTAAATAACCGCTTCTTTATTCTAAAAGCGAACTAGTCTAAAAATCTAATTTAAACGTCGTCGTAGTCTACGGTAATGGTCGGTGTTGTCGGTTGGGCCTGACAGGTTAATATTAAACCTTCTGCAACTTCCTGCTCGGTTAAAATACTGTTTTGGCGCATGGTTGCAGCACCTTCTTTTATGCGTGCTAAACAGCTGCTACAAATACCACCCTGGCATGAATACGGTGCATCTAAATCTTCGTCGATTGCTGCTTCCAAAATGGTTTGTTTTTGAGACATTTCAATTACCGTTTCTTCATCGTCAACTATAATGGTTGCTTTAGTAGATCCGTTTGTTGCTGAAGTGGCAGGTGTTTCAATGGCTTCAGCTTTTGCAGCCTTAAATAATTCGTAATGAATACGCTCTGCATCGGCACCGTTAGCTGTTAAAACATCTTTTACGGTGTGAATCATAGCTTCTGGTCCACACAAGTAATAGGCATCAACATCAATATGTTTGTGCTTGTTTTTCATCACGTAGTTTACCGTACTTTTCTCGATACGACCAAAAATAGCATCGTCTTCATCAGCTTGGCTAAATACAAACTGAATAGAGAAACGCTCTTTATATTCATGTTGAAGCTCTAAAAGTTCGTTTAAGAACATGGTGTCTTCGGTAGTTTTGTTTCCGTAAACCAAAATCACATGACTGTGCACTTCTTCTTCTAAAGCACATTTTATAATACTTAAAACAGGTGTGATACCACTACCAGCTGCAAAAAGCGCAATGTTTTTAGTGATAGAATCATTAGGTTCAAAGGTAAAACGCCCCTTTGGAGGTGCAACTTCTAAAACATCACCTTCTTTTAATTCTTGGTTGGCATAAGCAGAAAACGTTCCGTCTTTAACTTCTTTAATAGCGACTTTTAATGCACCACTTTTTGGAGAAGCGCAAAGCGAATAATCACGACGAACTTCGTTGCCGTTAACTGTAGCTTTTAATGTGATATACTGTCCTGATTTAAATGAAAAAGTATCGGTTAAAGCTTCCGGAACATCAAACGTAATGCTAATGGCTTTTGATGTCTCACGCTTTATGTTTTTAATGGTAAGATTATGAAATGATGACATGTGTAAATTTTTGACAAAAATAGTGAACTTGGCGTGGAAAAATTAAATTTGTTAGTAACAATTGAGCTAAAAAAAATATTAATTCGTAGAATTGTGTAAGAATAAAGCTAAGTATTAACCAATTAAAAATCAGTAAAATTGAAAAATCTTTTATTTGCTTGCTTATTAGTGGTGGGAACAGCAACCCATGTTCACGCACAAGACAATTCAGAATTCAAAAAGGAAACTATTGAATTCATTAAACTAACGGGTTCAACTACCGCTTTCGAAACAGCTATTTCTCAAATAGGAAATATGGTTTCTGAAGATAAAAAAGAAGCTTATATGCAGGAGGCTAAAGGGACTTTAGGAGGTTTGTATGAAAAAATGGCCGGGTTATACATGGTTGAATTCACTCGTGAGGAGATTAAGGAATTAACTGCTTTTTATAAAACTGATTTAGGGAAGAAACTTGCAGGAAAACAATACGGTTTAGCGCAAAAAGCCATGATGTTTGGACAGAGCTGGGGCATGGAAGTGCAAGCTATTGCTCAAAAATATATGTAAAAAGAGGTCTGTAGACTTCTTAAGTCGAGTTTTCATAGGCATTTCATCGCATAATCAAAAAAGATGTTTATTTTTACCTGCTTACATAATATAAGTAAGAGTTTACAGTTATTTAATTAGACTAAAAATACCAACATTGAAAGCATCATATAAGGTTCCATCTATTATTGCATGTTCCATTCTTTTGGTTGTAGGTTGTTCTAGGAAAAAGGACAAGTTTATCAGCCGAAATTTTCATGCAGTTACGGCAGAATTCAACACGCTATACAATGGGTATAACGCTTTAGAACAGGGTAGAGCTAGTCTTAATGAAAGCTATACCGATAATTACTGGGATGTTCTTCCAATCGAGCGCTTAGAGGTTTTTGATGAGGTTATTTTGCCAGGACAATCAAAAAATGAGAGTTTTTCAACGGCAGAAGAAAAGGCAGTAAAAGCCATTCAAAAGCACAGCATGAATATTGGCGGGAAAGAGAAAAATCCGCAAATGGATGAAGCCTACTTGTTATTAGGAAAAGCGCGTTACTTCGATCAGCGTTTTGTGCCGGCTTTAGAAGCGTTCAATTACATTCTATACAAATATGCAGCTAGCGATAAAATTAATCAAGCCAGAATTTGGCGAGAGAAAACCAATATCCGTTTAGAAAATAACGAGCTGGCGATTAAAAACTTAAAGCGTTTATTAGAGCAGGAGGAGTTAGAGGATCAGGATTTAGCCGATGCAACGTCTATGTTGGCGCAAGCGTATTTAAATACCAAATCTATAGACAGTGCTATAACCCAGCTTGAAGTGGCATCAAATGTTACAAAAAGTAATGACGAACGCGGACGTTACCGTTTTATACAAGGGCAGTTATACAATGAACTAGGTTATAAAGACAGTGCCAATATCGCATTTGATAAGGTTATCGAACTAAACAGAAAGACGCCAAGAATTTACATGATTAGTGCCTATCTCGAGAAGATGAAGAATTTCGATTACGAAAATGGGGATAGAATGGCGTTATTAGAATTGTTAACCGATTTAGAAGAGAATCGTGAAAACCGTCCGTATCTCGATAAAATTTATTTCCAAAAAGGGCAATATTATCAAAATACAAATGCCGAAGCTTTAGCGATTGAATACTACAACAAGTCGTTAAGAACTAATTCCAGAGATCGCTTATTAAAAGCTAAAAATTACGAGATTTTAGGTGATATCAATTTTGATAATTCGGTTTATAAAGAAGCTGGAAATTATTACGATAGCACACTAACTAATCTTGAATTAAATTCCAAACCGTATCGCGTTATTAAGCGTAAGCGCGATAATTTAGAAGATGTTATTTACTACGAAGGTATTGCAATAACTAACGATAGTATTTTACGATTGGTGCGCTTACCGGACGCAGAGCGGTTAACTTATTTTCAGGGTTTTATAGATGATTTAAAAGCCAAAGCTGAAGCAGAAAAAGAAAAAGCCGAAGCTTTAGAACGTAATCAAGGGTTAGCTACGGTTAATGCGGGAGGCAGACAGGCACCAGCGTTTCAAGGTGTGGGAGCTCCAGCACAAGCAACGTTCTATTTTTACAATCCAACCACTGTGGCATATGGTAAAAATGAGTTTATTAAAAAATGGGGGAATAGAGCACTAGAAGACAACTGGCGTTGGTCCAGTAAAGGTGTTATTGGAAATATTGGAGAAGCAGGAGGGACAGATGTTGTAGCCGCTGCGACCGAGGAAGAATTATACGATCCGGAATATTACATCTCTAAAATTCCAACTGAGCAAAAGGAAATTGATAGTATTTCTAAAGACCGTAACTACGCTTATTATCAGTTGGGGTTAATCTATAAAGAGAAGTTTAAGGAATACGAATTGGCGAAAGATAAGTTTCAGGATTTGTTAGAGAGTAATCCGGAAGAGCGCTTAATATTACCTTCAAAATATAATCTGTATAAAATTTACGAGTTGCTTGGTGAAAATGGTGAAGCAGCCATTGCTAAAAATGACATTATAAACAATTATCCAGATACGCGCTACGCGATGATTTTAAGTAATCCGGATATGGTTTCTGATGAAGATGAGAATAGTCCTGAGAATTTATATCAGGCTTTATATGCGCAATATGAGAATCAGGAATATGCCGACGTGATTTCGAAAAGTGAAGATTACATTAATAGATTTGAAGGCGATGCCATTGTGCCAAAGTTTGAGCTGTTAAAAGCAACAGCTACTGGTCGATTATATGGTTTTGATGCTTACAGTAAGGCTATTAATTTTATAAGTGTCACTTACGCAAACAAACCAGAAGGTAAAGAAGCACAACATATTGAAAGCAATGTATTACCTGTTTTAGCAAATAAAGATTTTGTAAAAGATAGTGATAGCATCAGGCAGCAATATAAGGTGATATATACGTTTAAAGACGCTAAAAAGGAGCAATTAGAAGGCTTTAAAACCGAATTAGATACGGTGTTAAGTCATGTTAAATATTATAAATTACAATCTTCAGTTGATGTTTACGATACAAATACTAATTTTGTGGTCGTTCATGGCATAACTAATAAGTTAGTGGCGAACACTTTCGAGCAGTTATTTGCTAAAGAAGATAAAAAGAAAATAAAAGAACCCCATTTCGTAATATCGTCTAAGAATTATCAAATTATTCAGATTCATAAGAACCTAAATGATTTTTTAAACGTAGATACAAATTAAATTAATAGCAATTATGTTTACCGAAAACAAAAAAGAAAAAAAAATGACAGAAGGACCTACCAGTCAGAATATTTCGCAAGGCACTAAATTAGTTGGAGACCTTACAAGTGAAGGTGATTTTAGAATAGAAGGCACCGTAGAAGGTAATGTAATTACCAAAGGAAAAATTGTAGTAGGTAAAACAGGATTTATAAAAGGAACATTGCAAGGTACCGATGCCTATTTTGAAGGTAAGTTTTCTGGGAAGTTAACCTTATCAGGAACATTAACCTTGAAAAATTCAGCAGAAATTGAAGGCGAAGTTTCTGTAGGTAAGTTAGCTGTAGAACCTGGTGCAGCATTTAATGTAACCTGCTTAATGAAAGGTGCTGTAAAAGAAATGAAGGGTGGACAACAATCGAAATCAGCCGAAAAGACAGCTTAATAAGTATGTAAGGTTTACATCTATTGCGCTTCAAATGGGGTTAACCATTTATTTGGGGAGCAAATTAGGCGAGTGGTTAGACCACAAATTTGGCAACGCCAATCAATTATATTATAAAATAGTAACATTGCTAGCAGTTTTCCTGGCAATGTTTTCTGTTATTAGGCAAGTACTTAATATTACCAATAACGATAAGAATGATTAAAAGAATACTCCTTTTTACACTGGTTGTGGTGTTGCTTTTTGCAATAGCATTAGCAATACATCAAAGCATTTTATCGCAACCACTGTCGTTTCCATTGTGGCAGGTGTATTTGTTTCACTCTGTAGCATCGTTAGTAGTGTACGCCAGTATTGAGGGGATTTGCAGCATTATGCCTAACAACGCGGGCTATGCGTATCTGGCATTTATGTTTTTAAAAATAGGTTTGTTCTTATTGATTTTTAAAAATGCCGTATTCGAAAATGATAGTTTAACACAGGTGGAACGCTACGCTTTAGTATTGCCTTTATTCTTGTTTTTAACAACCGAAGCTATCGCAGTAGGAAAGTTGCTTAACAACAAATAGTTAATGAATATTTTCCCTGAAAAATGAGAATTCCGCAACATAAAAAAAACTAACTAAAAAAAGGGTTTGGGTTTTTAAATTATTGTGTACATTTGCACAAAATTTTAGAGAGCGTAATTTCATTAGTTTAGAAAATATGATGGTAGCAACAAAATCTATCAAGTTTATTGCAATTTTAGTTTTAATGATGACTTCGGTTTTTGCTTTTGCAAACGAAGGAGAGCATGATAATCAGCATCATGAAGGAGGAAATAAAGTTGATACTCCAGAAGAGATTAAGGAATATATTGCGCATCACTTAAAAGATTCTCACGATTTCCATTTATATACTAACAACGAAACAGGAACGCATGTAAGTTTCCCGTTACCTGTTATTGTATGGACTAGCGAAGGTTTAAGAATGTTTATGTCTTCAGAATTTCACCACGACGATGCAGGTCATGTTATTGTAGAAAAAGATGGTGTTAAGTTAACAAAGATTCACAGTAAAATATACGAACTAGAAGCAGGTGCTGATGAAGTTATTTTTGACGATCATCACCACGCTGAAAATGCACGCAAAGTTTTAGACTTCTCTATTACTAAAAGTGTATTCGGTATGTTATTAGCAGGGCTTTTAATGATCTTAGGATTTGGAGCCTTAGCTAGAGGATACAAAAAGGGAGCGATTCCAACTGGTTTTGGTCGTGCTTTAGAACCATTAGTAATTTATGTGCGTGACGAAATTGCACGTCCTAATATTGGTGAGAAAAAATACAGAAAGTTCATGTCGTTCTTATTAACTGTATTTTTCTTTATCTGGATCTTAAACTTATTAGGGTTAACGCCACTTGGGTTTAACGTAACAGGTCAGATTGCAGTAACTGTATGTTTAGCAATTTTCACCGTAGTTATCTATTTATTTAGCGGAAGTAAAGATTTCTGGGGTCATACCTTATGGATGCCTGGAGTACCTTATATCTTAAGACCTATTTTAGCAGTAATAGAATTAATTGGTTTCGTATTAATTAAACCATTCTCTCTGTTAGTGCGTTTATTTGCTAACATGACTGCAGGACACTTTGTGGTTATGAGCTTAATAGCATTAGTTATTACAATGAAAGAAGCCTTTGGTCCGGTAGCATCAACAGGAGTTTCATTAGCACTGGCATTATTTATCTCGGTTATCGAAATATTGGTAGCCTTTTTACAAGCGTTTATTTTCACGATGTTATCATCGTTATTTATAGGAATGGCTGTTGAAGAACACGACCATCACTAATTAAGAATTTGTTTAATTAATATTTAAAATCAATTAGTATGTACAATTTAATTGGAGCAGGATTAATCGTAATCGGAGCTGGATTAGGTTTAGGTAAAATTGGTGGTAGCGCTATGGAAGCTATCGCTCGTCAACCAGAAGCTGCTGGAAAAATCCAAACAGCAATGATTATCATCGGAGCTTTATTAGAAGGTTTAGCATTCGGTGCATTAATCTTAGGGAAATAATTCCTAAAAGAAACAAAATAGAAACAGCATTCTGTAACGGTTGGTTGCAGAAGCTGTTTTTAAAAGATTAAACAAAACACAAAAACGAAACGTATTATATAGTTACATATGGATCAGTTATTAAATGATTTTTCACCGGGATTGTTTTTTATGCAAGCCATCATCTTATTAATCTTAATTGTATTAATGAGAAAATTTGCTTGGAAACCTATTTTAGAGTCTTTACAAACTCGTGAAGACGGTATTAAAAATGCATTAGATTCAGCTGAGAAAGCTAGATTAGAAATGCAAAATCTTCAGGCAGATAATAAGAAATTATTAAACGAGGCTAGAGCAGAAAGAGAAGCGATGCTTAAAGAAGCACGCGAGATGAAGGATAAAATGATTGAGTCTGCTAAAACAGAAGCTGAAACACAGGCTAACACAATCATCGAGCAAGCGCATGCTGCTATTGAAAGCGAAAAGAAAGCTGCTATCGCAGAGTTGAAAAATCACGTTGCTGGTTTATCTATTGAAATCGCTGAAAAAGTATTACGCGACGAGTTATCTGATAATAGTAAACAACAAAAATTAGTAGATTCTTTAATTGGAGAAGCTACATTAAGTTAATATTACTATGGCAGGAGAAAGAGCAGCAATACGTTACGCAAAAGCGGTTTTAAGTTTAGCATCAGATAAAAATGCAGCCGAGGCTGTAAATGCTGATATGACTTTAATTGCTAACACCATTGCAGAAAGCAAAGAATTAAACGGTGTGCTTCAAAATCCTATCGTAAGATCATCTATTAAAAAATCAGTAATCGAAGAAGTGTTTAAAAACACTAACGAATTAACTGGAAATTTAGTAGACACTTTAATTAGCAACAAAAGAATTGCTTTAATTGGTGAAGTAGCAAAACAATACAGTGTGTTATTCGATCAGTTAAAAGGAACTCAAATTGCTAAAGTAACTACAGCTGTGCCATTAACGGCAGAATTAAATACTAAGGTATTGGCTAAAGTTAAAGAACTTACAGGAAAAGAAGTAGAAGTTCAGAATATAGTAGACGAAAACATTTTAGGTGGTTTCGTATTACGTGTTGGCGATGTGCAGTACGATGCAAGTATCGCAAACAAATTAAACAAGTTAAAAAGAGAATTTACATTAAACTAAAGATAGTTTTATCTTAAATAAACAATAAGATGGCAGAAGTTAAACCAGCTGAGATATCAGCAATCTTAAAACAACAACTTTCAGGTTTTGAAGCAGGAGCTTCATTAGACGAAGTAGGAACAGTATTAACTGTAGGTGATGGTATTGCACGTGCTTACGGACTTTCTAATGCACAATACGGTGAGTTAGTAGAGTTTGAAGGAGGATTAGAGGGTATCGTTTTAAACCTTGAAGAAGATAACGTAGGTGTGGTATTATTAGGTCCTTCTAAAGAAGTAAAAGAAGGTTCTACAGTAAAACGTACAGGACGTATTGCTTCTATTAACGTAGGAGAAGGTATTGTTGGTCGTGTTGTTGATACTTTGGGTAACCCTATCGATGGTAAAGGTGCTATTGCAGGAGAAACTTACCAAATGCCTTTAGAGCGTAAAGCGCCAGGGGTTGTTTTCCGTGAGCCAGTAACTGAGCCATTACAAACTGGTATTAAATCTATCGACGCGATGATTCCTGTAGGTAGAGGACAACGTGAGTTGGTAATTGGTGACCGTCAAACTGGTAAAACTACCGTTTGTATCGATGCTATCTTAAATCAAAAAGAATTTTACGATGCTGGTAACCCAGTATACTGTATATATGTTGCTGTTGGACAAAAAGCTTCAACTGTAGCAAACATTGCTAAAACATTAGAAGAAAAAGGTGCTTTAGCTTATACTACTATTGTTGCTGCTAACGCATCAGATCCTGCTCCAATGCAGGTTTACGCTCCTATGGCAGGTGCTGCAATTGGTGAGTACTTTAGAGATACTGGTCGTCCTGCTTTAATTGTATTCGATGATTTATCGAAACAAGCAGTTGCTTATCGTGAGGTATCTTTATTATTACGTCGTCCACCAGGACGTGAGGCGTACCCTGGAGACGTTTTCTACTTACACTCTCGTTTATTAGAGCGTTCTGCGAAAATCATCAACGATGATGAGATTGCAAAAGGAATGAACGATTTACCAGAGTCATTAAAACCAGTAGTAAAAGGTGGAGGTTCGTTAACAGCGTTACCAATTATTGAAACTCAAGCGGGTGACGTATCGGCTTATATCCCAACAAACGTAATTTCGATTACAGACGGACAGATTTTCTTAGATGGTGATTTATTCAACTCTGGTGTACGTCCGGCGATTAACGTAGGTATCTCTGTATCTCGTGTTGGAGGTAATGCACAGATTAAATCTATGAAGAAAGTATCTGGTACTTTAAAATTAGATCAAGCGCAATTCCGTGAGTTAGAAGCATTCGCGAAATTCGGTTCAGATTTAGATGCTGTTACTTTAAACGTAATTGAAAAAGGTAAACGTAACGTAGAGATCTTAAAGCAAGCTCAAAACGATCCATTTACTGTTGAAGATCAGGTAGCAATTATCTACGCTGGTTCTAAAAACTTATTAAAAGACGTTCCTGTAGATAAAGTAAAAGAATTCGAAAAAGATTACTTAGAGTTCTTAAAAGCGAAACACAGCGATGTATTAGCAACTTTAAAAGCAGGTAAATTAACTGATGAAGTTACAGATACATTAGCAACTGTAGCAAAAGAATTATCAGGAAAATATAGAGCATAATATCCATTGTCATCCTGAACTTGTTTCAGGATCTCAAATTATAGTTAAAGAAGATTCTGAAATAAATTCAGAATGACAAAAAAGAGACTATGGCAAATTTAAAAGAAATACGTAGTAGAATCACATCGGTATCTTCAACCATGCAGATAACCAGTGCCATGAAAATGGTATCTGCTGCTAAGTTAAAGAAAGCCCAAGATGCTATTACAGCAATGCGTCCTTATGCAGATAAGTTAACTGAACTGTTACAAGGCTTAAGTGCTACTTTGGACGAAAATACTGGAAGTAAATTTTCTACACAACGCGAAGTAAATAAAGTGCTTATCGTAGTGATTACTTCAAACAGAGGTTTGTGTGGGGCATTTAACTCTAACATCATTAAAGCTGTAAATAAGTTAACTACTGAAACGTATGCTAATCAAGAAGTGTCTTATGTAGCTGTTGGTAAAAAGGCAAACGATGCATTTAAGAAAACCAACAATATTATAGCTAATGAGAGCGATGTTTTTGATGATTTAACCTTTGATAATGTTGCTGAAATCGCACAAATGTTAATGGATAAATTTGTTGCTGGTGAGTTTGATAAAATTGAAATCGTTTACAACAAGTTTAAAAATGCGGCTACGCAAATTGTTACGAGAGAGCAGTTTTTACCAATCGTACCAGTATCGACTGAGGAAAATGTGAATTTAGATTATATTTTCGAACCATCGAAAGTAGAAATCGTAGAAGCATTAATTCCAAAGTCTTTAAAAACACAACTTTACAAAGGAATTAGAGATTCTTATGCTTCTGAGCATGGTGCCCGTATGACGGCAATGCACAAAGCAACAGATAACGCTAAAGAGTTAAGAGATCAACTTAAATTAACTTACAATAAAGCACGTCAGGCTGCTATTACTAATGAGATTCTTGAGATCGTTGGTGGAGCAGAGGCTTTAAATAACTAAGTTTCCATTTAGATTTCTTAAAATCATAATATTAAAACCTCTCATAACTATGGGAGGTTTTTTTATGGCTTAAGGTAAAGTGCTAAAACTATATTAAAAGCTTTATTAAGGCGCATGGTTTTCATAATTTTCGACATTAATAAAACTCAATCAATGAAAAAACTATTTGCCATCCTGTTATGTCTGCAAGCATTAGGATGTAAAACTTCAAAGCAAGAAAGTTATTCTACAGAACGACAAATTTTCGATCATGTTATTTTTTATAATGGTTATGGAAAAACTGTAAACGAACCCGTTCCGGAACACGTTATCCGTTTAAAAAATTCCAGCTATGTAAAAAAGCTAACGCAAGACGATTTAAATGCGATTAGCAATCGTTTAAACCTTCAAGTTACCCTACATGCACGTTGTGATAATTACGATCGTTTAGGCCACGTAGGACTTAATTTTGTAAAAAAGGGAAAACCTTATACAGAAAAGAATGTGGTTGTTAAACAGGAAATCGCACGTTTTGTGAGTCCGTTTATGAACAAAAATAAGATGCCTAATAGTGTTGATTATTTGTATGAAATCAACAATATAGGGCGATTACTTAACAATAAAGAATTGAGGAATACCTATGATTTCTGGATACAGTTTGATTTGTTTGGTACACCGGATGCTGCTCAAAAAGAAGTGCCTGGATGTGAAGGGCGAGGTGATATTTATGGCGGAAGTATTAAATTAGTTTCTTCAAGTGCTAAATACAGCAACAAGGATGAAAAACTAGTGCATTTGTATTCTCGTGATAAACTAGATAACTATAAGCATAGTGATGTGGAAGGTGAAACGATTAAGGTGAATGATTTTACTTTAGAAAAGCCTGTAAATAATGCCAGATTGTATGTTATAACTTCAAATCATGGAGCTAATAAAGGCGGAGAGGAGTACATACGTAGAGAACATATGGTGTATTTTGATGGTGAGGAATTGGCAAAATATACTCCGGGAGGTGAAAGCTGTGAAGAATTTAGAGTTGTAAATACCCAGGGTAATGGCATTTATGGTAAAAGACCTAAAAAGCTGGAAGATTGGGCACGTTGGAATAATTGGTGTCCAGGAAATAAAATTCCGATTAGAATTTATGAGTTAGGCGATTTAAAAGCGGGTAAACATCAATTTAAAATGGATGTACCTGAAGCCGAATTTAAAGATCAAAAAGGATATATACCGTTAACGGCCTATATTCAAGGTGAAGAAAAGTAATTAAAAAAAGGATGTCTTATAAGGCATCCTTTTTTAGTTTTAAAAATCTGTTGGTGTATAATAATTTTCTAAGGTTACAGGATACCAGCCGTTTTCAAAAAAGACGTTCATAATTCTGCTGGTAACAGTACTAAATCCGGTATTCTTGTCATCTATTTTATGTGGGTAAGTCATGTTAGAATTGTGATTGTATCCAATCATATGGCCAATCTCGTGGGCGGTAACAAATCCGGTTTCTTTCGTGATATAATCCCTTAAAACATGATTTGCAACACCAAAAGTAGCACCTCCACCTAAACCGGAAACATTAACCGATCGGCCGCAGTTGAAACGTGGTTTGTTTAATAAGTTCTGATAGATGGTTTCTTTTTCTTGTAGTGTTAATACCGTAGTACCATCATTGCCTACAATGTGTTCTTTTAAAAAGGCTTCTTTAAACGTATCAGACGCAAAGACAACGCCCAGATTTATCATTAAACCTGTATAGCGTCGAACATCAAGAGCAGACATATCTTCGGCCCAGTTGTTATCGGGATTGTTGTC
The DNA here is from genome assembly GCF_030908365.1 of Aestuariibaculum sp. YM273. NCBI lineage: Bacteria > Pseudomonadati > Bacteroidota > Flavobacteriia > Flavobacteriales > Flavobacteriaceae > Aestuariibaculum > Aestuariibaculum sp. YM273. Next base: position 1,277,543 of record NZ_CP133090.1, on the reverse strand, counting down.
AGGATCGAAATCATGGTATTTAACTGTCCATTTTAATTTTTTAAGGTCTTTTAGTTTATCAAAAATCTCACCTTCACCTTTAAAATCGAAAACAACATCATTTGGACTTATACCTGTTTCTCTGTATTGAGACAAGTTAACTTCTTTGTTATCGATGTTTAAAAATTTTGAAGTGCCATTTGTAAACGGGTAAGAGATAACATGAACAGCATGTGCTTTTATCTTGTCGATTTGCAATAATTTAATGGGGGTTTCAATACCTGCAACAGTTGTGGTAATGGTGATGTCTTCAAAATCGAAAGGGGCAAAATTGGCAATTTCAATGGTGTAATTGTCAATAGGTTTTACGCGAATAAGTTGACTTATTTCATAGATTCTATCTGCGGAAGTCAGATATTCAATGCTTTCGCCGTCTTGAAACATAAATGTAACATTTTTATCAGTCTCAAAAGAATAGGTTGTAAGTTCGATATCTGTTTTGCTACAGGAAACACAAAACAAACAATAGATAAAGGTTCTAATTATTAATTTCATAGGTTAAAGATTTGGGAGTTGTGAAGATATAATCAAAACAAATAATATGAAAGTATTTTCTTAATAAATAAATATGGCATCAATTTTGAAAATACTATCTTGAACGTTATTAATCGAAAACCCATGAAGCTATTAAAACATATATCGTACGGTATCGCAGTTTGTACACTAAGCTTAAGTTTATTTCAATGCGCAGGCGCTAAACAGACGAATTCTGAAAAGTCTTTGGGTGTAAAAGAGGTGTATTATAAAGCGTTAGATTCAATAAATCGAGAGCTATACATTGTTGTTAAGCCCAATTCCCAGCCATTGGATCATGTTTATTTTCAAGGTAGGAAAATTAGTTTAGCCAAAGATAATTCGATGTTGTATATAGGACATTACCAAAAGCTGCCATTAGCAAAACAAGATGTAATTATGAGTGATAAACCTTTTGCTGAATATGGCAATAAGCTACCTGTATTACCAGAAAAGATACCTTTCAATTTAAAAGAAAATGAATGTATGATTGTCTATAAACTAGATGATGATTACCAGTATCTTAAATATACTAATGTTATTAGGAAATAGCAAATTAAGCATCAAATAGGTTTCTTTGGTTTGCGTTGGGTAAAAGCGTATTTTTAGCCATAAAATAAATTGATTGAGTACATTAAAAAGTTTTTTTAAAGACACCATAATTTATGGTATTGCAGCCATCTTACCCAGGGCTGTGAATATATTTTTAGTTCGCTTGCATACAAATGTATTTGGCGCAGAAAGTTATGCTATAAATACAGATTATTATGTTTACGCAGCATATTTAAATGCGCTTTTAACGTACGGCTTAGAGACTGCGTTTTTTAGATTCTTTAGTAAAGAAAAGGAAAAAGGAAAAGTGGTTTCAACCTCATTTTTGTCACTATTAATAACAACTCTTTTGTTTTTAATTGTCGCTTTAACCAATGTGGAAGCGATAACCAATATGTTTGGTTTTGAGGATGTACTGTTTGTTAAAATATTAATTTGGACAGTTTTTTTCGATACAATTGTAGTTATTCCATTTGCCTATTTAAGAGTAACTAATAAACCAATTAAATTTACTTCTGTTAAGGTGTTGAATATTTTAATTTTAGCACTTTTTAATGTATTGTTTTTATGGGTAATTCCTAATGGAATTCTGTCAGAAGGATTTTTACCAAAAGTCTTAAATTTCTATGAAGGAGGAGAGCCTCAGGTGATTTATATTTTCTTTTCCAATGTAATAGCTAGCTTTTTAACCTTTATCATTTTAATTCCAGTTTTATTCAAAATGAAATTAGAATTAGACCCTAAAATATTAAAAAAGTTATTAACGTATGGACTTCCTATTATGGTTGGTAGTTTAGCGTATGTTACCAATGAAAACGTAGATAAATTGTTTTTAGGTGATCTTGTTGGTAAAAAGGAAATGGGAATATATGCAGCCTGTTACAAATTGGGAGTGTTTATGACGCTTTATATTTTTGCTTTCCGTTTGGGAGCAGAGCCGTTCTTTTTTAATCATTCAAAAGAGGTAAATGCAAAACAGAATTATGCAACAATACTTAAATGGTTTACTATTTTAGGAGCCATTTTTATGCTAGTTGTGGTTTGTTTTATTGATTTGTTTTCAAGTTTATTACTTGGTCAAAAGGAATATTTTGAGGCATTAAGTATCGTTCCCATTATTTTGCTCGCAAACCTATGTTTAGGTATTTATAATAATCTGGCTATTTGGTACAAACTTACAGATAGAACGCGTTATGGTATGTATATTTCAATTCTAGGAGCCATAATTACAATTGTCTTTAATTTAATTATGATTCCAAAAATGGGATTTATGGCTTCGGCTTGGGCTACATTAGCAGCCTATGGTATCATGATGTTAATTTCGTATGTTATGGGAAGAAAATATTACCCTGTACCATATGATTTAAAACGTATAGGAGGGTATTTAATACTTTCAATAGGTTTATGCTTTATTTCTTTTCAGCAAGGATTAAGAGGCAATTATTATATCAATACCTTGTTAGTTTTAGTATTTTTGGGCATCATTTATATTTCAGAAAAAAAACAAATTAAACAGCTTTTAAAAAGATAATATGCAAATAAAAATCATTAATAAATCCAGTCACGACTTACCTAATTACGAAACCATAGCTTCGGCAGGAATGGATTTACGAGCTAATTTATCAGAGCCTAGAACATTAAAGCCTTTAGAGCGCAGCATTGTTGGTACGGGGTTATTTATTGAATTACCAATTGGTTATGAAGCTCAGGTACGTCCGAGAAGTGGTCTGGCAGCAAAAAAAGGAATAACAGTTTTAAATGCTCCAGGAACAGTAGATGCCGATTACAGAGGTGAAATAGGTGTGATTTTAGTCAACTTGTCTAATGAAGAGTTTGTAATTAACAATGGCGAACGAATTGCGCAGTTAGTAATAGCTAAGCATGAGCGCGCGGAATGGGTTGAAGTTGAGGCTTTGTCAGAAACCGATAGAGGAGAAGGTGGATTTGGTAGCACCGGTGTAAAATAAAACGTTTAATGTAAAAAGATACCTGTTTTGCAGGTAATGAAAGAATGAAAATTATAGTACCCATGGCAGGTCGAGGTTCTCGTCTGCGTCCACATAGTTTAACAGTGCCTAAACCGTTAATTCCTGTTGCTGGTCAGCCAATTGTTCACCGATTGGTGAAAGATATCGCAAAAGTATTGAAGCAACCTATTGAAGAGGTGGCCTTTGTTTTGGGTGATCCGGCTTGGTTTGGTGACGATGTTGTAGAAAGTTTAGAAGCTCTTGCCCAAAGTTTAGGAGCTAAGGCATCCATTTATCGTCAGGATTTACCATTAGGAACCGGTCATGCCATTATGTGTGCAAAGCCATCATTATCTGGTCCAGCAGTAATTGCTTACGCGGATACACTAATTCGTGCAGAATTTGATTTAGATCCTACTGCCGATAGCGTGATTTGGACGAAGGAAGTAGAAAATCCTGAGGCTTATGGTGTGGTGAAGCTTAATGAAAACCAAGAGATTGTTGAGTTGGTAGAGAAACCTAAAACTTTTGCAAGTAATCAGGCGGTTATCGGTATTTATTATTTTAAAGATGTTGCTGTTTTAAAGGATAAATTGCAAGAGGTTCTAGATGAAAATGTAACCAATGGTGGAGAATATCAGATAAACGATGGTATTAAGCGCATGATGGCAGAAGGAAAAATATTTAAAACAGGAACGGTTGACGAATGGATGGACTGCGGGAACAAAGCCATTACCGTTGAAACCAACGGAAAAATGCTTCAGTTTTTGAAAGCCGATGGTGAAGAACAAATGGTAGCATCTTCTGTCACGCTTGATAATGCTGAAATTATTGAACCGTGTTTTATAGGAGAAAATGTGGTATTAAGAGATTGTATTATTGGTCCTAATGTTTCTATTGGAAACGATTGTATTATCGATAATTCAATTATTAAAAATAGCTTAATACAAAACCATACAAGCATAAAAAATGCTAACTTAGATGATGCTATGATAGGTAACCATGTAAAATATAATGGTAACTTTACAAGTGTAAGCATTGGTGATTATGCTGTTTTAGAATAAAAAGTTAATTGTAGCCTGACTAAGATGTTTATTGTGTTATATAATTTTGTGGTGAAGCGCGGTCAGGAAGACATATTTGTTGACGCCTGGACAAACTTAACAGACTTAATTTATAAGCACGAAGGTAGTTTAGGATCACGTTTACATAAAAGTGAAACGCAGCAATATATTGCTTATGCGCAATGGCCAAACGAATTCGTATTCGATAAAGCTGGGAGTAATTTACCAGAAGAGGCCGATGCATACCGAGATGCTATGCGCACATCTTGCGAAAAAATAGAGGTGCTACAAAAACTGGAAGTGGTTAAAGATGTATTAAAACAAACCCCAAATGTGTAAATTTAACAAGAACATAAGGTACGTTATTTGTGCTTTTGCCATTGCTCTGCTGCCGCAGATGCAGTATGCTCAAGTCGATTTTAATAAACGACCGGACGACGATTTGGGTAATGTTGAAGATAAATTTCAGGAAAACTTTTATGAAGCTCTAAAACAGAAAAGTATCGAGAACTACGACCGATCTGTTGAAGCACTATTGAAGTGTGTTGATTTAGATAATTCGGTGCCGGTTTTGTATTTTGAGTTGGGAAAAAATTACATGCAGCTTAAAAACTTTGGTGCGGCCGAAGATGCTTTTAAGAAAGCCGTAAGTAAAGACCCCGATAATGAATGGTTTTTAGATGAATTGTATGGGTATTACATTGTACAAAACGATTACGATAAAGCCATAAAAACGGTTAAACAACTCGTTAAATATCATACCGATTATAAAGAAGATTTAGCCTCATTATACGTTAGAAATAAAGATTATAAAGAAGCCCTTAAAATTCTTGATGAATTAGATGCCGAGCTTGGTATTTCAGCACGTCGCGACGTTATGCGTAATCAGATTTACAGTGCTACTGGCAAGAAAAAAGATCAGATAAAAAACTTAGAAGAACGCGTTGAAAACGATCCAGATCGTGAAGCTAACTATCTGGCATTAATCTTCCGCTACAGCGAGAATAACGAAAAAGAAAAAGCGTTTGAAACGGCTAAGGAACTGCTAAAAGTGAATCCGAATTCGCAATTGGTACACCTGGCGTTATATAAGTTTTATTTAGACGATAATAATGCTGATAAAGCTATTGAGTCGATGAAAATTGTAGTGAAAAGTAGCGAGATAAAACCGGAAGCTAAACTTAAAGTACTAACCGATTTTGTTCAGTTTGTTGGTGAGCATCCGGAATATGAAGATGACTTGGTTGAAGCTACAGCCTTGGTTGGAGATACCAATAATAGCAAAACACTGGAAGAACTGGGACAATATTATTTGTCAAAAAATGATAAGGCAAAAGCTCTGGAGTATTTTGAAGCATCTTTAAAAATAAATTCTGAAAACTTTAATGTCATTCGTAATACGTTGCTACTTTATATAGATTTGCAACAGTACACTAAAGCAGAACAAAAAAGTAGTGAGGTGCTACAAAGGTATCCGTCGCAGCCCTTGTTTTATTTGGTTAATGGTGTTGCATTAAACGAACTAAATGCACCTAAAAAAGCAGTTAGTAGTTTAGAAATGGGATTAGACTATATTATCGATGATACTAAAATGGAACACGATTTTTACAGTCAGTTAAGTAAAGCATACACCTTGTTAAACAATACCGCTAAGGCAAAAACGTTTAGTGATAAAGCAAAACAATTAGAAACCTCGAATTAAATGAACAAACTTAAATATATCATCTTAACCCTTGCTTTGGGTTTGATGTTTAATTGTAAGTCTTCAAAACATGTTACTGGTACCGACGCCAATTTAAGGCTTTCTACACGCCAGCTTATAAAAGAAAATGCCAAGCAGGTAGCTGATTTTAAAACCTTGCAGTCTAAACTTAAAATCAATTATCAGGAAGGAAATAAGTCGCAAACGTATTCAGTGAATTTCCGCGCAGAGAAGGATAAAGCCATTTGGATGAGCGCTGCGTTTTCGGTGGTAAAAGTCCTAATTACTTCAGAAAAAGTTAGTTTCTATAATAAGTTAGACAACACGTATTTTGAGGGTGATTTCACTTATTTAAGTAATTTATTAGGAACCGAATTAGACTTTCAAAAAGTGCAGAATCTCCTTTACGGAGAAACCATTTACAGTTTAAAGGATAACGATTATACTTCCGAAGTAAATGATAGTCTTTACGTGATTCAACCTAAGAATCAGCGTGAATTGTTCGAGATTTTCTTCTTATTAGATCCTGTAAAATTTAAGGTACAATCGCAACAAATATCGCAACCCAAGGAGTTCAGACATTTACAAATTGATTATTTATCGTATCAAAATATCGATAAACAATTACTTCCGGAAAACATAAAAGTTATTGCTGTTGAAGCTAATGAAGAGCTAATTGTAAATTTGGAATTTAAAAATGTAAGCCTGAATGAAAATTTAAGATTTCCATTTAAAATACCATCAGGTTTTAAAGAAATTCAATTTTAATGAATTATAAAACGTCTGCATATAATCTGCTTTTTATTCTGGCTTTAACCTTAAGCAGTACATTGGTATTGGCACAAAGCAATAAACAGAAAGAACTGGAAACGCGCAGACAGGAGTTACGTCGTGAAATTCAAAAAATCAATCAACTTCGTGCTGAAAATAAGTCTAAAGAAAAGTCGGAGTTGTCATTAATTGAAGGGTATAATTATAAGATTAATGTACTCGACAATCTTATAAAAGTTACCAATCAGCAGGCAAATTATTTAACCCGTCAGATTAATTCCAATCAGAAAAAAATCACAGATTTACGAGATGAATTAAAGGTGTTAAAAGAAGATTATGCTGCCATGATAGTGAAGTCTTACAAAAGTAAGAACCAGCAAAGCCGGATAATGTTTTTACTGTCTTCAAATAATTTTAAGCAGGCGTATAAGCGTTTGCAATACATGAAGCAATATGCCGACCACCAAAAGCAACAAGGCGAAACGATAAAGTTAAAAACGGTAGAGTTGCAGGAAACCAATACGAAGTTATTGGCGCAACAGGAAGAAAAGAAAAAACTAATTGCCGAGAATAAAGAAGTTCAGCGTTCGCTCGAGGTCGAAAGAAAGCAGCATCACGAGCTAATGAAAACCATAAAGAGTAACCTTAGTCTTTATGCGAGCCAGATAAAAAAGAAACAACAAGAAGTTGATAGAATTGATGCTGAGATAGATCGTATTATTAAGGCAGCTATTGCTAAATCTAATAAAAAGGCGGGGAAACCTACAACATCTTCTAGTTTTGCTCTTACAGCCGAAGAAAAGGTGTTAGCGGCCAGTTTTGTATCTAATCGTGGTAAATTGCCCTGGCCTGTGGCAAGAGGTTATGTAATAGAGCGGTTTGGTAAGCAACCATCTCCTATCGACAAATCTATTGTTGTAGTAAGAAACGGAGTTAAAATTGCGACGGAGAAAGGGGCCGATATTAGAGCTGTCTTTAACGGCGAGGTCATTGGTATAGGTACTATGAAAAACATTAACCCATTTGTAATTATAAAGCATGGTAACTATATAACCACATATACAGGTCTGGGTAAAGTATATGTAAAGACAGGTGATAAGGTGTCTACAAAGCAAAAAATCGGACAGGTTTTTACAAATCCTTCAAATGGAGAATCAAACTTTAGGTTTTTAATTTCAAAAGGGGCATCCGTAGAGAATCCAGCGTCGTGGATTTATAAAATGTAGGTTAGTATAAGATAGTTTAGTTTGAAAGAATTAAATTTTGAAATAACCCCTTCAATAGCAGAAATATTAAATGCTGAGCTAAATTTAGGGAATAGTATTGTGGAAATAAATAAGGGTTGGCCAGAAAAGGATTCAGTATTAATAATTTTGGAAAAGCCTTTTCATAAAAATTATAAGATTCCAGATTTAATATTTTTGAGTATTAATGATCCTCATTATTGGAAAGAAGAGTATACTCATAAAATAGCAAAACAATCAATTGCTTGTAGGTTTTAGTTTGCTGGTCTAGTAAAATGTAAAATCCCGTCCGAGGTCAGGATTTCATATATGTTTACTTTTTAAAAAGGCGTATTATTCTCCTTCCATAAAAAAGGCTTTTAATTCGGTAGCTTCGCTTGGTTTCATTTTACCTGAAAGTAATAAACTCAATTGTTTTCGGCGTAAAGCAGCATCGTAACGTGCTTTTTCTAATTCGGTTTCTGGTAATAGTTCAGGAATTTTTACAGGACGCCCGGTTTCATCTACCGCAACAAAAGTGTAAATACCTTCATTAGCTTTAGTACGATCTCCCGATTGACGATCTTCAATCCAAGCATCAATAAATACTTCCATCGACGTTTTAAAGGCGCGAGATACCTTAGCTTCAACAGTAACAACGCTATCTAATGGTACCGCTTTATTAAATGCCACATGGTTAACCGATGCCGTTACTACAAAACGAGCACTATGGCGTCTGGCAGCGATAGCCGCACAGCGGTCCATTCGGGCAAGTAATTCACCTCCAAACAAATTGTTTAAAGGATTGGTTTCACCAGGTAAAACCAGGTCGGTCATGATTGTTTTTGATTCTTCAGGAGTCTTTCCCTTCATTGCGTTTAGTTTAATTTTGCCGCAAAGGTAAAAGGATTTTAGAAATCAAGAGGAATAAATAAGTTAAAGAATGCTTAATCTAAGACTCTTACATCTAACCAAGCCTCTTTATTGTGCTCTTTTTTAATGGTTCTTAAGGCTCTTAAGGCTTCAAGTCTGTCTTCGTAACTTGCATACACCACTTCGTGTAAACCAAAACGGTTAACACCAATTTTTCGAGCGCTAAACCCTAAGGCTTTTAATTCGGCTATTTTAGCATCACAGTTGTCTTCAACTCTAAAAGCACCTGCTACAATATGGTATTTACCGGTTTGCTTAGTGACCTTTAAATTGGCTACAGGAAGCGGGTTTAAACTAAATGTGGCCTGCTGTATTTTATTTTCCAACTGCTGAGTAGCTTCTTGCTGAGCAATTTGATTGTGTTCTTCCACTTGATTAACATACATGTTGGAAGCGAAGTAACCACTAAGAGTCAGGGCTATAACGGCAACAGCGGCATACTTAAAGTAAGGTCTGTTTTTACGTTTTTCAGCAGTAATGGTTAAAGGAATAACGTTTTCAACCGCTTCAACCTGTTCTTTGTAAGTTTCGCGAGCAACAGATGGTGAAACAAATTGAGATAAACCAAAAGCATCGGTTAAGTAGTTTACCTGATACGATGGTTCGAACATTATTTTGTCTTCACTATTAAAAACAAGGGTTCCAATGTTTTTAAAGTTAAGCGTTTCACCTTGTGTTAAGTTTGCTTTTAAAACGTCTACACGTTTTGCTATTTTTTTGTTGGCAGCTTCGAAAGAAATCTGCTCTACATCGGCAATATAATGCGCTAACAAGCCATCATTTTTTTGAATTTGCTCATTAAACGATAAGATTTTTTTCGGCGGAAAAAACGCATTCGAAGTTTCATCTATCGTTGCAGATACGCATTGTGTTAAAAACGAACCAAACTCAGGAACGGTAACACATTCATATCTATATAGTAAATCGCTTATGTAAGTTTCTAATTGCATATTAACAAAGTTAAAAAATTATGCTTTCGATGAAAATATACTTTTATATTTTTTTTAAGAGTACGAAAATTCTTTTATTGTAGATTGAAAATCAGTTAAGTATCATGAATGAACACGAGTTATTATACACTTTAGCCTTGCAACATGTGCCTAATATAGGTGACATTATTGCTAAACGACTGATTGCGCATTGTGGTAGTGCTGAAGCGGTGTTGAAGGAGAAACAACAAAATTTGCTCAAGATTGATGGCATTGGCGCAGTGACTTTAAAGCATTTATTTGAAAAGGAACATTTAAAGGCAGCCGAAGAAGAACTGAAGTTTATTAATGAGAATGATATAAGAGTCTCTTATTTTGATGGTGTAGAATACCCTCAAAAGTTAAAGCATTGTATAGATGCCCCAATTTTGTTGTTTGAAACAGGGAACATTAATTTGAAGCAACAGCGGGTAATTAGTATCGTGGGTACCAGAAAGATTACAAGTAGTGGTATTGCTTTTTGCGAGCAGTTGGTTGAAGAATTGGCTATATACAACCCGGTTATTGTTTCTGGATTTGCCTACGGAACTGATATTACCGCACACAAGGCAGCTTTAAAACATAAGTTACAAACCATTGGTTGTTTAGCGCACGGTTTGAATCAAATCTATCCTAAAGTTCATAAAAAGTATATGGTTGAGGTCGAACAAAACGGTGGTTTTTTTACCGATTTCTGGAGTAGCGATACCTTTGATAGAAACAATTTTTTAAAGCGAAATAGAATTATTGCCGGTGTTAGTGAAGCCACTATTGTTATCGAATCTGCAGAGAAGGGTGGAAGTCTGGTAACGGCCGATATTGCCAATTCGTATAACCGTGATGTGTTTGCAGTGCCTGGTCGAACAACAGATATACAAAGCGTAGGATGCAATAACTTGATTAAACAACAACGGGCCCATATGTTATCAACTCCTTTAGATGTGCCATATATTCTTAATTGGCAATTGGAAGAAGAAACCAAGCCGGTAATACAAAAACAGCTGTTTGTAGAGCTTGATGATACAGAAAAACTCATATACAATTATTTGAAAGTTGAGGAAAAACAGCAATTAGACTTGATTGCCATTAACTGTAACTTACCCATTTTTAAGGTCGCCAGTATTTTATTGAATATGGAATTGAAAGGTGTTGTGAGACCGTTACCCGGTAAACTTTTCGAGCTTATTTAGTAGTTGATTTTCGCTACCCAAAGTCCTTTAAAATATTCTTTTTCCGAAAGTTTTTCTTTTTCAAGGAAGATATAGTAAGGGTCAGTGTCTTTTTTTATGTAAACGTAATACCAATTGTTTTCGGGGTTTATATAGTAGTTTGTATTGTATCCTTTTTCATTTAAAAAGGTCATCCAGTTTGTAGTGTGTATTTTGTTTTTAAACACATTGGTAACCAGATAAAATCCCTTTTCTAACTCAGGAACAGAAACTCGTGTCAGCGAATTTACTTTTTTGTCAATTTCAAGTTTTGTATTTTCAGGTATGTCGCTTGATTTTTTAATTACTTCTTCTGTTTTAGAAAGATTATTTTCAGAGGAATTCGGTTTAAAACTATTTGTAGTTGTCGCGTCAATAGAGGCGATTAGCTGGCCTTGTTTTGATTCGTAATAATCGCTGCTGATTTCAGTTTGAAAAGCTATAAAAAAAGGATAGAAGCGATCGACTTTTGTTGAAAGTTGAATAGCAGTTTCCGTGCTACTTGGCTTTAAAATGGAGTTGTTTTCGTTCGGTATATCTATTCTTACTAAATCGTAACCAAGTGTATTCGTACTATTGGGTGTTCTATTGGTTTGTGAATCGATACCGCTATTGAAAAAATTATTTTCTTCTCGATTGTTACTTTTCAGATTGGTAAAGCTTTGGGTGTCCGAATCTAAAATGCCGCAGTAATCCGATTTAATACGTCGGTCGCCATCAAGTGTTGCAATAGTTAAATTCGCTTTTATTATATCGGTTTCAGGTGTTTTAAAATCCTTAAAATGGATGGTGACAGGTTCACTTTCTATACCTACAAGACCATTATAGGTTGTAAAATATTTAGGGGATTCGTTTTCAGATTCGTAAATCACATAAAGTAACCAGCCGCCAGATGATCCACCTGAAATATGGCCTTGTGCAGCTTTTATATTAGCGACGGTATAGGTGCCAGATTGGTTTGATTCTTGAATTAAATTAGTGATATCGGCAGAACACACATAAGGAGAGTTCGATTGAAAACCTTCTTGTTTATAACTGTCAAAAACAATCTCACCAGTGATAGGAATATAGGTGCTGGAAGCAGGTGTTTTTAATAAAACTTCATTAATATTTTGTGCTCTTCCCCCTTTGCCTTCATATAAAATTTCTAGATTTGATTTTTCCTTTTCCCCAAATTCAAAAGGGTAAGTGGCACTCCAGCAGAGAGCTGCATAGGTGATTTTAGCATTTTTTTTTATAACTAAATCAGCGCTACTGGAACTAAATGTTGTGCTGTCTTGATCGATATCTACATAAACAAGACTAAAACTATCATTAATTTCGGTTGTATCGTGATACGGGTTTTGAGCGTCAATACTCAAAATGCTGTTACCCGTAAGTGCAGAATTTCCTTTCAAATAAAATTGCTTGTTGGGATGAAATTCTAACCCAACTTGAGAAAAGATGAGGTTGCCACAAAAAAGGATTGCTATTTTTAGACAGATAAGGTGTTTCATCTATCTAAAAATAGCAATTATATTTAATATCCTACTTTTTCACGAACTTTATTTAGCACTTTATCAGCAACTTGTTTTGCTTTGTCAGCGCCTAAAGCTAAAACTTTGTCTAGTTCTTCTAAGTTGTTCATGTAATAGCTGTAGCGTTCACGCTCGGTAGCAAATTTTTCAACAATCAACTCAAATAATGCTTGTTTGGCATGACCGTAACCATAATTACCCTTTTCGTAGTTGGCTTTCATGGTTGTTATTTGGTCGTCATTAGCTAATAAGTTGTAAAGTGCAAAACAGTTACATGTAGACCAATCTTTAGGTTCTTCTAAAGGGGTACTATCGGTTTTAATTCCCATAATTTGCTTACGTAGCTTCTTATCGGTTTCAAAAATATTGATGAAGTTATTACGAGATTTACTCATTTTCTCGCCATCGGTACCAGGAATAAGCATGGTGTTTTCCTGAATTTTTCCTTCAGGTAACACAAAAACCTCTCCCATTTTAGCATGAAAACGTGATGCTACGTCACGTGTCATTTCAATATGCTGTAACTGATCTTTTCCAACCGGTATAATTTCGGCATCGTATAATAAAATATCGGCAGCCATTAACATCGGGTAAGTAAATAATCCTGAGTTTACATCTTCTAATCGGTCGGCTTTATCTTTAAAACCGTGCGCTAAGGTTAAACGTTGATATGGAAAAAAGCAGCTTAAATACCAAGATAACTCAGTTACCTGTGGAATATCGCTTTGTCTGTAAAAAACAGTTTTTTCGATATCAAGACCAAAGGCAAGCCAGGTTGCAGCGACAGAATAGGTGTTATAACGTAACTCTTCTGCATTTTTAATTTGCGTTAGGGTGTGCAAATTAGCGATAAATAAAAAAGAATCGTTTTCAGGTTGTTCAGCCATTTTAATAGCTGGAAGAATTGCGCCTAAAATGTTTCCTAAGTGTGGTGTTCCTGTACTTTGTATACCTGTTAATACTCTTGCCATAATTGTTATTTCCGCTGTAGCGGAAATGCTTTAAATTAAACGAAAGAGCAAATGTAATTATACTTGGCAACATAAAAAAGCAATTATAAAACCCCCTTTAAGCTTAACGGAAATATTATCTGATTTTTAACTAAACTGAAACCCTATTGTTAATTTTTTAAAATTCGACCGACATTAAATAGAATCAATTTAATAGTCTATTTTTGTTTTTATGAGAGTCTTTAAATATCTATTCTGGATTTTATACCGCATTTGGTTTTATGTGCTTGTAGCGTTACCAATTGTATTGTTATTTCCTTTGCTATTACTCTCTATTTTAAAGGAAAAATGGTATCCGTTTTTCTTTAAGCTGGCTCGTATCTGGGCTAAGTTTATATTGATAGGTATGGGCTTTTATTTTAAGATTGAACGGGAACAAACCCCCGAATATGGTAAAAGCTATATGTTAATCGCTAACCATACCTCTATGGCAGATATAATGCTCATGCTGGTAACGGTTAGTAATCCGTTTGTATTTGTTGGTAAGAAAGAATTGGCTAATATTCCGTTATTTGGTTTTTTCTATAAGCGTACCTGTATTTTGGTAGATCGAAATTCAGCAAAAAGCAGACAGGCCGTTTTTTTAAGAGCACAACGCCGATTGAAATCTGGATTAAGTATCTGTATATTTCCTGAAGGCGGCGTGCCGGAGGAAGATATTCTATTAGACGATTTTAAAGATGGTGCATTTCGTTTGGCGATTAACCACGATATCCCAGTGGTGCCCATTACCTTTGCCGATAATAAAAAGCGCTTTTCTTATACTTTTTTTAGTGGTGGTCCTGGTATAATGCGTGTGAAGATACATAACTTTTTACCCACGGAGCACTTGCAGGTTGAACATACCAAAACGCTTAATGAAACATCAAGATCTATAATTCTTAATCAGCTTAAAAACTTCGGATAGAGGATTATAATATAAAAGTAAAAGGCTGCTCTGGGCAGGGAGCAGCCTTTGTATGATATTGATTTAGGGCACAGTAAAATCAATATCCAGATTTAACCAAAAAATCTAAAATTTAATCGAGAATCCACTATACACCCCAATAAAATAAGGTTTAAAATCTCCAGATGTATTCTCGAATGTGTTAATCTGGTACTTGAACATAGGTTCTAAGTTCAGGTCTAATTTTTTAGTGACTTTATAATTTAAGCCCAATCCGAAATTGGCACTGTAACTTACGTTGTTAATATTAATGGCTTCACCTATATAGGTTCTTGAACCATTAACGGGTTGCGAGTAAACTTCATTGTTGTTTAAAAATAATGAGCTAAATCCGCCAATAACATTAATACCTAATTTCTTATTGGTAATGGCGTACTCTATTTCTAAAGGAACTTCAATAAACCCAAAAGATTGGTTTAAAGATGTGTTGAAACTTTTAAAGGTTTCGGGAGCTTTATTAGCATCAGCAATATTGTTAGAACTAATAACAGCAAGGCTACTTTCTTTAGAACCACTTGAACTTACATTTTTTAGCATGCTAGAACTGCTGCTAAAGGCAGTAGATTCGTAAACGACAACATCGTTAGTGTTGTAACCTAGATTAACACGGTTAATTCCAGAACGAATACGTACTTTTTTATTAATGGCATAGCTGGCGTTTATACCGTAGCTCATATTAACTTCTCCGGTCTTCGAGTTTTTCACAAATTGTTGATCTAATGAAGAGCCTTCACCTAAAGAGTTGAAGTAAACAGGAGCGACATTAGGCGTAATAGTCCAACGGTTTGGTTTACTTTTATTATCTGCAATAGTATTGTTGTTTTCAATAGCCTCTTCAATAGATAAATTATTTTTTTGTTCTTTTTGAATACTAGTACTGGCAATTGTGGTTTCTGTTTTTGGTTCACTTTGGTTTTCAGTGTGGCCAGCGATTTCAGATTTTGAAATTTCGATTTTATCGGAAACAGAACTATTTGCGATTATAGTATTATTGTTGTCTTCGGTATGGTTTATAGCGATAGTATTCTTAGCTGAGTTAATACTGGATTTTGAATCCTCGCTTTTCGAAATATAGCTTTCGGTTAAAGCAATAGAAGACTTACTGTTTTGTTGAATAGGAGTTGTTATTTCCGATGGATTTTCAGTCAGCTGCTCTTCAGGATTTATAGTTTCATTGTTTTCTGAAGCGATAGAATTTTCATCGTTGTTTGAAGATTCCAAACTAGAATTTGTGTTTACAATTGTTGGAACATCAACAGGAGTGGTTTTGTTATTATTAAAAAATAGATTGCCTAAAGTCAGTAACAGTAATAATACAGCTGCTGCACCGCCATAGCGCCACCAGATAGGAATGACTCTTTTCTTTTTCTTGTTACTAAGTTGAGCCTCAATATTGTTCCAAACAGCATCATTGGGAGTCGCTTCAAAGTCTTTAAAGCGCTCCTGAAACAGCCGGTCTATATGTTTTTTATCACTCATTATTATAATGATTGTAAATTTTGTGATGCCAGATATACTTCTATAGTTTGCTTTAAAATCTGTCTGGCACGGGCTAGATTAGATTTAGATGTTCCTACATTTATATCGAGCATGTCTGCTATATCTTTATGCGAATACCCATCAAGTACGTAAAGGTTAAAAACCAATCGGTATCTATCGGGTAATTCCTGAATGATCTGCAATAGATAGTCGATGGATATACGATCATCATCAATATCTATGTCTACATCTTCAATATTCTCATCGTAAGCAATTTCAAAAACCTTTTCTTTTCGATATTGCTGCAATACGGTATTCACGGTGATGCGTTTTAACCAACCTTCAAACGATCCTTTGTTTTCGTACTGGCCAATTTTTTTAAAGATGGTTAAAAAAGCGTCCTGTAAATTATCTTCGGCTTCGGTGTAATTACGCGAGTATTTTAAGCACAAAGCAAACAACTTACCGGAAAAGAGGGTGTATAGTTCACTTTGTGCTCTAATGTTGTTGTTCTTACACTTTTCTATGAGTTGACTTAAACTCAAATTTGCCGAATTAGTTAATACTTACTTAGTTTATTCTACTACCGGAACTTCAATGGTTAAATATAAGTCTTCTCCATTTTCGTCTTCTCCCTGCCAAAATTTAAACACATAAGAACCATTGCTTGTCACGATAAAGTTAAAGGTAACATCTTCTTCAAATTCTACCAAAGGTTGACAATTATTATTGTCGTATACCGTCATGATAGGTGCTACTGTTCTTTGATTGTTGTCTTTAGCATAGTACAAGTTTCTGTAAACATAGCAAGACGAAGGTTTTTCGTAACTCACCGTAATCGGGTAAGTTTCTCCCATAACAAACTCTTCCGGGATGTCTACACTTTTTACGGGTAGAATCTCAAAGTAATAGTTGTCGTAATCATCATCGGTGTTACACGACACAAAGAGTAATAAGCTTAAACTAAATAATAGTAACTTTTTCATAATAAATTAAATAACTTTTCTTTTTATGCTTTTTGTTACTAAGATGCGAAGCGGCTTAAAAGGTTGCGTCTAGAAATAAAAAAATCCCGATAAAATCGGGATTTTTTTATTTATTCATCTTCTGACGCTGCTTTGGCAACAGCTCTTACTTTCGCTTCGAGCTCTTCCATGAGTTCAGGATTGTCTTTTATAAGTGTTTTAACGGCATCTCGACCTTGACCAAGTTTCGTGTCTTCGTAGCTAAACCAAGAACCACTTTTCTTAACGATTTCGTTTTCTACAGCGATATCTAAAATTTCCCCTACTTTACTTACGCCTTCGCCATACATAATGTCGAATTCGGCAGTTTTAAAAGGAGGTGCTACCTTGTTTTTAACAACTTTTACGCGAGTCTTGTTTCCGGCAACATCACCGTTGGTCTCTTTAATTTGTGTTGAACGACGAATATCTAAACGCACAGAAGCGTAGAATTTTAAAGCGTTACCACCAGTAGTTGTTTCTGGGTTACCAAACATAACACCAATTTTTTCACGTAACTGGTTAATGAAAATAACCGTACAGTTTGTTTTGCTGATTGAAGCTGTAAGTTTTCTTAACGCCTGAGACATTAAACGGGCGTGTAACCCCATTTTAGAATCTCCCATTTCACCTTCAATCTCACTCTTTGGAGTTAAAGCAGCAACCGAATCGATTACTACAATATCAATAGCTCCCGAACGGATTAAGTTATCGGCGATTTCTAAAGCCTGCTCACCGTTATCTGGTTGCGATATAATTAAGTTTTCTAAATCGACACCTAATTTTTCAGCATAAAATCTATCGAAGGCATGCTCTGCATCAATAAAAGCCGCAATACCACCCGCTTTTTGAGCTTCGGCAATAGCATGTAATGTAAGGGTTGTTTTACCCGAAGATTCTGGTCCGTAAATTTCAATGATACGTCCACGAGGATATCCTCCAACACCTAAAGCAATATCTAAACCTAATGAACCCGACGGGATAGCATCAACATCTACAACTGCTTGATCGCTCATTTTCATTACAGTACCTTTTCCGTAGGCCTTATCTAATTTGTCTAGTGTAAGTTTTAGCGCTTTTAATTTCGCTTCTTTTTCGTTGCTCATTTCCTAATCTATTTTTATCTGAAATTGTATGCTAAAATACTATATCTTTTATCATCTTACAATTTTATGACGCAACCTTTTTGAACATTTTGCATCTAGTAGAAAACTAGGGAAATTATTGCTATGAAATTTACCTATGAAACATTTTAAGTAGACTAACTCGAAATGATTTGAAAAGCGCTCCATACTGCACATGGGCGCTTTTTTCATGTTGTTGGGTGTTGTGTTTAAATTGTTTACCTTTGCGGCATTAAAATATAATCTTTAACCTTAAAACATTAGTATAGCATGCAACTGTACAATAAATTAAGTGCTAAAGAGAGAGCAGAATTAATCGACCAAGCAGGGAAAAATCGATTAACGCTTTCTTTTTACCAATACGCGAAAATTCAAAATCCTCAGGAATTTAGAGATCAGTTATTTATCGTTTGGGACAAATTAGATGTCTTGGGTAGAATTTATGTGGCTCACGAAGGCATTAATGGGCAATTATCGTTGCCAGCTGATCGTTTCAATGAGTTTAAAACACATTTAGATACGATTGATTTCTTAAAAGATATTCGTTTGAATGTAGCGGTAGAGCAAGACAATAAATCGTTCTTAAAACTGAAAGTTAAAGTACGTGAAAAAATTGTTGCCGACGGATTAAACGATGAAACCTTCGACGTAACAAACAAAGGTGTTCATTTAAAAGCGGAAGATTTCAATAGATTTATTGAAGACGAAAATACCGTATTGGTTGATATGCGTAACCACTACGAGAGTGAGATAGGTCATTTTAAAAATGCCGTGACACCAGATGTGGATACGTTTAGAGAATCGTTAGATATTATTGAAGACGATTTAAAGGAACATAAAGAAGATAAAAATCTGGTAATGTATTGTACCGGAGGTATTCGTTGTGAAAAGGCGAGTGCTTACTTTAAACATAAAGGGTTTAAAAATGTATTTCAGCTTGAAGGTGGTATTATAGAATATACCCGTCAGGTAAAAGAGCAAAACTTAGAAAATAAGTTTTTAGGTCAGAATTTCGTATTCGACGAACGTCGTGCTGAGCGTATTAGTGACGATGTTATTGCTAATTGTCACCAGTGCGGCGAGCCGTTCGACTTACATACCAATTGTGCAAACGATGCCTGTCATTTACTGTTTATTCAATGCCCGAAATGTCAGGAAGAAATGGAAAACTGTTGTTCTACAGCTTGTATGGAAATTAATAGATTACCGTACGAAGAGCAAAAAGCGTTGCGTAAAGGGCAAGGTAATAGTAATGACATTTTCAAAAAAGGTCGCGCCGACCACTTACCTTACAAAAAGGATTTAAGAAACATTTTCGATCATTTTAAACAAGAAGAAGCTTAGTTGAGTTATGCAAAAGATTGAGTTAATGGCGCCTGCAGGGAACTTCGAGTCGTTGCAAGCAGCCTTAGATAATGGTGCAGATTCTGTTTATTTTGGTGTTGAGCAGCTTAACATGCGTGCCCGAGCATCTATCAATTTTACGTTAGATGATTTACCTGAGATTGCACAACGTTGTCAGGAAAAAAATGTTAGAACCTATTTAACTTTAAATACGATTATTTACGATCACGATTTATCGATTGTAAAAACCCTTATCCAAAAGGCTAAAGATTCCAATATCACAGCGGTAATTGCTATGGATCAAGCGGTCATTATGGCGGCTCGTGAGATTGGTATGGAAGTGCATATTTCTACACAAATTAACATCACCAATATCGAAACGGTTAAGTTCTACGCTATGTTTGCCGATACGATGGTGTTAAGTCGTGAGTTAAGTTTACGCCAGGTGAAAAAAATTACCGAACAAATTGAGAAGGAACAGGTTAAAGGCCCTTCAGGAAATTTAGTGGAGATTGAAATTTTTGGTCATGGTGCCTTATGTATGGCGGTTTCCGGAAAGTGTTATTTGAGTTTACACTCGCATAACTCATCGGCGAATCGTGGTGCTTGCAAGCAAAATTGTAGAAAGAAATACACGGTGATCGATCAGGAGTCTGGTTTTGAAATAGAACTGGATAACGAGTATATGATGTCGCCAAAAGACTTGTGCACCATTGACATTTTAGATCAGGTGGCAGATGCTGGTATTAAAGTGTTAAAGATTGAAGGTCGTGGCCGTGCACCAGAATATGTTGCTAACGTGATTAAATGCTACCGTGAGGCGATCGATAGTTTAGAGAATAATACTTTCGATAAAGAGAAAACCATCTCCTGGATGCAGGAACTGGAAAAAGTTTACAATCGAGGTTTCTGGAATGGGTATTACTTAGGGCAGAAATTAGGAGAGTGGAGTAAAGGCACAGGGTCTCATGCTACCCAAAAGAAAGTCTACATAGGTAAAGGCCAACACTATTTCCCAAAGGCGCAAATTGGAGAATTTAAAATTGAAGCCTTCGATTTATCGTTAGGTGATACCATTTTAGTAACGGGTCCAACCACAGGAGCTAAGGAAGTTGAGGTGGCTCAAATGTTGGTAAACGACGAGCAACTTACTAAAGCTTCAAAAGGCGATTTGGTAACAATTCCGTTAGGATTTAGAATACGTCCTTCAGACAAATTATATAAAATCGTAGAAAATAAAGTAGAAGCATAATGGTTGTTGTTACCTTACAACGAAATAAATGTATTGGGTGCAATTATTGTGTGGAATTAGCACCCAATCAGTTTCAAATGTCGAAGAAAGATGGAAAATCGGTGTTGTTGAAAAGTGCTGAGAAGAAAGGCTTTTTTACTATTAAGTCTAACGATTACAATATTTTAGAAGACTGTGAAAATGCTGCAAAAGCATGCCCGGTAAAGATAATAGATGTAAAAAATATTTAATTTTTTATCGATTTAGATAGTCTATATAATAATCTTATCTTTACCTTTTGATAATAATATGAACATTCATTCGCAATAGATTAATTATTAGCGAATTCAATATATAGAAATTTATGGCTTGTAACAGTTGTTCAACTGGTAAAGACGGTCAACCAAAAGGATGTAAAAATAATGGCACTTGTGGAACAGATAGTTGTAACAAACTAACAGTTTTCGATTGGTTGTCTAATATGTCTCTTCCAAGTGGTGAGAAACCGTTTGACTGGGTTGAGGTTCGCTTTAAAAACGGAAGAAAAGATTACTACAAAAATACAGAGCATTTAACGCTTAGCATAGGTGATATTGTGGCTACACAGGCGCCTGCAGGGCACGATATTGGTATGGTTACCCTAACAGGGGAATTGGTACGCATTCAAATGAATCGTAAAAATATCTCCGAATCTCCCGATGATGTTCTTAAAATTTACCGGAAAGCCAATCAAAAAGATATTGATATCTGGCAAACCGCGCGCGATCGCGAAGAACCCATGAAGGTAAAGGCGAGACAGTTTGCAATAGATTTAAAGTTGGAAATGAAAATTTCCGATATTGAATTTCAAGGCGATGCCAGTAAAGCCACATTCTATTATACCGCCGAAGAACGTGTCGATTTTCGTGAGTTAATTAAAGTCTTTGCTCGCGAATTCAGAACGCGTATCGAGATGAAGCAGGTTGGATTCCGTCAGGAAGCAGCCAGACTTGGTGGTATCGGGTCTTGTGGTCGTGAGTTGTGTTGTTCTACTTGGTTAACCGACTTCCGTTCGGTGAGTACCTCGGCAGCACGCTATCAGCAGTTATCATTAAATCCTCAAAAATTAGCAGGACAATGTGGGAAATTAAAGTGTTGTTTAAATTATGAGTTAGATACGTATTTAGATGCACTCAAAGATTTTCCAAAATCAGATATAAAACTTCAAACAGAAAAAGGTATTGCTGTTTGTCAGAAAACCGATATTTTCAAAGGGCATATGTGGTATGCTTACGAAGGCGAATGGATTAACTGGCACAAAATTACTACCGATCAGGCGAACGAAATTATTGCTCTAAATAAGAAAAATAAAAAGATTGCCAGCCTTGAAGAATATGCTTCAGATTTAATAGCAGATACCATTGCAGATACTAAAGCCGAGTTTGAAAACGTTGTAGGTCAGGATAGTTTAACACGATTCGATAATCCAAAACCTAATAAAAAACGTAAAAACAATAGGAACAGGAATAATAGAAACCAAAACAACAAAGGCAGAGGTAACGCAAATAATAAAAAAGGAGGCAATAAGACGGCGGATAAGAGTTCGAATTCAGGAGCTAAAAATCCTAAAGCTAAAACTACCGGAAACAATCCAGATAACACCAAAAATTCTGGAGGAAACAAGAGTAGAAGCAGAAGCAATAACCGTTCTAAAAACAAGAAGAAACCTCAAAACCAAAGCCAAAAAAATAAAGATGTTACGAAGTAATACGTTGTTATTTTTAGTAATCTTTTCATTAGTGTTTGTGTCTTGCGATTCCAAACGTGTTTTCGATGAGTATAAATCGGTTCCTAACAAATGGCATAAAGATTCTATTGTTAGCTTTAATTTAACACCTCCAGATTCTACTAATGCCTATAATTTATTTGTAAACCTTAGGAATACAAATGCTTATAAATACAACAATTTGTTTTTAATTGTTGAGATGGTTTTTCCACATGGTAAAACGATAAAAGATACTTTAGAGTATAGAATGGCAGACCCTACTGGAAAATTATTAGGTACCGGTGTTACCGATACCAAAGAGAATAAACTCTGGTATAAAGAAGGTGTGGTATTTCAGGAAGCAGGAGAGTATCAGGTTAATATTCAGCAGGCTATGCGGGAGAATGGTAAAGTTAATGGTGTAGAAGAGCTTGAAGGAGTTACCGATGTTGGTTTTAGAATAGAGCATATAAACAGTAACGAGTAAAAATCACTGCTGTAGACCTCAAAGCTACAGACATTGTTTAAAACGTATTTGTAAAATATAGTACATGGCAACAAAAAAACAAGAAGCAAAACCTACAACAAACTTCGCCAAATACATACGTTGGTTTTGGATGCTATTTACCACTGGAATTCTGGCGGTAGTTTTAATATTTTTATTAGCATCTTGGGGTGCTTTTGGTGAAATGCCCGACCACACCGTATTAGAAAACCCAAGAACAAATTTAGCTACTGAAATCATTTCTTCCGATGGACAAACCTTAGGAAAGTTCTATTTTGACGATAACAGAACACCTGTAGGTTACGACGATTTACCTCAGGATTTAGTAAATGCTCTAATTGCTACCGAGGATGCACGTTTTAAAGAACATTCAGGCATTGATGCCATTGGTACATTAAGAGCTGTTGTTAAGTTAGGAAGCGGCGGCGGTGCCAGTACTATTTCACAGCAGCTGGCCAAACAATTATTTCACGGTGAAGGATCTAAAAACATTGTTGAGCGTATTTTACAAAAAGTTAAAGAGTGGATTATTGCTATTCGTTTAGAACGTCAGTACACCAAAGAAGAAATAATTGTACAATATTTTAATATTTACGATTTCTTAAATAACGCCGATGGTATACGCAGTGC
The DNA here is from genome assembly GCF_030908365.1 of Aestuariibaculum sp. YM273. NCBI lineage: Bacteria > Pseudomonadati > Bacteroidota > Flavobacteriia > Flavobacteriales > Flavobacteriaceae > Aestuariibaculum > Aestuariibaculum sp. YM273. The sequence continues at coordinate 1,254,069 of NZ_CP133090.1, read as the reverse complement.
GGCAAGTATTTATTTCGATAAGGAGCCAATGGAATTAGATTTAAAGGAATCTGCGATGTTGGTGGGGATGTTTAAAAATTCATCATATTATAACCCAAGAAGACGAGAAGAGTTAACCAGACAAAGACGAAATACGGTATTATCGCAAATGGCGAAGTATGGTTATATTGAAACTGCAGTTAAAGATTCTCTTCAAAAAACAGATTTAGATGTTAAATACACTCCGCAATCGCATCGCGATGGGCTTGCAACGTATTTTAGAGGGTATCTTGATACGTTTATGAAAGATTGGATTAATAATAATCCGAAACCAGATGGTACTAAATGGAATCTTTATAACGACGGATTAAAGATATACACAACTATCGATTACAGAATGCAAGGATATGCCGAAGAGGCGGTTCAAAAGCATATGGTGAAGTTACAAAAGGAATTTTTTCACCAGAATACTCCAGATAGAAATCCAACGGCGCCATTTTTAGATTTATCTAAGGAGGAAATCGATGCGCTAATGAAAAATTCTATGCGTCAGTCTGAGCGTTGGAGACATATGAAATACGACCTAGGTAAATCTAATAAAGAGATTGAAGAATCATTTCAAAAACCTGTAGAGATGTCGGTTTTTGCCTGGAAAGATGGTCAGCCTTCAGAGATTGATACTATTATGAAACCAATCGATTCTATGCGTTATTACAAATCGTTTTTACGTACCGGAATGATGTCTATGGATCCGCAAACCGGTCATGTAAAAGCATGGGTTGGTGGTATGAATTATCGTCATTTCCAATACGATATGGTTAAACAAGGAAAACGTCAGGTAGGTTCAACCTTTAAACCTTTTGTTTATGCCACAGCTATCGACCAGTTGCATTATTCGCCTTGTGATGAATTTCCAGATACACCATTCTGTATAGAAAAAGGTAAATATGGTAATATGGAAGACTGGTGTCCTAAAAATGCAGGAGGTGATTACGGAGGTATGCGTACTTTAAAAAATGCACTTGCAAATTCCGTGAATACGGTTACTGCACGTTTAATGGATAAAGTAGGGCCTGAAACTGTGATTAATTTAGTAGATAAATTAGGGATAGATTCTGAAATTCCTCCAGTGCCGTCTATTGCTTTAGGAACACCGGATTTAAGCGTTTACGAAATGGTTGGAGCTTACTCTACATTTGCCAATAAAGGAGTGTATACAAAGCCCGTTATGGTAACCACCATTGAAGATAAAAACGGAACTATTTTATATCAGTTTAAACCGGAAACAAGAGATGTGGTAGGCGAGGAAACCGCTTATGTAACCGTTAAGCTTCTTGAAGGGGTTACTCGTGGAGGTTCAGGCACACGATTACGCGGTAATTGGGCGGTGAATAATCAAGTGTATAAAGAAGTGATTACCGGATATCCTTATGAGTTTGAAAATCCTATTGCCGGTAAAACAGGAACTACGCAAAACCAGAGTGATGGCTGGTTTATGGGGATGGTACCAAATCTGGTAACAGGAGTTTGGGTAGGCGGTGAAGATCGCGCTGTGCATTTTAGAAGTATTACTTACGGTCAAGGGGCAACTATGGCATTGCCAATTTGGGGGATGTATATGAAGAGTTGTTATGCCGATGAAACCTTGAACATTTCAAAAGAAGATTTCGAGGCTCCCGAAAACTTATCTATCAATGTGGATTGCGATAATATTGTAGAAAATGAGACTGTTATTCAGGAAGAAAAAGAAACACCAGACGATTTAGAGTTTTAAATTTGTTAGGTGAAATAATAGTGTTAAACCCGTTCAATAATTGAGCGGGTTTTTTATTTCTCATTATTTTGTGGTTATCCTTTAGTTATTCGTAAATTTATATTGCTAAAACTAATAATAATGATAAATAAGAAAGTAGCTAATATAAATGAAGCGTTACAAGGTGTTACCGATAATATGACCTTTATGCTTGGGGGTTTCGGTTTAAGCGGTATTCCTGAAAACTCCATTGCCGAATTAGTAAATTTAGGCGTCAAAGGATTAACCTGTATTTCTAATAATGCGGGCGTAGACGATTTTGGTCTGGGATTATTACTTCAAAAACGTCAGATTAAAAAGATGATTTCTTCATATGTAGGCGAAAATGAAGAGTTCGAGCGCCAGATGTTATCCGGTGAGTTAGAGGTTGAACTCATTCCGCAAGGTACATTAGCAGAACGTTGTCGTGCGGCACAAGCTGGTATTCCTGCATTTTATACGCCTGCTGGTTACGGAACTGAAGTCGCTGAAGGTAAAGAAACGCGAGAATTCGATGGTAAGATGTATGTTATGGAAGAAGCCTTTAAAGCCGATTTTTCTTTTGTGAAAGCATGGAAAGGGGATTCAGCCGGTAATTTAATATTTAAAGGAACCGCCCGAAATTTTAATCCGGTCATGTGTGGGGCCGCTAAAATAACGGTAGCTGAGGTTGAAGAATTGGTGCCGCTCGGTGAACTGGATCCTAATCAGATACATATTCCAGGCATATTTGTGCAACGTATTTTTCAAGGTGAACATTACGAAAAACGAATAGAACAACGAACTGTAAGACAAAGAGATTAATTATGTTAGATAAAACAGGAATAGCACAGCGCATTGCTAAAGAAGTTAAAGATGGCTATTATGTAAATCTTGGAATTGGTATTCCAACTTTGGTGGCCAATTATGTGCGTAACGATATAGAAGTGGAGTTTCAAAGTGAAAATGGTGTTTTAGGTATGGGACCTTTTCCTTATGAAGGCGAAGAAAATGCCGATGTGATTAATGCCGGAAAGCAAACCATAACCACGTTGCCTGGAGCTAGTTTTTTTGACTCCGCTTTAAGTTTTTCCATGATTCGCGGTCAACACGTTGACTTAACAATTTTAGGCGCTATGGAAGTCGCTGAAAACGGTGATATTGCGAATTGGAAAATTCCAGGTAAAATGGTTAAAGGTATGGGAGGTGCTATGGATTTAGTAGCCAGTGCCGAAAATATTATTGTAGCGATGATGCATACGAATAGGGCAGGAGAGTCTAAGCTATTAAAAAAATGTTCATTGCCATTAACTGGTGTAGGCTGTGTAAAAAAGATTGTAACTAATCTGGCCGTATTAGAAGTTACTCCAAAAGGATTTAAATTATTAGAACGTGCACCAGGCGTTTCTGTGGAAGAGATTCAAAAATCTACTGAAGGTACTTTAATTGTTGAAGGCGATATTCCAGAAATGACACTTTAGTTGTAGGAAAACGTGTTTATTCTATACGATAAATTCGGTGAAATGTTAAAAATAAACGCATTTCATCGAATTTATTTGTTTTTAGACGATGATATTGAAAAAATGTTGCATCTTAGTAATCCCCAAAGAAACCAAATTAATAACTAGATTTACCTAAATCTATCATAAACTTAACGCTTATGAATTTTGCAACAAATCTACCTGACCAACCTACATTGACGGAGAATAAATTCAAAGAAACAATGCGTGAAAACCTAAAGTTTTTAAAGAGTTTATTCTATTTAACTAAAAAAGTGTTCATGTTATAATCCCTTCGGGATAGCCTTTATTAATTTTTTAGTGTATGCAGAATTGGGTGTGCTGTAAATGGTATCAGCATCACCCAATTCTTCTATTTTACCCTGGTTCATTACCAGTAATTGATCCGACATATATTTCACCACGGCTAAATCGTGGGAAATGAAAATATAGGTGAATCCAAAACTCTCTTTAAGCTCATTTAACAGATTTAAAACCTGTGCCTGAACCGAAATATCCAATGCCGAAACCGATTCGTCGCAAACAATCAACTTAGGTTGTAAGGCAATAGTTCTGGCAATCCCGATACGCTGACGTTGTCCACCTGAAAACTCATGAGGATAACGGTTAAAATAGTCTTCCGATAGACCAACACGCTCCAGTATGTCTATCACTTTTTCTTTTCGTTCTTTATTCGAATTATAAAGTTTATGTACCTGCATGGGTTCCATAATGGCTTCACCAACTGGAATTCTGGGGTTTAAAGATGAATACGGATCTTGAAATATAATCTGAATCTCTTTTCTAAGCGTTTTTATGGCTTTGTTCGATAGTTTAGTAATGTCGGTGCCTTTATACAGAATTTGTCCTGCAGTGGCCTTATCAAGCTGAAGAATGGCATTTCCTAGAGTCGATTTTCCGCAGCCGGATTCACCAACCAAACCTAACGTTTCGCCTTCGTATAATTTAAAACTCACATCGTTTACGGCTTTAAAGGTACTTGGTTTACTAAACCAACCGCTTTTCGAGAAGTATTCCTTTTCAACATTAACCACTTCAAGTAAAGGTGGTTTGCTGTAAATACTGTCATGTTTTTGTTTTCGGTCGTCAGCCGTAATAATAGAATGTTTGATTGTACCGTCTAAATAATCTTTTATGGTTGGTAATACCTTTAGTCGTGTATCTAACGATGGACGAGCATTAATTAGTGCTTTTGTATAAGTGTGTTGCGGATTGTGAAATATGGTATGCGCATTCCCTTGTTCTACAATATCACCTTTATACATCACTAAAACACGGTCTGCAATTTCTGAGATTAACGACAAATCATGCGTGATGAAAATCACACTCATTTTTGTTTCAATCTGAAGGTCTTTCAAAAGTTTAATAATCTCTTTTTGAACGGTAACGTCTAAGGCAGTTGTAGGTTCGTCGGCAATTAAAACATCCGGTTTACAACTTATAGCCATGGCAATCATAACTCGTTGTTTTTGTCCGCCTGAAATCTCATGCGGATAGGCATGATAAACCCTTGTAGGATTCGGAAGTTTTACTTTTTCAAAAAGCGTAATCGTTTCTGCTTTGGCTTCTTGCTTCGATAAATTGGTATGTTGAAGCAGGATTTCCTGAACTTGTTTTCCGCAGGTCATAGACGGATTTAAGGAACTCATGGGCTCCTGAAAAATCATGGCTATTTTTTTGCCGCGAATTTGTTGTAATGCTTTTGAAGATAGCGTCGTTAAATCTTCATTATTAAAAAGAATTTGCCCTGAAGAAATGTTTGAAATGTTCTTTGGAAGCAAACCTAATATGGCTAACGATGACACCGATTTCCCGGATCCAGATTCACCAACAATACCCAGAATTTCATTTTCAAATAACTCATACGAAATGTTATGAATCACTTCATTTTTTCCAAAGGCAATGGTTAAGTCTTTTATGTTTAAAATTGGGGTATTCTGCATTTATATATGAAAAATTTCATCGTTGGTTAATAGCTCGTCGCCTCGTAATCGTAAAAAGATTTGTGCTACGGCAATGGTATCTTTTTCGCAGTATATAACAATGCGATCGATTTCGTTTTCTTCGTAATACACGCGATAGACTTCACTACCATCGATATCATCTTTAGGAGAAGGAACACCTAAAACATTGGTAAGCAGTTTTAGAGAGGTGTAACTTTTAAAATCCCCAAACTTCCAAAGTTCCAAAGTGTCGATGTGAGGTACTTCCCATGGTTTTTTACCAAACAAATTAAGTTTATGAGGAAGTTCAATACCGTTTATAATCATACGACGTGCGATATAGGGAAAGTCGAATTCCTTGGCATTATGTCCGCAAAGCAGATGATTTGGGTGGTTGAAATGGGTATTCAGTAAATTTTTAAAATCCTTTAAAAGTTTGGCTTCATCACCAAAAAAAGAAGTGACTCTAAAGTTGCGCATGTCGCCTTTAAAAGCAAAATACCCAACCGAAATACAAACTATTTTACCGAATTCTGCCCATATACCGGCGCGATCGTAAAACTCTTCGGCGGTGTAATCGTCTTTACGTTGGTATTGTGATTTTTGTTCCCATAAGGCTTGCTTAGTCTCGTCTAAATCTGAGAAATGCTGAACCTCGGGTACGGTTTCAATATCTAAAAATAATATGTTTTCTAAGTTGATTTTAGAGATCATATCCTAACATGTTATAAGCTTCTTCAATATAGACAGTAATATCTCGTGTAAACTGTCCAACGCCTTCGTCGGGTGATTTTCGGTGTCCTAAACGAACAATGATGAGGTTGTCTTCGGGCTCTACAATAACATATTGCCCCAGATGGCCACGCATCATAAAAAAGTGTTTGCTTCCAACATCTTTCATCCACCACCCGTAACCGTATTGTGGGCTTTCAGGAAAACGAGGGGTCACGCTTTTTACAGCATAAGAAGAATCGAGAAGTTGCTTGCCATTCCATTTTCCGTAGTCTTTATATAATTTTCCAAAACGGGCAAAATCCCGGGCGTTACTTGAAATACAGCAAAATGCTTTAGCTAATTTGTGTTTGCTATCATCTAATTGCCAAAGGGCATCGTCGGTAGCCCCCATAGGCTCCCAAAAACTTTCTGATAAATAATTTGAAAGAGATTTTCCGGATGCTTTTTCTATAATCATCCCTAGTAACTGAGTATTTCCGCTTAGGTATTTAAATGACTTACCAGGTTCCTCTATCACTTTTTGGTTAAGAATAGTTTCGGCCAAATCATCGTCGTAATTGGCTCTTGCGGTTACCGAAAACGGACTTGTATAATGCTCGACCCAATCTAATCCTGATGCCATTGAAGCCAGGTCGCCAACCGTAGTTTTCGTATCATTATATTGTGGATAAAAATCACTTACAGGTTGGTCTAAGTTATCTATGTAACCATCCATAATAGCTTTTCCCAGCAACGTGGTGGTGATGCTTTTTGCCATTGAAAACGAATTGGTTTTTGAGTCTTTACCAAAATCTTCGTAATATTTTTCAAACCAAATGCTATCATTTTTAATAATGAGATAGGCTATGGTTCCCCAGTCGTTATTGACTTTTATAAGTTTCTCGGTGGGTTCGACTGAATTGTAATTTTTGTGAATAGGCCAAGGTTGAGGATCTGTTCCTTTTTTTATAGTGTCGTTTTCGAAATATGGGTAATCATCAATAAAAGCAGTGTTATGACCTGTGAAATAAACGATTTTGGCACCACGAATAATGTAACCGTAATCGAAAAGGTAAAGTAAAGCAATAAGCAGCGCAATGGTGATTACGATCCATTTAAGTAGTTTTTTGAGGAATTTCATGCTGACAGGTTTAGTTGAACTAAATATAGGAAATATTTTAAGGAATAAAGGGCTCGACTTTAGGGCTCATTTTAAAATTTTAAAGAACTTAAAATAAACTTTGTTGTTTATTCGGGCTTTCGTGTTCTAAAAGCCATTGTTTGCGATTTAAGCCACCGGCATACCCTGTTAAACTACCATCGGTACCAATAACGCGGTGACATGGCACAATAATCCAGAACGGGTTTTTGCCATTCGCATTAGCCACGGCCCGAATGGCTTTTGGATCGCCAAGTTGTTTGGAAAGTTCTAAATAGGAAATGCTCTTTCCGAAAGGAATTTGCTGTAATAATGTCCAGACAGATTTTTGAAAATCGGTGCCTTTAGGGCTTAGTTTTAGGTTGAATGTTGTGCGTGAACCTTCAAAATATTCTTTTAACTGGGTGACACAATCTTGTAAAGTTTCGGGAATAGTTTCAGAGATTATTTCTTCAGAATTTAAAACAGTAACCGATGAAATCCCCATATTGTCTCCAGTTATTTTGGTAAAACCTAATGGTGATTTAATAATACAAGTATCCATGTTTATTGTTTAGAATCGTCAATAATACCTAAGCGTTTAGCTCTGGTTTCCCAGCTTTTTCGAGCCAGATGTTGCAAATCGGATACGTTATCACTTTCGTCCATAATTTCCAAACCAAGTAAAGTTTCAATAACGTCTTCAACAGTTACAATACCACTTACAGAACCGTATTCGTCAACCACCAAAGCCATATGATTTCTACTATCAACAAGCTTGTCAAATAATAATGGGATAGGCATATTTCTAGTAACAACAATGATATTTCTTTTAAGTTCAGATAACTTTTTGGTATTGTTATCTAAAGCCATTTGTTTGTAAACATCGTCTTTTAATACCAAGCCTATAATATTGTCGTGATCTTTAGAATAAATAGGAATTCTTGAAAACCTAAGATTTAAATTTTTCTTGAAAAAAGCTTCCACAGTCATATCTTCATCTTCAATTTTCATCACGGTTCGTGGAGTCATGATATCTTTAGCGAAGACTTCCTTAAATGTGAGTAGGTTTTTAATCACCTTACTTTCGCTTTCATGAAAAACACCTTCCTCATGAGCGATATCGGTCATAGCCATAAAACTTTCTCTGCTTAAAACACTGCCATGTTCTGTGCCACCAATAAGTTTTGTAGTAAGTTGTAACAACCAAAGAATCCCGGTCCATTTTAAGGGGAAAATCAAGATGGTCAGAGTTGTAGCGGTAAACCCTGATAAGTTTTTCCAGTAGGTTGCTCCAATGGTTTTCGGAATAATTTCAGAGGCAATTAAAATTAATAGAGTCATGATTGCTGAAACCACTCCTACTGTATTGATACCGAATAGTTCAATTTTATACGGAAGTTTTTCTGCCTGAATACCCACCATCATCGCACCCAAAGTGTGTGCGATAGTGTTTAGGGTTAATATAGATATTAGCGGTTTGTCGACGTCCTTTTTTAAGGCTTCCAAAGTAAAAGCAAAGTCTTTACCTTCCTGTTTTTTTAAGTTGATAAACGTTGGTGTTACACTAAGTAATACCGCTTCGAGTATGGAACATAAAAAGGAAAAGAAGATTGAGATTGTTGCCCAAAAAATAAGTGCGCTCATAAAATATGATATCGTTTTTTACGAAGTTACGAAATCTGATTTACTCCTAAAGTAAAAAAGCATATTCCGAAATTGAATACTCTTGGAATATGCTTTTAAGAACGATATTAATATTTTAAGAAATTAACTTAACCATATCTTTGGCAAAATATGAAGCTATAATATCTGCACCGGCACGTTTAATGGCGTACGTTTGCTCTAATATAACGGCGTCGTGGTTTAACCAGCCTTTTTCTGCAGCAGCTTTAATCATGGCGTATTCGCCAGACACTTGGTATACAGCGACAGGAACATCAACAGCATTTTTAATGTCACGAACAATATCTAAATAACACAAGCCCGGTTTTACCATAACAATATCAGCGCCTTCGTCAATATCCATTTCGGTTTCTCTTATGGCTTCAATACGATTTGCATAATCCATCTGGTAGGTTTTTTTATCCTTTGGAACATCTGCCATATCAACAGGGGCAGAGTCTAAAGCATCACGGAAGGGCCCGTAAAATGCCGAAGCATATTTTGCTGAGTAACTCATAATTCCAGTATTGGTAAAACCTTCGTCCTCTAATAACTCTCGCATTTGAATAATACGACCATCCATCATATCACTTGGTGCTACAAAATCGGCACCAGCCTGAGCGTGAGACAAAGCCATTTCTGCTAGTACTTGAGACGTTGGGTCGTTTAAGATGATGCCGTTTTCAACAATTCCGTCGTGTCCGTAAGCTGAATAAGGATCTAAAGCCACATCCGTCATGACCAACATCTCAGGACAAACATTTTTTACGGTTTTAATGGCGCGTTGCATTAATCCGTTAGGGTTTAAAGCTTCAGTTCCTTTATTGTCTTTTAAATTTTCTGGTACTTTAACAAATAATAATACCGATTTTAAACCTAGGCTCCAAAGTTCTTTAACTTCGTTTTCCAGTAAATCTAAGCTATAACGAAAGTAGTTTGGCATCGAAGCAATTTCTTCTTTAATACCTTTGCCTTCAACAACAAATAAAGGTACTAAAAAGTCGTTCGGTGTAACTATGGTCTCTCTTACCAAGCTTCTAATAGCTTCGTTAGCTCTTAATCGTCTATTTCTTCTTAATGGATACATAATCTTTTTTATTTACTCGATAATCGAGGTTTGTAGTTTTTATCGGATTAATTGATGTTTACTGGCTTAATCCTAAGTATTTCCAAATGTTATTTTCTTTTACAAAAGCTGATTTTTCATGAATGACGTCTACTTTGCCATTTTCAAAAAAATAGGCATCGAAGGTTACGGTGCCTTCATTGTCGGTAGCCATACCTTTTGAAGTTTCTTGTACTTCTAGCTTTATCCACTGTACCGATTTGGCCCAGTTTACAATCGCTTTTTTCTCTTTTACAGGCCTGGTTGAGCTGTGATGAGTCAGCATTAAATAATCACCATCAGCCACAACAAAAGCACTGTAACGCGAACGCATAAGTTGCTCGGCAGTTTCTGTTTTTCCACCGTTTTTATGAAATACTTCGCAGCATGTGCTGTAGGTTTTGTTATTTCCGCAGTAGCAATTCATGTTACACCCAGTCTACAGGATTTTGTAAAACCTCGACTAGTTTTTCTTCCTCGCTACCAGTTTCAGGCTGATGGTCGTAAACCCATTGCACATGTGGTGGTAAACTCATTAAAATACTTTCTATTCGGCCATTTGTTTTTAACCCAAATAAGGTGCCTTTATCGTGTACTAAATTGAATTCTACATAACGCCCACGACGAATTTCCTGCCAAGTACGGTTAGCTTCGGTATAAGGTAAATCTTTACGTTTTTCAACTATTGGAACGTAGGCTTCAAGGAAACTGTCACCAACTTCGGTTACAAAGTTATACCAGTCTTCCATACTGGTTTCTTTGGTTGCTTTACAATAATCGAAAAATAAACCACCTATACCACGACCTTCATTGCGGTGTGTATTGTAAAAATACTCGTCGCAACGTTTTTTATAAGTTGGGTAAAATTCCGGATTGTGCTTGTCGCAGGCTGTTTTACAGATTTGATGAAAATGAACAGCGTCTTCGTCGAATAAATAGTACGGCGTTAAATCTTGTCCGCCACCAAACCATTGGTCTACAATCTTTCCATCTTTATCATACATTTCAAAATAGCGCCAGTTGGCATGAACTGTTGGCACCATTGGACTCTTCGGGTGAAGTACCAGGCTTAAACCACAGGCAAAAAAGTCGGCGTCTTCAACACCAAAATACGCCTGCATGGTATCTGGTAACTTACCGTGAACACCAGAGATATTTACGCCACCTTTTTCAAATACATTGCCGTTTTGAATCACACGGGTTCTACCACCGCCGCCTTCAGGACGTTCCCAAAGATCTTGCTGAAACGTGGCTTTGCCATCAATAGCTTCCAGTTTAGAAGTGATGGTGTCTTGGAGTTGTTGTATGTATTTGTAAAATTTATTTTTCATAATGACTTTCTAATTGAAGGGCTTCAATGGTTTTTACTGAAGCTGCCGTTACCGATAGGGGCAATACTAAAATGACTCCGATAAACGGAATTAATAAAAACAATATAAATATGATACCGTTACCAATAGCCAATCCGCGATTTCGTTTTACAAAGTTAAGGCTTTCGTTGTATTTATAGTGGCGTTCCAAGGTATAATCCATGTTACCAAAGCCAGCGTAATAGGCCTGAATAAAGAAAATAAGTATGGTGAACAGAATGCCTATTATAGGAATAAAACTTAAGATTAACAACGGAATTGTGATGAGCAATTCCATAAACAGGTTTCTAACGTTAATACGAATGGCGCGCCATAACTGTTCGGTAAAAGAGGTAATTCTATAGGTTTTATCGGAACCAAGAAGATGCGCTTCAATTTTCTCGGAAACTGGACTCATAAATGGTGCCGATAAGGCCATAACAATATGCTTGTAGATAATTAATCCTAAGAGAATAATTATAAGTCCTGTTATAATTCGGAAAGTAGTTTTTAACCAATCGTATGTGTTCCAGCTTGGATAAATACTTGTAATATAATCTACAATATTATCAGAAAGGCCGTAAGCAGAAACACCAATCACAATGGCAGTTATGAAACTAATAAGCATGGGGATGGCGAAGTATTTCCAAAGGTTTAGTTTTGAAATCAAACTAAACGCTCCGAAATAGGCTTTAATTCCTGAAACAATATTTTTAATCATGGCTGTTGTTTTGCGTTAGCGATAGAGGCTTTGTTGAAGCTCTCCCGGTTATATTTAACCGGGAAGCGACTGCCGAAAGCGCGACCTTTGGTAACGCCCAAATATTATGCGCTATAATTTTTAACAGCATCTACAAAGGCTTGCGCATTTTCTAACGGGATGTTAGGTAAAATACCATGACCTAAGTTTACAATGTATTTATCTTTACCAAATTCGTTAATCATTTGGTGAACCATGCGTTTAATATCGGCTGGAGGTGATAATAATCTTGATGGATCGAAATTACCTTGAAGCGTGATGTTTCCACCGGTTAAATAACGTGCATTTCTTGCCGAGCATGTCCAGTCTATACCAAGTGCAGAAGCGTTACTTTGCGCCATGTCGTGAAGCGCAAACCAGCAACCTTTACCAAAGGCGATCACAGGTGCATCGTCTTTTAACGCTTCAATTATTTGGTTAATGTATTGCCAAGAAAACTCTTGGTAATCGGTTGGTGATAACATACCACCCCAAGAATCAAATACCTGAACGGCATTAACACCAGCTTTTACTTTTTCTTTTAAGTAAGCAATGGTGGTATCGGTAATTTTTTGCAGTAGTGTGTGTGCTGCAACCGGATTAGTAAAACAAAATTCTTTCGCTTTATCAAAGGTTTTACTACCTTGGCCTTGTACCATGTAGCAAAGAATAGTCCATGGAGAACCTGCGAAACCAATTAAAGGAATTTCGTCGTTTAATAATTCTTTAGTGGCTTTAATAGCCTGATAAACGTAATCTAAAGCTTCTTTTACATCTGGAACAATTACATTTTCGACATCTTTAGTCGTACGTATCGGGTTAGGAAGGTACGGACCAAAATTTGGTTTCATTTGTACCTCGACATTCATAGCCTGCGGAATCACTAAAATATCACTAAATAAAATAGCGGCATCCATACCGTAACGACGAATAGGTTGTACGGTAATTTCACTTGCTAATTCTGGTGTCTGGCAACGCGTAAAGAAATCATATTTCTCACGTAACGCCATAAACTCTGGCAAATAGCGTCCTGCCTGACGCATCATCCATACTGGTGGACGGTTAACAGTTTCGCCTTTTAGTGCTCTTAAAAACAGATCGTTTTTTATCATCTTAAATGTTTTTGTTTCTTAAATCGTATTCTTCTTCACCCATACAGTAATTTTCGATGTCTTTGTTGTTTCCGTAAACCACTAAAATATCGTTATCTAAAACTACTGTATCTGGGTTGGTGCGGCCAATAGTTTCTTTAACTATTGTTTTTTTGCCTATTAAATTTTTCTTTTCTCTTTCGCGAATAATGGTAATCAACGTTAAGCTATAGGTGTCTATAGAGTCCAGTTCTCTTAAAGTCTTTCCGTAGAATTCTTTTTTGGCTCTAACTTCTGAAATGGTAAAGTTGTTATCTAACTGATAGTTTTCCAGTGTAGACTTAAAGTTGATTTGTTTTGTTAATCGATCTGCCGAATCCTGCTCTGGGTGAATGATACTGTGAATACCCATCGCCTCCAATACCGTATCGTGAATAGGTGATAAGGCACGACTGATGATTTTTACCGTACTCAATTTTTTAATGATAGCTGTGGTGATAATCGCTGCACCTTCATTTTCACCAATAGCAACCACCACTTTGTCGGCGTCGTTTAAAGGTACGGCATCGTAGGCCAGCTCGTTGGTAGAGTCCATACAAATGGCATGAGAAATCTTGTCTTTCACCAAGTTAATCTTATCCATTTGTTTGTCTATGGCAATAACTTCATTTCCTGTTTCGGTAAGGCTTAGTGCTAAGGCTGTACCGAAATTCCCAAGTCCAAAAACTATTATTTTCATGAGTTATTTATTTTATTAGAAACGGTTTCTAGTTGATTAAAATATTTTCTTTTGGATACTCATAGAATTGATGATTTAACTGTCGTAGTAAACCAATCATTAAGTTGAGCATACCTATTCTCCCTACAAACATCACAATAATGATGACGTATTTACTTGGGTCTGAAAGTGTAGGTGTAAAATTCAAACTCAATCCAACGGTACTATATGCCGAAAAACACTCGAATGCTACGGTAAGCAATGGCGTGTCTTTGGGTTCAAAAATTAGTAATGCCATAATGGCAATACCAATAACAATTAACGAAATACATAAAATGGCAAACGCTCTTAATGTCGATTCTGCCGAAAGGCGTCTTCCAAAAAGCTCTATCCTACTTTTTCCTCTGGCTATAGCAATAATATTAAGCGTTGCAATTGCAAAGGTACTGGTTTTTATACCACCACCGGTAGATGCAGGCGAGGCTCCAATCCACATTAAAAAAATAACCAATAGTAATGATGGTACGGCCATTGAAGAATAGTCCACCACATTAAACCCTGCGGTTCTTGGTGTAACCGACCCAAAAGCGACATTAGTAAATTTACCAAACGCTGAGGTATGGTCTAATAGCGTATTGTTGTATTCTGAAATAAACAGAAATCCAGCACCGCCAATAAGTAAAATAAAAGTCGTGTAAATTACAATTTTTGTATTCAGAGTTATGACTGGAATACGCTTGTGAATACGTTTTTTGCTAAATAATTCCAGGATATAGGTTTTAATGTATTGTACAAAGTTGAACACAATATTATGGCCTAGACCACCAAATACAACCAGTATCATTATTATCCATTGAAAACCATAGTTGAAACGAATACTTTGGTCGAATAATCCTGCTGAAAATATCGAGAATCCGGCATTACAAAATGCAGAAATGGAGTGGAATACCGAAAAGAAAAACTTGTTACTTATAGTACTAACATCAAGTATAGAATAATAAATAAAGAAAGCTCCAATAATTTCTAAAGACAATGTAAAGATTACTACGTGAAGGGCGGCTTTAAAAACGTCCTGTAAACCTTCCTGTGCTATAAAATCTCGTGTATTTAGGCCTTCTTTAAACGAGGAACTCCCTCTAAAGAAAAAGGCGAAAAACGAGGTGAACGTTAAAATTCCAATACCTCCTAGTTGTATTAATACTAAAATAATGGTTTGCCCAACCAGCGTAAAATCCAGACTGGTATCAACTACGGCTAATCCGGTAACGCAAACGGCGCTGGTTGCTGTAAATAGGGCATTGGTAAAAGTGATGCCGTGCGGTGTTGCACTGGGCATAATTAATAAAAATGCACCCGATAACGCCAAAATTATAAAACTCCCGACAAACACTATGGCGGGATTAAAATACACATCGTAAATGTGACGTACTAAAATGAGTAATCTTAAAAAGAAATAGGCGATAAGACCACCTTCTAATACCGGTTTTATTTTTTGCAGGATGTAATGGTAGTTATAGTCGATATAGACTATGGTCATAATAAGGGACGTCAATAGTAGAGATCCCATAATAACAATGTTTACCAGAGCAACTTTCTTACTTTTCTTGTATTTATATACAAAGAATTTGGCTGCATTAAAAGCAAGTAAAAAGCCTGAAAGAATAAGTAAGCCTAAAACGTGAGGCGTATTAAAGTTATCAGCAAAGTCGTAACCAAAATCAAAAACAATAAAGAGCAATACTATGATATCAAAAAAGCGATATACGTTATTTAGTAAAGATTCTCTTTTCATTGTTATAATTTAGTTTTCTCTATGCTTATAAAATAACACTGATTTTAAGCAGGTTAAAAAACGTGGAATTCTATAACAAAAATAGAATTTTTATATGTAATGCTTGTTAACTAATTCTATAACACTTTCTACCGTAGGTACTTTTGCAACTCTAACATCGCTAAAATGCTTTTTAGCTTCCTTAGCTGTGCTATCTCCAATACAAAAGGCAATCACTTCTGAATTGTTTTTCTCAACAAAACTTTGCACTGTTGAAGGGCTGTAAAACATAACGCTTTCTACGGAGTCATTTACACGAATACCATCGTATTTGGTCTGGTAAGCCTCAACTTCGGTTACTTTAATATTGTTTTCGGCTAAAATAGTCGGAAGGTCATCCAGTCTTAAATTACTACAGAAATAAGTAACTGCATTGCCATCAATATTTTCAACTAAATAATGAGCCAATTTTTTGGCACTATTTTCAAAATGGGTGACTTTACCAATCTTGTTTTCTACCATACGTTTGGTTCGGCGACCCACGCAATAGATGTTTTTAAACTGAAGCTCTAAAGGAGAAAAACTAGTTAGTAAACTTTCTACAGCATTTTTACTGGTAATGATAACGTTTTCAATTTCGTTTTTTACAAAACGCGGATGAATACGGTTTAAACTTATTTTTATAAAATCGCTATGTTCAACGATGGCCTTATCATGAAATAATACACGTTGGTCTTCGGTAAACGATTTTGTAGAATATACATTCGTATTTTTATGGCCGTTTTTAATGTTATCCATTAAACGTTTTCCGCCACGTTCAATAACGAAATCGGCACAGTATTTAGCCATGCCATCATGTTGCCCCACTTTTTTAACATGGGTTACATCGATGCGTTTGGTTCCGTCGAAACTTAAAAGCACACCTTTAAAGTGTATTTCATCATTTTTTATGGTGGCTAGTGCGCCAATTGGAGCGGTACAACCACCTTCAAGTTTGTTTAAAAACTCACGCTCGATAGAAGTACAGATTTCTGTTTCTCTATGGTTAAGTTGTGAACAGGCTGTAAGTGAATAATCATCCTCGCCTAAAGCAGTAATCATAATGGCTCCTTGAGCTGGCGCAGGAATCATCCAGTCTAAGTTGATAGCTTCTTCTGGACGAATGCCAATACGTCCAATACCGGCAGCTGCGAAAATAGCACCATTCCAGTGTTCGTTATCTGCTAATTTTTGTAAACGTGAGTTTACATTACCGCGTAAATCTACAATGGTATGTGTTGGGAAACGGTTTAGCCACTGTGCTCTACGACGTAAACTTCCTGTTGCAATAACGGCTTCTCTGGCGCCTAAAAATTCTTCATTGTGTTTAAAAACCAAAGTGTCGTTTACATTACCACGTTTTAAAACTGCAGCTTGTACAATGCCATTAGGTAAAACCGTAGGAACATCTTTTAATGAGTGTACAGCAATATCGATATCATGATTAAGCATGGCAATATCAAGTGTACGGGTAAAAATTCCGGTGATTCCTAATTCGTAAAGGGGTTTATCTAATACTATATCACCTGTAGATTTTACAGGAACTAACACGGTATTATACCCTAAATCTTCAAGTTGACTTTGTACTATTTTGGCTTGCCATAGCGCTAATTCGCTATCGCGTGTACCAATTCTTATTATTTTAGACATGTGTTTTGGTTTCTAACTGAAACACCTTTTTAATGAGTTCCAGACTCTCATCTGTAGATACAGCATCATCTTTTAAATGATGTGCAAAATGATTTGTTATTTTTTGAATAAGGTTGTTACTGATTAATTCGGCTTGCGCTTCATTAAAATCAGTGGTTTTTTTGCGTTGCGTTTCTAATTCGCTTGACGCAAAATCCATTAATTTATGTTTTAATGCTTTAATAGTTGGGGCAAACTTTCGTGTTTCCAGCCAACCGTTAAATTCTGTTTTTACTTCTTCGATAATAGCTTCGGCTAAAGGAATATGTTTTCTGCGTTCCTCAAGTGTTTGATCTGTTATTTTCGATAAATCATCTAAATGTACCAAAGTCACATTGTCTAAGGTTTCAACATTAGAATCAACGTTTTTAGGAATCGATAAATCTAAAATTAGTAATGGCTTTTTAGATTGAATCAAGTGTTTGTCAACCGTTGGGCGTTGCGCGCCGGTAGCCACTATTAAAATATCAGATTTGTTGATTTCTTCCTGAAGGTTGGCATAATCTTTAACTACTAAATTGAACTTACCAGCAATTTGTTCGGCTTTGGTCTTGGTTCTATTAATTAAAGTAATATGCTCGTTCTTGGTGTGCTTTACTAAGTTTTCACAGGTGTTTCTTCCTATTTTACCTGTTCCAAAAAGTAAAATATTTTTACTTGAAATATCTTCAACGGTATTAAAGATATATTGAACAGAAGCAAAAGACACCGAAGTAGCTCCCGAAGAAATTTCGGTTTCTGTTTTAATGCGTTTACTTGCTTGAATTACAGCGTTTAGCAAGCGTTCAGTAAAATGATTTAATAACTTGTGTTTTTTAGAAACACGTGCACTGGCTTTTAACTGACTAATAATTTCAAAGTCACCTAAAATCTGACTGTCAAGACCAGAACCTACCTTAAACATATGGGCAATGGCTTCGTTGTTTTTGTAGATATAAGCAACCTTTTGAAATTCGTCAACAGTACCTTTGGTGTTGTCGCAAAGCAGTTGTATAAGCTGATAAGGATGTTGTGCAAAACCGTAAATTTCGGTTCTGTTACAGGTAGAGGTAACAAGCAAACTTTCAACACCATTTTCTTTCGCTTGATTAATTAACGCTTGTTTGGCGTCTTCATCTAAACTGAAGTGTCCTCTTATTTCGGCGTCAGCTTTTTTGTAGCTTAACCCTATGGCATAGAAGGAGTTACTCTTAGATATATTGTATTGGTGCATGCTTGGTTTGAAATTTCATGGCAAATGTATGTCGATAGAAATAAAAAAAATAACGCTGAAAGAACTTTTAATAACGTTTGTGGTTTTTTATGTCCCATTTTAGTTATAAATTAGCTTTTGTCATATTTTTATAGGGAAATAGGCAGGTTTAGAGTTTTTTGTTTAGAACTAATCTAAATAATTTAGATATGATGAATAATAAAATAGATTTTAAAAATAACGCTGTAAGTGCTTTCGATGAAACTGAAATAGATGATGGCTTTTTAGTGTTTACGTTTAAAAACGATACCAGTAGTGAACAGTGTATTGTGAAAGATATTAACTGCGATTATATACAATTTCACTTTTGTGTGAAGGGATCCAGTAAATTTCTTTTTAATGAAGGTCGCTATACTTTAAATATTCATGAAGAAAACTCATTGTTGCTTTATAATCCCCAGCGCGATTTGCCCATTAATCTTGAGGTAAGCCCAAACTCGTGGATTGTTTCGGTTCTAATTTCCATTAAAAAATTTCATGGCTTGTTTTCTCAGGAAGCCGATTATATTTCCTTTTTAAATGCTGAGAATAAAGACAAAAAGTATTATAAAGATGGTATTATTTCGCCGTCTATGGCTATTGTTTTAAATCAGTTAATCAACTTCAATTTAAATTCGTCTATTAAAAATCTTTATTTTAAAGGGAAAGCTTATGAGTTGCTGAGTTTATATTTTAACAGAAGTGAAGATGCCAATGTTGAGCAATGTCCGTTTTTAGTTGATGAAACTAATGTTATTAAAATTCGAAAGGCAAAGGATATTATTATAGCGAATATGGCAGAGCCACCAAGTTTACAGGAATTAGCCGATGAAATAGGCTTAAGTCTAAAAAAATTGAAGGAAGGGTTTAAACAGATTTATGGAGACACGGTTTATAGTTTTCTATTTGATTATAAAATGGAAGTATCTCGAAAGCTATTGGAATCTGGTGAAAATAATGTGAATGAAGTCGGTTTAAAAGTCGGGTATAGCACAGCAAGTCACTTTATTGCAGCATTTAAAAAGAAGTATGGTACAACGCCTAAGAAATATCTTCAATCTATAAGCTAAGTTATGCGAATAATTTTTCTATTGATTTCCTTGGTGCTACTCACTGGTTTTGCTGTGCCGCCTAAAGATAGTGAGGTGTTAGTATTTACCAAAACAGCGGGTTATAGGCATAAATCTATTACGGTTGGTGTTGAAACATTAAAAGAATTGGGAGCGGAAAATGACTTTAATATCACTCATACTGAAAATGCCGAATTATTCAATTACAAAACATTAAAACGGTTTGATTTAGTAATTTTTTTAAACACTACAGGTGACGTTTTAGACTCTGAACAGGAACAAGCATTTGAAAAGTACATAAATAAAGGTGGCAGCTTTATGGGGGTTCATGCTGCTACCGATACCGAATTCGAATGGCCTTGGTTTAATAAACTGGTTGGTGCTTATTTCCTGGATCATCCAGATAAGTCTACGGCAATTATTAAACGAATTATTAGATCGCACCCTTCTACTGCACATTTGCCAAACCAATGGAAGCATTACGATGAATGGTATAATTTTAAATCGATTAATAAAAGTACAAATGTCTTGCTTATGTTGGATGAGACTTCTTACAAAGGTGGGAAAAACGGTGCATTTCATCCCATCGCGTGGTATCATGAGTTTGATGGTGGACGTTCTTTTTATACAGGATTAGGGCATACAATTGAGTCTTATAACGATCAAAAATTTAGAAAACATTTACTTGGAGGAATTTTTTATTGCTTAAACCGATGATTTTTAGTAGATTAGGAAAACCTAAATCCTTGTTTATGAAATATTTAACCCCAGAAATTGAAGCGCTTTCAAAAAGTGTCAATTCAAAAGCATTAGCAAGACCCTCAACCTCCTGTGGTATTTTTCAGGATTGTGATTACAACGAAGAACGACCAAAACCTTATTTTCAGAAAAAAATTGAAGAAAACGACGTATAGTTTATTTTACCGAGAATTAATCTCTTTTCGTATCAATTTGGTTTAATTCTTAATAAGAAAATACTATACCAACATAGTACTACGATTATAATTTCTATTGTATTTTTGCAATAGGAGATGAGCCTTGGTCACCCATTTTTTAAAGTAAAATGTTTACAGGCAAATTCCATCTGACGAAAAAATAGAAATTTAGCATTAACAGATGAAAAAAGGTATTCTACTCGTTAATTTAGGGTCGCCAGACAGCCCGTCACCAAAAGATGTCAAGAAATATTTAGGAGAGTTTTTAATGGATGAGCGCGTTATCGATATTCCGCTCGTTGCTAGAACAGCTCTGGTAAAAGGTATTATTTTAAAAACACGACCTAAGGCTTCGGCAGCTGCTTATCAGAAAATTTGGTGGGAAGAAGGCTCGCCTTTAATTGTTATTTCAGAACGTGTTAAAAAGAAAGTGCAGGACCTTGTTGATGTGCCTGTAGCTTTAGCGATGCGTTATGGAAGTATGACGATTAAAAAAGGGCTACAAGAATTGGTAGATCAAGGGGTGGAAGAAGTGTTGTTATTTCCGTTATATCCTCAGTTTGCAATGGCAACAACCGAAACAATTACGGTTTTAGCTGAAGAATTACGTAAACAACATTTTCCGAATTTAAAGATTGAATCGGTACCAGCTTTCTACAACAAACCTGGCTATATAGAAGTGCTTTCAGAAAGTATTAAGAAGCATTTAGAAGGTAAAAACTACGAACATTTACTGTTTTCATATCATGGGGTTCCGGAGCGTCATATCCGTAAAAGCGACGTGACAAAATCGCATTGTAAAATAGATGGTAGCTGCTGTAAAACGCCAAGCAAAGCACACGAGTTTTGTTACAGGCATCAATGTTTAGAGGTTACCAGGCTGGTGGCTGAAAAACTTCAGCTTAAAGAAGATTCATACTCTACATCGTTTCAATCACGTTTAGGATTTGATCCATGGTTACTGCCATATACAGACAGAACCATTGAGCGTTTAGGAAAAAGTGGAGTAAAAAACATGGCCATTGTAACACCAGCATTCGTAAGTGATTGTTTAGAGACTTTAGAGGAGATTGCTATGGAAGGTCAGGAGATTTTTCATGAGATGGGTGGTAAAGATTACACTACGGTACCATGTTTAAATGATGACAAGGAATGGGTTGAGTTACTGGCAAAATGGATTAATAACTGGGCGATTCCTAATGTAAAAGCTTAATGGCAAAAGTATCGGCAAAAGATTTAGGCGAGCAACCTATAAGTAAATTATTGGTGAAACAGGCCGTACCTGCTTCGATTGGTATTTTGGTGATGTCGCTTAATATTTTGGTTGATACCATTTTTGTAGGCCATTGGATTGGATCTATTGCTATTGCGGCCATCAATATTGTATTACCGGTGTCATTTTTTATTGCGGCATTAGGTATGAGTATTGGGGTTGGTGGTTCGTCTATTATATCAAGAGCTTTAGGTGCTTCTAATTATGAAAAAGCGCTAAAAACTTTCGGAAATCAAATTACCTTGGCATTACTTTTTACTGTGTCGATGGTAGTTTTAGGTTTGGCTTATGCCGACAATATTATCATGTCTTTTGGGGGGAAAGGTGCTATTTTCGATCCTGCCAAAATTTATTACCAAATTGTGCTTTATGGTGTGCCGTTTCTGGCATTGTGTATGTTGGGAAACACGGTAATTCGTGCAGAAGGCAAGCCAAAGTTTGCCATGTACGCCATGATGATTCCATCGGTAAGTAATTTGATTTTAGATTATATTTTAATTAATCTTCTCGATTTTGGAATGTATGGTGCGGCATGGGCAACCACCATTTCATATGTTATCTGTTTCATCTTTATTCTTTGGTTTTTCTTGTCTAAACATTCTGAATTGAAACTTAATTTCATTCATTTTGGACTGAATTTATCTATTGTAAAGGAGATTGGGTCATTAGGCTTTGTAACCTTAGCAAGGCAAGCTGTTGTAAGTATTACATATTTGTTTATGAATAATATTCTCTTCGATTTAGGAGGGGAGACATCGGTAACAGCATATGCTATTGTTGGAAGGATGCTTATGTTTGCTTTGTTTCCAGTATTCGGAATTACCCAAGGATTTTTACCAATTGCTGGTTTTAATTACGGTGCCAGAAACTACGATCGAGTTAGAGAAAGTATCAATACAGCCATTAAATATGCTGCAGTTTTGGCGACTTTAGTTTTTATTTTATTAATGACGTTCCCCGAAGCTATTACTAAAATGTTTACCACCGATGTAGAGGTGATTAAGCAAACTCCAAGTGATATGCGCTGGGTATTTGCAGCTACACCAATTATAGCGCTTCAACTAATTGGAGCCGCATATTTTCAGGCAATAGGTAAGGCAACACCAGCCCTATTGTTAACCTTGTCCAGACAGGGTTTTTTCTTTATTCCATTAATTTTAATTTTACCAAAATTTTATGGAGAATTAGGGGTTTGGATGTCTTTCCCGATTTCTGATGTGCTATCTACTTTGGTTACCGGGTATTTTTTAAACCGTGAAATTCGAAGAGATTTAATTGCTAAAACTGTATAATAAACGCTATGGAATATTACTACTATATAAAATCGTTACATCTTATTTTTGTGATTACCTGGTTTGCCGGGTTGTTTTATATTCCCAGGTTGTTTGTATATCAAATTGAAGCTTCAGAAAAGCCTTCGCCGGAAAAAGAGATTTTAGGAAAACAACTGGCCTTAATGGCAAAGCGATTGTGGAATATTATTACCTGGCCGTCGGCCATTTTAGCTGTTATATTCGCTATTTGGTTACTACTCCTTCGTCCGGATTTTTTACAGGAACCATGGATGCGCGTCAAACTGGGTTTTGTGGTATTGCTAATCATTTATCATTTAAAAACACATCAGTATTATAAGGAATTGCAAAACGGAATAGTGACAAAAACCTCTAACTTTATGAGGTTATGGAACGAAGGTGCTACCTTTATCTTGTTTGCAGTAGTGTTTTTAGTGGTTTTACAAAGTGCCTTAAACTGGATTTTTGGAGTCGTTGGAATTATCGTTTTAGGTATTCTCATTACCTTAGGATTTAAAATCTACAAGAATATTCGCGATAAAAATCCGGAGGCATAAGAGTCTGCTTCAGGCTAGCGAAATATTGGCTCAATTATTGCTATATTTAGTCAATTAAAACTTCAAATGAAATTAAAGAAGCTGTCTTTACGAACCCGTATTTTCTTAGCCATGATTATGTTGGTATTTTTGGCGTCGGTGCTTATATCGGCCGTAGCAATATATCAATATAAAGAGCAAAGTGAGGATTATCACAATGAAAATTTAGAGAATAAAGAACGAAATATCCAAACGCATTTAAAGCGTGTTTTAAATGGTAGGCAAAATACCTGGGAGGTAAAAACAGAAAATATTCCTATTATTTTTAAAGAAGAGATTTTTAATATCGCTGATATTCATAAACTTCAAATTAACCTTTACGATCTTGATGGTGGTTTATTAATATCTTCCCGTGCCGGAATACAAAGGCAGGAAGCAGAGAGTTGCTTAAAGGCTGAAATTTTAAACGCCATATCAAATACTGCAGAGCACATGTATATGGATGTGCATAAGGAAAATGGGGAGATTTTTCAGTCGTCTTATACCTATTTGCTCGATCAACAATCTAAGGCTATTGCAATTTTAAATTTACCTTATTTAACAAAAGATGACTTTTTAACCAATGAGATTTTAGAGTTTTTACAACGCATCGCTTACGCCTTCATGTTTGTATTGTTATTGGCCATTGGTATTGCTTTCCTTTTATCAAAATACATTACAAAATCGTTACAAACCATTAGTGAAAAAATTAATGCCACGCGATTAGAGCGACGAAATGAAAGAATTGATATAGATGATACCAGTGAGGAGATTTCAACTTTGGTAACCTCTTATAATAGTATGGTGGATGAGCTGGAAGAAAGTGCTATTCAATTGGCCAGAAGTGAGCGTGAACAGGCTTGGCGAGAAATGGCTAAACAGGTGGCACATGAAATTAAAAATCCGTTAACCCCTATGCGTTTAACGGTTCAGAATTTCCAACGGAAGTTTAATCCTGAGGATGAAAAAATTAATGAAAAACTCGATGAATACAGTAAAACGCTTATTCAGCAAATTGATACGATGAGTGCTATTGCGTCAGCTTTTTCAAACTTTGCAAAAATGCCGGCACAGCAAAATGAGACTTTAAATGTGGTTAAAATTGTAAAACTGGCACTTGATATTTTTACTGAAGACTATATACAGTTTAATGCCGAAGACGAAGAAATTATCGCTAAATTTGATAGAACTCAGTTGATTCGGGTGATTACCAATTTAGTGAAAAATGGTATCCAAGCGATTCCTGAAGACCGCGAACCTAAAATTGAAATTGAAGTCTCTGCGACCGATACAAATGTAATTATGACGGTTTCCGATAATGGATCCGGGATTTCAGAAGATAATTTAGATAAGGTATTCGAACCCAAGTTTACAACAAAAAGCAGTGGTATGGGACTAGGATTGGCAATGGTTAAAAATATTGTGGAAACCTATAAGGGAACAATAACCGTAACATCAGAAAAACAATTAGGAACGACTTTCAAAGTGATTTTCCCTAAAGAATAGATCGCTTAGTATTTAAATATAGTAACATTATGAAATTCAATAATATTCTTTTAGAAGCAGATAATAGCATTGCAACCATCATTATTAATCGTCCTAAAAAACTCAATGCACTTAATAGGGAGACCATTGAAGAGTTACATCAGGCGATAAAAGCTGCAGAGGCAGATAAGGCTATAAAGGTGATTATCATTACTGGTAGTGGAGATAAGGCCTTTGTTGCAGGGGCGGATATTAGTGAATTCGCGGATTTTTCGGTGGAAGAAGGAACACAGTTGGCTGCTAATGGACAAACCATATTATTTGATTTTATTGAAAACTTATCGAAGCCTGTTATTGCAGCTGTTAATGGTTTTGCTTTAGGAGGTGGACTTGAATTGGCGATGGCCTGTCATTTTAGACTCGCTAGCGATAATGCTAAAATGGGACTTCCGGAAGTGTCTCTTGGTGTAATTCCTGGCTATGGTGGTACACAGCGTTTGCCTCAGTTAATAGGGAAAGGACGTGCTATGGAGATGATTATGACTGCAGGTATGATTGATGCTAATAAAGCACTGAGTTTTGGTTTGGTTAATTATGTAACTACGCAAGAGGAGCTACTTCCGCTTTGTGAAAAAATAGCTCATAAAATCTGTAATAATTCTCCGGTTGCCATTAGTTCTGCTATTGCTGCTGTAAATGCTAATTTTAAATCTGGAGTTAATGGTTATGATGTTGAAATAGAAGGATTTGGTAAATGTTTCGGAACAGCCGATTTTACCGAAGGAACTACTGCCTTTTTAGAAAAGCGTAAAGCCAAATTTACCGGAGAGTAAATTTAAATATTTTAAAAACAGCAAGATACCCGAGTTGCGAACCCTGTAGGATGTTTATAAAGAAGGGCATTAAAATTATTTTAATAAAAAAAGGTGAGCTATTTAGCTCACCTTTTTAGTTGTTTTAAGTGTTTTCTTGTCGTGTTTTACTTTGCGATTTCTTCAGTAAAAACTTTACCTTCAGTCTTGTAAACAATTTTATAGTCACCTTTGTTTAAACCTGAAAGTCTGAATATTCTACTAACATTTTCGGTGTTTGTAATAGTTTCAGAATGCATTAATTCAGGAACTGGTGCACCATCTTCACTTGTAAAATACACATTGATTTCTAAAGGAGCTTTGTTTAAAGACAATCTAGAAATATAAACCATCTCGCCTTTTATGCGTGTAACCGGTTTAAACATAGTGCTTTCCATTTCTTTTTGAAAGTCTACTGTGTTGTCGTTTACAGTAAATGGGATAGTAGTAATTTCTACATCTTTATCTAATTCAAAAAAGTAACTACCATCAGGAAGCGAAGTTAAATCGAATCCTTTCGTGTACGTTCCGGTTTTCTGAATTTGCTCTTTATATAAAATCATTCCGTTATCATCTTTAATAGACAATAGGTTGCCTGCTTTAACATCACTTAACGTTACAGAAGTCTTCTTAGCATCTTCTTTAAATGCGAAAAATGATGCGTCGTTTGCGAAACTTAACAAGGTAGCAAACATTGTTACCATTAAGAATCTTTTTCTTGTGTTGTTTAATACGTTTTTCATGATTTGGTGTTTTTAACGTTTCACAGTGTAAAGATACTTCGGGAATTCTGTTGGTAAAACACTGAAATTAATGAATTTATATACTAAATTATCCGTTATTTTATCGTGAAATTTAGGTTAAGTCAATTTGGTTTATAATGTGGTTAATTAAGTATATAACTACAATTATTACAAGAATTTACATTAAAAATTCTTTCTTCTTAATGTTGTAGTAGCAGTCAATATAAAAGCTCTTTTGTGCATAGAATCTCCAAAGATCTTAATGTGATTTTTTATTTAAAGGGTGAAACTCCTATCTGGAATTTCATTTCAATCTGAATATTTTATTGTAGAAAATTAAATATAGCGCAAAAAAAAAGTGAGCCACCACAGCTCACTTTACCAACTAAACTAAATAAGACATTAAACTAATTATTAATGAATTTCGTGTATTCCTTGTTATCAGAGACAAAAACTAATTTATAGTTACCTTTCCCTAATTTATATGCTTTTTCAATAGATTGAACACCTTTAATTCTTTCTGTATGAACTAATTCGTATTCGCTATTATTGTTTGCGTAAATGTGAATGTTTAAAGCCTCTTGCTTTGGAGCTAATTTTGTAATGTAAACAATACCATTGTCTTGTCTTACATAAGGCTTATAGCTTGTACTTTCTTTTTCTTTGTTAAAGTAAACTTCTTCAAAGTTTACAGTAAAAGGAATCGTTTTTACCTCTAGGTTTTTATCGATTTCGAAAATATACTCACCGTTTGGTAAAGCAGATAAATCGAATCCTTTTTTATACGTTCCGGTTTCTTTAATTTGTTCTTTGTAAAGAACAACACCGTAGTTATCTTTAATAGATAAAATATCACCAGCTTTTACATGGTTTAATGTAATGGCTGTTTTAGAAATTTCTTCTGCATTTGTTGAAATGGTAATATCACTAGCGTTACTTAATAGAGATGTAGAAACAGCTAATAATAAAATACTTTTCTTTAATACGTTAATTGTCTTTTTCATAATAATGTGTTTTTCAACGTTCAACAAGGCAAAGATATGACGGATATCAGGTTAAGAAAACATCGTATTTGACGTATTTGTGTGCTATTTTATCAATTAATTCTATGTTAAATTAATGTAAAGGTAAAATAGCATATGTTGAGGTTAAATATTTATATAATCGTGATTTTGCTGTGTTATTTTAACCTGGTAAATCTTATAGAATTTAAATTGTTTCGGACTACAGGTTAAAATACTATATGGGAGTAAGGTTGGATAATGTAATTATAGTGCTTTGGTTAAAGTTTAAAAGAATAGTTTCTATTTAAAGAGTGGTATATGTTATTTATAATAACCTTTGTCTGGAATAGAAGATTTATGCTTGCTAATTAATTTTTAATATTGAATAAGTGGTTAGATCTTAAAATTAAATTAGGGCAAAAAAAAAGTGAGCCACCACAGCTCACTTTACCAACTAAACTAAATAAGACATTAAACTAATTATTAATGAATTTTGTATATTCTTTATCGTTAGAGATGAAGACTAACTTATAGTTACCACCTTTCTCTAATCTGTAAACACGTTCTATAGATTGTATTCCTTTTATTTTTTCAGAGTGAATTAATTCATACTCACTATTATTATCAACATAAATGTTAATTTTTAACGTTTCGTGCTGAGGAGCAAGTTTAGAAATAAATAACATGCCATTGTCTTGCTTTAAGAAAGGTTTGTATGTTATTGTTTCTTCGTTTTTGTTAAAAGTTACATTTTCAAAGTTTACTGTAAAAGGAACAGTTTTAATTTCTAATGCTTTTTCTACTTCAAAAAAGTAGTTACCGTTTGGTAAAGCAGATAAATCGAATCCTTTTTTATAAGTTCCTGCTTTTTTAATAGCCTCACTATATAAGGTAGCTCCGTTAACATCTTTTATAGATAACAAATCTCCAGCCTCTACATTATTAAGAGTAAATGCTGTATTTGTAATTTCATCATTGATTGTAGACACAGAAACTTCGATAGCGCTACTAATTAATGAAGTAGATAATGCTAATACTAAAAGACTATTCTTTAAAATTTTTACTGCGTTTTTCATAATGTGTTGTTTTAAATTGTTCAACGGTACAAAGATAGGGTAGAGTAAGAGGTTGAAAAACAACATTTTTGACGAATATATATGCTATTTTATCAATAAGTATGCTTTTTTGTTATTTATATGAAAAATTAGTGTAAATTAGGGTTAATTAAGCATATAATGTTTGTTTAGCTGTGTAAAATTAACATGAGATTTTAGTTTATAGGATTATTGAAGTTAAAATAGTGCAAAAAAAAAGTGAGCCACCACAGCTCACTTTACCAACTAAACTAAATAAGACATTAAACTAATTATTAATGAATATTGTAAACTCTTGTATCGAGTTATTTGTATATCGAAATTTCTGTTTTTTAGAAATTCTTGATGTCAAAATTTAAATGTTCTTAAAAATATCGCTTTAATTACGAATGATTTTAAGAGCGCGTTGTTATCATAAATCAACAATACAAATATACCACAGGTTAAGTGTTAAGAAAACAACTAATTTATCGTATTTATATGCTATATTAACTGTTAACTAAATGTTAAATCAATGTGAAGTTAAAATAACACATAATTGAGATAATAAAAAATATGTTTGCACTGTTATATGTTGTAAATTTGCTTTAAACCCAATTTGTTATGATTAATAAAAAGCCAACATTCAGAAAGCTTACTCCAAGTTTTGGTAGTTCGATATTAGTTAAGCAACATGTCGATAATGTAGATAAGAGCTTTGCCTACTGGCATTTTCATCCAGAATTAGAACTTATTTATATAAATAAGGGGCAAGGAAAGACACATATAGGAAACCATTTATCATATTTTAATAATAGTCAGTTAATATTAATCGGATCTAATTTACCCCATAACGGGTTTACAGATAGGTTAACCGCTAACGGAACAGAAACTACAATACAGTTTAAGTCTAACTTTTTAGGAAACGATTTTCTTGAAGTGCCCGAAATGGCGAATATTGTATCGCTTTTTGAACGTGCTAAAAAAGGAATTCGTTTTAAAGTAGAAACCAAACAGAAAATTGGTCCTAAAATAGAGAAGCTAACCAAGTATCAAGGGCTTAAGCGCGTGTTTAAATTTTTAGAGATTTTAGATTACCTGGCAACTACCGATGATTATACCATATTAAACGCCGATGGCTTTTCGTTCGAGACCGAGGCTCAGGATAGTTCTAAGGTAGATGTGATTTATAAATATGTGAATAAAAACTTCCAGAGACATATTAGCTTAGATGAAATTGCCGAAGAAGTAAGCATGACCGTACCTGCCTTTTGTAGGTACTTTAAAAAAGCTACGGGAAAAACATTTACGCAATTAGTAAATGAGTATCGTGTAGTGCATGCTACCAAATTGCTTAACGAAAGCCAGATGAGTATCGCAGATATTTGTTTTGAGTGTGGATTTAATAATTTTTCGCATTTCAATAAGCAGTTTAACGAGATTGTGGGGAAAAGTGCCTCGAATTACCGTAAGGAAATTAAAATGATGATAGGGTAACTTATTATTTTAGGCCGTTCCACTCGTTATAAAATTGATCTAGAAACTGAGTCATATATATATGACGCTCGGCAGCTACTTTTTGCGCCGTTTTAGTATGCATTTTATCCTTAAGTAATAGTAATTTTTCGTAAAAATGATTGATGGTTGGAGCTGTGGAAGCTTTGTATTCCTCTTTGCTCATATTCAAATTAGGCTTTATTTCAGGATCGTAAAGGGCACGGTTTTTAAATCCGCCATAATTAAAGCAACGAGCAATGCCAATAGCTCCAATAGCATCTAATCGGTCGGCATCCTGTACCACATCCAGTTCGGGAGATTTAAAGTTTTGGGCCTCATTACCACCTTTAAAGGAGATGTTTTCAATGATTTGAACAACATGTTCAATAATAGTAGAGTCTACATTGTGCTTAAACAGAAATTCACGTGCTATTTTAGGACCAATAGTTTCATCGCCATCATGAAATTTACTGTCGGCAATATCATGTAATAAAGCACCAAGCTGTACAATAAAAAGATTTACAGGTTCTTGTTTGGCTATAAGAACGGCATTGTTGTAAACGCGTAAGGTGTGAAACCAGTCGTGTCCGCCTTCGGCGTGCGCTAAAGTGTCTTTTACAAAGGCTTTTGTAAGATTGATAATATTGTCGTTGTTCATAATAGCATAAAAATAAAAATTCCTTTCGGTAAAGAAAGGAATTTAAATAAACATATATGTTGTAATTATTTTACAGTTGCTGGTTCAACCCACTTAAATTGGTATGAGTTTTCAGGAACTTTCATTCTATCTGCTAATCGATACATTCTCGCTGGAAGCTTCATTAAGTAATCCCTTGCTTTTTCGGCTTCATCGGTTAGGTTGGTAATTTTATCGATTTCCCAACGATCGATTAGTTTTTGAAGAATATCTACGTAATCTGTTGAAGTGTATACGCCAATACGTTGTGCTGTATTCGAGAATTCTTCGAAAGCAGTACTTATTTTATCTCCCGATTCACGTAAGAAATGTGCCGGCATGGTAATTTTTTGTTTCATCATATAATGAAACGCCATCATCATCTGGCTTGGATCGACTTTAAATATACGATCTACAAAGTCTGAATACGCATGGTGGTGACGCATTTCATCTCCTGAAATAATCTGACACATTTTAGCCAATCGCTTATTTCCATTCTTTTTAGCAATCTTAGCCACACGATTATGTGAAATATAAGTTGCTAATTCCTGGAAACTGGTATACACAAAGTTTTTATAAGGGTCGCGGTCGGTACCAATATCGAAACCATCAGCAATTAGATATTGTGTGGTTTTTTCAATTTCCTTCATATTTACACGTCCCGACAGGTATAAGTATTTGTTAAGTACATCGCCATGGCGGTTTTCTTCGGCAGTCCACTGTTTTACCCATTTAGACCATCCGTTTCCACCATTATCCACTTGGTTAACACCTTCAACGTCCATAAGCCAGGACTCGTACGTTGGAAGGGCTTCTTCGGTAATCATGTCACCAACCAAAACCACCCAGAAATCGTATGGTAATTCTTTTGCTAATTCTCTTATCTCGCGTACCTCTTCAAAAAAGGCATCATCTGTAGTTTCTGAATTTGGTAAAAAATCGGTAGGTTGCCATATGCTTTCAATGGGAATTAAATATTTTTCCATTAAAGCATCAACGTCTTTTTCCAAAAACTGCATCACTTCTAATCTCACGTTCTTTAACGACATTTTTCTAGGGTTTTATTAGTGAATACTGTTTGTAATAGTAGTTTCTATACTATTTATAAGCTCTTCTTTATTTGCAAAGGTACTAACTTTTAAAGGCTTATGAATGGTAAATGTTACATGATTCCCTAATCCCATTGGATATTTACCATATTTTAACATTTTCCATGAATTGTTAATACTTACAGGAACCACGTAAGCCGAGGGTATTTTTTTGAATAACACTTCTAAACCTTTTGTTTGAAATGGTTTAGGTTTTCCCGTTTTACTTCGAGTCCCTTCCGGGAAAATAACGGCTGCACGTTTATTGGTTTCAATATATTCACCAAACTTCATTAGTGCAGGTAAAGATTGTCTCGGGTTTTTACGGTCGATTAAGGCGGCACCACCGTGGCGTAAGTTATAAGAAACACTCGGAATACCTTTTCCTAATTCAATTTTACTAATGAATTTTGGGTGATGCTTACGCATGTACCAGGTTAGAGGATAAATATCGTGTAAACTTTGATGGTTAGCAACGAAAATAATTGGCGTATCTTTTGGAATATCATGCGCGTTAATACACGAAAAACGTGTGCCTAATACATAGCCACATAGCATTAAACAATACTGTAATGCATCTACACTTAATTTATGTGCCTGATAACCGAACAGGTTGAAACAAATCCATTGAATCGGATGGAAAATAACCAGTGTTAAGAAAAAACACAGGTAATAAATAGCCGTTAGTGGGTATGATAATAATTTTAACATGCCGCAAAAATAAGTAAAAACTATGCTTAATAAATAGCGATGCGGTTGTTATTTTTAGGATCATGACAGTTTATAAACAAAAAAGCCACGAATGTATTCGTGGCTTTTAAAACTAATATTTTGAGTCATTAGCAGTGTTCGTTGTAAGCATCAACAAGGTTTTCTGCAATTAATTCTGCAGGACGACCTTCAATGTGATGACGTTCTAACATGTGTACTAATTCCCCATCTTTAAATAAAGCCATACTAGGCGAACTTGGAGGGAATGGTACCATATGTTGTCTTGCTTGTGCAACCGCTTCTTTATCAACTCCTGCGAAAACAGTAACGATATGATCTGGTTTTTTAGCATTTTGTAAGCTCATTCTAGCACCTGGACGTGCATTGGCAGCGGCACAACCACAAACAGAATTTACTACAACTAGAGTAGTTCCTTCTTTTGCTAAGGCAGCATCTACAGCCTCAGGAGTATGTAATTCTTCAAAACCAACTTTGGTTAAATCTTCACGCATTGGTTTTACTAATTCTGCTGGATACATATTTTAATTTTTAAAAATTAACAAATTTAGATTGCAAAGATACCAATTGTGTAACAATTAGCACTTTCAATCTACTAACAAATATTATATTTACACTCATTTTTTCACAATCATTAAAACAGTGAGTGTGAACCTGCCTTAACATGTTTCTTGTTAAAATGAAAGAAACCATTGGTAGGTTTGACGTTAAACCATATTTATACTTACATGAATTTTTCAAAATGGATTGGAGCGGCCTTAGGATGGTCGTTTGGAGGACCCATAGGGGCTATTATAGGATTGGCATTAGGAGGCATAGTTGATTCGATGGGAAATGGCTCGGAAACGCATCAAGATACACAACAGCGCTACAGACAACGGCCGGTAACGCAGCCAGGTGATTTTGAAGTTAGCTTATTAATTTTAGCATCTATTGTTATTAAAGCTGATGGTAAGCAAGATCAGCGTGAGTTAGACTACGTGCGTACACATTTCGCGAATATGTACGGTAAGGAGCGTGCGAACCATGCTTTTAGATTGTTTAAAGAAATAAGTAAGCAGAAGAATATATCTACAAGACAGGTTTGTATGCAAATCAGGCAAATGATGCAGCATCCGTCACGTTTGCAACTCATTCATTTTTTATTTGGTGTAGCGAAGGCTGATGGTGTGGTTACTGAAAGTGAAGTGTCGGTTATTCAAACTATGGCGGGGTATTTAGGAATAAGTTCTTACGATTTTCAAAGCATTAAGGCGATGTTCTACGAATCGGCTGATAATGCTTATAAAATTTTAGAGATTGATAAGTCTGCAACCAACGACGATATTAAAAAGGCTTACCGAAAAATGGCAAAAAAATACCATCCAGATCGTGTGATTCATTTAGGAGAGGAACACCAAAAAGGTGCTGAAGAGAAGTTTCGTCAGGTACAAAAGGCATACGAACAGTTGCAAAAAGAACGCGGGTTTATTTAAAAATAAAAAAACCAATTATGTTGTATGCATAATTGGTTTTTAAATGATTTTTTTTAAAAGAATGAATTTTCGCTGCATATTTAGTATTCAAGTTTTTGATTACCAGTATACTCTACAACTTTATCTTCTTTTTTAAATACTAAAACGACTTTATCGTTTTCATCTAAGTATTTGGCTTTTAATTCCCATCCTTCTTCATTTGCCGAATCAATTAAGCATTGGCGTACGTCAGGATTGTTAAGGTTCAAATTTAATTCTACAGCTTTTACATGAGTAGTAAGTAAAAGCATCCCTGTAAAAAGTAATAATTTTTTCATAGAAAACATTTTTAGGGTTATAAATTGCTTTCTACTAAGGTATTACAAGGTTTATGGATTGGTGAATTTTATAGTTGATTGTTCTTTTTTAACGACGAATTCAACGTTTTTACCTAAATAAAGCGCCCGATTATCTTTTTCGTGGCCTGCAGGCATGTTGAATGCGATTGGAAAATTATAGTCTTTAAGCACATCTAATATCAATTGTTCTGTAGAGGAGCCCCATGGTGTGGTGTTTCGTTTTACTCGGGTCATATCACCAATAAGCACTCCGGCACATTGGTCAAAATATCCGGCACGTTTTAAACTTTGTAACATGCGGTCTATGTGATATTTGTATTCACCAATTTCCTCAATAAACAGGATTTTTCCGGTAGTGTCAATACTAGTGTCTGAACCTAGCATACTGGCTAGTAAACTTAAATTACCACCTACAATTGGTGCAGTTACCAAGCCTTCTTTATTGTAGTTTGAACCGTTTAAACTATATGATAACGATTCACCAAAAATAGCTTTTCTAAAGGTTTCAATAGTTTCAGGAATGTTTTCGTTTTCGTCTTGCAGGCTGGTACACATCATGGCATGAATACTTTCGTACCCTTTAACGTGCATTAAATTATGTAACGCAGTAATGTCTGAAAAGCCAATCAGCCATTTCGGTTTCTCGTTGAATTTTGTAAAATCCAGTTTATCAAGAATTCTAACAGCTCCATAACCACCACGTGCACACCAAATCGCACTAATGTTTGGAGCGTTCATAGCTTCCTGTAAATCTTTCCAGCGTTCGGCATCAGTTCCAGCGAAATGGTTGTTTTGATTAAAAACATGTTTCCCTATAACTGCGTGTAATCCCCAGCTGCTTAATAACACTTTGGCTTTATTAATTTCGTCAGTTCTGTTTTTTAAAATGCCGGAAGTTGCCACAATAGCAACGGTATCGCCAGGTTTCAGGTATGGAGGTTGTATCAAAGTATTCGCTGTATTTGTTGCATTATTTTGTGCTGAAATATTAAGTTTTCCGAAGAAAACGACAGCAAAAAACATTAGGCTTAGTATTGAGATTTTTGACATAAGGTAAATGTACATTTTTTTTCTAAATGCGGAAGAGTGCCTAATCACTTTAAACGTGCGATTATCGCATAAAAATGTGTACTTTTGTGGCTGCAAAAAAAGAAATAACAATGTCAAAAAGATATACAATTACCTCGGCATTACCGTACACTAACGGGCCTATTCATATTGGGCATTTAGCAGGGGTTTATGTACCAGCCGATATTTATGCGCGCTATTTACGATTAACAGGAAACGATGTAGTTTTTATAGGGGGAAGTGACGAGCACGGTGTACCGATTACTATTAAAGCCAAAAATGAAGGGGTGACACCACAGGATATCGTAGATAAATATCACGCCATAATTAAGCAGTCTTTTGAAGAGTTTGGTATTTCGTTTGACAACTATTCTCGTACTTCGGCGCCAATTCACCACGAAACGGCTTCAGAATTCTTTAAAACGCTTTACGATAAAGGAGAGTTTGTTGAAGAAACTACCGAGCAATTGTACGATGAAAAGGCGAATCAGTTTCTTGCCGACCGTTTTGTTACCGGAACCTGTCCAAAATGTGGTAATGAAGAAGCTTACGGAGACCAATGTGAAAAATGTGGAACGAGTTTAAATGCAACAGATTTAATTAATCCGAAATCGGCATTAACAGGAAATGTGCCAACATTAAAGCAAACTAAACACTGGTTTTTGCCATTAGATAAGCATGAAGCATTCTTAAAAGAATGGATTTTAGAAGGGCATAAAAAAGACTGGAAACCGAATGTTTACGGACAAGTAAAATCATGGATCGACGATGGTTTACGTCCGCGTGCCGTAACTCGCGATTTAGATTGGGGAATTCCTGTGCCTGTAGAAGGAGGCGAAGGAAAAGTGCTTTATGTATGGTTCGATGCGCCTATTGGATACATCTCATCAACTAAAGAATGGGCTAAACGCGAAGGTAAAGATTGGGAGCCGTATTGGAAAGATAAGGATACCAAGTTGGTACACTTTATAGGTAAAGACAATATTGTATTCCATTGTATTATTTTCCCGGCTATGTTACAGGCTGAGGGTAGTTATATTTTACCGGATAATGTGCCGGCCAATGAGTTCTTGAATTTAGAAGGCAACAAATTATCAACCTCTAAAAACTGGGCGGTTTGGTTACCAGAATACTTAAAAGAATTCCCTGGGCAACAGGATGTATTACGTTATGCTTTAACGGCTAATGCACCGGAAACAAAAGATAATGACTTTACCTGGAAGGATTTTCAGGCTAGAAATAATAACGAGTTAGTTGCCATTTTTGGAAACTTCATTAACCGTGTGGTAGTGTTAACTAACAAATATTACAATGGTGTGGTTCCTGCTCCAAGCGAGTTATCTAAAATTGATCAAGAAACATTAGCGGTAGTTAAAGCATATCCAGGTGTGATTGCCAGTTCTGTGGAGCGTTACCGTTTTAGAGAAGCACAACAAGAGTTAATGAATTTAGCGCGTTTAGGTAACAAATATTTGGCTGATGAAGAGCCTTGGAAGGTGGTAAAAGAAGATGAAACCCGTACACAAACCATTATGTATGTAGCATTGCAAATAGCTTCGGCTTTAGCAACCTTAAGTGAGCCATTTTTACCTTTTACTTCAGAAAAGTTAAAAGGTATTTTAGCACTTAATGAAAATGTAAATAGTTGGGATGAGGTTTCAGAAAAGGACATATTACTTCCTGAAGGTCATCAAATTGGAAAATCAGAATTATTATTTACAAAGATTGAAGATGAAACGATTCAGTTTCAATTAGATAAATTAGAAGCGAGTAAAAAGGCTAACGAAGCGGCTAATAAAGCTGTTGAGCCACAAAAAGATACGATCACTTTCGATGATTTTGTGAAACTTGATATGCGAGTAGGAACGATTATCGAAGCCGAGAAAATGCCAAAGGCGAAAAAATTACTCGTTTTAAAAGTTGATACAGGTATCGATACCAGAACTATTATATCAGGAATAGCAGAAAGTTTTACAGCCGAAGAAGTGATTGGTAAAAAAGTAACTGTTTTAGTAAACTTGGCACCAAGAAAATTACGTGGTGTAGAAAGTGAAGGTATGATTTTAATGACGGAGAACGCCGAAGGTAAACTGGTATTTGTTAACCCAGACGATTCAAATGTTGCTAACGGATTACAAATTAGTTAGTACTTAAAATAAATCTTAAGTTAATTAGAGAGTCATGTACCTTGTATGTGACTCTTTTTTTGTCCAGACTCAAATATTATAGGAATTTAAAAGTGCTTGCGGAAGATAAAATTTACAAGAACACTATTGATGAGATGGAATGTTCAATTTTTAACATATTATCTTATTTAGATTTAATAAAAATAAATATATTTGCCTCGAGGTAAAATATTTATTCATAGACTCTTGGGTAAAAAGAAAAAAAAGAAAGCACTTAAAAAGCTAGAGAAACTTGAGGCAGCAGGTATAGTTCTTCCAGAAAAGGTAAAGACCAGTTGTTGCAAGAAATACAAAAAGGGAGAGAATAAGCGTTGTAAAAAATGCCCTTGTTTCGATATGCTTAAAAAGGTAGCTTAATTATTAGGAACAATTTTTTATTTATACATATTTGAAAAACAGATAATTCAATTCGAGTTATCTGTTTTTTTATTTTATGATGTTACTAAACTCAATTTTTTGGGTCTAAAAGATGAAACATGTAGTTTTATATGGGGGTTTAAGCTGTTATTTGTTGAAAATATAATCTATAACCATTAACCTTTCGTATATTAGTGTACGCTATTAATTATTAAAAAATTGAATATGAAAAGAATCATTTTATTGTTTGTGGCTGTAACAATGATGGCCTGTGGTGGATCGAAAACCGTTAGAGTATCTAAAAAAGTAATTAAAGGGAACTGGAGCTTAAATACTATTACTTATAGTAAAGCAGGAACCTATGATGTTACTTTGTTAAATGATGCTTCAAAATCTTGTTTTGAAGGTAGTACCTGGCAGTTTATTCCAAATAATAACACAGGTGTGTATTCCATTGGTAAATATGCTTGCGAATCTGGCGATCGTCATTTTATTTTTACTATTGACGAAGTTGATAAAACAACCGGACTTTACGACTTTTTATTAAAACCAACCGATGAGAAGGGTAATTCTGAAACAAATAAGGGTTTTAGATTGAGTTTAACATCATTGTCAGACACTCAAATGCAATGGCAACAAACGGTAATTGTAGACAATCAGCCCTTTACTATTTCTATGAATTTCGATAAATTATAATTATTGATTTTTAGTAAAAAATATCGAAAGAATTTTCTTGGTAATCATATCTCGATTATCGTTTAAAACGTATAACTTTATACTTGCAATCTTTAAAAAAAAGAAACATGAATATGAAAAAGTTAATTAACAAAATAGGAGTTTTAAGTTTAACCGTAGCATTGGTTGTAGCAGCAACCAGCTGTAAGTCTATCCAAAATGCTAATAATGCACAAAAAGGTGGTGTTATTGGCGCGACTGGTGGAGCAATTTTAGGAGCTATTATAGGTAACAATGTTGGAAAAGGTGGTAATGGCGAATTAGGAGCTGTTATTGGTGGCGTTGTTGGCGGAGGTGCCGGAGTGCTTATTGGTAATAAAATGGATAAACAGGCGCAACAAATTGAAGAAGAAATACCAGGAGCTCAGGTGGAACGTGTAGACGAAGGTATTGTTGTAACTTTCGATGAAACGAGTGGTGTGTATTTTGATACTGAAAAATATAATATTAATGCTGCTTCTCAAGCAACTTTAAACAAGCTTATAGGTGTCTTTAAGGAGTATCCAGATACTAATATTTTGGTTGTTGGACACACCGATAGTGCCGGAGCAGCGGAGTACAACATGACACTCTCTAAAAATCGTGCCAATGCAGTTACTTCTTATTTAAAGGCTAATGGAATTTCTTCAGGAAGATTAACAACAAATTGGTTTGGCGAAGAACAACCTATTGCAGATAATTCTACTGCCGAAGGTCGCGCAAAAAACCGTCGTGTAAACGTTGCTATTGTTCCAAACGATAAAATGATACAAGACGCTAAAACGGAAGCTGGCGAATAAAAAATAAACTTATGTTTGCTTAAATCTCGTTTTCAATGTTTCTTTGAAAACGAGATTTTTTTTGCAATAAACCTAAAGTAATGACTTCACTAATTCAATATATAATTTCACAAATTCAATTACCAGAATCTTCAGTAAAAAACACGGTAGACTTACTCAATGAAGATTGTACTGTGCCTTTTATAGCCCGATATAGAAAGGAGCGTACCGGAAATTTAGATGAGGTTCAAATTGGTGAAATCGTAAAGTATAAAGAGCAATTTGAAGCTTTAGAAAAAAGAAAAACAGCGATTTTAAAAGCTATTGAAGAACAGGGTAAATTAAACTCAGAACTTCAGTATAAAATTGAGGCTACTCAAGATATGACAGCTTTAGAGGATTTATATCTTCCTTTTAAGAAAAGTCGAAAAACTAAAGCCGAAAAAGCCCGTCAAAATGGATTGGAGCCTTTAGCAAAAATCATTATGAGTCAGAATGCGAATGATATTGAATCCATTGTATTTAAATATGTAAAAGGGGACGTTAAAAGCACAGATGATGCCTTAGAAGGAGCTCGCCATATTATTGCCGAATGGATTAACGAACGTACCGATGTTCGGAACAATATCCGTTATCAAATGGAGCGTTTTGCTGTGATTACAACTAAAGTGGTTAAGACTAAAGCCGAAGATGAAAATGCGCAAAAATTTCGCGATTATTTCGACTGGGAAGAGAATTTAAGCCGTATTCCATCACATCGTTTATTGGCAATTTTGCGCGCAGAATCTGAAGGGTTTATTAAGGTGAAAATCTCAATTGATGATGACCGAGCCTTGGCAAAAATTGAAGATCGCATTATTCGTTCAAATAATGCCTGTGCAGAACAGATAGAATTAGCTATTAAGGATGCTTATAAACGCCTGTTATTACCAGCATTGTCTAATGAAGCCTTACAATTAGCAAAGAAAAAAGCTGATGCTTCAGCCATTTCGGTATTCGCTAAAAATTTAAAGCAATTATTGTTAGGTTCTCCGTTAGGCGAAAAGCGGGTATTAGCAATCGATCCAGGGTTTAGAACTGGATGTAAAGTGGTGTGTTTAGATGCGCAAGGAAGTTTATTATATAACGAAACGATTTATCCACATCCACCAAAAAGTGATAGTACAGGAGCTATTAAAAAGTTGAGTTCACTTTGTGAAGCTTATAAAATTGAAGCGATTGCCATTGGTAATGGAACAGCTTCCCGAGAAACCGAAGCTTTGGTGCGTAAAATTCATTTTAAAAATGATATGCAGGTGTTTGTGGTGAGCGAAGCAGGTGCCAGTATTTATTCGGCGTCAAAAATTGCTCGTGATGAATTTCCAAATTATGATGTTACCGTCCGTGGTTCGGTATCGATTGGTCGTCGTTTGCAGGATCCGTTGGCAGAATTGGTAAAGATTGATGCGAAATCCATTGGGGTAGGGCAATATCAGCATGATGTAGATCAGACAAAATTAAAAAGGGAACTGGACACGGTTGTTGAAAGTTGTGTGAATGCAGTAGGTGTAAACATCAATACAGCAAGTGTAAGTTTATTGAGTTATGTGTCTGGTATTGGACCAAAACTGGCTGAGAATATTTTT
Organism: Aestuariibaculum sp. YM273; assembly: GCF_030908365.1. Classification (NCBI taxonomy): domain Bacteria; kingdom Pseudomonadati; phylum Bacteroidota; class Flavobacteriia; order Flavobacteriales; family Flavobacteriaceae; genus Aestuariibaculum; species Aestuariibaculum sp. YM273. The sequence continues at coordinate 1,212,774 of NZ_CP133090.1, read as the reverse complement.
AATTACAGAAATGAACAGGGCATGTTTAAATCCAGGGCAGCGATTAAAAAAGTGCCACGATTGGGCGATAAAGCCTTTCAGCAGGGGGCTGCTTTTTTACGTATTAAATCGGCTAAAAATCCATTAGATGATTCGGCGGTTCATCCTGAAAGTTATCGTATTGTAGAGCAAATGGCGAAAGATTTAGGTAAAGAGGTAACATCGTTAATTGGTAACGAGCCTGTACTAAATGCCATAGATTTGAAGCAATACTGTACTGAAACTATTGGTTTGCCAACACTTGAAGATATTATAAAGGAACTTAAAAAACCAGGCTTGGATATTCGAGAGCAGGCAAAAGTATTTACGTTCAATCAAAATATTAAAACGATTAACGATTTGCAAGTTGGCCAATTGCTGCCGGGAATCGTTAATAATATTACCAATTTTGGAGCTTTTGTCGATGTCGGTATTAAAGAAAGTGGTTTAATTCATGTATCAAATTTATCTGATAGTTTTGTGAGTGATGTGAATGCTCATGTGAGCTTGCACCAACAGGTTATTGTTAAAGTTTTAGAGGTGGATATTCCGCGAAAGCGCATTCAGTTAAAGCTTCATGAATAAGCTAAAAACTTATATCTTTTGTTCATCACTGGGGTTTCGTATGTTGATATAATCTTGTGTTTTTTGTAACTCAGGTTGCTGAAAATGTAGTTTTTATTCTTGAAATTAGTGTGTAATTAAAGAATAATTAAAATGAAAACATATTGTAAAACTCCAAAGATTTTTGTTTTGCTGTTCACTATCACGATGTCGTTATTGTATTCTTGTGATTCTAGCACCAATGAAAACGAAATTAATAGTGATGACCAAATTGTAACAACTGCAGATAAGGATGCATTGTTGTTTATGCTAGAGGAGGAAAAACTAGCAAGAGATACTTATACATATTTAAATGATAAATGGGCAGTCAATCAGTTTGCGAATATTAAAAATAGTGAGCAAAGCCATATGAATGCGATTGAAAATTTATTGATTGAATACGGTATTGAATATTCTATATTGCCTACAGGACAATTTAAAAATGCAGAATTACAAATCTACTATAATCAGTTTATAAACGAAGGTTCAGTAAATCAGTCCAGAGCCCTTATGGTTGGAGCAACTATTGAAGATTTAGATATTGTAGATCTTCAGGAGTATATAGATGCAACAAAAAATACACAACTAATTTCTGTGTTTCAATCGCTGCAATGTGGTTCAAGAAATCATTTAAGAAGTTTCGAACAGGCTATTGATATTTTAGGAGAGACCTACGAACCGCAGTTTTTAAGTTTAGAGGAGTATAATGTCATAATTAACACGATTAATGAAAAGTGTGGGTGAAGTAAAAATAGCGTGAAGTCATTTTAAGCCATAAAAAAAGCGAACCAATTTGGTTCGCTTTTTTTATTTCAATAATAGAATAATTACTTATTCATATTTTTAATTTCATCCATAAACGTATCTAAGTCCACACCGTTACCTACAAGTGTTAATGCTTTGTCTACAATATATTTTACGTTTTCAGGGTGAAATCCAAGACCTACAGCTATTTTTCGAAGTAATAACTCCTCAAGATCTCCTTTAATATGATCTACATAAACCATACGAGCTAAATCGAATAAACGCTCTAAACGTCTTTCGTAATCGTGTGGAGGATTAATAGGATGTGATTTATAATCTTGTAATATTAAGTTATAATCAGCTTCACTAATATCTAAGCTTCTTGCTAATCTGTCTAAAAAGGCTCTTTCATCAGAAGAAATAAATCCGTCAGCCATTGCTACGCGAACAATAGCAGCGAAATGATCTTCGTTACGCTTTTTAAACCCACTATCAAATAAATCTGAAAACGACATATGTTTTAATTGTTTTTAAAGTGCTGCAAACGTACATATTTTTTGGCAATTTTCTCATAAAAAACAGTTTGAAAATCTGTTTTTTTCATCAATAAATAACCTTTAAGAGGTTATGGTGTTCGTGTCTTATTTTCAACAAGATAATAAGAATTAAAATTATCTCAAAGCTTTAAAAAAAAAGATTGTAAACTGTATCTTTGTAGCCTTAAAACCCAATACTTAGGTGAGTAAAACAGATATCGCCCAAACCTACCAACAGCTTTTGCAAACGCAAAAACTGCGAGATTCTATTGCCAATTCTCAAAGTAAAACACATTTAAAAGGACTTGTTGGATCTGCATTATCATTCGTGATATCGAATGCATTTAAAGATAGTGACAAGCCGTTTTTAATGGTGTTTAATGACAAGGAGGAAGCGGCATTTCATTTAAATGATTTAGAGCAGCTTTGTGGAAAAGACGATGTGCTTTTTTATCCGGGCAGTTACCGCAGACCATATCAGATAGAAGAAACCGATAATGCTAACGTGTTATTACGTGCTGAGGTGCTTAACCGCATTAATTCACGTAAAAAGCCGGCTATAATTGTAACCTATCCGGATGCACTTTTCGAGCAGGTGGTCACCAGAAAGGAGTTGGAGCGTAATACTTTAAAGATCGCAGTTAATGATAAGTTATCTATCGATTTTGTTAACGAGGTATTGTTTGAATATCAGTTTAAACGCGTTGATTTTGTTACCGAACCTGGAGAATTCTCTGTTCGCGGTGGAATAGTCGATGTCTTTTCGTTTTCACATGATGAGCCTTACCGAATTGAGTTTTTTGGAGATGAGGTCGATAGTATTCGTACGTTTGATGTCGAATCGCAATTATCAGTCGATCAGATTAAGAAGATTAATATCATTCCGAATGTAGCGAATAAGTTATTAGAAGAACGCAGACAGAGTTTCTTAAAATACATTGCGCAGAAAACAGTGGTGTGTTTAAAGAATGCTGATTTGTGTTTTTCGCGTATTGATGATTTTTACGAAAAGGCTGAAGACGCGTTTAAAACCTTGTCTTCAGATATAAAGCACGCCGAACCAAACGAGTTGTTTTGTAATTCGACTTTGTTAAAACAGCAATTATTAGAATTTACGATAGTTGAGTTTGGAAGAACTTCAGTGTTTAATGCTTCTGAAGTTATCGAGTATCATACCACGCCACAACCGTCTTTCAATAAACAATTCAATTTGTTAATTGAAGACCTAAACGCAAATCACGAAAATGGGTATGCCAATTATATTGCTTGCGTGAGCGAACAGCAGGCCAAGCGTTTTCACGATATTTTCGACGATTCGAATTTAGATGTGAAGCAATATTCAACCATTATTTTATCATTACATCAAGGATTTGTCGATGCCGATAGCAAAATGGTTTGCTATACCGATCATCAGATTTTTGAGCGTTATCATAAATTCAGTGTTAAAAATGGGTATGCGAAGAAGCAGGCGATTACCCTTAAAGAATTAACCAATCTGGATATTGGCGATTATGTAACCCACATCGATCACGGTATCGGACGTTTTGGGGGTCTTCAAAAAATAGATGTAGAAGGCAAAAAACAGGAAGCTATAAAACTAGTTTATGGCGAGCGCGATGTATTGTATTTAAGCATTCATTCATTACATAAGATCACCAAGTTTAACGGTAAAGACGGTAAACCTCCTAAAATTTATAAACTAGGGAGTAATGCCTGGAAAAATTTAAAAGAGAAAACAAAGTCGCGTGTAAAACACGTAGCGTTTAACCTGATAAAACTTTACGCGAAACGTAAAACAGAAAAAGGATTTCAATATAAGGAGGATAGCTATATGCAACATGAGTTGGAAGCTTCCTTTATTTATGAAGATACACCAGATCAAAGCTCGGCAACAGCCGATATTAAAGCTGATATGGAAAGCGAACGCCCAATGGATCGCCTGGTGTGTGGTGACGTGGGCTTTGGTAAAACAGAGGTTGCTATTCGCGCGGCTTTTAAAGCCGTTGATAATGGTAAACAGGTTGCCGTTTTAGTGCCAACCACAATATTAGCTTATCAGCATTACAGAACCTTTAGAAAGCGCTTAAAAGATTTCCCAGTAACGGTAGATTATGTAAATCGTTTTAGAACCGCAAAGGAAAAACGAGAAACCCTGGCTGGTGTTGAAAGTGGTTCGGTAGATATTATTATCGGCACGCATCAATTAGCTAATAAAACGGTTAAGTTTAAAGATTTAGGTCTGTTAATTGTAGATGAGGAACAGAAGTTTGGAGTAGCGGTTAAAGAGAAGTTGAAAACTATTAAGGAAAATGTAGATGTATTAACTTTAACGGCAACACCAATCCCCAGAACGCTTCAGTTTAGCTTAATGGCAGCTCGTGATTTATCGGTAATTACCACGCCGCCGCCCAATCGTTATCCTATAGAAAGCCATGTGATTCGTTTTAACGAAGAAACCATTCGAGATGCGGTAAGTTATGAGATTGAACGTGGTGGACAAATCTTCTTTATTCATAATAGAATTGAGAATATCAAGGAAGTAGCCGGTATGATTCAACGTTTAGTACCCGATGCGAAAGTAGGTGTTGGTCACGGACAAATGGATGGTAAAAAACTGGAAGAGTTGATGTTGTCGTTTATGGATGGTGCTTTCGATGTGTTGGTGAGTACAACAATCATCGAGAGTGGTTTAGATGTGCCAAACGCTAATACCATTTTCATCAATAATGCAAATAATTTCGGATTGAGCGACTTGCACCAAATGCGTGGTCGCGTGGGGCGTAGCAATAAAAAGGCATTCTGTTATTTTATTACACCAGAATATTCAGCAATGACTGATGATGCCCGCAAACGTATTACAGCCTTATCTCAATTTACAGAGTTGGGTAGCGGATTTAATATCGCGATGAAGGATTTAGAAATACGTGGTGCTGGTGATTTATTAGGAGGAGAGCAAAGCGGCTTTATTAACGAAATAGGATTCGACACGTATCAGAAAATTTTAAATGAAGCGATTGAAGAACTTAAAGAAAACGAATTTAAGGACCTTTATGATGAAAATGAAGATGAGAAGGAATATGTTAAAGATGTGACAATTGATTCTGATTTTGAGCTTTTGTTTCCTGATGATTACGTAAATAATATCACCGAACGTTTAAGTTTATATACGCAGTTAAACGGTTTTAAAACCGAAAAGGATTTACAAAAATTTGAAAGTGAACTTATCGATAGATTTGGAGAATTACCGAAACAAGTACACGATTTATTGAACAGTGTCCGCATTAAATGGATTGCTGCTAAATTAGGTTTCGAAAAAGTAATTATGAAACAAGGGAAGTTTATCGGTTATTTTCTTAATGATCAGCAAAGTAGGTTCTACCAGAGTAAAAACTTTACTAAAGTGCTGCAGTTTGTTCAAAATCATCCTTCGGCTTGCAAAATGAAAGAGAAACAAACGCGTAATGGTTTAAGATTATTACTTACTTTTGATAATATTAAAACCGTAGACCAAGCGTTAAAAGCGATACAGCCCATAATGGCTTAGTAATTGATTATAAATAATTTACAAATACCCTGAATTTTGAAAAGGTTTTTAATACTAATCGGCTTAATCTCAAATATTTTAATGGCGCAGCACTCCATTAAAGGTGTGTTTACTCCACCCGAAGATTATCGTGTGGCGGTGTTGTATAAGGTGACACCTACAATTTCAGAGTATATTACTCACGCCGAAGTAGATAAAAAAGGAAATTTTGAAATCCCTTTAGATTCTACCGTAACCAAAGGGATGTATCGTATTGTATATGCTATTCCTGAAGAAGATTATAACTTCGATATTATTTATAACAAAAAGGAAGATATCAGCTTAACATTCAATTCTGAAACCGGATTGAAGATTTTATCATCTTCCGAGAATAAATTAATGTCATCCTATACCAATAGCATGTCTATGATTACCCATAGTATAAATAATTACTACAGGGATAAAAGTGAAGATACTTTGGCGTTAGTTTCTATTTTTAAAACGCAACGAGAAGCTCAAAAAGGGTTTGAAGATTTAGCTAAGAATACCATTGCTTTAGCCTTTATTAAAGCGAATAAGCCATATATTCCTAAGCATTACGAAGATGTTGAAACTTACAGTAAGAACGTAAAAACGCATTACTTCGATCATGTGAATTTTACCAATAAAACCTTGCAAAGTTCTAATTTCCTGAATGAACGTATGGTGAATTATGTTTTTGGGGTGGTTACAGATTCGATTAACCGAGAGGCGAATTACAAAGAAAATATCAATGTGTTTTGCGAAGCGATGAAAGAAGCGCCTATTCAAATTAAGCGTACGCTTTTGGTTGATTTATGGGAGCAAATGCGAGATTTAAATTATGAAAAGACAGCGAATTACATTTCAGATACCTATTTAATTAACATTGCTAAAAAATTAAACGATACTGCCCTGGTTGATGGCTTAACATTATACAGGAATATATCGATTGGTAAAGTAGCTCCGGACTTTGCTTTTGATGTTGAAAAGGATGGTGTAAAGCGTAGTAAAAAATTAAGTGAGTTAACAGGTGTCAAAAATTATATTCTGGTTTTTTGGAATAGCACTTGTGCGCATTGTTTAGATGAAATTCCGCAATTGGAGGCCTTCATTAAAGACAAGAAAAAAGAAGACATAACCGTAATTGCTATAGGCTTGGAAGATTCGCCTGAATACTGGAATCGAGTGGTGAAACGCCTTCCCGATTTTATTCATGTATATGGGGCTGGCTATTGGGATAATGATATAGGCAACAGTTATGGAGTAACAGCAACTCCTTCATATTTTGTTTTAGATAAAGACAAGCATATTGTTGCGAAGCCAGACGATATTGATGTGTTGAAATTGTATTTTGAATCTCAAAAGAATAAAGAGAAGAATAAGGCGTCTCAAAAGTGATAAAATGCATCTTTTAGATGTTCTATCTTATAGTTCTTGCCTTGTTTAACAATGGCTATGATATCAAAACGGACTTCAACATCTAATTGATTTTCGGTGATATATTCATCGACGGCTTTGACTAAGTTTTTTATCTGTTTGGGTTTTACAAAATCCTGCGGATTACCAAAGTCGATGGTCGATCTGGTCTTTACTTCAATTATGGCTAGAATATCTTGTTGTTGGGCAATAATGTCAACTTCAGCTTTATTAAATCGGTAGTTTCGTTCTACTATGGTATAGTCATGCTCTAAAAGAAAATCGACTGCTAGTTGTTCACCTTTTTTACCTAATTCATTATGTTGTGCCATACCTTGTTTTGTTGAATTATAGGTCTTAATTTAGGTATTTGTTATTGTATTTATCTCATTTAATTCAATTTAAATTTTTAGTCTTGTCTAAAAATATTTTTAACATCGTGTAAATTAAAGTATATTTGTCTGTGATTTTGAAGTAAATTGAAAACATAAATTTAAAATATGTACACATATAACCCTATATCGGCACTTCTTGTATTTTTTGTTGCTGGAGGTCTTTTGTATTTTTTATTCAGACCTGCTAAAGGATGGTATTGGGTTTTAAAGAATCAGTTTATCAGTAATGAGAAAACAATAATAGAAGATGTTTTAAAACAGCTTTATCATTTTGAAAACTCAAATAATAAGGTCGATATGAAAACCTTAGTGCATATGTTGAGTTTTAGCAACAAAAGAATCGTTGATGCTATCAATAAAATGACGGTTAATGATTTAATTTACTTTGAATTTGATATTTTAAAATTAACCGAAAAAGGTAGAGAATATGCGTTGCGTATTGTTAGGGTTCATAGACTTTGGGAGCGTTATTTAGCCGATAAAACGGGCTTTCATAAAATAGAATGGCATGATAGAGCTGAATCTATGGAGCATCGATTGAATCATGATGAGGTTGAAGAATTGTCTATGCATTTGGGACATCCAAAATTCGATCCACATGGCGATCCAATTCCAACAAAAACTGGTAAAATGGCACAGGTAAAAGGTGTTGAATTACCGTTGTTACAAGTAGGCGCCGTGGGTAGAATTACGCATATTGAAGACGAGCCTGAAGTAATTTATAAGCAGATTTTAGCTGAAAATATTCATATGGGGTCTTTGATTAAAGTCGTCGAAAATAACTCAACCCGTATTGTGTTTCTTTCCGAAGGTGAAGAGTTTAAATTGGCTCCAATAGTGGCTGCGAATTTAACTGTAGCACCTTTAGAGAAGGAAGTTGCTGTTGAAGATAATGTGGCACGATTATCTAGTTTAAATGAACATGAAAGAGCAAAAATTATTGGGATTTCCCGCGAAAGTCGAGGAGAAAGTCGTAGACGATTATTGGATTTAGGTTTCGTAAAAGGTGCCAATGTGAGTATTGATTTGGTCAATCCCTTAGGTGAGCCCAATGCTTATTTAATTAAAGGAACGTCTATTGCTTTACGTAACGATCAGGCCGCTAAAATCCTGATTAAAAAAGATTAGATTATGGAAACAAAAGTAAATAGTGCCTGCGAAACTTGTGAGCATTTTAATAAAGACGGATTGAAAAAATTAGGTGTTCGTACTGATAATTTCGATTTTGTTGTGGCTTTAGCAGGTAATCCAAATACAGGAAAAAGTACCGTGTTTAATGCACTTACTGGATTGCGTCAGCATACCGGAAACTGGCCGGGAAAAACGGTAACACGTGCAGAGGGTGGTTTCGAATATAATACTAAAAAATACAAACTGGTTGATTTGCCTGGCACTTATTCCTTAATGTCAACTTCGGAAGATGAAGAAGCTGCACGAGATTTTATTCTTTTTGGTAAGCCAGATGTTACCGTTATTGTTGTGGATGCTAATCGATTGGAGCGTAATCTGAATTTAGTACTTCAAATTTTAGAAATTACTGATAAAGCTGTATTGTGTTTAAACCTTATGGATGAGGCTGAACGTAACGCTATTGAAATAGATGTACGCACTCTATCACGCGATTTAGGGATTCCAGTGGTTCCGGCTAGTGCACGATTTAATCGTGGTATTCCAGAGCTTATTCAAACCATAAGTGAAATTGCAAGTGGTAAAATTATATGTAAACCACACCGCATTAAAAGTGTCCCTGAAAATATTGAAAAGGCCGTTAAAACCTTAACGGTTGAAATTGAAAAAGAATTCCCGAATATTTCTAATAGCCGATGGATAGCCTTTAGGTTGTTAGAAGGAGATAAACAAATTATTGAAGCCCTTAAAACAGGAGAATTTGTTTAAAAATAAAACTTAAATGAAACAAAATAGTATTGATAATATCATTGAGTTGTCTAACGAATTGCGTTGGCAAATAGGCGATGAGTTTCACGATAACTTATCCGAAAGTATCTATGCCGATGCGGCCGATATTGTTAAAGATTCCGTGCGCAGTAATGATTCAAAAAGACGCTTTAGGCTAGATGCTAAAATCGATAAAATTGTAACCAGTAAACGGTTTGGTTTCCCTATTATGTTTTTAATTTTAGGAACTGTGTTGTGGCTTACCATTCAAGGTGCTAATTATCCATCGTCTTTATTAGCTAATCTTTTACTCGATTCAATTCATCCGGCTTTAAAAAGTGGAGCTGCAAGTCTTGGCATGCCTTGGTGGCTTGATGGTTTCTTAATTGATGGGGTGTATTTGGCTGTGGCTTGGGTAATCGCGGTTATGTTACCACCAATGGCTATCTTTTTTCCTATGTTCACCCTTTTAGAAGATTTTGGATATCTACCGCGAGTTGCTTTTAACCTTGATTCATTATTTAATAAATCGGGAGCACATGGTAAACAGGCATTAACCATGAGTATGGGCTTTGGTTGTAATGCAGCGGGAGTTGTGGCTGCGAGAATTATAGATAGCCCCAGAGAGCGTCTCATTGCGATTTTAACCAATAACTTTTCATTATGTAACGGACGCTGGCCTACCCAAATATTAATTGCAACCATTTTTATTGGAGCCGTAGTGCCAAAATCTTTATCCAGTTTGGTTTCTTTATTGGCGGTAATTGGTGTAGCTGTTTTGGGAATGGCTTTTATGTTTGGGGTATCTTGGGGCTTGTCCAAAACCGTTTTAAAAGGGGAGGTGTCTACCTTTAATTTAGAATTACCACCATACAGACCACCACGTTTTTGGAAAACCATTTATACGTCGTTAATCGACCGAACTTTAATTGTGTTATGGAGAGCGATTGTTTTTGCTGCACCTGCTGGAGCTGTAATTTGGTTAATTTCAAATATTCATATTGGTAATGAAAGTATAGCAGCCTGGGCCATAAACGGTATGGATGGTTTCGGATTTCTTTTAGGATTAAATGGGGTAATTTTATTAGCATATATCGTGGCGATTCCAGCCAATGAAATTGTAATTCCTACTATTTTGATGCTTACGGTTTTAGTGACAGGAGTTGGCGTTGGAGAAGGCGCTGGGGTTATGTTTGAATTAGATTCTATTAATGCCACAGCCGATGTGTTAAAAGCTGGAGGGTGGACATTATTAACCGCCATAAACCTAATGTTGTTCAGTTTACTGCATAATCCGTGTAGTACAACCATTTATACTATTTATAAAGAAACTAATAGTGTGAAATGGACTGTTGTGGCGTCTGTGATGCCTGTTATTTTAGGATTTATTGTTACCTTTTTGGTCGCTCAATTGTGGCGTCTTATATTCTAAAATCAGTCTTTTATTTTAAAGAATATCGTAACCCAAAAAATAATCTTCGTCCTTGGTTAGGACCATAAACATAAGAAGGGTCGAATGTTAAAGCATATGGGTTATCGGGTGTGGCTAATGCGTTTCCATTGTTGTCAAATTCAACCTGTTCATCAAAAGGATCATGAGCTCTGGCGATAATAAAAGGGTTGCCTTTATTAGGTGTCCAATTCAGTAGGTTTTTAATGCCGCCATAAATTTCAAAATTCTTTAAACCATCGAAAGTCAACTGAATATTTTGAATACTCCAAACAGGTGATTTCGGTGATCTAGGATCTAAATCTCCCAATAAAGGTAATCGCATTGGGCCGTAAATGTTCCCTGTATAATCGAAAGTCAGATTGTATTTGTAAACTTTGTAAGTTGCAGCCCAGGTTCCGGTAAAACTTTCGGTAAGCATTTGTTGTTCGGTAATACTATTTTCAGTTTTAGAAACATCCTGAAATGTTACGCCAGTAAGGAATTTTAGACTGTTAGAAAACATCGTGTCGATGTTTAGACTAATCCCTTTACTTACTGCTTTCCCGTCTAGGTTATCGTAAATAATCTGATTCGGATTTGTGTCGTAATCTGGTAAAATAATATTACTAAAGTGCGTGTACCACGCTGAAGCATCTAAACCAATCATCACACCGCTTTTGGTGTACAGTTTTGTTAAATAATTTAGGTTGATGTTATAGGAGCGTTCAGGTTTTAAAGCTTCAGTAATTATCACGTCTCTAGCACCGGTTAAAGCGGCGTGTTCTTCAGTGAATAAGTTTACGACTCTAAATCCGGTTCCGGCATTAAGGCGAAAGATGTCGTTTTTAGATGGTTTAAATTTATAAGCGATTCTTGGTGTGAAAATATTGCCATGTCGTTTATCGTAATCGTATCTGGCTCCTAAAAGTAAATTATGTTTTTCGCTGAAAGCAATTTCATCCTGAGCAAAAAATGAAGGAATAACAATTTCATCAGCATGTGCTGTAGCAGGTGTATTGTCGTCATAAAAATTGTAGCGTACGGCTGTTCCGAATAATAAATCGTGGTTTGATAACGATTTGTCCCAGGTAAATTGACCAAAACCGATGCGTTGTGTTGCTAAGTAAAGGGTGTTTCCGTAGACGGAGTTTTGATTGTGATCGGTATACGAATACTGAAACAATACTTTTTCATCAATAGGTAATTGATACTTTCCAAGGAGTTCAAAACGTTTGGTATAAATACTTTCTCCGTAGATGTCATCGCCGCCTCTGTAGCTTGGATTCCATTGCATTTCACCTCCCCATCTGTCTTCATAAAAAAAGCGTCCGGCTATAGAAAATAGCCGATTGTTTTTTCTGTTAAAATTCCATTTTTGAAAAACAGAGATGCGGTCTTGTAAGGTTAAATCGGTAAAATTATCATCATTATTATCTATTGGATTACTGTAGTTAAAGTAATTAATCCCGGTTAACACGTCAGTGCTTTGTCCTAGTTTAGCTTTAAAACCGATATCGGTGTTAATTTCGCCCCAGCCAGAAATATAACTATCTGCAAACACTAGTGGAGCGTTTTCTGGAAGTTTGGTAATAATGTTGATTAAACCACCAACGGCTTCACTACCGTAAAGCGAGGATGCCGGACCTTTAACGATTTCGATTTGTTCAATTAATGAATTAGGAATTCCAGATAGGCCATAAACCGTAGACAGTCCGCTAACAATGGGCATCCCATCAATAAGGACTAAAGTGTACGGGCCTTCCAGTCCGTTAATGTGAATATCACCGGTATTACAGACGTTACAGTTAATTTGTGGTCTAACCCCATTTACATTCTGTAAGGCTTCAAAAATATTTGGTGTTGGATTTTTCTTAAGAAAGGTAGGAGTGTAAACTTCAACAGGGACAGGGCTTTCTAGTCTTGAAACCGCTTTTAAAGTACCTGTAACGACCACCTCTTCAAGCATGTCCGATTCCTCTAAGTAAAAATTTATGCTATTGGTTTCATTAATAACTTCAATAACTTTGCTTTTCGTTTTGTAGCCCGTAAATGATGCCGAGATATTATACTTACCAGTGTCGACATGTTGTATTTTAAAAAAACCATTGTCATCTGTTATAGCGCCTTTTGATAATTCTTTAATGTATACGTTTACATAGGGGAGCGGTAAGTTATTTGAAAAAACTCGTCCCGTTATTTGTTGCGCATTTAAAGAAATTGAGGTTATTGCTATTAAAAAAATTAGAGGTCTCATTAATTAAGTTTTTGCAAATATAAAGATTAATTTAGGTTAGTCTAAAAATAGTTTTAAAATAATGATTAATATATATTTGTCATAAATAAACTCAGAATCATGATTACGCTAACCGAGGAAAATTATATTAAGTCTATTTATCAATTGGGTAGATATGGCACGATGACTGTGAGCACCAATGGTATTGCAGAAGCATTGGAGACTAAAGCGTCTTCGGTAACCGATATGGTTAAGAAGTTAGCGGAAAAAGGTTATGCTAATTATAAGCGCTATCAAGGGGTATCGTTAACGCTTGAAGGGAAAAAAATTGCTGCTGATGTGGTTAGAAAACACCGTTTGTGGGAAGTGTTTTTAGTTGAAAAATTAAATTTTACCTGGGATGAGGTTCATGATATTGCAGAACAATTAGAGCATATAAAGTCTGAAAAACTGATTAATGAGTTAGATAAACTTTTAGATTATCCAACACATGATCCACATGGAGATCCTATCCCTGATAAAAACGGAGATATTAAGAAAACCGATAAAATTCTTTTGTTTAATCTTGCAGAGAATGCTAAAGGTGTTTGTGTTGGAGTGAAGGATACTTCGTCGTCTTTTTTAAAGTACCTAGACAAGCATAAAATAGCTTTGGGTTCTGAAATAACAGTGGTATCCCGTGAAGATTTTGATGATTCTATGGTGATTCAAATTAATGGAACGATGACCATAAGCATATCTCAGGCTGTTGCTAATAACCTTTTCGTTAAGGAAGAGGCTCTCGATTAAACAAATCAATTTTAAAGCATTCTAGATTTAATGGCAGCCACAGTTGTCGTTACCACAGGTTTTTTTTGATGCCTTTTTCTTCCAGAAGAATTTTCTAATCAAAAATAGTAAGGCTAAAGCTACCGCTGAAAAAACAAGTATGTTTTGAATAATGGTGTTCATAGGTGTTTAGCCGTTTTATTTTATAAAACCTTTCGTTGTTATTTTAAAAATTGGAATGCTATTAAAGCCACCACATAGGCTAATCCGCTCATAAAAATCAACTGTAACGACGGCCATTTCCAACTATTGGTTTCTCTTTTAACAATCGCCAATGTACTCATACATTGCATAGCGAAAGCATAGAATAATAGTAAAGAAATTCCGGAAGCAAAGTTAAACAAAGGGCCGCCTAAAATAGGATTCACTTCGGCAGCCATTCGGTTTTTGATAGTAGCTTCATCGTCGCTTCCTACGCTGTAAATAGTTGCTAATGTTCCAACAAAAACTTCACGAGCAGCAAAACTACTTACAATGGCAATACCAATTTTCCAGTCGTAACCAAGCGGTCTGATTGCCGGTTCGATAGCACGACCGGTTATGCCAATAAAAGAATGTTCTAATTTAAATGAAGCGATATGTTGCTGTAATTCATCTTCAGATAAATTCTGTGACGCATATTCTTTTGTAACGATTTCTTCCGCTTTATTAAAGTTATCTCCCGGTCCATAAGATGCCAAGAACCATAAAATAATTGAAATAGCTAATATGATTTTACCTGCACCAAAAACAAACGATTTTGTCTTTTCTAATACTGTTAATGTAACGTTTTTAAATAAAGGTAATTTGTAGTTAGGCATTTCTACAACAAAGAAAGATTTGCTTCTAATTTTTAAAACTTTATTTAAAATGTAAGCCGATCCTACTGCAGCTCCAAAACCGATAAGATATAATAACATTAGAGTTAATGCCTGATATCCTAATCCAAAGAAGCGACCTTCAGGAATCACTAACGATATAATAATTAAATACACAGGAAGTCTTGCCGAACAGGTTGTAAATGGTGTTACCAATATGGTAATTAAACGTTCTTTCCAGCTTTCAATATTTCTTGTCGCCATCACTGCGGGAATAGCACAGGCAGTCCCAGATATTAAAGGAACGACACTCTTTCCGCTAAGTCCAAAACGACGCATAATACGATCCATTAAAAAGACTACACGGCTCATATATCCGCTTTCTTCTAAAACAGAAATGAATAAGAATAAGAAAGCAATTTGCGGAATGAAAATAACGATACCACCAAGTCCGGGAATAATCCCTTCTGCTAACAAGTTGGTGAAGGCACCGTCAGGTAATTTTTCTTTAGCCCATTCGCTAAGCGAAGCAAAGGTACCATCGATAAAGTCCATAGGTACGCTCGACCAATCGTAAATGGCTTGGAATATTACTAATAAAATAAAGAAAAAGATAAGGTACCCCCAAACTTTATGGGTTAATATTCTATCCAGTTTTGTGCGTAAATCTTTAGCTTGAGACGAATCAATGGTTTGCCCTACTTTAAGTACATTATTTATGAACTGATAACGCTTAATGGTTTCTTTTTGTTGTAAACGTTTAAGGTCGCCCTTGCTTTTAGTTTTGAAATCGTTTAAAGCTTCAATTTCGTTTCTGTCAATTTTGCCAAAGTTAACATCCTGAGTGATTACTAACCATAACTTGTAAAGTAATTGGTTAGGGAACGCTTTGCGTAATCTGTTAAAATAATCGACATCGACTTCCGAAGCATTTAAACAAGGCTCGTCTGAAACCTCTTTATAATTGGTAATTAATTGCTTTAATTCCTCAATACCTTGTTTTTTTCGGGTGCTGACTAAAGCGATTTTAGTTTTTAGTTCTTTTTCTAAATAAGGAATATCTAAAGAAATGCCTTTATATGCCATTCTATCAGCCATGTTAATGACTAAAATGGTTGGGATTTCTAAATCTTTAATTTGAGTGAATAGTAGTAAGTTTCTTTTTAAATTTTCAACATCACTAACAACAACAGCAACATCGGGGAAGTCTTTATCGTTTCTGTTTAGTAGTAATTCAATCACTACATTTTCATCTAACGACGATGCATTTAAGCTGTAGGTTCCTGGTAAATCAATAATATGTGCCTTAACACCACGTGGTAATTTGCAAATACCTTCTTTCTTTTCAACAGTAATCCCCGGGTAGTTTCCTACCTTTTGATTTAATCCGGTAAGGGCATTGAAAACAGAAGTTTTTCCTGTGTTTGGATTACCAATTAAGGCGACATTTATTTGTTTACTCATCTACTTTTTCAATTAGGATATGATTAGCAGTTTCTTTTCTAATCGCTAAATGCGAACCGTTAATGTTTAAATACATGGGGTCTTGAAAAGGTGCTAATTGTACAAGCTCGACAGTATTACCAGGTAAACACCCCATTTCTAAAAGTTTTAGCGGAATGTGAATAGACGAAACATCGGTTATGGTTGCTTTTTCGCCGCGTTTTAGATGTGCTAAAGTGTATTGCAAGCTTATTTAGATTGAATTTAAAGAGGCAAAAGTAATGTAAAAATTTAGGCTAAAAAAATTGAGGCTAAAAAACTATTGCTCATACTCTTGTTTTAAGATTTCTATATCCTGAATTAGGCGCTCAATATCCTCCGGATTGGTACCGTCATAAAAACCACGGATTTGACGTTTTTTATCGATTAACATAAAGTTTTCGGTATGAATCATATCATACGGTCCGCCATCACCATCGTCTTTAACAGCAAGGTAACTTTTCCGCGCAAGCGCATAAATTTCTTTTTTATCACCAGTAACTAAGTTCCATTTTCGGTCTATAACGCCTTTAGCTTCGGCGTAGCGTTTTAGTTGCTCAATAGAGTCGATTTCTGGCGTTACCGTATGTGACAGTAGCATGACGTCATTGTATTTCATTATGGCCGTTTGAATATCGACCATATTTTTTGTCATAATCGGACAAATGGTTCCACAAGTCGTAAAAAAGAAATCGGCCACATAAATTTTATCCTTGTAATCATCTTGGGTAATCGTTTTCCCATTCTGATTGATTAAAGAGAAATCTGCGATTTTATGATATTTCTTTTGGTATTGAATGGTGGTGTCCACTAATTCGGTACTAACCATAGCCGGCTGGTAAATAGGTAGCGGCTGGTAAACATTCAATGTGTTATAAATAAGAGATATTATGATAACGGAAATGATAGCAAAAACAATAGCAAATGTCTTGTATCCTTTGAAAAACGATAGCATTTTTAAATAAATTGATTCATGCAAAAATACATTGAAAATTATAGATGTTCGGCGAATATCTTTTAATTTCTTGTTAAAAACCAAGCGATTAAACAATTGTCTTTTTAAAGTTGGTTTAAAAGCTTACTTTTGGGCGACATAAAAAAATTGAATGACGTTATATGGAGTTTGTTATTAAAATATCTCAATTCTTACTTAGCCTTTCGTTACTTATTATATTACACGAATTAGGGCATTTTATCCCAGCAAAAGCATTTAAAACCAGAGTAGAAAAGTTCTATTTGTTTTTCGATGTGAAGTTTTCATTGCTTAAAAAGAAGATTGGAGAGACTGAATATGGAATAGGGTGGCTGCCACTTGGAGGATACGTAAAAATTTCCGGAATGATTGATGAAAGTATGGATACCGAACAAATGTCGCAAGATCCACAACCTTGGGAATTTCGTTCTAAACCGGCATGGCAACGTTTAATCATTATGTTGGGTGGTGTAACCGTGAACTTCTTATTAGCTATTTTAATTTACATAGGGATGAGTTATTTCTACGGAGATATGTTTTTACCGAATACGAACATTAAAGACGGACTTTTAATTGAAAGTACGGTTGCAAATAAAGCTGGGTTATTAACTGGAGATAAAATTTTATCTGTTGACGGAGAAACAATAGAAACCTATTCTGAAATTTCTGAGAAAGTTTTATTTGGTAAAGATGTTACTATTGAGCGTGATGGTGTGAAGTCTGTAGTGCATTTACCTGAGGACTTTTTAGCCCAGTTAATCGATTCTAAAGAAAAGTCTTTTATAAGTCTTCGTGAACCGTTTGTCATTGTTCAGGTTGCTGATACCTCTCATAATAAGGCTAGCGGAATAAAAGAAGGTGATATTATTGTTAAAGTGAATGGTAATAAAACAAGATATGCCGATCAGGTAAAAGGGTATTTAGAGCAATTTAAAGGTCAGCAAGTCACTGCTACAGTATTGAGAGATCAATCTGAAATAGATTTGCCTTTAAAGATTAGTGAGGAAGGTAAGTTAGGGCTTGTTTATGCCGGTAGATCGACTCCTGAAACATTAGAAGCTCTAGGATATTATAATTATGAGACTAAAAAATACGGGTTACTAGAATCGGTTCCTGTAGGGGTAACAAAGTTTAAACAACGTATTGTATCCTACTGGGATCAGTTAAGTGCAATTTTTACACCAAGTACAGGTGCATACAAAGGCGTTGGTGGATTTAAAGCGATTTATGATATATTTCCAAGCTTTTGGAGTTGGCAAGTATTTTGGGGAATAACAGCATTCTTATCGATTATGCTTGGTGTTTTAAATTTATTACCAATTCCAGCTTTAGATGGAGGTCATGTCATGTTTTTACTATATGAAATCGTTTCTGGAAGAAAACCTGGAGATAAATTTTTAGAATACGCTCAAATGGTTGGATTCTTCATTCTCATAGCGTTAGTGTTATTTGCGAACGGTAATGATATCTTTAAAGCAATATTTAATTAAAATTTTTTCAAAAAATGTTTGCAGATATTAAAAAGGGTCTTATATTTGCAACCGCTTAGCGAAAGCAACGCATTAACACTCCTCCTTAGCTCAGTTGGTTAGAGCATTTGACTGTTAATCAAAGGGTCCTTGGTTCGAGCCCAAGAGGGGGAGCAAAATTTAAGCCTTACAGAAATGTGAGGCTTTTTTTGTGGAGTAAACTTCCAGGTGGTTGCTTTTCATTAGACATATCCTAAAAGTCATTTTAATCAATTTCATTATATTTATGTAATAGCTTAAACGAATAAAATGATTTTTACCTCTAAAACACTATGTTTTTATATTGCTACTATTATTAGTTATGTGGTGTTTTCTCAAGATAAGCCAGAAGTCAATTTAGGAGGAGCTTTAAGGTTTAACTACAATTTATCTTCATGGAAAGACGGACAAAAAAAGCGCGGCGGAGATTTCGGATATGATTTTTTTAGAATTAATACAAAGGCTAAATACAAAGGTGTTAAACTAAATGCAGAATACCGTTTTTATTCTAATAGTTTTGGTGGAGGAATGTTGAAGCAAGGTTGGATCGGTTACGATTTTAATGCTCAGAATAATTTACAAATGGGTTTAACTCAGGTACCATTTGGTATTACACAATATAATTCTCATAATTGGTTCTTTGGGATCAATTATTATTTGGGCATGGAAGATGATCATGATATGGGAATTAAATTTAGCCACGAAGGGTCTAATTGGGAGTATGCTTTAGCATTTTTTAAGAATGCTGAAGAATTGAATTTTGGAAGTAATTCTGATGTGTCAGATAGCAGATATTCTTACGATGTAGGTTCAATAGATCTTGATGGAGATGGTAATTTAGATTATCGAAATAAAGAAGTTAATCAAGTAAACGCAAAGATTAATTATCTTTTTTCAGGAAAAACCACGATGCATAAATTGGGAGCATCAATTCAATATGGCGGATTATATAACTTAGATACAGAAAATATGGGGAGCCATTATGCGATAGCAATACATTACGAGTTGTTTGTTGGTCATTTTGATGTTAAAGCGCAATTATCAAAGTATAAATATAATCCTGAGAATCCTTTAGGAGAAGCTAATAATGTTATTGCAATGACGGCTTATGGGGCGCCATACTTAGTGGCATCGGAAGGAAGTACGTACACCTTGGGAGCTGCCTACAATATACCTGTAAAATGGCATCCTGTTTCTAATATTCAAATTTATAATGATTTCGGTTATATTAATAAAAATGAATCTGATTTTGAAAACACCTTAATGAATGTCACAGGCGCATTAATTACTGCAGGAAATATTTACACTTACGTCGATTTTGCCGCAGGTAAGAACCAACCATGGTTAGGCCCGGTTTGGACAGGTGCTTTAGCCTCAGGCACTGCAAATGCAAATTGGGAAATGCGGTTTAATGTTAATATAGGCTACTACTTTTAAACCCTTAAAAAAGCCCTTAAAGTCTTAGGGCCTTCTAATGGGTAAAGAGCTTTTACAAAGCTGTCTTAACAGCTTCAATAGTTTTTTTGCTGTTACCTATAAAAATAGCATCATCGATTATAATTACTGGACGACTTAAAAACGTATAATGTTCTAAAATGTAGTTTTTGTAGTCACGCTCTGTAAGGTTTTGGTTTTTTAAACCCATTTCCTTGTAAAGCTTCGATCGTTTGCTGAAAAGCGATTCATAGCTCCCAGAAATGGCATGCATTTCTTCTAATTGTTTAACGGTAATTTCTTCGGTTTTTATATCCTGTAAAATAAAGTCGGATGGCAGGTCTAAATCTTTTAGAATTCTAACACAGGTACTGCAAGTTTTCAGGTAATAGACTTTTTTCATGATGTTGTTGTCGTAAAAATTTATAGCAAAATAAAAGTAATTTTATCATTTAAAGTATATTTATCAAAAAAATAAACTATGCATTTTACACTAGACGTTTTAACTAAAACAAGACATTTTTTTAATCAGTATTTGGAAAATTCTTCCCTTGAAGATTTGAATAAAATCCCAGAAGGATTTAATAATAATATTATTTGGAATATCGGTCATATTGTTGTGACTCAGCAATTATTAGCCTATAAGTTGTCAGGCTTGCCGATGATGATTGATGAGGTTCTGATTTCAAAGTATATGAAAGGCACAAAACCTGAAAGCGATGTGTCTCAAGATGAGGTAAATGAGATTAAAACCTTATTGTTTTCAACTTTAGAAAAAACCAAAGAAGATCTGGATAATGATGTATTTAAAACCTTTAACAGTTATACAGTTTCAACTACTGGAAATACTTTAAATACTATTGAAGATGCTTTCGATTTTATCTTGTTCCACGAGGGGATGCACCTGGGTTACGTGATGGCTTTAGTAAGGGCTATTAATGGCTAATAAAGAATTAAGCTCTTCGGCAGGAATTGTATATTCTATGATTCCTGCTGAATAAGGAGCAATTTCGTAAGTGTTATAAAGTAAGATTAGTCCATCTTCACTAAAACCAATATTTTTAGCAAGCTGAAAGTTTTCAGGGTCAAAAAGGATGCTTTTATCTTCTATCGATTCTTCAAAATAAGTTTTGGCTACAGTTTCAAAATCATTTTGACCAATAAACAGACTTTCATTTTCTAGTCGTTTTCCAGTGCCAGCATCAAAATTTAAAAATAAAATATGAACATTGCCATGAGCGCCGCCTGTATTTAGGTAGGAGGTAATAGAGATGCTTATAATTGCTGGGGATTGAAACATGACTTCCCCGTCTATTTGTGCTTCCCATGGGAACGTACTTTCGGGGAAATCTGTTGCAAAAGAATTGTATTCTGAATTAAAGTTTTCAATATTTTCTTCAATGGAAGTTTCAGAATTAGGGGTGCCTTCACCAATGTGTAATGATGCTGAAACCACCTTGTTTATTTCAGTATTTATATTTTTTGCGATTTCATCGTTGCCTATTGCTTTTGGGATATTAATTTCTACTAATTTATTATTACTCGTTGTAACGTTTGTAGATGAAAATTTTGTTTCTCGGTCTTCAGCACATGAAAATAATACTAGTACTAAAAAGACGGATGAAAAAAAGGTTTTAAGAGACATATTAAGAGGCTTAAGTCTGATAAAGGTAATTATTGTAGAGTAATTCAACAATTAATCTTTATAAACTTAAGAATAATTTAAAAAGGGCTAGTCTAAGTAATATACATATCCAAAGTTTAACCAAACCAACCAGTCATTTTTGCGGTCATAGTTTCTCCAGTTGTGGTCAAAACCGTCAATCCAGTCGCTAAAGTAATATTGCCATCTTAAATCTAACATTAAATCAGAAAGCACACCTAATTTATAACGAAAGCCAATACTGCTTACTACAGACCATGTACTTCCTCCGTCAATATTAATAGGATAAGGGGCTTCACCAGCATTATAATCGTAAAACCAATGTGAGTATAAATTAGATTGGTCGTAGATGTCTCCATAAGCATCAGGGTTCGGGTTGTTGTATCTTGTGCTAGCTTTTGGATTATATGATGTATAATGAACTCCCAAGCTTACAAAGGGTGCAATTCTGTAGGCGAAAGCCTGAAACGAACGAATACTTAACGGAAAGTATTCTAATTGCATTCCAATATCAAAATTTTCCGCCGCACCACTATGAGCCCTTAATTTATCCGCATTAACACTCGTTTTATCAGGTGCGACCCAAAAACCATGATGATCTAGACGTGTATAGTTATATGAGATTTCACTTCGTAACTTAAAATGATCATTAAAATAAGTGTCGGTGGAGTAACAGTTACAATCTGCAGTATATGCAAAACTAATATAATGAATTAACCCAATTCCAATTCCTGAGTTACCGAGGTTAGTGGCTTCTTCGTTACGGCTACCAAAATCTGATCGAAACTCAACAGGACCAGCAATAACGCCAATTTCGTGAGAAAACCCCAGTTGACAGAACATAGTTTGCGAAGTAACAAACATAAAAAAAAGTAGCGCTAAACACTTATAGTTAAGCATAATAGGGGTTTGTTTAATGGAGCCATTGTTAAAACAAATATAAAAAAACTGCCCATAGAAACAAATAACCTAACTTAGTGCAAGATAATGATTAAAATATTAATTATGAAATTCAGAAAAAAACAACATTTTTTTTATAGATAATGTATATTTGCATCAATAAATTGTATATTCAATAAATTGATGCGGTTTTTAGAGGCTTAATTAAGCGGAATTAAAATTTAGTCATTAGTCTATTTTGAAATTTTGTACAGTTTTTTGTTAAACTAAAAAACATTAAAGTAATTGATGAAAAGTAATATTGAAGCTTTTTTAGATCAAGTTAAAGAGCGTAATGGTCATGAGCCAGAGTTTTTACAGGCCGTAGAAGAAGTAGCTGAAACTGTTCTTCCTTACATTGTAGAACATGATATTTATTATGGTAAAAACATTCTTTTAAGGATGGTTGAGCCAGAGCGTGTTATTATGTTTAGAGTATGTTGGGTTAATGATGATGGAGAAATTCAGGTAAACAGAGGGTATCGTGTACAAATGAATTCGGCAATAGGTCCTTACAAAGGAGGATTGCGTTTTCACCCAACGGTTAACTTAAGTATTTTAAAATTCTTAGCTTTCGAGCAGGTCTTTAAAAATAGTTTAACTACACTACCTATGGGTGGTGGAAAAGGAGGAAGTGATTTCGATCCTAAAGGAAAAAGTGATGGAGAAATTATGCGTTTCTGTCATGCTTTCATGAGTGAGTTGTTTAGACATATTGGCTCAAATACCGATGTTCCAGCTGGAGATATAGGTGTTGGTGCGCGTGAAATAGGATTTCTTTTCGGAATGTATAAAAAACTTAGAAATGAGTTTACCGGGGTGTTAACTGGTAAAGGATTATCTTGGGGAGGATCGTTAATTAGACCAGAAGCAACAGGATATGGTACAGTATATTTTGCAGAAAATATGCTGAAAACCCAAAATGATACGATTGAAGGGAAGCAAGTTGTGATTTCAGGTTCTGGAAATGTGGCTCAATTTTCGGCCGAAAAAGTTTTACAGTTAGGAGGTAAGGTATTGACTTTATCTGATTCTTCAGGTTATATTTATGATGCTGATGGTATTGATGCCGATAAATTAGCATTTGTAATGGAACTGAAAAATGTAAAACGTGGAAGAATTAGTGAGTATCTTGAAGCGTATCCAAATGCTGAGTTCGTAAAAGGTAAAACGCCTTGGGGTGTTAAATGTGATATCGCTTTACCTTGTGCTACACAAAATGAACTTCATGAAGAAGATGCTAGAGCATTATTAGCTAACGGTTGTATTTGTGTTAGCGAAGGTGCTAATATGCCTTCTACTAAAGGAGCTATAGTAGCATTCCATGAAGCAAAGATTTTATTTGCTCCTGGAAAAGCATCTAATGCAGGAGGAGTTGCAACTTCAGGGTTAGAGATGACTCAAAACTCTTTAAGATTTAACTGGACGAGAGAGGAAGTAGATAAGAAACTTAAAGAGATTATGGCTAATATTCACGATTCTTGTACTGTTTACGGAAAAGGTGAAGATGGTTATATCGATTATGTTAAAGGTGCAAATATCGCAGGGTTCGTTAAAGTTGCTGATGCCATGTTAGCACAAGGTATAGTCTAATCTAACGACCTAAATAATAAATAAAAAGCTTCCTGAATTTCAGGAAGCTTTTTTGTTTTAATTTATATGATTTTCAGTTAAAACTCGTTAGTAATAAATATATTTGACCAATTAAAAGGTTTGTATGTTTAAAAAGCTCATAGTATTTATATCTTTTATCATTCCGTTTTGTTTTTATGCTCAGGATTTTTCAGCATCATGGCAAGGGCATTTTTCATATTATAATATCAAGGAAGTTGCTCAAGGAAATAACAAAGTTTATGCCGCATCCGAAAATGCTATTTTTAGTCTAGATCCAGATACCAATCAGTTAGATCAAATTACGACGATTAATGGTTTGTCTGGAGAAACAATTTCTACAATTTACTATAGTGAAACCTATGAACTTTTGGTGGTTGGATATGAAAATGGCTTAATGGAGATTGTTTTTGATAATGATGATAACGTATTAACGATAGTTGATATTATTGATAAACCAACCATTCCACCAACAAGCAAGCGAATTAATCATTTTAATAGTTACGATAATTTAATTTATATATCCACCAATTATGGTATTTCGGTTTTTGATTTAGCACGTTTAGAGTTTGGAGACACCTATTTTATAGGAGATGGAGGAACTCAGATTCAGGTTAACCAAACGA
The DNA here is from genome assembly GCF_030908365.1 of Aestuariibaculum sp. YM273. Lineage (NCBI taxonomy): Bacteria > Pseudomonadati > Bacteroidota > Flavobacteriia > Flavobacteriales > Flavobacteriaceae > Aestuariibaculum > Aestuariibaculum sp. YM273. The sequence continues at coordinate 1,188,096 of NZ_CP133090.1, read as the reverse complement.
CAGTGTATCAGGATTATATTTATGCAGCTTGTTCTGGAGGAAATGGATTAAGACGAGCATTAAATACAAATACGAATCTAATAGATTTTAGTAATTGGCAAACAATTACTTCCGGTAATTTTACAGGAGTAGAATCGCAGTTAGATAACTTATATGCCGTAAGATCTGATAAAAGACTTTTTAAAGTTGAGAATAGTGTTTTAACTGAAATGTTTCTTTATGCAGATCAACCATTAGATTTAAGAGTAGTAAATGATAATTTAATTGTCACAACTAAGAATAATGTTTTTGTTTATGACTCTGTCTTTAGTCTTTTATCACAGGCGATTATAGATACCAATAATTTTTCAACAGAGTTTACTTCAGCAACAATAGATTCTGATTTTATTTATTCGGGAACTAAGAATTTTGGGGTTCTAAAAACTGAATTGTTAAATCCGGTAGCTTTTGAGGAAATACACCCAGAAGGACCTTTATTAAATACTCCTTTTTCCTTACAGGCCACACCGAATGGGGTTTGGGTTGTTTATGGAGAATATGATTTGTTTTATAATCCTTATACTAATGGAGGACCACATGGGAGAGGGATTAGTCATTTAAATAGAGAAGCATGGATTAATACACCTTATAGTGAAGTTTTGGGAGCGAGATCTTTAAATTATATAGCTATTAATCCTTTTAAAGATAGTCAGGTATTTATTAGTTCTTTTTTCAATGGGTTGTTAGAAATAACCGATGAGATTCCCTCTTTTTTATATAACGAAACTAACAGTGGTTTAGAGTCATTAGTGTTACCTAATAATCCAAATTATATTGATGTTAGGGTAGGAGCAATTAGTTTTGATGATCAAGGAGTTTTATGGACAACCTCAGGTATAGTAGACAAGCAACTAAAATCTTTTGATGCTAGTAATAATAAATGGACATCTTATAGTCTTAATGAAATTATTGGAGGAGCCATGGAAAATAATGGATTTAAGGATATAATTGTTGATAGTAATGGGACAAAATGGATGACTGCAGGTTTTTCATTTGGTGTAATAGCTTTTAATGAAAATGGAGGGAATCCATTGGTTAAAGGGATTTATTCTGAAGAGCAAAATATGCCTATTACATTTGCTTCTGCTATTGCTTTAGATAGGCGTAACCAATTATGGATAGGGACTTATAGAGGTTTACGCGTATTATACAACACATCTAATGTTTTTGATAATGGAAATATTGAAGTAGATGAAATTATAATAGAAGAGGGTGGTGTTGCTAAAGAATTACTATATCAGCAATATATAACAGATATTAAAGTAGATGGATCTAATAACAAATGGATTGGAACTAGTGATTCTGGACTATTTTATTTATCATCAGATGGACAGCAAACCATTTATCATTTTACAACCGATAATTCCCCTTTACCATCAAACAGCATTCGGGATATTTCTATTGACGATGTTAACGGGATTGTATATATCGCTACTACCCGGGGCTTAGTGTCGTTTCAATCGGGAAGTTCAGGTGCTCTTGAAACTTTAGAGAATGCCTATGCGTATCCTAATCCGGTTAGGCCAGGTTTTGATATTGTAGAAAAGAAAATTAAGATAAAAGACATTTCAGAAAATGTTAATATTAAAATTACCGATATAGAAGGTAATTTAGTAGCTGAAGGGCAATCAAGAACGAACCAGCGTTATAGTGGATATAATTTAGAAATCGACGGAGGTACGGCTTACTGGAATGGTAAAAACTTAGCTAATAATGTTGTCGCTTCGGGAGTGTATTTGGTTATGCTATCTGATTTAGATTCTTATGAAACGAAAGTGCTTAAAATAATGGTTGTACGATAATGTTAGTTACCACAAATGCTATTGTTCTTTCTAAATTAAAATATAAGGATAACGATCTCATCGTTACCTGTTATACTCAAGAATTAGGCGTTGTTGGTTTTTTGCTGAAAGGGGTTTTAAAAAGTAAAAAATCGAGTAATAAGGCAGCGTACTTTCAGTTGTTATCTCAATTACAATTAATTATAAATTATAATAGTAATCGCTCATTACAACTTGTTAAAGAATCTAAACCTATTAATGTCTATTCTAGTTTACATACTAATATTTTAAAGAGTTCAATTGTAATGTTTTTGGCGGAAGTAATGTATTCGTCATTACGAGAGGAAGAACAAAATGAAACCCTTTATCGTTACTTGGAAGCTGCTTTATTATGGTTAGATGAACAACCTGATTTTTCGAATTTTCATTTATTGTTCCTGCTAAATCTAACAAAATATCTCGGTTTTTACCCTGATACATCTAGTATCGATTTTCCGTATTTCAATTTAGTTGATGGAATGTTCGATTTAAAAGAATATGGCAAGCATTCTGTATCGGGTGAAAGTTTAAGGTTGCTAAAAGAGCTTTTAGGGATGTCGTTCGACGATTTGTCATCTGTAAAAATTAATGGAAAACACCGGCAGTCCTTCTTAAATATGCTATTACAGTATTACGAATTGCATTTAGAGAGTTTTAGAAAACCAAAGTCTCTTGAAATATTAAATCAGGTCTTTAGTTAACGAAAATTCACTAAAGGTAGAATTACTATTTTAGTGCCAAAATGCAGCAATCTAAAAAAACATACACGGTAGAGGAGGCAAAGCGAAAGTTAGAACATTATTGCGCTTATCAGGAACGTTGTCATCAGGAAGTCGTTCAGAAACTCACTCAAATGCATATGATTCCTGAAGCGATTGATTTGATTGTGGTGCATTTGCTTCAGCATAATTTCCTTAATGAATCCCGTTTTGCTAAACAGTTTGCCAGTGGGAAATTTAAAATAAAGCACTGGGGAAAGAATCGAATTTCATTCGAACTCAAGAAAAAAGATATTAGTAAAATAAATATTCAGGATGCGTTAAATGAAATTGAAGAAGAAGAGTATTTGGAGTTATTTAATGCAATAGCAGAGAAAAGAGTGCAAAGTATTAAAGAAAGCAATATTTATAAAAAGAAAAAGAAGTTCGCGGATTACTTTTTATATCGGGGCTGGGAATCTTATCTGGTTTATGAGAAAGCTAACGAATTGATAAAATAAAAAAGGGTTAAGTTTCAACTTAACCCTTTTTTATAAAATTATATTGAATTTCAATTATAAGCTAAAAGACATACCAAAGCTTATTGTAAACTGATTGTGAATTTCCTCAGCAGGTGTTAAATCTTCAGTTTTATACTTTGCTAAAGGGGTATTTAATTCAGAGTAAACTCCAAAACCGTCAGTAAAGAAATAACGAGCGCCTAAATGACCTCCAAAATTTTTAAGACTTAGATTTAAACCTGGATATAAATCGAAGTTTTCATCAATATTAATTACGTTACCTAAGTTCGCATTAAAACGTCCTTTAATATCAAAACGGTCACCAAAATTAGCATCGATATCTTCATTAATCCCTAAGGCATAAGCCGATGAAAAACCAATAGAGATATTATCGCCAAGACCATAATCGTAAGTAATGTTGATACTCGTGGCGTTATCTTGTAGGTTAACACCAACTTGAAATTTATTATCGTTTACACCGTTGTAAGCCTGTGCATCTGCAAACGAAAAGCTAAGAACGGCAACAGCTAATAAAATTAATTTTTTCATAATTTGAATTTAGTATTTTTTGGTAAACAAATATATTATAACTTTTACAAAACGCCGTATTTATTTACAAAGCTTTGTGAGTTTTAACAATCGCACGGGTGTTTTTCCAGTCAATCCATTTCTGGCCACCTAAACGGCGCATAACATTGTCGAAACTACGCATGAAAACAAGATTTGAAACTGCTTTGCTGAAGTTTTTAGGGTTTCTGGCAATGGCTCTTAAGCTCATCGAAAAACCTGGTGTTACATAACGCATATAATGCCAGTAACCCTCAGGCATATATAAGACTTCGCCGTGATTTAATTCTGTTTGAAAGCCTTTTGCTTTTTTAAGCATAGGCCATTTTTTAAAATCCGGATTATTAAAATTGATATCTTCCCTAGTAATTAAAGAATATGGAATTTTATACAGATATTTATTTTGTTTCTGGTCGAACAGGATAATCTGTTTTTTTCCTTCAAAATGAAAATGAAAAATGTTAGCCAAATCAATGTCGTAATGCATAAACGTGTACGAATCACGCCCACCAAAAAACAACATAGGGATACCTTTCATTAGGCGTAAGCCAAAATCGGGAAAGGTGAAATCGTCTTGTAATTGCGGAATTTCCTTGATAGCATTCCATAAAAATATGCGGAATTTGGTGGGTTCCCGTTTTAGTAAATCAATATAATCGCCAAGTTTCATTTTGGCATGCGGCTCATTAAAACCATCTTTATAATCCACAGGGCGGTCATCATACAATGGAATGGTAATATTGCCTCCCAGTTCCTTCATATAATCTAAACTCCATTTTGTGTAAGCCGGCCAGTCTTCTATAAAACGCTCAATAACCACAGGTTGTTGCGGTATAAAATAATTCTTTATAAAATCCTCTTTGGTAATGGTTTTTACTCGAGGAATGTCTTGTAAGTTTAGCGACAAGTTGATAACAATTTAGTGTCGCAAAGTTAAGAAAAGGTTATCACTTGTAAAATAGAAATTGAGCCGTTTCCTATTTAGTCATATTTCGCTAACTATTTTAAGATTTAGCTTTTTCTTTTGCTGATTCATTCCGTTGAATGGTATGTTCAGGTCGACTCCATTTAGGTTTTTCTCCCAAGCTTTCGTATTTTGAATCTTTAGCTTCCACAGTTTGTGGTTGCCTCTTTTTTATAAAAGGCCTTTGGGTATTTAATCCGAGAAGTTTAAATAATTCCATATCTTCATTCACATCCGGATTAGGTGTGGTTAAAAGCTTATCGCCAGCGAAAATGGAATTCGCCCCGGCAAAGAAGCACAAGGCTTGTCCTTCTTGCGACATTTGTGTTCGACCAGCACTCAAGCGTACTTGTGTTTCAGGCATAACAATACGCGTTGTGGCCACCATGCGAACCATATCCCATATAGAAACAGGCTTTTGGTTTTCTAAAGGTGTGCCTTCAACAGCGACTAAAGCATTAATAGGTACCGATTCTGGTTGCGGATTTAAAGTGGATAAAGCGACTAACATACCTGCGCGGTCTTCCTCAGTTTCACCCATACCTATAATACCACCGCTGCAAACTGTAACATTAGTTTTTCTAACATTATCGATGGTTTTCAGGCGGTCTTCAAAACCTCGCGTAGAAATTACTTCTTTATAATATTCTTCAGAAGAATCTAAGTTGTGGTTATAAGCATATAAACCAGCTTCTGCTAAACGCTTCGCCTGATTTTCGGTAAGCATTCCTAAAGTACAGCACACTTCCATGCCAAGCTTATTAATAGTGCGAACCATTTCTAAAACCTGATCAAATTCTGGACCATCTTTAACATTACGCCAGGCGGCTCCCATACAAACACGGGAGCTACCAGACGCTTTGGCACGTAAAGTCTGAGCCTTTACCTGCGTAACGGACATTAAATCGTTGCCTTCAATATTAGTATGATAGCGTGCGGCTTGGGGACAATACCCGCAATCTTCTGGACAGCCACCTGTTTTAATAGACAGTAAGGTGCTTACCTGAACGGTATTAGGGTTATGGTGCAAACGATGTACAGTAGCTGCTTCGTAAAGCAACTCCATTACAGGTTTGTTGTAAATATTCTGAATTTCTTCCTTTGTCCAGTTGTGCCTTGTCACTGTCATAACTATTTATTTAAAGTGGTAACGTAAACCAAATAACACATTGCTTGGAGGCATTGGCACAATACCGGTTTCGATATAATCTGCATCGAAAATGTTGTTAGCCGTGATGCTTAATTCAACTTGATTGAAATGGAAGATCGCTGAAGCATCTAGTACGTTATAACTTAATCCCTGAGTACGTTCAGCGTATTTATAAATCACATTAAAGTTGATGCTTTTTGTAATACGCGTGCTTAAACGTGATGTGAAATGATGCTTTAACGAGTTGATGGAATATCGAGAAAAATCAAGGTTGATGTCTTCAATTTTATCTTCCATGAAGGTGTACCCAACCGATAAATTTTGCTTTAAGTTGTTAACTGTAAAATTGTAAGAGGTATTAACTTCAAATCCTTTCGTTTTAGAATCTCTAATGTTTTGTGCCATAAAAGGATCGTCGGCATTCGCTTTTACGTAATCAATTAAGTTTTCTGCATCCTTATAGAACAATGCAAACGAGGCATTAAATCTTGAAGAGAAAAATTTACCTCCAACTTCTCCAGAAAGTGCCTCTTCTGGTTCCAAGTTTTCGTTTCCAATACTTGCCGGGTCGCTGTAATATAAATCGGTGTAAGTCGGCACGCGGTAAGTGTATCCTACATTACCGTAAGCTCTAAAGTTTTCAGAGATTTTATATCCTAAATCTACACCAGGGAACGCATGAAATTTAAAATCTGAAAAGTAAGTCACGGCTACACCAGGCGTAATATCCAGATTCTCTAATTTAAAGCGATGCTCTAAGAATGCTGTAGTCATGAAACGTTCGCGGTCACCTAATGTATTACTCGTCATATAAATTTGTGAGACATCAATACCTAAGCCAGTAACTCCAAGATTTGAAGTATAAGACGTATTAATTTCAGCGCCTACTTTATTGCTAATGTGTAAGTTTCTATAAAAACTAGGTTCGTTACGTCTTAGCAAGAACATATCCTGGTTACGTTTCCAGTATAGTCTTGGTTTTATTTTTAGTTTAGATGTTTTAAATGCTGTGGAAATACCAATTAAGCTATTCTGAGTTTCTTCATATTCATGAAAGGTTTCATTATTTGTGTAGAAGTTTTCAGCACCAAATTTTCTCTCGAAAAATGTGGCAAGCATTTCTATTGGAAGTGCATTTTTGTTAAATACACTTTTTAAGAAATAGTTAGAATTATCGTAATCTGAATTTGTTCTGTAGCCATCAGACGATAATTTTCCCATGTGTGCAATATGGGAGGAGTTTTCTAAGTCAGATCCCACAGTTACCGATCCGTTTAACTGATTAAAAGAGCCCGTTTCAAGATTTGCCGAAACACTATTGTTTAGTTGGTTTTTAGTTACAATGTTTATCGCTCCGGCAAACGCATTTTGTCCAAATGCTCTCGCTGCAGGCCCTTTTATAATTTCAATACGTTCAATAACTTCAATGGGTAAAGCGGCATTCATGGTGTGGTGACCGGTTTGTGCATCGTCCATTTTTATGCCGTCAATAAGCAATAAGGTTTGGTCGAAACTACCACCACGAATGTATAAATCGGCCTGGCTTCCACCAGTACCACGTTTTCTAATGTCAACACCTGCAACTTGTTGTAGTAAATCTGCGACATTAGTAGCAGCACTATTTTTTATGTCTTCAGAAGTTATAATATTTATGGTTCTTGAGTTTTCTTTAAAGGGTAAATCGATACGCGTTGAAGTAATGGTAACTTCCTGTAACGAATCCATTTTTACAGGTTCATTTTGTGCCTTAGCGAAAAAAGAATAAAGCAATACAAATGAAATGAGAGTCAGTTTGTTTTTCATGATTAAGTTTAAAATTAAAAACAGTGCAAAAGTCGTAACTTAGCGGACTATTAAAATAGTCCAGTTTGAAAACACTAAATAGTCCGGTTGAAAGTCTTTTTGAAAAACTTGTTTCATTCGATAAGTCCTTAGCGAAACCCATTTTTATGCAGGTTGCTGAACAAATTATTAATTTAATTCAGCGTGGTTATTTATTAAAGGGAACATTGTTACCCGGAACTCGAGGTTTGAGTCAGTTGTTAAAAGTTCACAGAAACACGGCAGTTGCCATTTACGATGAGTTGGCTTCCCAAGGTTGGGTTGAGATTTTACCCAATAGAGGGACCTTTGTTTTGGTACCTGAACAACGAACGGCTAAGATTACTGCATCTGCACAGCAAATCGATCAGGCATATGCGTATTCGAAAACCACCGGGTTTCCGTTTCAAACTTCTTTACATTTGGCATCTACTACCCAAATCACTACTGCAAAATATAGTCTTACCAATGGAAAACCTGATTTACGATTGCATCCTATTCACCAGTTTTCTAAATGGTATAGTGCGGTTATGAAGCGAAAAACGCTCATTAACAAGTGGAATCGAGTAGGAAAGAATACACATTCTATCTTCCAGCATCAGTTGTGTAATTATTTAAACGCGACCCGAGGGTTTCATATTAAACCTGATAATATCATTAATACGCGCAGTACTGAAATGAGTTTGTATATCGTTTCACAGCTGCTCATAAAACCGAAAGATTTGGTGTTGGTAGGACAGTTGAGTAATTATGAATCGAATATGATTTTTCAGGAAGTAGGGGCGACTATTAAAACCATTCCGGTAGATAATGAAGGACTTGACATTGATTATATTGAAACGCATTTTGTAAAGGGTAGTATTCGCTGTGTGTATGTTTGTGCGCAACGTGATTACCCTACCACGAGTACCCTAAGTGCAGAACGCCGTTTAAAGTTACTGCATTTGGCAAAAGATTATGGGTTTGCTATTATTGAAGACGATTACGATTACGATTTTCAATACGAAGGATCGGCTATGTTGCCCATGGCAAGTGCTGATGCTAATGGTATGGTGATTTATCTCGGGAAGTTGGGGCAGTCGTTATTTCCAAGTTTTCAAACAGGGTTTGTAGTGGCTCCGGAAAACCTGATTTTGGAAGCTAAAAACTACTTACAGCTATTGGATAAACAAGGTGATTTAATTCAGGAGCAAATGTTGGCGGAATTAATTCATGAGGGCGAAATTTCTCGGCTTATTAAAAAGAATATTTTGGTTTATAAAGAACGACGTGATGTTTTATGTGAGCAATTAAAAAAGTATTTTGGTGATAAAATCCATTTTGAAACACCTACTGGAGGACTGGCATTGTGGTTGCAATTTGAGCCTAAAATCTCTTTAGTAAAACTCGCTGAAGAAGCTGAAAAACTAGATTTATTCATTCCTAAAACCATTTTGTATCAGGATAAAAATACCTGTGCTATTCGTCTGGGATTTGGACAGTTAAATGAAGAAGAGATTGAAGTTGTTATTAGGAAATTAAAGCAAGCTCATGATGAGGTAATGTTAAAATAAAAGCCCCATTAAGTTAATAATGAGGCTTTTATTAGAGTGAATAATATTATTCTTCATTAGCAGAAGCTTCTTCAATATCTGAATTACCTTTAGTTTCTGGTTTTATTTCAACATCTTTCCCTTTTAAATATTCAGGTAATTGCATGCCGGCCATATTAAACATGTCTTGTAATGGCGGTACCGATTTGTACATGCCAGAAAGGAAATTTGCCGTAGACGATTTACCGTCTTTACTCGTACTACCATTATCCCAAACCGTAACTTTATCAATCTTAATGTTTTTAATGGCTTCAGATTGTAGTTTAACCAGCTCAGGAAGTTTGTCGGCAATTAATAATAACACAGCATCTCTGGAGTTGTTTCCGGCAGCTTTAACAATTTCATCAAGACCGGCGGCTTGCTTGGTTAAGACTTCGTAAATACCTTGTGCTTCGGCTTGCGCTTTAAATAAAATCGCATCGGCTTCTCCTCTGGCGCGTCTTCTAATACGTTCAGCTTCTGCTTCAGCATCAATTTCTACTTTCTTTTTATCAATTTCAGCAGGGACGATAACATCGGCCATTTGTGAAGAACGCTCACGTTCTGCTCTGGCAGTTTCGGCTTCTTGTTCTGCGGCGTAAGCCTCTTCTAATGCTTTTGCACTTTGTACTTTTTCTGAAGCGATAGCCACACGTTCTGCTTCTGCTTCACGCTGACGACGAAGAGAGTCGGAATTGGCAACCGCAATTTTAGCGGTATTTTCACCTTCTACAGCCTGTGCATTGGCGGCAGCAACCTGAGTTCTTTCGTCTTGAACAGCGTTAGCTTCACCAATAGAACCATCTCTGTTTTTCTCAGCAACCGATTTACGAGCGGCATTAATAGCGTGTGCGGCAGCTTCTTTACCTAATGCTTCGATATACCCGGACTCGTCTACAATATCGGTAATGTTTACGTTAATGAGTTTTAAACCTACTTTTTTAAGTTCCGACTCGACACTTTGCGAAATGTTGGTAAGGAATTTATCTCTATCAGAATTGATTTCTTCAATATCCATCGAGGCCACAACTAAACGTAACTGACCGAATATAATTTCTTTAGCTAACTCTTGAACATCGTTCATCGATAAACCTAACAAACGTTCAGCGGCATTTTGCATAATGCCAGGTTCGGTAGATACTCCAATGGTGAATCTTGAAGGCACATTAACACGGATGTTTTGTTTAGACAGGGCATTAACCAGATTCACCTCAATAGAAATAGGTGTTAAATCTAGAAATTCGTAATCCTGAATGACAGGAAAAATAAAGGCTGCACCTCCATGAATACATTTGGCCGATTGCCCGCCGCCTACTTTACCATAAACCACCAAAATGCGATCGGAAGGACAGCGTTTATAGCGGCGAATAAGCACGATAAAAAATACAAAAATGAACATAATGGCTGCGATAACAGCCACTGGAAGCCCGAAACTAAAGGCGTCCTGAGTGATAAGTGTTAGCATTAAATTAGTTATTAAGTTGTTCTACAATTAAAATTCCGTTATCGGTAACATCTTTTACTTTTATTACAGTTCCCGACTTCAAGTTAGTTTTTGCATCGGTTAAAGCTTCAAGTTCTCTGAGTGCACCCTGAATGCGAACATGAGCTTTTCCAATAGAAGAGCGGTTAGCACCAATAGTCAGGTAGACCTCACCAACAGCGCCAATGGCATTTTTAAAATCTAATGTACCGCTATGGCTTAGTTTTCTCATATAATAAAACATGGCCGCCATAATAGCCATCATTAATAAACCTGCACCAAGTGAAATGATTACGGTAAGCGGTTTTGATAGGCCACTATCTATACAAGCAATACCGCTCCACCCGAATATGGTAAAGAACCCGACCAAGTTTTTAAAGGTGATAAACTGAAATCCGATACCGGTATCGGCTTCTATTTCGGCATCTGTTTCAAGTTCAAGTCCATCAGAATCGCCGCCAATAAAGGTTAGCGCCATGATGATTATAAAAACAACTGAAGCAATTAGGGCAATACCCCAGTAAATCTGAGGAAAGAGCTCTAAGCTGTAAAACCATTCGGTCATAATTAAAAGATTTAAATTTTATGATATCAATATAAAACCTTTTTACGGTTTTATATTACTCTTTCGAAAGTAAAATCAACATCAATTTCGTTAAATTCCTATTTGTTAAATTAAAATGTTATTAATGAGTTTAATAGGCAATTACGAAATGAAGTTTTCTTACCTATATGTAGTTTGAATCTAACATTTGTTACAGTGAAGGTGATTATTTTCAATTTTTATGGAAATTGTCGGTGATTCAAAAATGTTATATTAGTCCTCTAAAATTTCGTTATGTATAGAATTCTTTTTTCATTCCTTTTAATTTTCAGTAGTTCCACGATTATAGCTCAAGTAGCTTCAACCTATACCATTTCTTTTGAAAATTCGGCACACCATGAAGCAGTTGTTGAAGCTGTTTTTACCGATTTAAAAGACAAAACTGTTGAGTTTAGAATGAGCAGAACCTCGCCAGGGCGTTATGCTTTGCATGAATTTATGAAAAATGTTTACGATGTAAAAGTGACCGATGGTAAAGGAAAGGAATTAAAAACCTTAAGACCTGATCCGTATTCCTGGACGGTTTCAGGACATGATGGCACGATAAAAGTAAACTATGTTTTATTCGCTAATCGAGGAGGAGGCACCTATTCTCAAATAGATGATACGCATGCGCATTTAAACATGCCGGCAACTTTTATGTATGCGCCCAGTTTAGAGGAAAAACCTATGGAGGTTACTTTTAATGTGCGTGAAGACTTAAACTGGAAAGTCGCAACGCAATTAAAACATGTTGAAGGAAACACGTATTATGCTGAAAACTTGCAGTATTTTATGGATAGTCCAACCGAAGTGAGCAATTTTAGCAAGCGTTCCTTTCAGGTAAACGGACAAACCATAAGCTTTGTGTTGCATCATAACGGTACCGAAGCGGAATTGGATGAATATTTTAACCGCGTTAAGAATATTGTTTTGGAGGAGGAGCAGGTGTATGGCGAATTGCCGAAGTTCGATTACGGTGAGTATACTTTTTTGGTGTGTTATATTCCTAATGCCTCAGGCGATGGTATGGAGCACAGAAATTCAACTATTGTTACCAGTACGCGAAGTTTGGCCAACGGAGGAATGGATTCTAATTTAGGAACCGTGGCTCACGAGTTTTTTCATTGCTGGAATGTGGAGCGTATACGTCCCGATGCATTAGAACCGTTTGATTTTGAAGAAGCGAATATGAGTGGTGAGCTTTGGTTTGCCGAAGGGTTTACCAGTTATTACACAACATTAACCTTATGCCGAGCAGGTTTAATCAGTGAGGAGCAATATGTAAAAGGCATTACAGGAACGTTCAATTATGTTTGGAATTCCCCAGCGCGACAGTTTTTTAACCCGATTGAAATGAGTTATCAGGCGCCTTTTGTAGATGCCGCTCGTTCGGTAGATCCTGTTAATAGAGACAATACATTTATTTCATATTATTCATACGGAAATATGCTTGGCCTGGCTTTAGACTTGTCGTTGCGTAAAAACGGATTGAATCTCGACGACTATATGAAACTGGTATGGAACAAATTTGGAAAACAGGAAAAACCATATACTGTTGAAGACTTACATAATACCTTAAATGAGTATGCCGGAGAAACTTTTGGCTCTCACTTTTTTAAGAATTATATCTACAAAAGTGATATGCCTGAAATGAAGGGTTTATTAAGTTCTGTAGGTGTGATTTTAACTCAGGAGTTAGACAAAGCTGCATTTGGAGTTTCTGTAAACGACGAAGGTTTTATTTCAAAAAACACCATTATCGGAACAGCAGCCTATAACGCTGGACTGGAAGAAGGTGATAAAATTTTAAAGGTAAACGAAACAGGTTTTACTTCTGCTAAGGATTTCAATGCTTTAATAGCCAGTTTAAAACCAAACGATAGTATTCAAATTGAATATGAACGATTTGGTGTTCCGAAGCAAATAAATGTGACTTTACAACCAAATACGGCATATAGGTTGAACCTGTTTGAAGCAAATAACCAAAAGTTGAATACTAAACAAAAAGTAGCAAGAAAGGCATGGCTGTCTTCTAAACAGCGTTAGAAATATCTCTTTTTCAATAAATTATTATTGTTTTTCAATAATTTAATTATATTTGTTATTGTTAAACGATAATAACATTTACTATGACAAAGAATGTTTTGCTTAATATTACCATTGCGATATGTAATATTTTAAGAGGCTTTTTAGTTTTCTCTTTTTTAGGATTAACAATTTTGTTCATTTATTTACAATTCGATAAAAGTCTGTTTGATAAAGGAACATTTAATTTTGAAATCAACTCTGGAGGCTATAGTTTGGTAAGTAAATGGAAAGATAATTCCGTAGAGGATTATAGTCAGATTTTTAAACTTAGTAAAATTAAGACGACTTCACTTTACATAATATATTTAAAGCTTACAGGAATTTTAGTTGTTTTGTTTTTATGTGTAAAAGAATTTTTAAAAGTTATTAAATCGGTAAAACAAGTTGAAACATTTGGTTTGGGGAATGTAAAATCATTTAGGAGATTGGGCGTATTCATTTTAATATATGCTTTTTTAACGAGCTATTATTATATTGGTTTTGAGCAAGGCGGAATAAGTAAAATTTCTATTTCATTTGTTCCTCTTTTTTTTAGTGCTGATTTCGTTTGTAATGGCCGAAATATTTAAGGAAGGTGTTTTGTTAAAACAAGAAAACGACTTAACCATATAACCATGTCTATAGTTGTAAATTTAGATGTTGTGCTGGCGCAGCGTAAAATAAAGAGTAAAGATTTGGCTGAAATTATTGGAATTACCGAGGCGAATCTTTCTATTTTAAAATCGGGTAAAGCAAAGGCTATTCGTTTTTCAACATTAGAAGCCATTTGCAAAGCTTTAGAATGTCAGCCAAGTGATATTCTGGAATATGTTGAAGATTAAATTTGTACTTTTGAATTCATCGAATTTAACACTCTTTTTATGAAATCTATTATTTTCCTTTTATTACTTTTTATCACATCTGCGACTTTTGCTCAAAACAATTACATTGTGAAAACAGAAGATGGTCGCCGAGTGTTACTAAAAGCTGATTATACCTGGGAATATATTGATGCTGCACCTAAGGAAGCTTCAAAAAATGATATTTCAGAAGCAACTAAAACTGATGATGCTTGTAATTTAGGAGCCGATTATGAGGAGCCTAAGTTGAATGGTAAAATTCAATCGCAGTTAAAGAAGGGTAGAGCAACTATTGATGATGTTAAGCGAAAAGTGGCAAAAGATTATAATTGCTCGGTTGATGAGGTTATTTTAATATCTGCCTCAGAGCAAAAATCTAAAGGCAGATATCAGTTTTGTGCTAATGGTAAAAAGGTCGATTATAAGCGAACCGGGTTTACCATTATTCAAGCAGGTAAACTATTTTAAAGCCTCAAATAGTTTTTCCAAATCATTTACAATAACCAGTTCTACATCTGCAAAAGGTTGTCTTAAAGTTTCTATTCGAGCTTTGAATGTGTTCAGGTCTTTTTTCGATGTCTTTTCTTTTTGTAATTGCTTTAACAGGAATTTTGAAACTTCCGATAGGTTATATGATAAAGTTTCCAATGGTGCTATCTTAGGGTTTTTATCAATATTTTGAAAGGCTTCATGGTTTTTCGACCAGATTTCCAATAGCGAAATAATGTCTGTTTTATGTGCTTCGGAAGGCGAATTTAAATAGTTTGTAACGGCTTTTTTAAATTTTAAAGCATCCTTAGCATCGACATTGCAGGCGTCGGCAAACAAGGTGAAAGGGGAAAAGGTTTTATACTCAGTACCACCTTCATTTCGGCTGTAAATTTTAAGCGGCTCACAAACATTAGAAAGTATTTCTAATGCTGAAATATCCTCATTATTACTCAGGTTTCTTAAAATAACATCCTTGTTTCTAATGTGGGTAATGCCAACCTCTTCTAGTCTGTAATTGATAACTTCTAAGCGTTTAAGCATATTGTCAACATCGGTAACTGTTTTTTGTGACCATAAGCGTTCAGCAATAGCTGCTGTTCGTGGCCAGATTCTGGAGTCGATGGTTAATGGGGTTACCAATTCACTCCACATGGTTACTTCGCCACCTAAAATGCGTTTACGTTCTTCAGGTGTTAAATCAATATTTCCAATCGGTTCGGTTTGGTAATGTTTCACCACCGATTCCATACGGTCGATGTAAAACCCGTTAGATAAAATGGTATTATAGCCTTTTTTTGCAGCTTCAATTAAAGTGCCTCCCTTTGCTAAACCTTCATGTTCACCTCTCCAAGAATGAATGATTGCCGTTTTGGGCATGTTTGGTGTCATTATTTCATCCCAGCCTACTAGTTTTTTATCCAGTTTATTCAGAATTTTTTCTAATCGGATATTGAAATACGTTTGTAAATCGTGATTAGTAGCAAGATTATTATCTTTTTTAAATTGCTGAATATCTTCGTTAGCATCCCAGTGTTTGCCTTCGTTTTCATCGCCACCAATATGAAAATAACTATCAGGAAACAACGGCGCTATTTCAGTAAATAATTTATCTAGAAAAACATATACGTCCTCGTTAGTTGGGTCTAAAGTCGGATCGAAAACACCGGCATAACGTTCAATTTTATAGGTTGCTCCGGGTTTACTTCCAAGTTCCGGATAGGCAGTTAAAATGGCGGTAGCATGGCCAGGAACATCAAATTCCGGAATTACTCGAATACCAAGCATAGAGGCATACTCTACAATTTCTTTAATCTGTTCCTGTGTATAATACAGTCCGTCGGAAGCCAGTTCGTGTAGTTTGGGATAGGTTTTCGACTCGATTCTAAAACCTTGGTCATCGGTTAAATGCCAGTGAAAGACATTCATTTTAACCGAAGCCATAGCGTCCAGATTTCGTTTTATCACGTCTATGGGATGAAAGTGTCTGGAGACATCAATCATTAAACCACGCCAAACAAAACGTGGGGCATCGGAGATGGAAACACCGGGTAGATAGTATTCAAAATCGTTATTTGTTAGTAATTGTAAAAGTGTTTCCAGCCCGCGAATAGCCCCAACATCTGTCTTGGCAACAAGCGTTACTTTATTAGACTGTATATCTAATTGGTACGACTCGTCGTCGTCAATGATTAACTTAGCAGATTCTTTAAAAGATATTTGAATTGATGCTTGCTGGTTTTCAGATAAAGGCATTGCAAAACCTTCACTGATAAACACGCCTGATCGGTTTGATAAACGTCTTAAAAATGAAGTCACTGCATGCTGAACCCGTTTTGGGGCATCACCTTCAATGGATACGGTTAGGTTTTCATCTATAACAAAGCGTTGGTTATTTTCCTCTATTGATTTTGGCCAGGGCATTAAATTATAAGTCTCTTTCAAATTGGATTGAGAGAAACAATTTAAAGTAATGAGGCAAAGTATAGCAAGTAATCTATTCATGTTAGTTTTTAAAAATGGTAGCGTTTAAAGGCTTCAATAGCAGCATATTCGGCTAAGCCTAAATCATTGTATTTTTTTGCGGTTAAGCGGTTGCGGTCTTCGGCGCGCACCCAGAATTCTCTGGAATCGTCGCCCTGAAACATCACCCCGTCTTTTTGCGACTGGTGATAGAAAATGGCATGACGTTTTTTAAGTACCTGATCGGGACTCATAGGAATCGCCATGTCTATTTCGTAGGATTCCCATTCGTGCCAGGCACCACGATAGAGCCAAACCCAGCAATCGTTCATATAGGGTTCGGTTTTTAATTCATCTAATGCCATAAATAAAGCATTTAAACATACACGGTGTGTGCCATGCGGATCGGCTAAATCTCCGGCAGCATATATTTGATGCGGTTTTATGCTTTCAATCAGGTTACACATGATACTGATATCAGCTGAAGTTAAATGCCCTTTTTTAATGGTTCCGGTTTCGTAAAACGGAAGATCTAGAAAGTGTACGTTTTCATCTTTTAAGTTTAAATAACGCGTGGCGCCAAGCGATTCGCTACGACGTATTTTGCCTTTAAGATTTCGTACTTCTAAACAGTCGATGTCGCTCTCTCGCTTTGTTTTGAGGTATGAAATTATTTTATCTATTTCTGCATTTGGTTCGAAAAGGTTTGCTATTTCTGCAAATTTCAAGCTTTCTTCATCCGAAACAGCAATGTTTCCTGAAGTTTGGTAAGCCACATGTACGTCGTGACCCTGCTCCACAAGGCGATCGAAAGTACCACCCATAGAAATAACGTCGTCGTCGGGGTGTGGGCTAAAAATTATGATGCGCTTTTTTTCTGGAGTGGCGCGTTCAGGACGGTAAGTATCATCAGCATTAGGTTTTCCTCCGGGCCATCCTGTAATAGTATGTTGTAGCTGATTAAACATTTTAATGTTTAAATTGTAAGCAGTGCCTTCTTCGGTTAATAAGCCAGACATGCCATTATCGTTATAATCCTTATCAGTTAGTTTTAAAATAGGTTTATTTAGTAGTTCACTAAGCCAAACCACGGCCTTTAATTTTAAAATATTGGTCCATAAGCAAGAGGTAACTAACCAAGGGGTTTTTACTCGGGTAAGTTCCAGTGCTGCTTCATGATCTAATACAAAGGTGGTGTTATGATGTTCCTGTAAATAAGTTGCAGGAATGTTTGCGGTTATTTCGCCTTCAATGGCTTGTTGTATAATTTGTGCTTTATTATTTCCCCATGCTAATAACACAATACGTTTGGCGCTTTTTATGGTGCCAATACCCATAGTGATGGCTTTACGTGGCACGTTATCAATGCCTAAAAAAGATGAGGCGGCATCAACACGTGTAATGTGATCTAGAGTAATGCTTCGTGTGCCAGAGTTGAGGTGTGATCCGGGTTCGTTAAAACCGATATGCCCTGTTCGTCCTATGCCTAATAATTGAAAATCTAGTCCGCCATAGGATTTAATTTTCATTTCATAATCTATGCAGAATTGGTATAGTTCGTCGGCAGGTACTTTACCATCGGGGATGTTGATGTTTTCAGAAAGGATATCGATATGGTTGAACAAATGTTCGTGCATAAAGTAGTGATAACTTTGAATGTTGTGTTTATCCATTGGAAAGTATTCATCCAGGTTAAAAGTGACTACATTAGAGAAACTTAAGCCTTCCTCTTTGTGCATACGTACCAGCTCTTCGTACACTTTTATAGGAGACGATCCGGTGGCTAAACCAAGAATACAAGGTAGACCTTGCGATTGTTTATCACGAATTAAAGAGGCGATTTCCTGGGCTACAATAGTTGAAGCTTCAAGTGAAGATTCGAAAATAACATTGTGAATTTTTTCAAAGCGTGTTTCTTCAAATTTTCCAGCCTCTCTGTAGGCTATACTTTTATAATCAGTGATATCTACTTTCATTTCATCTGTTTTTAAAAGCAAGCAGAACATTGTTCTGCTTGCTTGTTAAGAGCTTCTTCAATTAGAGCGTGCTCTGTTTAAACTAAACCAAAAAATATATGCTTATGAAAATCTTAAAAATTTGCAGCTCCTGTATCCCACCATAATCTCGTACCACCATTGTCAGCACCTTTTAACATGCCTACTGCAGTTTCTACATTAGCACCATTGGTGTTTTTCTCTACATCTACGAAGTTGATTCTACGGATTTGAATATCGGTGTCTATTGTACCGCCACTGTTATTTATAACTACAGGGAATACTCTTGGGTAGCCAGTACGTCTGAATTCACTCCATGCTTCCTGACCATCAGGGAACATAGCAATCCATTTTTGAGTAATGATTTGCTCTAGCTTTTCTTCGTTAGTTCCGGCATCATCAAACGCAATAGTAACATCACTAGGATAAGCGTAATCGTTAGCAGTATTTAAAGCATCAACGAAGTCGGCTGGAGTACTTGTGCTATCGGCTAAATATGAATCAACACCACCAACACCAAACTGAGAGAAAGAAGCCTTAACGCCCATTTCGTAGTTTGTTTTTGCATCGCCTGCGCCTGCCCATCCACGTAAAGCGGCTTCTGCTTTCAAAAAATAAACTTCGGCAGAGGTCATCCAGATTTTATCGGTACCTTCCACCACCTGACCAATAGTAGAGTGACTTCCGTATTGTCCTTTGGCTTCAATTTCAATACCTTGACGAATACCTTTGTAATCTCCTAAAGATGCATCAGCCGGAGCGTTAAAGTATTTTTCAATTCTACCGTCGTTGAATCCTTTTAAGATAGATTCCATTTCGGCACTCATACAAATGTCTCCCCAAACATTACTAATGGTATATACGGGGTGAACAAATCCGCCCATATCAACCAACATGTTTTCTGTTTCCATTAAACCAGCATTACTAGATAAGGATTTTTCACCTTCGGTTTTTGCCAAAGTCGCATCAACTTTCGATACGCGAATGGCTAAACGTAAGCGTAATGAGTTTGCGAACATACGCCACTTGGCAATGTCTCCACCTAAAGACGATTGATCGAAAGGAATGAATTGCGCATCGCCTTCGTAAGCTTCAAGTCCGTCGATAGCTTCGCCTAATTGAGCGAAGAACGTTTTGTATGCCGTTTCTTGAGAGTCATATTCTCCAGTAGTATCGAAGTCATTGAATTTTGAATATCTGATAGGTCCGAATACATCCGATACACGATGCATCGCCATTACTTTTATGATGTTTCCTAAGAAAACAAATTTCTCTCCAGATGGATCGCCGGTTAATTCTACCATTTGAGCAATGTCTCTGGCATAAGGCATAACCCCATTCCCATTTTGAGAATCGTAAGCATCAGCCCAAATGAAACCGTTCCAACCATTCACCAAAGCATAAGTCTGGTTGTTAATATTACCTGCGAATGGTGTTGGTGCTGTCATATAACCAGAAAATACATCAGCATTCAGGTTTTGCTGTAACTGGTAGTTCCATGCTGGTTCTACACGAATGACATTAGCGAACATTGGAGCAAAATTAGAACCAATGTGGTTGTTTTGTTGTGTTAATCCACCAACCAGTTCTTCACCGTAAGGATCGGTATTTAAGTCTTCAAAGTGGTCGGTACAATTTGTTAAGCTAATGGCCACAACCGAAGCCAGAGTATATTTTAATATATTTTTCATATGTCTTAGAAATTTATGTTAATGTTTAACCCTACACTTCTTGTAGAAGGCTGGTTATAAATATCTACACCTTGTAATCCTAAACCGGTACTTGCTGCAATATTTGGATCGAAAGGTGCATCCTTATAGAAGAAGAATAAGTTATTTGCGATGATTGAGAAGTTAATGTTATCTATAAAATCACTTTGTCCCATAATTAATTTGTAACCTACCGAAAGTTCTCTTAAGCTCACGTTAGTAGCATCGTACACATACTCACCTAACATCCCGGCTCTACCACCAACAGCATTGTAGTATTCTTGAGCTGTAATTTGTGATGCGTTCCCAGATTCGTCAACAACATTAATCATACCTCCGTTAGCATTTCTGGCATCCGCAGTGGCCTTTGACACACCGTAGTAATCATTTACTGCTTCAGTAACACTCATAACATCACCACCAAATTTACCATCGATAAGGAAGTTAAAGTTGAAGTTTCCGAATGTAAAGTTGTTATTCCATCCTAAAGTGAAATCTGGTTGTGCATGAGCTACAGTTTCAAAATCGGTAGACATTAAAGCTCCAGAATCGTTGATGACAGGAGTTCCGTTTCCATCTCTGATTAATGAGCGCGCTTTAATACTACCAAAGTCTTCTCCTTCGATTAAAGAATACTCATAACCGTTTACACCACGAGCCGTAATAACTGCGTCTCCGTTTTGTAAAGCAGGGTGAACAGACACCACTGTATTATCGTTTCGGGCAAAGTTAAATGCTGTATCCCAATTAAAGTTTTCTCCAACTACAGGTTTTCCGTTAAGAACAATCTCGAAACCTTTATTAGAAATTTCACCGGCATTAACAATGTTTTGAGAATATCCGTAAGGATTTGGTTCTGCCTGAATGTAGAAAATCTGATTTGTAGTTTTTGTGTCGTAATATGTGAAATCGAATCCTAAACGGTTACCAAAGAAACGCCACTCTGTACCAAATTCTAGAGACTGTTGTAACTGTGGTTTTAAAGTTTCTCCTTCCTTAGGACCAACAGATGGTTTAAGAATATTAGTGGACGTAGTACTGATGTTGTATAATGGAATGGTTGCATAATTTGGAATATCGGTTCCTACTTCGGCATACGATACTCTTGCTTTTGCGAATGAAATAGCTTGTGGTAATTCAACCATATCGCTAATGATTCCTGTTAAACCAACAGAAGGGTAGAAGAACGAGTAGCTATCTGTAAGCGCTAAAGTTGAAGACCAGTCATTTCTCCCTGTAACATCTAAGAATAACATGTTTTTATAACCAAAGTTTACAGAAGCAAATACCGATTGCATTTCTTTTCTTCCAATACTTTGTGCAATGTTATTTGTTGTTACAAAGTTGGCAATCGTGAAGTAATTAGGGTATTTAAGTCCAGCACCATCACGCCCTGAATCTAAAAGAACTTTATCTCCAATCGTAGATTTAGTTAAACTTGTTCCTAATAATCCGGTGAAAGAAAAGTTCTCTCCAAAATCTTTGTTATAGTTCGCAATGAAATCAACGTACTGTTGGTTGTTTTCAGTTTTTTCTAAAATATATCGTCCGTTATCACCAGAGTTTACTGGGTCTGTTCCGGCGTATTGTTTTTTCTCGTAAGTAAAGAATGATTTATCGTAGCTTGCTCTTGATTGCAAAGAGAAGGCATCAGTAATTTGATATTTTAACGAAGCGTTAATTAAAACACGTTGTGCAATATCTTTACTTGGTGTTCTGTATGCTAACCAATATGGGTTTTGCTGAATGTTCTCGTCGAAAGAAGTGGCATACTGATCCATTTGGTTTAAAGCGGTATTGAAATATTCAAATTGGTCTTTGTAACTATTTCTATCGATTCCCACAGGGTTCAAATAATGACCTGTTAGTGGGTTGGCGTATAAACCATTCGTAGGACGGTTCCAGATGCGTTGGTCTGATAAGTTTACACTTGCAGAAACATCTATTTTTTCATCTAAAAACTTAGCGGTTTCTCTTAAGGTAATATTGTTTCTTGTCAAGCGGTTTTCAGGAATAACCCCTTCACCAATTGTATTAGCGTATGATAAATAGGTTTGCGCTTTTTGATTTCCTGCGGTTAACGAAAGGGCGTTAATAGACGTAAATCCTGTGTTGAAGAACGATTCAGTATCATTTTTTAATCCTGAAGATTGTGTTCCCCAAGATTTTGGGTCGGTTACATTTCCGTTTTCAGCGATTGGTTGTCCAACAGAATTACTTTGGTATTCTGATTGTAATTTTGGTAACGACATGACGTTGTCGGCAGTAAAACTAGAATTGAAGTTTACACTTAAAGCGCCTTCTTTTCCTTTTTTTGTGGTAATTAAAATAACCCCGTTTGCCCCTTGACTACCATATAGTGCCGAAGCAGATGCTCCTTTCAACACGGTCATACTTTCAATATCATCCGGGTTGATTAAAGACATCGCATCACCACCGTCTCGGTTACCAGTCTGACTACCAAAAATGTCTGTTCCTGGCTCATTTCCGTTAGCTCCGTTACCGCTGTTTAGCACAGGGATGCCATCAATAACGTAAAGCGGATCGTTGTAAGTTGTAGAGGCATTACCTCTTAAAACTACTTTAGTCGCACCTCCTAAACCAGAAGAACTTCTGGCGATTGTAATTCCGGCAGATTTACCAGATAAACTGTTAATCGGGTTGGTTTGTTTTACTCTAGTAAGCTCGTCACCGCCAACTTCCTGAGCAGAATAGGTAAGTGCTTTTTTCTCTTTCTTAATACCTAAAGCCGTAACAACAACTTCAGCAAGCTGTTCGTTGTCTTCTGCTAATTGAACATTAATAGTGTTTGAACCAGAAACGGTTACTTTTTCGGTAGTCATACCTAAGAATGAAAATGTTAACACGTCGCCAGCTTTAGCCATGATGGTGTATTTTCCATCAAAGTCGGTAAGCGTACCGGTAGTTGTGCCATCAATAATAACATTACCTCCGGCGATTGGCATACCGTCTGCTTTCGAGGTAACAGTTCCTTTAATTTCCTTTTCCTGAGCAAACAGCTGTATACTGAAGAATAAGAAGGAAAACAAGAGTGTCGTTTTTAAGTAATACTTCATAATTTGAATGTTTAGTCTTGTTATTTGCTATCAATGTTATTTATTATAAAAGTTGTTTTAAAAAAAAATATCTGAACTACACCATTTTACACACAGAAGACAGAGAATTATCGATAAATGATTTTGCGAAAATAAACTCTTGATGAAATTATTGTTAATTAATTATTATATTCTTAAAATTGCTTGAGATAGTTTAATCCTTTTGTCGATTTATTAATAATAATTTAAACCAAGACCCTTGTTGAGACTTAAGATCAAGAATACCATTTCCCCTAAATACCATGTGCTTTTTTGGCTCGTTTATTTCCTGTTTAATGTTGTTAGATGGGGTAGTTATTTTAATGATTACTGGTATTCTTTTAAATCGAACCTTGTAGAGTTTCCAATTCACGTTATCGTTGTTTACATAAATATTTATTACCTAATACCTAGGTTAATTTTAAAGCGGCGTTATTTGACTTATGTTTTGAGTTTGGTGTTTATGTTGGCTATGGTGTATTTGGTGAGAACCGGATTGAATTATGTTTTAGTAACTAAAGATATCTGGCCTGAAGCCGGAGGTACAGGAGAGTTCATGCAGCTTAATCATATTATCGCGGTTGTTTTAGGTGAGCTCTACGTTATAGGTTTTGTATCGGCTATAAAACTAGTAATCGATTGGAGTTTGGAAAAGCGAAGAAATGAAAAACTGGCGAAGCTTCAATTAAGTACTGAATTGAAATATTTACGAACCCAGATCCAGCCGCATTTCTTCTTTAATACGCTAAATAATTTATATGCACTAACTTTAAAAAAATCTGATAGTGCCCCGCAAATGGTTATTAAAATATCGGATCTGATGCAGTATGTCTTGTATGAAGTTAATAGCTCTAAGGCCGATTTACTAGAAGAAATTAATCATATTAACACCTATATTGATGTGGAACGTATGCGTTTTAATGAGCGTGTAGAATGTGAAATGGATATTATCGGAGATATTGAAGATATTAATGTTCCGCCGTTGTTATTCTTGACGTTCATCGAAAATTGTTTCAAACATGGATTAAAAGGTTGTGAAAACGTAAGGGTAAACATGAGTTTTGAAGTATTAAATAAAGACTATTTAGAGTTTAAATTGTCGAATACTTTTAATGCCAAATCTAGTATAAACAACGAACAAGGTATTGGAATAGCCAATACCAAACGCAGGTTAAGCCTTTTGTTTAACAGTGATTACGAGTTTAAAACAACTGTAGAAAACAACATGTATAACCTGTACTTAAAAATACCTATTCGATGAAAATAAAATGTGTAATCATTGATGATGAAGCACTGGCTATCGAGGTAATTGAAGATCATTTAAAGAACTTCGATCATGTTGAAATTGTTGGGACTTTTACCAACCCTTTAAAAGCCTATGGTGTTTTGGAGCAAGAAAAAATTGATGTGGTTTTTCTCGATATTAATATGCCCCAACTTAACGGGTTCGCATTTATCGAGAATTTAAGTTATAAGCCTCATATCGTTATCACGACGGCGTATAGAGAATATGCTGTGAAAAGCTTCGAACTCGATGTTTTAGATTACCTCGTGAAACCTATTCCGTTTAATCGGTTTTTAAAAACCATTAATAAAGTGTACCAGCAGGTATATGTTAATAATACTTCCAATGACTTAGGTTTTCAGCAGGAACCACATATTTTCCTAAAAGTGGGAAAGAAATTAGTAAAGGTAAACCTGAACGATATTTTAATTATCGAAAGTCTTAAAGACTATATAAAAGTAATTACCACGCTTGGTGATTACGTGGTGCACAAATCCCTAACAGCTATTTCAGAAGAATTACCGCAGTCAAACTTTTTGAGGGTGCATCGCTCGTATACTATTTCAATAAATAAGGTGAATTCTGTAGAAGGAAATATGGTTGAAATATCTAACAGAAGAATACCTATAGGAAGGAATTATGTTAAAATTACGCGCGAACGTATTCTTAATACTAATGATGATACCGATAACTAATAAAAGAAAAGCGGTATGTTAATATGGTAGCAAAACAAAGAATTCAGTCGGTAGATTTATTACGGGGTATCACTATTGTCGCTATGATTTTAGTTAATAACCCTGGAGATTGGTCACATATTTACGCGCCATTGTCACATGCGGAGTGGCATGGTTTAACACCAACCGACCTTATTTTTCCGTTCTTTTTGTTTATTGTCGGAATATCAATCTACTACGCCTATAAGAATAAGCAACCAAATACAACAACCTATAAAAAGATAGCGGTTAGAAGTTTAAAATTAATTGGTTTGGGGATTTTTTTAAAGGCATTTATCCCTACGGTGCCTTTTATTCAGGATTGGGAAGGTATCCGGTTTATGGGCGTGCTACAGCGTATCGGTATTGTCTTTTTCATTTCAGCCATTATGTATTTAAATTTTAATTGGAAAGCGTTGTTAGTAATCTTAGCTGTTATCCTTTTGGGATATTGGTTATGGCTTGGTTTTGTGCCGTTACCAAATGGTATGATGCCAACGTTTGACCGTGCACCTAATAATTGGGCCAACTATATCGATTTGCAAGTTTTAGGGATACACATGTGGCAACCAGATTACGATCCAGAAGGACTGCTAGGAACAGTTTCTTCGATAGCCACCTGTTTACTTGGTGTCTTAGTAGGACAGGTGCTAGATAAACCTATAGACCGTAAAGCGTTTATATTGTTTTTTATAGGTTTGATCTTGTTAGCTTGTGGTTATTTGTTTAGTATTTATTTTCCTGTAAACAAAGCACTTTGGAGTAGTAGTTTTGTTTTGGTAACAGCAGGGTATGGCACGATTATTTTGTCTCTAATTTATTATATTGTTGATGTGAAACATTGGCATTTTGGAGGAGTCTTTAAAATGGTTGGCATGAATGCGATTACTATTTATTTTCTTTCAGAGTTTATTGCGAAAAGCTTTTATTTAATTCCTATCGGTGAAGATTCAAATATTCATAATTGGTTGTATAGCTCAGTTTTTGCCCACGAAACATTAAGTAATAAGTTTTCTTCCCTTTGCTACGCTATGGTTGTGGGATTATTTTACTTAGGCTTAGGTTTCTACTTGTACCGAAGGAAGGTTTTTATTAAAGTTTAAGTGGGTTTTAAAATTCTGTTGAGAATGATGAGTTTAAAGTAAAATAAAAGCTTTAAATATGTATATTTGAGCTAAATGAAGGGTTATGATAGCAAATGAATCTAATAGCTTAACTTTTTTTACACCTGAAGCTTCAGACGCTCTTGGTGCCGTATTTTTTGATACGGGTATTTCCTGTGGATTTCCGGCACCTGCCGAAGATTTTAATGAACAACGTTTATCGTTAGATAAAGAGTTAGTAAGAAATCGGGAAACCACTTTTTTTGCACGTGTAAGCGGACAAAGTATGATTGGTGCCGGGTTAGAAGATAACGATTTGTTAGTCATAGACCGAAGTCTTGAACCTCAAAACAATCGCATAGCTGTTTGTTTTTTAGATGGCGAATTTACAGTGAAACGACTTCGGGTTGAGCAGGGAGAGATTTGGTTAAAACCAGAAAACCCGAATTATCCCATTATTAAAATAACCGAAGAAAACGAATTCATCATTTGGGGTATTGTAACCAATGTGATTAAAAAGGTGTAAAATACTCAGAAACGTTTAAAAATAAAAAACGCGAAACCTAAGTTTCGCGTTTTTTTATTCTGAATAAAGTAGTGTTTAGTCAACTAAAACAATCACTTTATTATCTTTCATTTCAATAGTCCCTGATTTGATTTTTAAGGTTAAAACTTTGTTATCATCATGGTGAGGATTAACTTCAGAATGTAACGCATCAAATTCTAAGTGACTTTGTGTGTGGGTATGAATTTTAATGGTTCCTTCAGTTAAAATAGACACGATTGCGGCGTGATCATTTAAAATCTGAAACTCACCATTAATACCAGGTAATGCTACAGAATCAACTTCTGAGTTAAAAAGGGTAGCTTCTGGTGATACAATTTCTAAATTCATAATGTTTTATAATTTTCTATTGAATATTAAGCTTCAGCTAACATTTTCTCTCCAGCCTCGATTGCTTCTTCAATAGTTCCTTTAAGGTTGAACGCTGCTTCTGGTAAGTGATCTAATTCACCATCCATAATCATGTTAAATCCTTTAATAGTTTCTTTAATATCTACTAACACTCCTGGAATACCAGTAAACTGCTCAGCTACGTGGAATGGTTGAGATAAGAAACGTTGAACACGTCTAGCACGAGATACGGCTAATTTATCTTCTTCAGATAACTCTTCCATACCAAGGATAGCAATAATGTCTTGTAACTCTTTGTAACGTTGTAATAACTCTTTCACACGTTGTGCACAGTCGTAGTGCTCATTTCCTAAAATGTCTGCAGTTAAGATACGAGACGTAGAATCTAATGGATCTACCGCAGGGTAAATACCTAACTCAGCAATTTTACGAGATAATACGGTTGTAGCATCTAAGTGAGCGAAGGTTGTTGCAGGCGCCGGGTCAGTTAAATCATCCGCAGGTACGTAAACCGCTTGTACAGATGTAATCGATCCTTTTTTAGTTGAAGTAATACGCTCTTGCATCGCACCCATTTCTGTTGCTAATGTTGGTTGGTAACCTACTGCAGAAGGCATACGACCTAATAATGCAGATACCTCAGAACCAGCTTGTGTAAAACGGAAGATGTTATCAACGAAGAACAATACATCTTTTCCTTGTCCGTCTCCGGCTCCATCACGGAAGTACTCAGCGATTGTTAAACCAGATAAAGCAACACGTGCACGTGCTCCTGGTGGCTCATTCATCTGTCCGAATACGAAAGTCGCTTTAGATTCTTTCATTTTAGATTTATCTACTTTAGATAAATCCCATCCGCCATCTTCCATAGAGTGCATAAAGTCTTCACCGTAACGGATAATTCCAGACTCTAACATCTCTCTTAAAAGGTCATTTCCTTCACGAGTTCTTTCTCCTACACCAGCAAATACTGATAAACCACCGTGACCTTTTGCAATATTGTTAATTAACTCCTGAATTAATACTGTTTTACCTACACCAGCACCACCAAATAATCCAATTTTACCTCCTTTTGCGTAAGGCTCAATTAAGTCGATGACTTTAATACCTGTAAATAAAACTTCAGTTGAAGTTGATAAATCTTCGAATTTTGGTGCTTGTCTGTGGATTGGTAAACCAGCCTCACCAGCTTTAGGTAAATCACCAAGTCCGTCGATAGCGTCACCAATTACATTGAATAAACGTCCGTAAACATCATCTCCAATCGGCATTTGTATAGGTGCTCCAGTTGCAACAACTTCAGTTCCTCTACTTAAACCATCTGATGAATCCATAGCAATGGTACGTACGGTATCTTCACCAATGTGAGACTGTACCTCTAATACTAATGTAGAACCATCAGCTTTCTTAATTTCTAATGAATCGTAAATTTTTGGAAGTTCTGAACCAGCTCCAAACTCAACGTCGATAACCGGACCTACTATTTGTGCAACTTTACCTGTAACTTTAGACATTACTTATATGTTTAATATTATGCGTTTTAATTCAATGAAAACACTTCTAGTTTTCGGCTGCAAAGATAATTTTTTTAATTTAAAATGAAACTTGTTTTTTCAGGTTTTTTAGAATAAAAAAACACCCTCATAATGAAGGTGTTAAAAAATGTTATTAAAAGTCTTGTTATTGCAGTGTTGGTGAATAATTGGTAGGGTAATTTCCTATATCAACCAACTGTCCAGAATCAACAAAATTAGAATCGTAAGTTTCATCAATAGCCTTCATAAACTCATTAGCTAAAAAAGCATATCCTCTCGAGGTTAAATGAACGCCATCTAAAGAAAAGGCACCACCTACAACTAAATTCGATGTTAGAGTATAATCTCCGCTTGTTATGCCACCACTAGCCAATTGATTAAGTATCTCATTCGTATTTACTAAGGCTAAACCGGCTTGTTGTCTTATATTGTCTATTACCGCATTAAAACTTGTAGTAGCTGTTGCGATTTCTTCCTGTTCTTCAGACGTTAAAACCCATTTATCGGCTAAAGGAATTGCAACGCCATTAACTGTTTGAGGATTCCCTGGAACAGCTTCGGTACCAATAAACGTTGAAGCCGATAAGACTAATAGGTCGTCTGCAGTAGCCTGTCTCATACTTATTAGGGCTGGATTTAAACCGGTTAAATCCGTTAAACTTTCATCCATAATAACTACTGCATTGGTTGTTCCAGCTTCAAATGTTATGGTTCTTTTTGCAATTTCAGTATCTGCTGCATCCTGGGTCATTAAACCATTTCCAACGAGATAAGCAAATGCTTGAACAATGCCAGCATTATAAGCACCGTAAGCCGATGTGCTATTTAAATACGCAGCAGTTGCAGCATCTAAAGGAATTGGATTGTGAGGTACTGTTGTAAAGTGTGGAATGCTGGTCACATCAGGAATATTAGCGACAACACCTTTAGCACCTTGTGAAGTAAGCGTAGCAATTATAGCACCATACGTTTGGGTAAAGCCAACCCCAACGGCACCATCTAAAGGTGTAATTGGATTGCTGCCATCTCCACCTGATAAGGCGTATCCTAAAACATCATTATTACCAATCCATAACGAAAAGAAGGTCGGCGATTGTGCCATAACATCACCTAAAACCGTTGCCGAAGTACTTGATGCCATGCGTACAAAATATGGATTGGCTGTCATTGGGTCTGTTAGTAACCCTGAAGGATTTCCTAAGCCATCATATAATAAATGATAGGATTTTGCTCCCGGCACTCCCATATTATTAAAAGGCCCTGTTGGATTATTTAATGCTAAATCTGTTGAAACTGTTACCGGGCCAATTACAGATTCTAAAGCCGCAGGACCTGAGCCGTTAAAGATTAAACGAGGCTCGGTGATTCTGTTTCCTCCGTAAGCTAATCCGCCGTAATTATCGTTCATTAAAGGTTGTTTAAATTCCCCACCACCGGCTAAAGCAAATTTAGAAGCCAGAATATTGGGCATTGAATTTTCCTGTGTGGCAATAAACAGGGCGTTATCTGTAAACCCAGCTGTAAGTGAGTTACCTAAAGATACATAGGTTGAAAAATCGGCGGTACCTGAAGTTAATGTCGGTAGAATAACTTCTGCTTCTTCCCGGTTAACATCTTCTAAGTCGTTACACGCTGTAAACCCTGAAGCAATGAATAACAGGGCAATATATTTTAAATTCATGATTTTCATTTTATAAGTTATTAATTACCCAAGACACATAGTACATAGAACCAATGTAACCGGTACCAAACGCCGTATAGTATTCTTTACCTGTCAGGTTGGTGCCTCCAATTTTAAATTGTGATTTAATTTTAGGTACGGTATAACTGATTTGAGCATCCAGAACGTGGAATTCAGGAATAGCGCCATTCCCAAAAGTAGCTTCCCAATAATAATCGTCGCTAAATCTGTAAGAGATATTAAAGCCTAAATTTTTAATGACTTCAGGGTTTCCAAAAGCAGCTTTAAATTTGTGTTCCGGTGTGTTAAAGAAGGTTGTAAAATCCGGATACCTGCTTTGGTTGAAATCTAATTTTGCATAGGTATAACTTCCGCTTAAATCATAGTTTCCAAAAAGTTTAGTTGATAAACTGATTGATGCTCCATAGGAATTAACGTTTGCAGGGGAGTTGGTATACGTACTATAAGCCTGAAAATCTCCATTAGAAATCGCCGCAACCGATAAACCGCCATCTCCCACGGTTCCGTAGTAAGGAGAAACGACAACTTCTTGTGACAAGAAATCTTTATAAGAGTTGTAGTAAGCACTAAAATCTATCACGAAACTGTTTATTTTTCCGCGATACCCGATTTCTCCTGATGTTACTTTTTCTGGTTTAACAAGTTCCGGGTTAGAAATTTCTAACACTCCAGGATCTCCTGTTTCTCCTAATAGAGCAACTGAACTTGATGTGTAAGAGTTATTGTAGGCAACAGCGCCGGTTTGTGTGATGGTTGATGGTTGACCGTATAACGTTTGTCCTGTAGCACTAACATTATAAGTTCTGGACCAACGATCTAAATTCTCAGGAGCCGATCCCACTAAGATGGCACGTCCGGCATCAAGACCGATGAATAAATCTTGAGTTGTTGGATTTCTAAATCCAGTTTGAACCGAAGCTCTGATGTTATGGTCTTTATTAATCGTTAAACCGGCCGAAAGCCTTGGGGAATAGAACCCGTCAAAAAACTCCGATTTATCGTAACGAATCGATCCTGTTAATTTCAGATTTAAGCTTTCATTTAAATCGAATGCTTTCTGAATTTGTGTGTAAACACCATATTCAGAGTAATCAATTGTCCCATCGGTATCTGTGTAAATTGTTCCGAAGGAATTCAAACTATATTTTCTGTATGATCCACCAACCTGAATTTCAGCCCAGTCTATCAAATGGCTAAAGTTGTAATTGGCATCGGTATGATAATATTCTGAAGCATCCTGAAATTTTGAACCTGTCGATAAATCCGGGTCATTAATACTTCTGTTGAATGCCGCAATATATTGTGGTGTCCCCGGAAGGTAACGTCCTGTATCGGCTACCGATCTCGCCATGGCATGTGCCTGTTCTTCTGTAGCACCACCAAGGGATGCCTGAACAAAAGTGCCCGCATATTCACCAAACCAGGTTTCATCATCTTTCCATGCTCTGTTGATATTGATTCCGGTAAAGACCATATCATAAGAATCACCAGCTTTATCGGTTACAATATAAGTTCTAACAAAGAAGTTATCGTTTTTAACTTCTAGTTTATGTTGTTGTTGAAAGAAACCATCAATATAGTAGCGGTTGGTGCCTTGGTATAAAGTTGTTCCTGTACCTACTTTTCCAACATATTGAATTTCGAAGTCGTTAGCCCATGGTCTGAAATATAAACCCCAATCGGCTTTAATACTTTCTGCATTATAATCGGTTAAATACTTCTCGTTATATCCTGTTCTACTTACGTCTACAGATGGAATAAGCGCATTAGCACCGGCAGGTAAAATGCCTAAGCCTTCTAGGGCAACA
Organism: Aestuariibaculum sp. YM273; assembly: GCF_030908365.1. Classification (NCBI taxonomy): domain Bacteria; kingdom Pseudomonadati; phylum Bacteroidota; class Flavobacteriia; order Flavobacteriales; family Flavobacteriaceae; genus Aestuariibaculum; species Aestuariibaculum sp. YM273. The sequence goes on along the minus strand of NZ_CP133090.1, from coordinate 1,155,638 downwards.
GCAACTTCTTTTATGTTTGTGGAAACTTCGTCTCCATATACATTTATTCCGTCGTAGTTAGGATTTTGTCTGGTGCCACCGGGGGTCATTTTATCGGCTTCGCTGGTTGCAGCCCAGTCGGTACCTTTTAAATACCCAAAATTCACTTTGGCAGCAAAGTGTTCGGTGAATTTATGTGCTGCTCTAAAACTAACATCGGTGTAAGGGTTGTCTCCTGCTGCTTTTTGAGAGGTGATACCACGTTTTACCGAGGCACTAATACCTTGGTGTTTAAAGGGGTTTTTACTTCTCATGAATAAAATCCCGTTGAAGGCATTAGCTCCATATAACGCAGAAGAAGCCCCTGGTAATAGTTCTACGCTTTCTACATCAGTTTCAGTCATACCTACTAAATTTCCTATAGGGAAGTTTAAAGCAGGAGTAGAATTATCCATACCATCAACCAATTGCATAAAACGGTTGTTGGCAAAGGTTGCGAAACCACGTGTGTTAACCGATTTAAAGGTTAAACTATTGGTATTTACATCGACACCTTTTAAGTTTTCCAGTCCGTCATAAAAATCTACAGAGGTTGTATTTTTAATATCACGAAGGCCGAAGCGTTCAACCGTAACGGGTGATTCAAAAATACGTTCAGGGGTACGCGATGCTGAAATAACCACTTCATCTAATGAAGTTCCTTCTTTTAATATAAAAGTGAGTACTTGTCCATCGGTAGTTATTTCTTCAGTGGCCGTATCGAAACCAACACTACTGGCTTGTATTTTAAACGGTGGAGTTAGATTTACAGTTAAACTGAAATTTCCATCAAAATCACTTACGGTCCCAGTGGATGTTCCTAAAACAAATATGTTTGCACCTGGAAGAGGGAGATTATTATCATCCTTAACAACACCGGAAATTTTTGTTTGCGCATAGGAGGCAAAACACCATAATAATACATAGAGAGGGAGAAATGTTTTCATTTAAAATTAGTTACGTTTTAGTTTAGTATGACACAAAAAGCAATTGTGTATTGCTAAAAATATAAAAAATTATGCATGCATAGTATATTTTGCAAAAAAAATGACTGTATTTTGTGTATTCTTTAATCCAGAGTGCTAAAATAAAAGAAAAGCGTATTGAATTCAATACGCTTTTTATCTAAAATTATAGAATAATTTATAAGTTATTGATTGTCCACGAAATAAAGTATTGTTGCCCAATATAACCTGTACCCACAGCACTTTGATATTCTTTTCCTCCTAAATTGGTTCCGCCAATTTTAAAAATTGATTTTATAGCAGGTATGGTGTAATTTATTTGAGCATCGATAACAGTTCTTGAAGGTATCATGGCGTTAGCTATATTGGCTTGCCATAGGTATTCGTCACTCCAACGTCCGTTAACTTGAAACCCAAAATTTTTAAAAAGATTAGCATTACCAAAGGATATTTTAACTTTATGTTCAGGGGTGTTGAATCCAGCACTGAAATCAGGGTCGGAAGATTGATCGAAGTCGAATTTGGCAAAGTTATAACTTGCGCTTAATTTAAAATCTTTGGCTATTCGTGTTGATAATCCTATAATGGCGCCATAAGAACTGATGTCTGCAGACGAATTTGTATTCAATTGAAATATAGTATAATTTCCTGAAGCTATATCGGCAATACCACTTAAATCACTAGTTGAACCTGAGTTAGGAGTTATGACTACTTTCTCGGCGAGGAAATTGTCGTAATTGTTATAATACGCACTAAAATCGATGTCTACAGGGCCAAGTGTGCCGCGGTAACCAAGATCGAATGCTTTTACTTTTTCTGGCTCTACAAGTGGGGTCATGCCTGTTCCATTTACAGGTTCTATGGGGGAAGCACCTTGTGATGCGGCAAAAGCCAAAAAGGAAGCTAGCGAGTAGGAATCCGAATAGGCATCTCTGGCTGTTAAGTTCGTGTTTGGTAAGTTTCTATCTAGATTAGTTGGGGCACCTCCAACTAAAAGAACATTACCAACATTAAGTCCAATAAAAAGAGATTGGGTATGAGGATTTCTAAAACCCGTTTGAAAGGAGGCTCTAATGTTATGGTTTTTGTTTGCTCCCGCAAAATAAACTAGGGATATTCTAGGAGATAAATTCGCATCAAAAAATTCATTTTTGTCATAGCGAATCGAGGCTGTAACTTTTAATCGGTCATCAGCTAGTTTTTTTATGCCCTGAATATAAGCACCGTATTCGTCGTACTTAATTGGACCATCGTAATCTGTGAAAATAGTTCCTTGAGAATTCAATGCATATTGTCTTGCAGAACCACCAATTTGTAAATCCAAAGCATCCCTTAAAAGACGACTAAAATTATAATTACCTTCAACAACATACATTTTAGAATTGTCGATAAATTTAGAACCAGTATTAACATCTGGATCTGACGTTATTTGATTGAACAGGGTTCTAAATTGTGGCGTTCCCGGTTGTATGGTTACTAATTGATCGGCAGTATTTCTTGAAGCAGTGTGAAGTTGCTCCTGAATAGTTGAATCAAATGGATTGCCTCCACTTGCCTGAACTTGAGCCGCTCCTTGAATGTAGGCGCCGGCATAGGTGCCAAACCATTCTTCGGCGCCAACTTTGTTCATATTAAGACCTGTAAAAAACATATCATAAGAATCGCCAGCTTTTTCACTGGTTGTGTACCCTCTTAAAAAGAAATTATCGTTTTTAATTTCCAGTCGATGTTGTTGAATAAAAAAGTTTTTTAGCTGATACCTATTTCCACCCTGAAAAATGGTATTACCTCGACCTAATCTGGAATTCCAGATGATTTCTAAATCGTCAGCGAGAGGTCTATAGTGTAAAGCAAAGTCTGCCTTTAAACTATTGGCATTATAATCTGTTAAATCTAGCTCTCTGTATCCTGTTCTTGCAACATTGTCTTCAGGAACCAGCATAGATGAACCTATAGGGAACAGAAAACCTTCATAAGCTTGAACTAATTCCTTTAAATTCATCCCAAGGGCAGCGCCTAATGAAATTTCATCTCCATATATATTTAATCCGTCATGGGCGGGACTTGATCTAAAGGGTGAAATGTTATCAGGTGTACCAACTAGACCTCTAGTATATTCATTATAATCCGTAGCATACCAATCGGTGCCTTTTAAGTAAGAAAAGGAAGCTTTTCCGGCAAATTTATCACTGAATTTGTGAGCTGCTCTTATTCCGAAATCTCTGTAAGTGTTGTTGCCTGCAGCGTCTTGCGAAGTAATACCTTGTTTGTAGTAAGTACTAATGCCTTCAAAATTAAAAGGGTTTTTACTAGTCATGAATAAAATGCCATTAAACGCATTGGCGCCATACAAGGCGGAAGAAGCACCCGGAAGTAACTCGACACTGTGTACATCGAGCTCGTTCATACCAACAAGATTCCCCATAACAAAGTTTAGAGCTGGAGAGGCATTATCCATGCCGTCTATGAGTTGTACAAACCGGTTATTTGCGAAAGTTGCAAAACCACGCGTATTAACAGAGTTGAAAGTTAAACTACCGTGATTGATATCAACACCTTTTAAATTTTCAAGACTGGTATAGAAATTGGGTGTTGCTGTGCTTAATCTAATGTCTGTCGCGTCAAAAATTTCAATTGGCACTGGTGATTCCCGAACACTTTCTGGTTTTCTAGAGCCATAAACGACCGTGTCATCTAGGTCGGTTCCTTCGTCTAATATGAAATTAATAATTTGATTATCATTTAAAACTTGAATTGAAAGAGTTTTGTAACCTATTCGACTCGCTGAAAGATTAAAAGGAGGTGTTATATCCACTGTTAAAATGAAATGACCTTCTGTATCGGTATAGGTTCCATAAATAGAATTTTCAATAATAATATGTGCATCAACAAGTGGTTGGTTATTGGAGTCTACAACCGATCCTGAAATGGTGGTTTGCGCAAGTAATGTTGCGCTAAATAGCATAATAAAAAGAGAGATGGTTTTGTTTAGAGTCTTCATAATAGCCGATTTTAGATTTTTACTAAAATTAAGTTTAGGCTATGTAAGAGGTGTCCGAAATGATATCTGATAGATAAATTAGTACATGTTTTTAGTTGTTCTGATAAAAAGAAAGCGCCAAAATTCACTTTGAACTTTGGCGCTTTTTATAATGTATTCTTGTTTTATCTATTCAACAGTAACCGATTTTGCTAAGTTTCTAGGTTGATCTACATTTTTACCTAATAATACGGCAATATGGTATGATAACAATTGAAGAGGAATAGTCGTTAATAATGGAGATAACGATTCTAAGGTTTCCGGAACTTCAATCACATGATCAGCAAGCTCTCTAACTTGTTCGTCTCCTTCGGTGACAATTCCGATAATTTTTCCTTTTCTTGATTTAATCTCCTGAATGTTACTCACTACTTTTTCGTAATGTCCTTTTTTGGTGGCGATAACGACAATTGGCATATTTTCGTCAATCAAAGCAATTGGTCCGTGCTTCATCTCTGCTGCCGGGTAACCTTCAGCATGGATGTATGAAATCTCCTTAAGTTTTAATGCGCCTTCTAAGGCAACCGGGAAATTGTATCCACGACCTAGATATAAGCAGTTACGAGAATCTTTATATAAATCCGCAATTTCTCTAATATGAGCATCAGCTTCTAAGGCTTTTTCTACTTTATTAGGAATCATTTCTAATTCCAATAAATGTTGACGGAATTCTGAACTGCTAATGGTTCCTTTAGCTCTAGCTAATCTTAAAGCCATAAGCGTTAACACGGTAATTTGTGTTGTAAAGGCTTTGGTTGAAGCTACCCCAATTTCTGGTCCGGCATGGGTATAAGCACCGGCGTGGGTTTCACGCGCAATAGAAGACCCTACTACATTGCAAACGCCAAAAACAAAAGCGCCTTTAGATTTTGCAAGTTTTATAGCGGCTAAGGTATCTGCTGTTTCACCAGATTGTGAAATAGCAATGACAATATCGTTCTCGTCTATAATGGGATTTCTGTATCTGAACTCCGAAGCATATTCAACTTCGACAGGAATTCTTGATAAGTCTTCAAATATATATTCGGCAACTAAACCAGCGTGCCAAGAGGTTCCACAAGCAACGATTATAATTCGGTTAGCATTAAGGAATTTCTTCATGTTATCCTCAACACCAGCCATTTTAATGATGGCTTCATTTCTTAATAACCGACCGCGATAGGTGTCGGTAATAGCTTTTGGCTGTTCGTGTATTTCTTTTAACATGAAATGCTCGTAACCGCCTTTTTCTATTTGCTCAAGATTTAATTTTAATTCTTGAATATATGGATCGACTAAAGAGTCGTCTTTAATTTTTCTAACTTTAATCTCACGATGTAATCTAACAATTGCCATTTCTTCATCTTCCAGATAAATGGCATTTTTAGTGTATTCTAAAAACGGAGATGCATCACTGGCGATAAAGAATTCCTCTTCACCAACACCAATTGTTAATGGACTTCCTAAACGGGCAATAACAATTTCGTCCGGATTATTCTGGTCGAACACCGCAATGGCGTAAGCGCCGATAACTTGATTTAATGCAATTTGAACAGCTTTACCAAGTTTTACATCTTCTTGTATTTGAATTTCTTCAATAAGGTTGATTAGAACTTCGGTGTCTGTATCAGATTTAAACGTATAGCCTCTTGAAATTAATTCTTTTTTAAGCGATTCGTAATTTTCAATAATTCCGTTATGGATAATCGCCAGATTACCTGAGTTGGACACATGAGGGTGAGAATTAACATCGTTTGGTACTCCGTGGGTTGCCCAACGGGTATGACCAATACCTATATTTCCAGCTTTATTGTTTTCGGTTTGGCAACGTTCCTCTAGGTCAGATACTTTGCCTTTGGTTTTAGAAATTTTTAGGTTGTCACCATCATAAAGTGCTATACCGGCACTATCGTAACCTCTATATTCAAGACGTTTTAAGCCTTCAATAATAATAGGGTAGGCTTCACGCTTGCCAATATATCCAACAATTCCACACATAAAATTTATTCCTTAGGTTCAGTAAAAAATACTTCTAATGTCATTTTCTGAGGAACAGTTGTATTTGTTCCGTGCAAAATGGTTCCTCTTGGAGTTATAATGGAAGCAGCAGGGACAGTAGTAACGTCGCTATCTTCACTATCTAATATTCTAGCATTAGTGGTTGAGTTTACGTTAGTCGATAAAACTAAACCAACTTTTGTGTTTGTAGAATCTCTTAATAAGATGTTATTCAGGTGCTCTGTGATTCGGATTTTGTATTTAGCTTGTCCGTTTTCATCATTTTCACGACGTTGCCCTAAATGCACAATAATAGAATTGAAAGGATCTGCTGTATTAGAAATTGGGTCTAATGCATAGTCTGTTAAAGGAATATTATTATTAACGTCGTAAGCATAAAGACGGTCGTATTTATGAAAATCTTCATCACCTCCAGTGTTTATGCTTTGGTCTTCATAAACGATTAATTGGGCGTCATTAATTAAACGTTGTAAAATATAGTTGCCTCTTTCGTCTTTTTTGTATTCTCCGTTTTCAAGAAGCACTCTATGGTTGTCTATAAATGATTTTAAATCTTCATCTGTAGGGAATAAATCTACAATAGCCATAGAACCTTCGGTTCCTTTTAAGTATAATTTACCATCACCTTCGGTTGTGTTTCCGTCAGCTAAAGTTTGTAAATTATAATTATTTATGAATGTATTTAAACGCTTCCCTGAAAAACTTAGGGTGTAGGTGCTATTTGAAGTTGTGGTAGTTTCATTTTCGCCCGTACCTGTTGTTGTTGAATAGGAGTAGTAAATAATAATATTAGCATCAGAAGAGCCTAAGTTTAACATAAGCATATGCCCATCGGCCGATGTTGCTTCAGCTTTAAAATACAAACCTCTAAAATAGTTTTGAAAAGCACTGGCACTTGTTAGAACATCGTTATTTTCTTGATCTATAATATGTGATTGCCAGAAATCGTGATCTAATTTTACTCGAAGTGAAGGTGCAATGTTTGTACTCGAGGTTACTTCATTGTTTTCATCTCTGGTTACTAAAGGAATTCTATTAGCATCAGGGATAAAATTAGCGATTTCTAATATGGTATCATTGGTGTATTTATGCTCGTCAAAATTAATGGTTGAAGATCCGTTTAATGCGAAATTATCGGTAACATTTATTTCTCCGTCAGCTTTTGAGTAGTAGTACTGCGCCTCTCCTAATGGGGCAGTAGGATCAAAATCTCTTAAGAAATATTCATTTTTAAAAACCGTTAATTTTATAGGGACTTCGTCATTTCCATATAACGAATCTGCAATTGTATATTCATTTAAACCTTCGTCATCCAACCCGATAACACGACTGAAATAAGGAATGGTCATGACTACAGAATCGATAACGGTATCATCTCCAAAATTTGGACTATAACTAGAAGGTGTAACCTGAGTTACTATACTTGCTGTAGTTTGACCAAAAGCAGGATCGTTAAAAACACCAAGAAGGTTAGATGTTAATCCGTCAATTTGTAACGCGTTTAATTTTTTGTTGTACGCTAGTATAGGTAAGGACTCTTTATTGGTTTGGAAATTTGTGTTGTCTTCTCCTAAAACGTCACTGTCAACAGAGGCAAACTCCTTGTCGCAAGCCAAAAAGGAAGAGATAATTACTGAACAAACTGCACAAAATTTAAGGGCACTAATGGTCTTTTTCATATATAATTTTAAAAGAATATTTGGTTTACTTATAACACACTTTCGTTAAAGAATGTTGTGTAAGCCGGACCAAATTCGTCTTTAGGTTTGTATTCTAAAGTAGGTTTTTTAGATGCTTCTACATAAGCTTTTAAATCTTCAGGGATATCTTCAGACCCAATAATAAGAGCATCAGAATAATCTATAGCTACTTTCATTAAATTTGTATACGAAGGTTCTTCAAGAACTTTAATGGCATCTTCGTTAATATTGTCAAATTTAACTTTATTAACCATATCTTCATTTAATGAATTGTTAAAACTTTGGCTGTAAACCGAAGTAACAATCTTACTTTCATTAAATAAAGGTTCATCTTTATAGTATTCTTTAAGGTATACAGGAAGTAATGAAGCCAACCATCCGTGAACATGAATAATGTCGGGAGACCAGTTTAATTTTTTTACCGTTTCGATAACGCCTTTGGCGAAAAAGATAGCACGCTCATCATTGTCTGGAAATAAGTTCCCATCTTCGTCGGTTAACGTGGCTTTTCTTTTAAAATACTCGTCGTTATCAATAAAATACACCTGAATGCGCTCTTTTGGTATCGATGCTACTTTTATAATTAGCGGCATGTCTAGGTCGTTAATTACTAGGTTGATACCTGAAAGTCTTATAACTTCATGTAATTGATGTCTTCTCTCGTTAATGTTGCCGTATCGGGGCATAAAAATCCTTATTTGTCCACCTTGCTGATTCACTAATCTTGGTGCTTCAAAAGACATTGAAGAAATTTCGGTTTCCGGTAAATAAGGCACTACTTCAGATGATACATACAATATCCTCTTATCTTTCATGTGTTTTTATTTATTGCTTTATAAGTACTTATTGATGTTAAACAGGGGCTAACCTACATAACGTTTGTTTTAGTTTGTTTTTCGTGGCCTAATGCAACAATAATGCGGTATTTCTGTGATTTTAGAAATACAGTTTCTTTGTTTTAATAAGGCGTTGCTTTTTTTAGTTCAAAATAAAAAACACGCAAAAGTACAAAAATTTATGCAGATTGGCTGTAAAATCTTAAGTTTGCACCCGCTTAATTTATATAGAACTGTGGAAGTTTATTCAGAAAAACAACAAATTACGAAAGTATTAAGTGCTTTTAAAGACCAAAATTTAACCGTTGGCTTGGTGCCAACAATGGGGGCTTTGCATAAAGGTCATTTGGCATTAGTAGAAAAAGCATTACAAGATAATGATATGGCTGTTGTTAGTATTTTTGTAAATCCAACGCAGTTCGATAATAAAGACGATTTACAAAAATACCCACGAACTTTAGAGCACGATGTGCAACTGTTAGAAGGTGTTAGTAAAGATAATATTGTTGTTTATGCCCCATCGGTTGAAGATGTTTATGAAGGAAAACTAGAAGCAGAGCATTTCGATTATGATGGTCTGGAGCATGAAATGGAAGGACGTTTTCGCGACGGACACTTTAATGGCGTAGGAACCATTGTAAAGCGGTTATTCGAAATCGTAAAACCAAATTTCGCCTATTTTGGAGAGAAAGATTTTCAGCAGTTACAGATTGTAAAAAAGCTGGTAGAAAAGCATCATATACCTGTAAATATTGTAGGGTGCGATATTTATAGAGAAGATTCTGGTTTGGCAATGAGTTCTCGCAATACACGTCTTAAACCAGAATACCTGGAAGCAGCACCTTTTATTTACAAAACTTTAACAGCTGCCAAATATAGTTTTGGCACAAAAAGTGCTGAGGAAGTAACGCAATGGGTTGAAAATGAGTTTAAAAGTCAGAAGTTGTTAGAATTGGAATATTTTATCATAGCCGACGTTTTAACTCTTAAAACCGTTACAGAAAAAGAAAATAATAAACAATACAGAGCGTTTATTGCAGTATATGCAGATGATATTAGACTGATTGATAATATTGCTCTAAATTAATTACCTTTGCCACATGCAAATTCAAGTCGTAAAATCTAAGATTCACAGAGTTAAGTGTACCGGTGCGGAACTTAATTACATTGGTAGTATTACTATTGATGAGGATTTAATGGAAGCTGCCAATATTATTCAAGGTGAGAAAGTTCAAATTGTAAATAACGACAATGGTGAGCGTTTAGAAACGTATTGTATTCCTGGTCCTCGTAATACTGGAGAGATTACTCTTAACGGTGCGGCAGCACGTAAAGTAGCGGTAGGAGATACATTAATTCTTATTACCTATGCCATAATGGATTTTGAAGAGGCTAAAACCTTTAAGCCTTCTTTAGTATTCCCAGACGAAGCAACAAATCTGTTAAAATAAATTTTCAATTATTTGAAGCTGAAGATAACCAAGGCCTTAAAAATCGTACTTCCTCTATTGTTGGGAGTGTTTTTAGTCTGGTATTCGTTGTCTAAAGTTTCAGTAGGTGAAATATGGCAATATCTAAAAGAATCTGATTATGGTTGGATTGTTTTTGGTGTGTTTTTGGGACTGCTAAGTCACATGTCTCGAGCGTACCGTTGGCGATTTCAGTTAGAACCTATGGGGTATCATGTTCGCTACGCCAATAGCTTTATGGCCGTTTTTGCTACCTATTTAATCAATTATACCATACCTAGAGCAGGCGAGGTTGCTCGGGCTTCTATTCTTTCAAATTACGAAGAGGTTCCGTTCGAAAAAGGTTTTGGAACCATTGTTGCTGAGCGTATTGCTGATTTGATAGTCATGATGGGAATTATAATTGCAACCCTTTTTCTTCAATTCGATTTTATTTATGGCTTTTTTATTGAACGATTAAACCCTTTGAAAATTGGGGTTTTGGCTATTGTAGGGGTTATCGGGGCGCTTCTGTTTTTTAATTATTTAAAGCGAAGCGATTCTAAATTTGCTCAAAAAATAAGAACCTTTATTTCGGGGTTAGTTGAAGGTTTGTTTAGTATTTTTAAAATGAAAAAAAAGTGGGCGTTCATTTTTCATACCTTGTTTATCTGGGCTATGTATGTGCTTATGTTTTACGTGACGTCCTTTGCAATTCCTGATTTAAAAGGCATGTCTTTGGGTGTTATTTTAGTAGGGTTTATATCTGCAAGCTTTAGTATAGCGGCCACAAATGGCGGTATTGGGTCGTATCCGTTAGCTGTGTACGCAGCCTTTTCATTGTTTGGAATTGCAGAAGATCCAAGTATTGCTTTTGGGTGGATCATGTGGGCGTCTCAAACCCTTATGATTATCATTTTTGGCGGCCTCTCTCTCATTTATTTGCCAATTTACAACCGAAAAAACAAGGGTTAACCCGTTTTATAGTTGTAGTTTATTTCATAACTTGCCTTAATAAATCTCAAATCATTTTCTAGCCATGAAATGTATACTTTCTGTTTTAGTGCTTTTGGTTTCGTTTAATGTTACCCAGGCTCAGGTGAAATTCGAGAAAATTGAATCTTCAAGATTAGGTGATACCCGCGAAATAAAGATCCAGTTACCACGTGGATACGGAAGTGATAAAAACAAAACTTATCCATTGTTTGTTGTTTTTGATGGTGATTATTTATTTGAAGCTGTAGCAGGAAATACCGATTATTACTCCTATTGGGAAGATATGCCAGGGGCTATTGTGGTTGGGGTTAATCAGTATGGAAAACGTTACGATGACTGTTTGTATTCTGAGCAAAATTCATTACCTATTGAAACCGGAGCAAGTTTTTTCGAGTTTGTTGGTATGGAATTGATTCCATACATTGAAAAGAATTATAACGTCGGAAATTTTAAAGTAGCTGTAGGTCATGGTGAAACAGCTAATTTTATAAACTACTTTTTGTTAAAATCACAGCCTTTATTTCAGGGATATATTGCTATTAGCCCCGTTTTAGCGCCAGGAATGATTTCCTATCTTCCGGGACAGTTAAGTAAAACACCTTCTAAAATATTTTATTATTTATCGTATACCAATAACGACATAGGCTCCGTAAAAGATATGGCTAAGGTATTAAATCAAGATATGGCTGCAGTTAATAATGACAATGTGGTGTATAAATATCAGGGTTTTGAAGGACCTTCTCATTACTCGGCTCCCGCGCACTCGCTACCAAATGCTATAGAAACTATTTTTAGTATCTATAAGCCTATTAGTAAGCAGGAATATCAGGACGTAATTTTGAAATTAGAAGACTCTCCAGTAGCTTACTTAGAGGAAAAGTATCAGGCTATTTTCGATTTATTCGGAATTAAAAAACCGATTTTAGTAAATGATTTTAGGGCGATCGCCGCGGCGATTGAGAAGAAAGAGGCTTTTGAATATTATGAGCGATTAGGAGATTTAGCACGTGATGCGTATCCTGAAACTTTGTTAGGAAACTATTATTTGGCCCGTTTTTATGAAGAAACCGGAGAAGCAAAAAAGGCAATGAAAACGTATCAGTCTGCATATATTTTAGATGAAATTGGTGGCATTACCAAAGATTTAATGGTAGAGAAAGCAGAAGCAATTAAAACAGATTTTGGGTATTAATGGCAAAAGTTAAGACAACATTTTTTTGTCAGAGTTGCGGGTCGCAATATTCGAAATGGCAGGGGCAGTGTAATGCTTGTAAGGAGTGGAATACTATTGTTGAAGAGGTGATTCAAACACCTGAAAAGAGCGATTGGAAATCACCAACAGCAGCTGTAAAAAAGGCGGCTGTACCCTTACGCGTAAAAGATATTGATGTATCAAAAGAACCGCGTTTAGATACGTTCGATGGGGAGTTAAATCGTGTTTTAGGTGGTGGTATTGTTCCTGGATCGCTAACGCTTTTAGGAGGTGAGCCGGGAATAGGAAAAAGTACCTTGCTGCTTCAAATTTCATTAAAATTACCTTATAAAACACTTTATGTTTCTGGTGAAGAAAGCCAAAAGCAAATTAAAATGCGTGCCGAACGTATTAATCCGAATAACAACAATTGTTATATTTTAACGGAAACGAAAACTCAGAATATTTTTAAGCAAATTGAATCTTTAGAACCTGATGTGGTTATTGTTGATTCTATTCAAACTTTGCATAGCGATTATATTGAGTCATCTTCCGGAAGTATTTCACAAATTAAAGAGTGTACTACAGAGCTAATAAAATTTGCTAAAGAAACGGCAACACCAGTGATTTTAATTGGTCATATTACGAAAGATGGGAATATTGCCGGACCAAAAATATTAGAACATATGGTTGATACAGTCCTTCAGTTTGAAGGTGATCGCAATCATATTTTCAGAATTTTAAGAGCAAATAAAAACCGATTTGGTTCAACCAACGAACTTGGAATTTACGAAATGCAGGGCTCTGGATTACGAGAAGTGACCAATCCTTCCGAAATTTTAATTTCTAAAAAAGATGAAGAGCTTTCAGGGAATGCGGTCGCTGCCACTTTAGAAGGCATGCGTCCGTTAATGATTGAGGTTCAAGCTCTGGTTAGTACTGCAGTTTATGGTACGCCACAACGTAGCGCAACCGGTTTTAATGCCAAGCGATTGAACATGTTGCTGGCGGTTTTAGAAAAGCGAGCAGGTTTCAGATTGGGAGCAAAAGACGTCTTTTTAAACATTACTGGAGGTATTACCGTAGACGATCCGGCGATAGATTTGGCGGTAGTTGCATCTATTTTATCATCTAACGAAGATGTAGCTTTAGAAAAAGATTTTTGTTTTGCAGCAGAAGTAGGTTTGTCTGGAGAAATCCGTCCCGTTCAACGTGTAGAGCAACGTATTTTAGAAGCTGAAAAATTGGGGTTTTCAACCATCTTCGTGTCTAAGTACAATAAGATTTCTCTCAAGAATACGGCTATAAAAGTTCAAATGATATCAAAAATAGAAGATTTGGTCGGTTTTATTGTTTAATTTACTTGTAATCGGCACCGCTATTTTATCAAAATTCCTTAATTTCGCTGCTCGAAATGAAAATTGATAAAATGAGTGCTAAATTCCCTGAATATAAAGGTCTTGACTTGCCTAAAGTAGCAGAAGAAATTCTTAACTATTGGCAGGAAAACAATATTTTTGAAAAGAGTGTTTCTACCAGAGAAAACAACGAATCCTATGTGTTTTTCGAAGGACCTCCTTCTGCAAATGGTCTTCCAGGAATACACCACGTTATGGCTCGTGCTATTAAAGATATTTTCTGCCGTTATAAAACGCAAAAAGGATATCAGGTAAAACGTAAAGCGGGTTGGGATACACACGGTCTTCCTGTGGAGTTAGGAGTTGAAAAGGAGTTAGGAATTACTAAAGAAGATATTGGTAAGACTATTTCTGTTGAAGAATATAACGAAGCGTGTCGTAAAGCTGTAATGCGCTATACCGATATTTGGAATGACTTGACAGAAAAGATGGGATATTGGGTAGATATGGATGATCCGTATATTACCTACAAGCCAAAATACATGGAGTCTGTTTGGTGGTTGCTAAAGCAGATTTACAGCAAAAACTTGTTGTACAAAGGGTATACCATTCAGCCGTATTCGCCTAAAGCGGGTACAGGATTAAGCTCACATGAGTTGAATCAGCCTGGAACCTATCAGGATGTTACCGATACAACCATTGTAGCGCAGTTTAAAACGAAGCAGGAGTCATTACCTCAATTTTTACAGAACGAAGGTGATATTCACTTCCTGGCCTGGACGACAACCCCTTGGACCTTACCAAGTAACACCGCGTTAACTGTTGGTCCAAAAATTGAGTATGTTTTAGTTGAAACATATAACCAGTATACCTTCGACCCGATTAAAGTGGTGTTAGCTAAGAAATTAGTAAGCTATCAGTTTTCGGGGAAATTCAAACAAGTTGAAGATCAGTCAGAAGTTGCTGCTTACAAAGAAGGTGATAAAAAAATACCGTTTTACATCGTAAAAGAGTTTGTTGGTAAAGACTTAGTAGGCATCACTTACGAACAATTATTACCATATGCATTACCAAACGATAATCCTGAAAATGCGTTTAGAGTTATTTCCGGAGATTTCGTAACCACTGAAGATGGTACGGGTATTGTGCATACTGCGCCTACTTTTGGTGCCGATGATGCCTTGGTGGCGAAACAAGCAACACCTGAAGTGCCGCCAATGTTGGTGAAAGATGAAAACGGAAACTTAGTACCATTAGTAGATTTACAAGGGAAATTTAGACCAGAAATGGGAGAGTATGCCGGTAAATACGTGAAGAATGAGTACTATAACGAAGGTGAAGCACCAGAAAAATCAGTTGATGTTGAAATCGCTATTCAGTTAAAGATTGAAAATAAAGCCTTTAAGGTTGAAAAATATAAACATAGCTACCCGAACTGCTGGAGAACTGATAAACCAATTTTGTACTACCCGTTAGATTCTTGGTTTATTAAGGTTACCGATGTTAAAGAACGTATGGTAGCGCTTAACGATACCATCAACTGGAAACCTAAAGCCACGGGAACAGGGCGTTTTGGAAACTGGTTAGCCAATGCGAACGACTGGAATTTATCACGTTCACGTTATTGGGGTATTCCTTTGCCAATCTGGAGAACAGAAGATGGTAAGGAAGAAATCTGTATCGGATCTGTTGAAGAATTAAAAGCTGAAATGGCAAAAGCTGTTGAGGCTGGTGTCTTAGCAAAAGATATTTTTGCTGATTTTGAAGTTGGAAACAATTCGGAAGCCAACTACGATAAAATCGATTTACACAAAAATATCGTTGATGAGATTGTATTAGTATCGCCATCAGGACAGAAAATGTTTCGCGAAAGCGATCTAATCGATGTGTGGTTCGATTCCGGGTCTATGCCTTATGCACAGTGGCATTATCCATTTGAAAATAAAGAATTAATTGATAACGGAACATCTTATCCGGCAGACTTTATTGCTGAAGGTGTCGATCAAACTCGTGGTTGGTTCTATACACTTCATGCTATTGGTACCATGGTATTTGATTCTGTAGCGTATAAAAATGTAGTATCTAATGGTCTGGTATTAGATAAGAACGGACAAAAAATGTCTAAGCGTCTTGGAAATGCTGTCGATCCTTTTGAAACTTTAGGAAATTATGGTGCCGATACGACACGTTGGTACATGATCAGTAATGCCAATCCTTGGGATAATTTAAAATTTGATCTGGATGGGGTAGAGGAAGTGAAACGTAAGTTCTTCGGAACCTTATACAATACGTATTCGTTCTTTACACTTTATACCAATCTGGATAACTTCACTTATGCTGAAGCCGATATTCCATTAGATGAGCGTCCGGAAATAGACCGTTGGATTCTTTCAGAATTACATACCTTAATTAAGAAGGTGGATGAGTTTTATGCTGAATACGAGCCAACAAGAGCGGCACGTGCCATCTCTGATTTTACGCAAGATTACTTAAGTAACTGGTTTGTGCGTTTAAGCAGAAGACGTTTCTGGAAAGGTGATTATCAAAAAGATAAGATTTCGGCATACCAAACGTTATATACCTGTATGGTAACCATTGCTAAATTGGGTGCTCCTATCGCTCCTTTCTTTATGGATCGTTTGTATTTAGATTTAAATTCGGTAACGAAGAAAGAAGAATTTGACAGTGTTCACTTAGCTGATTTCCCGAAATTCAACGAATCGTTTGTTGATAAGTCATTAGAAAGAAAGATGGAAAGTGCGCAAACGATCTCATCTTTAGTGCTTTCACTAAGAGCTAAAGAGAAGATAAAAGTGCGCCAACCGCTTCAAAAAATCATGATTCCTATCGATAACGAAATACAGAAAAATGAGATTTTAGCAGTGGCAGACCTTATAAAATCTGAGGTTAACGTAAAAGAAGTTGAAGTTTTAGAAGACGCATCAGATATTTTGGTGAAAAACATAAAACCAAACTTTAAAGTGTTAGGACCTAGATTTGGAAAAGACATGAAAGCTGTGGCTCAGTTAGTTAATAACTTTACTGCAGATGATATCAAAAAAATCGAGCAAAATGGTATTTTAGACGTAGATATCAACGGAAAAAGTATTACTTTAGAGCGAGGAGATGTAGAGATAACATCTCAGGATATTGAAGGATGGTTAGTCGCAAACGAAGGAGCTTTAACAGTTGCTCTGGATGTTGCCATAACCGACGACTTAAGAAAAGAGGGTATTGCGAGAGAGCTTATAAATCGTATTCAAAACTTAAGAAAAGATTCAGGCTTCGAGCTTACCGACAGAATAGACGTAATCCTTCAGAACGACGAGCAAGTTGCTAATGCTGTAGGTGCGAATATGGCATATATTAAAGCTGAAACATTAGCTAATGAACTCGAGATAATTGATGAATTAGAGAATGGTATAGATGTTGTATTTGATGATGTAAATACCAAATTGTTTATACAAAAGCATTAAAGTTATGAGTTTAGATTTAAATGTTAGATATTCTGACAAGGATTTAGCGGAGTTCAAGGAACTTATTCAAGAGAAAATTGTTAAAGCACAGCACGATTTAGAGCTTATTAAGAGTGCGTATATGAACGACCATACCAATGGAACTGAAGATACGTCGCCTACTTTTAAAGCTTTCGATGAAGGTAGTGAAGTAATGAGTAAAGAGTCGAATTCGGCTTTAGCAATCCGTCAGGAAAAATTTATTCGAGACTTAAAAAATGCGCTTATTAGAATTGAAAACAAAACATACGGTGTATGTCGCGTTACTGGTAAGTTAATTAATAAAGAGCGTTTAAAATTAGTACCGCATGCTACTTTAAGCATCGAGGCTAAAAATATGCAACAATAAATCTTAACGTATACAATATTAACGTCCCGGTTTAATTATCGGGGCGTTTTCTTTTATAGAGGGGTGCTTCTATATAATCGCTAAACTATTTATGTCCTTAAAAAAATCAATAGTCTTAATCTTTATTATTTTACTTATCGATCAGGTAAGTAAGGTTTACATTAAAACGCATTTTAAGTTACAGGAGAATATTGAAATTTTTAGTTGGTTTCAAATCTATTTTATTGAAAACGACGGGATGGCCTGGGGTACAAAAATTAGCGATTTCACTTCTTTTATTTCAGAGCGTACGGCTAAAATAGCTTTAACCGTTTTTAGAATAGTTGCCATATTTGGTATTGGTTACTGGCTGTATGATGCGACTAAAAAGCAAAGCTCTAAAACATTAATTCTTGCTATTGCATTAATTTTTGCTGGTGCTTTAGGGAATATTATAGATTCGGTATTTTACGGCGTTATTTTCGACGATAGTTTTAATCAGGTGGCACAGTTTTTACCTGAAGCTGGTGGTTACGATACGCTTTTACATGGTAAGGTTGTCGATATGCTTTACTTTCCTTTATTTTCTGTCGATTTACCCGAATGGTTTCCCATTTCAGGGGGTAAACGCTTTAATTTTTTTGAACCTGTTTTTAACATTGCTGACGTTGCAATTAGTACAGGGTTCATCATGCTTATTGTTTTTAATAAAAAAGCCTTCCCTAAAAGTAATAAATAAGCAAAAAATACGTACTTGTACTTATTTAAAAAGTTAAAGAGTTTTTTAACTTTATAGATTAATTAATTCAATTTTTCAAATCTCTCAACTAAATGAAAGGAAAATCCCTCCTCTTTCTATCATTATTGCTATTGTCATGCTTCAATGTTTTCTCTCAACACACATACGATATTGTTTTTCCGAACGCAGATAGAGACCAAAAATGTAAAACGTGTTTCGATGCGTTTAGACAAAAGCCTAAAGAAGTAAAATTCTCTATTAAACGAAATGGTGCTAAGCTGTTTTTTGAAGTTAATGACAAAGACTGGTTTAATACCTTGTTTGTTAATTCCGGCGACGGAATAGCGGTCGACATTGTTGTAAAAGATCGTTATGCGTGTAGTGAAGAATCAATTGCTAATACCCAACTTAGAGGTTTTTTGTTAAAACCGGTGTATGCTCAGGCCTTAAAAAGTGGTTTAAAGCCTAATGGGGAAAATCGTTTTAATGTATTTGTAGGCAGTATTCCGGAAGGTTTACTTAACGATGAAATGGAATTTAATATTCTGTTCTTAAGCAATAAGAACTTGTGTCAGTATTATGTAATTTATGATTTAGAATCTTATGCCTGGGATTTGCTGGATATGGGGATGTATCTCGACGATTTAACTTATGATACCAAAAAAATAGAATCCTCAACAGGAGAAGCTTACACCATACGGAATAAAACCATGAAGTTTATTATTCCGTTTCAAAAGAATAAATCGAATTATTCTCAAGCCGATATTAAACCGATTTATGATTCGTTACGATTAACCGATTTCAATATTAAAACTATCGATATTAAAGCTTATTCGTCTATTGAAGGGATACCGCAACGAAATATCGAATTGCAGGAATTACGTGCTAATAGTATTGTGGCGGCGTTACAGGCTTTTCAGAAGTCGACTATTAAAACAGAGGTGTCAGCTTCAGAAAACTGGGTAGAATTTTTTAATGATATCAAAGGAACGAAATACGATAACTTATCTAACCTAACAAAAAGCGAGGTGCGCTCCAAAATTGAAGGGGCTGTTTCAAGAGAAATGGAACCTATTTTAAAAAATCATAGAAAGGCGGTTATCGAACTTGAGTTAGAAAAGAAGGATAAGTATATTAATGAAACTCCCGAACAATTACTGGTTAGGTTTAATAACGCTGTAACAGAAGACAACTTAACAGAAGTAGAGGAGCTTCAAAATTCTATTTTCGAAAAAATAAGATCTCGAGAAACTTCATATGAGATTCTAAATAAAATGGAAATACCGCTTCAGGATAAGTTTGTGAAGGTTTTTAATAAGAATTCGGCGTATAAATACATGAACGATTTTAGGGAAGCAGTAATAGTTTATAATGAACTTCAGCAGCTTGAAAAACTCGCTCCGAAGGATGCCGGGGTTAAGTATAATATAGCGGCAGTCAAGATTAAATTATGGCGCTATAACGCTATTGAAGTTGACGAAGCGGCACTTAAAACTCAAATTAATGCGCTTAAAAACTATGGTATTGGCAGCGGACTTATTTCACGTATGATGGTGAATTACCACATTATAAAAGCTGAGAATTATATGCGTTCCAGAGATTATGCTAATAAGGACAAATCCGTGGAATACATTAATAGGAATTATAAAAATTTTCCGTTGTCGGACTATGATTATTTGAGTTTGGCACAATTCTTTAGTTTTTATGCGAATACCGATTTGGCAGTAGATTTGTTAGATAGAAAAGCCAGAAGTATTGATATTGATGAAGATTTATTGTTTTACTATCTCAATTTAACCTTGATTAATCCTAAGCTAACAAAAGATTCAGATTACCGAACCGTATTGCTTAATGCGGTTAACATGAACAAAGAGCGCTTCTGTAAATTGTTTAATGCTGTTGAAAAAGGAGGGGTTACCTTCCAGCTACTGGAAGATGAATATTTGAGAAAAACCTATTGCGAAAGTTGTAATAATTAAAAGGTATAAAGTGTTTTGGGGGTAACGCAATAATCCAGTTTTATGTCGTTATCATGAACATCCTGTATTTGTAATTCAGCTTCGAAAAAAGACAATCCTATTTTGATGGTTTTCGGTTTACAACGTTTTAAAAAACGATCGTAAAACCCCTTGCCATAACCTACTCGGTTCCCTTGTTGGTCGAATGCTAAAAGCGGAATGAATACGACGTCAATTTTATTATCAGCAATTTCAATACCATCGACAGGTTCTGGGATGTTGTAGTTATTTTTTTTAATCAGGGTGCTATCGGTTAATAAGTAATTTGTCATTTCCATCGTTTTAAAATTACTTTTCGAAATCACAATATGCTTGTCTTTTCCGGATAGAATATTTAAAATAAAATCGGTGTCGACCTCTTTAGAT
This sequence comes from Aestuariibaculum sp. YM273, assembly GCF_030908365.1. Classification (NCBI taxonomy): domain Bacteria; kingdom Pseudomonadati; phylum Bacteroidota; class Flavobacteriia; order Flavobacteriales; family Flavobacteriaceae; genus Aestuariibaculum; species Aestuariibaculum sp. YM273. The sequence goes on along the minus strand of NZ_CP133090.1, from coordinate 1,135,121 downwards.
TCTCTAATGGCTAGAAAAATATGGTAAAACGAATAATCCCAAATAGGGAGTTTTAATAACCGGTTGGCAATTTCTAAACTTAAGTCCTCAATATCGTTTACCAAAAGGTTATTCCGCAGTAATTTGTAGGTTTTTCGAAGGTCCGATTTAAGCATGTCAGTGTTTTAACGTTTTAATTTTTTTGAAATATGAAAAAGCGCATCACCCTGATAAACAATGGGCGCTTCGTTTACATTTATTATAAACCCTGAATTTGTAGCTTTTACTTCGTGGTTTAATTTGCCGTAAGGGTCGGTAATATGACCTAAGACATCCCCTTTTTTTACCTGAGAACCTATGGGGATTGAAGCTCTGAACATGCCAGAAAAATGAGCACGAATCCATCGGCTTTCATTAATGAATACAGTTTCCTTTTTGGAAGGTTTAGCTTTGTACTTAATATTTAACATCCCAAAATGACTCAATAGACGCTTTGCACCGTTAACTCCGGCATTGGTTACCGATTCATCGATATGAAATGATTTTCCGCCTTCAAAAAGTAGCATAGGTTTGCCGAGTTTGTAGCAGGTGTTTCTAAAGGATTTATTTAGATTTTTAGAGTATAATACAAATGGCGCAGCAAAAACTTTAGCTAAGTCGTTAAGTTCTTTATGTTCTTTTACAATGCGTATTTGTGGGGCATTAAACCTTCCTGAACCCCCGGTATGGAAGTCGATAATATAATCGACGTAGGGTACAATTTCGTTAATTAACTTGTGAGCAACCCGACTGGCCAAAGAACCATCAACACTTCCTGGGAATACACGGTTTAAATCTCGGCCATCAGGAAATTCTCGTTTTAAGTTAATAAAACCAAAAACATTAATAACGGGTATACAGATAATGGTGCCGCACTTAGGTTTATTAAGTCCTTTGGCTATTAATTGTCTTACAATTTCAACGCCATTAACTTCATCGCCGTGAATGCCTGCTGTAAATAATACAACAGGCCCAGGTTTTTTAGCACGTTCAATAATTACAGGAACATTAACCGGAGACGAGGTATGAAGGTTAGCAACATCAAAATTCACTTCTTTGCTCTCACCTGGTAAAATTCGGGTGTCGAGAATGGTTAAAATGTCCGGTTTAGTTGTGTTCATACAATTATTACAGGCGTGCGTTTCTTTCGATATATGTAATGATGTTTTTAGCAATATTTCTTCCGGTAGCTGCTTCAATACCTTCAAGACCTGGGGTAGAGTTAACTTCTAAAAGTAATGGACCACGAGATGATTGTAACATGTCTACACCACAAACAGGCAGCTTAAGTACCTTAGAGGCGTTCATTGCTAAACGTAATTCAGCTTCATTTAATTTAATGATATTTGCCGATCCGCCACGGTGTAAATTAGAACGGAATTCACCTTCTTTACCTTGGCGTTTCATGGCACCAACCACTTGTCCGTCTACGATTAATGCACGAATATCAGCCCCTTTAGCTTCACCAATAAATTCCTGAACAATGACGCGGGCTTCCAATCCGTTAAAGGCCTCTAAAACCGATTCGGCTGCATTTTTAGTTTCCGCTAAAACCACACCTAACCCTTGGGTGCCTTCAAGTAGTTTAATAATTACGGGTACACCACCAACATGTTCAATAACCTCTTCAACATCACGAGAATAATTAGTGAAAACCGTTTTAGGCATGCCTATTCCAGCTTTACTTAAGCGTTGTAAACTGCGCAGTTTATCTCGAGAACGTTGAATGGCATCAGATGTAGCGATGGTGAATACCCCCATCATTTCAAACTGGCGAACTACGGCACAACCAAAAAAAGTAATGGAGGCACCAATACGCGGAATCACTGCATCGACATAATCCAGATAGCGATCTTTATAAAATATGGTGGGTTTTTCCTTTTCAATAATAATATCGCATTTAAGAGGATCAATAATTTCAATTTTATGACCTCTTTTTTCGCCTTCTTTAATAAGTCTTTCTGTTGAGTATAGATTAGGATTTCTAGAAAGAATAACTATGTTCATTTGTTTTTATAATTATAGGAAACATTTTCTAAATCTACATCAACTAAAAATTTGCGCTTTAAAAACTGTCTTCCAATTAATACGGGGAATCTCATATCGTCGCGTGTGCTTAAAGTTAAGTTAATCTTATATGTTTTCCCAAAAAAGATTACTTCAGATTTAATTTTATATCTGTTTTCTTTAAAGCCATTGCTGCTTTTTACGTTTGTTCGTGAATAGTCGTCGAACACGATTTCGGTTTTTCCGAAGTTTTCGTGAACGTCACTATGAAACGTCACTTTTAGAGTTTTGTTTTCTTCAACAATCTCAGAACAATGAATTGCAGAGGTGTAGGCACCGGTATCAACTTTAACGTTAATATCGAACAAGCCTAATTTTGGGAAGCTAATAACATCCGCTCTGCCTATAATTTTTTTGCTCATCTTGTATTTTTAAATATGGGCGCAATGTACCAAATAAGTCAATTGAAAAATGATTTGCCCATAAAAGTTTAATAGATTTAATATAGTGAATTTTATCAATAAAAAATTAAATAATTACCTTTGAATTGATGGATAAACCTGCTCTAGAAATACAATTAAAAACACTGCCAAATCAACCAGGGGTGTACCAGTATTACGATGCTAATGGAACTATTATTTACGTGGGTAAAGCCAAGAATTTAAAGAAGCGTGTAAGTTCTTATTTTACCAAAACACACGATAACGGTAAAACCCGTGTATTGGTAAAAAAGATAGCAAGTATTAAACATATTGTTGTTGAAACTGAGACTGATGCCTTGTTGCTTGAAAATAACCTGATAAAAAAGTATCAGCCCAGGTATAATGTCATGCTTAAAGACGACAAATCCTATCCGTGGATTTGCATTAAAAAGGAACGTTTCCCAAGGGTGTTTTCGACGCGTCGGGTTTTTAAAGATGGTAGTGAGTATTTCGGACCCTATACCAGTATGAAAACGGTTTCAACCTTGCTCGATTTAATAAAAGGGTTATACTCCTTACGTACTTGCAATTACGATTTATCGGAGGCTAAAATTGACGCTGGTAAATACAAAGTCTGTTTGGAATACCATTTAGGAAATTGTAAAGGTCCTTGTGAGGGTTATGAAAGTGAAGCCATTTATCAAGGGCATATACAAGATATCAAGGAGATATTAAAAGGAAATTTTAAAGATTCTCTCAATCAGTTTCGTGCGCAGATGAATGCTTACGCAGCCGAAATGCAGTTTGAAGAAGCGCAGCGTATCAAAGAAAAAATTGAGGTTTTAGAAAATTATCAGGCAAAGTCCACTATTGTCAATCCTAAGATTAGTAATGTTGATGTATTTTCAATTGTTAGTGATGAAGGTTACGGCTATGTGAACTTTCTTCAAATATCCTACGGATCAATTATTCGTTCGCATACGTTAGAAATTAAAAAGAAACTGGATGAAACCGATTTGGAATTGCTAGAGTTAGCCATTACTGAAATCAGGCAGCGCTTCAATTCAAAATCCAGAGAAATTTATGTGCCATTTGAAGTTGATTTAGGCGAAAATGTGAAAGTTACAGTGCCTAAGCTGGGAGATAAAAAACATATTTTAGATTTATCGGTTCGTAATGCGAAATATTATCGCATGGAACGTTTTAAGCAAATAAAAATAACCGATCCGGACCGGCATGCTAATCGTATTATGGCGCAGATGAAAGTCGATTTACGTTTACATGAGGAACCTCGACATATTGAGTGTTTCGATAACTCTAATATTCAGGGGACGAATCCTGTAGCGGCTTGTGTGGTGTTTAAAAATGGAAAACCAAGCAAGAAGGATTACCGACATTTTAATATAAAAACGGTTGAAGGTCCTGATGATTTTGCTTCCATGGAAGAAGTCGTGTATCGTCGTTATAAGCGCTTGTTAGACGAAGATCAGTCCTTACCACAACTTATTATTATCGATGGGGGAAAAGGGCAATTGGGGTCGGCTTTAAAAAGTCTTGAGGTTTTAGGGTTGCGAGGAAAAATTGCTATTATCGGAATTGCCAAGCGTTTAGAGGAACTGTTTTATCCGGGAGATCCTATTCCATTATACTTAGATAAAAAGAGTGAGTCTTTAAAAATTATTCAGCAACTGCGAAACGAAGCACACCGTTTTGGTATCGAGCATCACAGGAATCGCAGAAGTAAAAGTGCTTTGAATACAGAACTTGAAACTATTTCTGGGATAGGTGAAAAAACAATCGTAGATTTATTAAAGCATTTCAAATCGGTAAAGAGAGTTGCCAATGCCAAGCTTGATGAGTTAGAAGCTGTGGTAGGAACATCCAGAGCCGAAAAAATATATAACTATTACCATAACAATTAGCACTATATGAGATCTGTTTTCCTGATACTTTTTCTTTTTGTTTGTTTTGCAGGATTTTCGCAAAGTCAGCATGAAGAAGATATTAAGGTTGGGTTGGTATTGAGTGGAGGTGGAGCCAAAGGTTTAGCGCATATAGGTGTTTTAAAGGTTTTGGATAGTTTAGGTGTAAAAGTAGATTACATTGCAGGAACCAGTATGGGGGCTGTTGTTGGAGGGATTTATGCTTCAGGGTATACAGGAAAACAATTAGATTCTGTATTTAGAGAAATAGACTTCGATAAGTTAATTAATGATGATATTCCCAGGTCATCAAAGGCATTTTTTGAACGTAATAATTCGGAAAAATATGCTGTATCACTACCATTTGAGGATTTTAAAGTAAAGTTGCCTTCCGCATTGTCCAGAGGGCAAAACACATACAATTTAATTGCAAAATTAACTTTACATGCCAACGAAACAGAAGATTTTGACAAATTACCCATTCCCTTTTTCTGTATCGCAACTAATGTCGAGACAGGGCAGCAGGTGGTCTTAGATGAAGGTAATTTGGCACAGTCTGTTATGGCTAGTGCGGCTTTACCTTCTTTATTTCAACCCGTTATTATTAATGATGAGGTGTTAATTGATGGTGGTGTTGTAAATAATTATCCTATCGATGAACTTCAGGCAAAAGGCATGGATATCATTATTGGAGTCGATGTTCAGGATGGGTTGGCAAATAGAGACGAGCTAGGTTCTGCGCTTGATGTTTTGGTTCAAATTAATAATTTCCGAACCATCAACGATATGAAATTGAAAGGCAAAAAGACCGATGTTTACATCAAACCTGATATTAAAGAGTATTCGGTAGTATCGTTTGATGAAGGTGCGAGTATCATAGAAAATGGTACTGTGGCCGCATTGACTCAAATATCAGAACTTAAAAAACTGGTTAAGGCGGATAAACTTTCTCATAATAAACAGGTAAATATCAAACCTCAGGATTCTCTTGCTATAGAGAGTATTGTAGTGCGTGGTAATGAAAAATATACCCGGGCGTACATTTTAGGGAAATTAAAATTGAAGAGTCACGAAACGGTTAGCTATGAGAAGTTTAATAAAGGAATAAACAACCTAATAGCTACAAATAATTTTGATTCATTTGAATATAAGCTTCAAAAAAGAGCGGGGACGGATGGCTATGATTTAATTACTTACCTCCAGGAAACCAAAGCCACTACATTTTTAAAGCTCGGATTGCATTATGATGATTTGTATAAAAGTGCGGCTTTAATTAACCTGACTAAAAAGCGCTTGTTTTTTGATAGTGATTTAGCCTCTTTAGATTTTATTCTTGGGGATAATGTGCGTTATAATTTTGAATATTTTATTGATAAGGGTTTTTATTGGAGTATAGGTGTAAAATCCAGATTTAACCAATTTAAAAAGAGTATTAATGCACAGTTGCTTTTAGAGAATGATTTTATTGTAGAGGAAGACCTTAATAAAATTGAAACAAGTCTGGAAGATCAAACCAATCAAGTCTATGTGCAAACCCTGTTTCGAAAAGATTTTGCATTAAGTATGGGGGCAGAACATAAACGACTTGAGATGAAATCAGAAACCTTTTTGATAGATAATCAACAAGGAGAAACTGTTTTTGAGAGCACCGATTATTTAAGTGTTTTTGGTACTTTAAAATTAGATACTTACGATAATAAATATTTTCCAAAGCGTGGGTTTTATTTTGATGGCGATTTACACATGTATTTATGGGCTTCAAGGTTTAATGAAAACTTTGAAGATTTTACTATAGCTAAAGCCGATATGGGGTATGCTTTTAGTGTAACCGATAAACTGGCTTTTAATATTCAATCTAGCGGAGGGTTTAAAGTCGGAGATAGATCGACTAAGGCGCTGGATTTTGCTTTGGGAGGCTACGGGAACAACTTTATAAATAACCTGTCGCCGTTTTTAGGGTATGATTTCATAGAATTAACAGGGAATAGTTTTGTGAAAGCTACCTTTACAGCAAACTACGAGGTGTTTAAAAAACAATATATCACCTTAGAAGGCAATTTCGCTAATATTGAAGATGATATTTTTGATTCAGGTGAATGGTTTACACTTCCAGATTATAGTGGCTATGCTTTGGGTTATGCTGTCGATACGTTTTTAGGTCCTATTCAGGTTAAATACAGTTATTCTCCCGAATTAAAACATAGTAAATGGTACTTTAATGTTGGTTTTTGGTTTTAAAAACTGATAAATAATTATTTTTTACATCTTTTTTTTGCGATATTTGTAATGTTATGCAGGTATTTTGGCAAGACTTACTTTTGTTTCTACACTTCCTCATCAAGAGAAATCCTGAGTGAGCGTATTTCTCTAGTCAATAATTCAGCCTTAATGTTAGGGCGAAGTCTTTTTATGTTTAATTAATTAAAAATTCAAGCTATGCCTTTTTATCATAAATTAGGAAGCATTCCGCATAAGCGTCACACACAGTTTCGAAAACCTGATGGGACTTTGTATTACGAGCAGTTGTTTGGTACAATTGGTTTCGATGGTATGTCAACTAATAGCTATCATGAACAGCGCCCAACACAGGTAAAAGCTATAATAAAACAATATAGTGTTGCACCTAAAATTGCGAAAGCTAATAATATTCAATCGTATCGGTTTAGAGGGTTTCAAGTAAAACCTGAAACCGATTTTCTAGAGAGTAGAAAAACAGTATTGGTCAATAGTGATTGTGCCATTATTCTGGCGGCACCACAACAATCAACAAAAGACTACTTTTATAAAAACACCGATGCCGACGAACTGATTTTTATTCATAAAGGTTCGGGTAAATTACGAACCCATTTAGGAAATCTTGATTTTAAATATGGTGATTATCTGTTAGTTCCCAGAGGAATTATTTATAAAATAGATTTCGATACCGAAGATAACCGTTTGTTTATTGTAGAGTCGCATCGACCTATTTATACACCGAAGCGCTACAGAAACTGGTTCGGACAATTATTAGAACATGCTCCGTTTTGCGAGCGTGATATCAGACGTCCTGAAGAGTTAGAAACGTATAATGAAACTGGCGACTTTTTAATGAAAGTAAAAAAGCAAGGTGAGATTATAGAAATGGTTTATGCCACCCATCCGTTCGATGTGGTCGGTTACGATGGTTATAATTACCCTTACGCCTTTTCCATTCACGATTTCGAACCCATAACCGGGCGTGTGCACCAACCGCCACCAGTACATCAAACTTTTGAAACCGATGCATTTGTGGTTTGCAGTTTTGTGCCCCGATTATACGATTATCATCCACAAGCAATTCCGGCACCATACAACCATAGTAATATTGATAGTGATGAGGTGTTGTATTATGTAGATGGGGATTTTATGAGTCGTAACGATATTGAAGCGGGGCATATTTCATTGCATCCTGCAGGTATTCCACATGGGCCGCATCCAGGAGCTACCGAACGTAGTATAGGTAAAACCGAAACCGAAGAACTGGCGGTTATGGTCGATACTTTTAAGCCGCTTATGGTTACTGAGGAGGCTATGAAAATAGCAGACGAAGATTATTATAAATCATGGTTGGAATAAGAATAAAATAATACAACAAAACTAAATTAAACTCATAAATAGAAAATAGTAAAATAATGAGTAAAGACATTAAATCCGTAGATTACGGTTTAGAAAAAATATTTAAAGGAGCGAAAGATTTCCTTCCGCTTTTAGGGACAGATTATGTCGAGTTTTATGTGGGTAATGCCAAACAAGCAGCGCATTTTTATAAAACGGCATTCGGTTTTCAGTCTCACGCCTATAAAGGTTTAGAAACAGGATCTAAAGAAACGGTGAGTTATGTGTTAAAACAAGACAAAATTAGATTAGTCCTTACTACGCCGCTAAATAGTAAATCCCCAATTAATGAGCATATCGTTAAGCATGGTGATGGCGTAAAAGTGATTGCACTTTGGGTAGACGATGCAAGAAAATCTTATGAAGAGACCACCAGTCGTGGCGCAAAATCTTTTATGGAACCAACTGTTGAAACTGACGAGTTCGGTGAAGTGGTGCGTTCCGGGATTTACACTTACGGGGAAACTGTTCATATGTTTGTAGAGCGTAAAAATTATAACGGTACGTTTATGCCTGGATTTCGAGAGTGGAAATCAGAGTATAATCCAGAACCTATGGGGTTAAAATATATCGACCATATGGTTGGTAACGTGGGCTGGGGACAAATGAATACCTGGGTGAAATGGTACGAAGATGTAATGGGGTTTGAGAATTTCTTGTCGTTTGATGATAAGCAAATCCATACCGAATATTCAGCATTAATGAGTAAAGTGATGAGTAACGGTAATGGGCGTATTAAATTCCCGATAAACGAACCAGCCGAAGGGAAAAAGAAATCACAGATCGAAGAATATTTAGATTTTTATGAAGGGGCTGGCGTGCAGCATATCGCCGTAGCGACAGACGATATTATAAGTACAGTTTCAAGTTTACGTGCCAGAGGAGTAGAGTTTTTAAGTACGCCTCCGGAGGAATATTACAAGGCTGTTCCTGAGCGTTTGCACGAACATGACCATCAGTTAAAAGAAGATATTGAAACCTTGAAACGTTTAGGAATTATGATTGATGCCGACGAAGAAGGTTATTTGTTACAAATTTTTACGAAACCGGTTGAAGACCGGCCAACATTGTTTTTCGAAATCATTCAACGTATGGGAGCTAAAGGTTTCGGAGCAGGGAATTTTAAAGCTTTGTTCGAATCTATTGAGAGAGAACAGGCCAACAGAGGAACGCTTTAATTATAATTTTAAGTTTGACGAAAAGCTATCATTTATTTGGTAGCTTTTTTTGTTTTTTGGAGTAACAATTTTACTTAAAGGTCTTCTTAATATTACAGGGCGTACCACTAATTTTTATATTTTTGGAATAGTAATTGTAATTCCTTAATCCAAGAGCAATAAAAACTTAATTGAAAAGTTAAATTACCAGTACCCGAATCACATGAAAAAAACACTATTTATATTATCCGTTTTACTAATAATGCCACTCTCTTATGCTCAGCAAGAGTCGTCTTTTGGAACAGGCGAATGGTTTAAATTTAAAATGAGTTATAGCGGATTTTTAAAAGCAGGTAACGCGACACTTACTGTTAAGGATGCTAAAGTAGACGGTAAAGACGTATACCATGTGGTCGGTAAAGGTTGGACAACAGGAATGATTAAATGGTTTTTTAGAGTTGAAGATCTTTATGAAAGTTATTTTGACAAGGAAGCTATTAAGCCTTACAAATTTATTCGTAAAATAGATGAAGGCGGTCATATAAAGGATATTGAAATTAATTTTAATCATGACCAGAATAAAGCTCATGTGTTTAATAAAAAACACAATACTAAACGCGTTTTTGATACGCCGGTAAATGTTCAGGATATGGTATCAACGTATTACTATTTACGTGATAACATTGATATCAAATCACTAAAAATTGGACAGGAAATTAGAACGGATATGTTTTTCGATGAGGAAAACTACGGATTTAAACTAAAGTATCTGGGAGAGGAAGTTATTGAAACCGATTTTGGTAATGTACTTGCCTTAAAATTCAGGCCTTATGTTATGGCAGGCCGCGTTTTTAAGGAAGAAGAAAGTTTAACACTTTGGGTTTCAAAAGATAAAAATAAAGTACCTTTGCGAATTAAGGCAGATTTGGCTGTGGGCTCATTGAGAGCTGACTTAGAAGCGTACAAAGGGTTAAAGCATTCATTTAAAATTATAGCTGGAAAAAACTAGAAACTTTGGATAAAAAAATAACCAATCAACTTAAGGAAAAATACGAGGCAATAGACCAGGATGTAGAAGATTATCTGGAAGGTTTATTGCAAAGTAAGCCCTTAAATTATTGGGATTATATTCAAACCGATGCCTTATTAAATCTTCAGGTTCAACGTACCACCTTTAAAGATGAAATGGTTTTTATCATGTATCATCAGGTCAACGAGTTATTGTTTAAAATGATTCTTTGGGAAATCGATCAGGTTGCAAAAACCAAAAAGGTTGATGCCGATTTCTATACGACAAAAATTATGCGTATTAGTCGGTATTTTGATATGTTGACTTCGTCTTTCAGTATTATGAAGGATGGTATGGATTTAGAGCAGTACAATCAGTTTAGAAAAACCTTAACGCCTGCTAGTGGATTTCAAAGTGCACAATATCGAAAAATAGAGTTTGCCTCCACCGAATTAATCAATCTTATAGATAAGCGTTTTAGAGATACAATTGATAGAAATTCGTCCTACGAGAATGCTTTCGAGCATTTATATTGGCAGGCCGCTGGAAAAGACTATAAAACAGGTAAAAAGAGTTATACTTTAACAGTTTTTGAAGAAAAATACAAAGACGAATTTATTAGATTTACCAAATTTTATTATAAAAATAATTTATACGCTAAATACAAGGCGCTTCCAAAGGAAGCACGAGAGAATGAAGCGTTAATAAAAGCGATGCGTCATTACGATTATACCGTTAATATAAAATGGGTTATGGCGCATTATAATACAGCAAATCATTATTTAAATATTGGCGGAAAGACCGCTGAAGCAACAGGAGGAAGTGAATGGGTGAAATATATGCACCCAAAATATCAAAAGAGAATATTTTTTCCAGAGTTATGGACAGAGCAAGAAAAAGAAAATTGGGGAACAGATATTTAACAATTTTACCGCTATTGGCCTTAGGGTTGGTAAGCTGTAAAGACAAGGAAAAAGAGGTAGTAGAGGAGAAACCAGAATTAGCCATAGTAGAACCAAAAGAAAACATTGAGTTCGGTTTTAATCTCGATGAATATGTGGTTAGAAGAGATACAGTAAAATCAGGTGAGAGTTTTGGTGAAATTTTAGAGCGTAATAAAATCGGGTATCCGCAAATTTTTCACATAGCAGAGAAAACAAAGGAAACATACGATATTGCCAGATATTTTCAGAAAGGAAGACCCTATACTATTTTATGTTCTAAAGACTCATTAGAGTTGCCTAAAACGTTTATTTATCAGCCTAGTTTAGAAGAGTACGTTGTTATAAATTTTAAGGATTCAATCCATGCCTATAAGAGTAAAAAGCCAATTAAGTATGTCGAAAAACTAGCTACGGGCGTGATAAATAGTAGTATTTCAGAAACCTTGGATGAACAAGGGATCAGTCCGGTTTTAACCAATATCCTAGCCGACAATATTTATGCATGGACGATAGATTTTAGACGTCTTCAGAAAGGGGATCGCTTCAAAGTTATTTACACCGATAAGTATATAGACGATAGTATTTACGTAGGTGTTCATGATGTGAAAGCGGCTTACTTTGAGCATAATACAGAACCGTTTTATGCTTTTAGATATGAAACAGATAGTATAAAAGGTATTGTAGATTATTTTAATGATGATGCTAAAACATTGCGTCGTGCCTTTTTAAAAGCACCAGTTAAGTTTAGTCGCATTTCATCTCGCTATAACTTAAAACGTCGTATTGCAGTTTATGGTTATAAAGTAAAGCCTCATAAAGGAACCGATTTTGCGGCACCTATAGGAACACCAATTATGGCTACGGCAGCTGGAACAGTAACGAAATCGTCTTACACTAGAGGTAATGGTAATTATGTAAAAATTAGACATAACGGTACTTATGAAACCCAGTATTTACATATGAAAAAGCAGAATGTAAAAGCCGGACAACATGTAAATCAGGGTGATGTTATTGGTTGGGTAGGAATGACAGGCTATACCGGAGGGCCTCATGTGTGTTATCGTTTTTGGGTAAATGGCAGACAGGTCGATCCATTCAAGCAAAAGTTACCAGCAGCAGAGCCTATTCCAGATAGCTTGAAAACAAAATATTTAGAGTTTATTAAACCTATAAAATATAGATTAGACAACACAAACTTTAAACCTCAAAACGTTGAGGATAGCGAACTAACACAACCAGAAATCAGACAAGCAACTTCTTAATTATGGCATTACCTAACATTAATCCAACCGAAACAAAGTCCTGGAAAAAACTTCAGGAGCATTTTGAAACCATTAGTAGTGTACACATGAAATCTTTATTTGCAGAGGATGAAGACCGAGCAAGTAAGTTTACCATTACATGGGATGATTTTTATGTCGATTATTCTAAAAACAGAATCACCGAAGAAACTGTAAAATATTTGTTAGAGTTGGTCGACGAGGTAAAATTAAAAGAAGCCATAAATAGTCAGTTTTCAGGAGAAACGATAAATCAAACCGAAGGTCGTTCGGTATTACATATGGCACTTCGTGCACCGGAATCGGCAGATTTTAAAGTAGATGGTGTTAACGTGATGCCAGAAATATTTGAAGTAAAAAAGAAAATTGAAAAGTTTACCAACGAAGTGGTAAACGGACACAGAACCGGTTATACAGGTAAACGATTTACCGATATTGTTAATATCGGTATTGGTGGCTCAGACCTAGGGCCTGCTATGGTGGTTGACGCGCTTCAGTATTACAAAAACCATTTAACGACCCATTTTGTGAGTAATGTTGATGGCGACCATGTAAATGAAGTGATTAAGAAATTAAATCCGGAGACCACACTTTTCGTTATTGTGTCAAAAACATTTACGACTCAGGAGACCTTGTCTAATGCCAATACCATAAAATCATGGTTTTTAAAATCGGCTGATGAAGCTGCAATCGCTGAGCATTTTGTGGCTGTGTCAACTAATATTGCTAACGTAAAAGCCTTCGGGATTGACGAAAACAATATTTTCCCGATGTGGGATTGGGTTGGTGGCCGTTTTTCTCTTTGGAGCGCGGTAGGTTTATCTATTAGTTTATCTGTTGGATATAACAATTTTGAAAACCTATTAAAAGGAGCTCACAAAATGGATGAGCACTTCAAGAATGAAGATTTCAGCCAAAATATTCCTGTAATATTAGCTCTTATAAGCGTCTGGTATAACAATTTCTTTAAAGCGGAAAGTGAAGCTGTTATACCGTATTCGCAATACTTGAATCAGTTTGCAACCTATTTGCAACAGGGTATTATGGAAAGTAACGGCAAAAGTGTTGATAGAAACGGTAACCCAATTGATTACCAAACCGGTACTATTATTTGGGGAGAGCCAGGAACCAATGCACAACATGCCTTCTTCCAATTAATACATCAAGGAACTAAATTAATTCCGGCTGATTTTATTGGATTTACAAAATCGTTACATAATAATAAAGATCATCAGGATAAATTAATATCCAATTTTTTAGCGCAAACAGAAGCCTTGCTAAATGGTAAAACTAAAGAAGACGTTTTAGCCGAAGGAACAGCCGATAGTTTGGTGCCATTTAAGGTCTTTGAAGGTAATAAACCAACAAATACGGTGTTTATTAACAAGTTATCACCAGAAAGTTTAGGTAAATTGATAGCCATGTATGAACATAAAATATTTGTACAAGGTATTATTTGGAATATCTTTAGTTACGATCAGTTTGGAGTGGAATTGGGTAAACAGTTAGCGAACAAAATTTTACATGAATTTAACAATAGCGCGGATTCAGTGCATGATTCCTCTACTCAGAATTTATTGAATTATTATAAGGGAATTTCATAAAAGATAGAATTATTCTCATAAGAATCTTTAAAACGCGTCAGTATTTTTAATACTGACGCGTTTTTTTTATCAACAATCGTTAAAATATTTAACATATTGGTAATGAATGTTTTCTGATTATCAGTATTTTTGCCTTGACTAATTCAAATAATTAATTATGAAAAAAACCGCTCAGTTTATGATGCTCGCGGGAGCATTGTTATTTACTTCAGTTATTTTGGCACAATCAACAATTAAGGGAGTTGTTGTAGAAGCTGGAATAAACATGCCACTTCCAGGCGCTAATGTAATAGAAAAGGGGACAACCAACGGCGTTGTAACAGACTTCGATGGAAACTTTACATTAGAAACGGAATCGGATTCAGGGGAAATTTTGATTACTTACGTAGGGTATACTACTAAAACAGTTGCCTTTACAAAAGACGCAGACTTAGGGACCATATCGATGGAATCTAGTCAGGTGGGTTTACAGGAAATTCAAATTATTGCTTCTGTAGCCGTAGACAGAAAAACACCGGTAGCTGTATCTACAATTAAATCGGAAGAGATTTCTTTAAAATTAAGTACTCAGGAGTTTCCTGAGATTTTAAAAGCTACACCAGGGGTTTATGCTACTCGTGCCGGTGGTGGTTATGGTGATGGTAGAATTAATCTTCGTGGATTTGATTCTGAAAATGTTGCTGTAATGATTAACGGGGTGCCTGTTAACGATATGGAAAACGGAGCTGTATACTGGTCTAACTGGGCCGGTTTAGGTGATGTAACATCTTCAATGCAGGTTCAAAGAGGTTTAGGGGCTTCTAAAGTAGCCGTACCTTCAGTTGGGGGTACCATTAATATTATTACCAAATCTACTGATGCCGAGCAGGGTGGAAATGTATACTCAAGCATTGGTAATAATGGATATTTAAAATATGGAATGACGTATTCTACAGGGTTAACCGAAAAGGGTTTTGCAGCAACCGTTAGTGCTTCAAAAATTTCTGGTGACGGTTATGTAGATGGTACAGAGTTTTCTGGATATAACTATTTTTTGAGTTTGGCACAACAGTTAAATGAGCAACACAGATTAACATTTACTGCTTTTGGTGCGCAGCAAACACACGGGCAACGTTATAATCGTTCAACAATAGCAGAATTGTTAGATACCGATTCAGGGCCTCAAAAAGCAAATAAGGATTGGGGGTATAAAAACGGAGAAGTATACCATCAATCGTTTAACTTCTATCATAAACCTCAAATCTCTTTAAATCATTTATGGGAGATTAATGACAATTCGGCTTTATCAACCGCATTATATGCTTCATTCGGATCAGGTGGTGGTCGTAGAGATGAAGGTTCTAAAATAGGGTCTAGCGAATACCGCATTGGTGGTTCAGGATTACAGCCTATAGATTTTGATAGAATTATAGAGGAGAATAAAGCTAATGGGGCATTAGGATCTACCGATATTATTTCATCTTCTAGAAACTCACACGAATGGTATGGATTATTATCGACTTATAAAAACAGAATCAACGATCAGTTAACCATTTCAGGTGGTTTAGACGGCCGTTACTATGTAGGGTCTCACTGGTATGAAGTTGACGATTTATTAGGAGGACAATTCTTCTTAGATAATGAAACGGATACTTTCGCTTATGGAAAACCTTTACGTGTTGGTGATAAATACAACAAAGATTACGATGGTGTTGTATTAAGAACCGGACTTTTTGGTCAGGCAGAATATCAATTAACAGATGCGTTAAACTTCTTTATTGCTGCCGATATTTCTAACAGTAGCTATAAGCAAAAAGAATACATGAATAACGAAATCACAGGAGACCGTTCTTCAGATTATGTAGACTTTTTAGGTTTTGGTGTAAAAGGTGGTGGTAACTACAATTTAGATATGAATAATAATGTATTCATAAATGTTGGTTATTTTTCAAAAGCACCATTTTTAGATAACGTATTTTTAGATGAAGACGGTATTGTTCCAAATGCCGATGCAGTAAACGAAAAGGTGTTTAGTGCAGAGTTAGGGTATGGTTACCGAAGCGAAAAATTATCTGCCAATGTAAATATTTATTATACAAATTGGTTAGATAAAGCTTACACAGGTTCTCTTCAAGGGGCTGACAATGAAATTTATTTCTACAACTTATTAGGAATTGATGCCTTACACCAAGGTATTGAGGTTGATTTAAGATATAAGTTAACCGATAAGTTATCATTTACAGGTATGGCGTCTTTAGGAGATTGGAAATGGAAAAGTAACTCCTCGGCTCAGGTTCAAGATCAGGGAGGTACTGTTATAGACGAAGTGGTTGTAATTGCCGATGGGATTAAAGTTGGTGATGCAGCGCAAACCACATTTGCTTTAGGTGCTAAATATAAATTAGCTCCAAAATCTTCAATCTATGCCGATTATAACTTTGCTGGTGATAACTACGCATCGTACGATGTAACTAACAGATCGAGTGCCGATTTACCAGATGTATGGAAATTACCTGATTTTGGATTATTCGATTTAGGATTAACACATGCCTTCGATATGGTAGGGTTTGAAGCCGTATTAAACGGGAAAATCAATAACGTGTTTAATACAGAATATGTTTCTGATGCGAACGATGTAGACGGTACGGCTGCAACAGCATTAGTTTACTATGGAGCAGGAAGAACGTATAGTGTTGGTTTAAAACTTAAATTTTAAAAAGAACGATGAAAAAGATATATTATTTATACACGATTTTATTAGGAGCAATCATGGTGGGTTGTAATCCTATGGAAGATATTCATGAAGACGCTAAAGCGGATGAGGTTGGTGTTATTGAAGAAGTATCAATTACGCTTACTGATGATGATTATGACGAACTGGATTTGTCTTATGGAAGTTTTAATTCTGAAGACGAAGCTAAAGAGTTATTACCAGATTATTTAGGGGAATTATATCCTTATTTGTCTGACGGGTCTTCTATTACAGTTGGTTATATGCTTTATGTTGGTACTGCTGAAGGCGTAAGCGATTTAACAAGTTCAGATATTTACCAGTTAACCAATGCAGATTATGCCTCAGCAGGAAGCGATGCTTTTGGGTTTTACCCTAATGTTGATGCCGCTTCTATGATCCCTGATGTTCTAGAAGCTCAAATAGCTAGCCCTACAGAGGGGCAAATAATTTTAGCCAAATACGATCAATATACAGAAGTGCCTGAAGTAGGATTAGCAGATTTAGTATCGTATAATTTTGCAGGAAGTATGGAAGGCTGGTCTGTGGAAGAGGAGTTTGGATCTGATGCTGTATGGACTTCGGAAACCGGTTATGTTCAGGGTAACAGTTATTTTGGAGGTCAGGTAGCTAATACAGAATGGCTGGTGTCTCCTTCAATAGATTTAACCGATGCGGCTGATTTAAAATTTCAAATAACTCAAGAGCTGGATTATGCAGGTGATGCCTCGCTTTTAAAAATATTAGTATCTACAGATTATACTGATGATATTTTAACAGCAACATGGGATGAGATTACCTTGGCTAACCCAGCTACAGGAGATATGGCTGCTTCTGAAGATTATGATTTCTCAGCCTATGATGGACAAACCATTAATATTGCTTTTAAATATGAATCTACCGATTCTGATGCTGCAAGATGGCGTATAGAAAGCGTAGCAATTAAAGTGTTAGGAGCTACTGGTGCTACAGATTCTAAAGGCGAGTATTTCATATACACCGAAGGAGCTTGGGAGGCTATCGAAGGTGTCTATTATTTAAGTTCTGGAGATTTTGATTCTATGGGAGAAGGTTCAGGACAACCTGGTCAGTATGATAATTTTGGAAGTTCAATTCCGCCAAATAATTATTTACCAACGTTTATGAGCTTAAAATTCCCTTACGGTCAGGAAGAAGAAGAGATGTTGGTGATTTATGATTATTACTCAAGTTCAAGTGGAGCGCAAAGAAGAGGAAACTTATTTACAGTAATTGACGGTGTTTGGACAGGGGCTGAATCGACTATTGAAACCACTTTACAGTTTGGTTTAGAAGATGGTATCTGGGTGCCAGATAATACAATTCGTTATACATTAGTGCCTTCAGATTATACCTTGATTGTTGAATCATTATCAGCTACATATCCTGCAGCTACGGGAAGTATGGATAACTATGGTAATTTTGAAAGACGTCCAGGTAATGCTGCAGAATGGACGGATGAAATGATTGCTGAAGCTATGGATTATGTGTTGAATGAGTTAGATCCATCGGCAGAGGAAGGACAAAAATATTTGGTAACTTTCGATGTTTACAACGGTTCTAGTGGAGTGGAAAGCCTATTGGTTATTAAGACTGATGGGGTTTGGCAACTTCCTTCAGAATAAAAGTATTTAATCTTTATAAATAAAAAAACCGCTTCAAACGAAGCGGTTTTTTTATGTTTTTAATTAGTACATTTGTTACTCTAATTTAAAATTTAAATTTCATGATTTACGAAGCTGTAAAAAGCCTGCACTCTTATTGGGCATATCTAGTATTTATTGTTTTAATCGTTACTGTTATAAACGTTTTGATTAAAGTATTTGGTAAAAAGGAATATGAAGTAAAGGATTTTAGATTGGCACTTTTTACATTAATCCTAACACATACCCAATTATTAATAGGTATGATTCTTTACGTGGTTTCGCCGAGGTTGGAATTATGGAGCCAATTAGGAGGAGAAGTTATGAAAAACTCTATTGCACGTCTATATTTAGTAGAGCATCCTATCGTAAATATCTTAGCCATAGCAGCTATAACCATAGGCTATTCAAAACATAAAAAGAAATTGACCTCACAAGCAAAGCTTAAACCAATTGCTATATTCTATACTATTGGCTTAGTGTTGTTATTATCAAGAATTCCTTGGGATGTTTGGTTAGGCTAAAAACAAAATAAAAAAGGCAGCTAACAGCTGCCTTTTTTATTTTGTTAATCCACTTCTTTAATAACATAGACATATACCGGAAAATGGTCGCTATATCCATCGGTAAAACTTCCATTGGCAAAGCTACGTAACGGATAACCTTTATATCTGCCTTTATTACCTATTAAATAGTTTTTATTAAAAATGCCTGCTTTGTATAATCGAAAGGAGGAGTAGTCATCCTCTAATAAAGGTTTAGTCATTAATATTTGATCAAACAAGCTCCATGCATCACGATAGGCTGTCGTGCCTAAGCCATCTTTAAAATAGGTTTCGTAAGGGTTATAAATGCCTTTTAATTTTACCTTATCTCGATTTTTTTCAGCTTTTAAAACGTCTTTTACACTGTTATTAGTTGGGTCATCGTTAAAATCGCCCATAATAAATACCTTCGCATAGGGGTCGATAACTTGTAAAGAGTCTACCAGATGTTTGGTGAGTTTTGCAGCAGCCACACGTTTGGGGCGGCTTCGTGCTTCACCACCACTTCTCGATGGCCAGTGATTTACAATAATACTTATCGGATCGTCTTCTAATGTCCCGCTAACAACCAGCTGGTCGCGTGTATATACACGTTTTTTAGAGTTGTCGTCGTAGATTTTTAATTCGTTACTTGTGGTTGAGGTTGGGGTAAATAGCTTTTTTTGATATAATAAAGCGACGTCAATACCTCTGGCGTCTGGAGAATGGAAATGCACAATGCCGTAATCTTTATCTCTTAAAGATGAATCATTAACCAAATCTTCCAGAACTTCCCGGTTTTCAACTTCAGAGACTCCAATAATAGCTGGTGAGTTATGTGTGGTTTCCTTACCTATATCGGCAATAACCATAGCCATATTCTGAATTTTCTTTTTGTACACCTCAGAACGGTTCGTTTTCAATTCCATCATCGGGCTGGCTTCATCAAATTTGTTAGGATCATTGATGGTATCAAACAAATTTTCAAGATTGTAAAATGCTATGGTGTGTACTTTGAAGGTCTTTTTAGGTTGTCCAAAACTTAGAGAATAAAGGGACAGGAAAAAAACAAATAAGAGGAGTTTAATTTGCTTCATTATAAAAATGTTACGTTATCGTTATTTTGGTTATAAACATTCAACCAAATTTAAATATTAATTAGAAAAAATGTAAATTAGTAGACATTAAATTGCTGTTAAATAGCAAATTGACTAACTCTATTTTTTAATATGAAAAAAAAACTACTCATTTCTTTTTGCGGGTTTTTTTCAATTTTCACTGTTTTTGCACAACAAACTATCATTACCGGAAGTGTTAAAGATGGTGTTACTTTTGAGCCCATACCCGATGTTACTATTTCAGTTGAAAAAACAACCCTATCCACCGAAACCGATGCTAAGGGAGTATTTGTTTTTTCAGGTAATGTTCCGCTCGGGGAACAAATGTTAAACGTATCGAAGCCCGGATACCAAACCAAACGCTTTCCTATTGTTGTTAATGAAAACAGAACAGTAGATTTATCGGACATTACTTTAGATGTCGATGTTACAACTTCACAGGGGTTATTTACGATTACACTTTCTGATGATGAATTAAATGACGATACCACCGGAGCCGATAATATTTCAGGACTCTTATCATCGTCTTTAGACGTGTTTCAGCGTACTGCAGCCTTCGAATTTAGTCCGTCGTTTTTTAGATTACGTGGTTTAGATTCCGATAATGGTTCGGTGCTTATTAACGGTATCGAAATGAACAAAATGTATAATGGAAGGCCGCAATGGAGTAATTGGGGTGGATTAAATGATGTGGTTAGAAATCAGGAATTAACCACCGGATTAACCCCTTCGGCTTATAATTTTGGAGGTGTTTTAGGAACGACTAATATTAATACCAGGGCCACGAATTATCGTCCGGGGGGACAATTAACATATTCCTCATCTAATCGTAGTTACACGAATAGGTTAATGGCGAGTTATTCTACTGGCTTGATGGAAGAGGGCTGGGCCATGACGGTTATGCTTTCCAGACGTTGGGGAAATGAAGGGTACCAGGATGCGACCTTATACGATTCTAAGTCGCTATTTGCATCTGTTGAAAAAGTTATTAACGATAAGCACAGTATTAATTTCACCTCAATTTATGCGCCTAACCGACGTGGAAAATCGGCGCCGAATACTCAGGAAGTTTACGATTTAAAAGGAATTAAATACAACGAATACTGGGGTTGGCAAGATGGCGAGAAACGTAATTCGCGTTTTAAAGATGTTGAGGAGCCTATTTTAATGCTTAACCATTACTGGGATATTTCAAGTAAAACTACCTTAAATACGAATGTCGGTTATCAGTTTGGTAAAACCGGGAATAGTCGATTAGATTATGGAGGGACCCGTTTAAATGATGACGGCTTTCCTATAGGTGGTGGTTCTAATCCAAGTCCGGCGTACTACCAAAAACTACCTAGTTACTGGTTAACACCAACCGCAGGACCAAATTATGCTAATGCCTATCTAGCAGAACAGGAATTCTTGAATGATGGCCAAATAGATTGGAATAGTTTGTATCAAACCAATTTAGAAAACGTAGGGAATTATTCAACTTATATTTTATATGAAGATAGAAATGATGATAAGCAATGGACGTTCAATTCTATTTTAAATTCAGAATTGAATGAAAATATCATTTTAAATGCTGCTGTGAATTACAGAAAGCTAAAGTCTCAAAATTTCGCTGAAATTATGGATTTATTAGGCGGTAACGGCTTTTTAAATGTCGATTCATTCGATGGGTTTCAGTTTGATTTACAGAATCCGAATCGTATCGCTATTGAAGGTGATAAGTTTAAGTACAATTATAACCTGTTTGCCAATGTGCTGTCTGGATATGCTCAGGCACAGTTTAAATACAATAAAATTGATTTTTATCTGGCAGGAAGTGTTTCAAAAACTGATTATCAACGTGAAGGGTTATATGATAATGAAGCCAATACAGGAAATTCTTTAGGAAAAGGCGACAAGTTAGATTTTACAGGTATTGGTGCTAAAGGGGGCTTTACTTATAAGTTTTCTGGTAAGCATTTGTTTGATGCCAATGCGGGTTACATTACGCGAGCACCATCTTTAAGGAATACCTTTTCTAATGCGCGTGTTAATAATAATATAGTGCCAGATATCACAGAAGAAAAAATTACCTCGTTCGACGCGAGTTATATTTTCCGCTCGCCAACTATAAAAGCACGGGTTACCGGATTCTATATTAAAACGGAAGATGCTAATGAAATCTCGTTTTACTATGCCGATGGGGTAACCGGTTTTACAGAAAGTTCAGAATTTGTGAGTGAAATTCTTCAAGGGATTGATAAAATTCATTTAGGAGTAGAAACCGGTATTGAAGCGCAGGTAACACCAACCATTAAATTAAAAGGTGCAGCCTCTGTAGGTCAATACACTTACGATAATAATCCGAATTTAATTTTAACGGCCGATGCGGCTACAGCACCCCAAGGTCCGGCCAATATGAAAGATTATAAAGTGGCTGGTGGGCCGCAAGGAGCATATTCTGTAGGGTTTGAATATCGCGATCCGGATTACTGGTGGTTTGGAGCCACAGCCAATTTTTTCACAAATACTTATGTAGATGTTAGTCCGTTAACCAGAACGGCAAATTTTTATAAAGATCCGGTTGATGGCTTACCGTTTAATGATTACGACGAGGATATTGCCAGAGAGTTATTAAAACAGGAACAGTTTGATGACTATATGGTAGTGAATCTTATTGGAGGTAAATCGTGGAAAATAGACGATTATTATGTTGGATTCTTTGCAAGCATAGGAAATGTGTTAGATAAAGAATATAAAACAGGTGGTTTCGAACAAGGGCGCGCAGCCAATTACCGAGAGTTAAGAGACGATATGAGTAATGATACTCGTGTTTTCGGACCAAAATACTGGTACGGGCGTGGCGCAAATTATTTCCTTAATCTTTATTTCAGATTTTAAAGTATAAAACACAAAACAGATGAACTGCGAAGCATTCAAAAAACATAAAAAAAATAATATCATGAAAACGACAAATATATATTTAACTCTGGCACTAAGTTTTGCGTTGGCTTTAACATCCTGTGTCCATGACGACGATTATTCTATTCCTAATGTAGAAATTGAAGAACCAAATATTGAAGCGAATACCACAATTTCTATAGTGAAAGATATGTATGCTGGTAGTCTTGTAGATTTTAACGAGGCTAATAATGAAGGCGAATTAATAATTGAAGGCTATGTAGTGTCTAATGACGAAGCTGGTAATTTTTATAAAGTATTGATTATTCAAGATAAACCTGAAGATCCAACCGCGGCCATTCAGTTAGATGTAGATGTCACGTCTTTATATGCCTTATATAAACCCGGGCAAAAAGTGTATGTGAAGCTAAATGGTCTGGGAATGGATGAAATGAATAGTGTGTTACATATTGGTGAGATTGATGGCACTAGTGTTGGAAGAATTTCTGCATTTACTTACGATGATTATATTATTCGTTCAGCTGAAGTAGCAACCATTGTTCCAAAAGTTATCACTCCGTCTGAGTTTAATGACAACTATATAAACATGTTAGTTCAGATTGATAATATGCAGTTAAATAGTTCAGAAGTCGGGGAGCCTTATGCTAATGCAGATAACACCTTTACGGTAAATAGATATTTAAAAAATTGCGAGGATAACTCTCAAACTATTTTAAGAAACAGTGGTTTTGCCGATTTTAAGAATGAATTATTTCCAGTAGGTCAGGGATCTATAGTAGCAGTGTTTAGTAAATATAATTCCGATTATCAATTATTCATTCGTGATACCGAAGACGTTATGTTTGATGGAAGCCGTTGCGATCCGTTATTTGAAGATTCGTTTTCATCAGGAAATTTAAATAAATGGACAACTTATAGTGTTGTTGGTGATCAGGAATGGTATTATAATACTTTTGGAAATCCAAATGACAGTGCAACAATGTCTGGTTATAGTGGTGGCAATAGAGACAATGAAGACTGGTTGATTACTAAAGCTATTGACTTATCTGGAGTTTCTGCTGCAACTCTAACTTTTCAAACGGTTAAGCGTTATGCAGGCAACGATATTGAGCTGTATATGTGTACCGATTATATGGGAGGCGACCCAACAACTGATGGTACTTGGGTGCAATTAACGGCCGATTTTGATACTAATATAAATAGTTGGTCCTCATGGACCGATTCTGGAGATGTAGATGTGTCTGCAGCTGCAGGAGGTAACTTGTTTGTAGGCTTTAAATATACCTCGACAACATCAGCTTCATCAACATATGAGATTGATAATGTTCAGGTATTTGGAGAGTAATTTAATGAAATATATAATAAAAAAACCGCCTGAATGGGCGGTTTTTTTATGTCTTAGTTTTTCTTAAAAATGGCATATACCGGAAAATGGTCGCTGTAACCACCGTGGTATTTGGTGCCTACGTAGGTTCTAAACGGTGTGCCTTTAAACTTGCCATCGAATTGCTTTAAAAAGTCTTCATCAAAAATATTAGCTGAATGAAATTCTAAGCTATTTGGCGTGTTTTCAAAAAAGTTGGTGGTAATGATAATCTGGTCGAACAAATTCCATTGGCGGCTATGGTATGTGGTTCCTCGGCTATACGAACGAAGCGTTTCCATAGGATTGTACAGGTTCTGAGTTTCCACCAACGATTTTATACTGGCACTTGACGGATCATCGTTAAAATCGCCCATAATAATCAGTTTGGCTTCTGGATGTTCTTCTCTTAACTCATCAATAACCTCACTTAAACGTTTTGATGCTACGATGCGCTTGGGTTCGGTTTCTTTTTCACCTTCACGTCGCGATGACCAATGATTTACAAGAACATGGACAGGTAAACCCTCTAAAAATCCAGAAACGAGTAAAATGTCCCGGGTGTAATCCGGGCTGCCGTCATCATCAAATAAGGTAATGGTATACGTTTCAGAATTAGTGACTTCAAAAACATCACGATCGTAAATTAAAGCTACATCAATACCGCGTTCGTCGGGCGAGTTATAATGTACATAATCATAATTATAATCTTCTAAGTGTTTAAATTCTATTAACGCTTTAATAGCAGAGGCATTTTCAACTTCGGCAATACCAATTAATGCCGGGTGTTTTCCTGTTTCCCGTAGTCCGATATTTGAAATGGCATAACTTAATTTTCGTAGTTTATTATCATAGCGTTTTGGCGTCCATTTCTTTTTAGAAATAGGTAGAAAATCATTGTCATTTGTATGTTTGTCGTCGTAAATATCAAACAGATTTTCAAGATTATAAAATGCCGTAGTGTATAAATTTGGTCTTACTTCGGCATCATCAAAATCGATCATAGGAAGTTTTTATTTTGCAATAAAAATATAAAAATTAAAATGGATGCAATTATGTAACTTTGCATATTATTTATAAGTATGTTAGAGAAAAAAGATATAAACTTAGAGAAAGCTGTATTAATTGGTATTGTAACTAAAGACCAGGATGAAACCCGATCTAAAGAGTATTTAGATGAGCTTGAGTTTTTAACTTATACTGCCGGAGGAGAAGTTGTAAAGCGCTTTACCCAGAAAATGGATATGCCCAACCCAAAAACCTTTATTGGGACAGGTAAGATGGAAGATGTTAGAGAGTTTATTGAAGAAAATCATGTGGGGACTGCTATTTTTGATGACGAATTGTCTGCAGCACAGGAACGAAATATTAGTAAAATACTTAATTGTAAAGTATTAGATAGAACCAATTTAATTCTTGATATTTTCGCTCAACGTGCACAAACCAGTTATGCCCGTACGCAGGTCGAGTTGGCACAGTGTGAGTATTTATTACCGCGATTAAGAGGTATGTGGACCCACCTTGAGCGTCAAAAAGGAGGTATTGGTATGCGTGGTCCGGGTGAAACCGAGATTGAGACCGATAGACGTATTGTCCGTGATAAAATTGCCTTATTAAAAGACCGAATCAAGACCATCGATAAGCAGATGTCGGTACAACGTGGTAATCGTGGAGCTATGGTTCGTGTGGCATTGGTGGGGTATACCAATGTTGGAAAATCGACCTTAATGAATGTTATTAGTAAAAGTGAAGTGTTTGCTGAAAACAAACTTTTTGCTACGCTTGATACGACCGTTAGAAAAGTCGTGATTCAAAATTTACCGTTTTTATTAAGTGATACCGTAGGATTCATTCGTAAGCTTCCAACGCAACTGGTAGAAAGTTTTAAAAGTACACTTGATGAGGTTCGCGAAGCCGATTTATTATTACATGTAGTTGATATTTCACATCCTAATTTTGAAGAACATATCGATTCGGTAAATAAAATTTTAGGTGAAATAGAAAGTATCAATAAGCCTACCATTATGGTATTCAATAAAATTGATGCTTACAAGCCGGAACCTTTTGAAAGCGATGACGAATTTGATATTGAGCGCACCAAAAAGCACTATTCTTTAGACGAATGGAAAAAAACCTGGATGGGTAAAATAGGGGAGAACGCCTTGTTTATTTCCGCTATAAATAAAGAGAATCTGGAAGATTTTAGAAAACGCGTGTACAACGAAGTACGTAAAATTCACATTACACGTTTCCCTTACAACAATTTTCTTTATCCTGATTACGACGATATTATCGATTCGTAACGTATATAATCTGGGAACCCCAAAAGATTAAATTAATGAAATTACTACTAAAACGAAAATGGATAAAGTGGGCGGTAATAGTAGGTGTTTCGGTAGTTGGCTTTTTCGCGCTAATATATGCCAGTGTATTTTTAGGTGTATTTGGTAAGTTACCAACAAAAGAAGATTTAAGTTCTATTAAGCAGGCTGAAGCTACCCAACTATTAGATAAGAATGGGAAACTTATAGGGAAGTATTACATTTACGACCGGCAGCCTTTAGAGTTTGATGATATTCCACAACATCTTATTGATGCTTTAGTGGCTACTGAAGATGTGCGTTTTTATGAGCACGATGGGGTGGATAATGTAAGTTTACTTCGCGTATTTATAAAAAACATTATTCTTGGAGATAAATCGGCAGGAGGCGGAAGTACCATAACCCTGCAATTGGCTAAGAATTTATTCGGAAGGAAAAATTACGTCGTGTTTAGTATGCTCATTAATAAGTTTAAGGAGTCTATAATAGCCAAACGCATTGAGGATATCTATTCCAAAAACGATATTCTAACCATGTACTTTAACACGGTACCATTCCCTGATAATACTTACGGAATAGAAAGCGCTTCGCGGAAGTTTTTTAATAAACCAGCTATCGATTTAAATTATTCTGAAGCCGCTGCACTTATCGGAACTTTAAAAGCTACGAGTTATTATAATCCAAGATTGCATAGAGCGCGCACACAATCGCGACGAGATGTGGTATTTCAGCAAATGTATAAATATGATTATTTAACAGAAGAAGAAGCCGATTCGTTAAGTGAGCAGGAACTGGTTTTAAACTATAAATCTTTTAATCACGATGTAGGTCTTGCTCCTTATTTCAGAGAAACTGTAAAAAAGGAACTCAAAGCAATATTAGATACATTGAAAAAGCCCGATGGTGAACCTTACGATTTGTACCGTGATGGACTGGTAGTTCATACGACTTTAGATTCTACGATGCAGGCTTTAGCCGAAACTTCTATGAAAGAACATCTAGCCGGTTTACAAAGGTCTCATGAGCAATCGTTTGGAAGGTACGCGCCTTGGAATTCTAAAAAAGTAGTGAATGCAGCTATAAAAACCTTACCAGCATATAAAACCTATAAAAGTAAAGACTTAACCGATAAGCAGATTTTAGATTCTTTATCGGTAAAACGAAAAACCGAATTGTTTCAATGGAAAGGAGATACCATAAAAAATGTATCAGCGATTGATAGTTTAAAACATTATCTAAAGTTTTTAAATACAGGTATGTTGTCTGTTGAACCGCAAACCGGAGCCATTAGAACATATATTGGCGGTATCGATTATCGCTTTTTTAAATACGATCACGTATTGCAAAGTGAGCGTCAGGTGGGATCGACGTTTAAACCGTTTGTGTATACTGCAGCTATTGAAGACGGCATGAAGCCGTGTACTTATTTTTCATTATCGGCAGTGACCTACACCGATTTTGACGACTGGACACCAACCAATGCAGGTAAAGAGGAAGATGACGAGCATTTAAATTATAACCTGGAAACCGCTTTAAGTCAGTCGGTGAATACCATTGCCGTTAAGGTACTGAATAAAGTAGGGATTGAAAAAGTGGTTGAACAGGCGGCTAAAATGGGCATTCAAAAAGAATTACCAAAAGAACCGTCTTTGGCTTTGGGTGTTGCTGAAATTAATTTAAAAGAATTAACCGGAGCCTATGCCAGTTATGTAAACGATAGCAAACCGGTAAAAGCGTATGCGATTACGAAAATCACCGATAAAAATGGTCATGTAATTGCCGAGTTTAAACCTGAGATAGACGAAGATCAAGCCTATAGCGATTACACACGTGAAGTCATGCTGCAAATCATGCAATCAACAGTGAACAGCGGTACTGCAACCCGATTGCGATCAACCTACAATTTAAAAAATGATATTGCTGGAAAAACAGGTACGACACAAAACAATAAAGATGGCTGGTTTGTGGGTATTACGCCTAAACTGGTTACGGTAACCTGGGTTGGGAATGATAACCACAGTATTGGATTTAAAACCACAGGTATTGGTCAGGGCGCCAATTCAGCTTTGCCTATTTTTGCGAAGTTTTATCAAAAACTAAATGCTGATTCACAATTTAATACAATTACTAAATCGAAGTTTGAAACGCCTTCAGATGAAGTTTTACAAGACCTTGATTGTGAACCTGAAAAACGCGATGGGTTTTTAAAACGACTGTTCGGAAACAAGAAAAAGGAACGTAAG
Source organism: Aestuariibaculum sp. YM273 (assembly GCF_030908365.1). Lineage (NCBI taxonomy): Bacteria > Pseudomonadati > Bacteroidota > Flavobacteriia > Flavobacteriales > Flavobacteriaceae > Aestuariibaculum > Aestuariibaculum sp. YM273. The sequence continues at coordinate 1,106,284 of NZ_CP133090.1, read as the reverse complement.
TTTAAGAAGAGGTAAAGATTACATGTTAAAGAGATCCCATATGTAATTTAGAATTTTATTTTTGAATCTTAAAGGTCTTTCATTGTTAGGGTCTTCAAGCCAATAGCCGCAAACGTTACAAATAACATTGTTTTTATAGGTTACATTTCCTGCCATACCTGAAAGAACGGCTACTTCATCTGCAAAGCCGGGAGTACTAGATGTATTTGTCCATTCAACTTTATCTGCTCTTATTTTTGTAGAACAACATCGTGGGCACATTTTTAGATCCTTATTATGATTTGTTTTAAGGTGTTTTTTAGTAATAAGCTGCTCAATTTTATCTTCAGTAAGATTTTTGTTTTTGAGATATTCTTTAATTAAATCTTGAGTTGGTTTAGTGTAAGTGCCAATTTTATATTTAACAAAGAAGGCTAACTCAACATCGTCCAGCGTATTAAGAAATTCTATTGTTTTACTCATACTGAATTTTCATTTTTCATTTAATTCTTTTATTTCCAAAATTTCGGTAAGTTTATTTATGCCCGTTTTTGAAATTAATCGAAAACCTAACCCTATAAAAATAAATCTTATAAAAAGAAAACCGAATAATAGGATTGGTATGAAATCAATTCCTTTTTCGATTCCTTGTGTGTATGAAATTATTCCAAATCCAATAAAGGGGTATGATAAAATAATGGAAAACATGACTTTAAAGGCATTATGGATTCTTACTTCGATTTCGCCAGTTTTTCCTTTAAAATTTCCAATTAACACGCAAACCGCGCCACGTCCTATTTCTGAAGAAATAACTTTAAATCCAACATCATCCACAAGTCCACGAAACGCTTTCTTAGTATGGTCTGAAACCAATGTGTCTGTAATGTCTGTATTAGATTTTAGATTTTGCATTGAGATTAAATAATCGTTTCTCAATTCTGTTTTAAAAATTTTACTAGGAAATAGTTTCATTAAGTTTAATAGATTTTACGCAAATATGCCGGAATATATTTTAAAAATACACAAATACTTACAAAACAAAAACAGCTGCCTTACAAAAGTAAAACAGCCGTTTTTTAAATACTATTTGTTCTTGGTTTAGAACTTATAACTTAAACCAAAGGTGTAATAGCTTTGTAATTTGTTATCTAAATCGTCAAAACCGGTAGCGGTTGCAGGGTCTTGAGCTAGCGCGAAATCAAGTGCTTCCTGTCTGTTGTTACGTAAGCCAAAATCGAAACCAACACCAATTATTTTCCATAGGGTGTAACTAAACGAGTTGGTCCAGGTCCAGTTGGAGTAGTCGTTACTTTTATAACTCTGGAACATCGATAAGTTGGTTTTAAAATTCACAGCGCCGAAACTTCTAGTATAATCTGCAACAATTTTAGCACCCAGTGAGGATTCGTAAATCGTTTCCCCACTGCTAAACACAAAGTTGTAGTTTAAAGGGTGAATAACCACCACTAGATTCTCGATTGGTGTCCACGTGGCACCAATACCTAAATCTAAGTATCCAGGGTCATTAAAGTTATCTAAAAGCGTGGTACGGTATTCCATTAATCCCGAAGCTGCTAACGATTTGGTAATGTTTCTACCGTAAAGCGATGAAATGTTAAACACATCGGTTGTTGGGTTGAAGCTATCATCGTCATTTGGGTCGTCTTTATCGTCTAATTTCACCCAGTTTAAGTTTGTAGTCAGGGCATTCCTCCAAAAGAATTTCTCCTGAATTAAATTGGCATAGGCATTCAAAGTAAATCCTATATTTCCGGACTGGTTGTTAGGTGTCCCTTGTGAATACCAGTTACTAAAGTTCGAAATGCTTCCCCCAATGGTTCCAAAGGCGCCTATTCGCCAACCTGGAAGTGCATCAATTTTAGCTTGTATGGCTTTAACCTCGGCAGTAAGGGCATCGGCTTCAGCCTTTTTTTCTTTTTTCTGAGCTTCAAGTTCTTCTTTTGTTTGCGCATTAACTGATACCATACCAATTAATAATGCCAAGAGTAAAAGTGTTTTTTTCATATTGGTTTGTTTATGAATGGAGTATAAATATAATTTTAAAATAATTGACTTACAACAGCTGCCGTAAATCATTACGATTTAAGACACTTGTTTTGTGTGAGTGTCACTTAAAATTATTTGTTTTTATATAGCGGAACCGAAGAACAGGCTTCACCGTACATAATAGACTTAGCAATGGGTTTTAGTTTTGAAGCCAGCATGATGTAGGCATTTTGCGGTACCGGTTTTTTTGAACAGCCTTTAATAATAATAGGCTTATCGGTGTACTCACTAACCTCTAAATTATTGATGATATTCTGATAAACGCTAGTCTCTAAATCTTCTAAAGAACCTATAACTACATGTTGGGCATAAGGGTCTAAATGGAGACTGATAAGCATAAAAGCCCATCCCGGAATAATAGCATCGCTACTGCAGGTTAACGCCACATAACAGTTCTCGTATTGCGACCAGTCATGTTCTGAAACATGAGTTCTAAAATCTTTTTCGCGAAGCACAAAACCTTCAAAAAGCCAGTCTTTAATATCGAAAACCATACGAGGTCCTTTTGGGTAATAGTCTTCTAAGTTTATTGTTACCAGTTTACTATTCGCTACGCGATTTATAATTTCATCTGCCATACTGCAAATTTAAATAAAGTTTAATTAATGTATTATTGATAGCCTTCAGCCTGAAGCGAGAACAAATGTGCATATAAATTGTCGTTTCGCATGAGTTCTTCGTGGGTGCCGAGTTCCAGAACTTTGCCATCTTCTATAACCAGAATGCGATCGGCTTGTCTTACGGTGCTAAAACGGTGTGAAATAATAATGCTGGTTTTGCCTTCTGTTAAACCGATAAAACGGGTAAACACATCGCTTTCGGCTTTGGCATCGAGAGCTGAGGTAGGCTCATCTAAAATCATCACTTCGGCATTTTTCATGTATGCACGAGCCAAGGCTACTTTTTGCCATTGCCCGCCCGAAAGGTCTTGTCCGTTTGCAAAACGTTTTCCTAATTGTTGGTTGTAACCGAGTTTTAATTCGTTTACGACTGAATCGGCTAAACTTAATTCGGCAGCATTTTCAATTTTTGTTTGATTGTCTAATTCATTAATATCACCAATAGCAATGTTTTCTTTAATGGTGAATTCATAACGGAAGAAATCCTGAAAAATCACTCCGAAAAAGGCCTGGTATTCTGCTTTGTTAAATCGATTAATATTAATTCCGTCTAATAAAATGTCTCCCGAAGTCGGTTCGTAAAAACGCAATAACAATTTAGTTAATGTTGTTTTTCCTGCACCATTTTGTCCTACAAAGGCTAATTTTTCACCAGCTTTAAGGGTGAAATTAATGTTTTTTAATATTTCATGATCCGAACCAGGATAGGAAAAATATACGTTCTTAAATTCGAAACCTTCTTTAATAGTTTTTGGAAGAGGCATATCTTCCTCGGTTTTCGAGGCAACTGAAATATCTGTAAAATCAAAATAGTCTTTTAGATATAAAGCACTCTCTGAAATACGGGTAAAACGCGAAAAGAATTCCTGGAGATTCTTCATTAAACGGTTAAACGAGCCCGAAAGGAACGTAAGTTCACCAATAGAAATCGCACCTGAAAGTACGCGATAAATAATAAACACATAAGCGCCGTAATAACTTAAAGAGCCCAGAAGATTGAATAAAAAACCAAGAGCCGAACGTTTAACGGCAAGTGTTCTGTTGAGTTCGTAATATTCTTCGGAAAGGCTTTTAAAACGATCGACGATAAAATCGGTTAAACCGAAGAGTTTAATTTCTTTAGCTGTTTTATCGTTAGCACCAATAAATCGCAAATAGTCTAATTGCCTGCGTTCTGCTGTCCAGCTTCTAGCCAGTGAGTATTCTTGTTGACTAAAACGCACTTCGTTAATAAACGATGGAATAATACTCAATATTAACAGTAATATTAAATACGGTTCAAAGTACACCAATCCGGCAATTAAAGTGACTATTGATACCGCACTCTGTGCCTGACCAAGCACATTAGACATGAGCCCAACACGCCCAGTGGTTTGTGTTCTGGCACGTTCCAGTTTGTCGTAAAATTCAGAATCTTCTAATAAGCTAATATTAATTTGATTCGTCTTTTTTATAATGGTCACCGACGTTGCTATATTGTATTCATCACCTAATAAACCATCGGTTAACGAAATAGCTCTGTTCATTAAGTCGGATAAAATAACTAAACCGAATTCAAGGGCAACGTAGGTCCAGAGTTGGGTGTAATCGCGAGCATCAAGCGAAATTTGATATAGAATTTCGTCGATAATTAATTTACCAACCCATAAAATAATAACTGGAAGCAGGGCGCCAATAAGCCTGCAAAAGGCCGAGAGTAAGAATAGTTTTTTGTTGACATTCCAGATTTCTTTAAAAAACCGGGGAATGTACGTAAGTGCATTAAAAGACGACTTTAAATTTGTTTTTTTACCGCCGTCTTTTAATGATTTAGGTGTGCGTTTAGCCATCTAAAATTTGTTATTAAAGCATGCCCAATTCTAATTTGGCTTCTTCACTCATTAAATCTTGTGTCCATGGCGGATCGAAAGTGATTTCAACCTCGGCGCTATTTACGTCATCTAATGATTTTATTTTTTCTTCAACCTCAAGAGGTAATGTTTCTGCTACTGGGCAGTTAGGTGTGGTTAATGTCATTAAGATTTTAACATCGTAATCTTCATTTACAAAAACATCATAGATTAACCCTAGCTCGTAGATATCTACAGGGATTTCCGGGTCATAAATGGTTTTTAAAACATTAACTATTTTTTCACCTAAATCGGCAGTGTCAATTGCTTCGCTCATATGTTCAATGTTTACAGGCTTAGTCGGATTCCGATAAGCGACTTAACGAATAATATTATTTTATTTGTGTTTGGTATGCGATGGCATACATTTTAAGTTGTTTTATCATACTAACCAAACCGTTAGCTCGGGTAGGTGATAAGTGTTCTTTTAAACCAATTTTGTCTATAAACGCCATATCGGCATCGATAATATCTTTAGGGTGTTGGTTTGAGAACACACGAATTAAAATAGCAATAATACCTTTAGTGATGATGGCATCACTATCAGCTGTAAATTCTACCTTATCGTCCTGCATATCGGCATGTACCCAAACTTTACTCTGGCAGCCTTTAATGATATGGTCATCGGTTTTATATTGTTCGTCAATTAGGGGTAAGTCTTTCCCTAAATCAATCATATATTGGTAACGTTCTTCCCAATCTTCAAACATTGAGAATTCGTCGATAATTTCATTTTGAATTTCTTCTATAGTCACAATCTCAAATTTTATGTAAAAATACAATAAGAATATCAGCTATTCAATGTTTTCTGTAAGAGATAGTATTTCTTTAACAAGTTGATCGATTTCTTCAGGTGGGTTTCCGTGGTCGAAGGGCTGACTTTGATAAATAGAATCTTGATATGTTATTTTTAGTTTAGCAATGGCAGCAGCATCAAACATACGTTTATCTGAAGGGGCTTTTAAATTCGGAATGTTTGAAATGTCAATTGTTTTTAGGATGTCGTAAATGGTATACCAGTTTTCCTCTGAACAGGGCTTTATTAAAGTTTTTGAAGATCGGCTCTTTTGAAAAGCTATTTGTTTTTTGTTGACGATAATGTGTTTATAAGACCCTCGGGACGTAGCTGAATATTCTATAGAAATAGCGTCTTGATTAATGTTTGAGTCGTTACAGCCGTTTACATTTAGAATAATTGCCAGAATAGTAATAAAGAGTTTCATCTCATAGATTTTAGTATTTAATAATACAAAAAAGACGCCAAATTTGGCGCCTTTTTGAATTTTATGTCATTCTGATTTAGTTTCCTAACATAGACGCTCTAAAACCTCCAGATGTAAAGACAGCGCGCATTCTGTTGCGCTGGCCATCGGTAAACATATACATGCAGGCATCATCGGTATAATCCATGTAATTCATAGTCATATCAGCATCTTTACAACTAATAGAGGGGTAAGATGGACAACCGTAATTTGCGCCATCAGAAGAAGGCGTGTCTTCAACGAAATCGTCTTGTCTACATCTACCGTCTCCCCAGATGTGTCTAAGATTTAACCAGTGACCTACTTCATGGGTTGCTGTTCTTCCTTCATTATAAGGCGCAGCCGTTCCTCCTGGTAAGCTTTCATGTAATAATACAACACCATCGGTTGCAAGATTTCCTCCAGGGAATTGTGCATATCCTAGAATACCTCCCCCTATATTACATACCCAGATGTTCAAATGGGTTTCTGGAGTGATAGGAGGGTAAGCAGCTTTTACAGCATCATTTGTTCCCCACGAACTTCTGGAATCATCGTGTCTGTAAGTGGTAATAAGGTTGAATTCTATATCTGTTATTGTAGCATCATTAATAAAATCTGTCGCCCCACTTGGTAATAGATTTGTATTTGTACTACTAAAGTCATCATTTAGAACTGATATTTGATCGGTTACTTGTTTGTCGGTGATATCACTTGCATTTGGTAGTACAACATGAACATAAACAGGAATAGTGATGGTTCCTAAACCATCCTCGATAGGAAGGACGTCGACATCGGTGCTGCCTGTATCACCACTACCTCCTCCTCCAGGGTTGGTAGGTTTGCCTTTTGCAGTTATGAATTTGCGGGTGTGGTATTCTATAGCATACATTTTTTGCTCTAAACCCGGATTTTCCTGAAGCTGACGGTTAAGTACGTTCATGGTGTAACACGGGGTAAGCGATTTTTTTGAGGTAGCAGATTTAGCTGAAATATCTTCTAAATCTGTGTAAACATAAAAATCACTCATGTCAATTTCCTGTTCTTGAGTGATTTCATTTTTTTCGCTCTCGCAGGCAGCAAATAGAAGTCCTATAGCCGCCATACTTAAAATTAATTTTTTCATTTTTTAAATTTAATTTGAATTAGTCGGCTTTGAAGATAGGATATTTTTAGAGTTTAATGGTTCTAAAGTGAAAATTATTGTTAATAATTCGACAAAATGCAATGTTTTGTTATTTATTTAACAAAATAAGATAAGAAATACTAAAGAATGAGATTGTTTTATGCAGAAAATACGATTCTGAATCAATGTATTAAGGAGTAAAAAGGCTTCTTAACCTATTAAGAAAGCATCATTTTGGCTTTTTTAACCCCTTCAACTAAAGCATCGATTTCCGCTTTGGTGTTATAGAAAGCAAAGGAGGCACGAACAGTACCTGGAATACTATAAAAGTCCATGATTGGCTGTGCACAGTGGTGTCCTGTACGAACGGCAATCCCTAACTTATCTAAAATAGTGCCTACATCGTAAGGATGAATACCATCAAGATTAAAGGAAATTACAGAGGTTTTATGTTTAGACGTACCATAAATTGTTAAGCCTTCAATACTTTGAAGTTTTTCGGTAGCATATTCTAGAAGTTCTTGTTCGTAACTTGCTATGGTATCGAAACCAATAGCATTCATATAATCTACTGCAGCTCCAAATGCGATACCACCGCAAATATTTGGAGTTCCGGCTTCGAATTTATGAGGTAAATCGGCGTACGTTGTTTTTTCGAAAGTGACTTCGGCAATCATTTCACCTCCACCTTGATAAGGTGGTAATTTTTTTAACCATTCCTCTTTACCATAAAGCATGCCTTGTCCAGTAGGGCCACACATTTTATGTGCAGAAGCGACGTAAAAATCGACGTCTAAAGCCTGAACATCTGGTTTTATATGTGGTGTAGACTGTGCACCGTCAATTAAAACAGCAGCGCCAACCAAATGCGCTTGTTTTATGATATACTCTATAGGGTTTATCGTTCCTAAGGCATTTGAAATATGATTAACGAAAATTAGTTTTGTTTTTTCAGATAATAAAGCATCAAATTCTGAAATAACGAGTTCGCCATCCTGATTCATTGGAATCACTTTTAAAGAGGCGCCTGTACGTTCGCATAACATTTGCCAAGGCACAATATTACTGTGATGTTCTAAGGCTGAAACGATAATTTCATCGCCTTTAGTTAATAGCGATGAAAACCCGTTAGCAACTAAATTGATGCCATGTGTTGTGCCCGAAGTAAAAATGATTTCATGCGCATGTTTTGCATTGAAATGTGCCTGAATTTTTTGTCTGGCCTGCTCGTATTTATCGGTAGCTTCCTGACTTAAACTATGTACACCACGATGAATATTAGCATTGTAGTTTGAATAATAATCTACAATCACATCAATAACCTGTTGAGGTGTTTGTGAGGTTGCAGCATTATCAAAATATACTAAAGGTTTACCATTTACTTCGCGTGAAAGAATAGGAAAGTCTTTTCGTATGGTTTCTACATTAAACATAGTTGGTGTGTTTAGCCCCGATAGAGGTATTTGTTGAAGCTCTTCCCGGCAGGTGTCGGGAAAGCGACTACCGATAGCGGGAAGAGCTTCAAAATAATTTTACAGATCGAACCCAATATTAACGCCTAATTTGTTGGCGATAAGCTTGGTGATACGTTGTTTGATTTCTGGAATCTTTACCGAACTTAAAACGTTATTACTGAACGCATACATTAAAAGTCCTTTGGCTTCTTTTTCTGGAATTCCGCGTGAACGCATGTAGAACATAGCGCTTTCGTCTAACTGACCAATCGTACAACCGTGAGAACATTTTACATCGTCGGCAAAAATCTCTAATTGTGGTTTGGTGTTAATCGTCGCTTTATCGCTAACTAGAATGTTGTTGTTAGCCTGGAAGGCATTGGTTTTTTGCGCTTCTTTTTCAACAACAACTTTACCATTAAATACGCCAACGGCATTATCGTCGAAAATACCTTTGTAATCCTGGTGGCTTTCGCAGTTAGGCTCGATATGGTGTACTAAAGTGTTGTGATCTACATGTTGTTTATCGCCAATAATGGTCACACCTTTTAGTGTAGAATCGATACGTTCTCCGTTTTGGAAGAAGTTAAGATTGTTACGTGTTAATTTACCTCCGAAACTAAACGTATGCACAGAAGCGTGACTTTCGCGTTTTTGGTTGATAAAGGTATTATCAATCAATGACGCATTAAGGTTGTCATTCTGAATTTTGTAATAATCAACAATAGCGCGTTTATTAGCAAAAATTTCAGTAACACTGTTGGTTAAAACCGGGTTATCGGTTAAACTTTGGTGACGCTCTATAATTTGTACATGCGAATTCTCGTCAACCACAATTAAGTTACGTGGTTGTAACATGGTAGCAACTTCACTTCCTGTAGAAAAATGTACAATTTGAATTGGTTTTTCTACGAGTTTGTTTTTAGGAATGTGGATGAAAGCGCCTTCATTTGAAAATGCCGTGTTTAACGATGTTAAACTGTCTTTACTTGCCACTTTGTTAAAGTAATTTTCAATTACTAAACGGTATTTAGGCTTGCTTAATGCCGCAGACATTAAACATACATCCATACCATCATGTGTGGTTTGCGATAGGTGCGACGAATATTTTCCATCAATAAATACAATTTTGTAACTATCGATTTCGTGGATAAAATATTTCTTTACATCACGGTAATCTAGAGCCTCTTCACGTTTTGGAAATAAGCTATAGTCGTGTTTTAGCACACTGTTTAGTGAGGTGTATTTCCATGCTTCGTCTTTTTTAGACGGAAAACCTGTTTCCTCAAATATTTTGATAGCATCACTTCTAACTTCGTGAACATACGCATCGTTATCGACACGGTTTTCGAAGGCTAGAAATGATGATACTAATTTATCTTTTAAATCCATTTGCTCGGTTTATTTAGCGTTCACTTCTTCTTTAATCCAGTCGTAACCTTTCTCCTCTAATTCGTGAGCTAATTCTTTTCCTCCTGATTTTACAATGCGTCCGTTGTATAATACGTGAACGAAATCTGGAACGATATAATCTAATAAACGCTGGTAGTGTGTAATAACTACAACCGCGTTATCTTCACTTTTTAATTTGTTAACCCCATTAGCAACAATACGTAAAGCATCGATATCTAGACCAGAATCTGTTTCATCAAGAATAGCTAATTTAGGATCTAACATAGCCATTTGGAAAATCTCGTTACGTTTCTTTTCACCACCAGAGAACCCTTCGTTTAGAGAACGTGATAAGAACTTACGGTCGATTTCTAAAAGTTCAGATTTCTCACGGATTAATTTTAGCATGTCTTTAGCAGGCATTTCTTCTAATCCTTGAGCTTTACGAGTTTCGTTAATAGCAGTTTTCATGAAGTTTGTTACTGAAACTCCAGGAATTTCTACAGGATATTGAAATGATAAGAAGACACCTTTGTGCGCGCGCTCTTCAGCAGCCAATTCGTCAATATCTTCACCTTCAAAAATGATGCTACCATCGGTAACTTCGTACTCTTCTTTTCCTGCGATTACAGATGATAAGGTACTTTTACCAGAACCATTAGGTCCCATGATAGCGTGAACTTCACCTGGTTTTACTTCAAGGTTTATACCTCTTAAAATCGCTTTATCCTCAACACGAGCGTGTAAATTCTCAATTTTTAACATAACTATTCTTGTCCTAGTTTTACAACATTGTTACTCTCTGGATTGGGTTTTGAAACGTTTAATATTTCAACCACTTCAACTTTATTATCCCAAAGAATTTTATCGTCTTTTTTATTTGTGATTTTTCCTCTTATTTCTACAGGAACCATATCTGTAGGTTCGGTTTTATATTTTTCGGCAAGCTCATTAAGCTCTTGCATTTTATCGGTTATAAAAACTCCGTAAATATTAGCATGTGTTTGTATTACTGCGGCTCCATCAAAGTACACAAAGTCGCCTTTTAAAAGGGTTAGCCCGTCGCTTTGTTTAGCGGTTTTTTCAGGACTATCGGCAGTGAATGTTTCTTCGGCAGTTTCTGTTTTTTTATCGCTTTTACACGCCGTTAAAACAGAAAGAGTTAACAGTAAAACAAATGCTTTTTTCATATTACAGAGATTTATCCAACGCTTCCTTCTAAGCTAATTTCTAATAATTTTTGAGCTTCAACGGCGAATTCCATTGGTAACTTGTTAAGTACCTCTTTACTGAACCCGTTTACGATAAGCGCAATAGCTTTTTCGGTATCGATACCACGTTGGTTACAATAGAAAATCTGGTCTTCACCAATTTTACTGGTTGTTGCTTCATGCTCGATTTGAGCTGTCTTATTTTTAGCTTCGATATATGGGAAGGTATGTGCGCCACACTCGTTACCCATAAGTAAACTATCACATTGCGAGAAGTTACGTGCGTTTTCTGCACGGCTTGCCACTTGTACTAGTCCGCGGTAAGAGTTTTGCGATTTACCTGCCGAGATCCCTTTAGAAATAATGGTAGATTTTGTGTTTTTACCAAGGTGAATCATCTTCGTACCAGTATCGGCTTGTTGGAAGTTGTTAGTTACTGCAATTGAGTAAAACTCACCAACTGAATTGTCGCCTTTTAATACACATGATGGGTACTTCCAGGTTACAGCACTTCCGGTTTCAACTTGTGTCCAGGAGATTTTAGAATTCTTCTCGCATAAACCACGTTTGGTTACAAAGTTGTAAACACCACCTTTACCTTCGGCATTTCCAGGGAACCAGTTTTGTACGGTGCTGTATTTAATTTCAGCGTCGTCTAAAGCGATAAGCTCTACAACGGCAGCATGTAACTGGTTTTCGTCACGACTTGGTGCTGTACACCCTTCAAGGTAACTTACGTAACTCCCTTCATCGGCTACAACTAAAGTTCTTTCAAACTGACCAGTTCCGGCTTGATTAATACGGAAATACGTTGATAATTCCATAGGGCATTTTACGCCTTTTGGAATATAACAGAAACTGCCATCACTAAATACCGCACTGTTTAAGGCAGCATAGAAGTTGTCTGTTTTAGGAACTACCGTACCGATATATTTTTTAACTAATTCCGGGTGTTCTTTAATCGCTTCAGAAATAGAGCAGAAAATAATGCCTTGCTCAGCTAATGTTTTCTTGAATGTTGTTGCTACCGATACAGAATCGACAACCACATCCATAGCCACACCAGCTAATTTCTTTTGCTCGTCCAGAGAAATTCCTAATTTATTAAACGTGTCTAATAACTCAGGGTCTACTTCGTCTAAACTTTCGTATTTAGGTTTTTTATTTGGTGCTGAATAATACGAAATGGCTTGAAAGTCTGGTTTCTCATAGTGCACGTTAGCCCATTCTGGCTCGGTCATACCTTGCCAGATACGAAAGGCTTCTAAACGCCACTCGGTCATCCATTCTGGCTCTTCTTTTTTAATAGAAATAGCACGGACTATATCTTCATTTAAACCAACAGGAAATGTTTCAGATTCTATGTCGGTATAAAATCCGTATTCGTATTCTTTAGTCTTAAGTTCTTCTCTTAAATCGTCTTCAGTATATTTACTCATCAGTCTTCAGTTATTGATTTAAAGTGAAAAAGATTCACCACAACCACAAGTTCTATTGGCATTCGGGTTGTTAAACACAAATCCGGTACCGTTTAGTCCTCCAGAATATTCCAGAGTGGTTCCTATTAGGTATAAAAAGCTTTTTTTGTCAACAATAATTTGTACACCATTGTCTTCAAAAACTTTGTCTTCTTCTACTTTTTCTTTATCAAACTTTAAATCGTAAGATAGCCCAGAACAACCACCGCTTTTTACCCCAACACGGATATAATCGGTCGTCGGGTCAAAGCCATCTTCTTGCATAAGCTCGACAACTTTTTTCTTAGCTGTTTCAGAAACTTTTATCATAATTATCTATATAAAAATATATATTGTCAAAATTGACTGCAAATATACAATATAAGTCGCGGATTACCATAGAGCCTAACATTATATTCACATATAGTTTTATAGGTTTTTTTTATTGTTTGTAAAATCAATAGTTTGTTGTATAATTTTAGTTATTAGGCAAATAATTTGAATTTTTATTAGTGTTTGGGTATTCAATAATCTAAATAAGCTTCTTATTTTTGCAGCATGATAGAAGATAAAAACCAGCAGCGTACAGATTTAAGTGAGTTAGGAGAGTTTGGATTAATAGACCATCTGACTAAGAATTTTGTAATCAACCATAAATCGACCGTAAAAGGTATTGGTGATGATGCCGCCGTGCTTGATTTTAAGAAGAAAGTTGTGGTAACTACCGATTTGTTAGTCGAAGGCGTACACTTCGATTTAAGTTATATGCCTTTAAAACACTTAGGGTATAAATCGGTGATTGTAAATTTGTCTGATGTGTATGCTATGAATGCTACGGCTACACAAATTACCGTATCTATTGCGGTTTCTAATCGTTTTCCATTGGAAGCTTTAGAAGAAATTTATGCAGGTATTGAAACGGCTGCAAAAATTTATAATATTGATGTCGTTGGAGGTGATACGACATCTTCTAACAAAGGTCTTTTAATTTCTGTAACTGCTTTAGGTGAAGTGGAGAATGAAGTGTATCGAAACGGAGCAAAACCTAACGATTTGTTAGTCGTTACCGGGGATGTAGGTGCCGCTTATATGGGGTTACAGGTGTTGGAACGTGAAAAGGAAGTGTTTAAAGTCAACCCAAATAATCAACCGGATTTAGATCAATATACCTATGTTATTGAGCGTCAGTTAAAGCCTGAAGCCAGAAAAGATATTGTGAAGTTGTTACAGGATTTAGATGTGAAACCAACATCGATGATTGATATTAGTGATGGATTATCTTCTGAAATTATGCACATCTGTAAGCAAAGTAAAGTGGGGTGTGATTTGTACGAAACAAAAATACCTTTAGATCCTCAGGTCATTTCAACATGTGAAGAGTTTAATATTGATAGTACTACGGTAGCTTTAAACGGTGGTGAGGATTACGAGTTGTTAATGACCATTTCACAGGACGATTATCCGAAAATTAAAGCGAATCCTAATTTAACGGTTATAGGTTATATGACCGAGGAAAGTGCTGGTATGCATTTAGTAACCAGGGCAGAAACTAAAATACCAATTAAAGCTCAAGGTTGGAAAAACTTTAACGAGTAAGATATTAATGAGGTGATTTTAAGAGGGGTACCTGTTTTTACATTCAGTTACAAAGAACAGTAATCAGAGTTTTTGTGAACCCTAAATCTGCAGAAATAAAAAGCAATTAGATTTCAGGACCTTAATAAGGTGAGGAAGCGATAATTTTTCTTTGTTTGCGTTCCATTCTTGAATGGTGAATACGCTCTAAAATATCATTGATTTCCTGAAACTTTGGTGTTAATTCAATTAAATTGCCGTTGCTATTTGTTGTTAACTGCTTTTTGCAATGTGAGCAGGTGTATTCTTTAACGTGGTACGTAACCTGTTTTGTTACTTTGTAGTTATGACCGAAAAGACTACAGTACATTTTCGGTATAAATGCTTGGGTGTTAGTAGTGGTTTTCATGGGTTGTGGTTAATTTGTTGATTTAAACATAGTTAAAAAAAACAAACAAACCGACAAAACGCTATAAATTTTCGATGAAATGCATGGTATTGAGTGAAAATTCATGTGAATTTTCTATATGAGCCATGTGTCCATCAGGAAATTCAACCACTTTTACATTCCTGTGTTTGGTTTGATTGACTAGGTTTTTATAGTCTAAAACCGGGTCTTTTTTACTAATCATCATGAGTTTATCAAATTCATGTGCTTCCAGAATATGTTCGCGGTTGGGTCTGATTTTCATGCCTTCCAAGGCGGCGATAATCCCTTGAAGTGGAGTTTGCAATGCGCTTTCAATAACCTCTTTTATTTTATCAGCAAAGATTTCTCTGTTTTTTGGTCGGAATAAATTATTAATCGCGATTCTGATAAAAGTTCTATGATTTTGTTTTACAGCTTCAATAGCCCGATCTCTCCCAATTTTGCGTTCCTGATTGTCTTCTTTTGCTGTAGAATTCATCAAACAAATGCCGCTAACTTTATTGGGGTGCTCTTCAGCGTAAGCTAATGCGACGTAACCACCCATAGAGTGTCCTAAAAAGGTTGCTTTCTTAATCTCTAAATGATTAAGAACTACATCAACCGTTTCGGCCATGAGTTTCATGCTGTGGACATAACCTAGGCATCCGGTTTCACCATGACCTAACAAATCGATACATATAATACGATGCGTTTTTGAGAATTCCGGTAAAAAAGGCTCCCACATGTTTTTATTTTCCAGAAAACCATGAAGTAAAACAACTGCATTGCCTGTTCCGGTATCGGTATACGCTATGGATGTGTTTTTGTGAGTTAAATTCATAAACTGAAAGTTGCTTTATTCTAAGCTTTAACTTTTTTTATGGCTGCAAAGGCTTTGTCGACAAATTCATCTTCAACCAAGATGGTGAACTCGTTAGTGGTTGAAATCACTTCATATAAAACAATACCTTCCCAAGCTAAACGCTTAAAGAAATGGTAGTATAAACCTGCGATTTTAGAATTGTCTTCCGGAAGGTTAACACAAATTGCTGATAATCCGGATTGTGAAGCTAAAAAGGTTTCGTTGTCTAAGCACTCTTTAACAAAAGCATCTAAACTACTAGAAACAATTAAGTTGCTTTCGTGAATACCACGGGTGAAGGTGTAGAATAATTTCGGTTCTTGATTAATACGGTCTAAAATCTTAGCGTGGTTATCAATAATGGTATCCGAATTTTTAACTGTAAAGTCGGTTAGGTTAGATCGAACTGTAATATCACCTAAATTTTGCATCACCTTTTTCATCTTCACCGAATTGGTTAACGTAGTAGGTGGATTATAGCGTCTCAGGGCCATCATAATTGCACCGGGCTTCACGTCTTTCTTGAGCATTTTGCTAATAGGTTCGGTTAGCTCGATAGCCAAGGCGCTAAAGTTTATAATGTTCCGCGAAAGCGCTTCTTCTAAATAAGGTTGTGTTATTAAAATATCTTCAACACAGTTTGATACAGTCTTCATGTTAATTATTTAACAATATGTGCAAAAGTAAACATATTTTTTAATAAATATCTTTTTTATAGAAAGGAGTTATAGTTTAGCATCCAAAATAATGAAAATGAAGCTGGTAATTGTAAGTTTCGAGATGGAGAAACAACAGCTGCCAGTATAGAACACTAAATACATTAAGTATTTATAAATATGAAAGTATTAAAATTTGGAGGGACCTCGGTAGGGTCGGTGGAGAGTATTAGTAATGTAAAAAACATTATTAATGATGGAGATAAGAAGATTGTTGTTTTATCGGCTATGTCTGGAACAACAAATCATTTAGTGTCTATTGCCAAGGATATTGAACAAGGAAATGCAAGTGAAGCAGCTACAAAAGTAAAAGTGCTTCATGAAACCTATAAGGTGGTTGTTAATAACCTTTTAAATACGAATGCAGAATTAAATGCAGATGTTCAGAGTTATGTGTCTGGTGTATTCGAATTGCTATTAGGAGCTACAGAGAAAGCGTTTACTCAAGCTTTAGAAAATGAAATTTTAGCGCAAGGTGAAATTTTATCTACATACATGGTAAACGCCTACTTGAAGCAAGAAGGAATAAGTTCAACCTTATTGCCGGCTTTGAGTTTTATGCGTATTGATGCTGAAAAGGATCCAGATATAGATTATATTAAAGCACATTTAAAAACTGTTTTTGATAACGCTGAAGATGCTCAAATCTACATCACACAAGGATTTATTTGTTTAGATGCCGAAGACGAAATTTCAAACTTGCAACGTGGCGGAAGCGATTATACAGCAACCATTATTGGAGCTGCGATTTTAGCTGAAGAAGTTCAAATCTGGACGGATATCGATGGGATGCATAATAACGACCCGAGATATGTGGAAAATACGCGTCCTATTTCAAACCTATCGTTTGATGAAGCGGCTGAGTTAGCGTATTTCGGAGCTAAAATTTTACACCCGCAAACGGTAACACCAGTGAGAGAAGATAATATTCCGGTGCGTTTAAAGAATACTATGAACCCGGAAGCACATGGTACTTTAATTAACAACAACCATTCTGAAGTTGGTATTAAAGCCATTGCTGCGAAAGACGGCATTACTGCGATTAAGATTAAATCGGCACGCATGTTAAATGCACACGGGTTCTTAAAGAAAGTATTTGAAATATTTGAAGTGTATCAAACGTCAATCGACATGATTACAACCTCGGAAGTGGCGGTGTCGTTAACCATTGATGATGATAAAAATTTAGACAAGATTTTAGTTGAATTAGAAAAAATCGCAACTATTGAAGTCGATAAAAATCAAAGTATCGTATGTTTAGTGGGGCACTCTGTAGTGAACCATCACGATACTTACAGATTGTTCCAGATATTACAAGATGTAAAAATTAGAATGATTTCATATGGCGGAAGTAATAACAACATTTCGCTGTTAATTAATTCTAACGATAAAATAAAAACACTTAGCAAGCTAAACGATTATTTATTTGAATTAGTCACTCTGTAAATTATAATTTTAGTATTGTTAAAAAGGGTCGTTGCAAAACGACCCTTTCTTATTTGTTCTATTTAGATTGATGAATTAACTATTCATTAAATCTTCAATTTCTTCAACTTCAATCGGGATGTTTGCCATTAAGTTTAAAGGTTCTCCTTTTTCCTGAACGACAACATCATCTTCTAAACGAATTCCGAAACCTTCATCAGGAATGTAAATTCCAGGTTCAACCGTAAATACCATGTTAGGTTTAATAGGTTCAGTTAAAATACCGTAGTCATGCGTGTCTAATCCCATATGGTGAGACGTACCATGCATAAAGTATTTTTTGTATGCCGGCCAGTCTGGGTTTTCGTTTTGAACATCGGCTTTGTCTAAAAGTCCTAAGCCTAGTAATTCTGAAGTCATCATTTTACCAACTTCAACGTGATATTCAGCCCAAAGTGTACCTGGAACTAATAGTTTTGTGGCTTCGTTTTTAACTCGTAATACCGCATTATATACATCCTTTTGTCTGTCGCTGTAACGACCATTAACCGGAATGGTTCTGCTTAAGTCACTAGCGTAATTAGCATACTCAGCGGCGGTGTCAAATAAAATTAAATCACCGTCTTTACATTGTTGGTTGTTTTCAACATAATGCAAAACATTAGCATTATTTCCTGAAGCAATAATTGGTGTGTAAGCAAAACCTTTTGAACGGTTACGAATAAATTCGTGAATCATTTCGGCTTCAATTTCATGTTCCCAAACACCTGGTTTAACAAAACCTAATACACGACGGAATGCTTTTTCGGTAATATTACAAGCGTTTTGAATTAAGTCAATTTCAATCTGGTGTTTTACCGAACGAAGGCGTTGTAATATTGGGTTACTTTTAGCAACGCTGTGCGCAGGGAATGTTTCTCTTAACCATTTATTGAAACGGTCTTCACGTGTTTGCGTTTCAACATTAGAGCGGTAATGCTCGTTGGTGTTTACATAAACGGTGTCACACTGCGACATTACTTCTTTAAAGATTTTGTTGAAATCATGCAGCCAGTAAACTGTTTTAATACCTGAGGTTTCAAAAGCTTTCTCTTTGTCAAGTTTAGCGCCTTCCCAGATAGCGATATGCTCGTTAGTTTCTGTTAAAAATAAGATTTCGCGGTGTTTTGGATTTGGACAATCAGGGAATAATAATAAAATACTTGATTCCTGATCTACACCACTTAAGTAAAATATATTGCGATCTTGTTGAAATGGCATGGTACTGTCGGCACCAATAGGATAAATATCATTAGAATTGAAAACAGCCAAACTATTTGGTTTCATTTGTGCTGTGAAATTCTTTCTGTTGTGAATAAATAGAGCGTTGTCTATTGGGTGATATTTCATGTTAATAGAATATTAGATTTTGTGAATGACACAAAAGTAAAAAATTCAAATGTTAATAAATGTTATAATTGGAAATAAGGTGCTTAGCTTGGTGTTGTGAGTTGAATTAGTCGGCTGGGAGTAAGAGGGGTACAGTTTTTTAAAATGATTTGTTAAGTAATCGATTACATTTTGAATTTGAAACCGAAAGGTTAAAATTTATTGTTCCTCTATATCGAATACTAAAGATTTGTTAAAGGAAATACTTAGGTAAGGGAGGTAGTTGCTTTGAAGGTGTTGGTAATTAAAGGTTTTGGACTATTTTTGTCTAAGTATTAGCTTCTTTAAAACCATTCTAAATACCTAATAAAACCGGGGTTAAAGTTTGTCTAAAATAGGCATGCTCACTACATTTGCATCTAGATATTAAACTAACTTCAAAATAATGAGCGGATTTTTTAAATCTTCGATTGGAAGAAAAGTAGCGATGGCATTATCGGCTTTTTTCCTAATGATTTTCTTATTTCAACATTTTGTAATCAACCTTTTATCAGTTTTTAGCGGTGAAATCTTCAATGAAGTATCTCACTTTATGGGAACCAATTGGTTAATTCAATTTGTAATGCAACCAGTTTTAATTTTTGGTGTGGTATTCCACTTTATCATGGGATTCATTTTAGAAATTAAAAACAAAAAAGCACAAGGGGTAGCCTATGCTAAAAATAATGGAGCTGCAAACTCATCTTGGGTTAGTAGAAACATGATTTATAGTGGGTTGGTTATTTTAGCTTTTATCGTGCTTCACTTTATCGATTTCTGGTTTCCAGAAATTAACACCAAGTACATTCAGGGCGATTGGTCTGGTGTACACGAAGGTGTAGAAGGTTACAGGTATTTCCACGAGTTACAGGAAAAATTTGTTAACCCTGCAAGAGTGGTTGCTTACATTGTAGCTTTTGTGTTCTTAGCATTACACTTGTTACACGGGTTTACATCGGCGTTCCAATCTATGGGAGCTACAGCTGGAAGAAAGAAAACATTACAAAACATTGGTAAAGCATATTCAATTATTATTCCTGCAGGATTTATAATTATTGCTTTATTCCATCATTTTAATCATATCCATTAATCTTAAGATATTATGGCATTAGATTCAAAAGTACCAAAGGGTCCAATTAAAGATAAATGGACTGAGTATAAAAATCATATTAACCTGGTAAATCCAGCTAACAAACGTCATATCGATGTTATTGTTGTGGGTACTGGTTTAGCAGGAGGGTCTGCAGCTGCTACCTTAGCAGAGCTAGGTTATAACGTAAAAGCATTTTGCTACCAGGATTCACCACGTAGAGCACACTCTATCGCGGCACAAGGTGGTATTAATGCAGCGAAGAACTACCAAGGTGATGGTGACTCGACTTACAGATTGTTTTACGATACTGTAAAAGGTGGTGATTACCGTTCACGTGAGGCCAACGTTTACCGTTTGGCAGAAGTATCAGCAAATATTATTGACCAATGTGTGGCACAAGGAGTTCCTTTTGCACGTGATTATGGTGGATTATTAGATAACCGTTCGTTCGGTGGTGTATTAGTATCTCGTACTTTTTACGCTAAAGGACAAACTGGTCAGCAGTTATTATTAGGAGCTTACTCGGCAATGAACAGACAAATTGCTCGTGGTAAAATCCAAATGTACAACCGTCATGAAATGTTAGATGTTGTTAAGGTTGACGGAAAAGCGCGTGGAATTATTGCTCGTAACTTAATAACCGGTGAAATTGAAAGACATTCAGCGCATGCTGTAGTTATTGCTTCAGGTGGATACGGAAATGTATATTTCTTATCAACTAACGCTATGGGGTCTAACGCAACGGCAGCCTGGAAAATACATAAAAAAGGAGCGTATTTTGCTAACCCATGTTATACGCAAATTCACCCAACATGTATTCCACGTTCAGGAGATTATCAGTCTAAATTAACATTAATGTCTGAGTCTTTACGTAACGATGGTCGTATTTGGGTACCTAAAAACATGGAAGACGTTTTAGCGATTCGTGAAGGTCGTAAAAAGCCAACCGATTTATCGGAAGACGAAAGAGATTACTACTTAGAGCGTCGTTATCCAGCATTCGGTAACTTAGTACCTCGTGACGTTGCTTCTCGTGCAGCTAAAGAGCGTTGTGATGCTGGTTACGGTGTTAATGCTACCGGTGAAGCGGTTTACTTAGATTTCGCATCGGCTATTGAACGTTACGGAAAAGAGCAGGCAAGAATTCAGAATATTGAAAATCCTTCAGCTCAAAAAATATATGATTTAGGAAAAGCTATCGTAGAAGCAAAATACGGTAACTTATTCCAGATGTATGAGAAAATCGTAGATGAGGATCCATACAAAACACCAATGATGATTTATCCTGCAACCCACTATACAATGGGTGGAGTTTGGGTAGACTACAACTTAATGACTACTGTTGATGGTCTTTATTGTATTGGTGAAGCTAACTTCTCAGACCACGGTGCTAACCGTCTTGGAGCTTCTGCTTTAATGCAAGGTTTAGCCGATGGATATTTTGTATTACCATACACTATCGGAGATTACTTAGCAAACGATATTAGAACAGGGGCAATTCCAACAGATACTAAAGAGTTCGACGAAGCTGAGAAGGGTGTTAAAGATATGATTGATTTCTTCATCAATAATAAAGGACAACACTCAGTAGACTACTACCACAAAAAATTAGGTAAGATTATGTGGGATAAATGTGGTATGTCTCGTAACGAGCAAGGCTTAAAAGAAGCGATGGCTGAAATTAAGGCATTGCGTGAAGATTTCTGGAAAAACGTAAAAGTTCCTGGAAGTGCTAACGAAATGAATCCTGAGTTAGAAAAAGCAGCTCGTGTAGCAGATTTCCTTGAATTAGGGGAGTTATTCGCTAAAGATGCCTTAAATAGAAATGAGTCTTGTGGAGGTCACTTTAGAGAAGAGTCTGTAGAGTTAGATGGTGAGCAAAAAGGAGAAGCGAAACGTAACGATAAAGATTACGCTTATGTAGCTGCCTGGGAGTACAAAGGGGAGCCTGCCGATGCTGTTTTACACAAAGAAGAATTAGAGTTTAATGATATAGAACTAAAACAACGTTCGTACAAATAAAATAGACATTATGAATTTAACACTTAAAATTTGGAGACAAAAAGACTCAAATGCAAAGGGTCAAATGGTCGATTATAAAGTTACTGATATTTCAGAGCATATGTCTTTTTTAGAAATGATGGATGTTTTGAATGAACAACTTATCGCTGCCGGAGAAGAGCCTGTAGCCTTCGATCACGATTGTCGTGAGGGGATATGTGGTATGTGTTCTATGTACATTAACGGTGAAGCACACGGACCAGACAGAGGGGTAACCACTTGTCAGTTACACATGCGTATGTTTAACGATGGCGATACCATTACTATTGAGCCATTTAGAGCAGCTGCATTCCCGGTAATTAAAGATTTAGTAGTAGATAGAACCTCTTTCGATCGTATTCAACATGCAGGAGGTTATATTTCTGTAAATACATCGGGTAACACACAAGATGCTAACAATATTCCAATCTCTAAGCATGCTGCCGATGAGGCTATGGATGCGGCGACTTGTATAGGTTGTGGAGCTTGTGTGGCAACGTGTAAAAACTCAAGTGCTATGTTATTCGTTGGTGCTAAAGTGTCTCAGTATGCCTTATTACCTCAAGGTCAGGTTGAAGCTGCCGATCGTGTTCGTAACATGGTAGCTCAAATGGACTTAGAAGGTTTTGGTAACTGTACTAATACTGGTGCTTGCGAGATTGAATGTCCTAAAGGCATTTCTTTAGAAAACATTGCAAGAATGAATAGAGAGTTAATGAAAGCACAATTCTAAAAATTGTTATTTCAACATATAAATGAAAACCCAGGCTTAGGCTTGGGTTTTTTTGTGTAGCTTTATCAGGTTAATTGTATCTGATGAATAAACTATTCTGTTTAATTGTAATTTGCTTTTTGTCTTTTTCCAATGGATCTGCTCAGGCTAAAAGTGAAATTTATGAGCCGTCTTTTTTTGAAGAAACCTTATTGAAAAATATAGAAAATTTGTCTGCGGATGCTTTTGAAGGTAGAAGAACAGGAACAAGAGGAGGTATTAAAGCTAGAAAATATGTTATTAATGAGTTTTCTAAGTTAGGTGTGCAACCTTTGTTTAAAAGGAATTACGAGCAGCCTTTTACCTTTACTCTGGATGGCAAATATTATGAAGCAGCGAATGTTTTAGGTGTAATTAAAGGTGAAAAATATCCTGATAAATACATTGTAATAAGTGCTCACTACGATCATGAAGGGATTAAGCATGGTGAAATTTATAATGGAGCAGACGATAATGCCTCTGGTGTTGGAGCTTTATTTAGTTTTGCTGAATATTATCAATATCACCAACCAAAATACTCGATTATACTGGCTGCTTTTGATGCCGAGGAATTAGGCTTACAAGGTTCGAAATACTTTGTAAATAACCCTAAAATTCCGTTCAAGAATATTGTTTTTAATATCAATATGGATATGATTAGTCGCAGTGAAAACAATGAACTTTTTGCTGTAGGAGCGGCTCATTATCCGTTTTTAAAATCGGTAATTAAAGGTATAGAAACTCCTGATAATTTTAAACTATCTATGGGCCATGACCAAGGTAATTGGAAAGAAGACTGGACACATTCCTCTGATCATGCGCCTTTTCATAAACAAGGTATTCCATTTTTATATTTTGGTGTGGAAGACCATAGTGATTATCATGAACCGACTGATGATTACGAGAATATTCAGCCGGTTTTTTATTCTAATGCAGTAAAAGTTATTATCTCTGTATTTGAAAAGTTAGATAGTTTATCGCTTTAAATGGTTGAAGGTTAATGCGAATGACCACCACCTTCCTCTGCTAACAACATGAATCCGCCTTGGGTTAAAATAGTTTTATTTATTAAATCATCACTATTTAGAATTTCAGCATAAGTTTCATTTTGTAGCCCCAACTTAAGTTTAAGTTTTTCAAAACTATATGTTCCATTTTCTTCATTTTTTAAAACTAAAGCATACAAAGCATCTTCATGCTCAATAATGGCGTCTTTAGGTAAAGCAGATTTTTCAACCGAGTTGCTAATAATTTGGGCTTCAACAAACATACCTACAATAAAATTGGCTTGTTCCTCGTCTAAAAGATGCGCATGAACTTTTATGATGCGATTTTTCTCATCTACAGTAGAACCAACTAAATAGACTTCAGCTTTAAAAGTTTGGGTAGACGCTTCGGGTATTTTAAAGTTTATTTTTTGTCCTTTTTTGATGTTTAAAATATCCTTTTCAAACACCGATAGTTCCAAATGTATATGGTCGGTATCAATAATTTCCATTATCATATCAGAAGGCGAAACATGCATTCCGTTACTTACTTCTACCTTCGTAACAGAACCTTCAATTGGAGAATATAAATTAACTGTCGATGTTAATTGACCTTGTTCAACAGAAGCCGGATTAATATTTAACATGGTTAATTTCTTTTTTAAACCGTTGTATTCGGCAAGTGCACTTTTGTAAGCGCTTTCTGCTTTTAGGAAGTTTTTTTGAGAGGTTATATTCTCATTAAATAAACTTTGTTGTCTGGTAAATTCCGATTTTAGATAAGTCAACTGTTCTGCAATTTCCAAATATTGTTGTTGTAACTCTACAAATTCAGGGTTTTCCATGCTTACCAGCAATTGGCCTTTTTTAACCTGATCGCCGATAAGAAGCGGTGTTTTGGTAATGTATCCGCCCATAAAACTACTTATTGTAGCCTTATTGTGGGGAGGAACATCAATGATTCCGCTAACGTTAATAGTTTTATTGAATGTATGCTGTTCCAAATTCCCCAATTTCATATTTTCGGCTTCAAACTGTTTTTGGCTTACCGAAAGATGCTCTTCCATGGTGTCTTCAACAACAGGATTTACATTCTTTTCTGAATTTTTACAGGCTATTACCGTTAATAGCGCAATAAGTATATATAAGTTTTTCATCTTCGTTTATTTTACAATAAGGTGGTTGATGGTAATAATGGTTTGGTTATAATGATTCAAATGCTCCAGATAATTTAACTGAATATCGGTGGCGGTTTCTATACTTTGTATGTACTGAAAGAAATCAATCTCGCCTTCTTTAAAGCTTCGATTGGCAGTTTTTATAATTTCTTTAGATAAGGCTTTGCCTTCATTTTCGTAATAAGTAATGGAGGCATTATGTTGTTCCAATTTGGCTAATAATTTCTGGTGTTCGGTTTGTAACTTCACCTTATAGTTTTCCTGTTCTGCAACAGAGGCCTCTCTTGCTAATTTGGTAGCTTTAATTTTTGAAGCGTTACCGCTAAAGAGTAAAGGGATTTTAATACCGAATTGATACCCAATCATGTTGTCGTTTAGGGAACTGTTAGAACCTTGAAAGTACTCGACACTTAAATCGGGTAACAAGTTTTGCTTTTCCTGTTGATTTAAGGCCTTGTAATAATCATTATACAAATCGTAATACCCTAAACCGATATTATCGTCAATCGATATATTTTGAAGTTCCAACTTTTTAAAATTCGTGTCAATCTCGGGTAATGTATCTACTTGAACCATTTTTTTCAGTTGTTCGTTTGCAGAAGCCACCTCCAGAAGCGATTGCCTGTATTTGGTTTCTAATTGCTTTTGTTTAGACTTGGCGCTTATCATTTCAAGATAATTGGTTTCACCAAGTTCAAAACGACGTTCGGCAGCTTTTGAAAAGTTTTGATATAAGCTATCTAAAAAACGATACGATTCGGCTTTATTCGTTGTATAACACAACTCATAATATGCTTTTGAAACATCGCGTTTTAAGGTTTCTAATTGTATGTTATAATCTGTATTTTGTAACTCGTATTGTGCTTTGTTAACTTTCTTATCTGCGAAATATAAGGTCGGAAATTTAAAATCCTGACTCACACCAAAAACCTTCAAAGGAATACCATTAACAGCCATATTGTTTTCATCGTAGCTATAAAAAATGTGTGTTTTATCAAAATTAAAAGCACTACCAATACGTGCTTTGCTTTCTTCAGTTTTTAATGAAGACGCTTTTAATCCCGTATTGTTTTCAATAGCCAGATTAATGGTTTCATCAAGCGATAAAGGGTTTGATTGTGCATGCATTTTAAAACAGAATAAAAGAATGACTATTGAAGCTACTATGTTTTTATTCATTTTAATATGTTTCTTTTCTTCAAACCAGGCATAAAGCACAGGTAATACAATTAAGGTTAAAACTGTAGCCGTAATTAATCCGCCTATAACCACGGTGGCTAACGGACGCTGAACTTCGGCACCAGCATTGGTTGAAATGGCCATAGGAAGAAAACCTAAAGCCGCCGCCGATGCTGTTAATAAAACAGGACGCAAACGCTCGATTGTACCTCGTTTGATACGCTCTTCAATATCGAGAACACCTTCTTCTTTAAGTTCTTTAAAATGTTCGATTAATACAATACCGTTAAGTACAGCAATACCAAAAAGAGCAATGAAACCGATACCTGCCGAAATACTAAACGGCATGCCTCTAAACCACAGTAAAAAGATACCACCAACAGCTGAAAGAGGAATGGCAGAATATACCATGGCAGCTTCTTTTATTGATCCAAAGGCAAAATGTAGCATAATAAAAATGAGAATTAAAGCTACAGGAACAGCTACCATTAAACGGTCTTTAGCGCTTTGTAAATTTTCAAATTGTCCGCCATAGGTAACACGGTACCCCACAGGGAGTTTTACTTCGGAGTCTACAATATGTTTTACATCATCTACCACAGATTGTAAATCGCGGTTTCTAACATTTATCCCAATAACGATTCTACGTTGCGTATTATCACGCGATATTTTAGCAGGACCTGTTGTATATTTAATTTCGGCTAATTCACTTAAAGGAATTTTAGCACCAGTTGGTGTGTCGATATATAAATTTTGAAGATTTTCGATATTGGTGCGTTTGTTTTTATCTAAACGGATTACCAAATCGAAACGTTTCTCGCCTTCAAAAATGTTTCCTACGGTTGCACCAGCAAATCCCATGGAAATAATTTGATTCACATCGGCAATATTAAGTCCGAAGCGCGCAATCTTACTTCGGTTAAAATTCACTGTCATTTGCGGAAGACCTTCCACTTTTTCAATAACAATATCAGATGCACCTTCAACATCGTGAATCAGTGATTTAATTTCGTTGGCTTTACTCGCTAAAACTGATAAATCTTCACCAAAAATTTTAATCGCCACATCGGCTCTAACTCCGGTAATAAGCTCGTTAAATCGCATTTCAATGGGTTGTGTGAATTCCACTTCCATTCCAGGAATGATGCTTAAAGCTTCTTTGAATTTATCGGCAAGTTCATCTTTGCTTTCTGCGGAAACCCATTCATCTTTTGGTTTCAATTTGATAATGACATCGCTTTCTTCCATACTCATGGGATCGGTAGGGACTTCGGCGGCACCAATTCGGCTCACCACCTGATCGACTTCAGGGAAATTATCTAATAACGTTTTTTCAATTTTGGTAGTGATTTCAATAGTCTTTTTTAAAGAGGTTCCTGTTTTTAAAACTGGTTGAATAACAAAATCACCTTCATCTAGCGTTGGCACAAATTCGCCACCCATGGTTGTGAAAATATAAATGCTTGAGGCTAAAAGTACCCCCGATGCTGCAATTACAATTTTCTTGTTTTGCAAAGCCCAGTGAATGGAAGGTTTATAAAATGTGTTAAGGCGGCTCATCAGTTTTACCGAAATATTTTTCTCACTGTGTTTTATAGGTTTTAGGAACATCGAGGAAATAACCGGAACATAAGTTAAACACAATATCATGGCACCAATTAACGCAAAGCTGAACGTAAGTGCCATAGGTTTAAACATTTTACCTTCAACACCGCTAAGCGATAGAATAGGGATGAATACAATAAGAATGATGAGTTGCCCGAAAATAGCCGAGTTCATCATTTTTGAAGCACTTTTTTTTGTGATTTGGTCTATTTCATCCTGTCGGTCTTCTTTAGATAAAGTATTGATCTTTGCACTCTGACTTGTAATTTGAAAGGCTATAAATTCCACGATAATGACGGCGCCATCAATAATAATTCCGAAGTCGATAGCCCCTAAACTCATCAGGTTGGCATCGATTCCGAACATGTTCATTAAGGAAATCGCAAATAGCAAACACAACGGAATTACCGAAGCTACAACCAGCCCAGAGCGGAAATTTCCAAGAAGTAAAACCACCACAAAAATTACGATTAGCGAACCTAAAATAAGGTTTTCGGCAACGGTGAATGTGGTTTTTCCAATCAGTTCGCTACGTTCTAAAAATTCATTAATATAAACGCCTTCGGGTAAAGAAGTTTGAATATTGGCAATACGTTCTTTAACGGCTTCAATAACTTGTTTAGAGTTACCGTCTTTAAGCATCATAACTTGTCCGAGTACTTTTTCGCCTTCGCCATTTCCAGTAATTGCACCAAATCGGGTAGCGCTTCCAAAGCCTACAGTTGCTATATTTTTTATATAAATAGGAACACCATCATTTTTTACAACAATGTTTTCAATATCACTTAAAGAATTAACCAAACCTTCGCCACGAATAAAATAGGCTTTATTGGTTTTTTCAATGTAACCACCACCTGCAATACTGTTATTTTTTTCTAAGGCATTGAAAATATCAAGGTAGGTGATATTCATGGCTTTCAGTTTTTCTGGGTTGATAGCCACTTCGTATTGTTTTAAGTAGCCTCCCCATGTGTTAATTTCAACAACGCCGGGAATACCAGAGAGTTGGCGTTTAACAATCCAGTCTTGAATGGTTCTTAAATCGGTAGTGGAATATTGGTCTTTATATTCAGGTTTTACATCCAGAATATATTGATGTATTTCCCCTAAACCTGTCGTGATAGGACCCATTTCAGGTGAGCCAAAACCTTCAGGGATTTTTTCTGATGCCGATTTTATTTTTTCTGCAATAAGTTGACGCGGGAGGTAGGTTCCCATCTTATCACTAAACACAATGGTAACCACCGATAAACCGAATTTTGAAACCGATCGGATTTCCTCTACGCCGGGTAAATTGGCCATTTCCAGTTCAACGGGATAGGTTATAAATTGCTCGACATCTTGCGTAGACAGGTTACGAGAGGTTGTTATCACCTGCACTTGGTTGTTGGTGATATCTGGAACGGCACCAATAGGTATTTGGGTTAACGAATAAATACCAAAGCCAAATATAAATGCAGTGAAAAGTATAACGATTAGCTTATTCTTTAAGCTGAATTTTATAATGTTTTCTAACATAATTCAATGTAATCAAATAATTAAATAGGGCTATTTTAAACCGATGTAGTTTAAATAGTTTTAATAATGTCGATAAAGAATTATGCTAATTTGGGAGGTTGAAATACCGAAGGTTTTTCAAATAAAGAAACCGGTTCTTTGTAGAAGAAATTTATAGGTTTTTCTACAATTTCATCACGTTTAATATCATATGAAATGTGCTGAGTAAGTATAAATGTAGCATTTATATGACATAGCAAATGCTGGTGATCTTTAAACGGTAAGTTTTTATGCTCTTCATGTTTGTCGCCGTGGGTTGCAACTTCGTCACCGTAATGTTCTGCTAAAAATTGAAGGAAGTTATCGCCATACATTTTTTTGTGATAGCTGGCATGTTCCAATAACGCATTGAACTTTGAAAAGTCGTCAAAGTTGATGTTGAAACTTTGTATAAGAATCAAAAAAGAAAATAATATAACCGTTATTTTACTCATACCTAATTACAATAGTACAAAAAATATAAGAGCAAAATGTTAAGAGTAGCTTAAAAATAGGCCTTTAGCTGTACAGTTCCGGTGTGAATCGTTTTGCTGGTTTCGGTTTTTCTACCGTAATAACTTAGGTTTAAATCTAAAAAAGTGGTTAGTTTTTTTTGAGCTAATAAACTCCATGTAAAGTTTTTTCCAGGTTGTAATCCTTCAAGCATTTGGTAAGCCACAGGAGTGTTGGCGCTACCGCTAAAATCGTTGGTTAAAAAGTTGAATTCTCCAATAACCGAACTTTTTGAATTGTTACTAAAGGTAAATGAAGTGCCGTATTTAGACTGCTTCAAAGCTTCAAAACTACCAATCGTATTTTCTTTGTTAGCATATTGATAATAGATGTCGAAGCGCGTGTTGTCATTTAATAAATAAGAAAGTTTCGGACTCAAGCGAGTTTCATCAAAATTGTAATTTTTACTGATGAAATTTTCGCTTAAGCTTTCATTGTTCTCAAAATCTGATTGTAAAGTGATTAACCAGCTCTCTTGAATTTTATGATTGAAATTGAACTGATGACTTTGCAGAGCATTTTCAACAAAGCCGGTGGAAAGAATATTTCGCGTTCGGTTTGATAAAAAGGTGTAAGACGTGGTATATTGCTGTTTTCCGCGATTAAAAAACAGAATATTTCTGAAGTTAAGCTGAAGTCCTAATTGGTTGTCTTCATTATTTTCAAAAGGATTTAAGTTAAAACCGTTGCCATCGCGTTTTAATTTTCTATCGATTAAATAACTGGTTTGACTATAGAAATGAGACCAGAATTTCTTTGAAGCATTATCGCTAACCGCCCATTGAGAGGGATTAATGGTCACCGTTTGACTCAATCGGTTTTGGTGGGTTTTAATGTATACGCGATTAGGAAGTAAGACACGAATGTATTTCCCTTGATCCTGAAATTGTGCAATCTCGAATTCTTCCAGTTCCTGAATACCATTGTTATTATAATCTATCCAAGTATAGGTGCCTTGCCCAGGTTCGACCTCCACATAAGTAAAATCCTGTTGCGGTAAGGTTCCCGAATTAGTTTCAAAAAGTGTGTTCCAAAGGATGAGTTTTTTGAATAGCTTTTGACTGAATTGAAGTCTGGAGTTAATAGATTGTTCGTTTTCTACATCTTCTTCTACACTTTTTAATGTTCTGTAATTGGCGTATAAAACCAGGTTAGTGTTAGTGTTTTGAATGAGTCGAGTGTCTAAATAAAAGGTGTTCGATGTATTTACTTTTTGTAATTGATTGTTTCTAATACTGTCGTTTATTCGATTTTTATAACCTATTTCGGTGAAAATCTTCGTGCTGTCTCCCACACCAAAAAAGACTTCATAAGATTTAAATTTCTGACTTAAAGGTGTTAGGGAATCGGTTAAAAGTTCGCGTTGCTCATTATCTTCAATAGCTAATTTTGTTCCCAGCCAGCTACGTTTCATACTATACGTTACACGATTATACGATCTTAAAAAAGTTGAGGAACTTAAAGTTGAATTGGCATCTAAGAAACTGGAATAAGATTGAATATTGAATTTATTTAATCTGAGATTCATATTCGCTAAATGGCGATTTCCATTGAAAAACCCGGAATATCCTAAATGCTCAAACTGGTAATTTATACCTCCTTTTTCAGGGTGAAACAGATTGATACCAGAACTCAATAAATTTTGGTTGTCGTAGTCGTTAATAATGGTGGTGCCGTTAAGGTCGCTTAAATTCCAGTCGCGATTAAATTCGGCATTATACAAGCGTTCAATGGTATTGAAGTTTTTCTGAATGTAATCTCCATCGGCAAATACATTTATGTTCCAAAGGCTATCCGTCTTAATGATGCTTTGCGTGATTTTAAGTTTTCCAGCAAAACCATCATTATTATTGTCATCGAGGTTAGAGAATAAGTTTAAATCTTTTTTACTTCCAGCAACTTCAAAAACAATATTTGTCTTTTCGGTAGGGGTGTAGCTTCCGTTTAGAACAGCAATTTGTAATTTGGTAGGAGCTACCAGTTGAACAACGGGCTCATAGTTTCCTTGCGGTATACCGAGTTGAGGTTCAATATATTCGTAAATATTACTGATGGCATTGGTGCTGCTTAAAATATAATTTCCTTGATTTGTGCCTACTTGAGTGAAGGTTACACGGTATAATTCATCGTCAGGATTGTTTGAAAATACAAAGGCTTCATCACCGTTAATTAATTCCTTTCGGTATAAAATGCGGTTGTCGTTATAGCTTTCCTGAATTTCCGACGGCGCTACCATCTGTGTTCGGTCGTCTCCAGCTTGCGATAATATTTGAACCTGTTCTTCCGATAGGTTTTGTTGTAAAGGTTGATTTTTGGCATCGTTTTCAGAATATACCGATACTCCAAGTTGTAGTTTGTTGCTTTTGTAGCTCCCGCCACCGTAGGCCACTAATCGTGAGTAATTACGCTCGCTGTATTGGTAATCTACGGTAATACGCATTTCGGAAGTCATTGGGTATGTCGAGTTGAAAATAATTTCACCCGCATTATAATCAATAACATAATCTTCATTTTCACCGCGTTTTAATGCGCTTCCATTGACGTAAACGGTTTCACTACCTGAAACAATAAGCACAAACAGCTCTCCGTTTTGACCCTGTAATTTATAAGGGCCCTGGTTTCCTTCCTGAGCAGTAAACTGACTCCGTGTAAATTGTCCGCGAACTAAGGCACCTGCAGCGAATAATTGTGTTTGTTTATCGTCGTTCCCTAAGTTAGCATTTACTAACAACCCTTGAACACGCTTAGAAAAATTGGCAAAGTATGAGTTGTTATTTTCCAAATCAATATCCCCTGCACGAACACTCCAGTTATCGCTTAACAATTCAATGAAGATTTGATCGAATTCATCTAATCGCTGACTGTACCCGCTTTCCTGAAGCGGAATATTAGCATCCTGAATGGAAGCACGAAGCGAAATTTTTTCATTTAGTTTTCCTGAAATCTGTAAATCCAGTTCACTATTTAATACCGAATTTTGGTTGTTACCAACAGTAACCCCACGTGAAATACTTCCTGAGGTAGTTAAACCATCAAACGGAATATAGTTTTTATTGGTGTTTGGTTGAGATAGTTGATATAGTTTCTGAATATTATCGGTGTCCTCTACAATAATATTTTCATCTAATTGTTTGTAGGTCTTGGTTAGAAAGTCAGGAAACTTTAAATAGTTAATAATAATGGAGTCGAGCGCTATACTTTTTTTAAAGTACAACGTCGCTTTTGGGAAATCTACCGTATAATAAGTAGTATCAATAGTCGAACCGTCGAGAGTTTTTATTGAAAAATAATTAGGGTTTATACTCAGGGAGTCGATGGCGATGGTATCGTTTACAGCAACCTTTATGTTTTTGTAACTAGCATTTTGTTCTTGGGCAATAACCCAAAAACTAACAAAAAACATAAAAAGGAAAACTGTATATTTCATTTGATACTTAAACAGTAAAATGTTGAAATTATTTCGTTAGAGTTTTTGTTAAATGAACCGCAAAATTGTGGTGTAAAAGTAACGCATTATTTATTTTAGCAGAAATTAGATATACTTATTAGCTTTAGTATCACCATATTTATCAGCAAATAAGTGATTTGTAAAACTTTAAATAGAAACATGAAGATAATATCTTATAACGTAAATGGTATTCGGGCAGCAATTAATAAAGGGTTCTTAGATTGGTTAAAAAGTGCAAATCCAGATGTTATTTGCTTGCAGGAAATCAAGGCTTTAAAAGAACAATTAGATCTGGATTTGTTTGTTGAAGCAGGTTATAAATATAACTATTGGTTTAGCGCAGAGAAGAAGGGATATAGCGGTATAGCGATTTTAAGTAAAATTGAGCCAAATCATGTCGAGTATGGCACGGGAATTGATTCAATGGATGCAGAAGGAAGAAACCTTAGAGCCGATTTTGACGGTCTTTCGGTAATGAGTTTATATCTGCCTTCAGGAACAAATGATGCCCGCTTAGACCATAAGTTTGAGTATATGGATATGTTTCAGGAGTATGTTAATAATCTAAAAAAGGATATTCCTAATCTGGTTATTTGTGGCGATTATAACATTTGTCACGAAGAAATCGATATTCATAACCCTAAAGGATTAAGTAAAGTATCTGGGTTTTTACCAGCCGAGCGTGAATGGATTGGTGCTTTTATAGATAGTGGGTTTGTTGATTCGTTCAGACACTTAAATAAAGAAGCCGACAATTATACATGGTGGAGTTATCGTGCCAATTCTAGGGCCAATAATAAAGGTTGGCGTTTAGATTATGCGATGGTTGCAGAGCCGTTGCAAGAAAAAATAAAAAGAGCCGTTATACTAAAAGATGCAGTGCATAGTGATCACTGTCCTATTTTAGTAGAAATAGAATAATAGAGTTAGTTAAAATACAAACCAAAGAGAACTTAAACATGATTAAAAAATTTGTTTTAGCAGCATTAACCTTATCGTTTTTAGCATCGTGTGTATCGCCAAAAGTGTATAAAGATTTAGAAAATAAATACAATAGTTTAAAAAAGGAAAATCGTAAGCTTCTTTTAGAAAACGAAACCCTTTTAGACGATAAAACAGTTTGTGAAAACGAACTTAGCAAATTAAAAGATTCTTATGCAAGTGCGGTGGAACAACGTGACCGCTTACAAAGTGATTATAATGCCACTAAAGCAAATTTAGATAACCTTAAAGCTTCTTATGAAGCCTTAGAGCAAAACAGTTCTAAAGCTATAGCGGCCAATTCGCAAAAGAATCGTGAGTTATTGGCTGAGTTAGACGCGAAGGAACAAGCTTTAAATGCTGAAATTGCACGTTTGGCTAAGTTAAGATCGGAATTAGAAGAGCGTTCAGCTCGTGTAGTTGAGTTAGAACGTTTAATTGCTGAAAAGGAAGAGGCTATGACAGCTTTAAAAGACGCAATATCTAAAGCCTTAACCGATTTCGAAGGTAAAGGATTGACGGTAGAACAGAGAGATGGTAAGGTGTATGTGTCTATGGAGAATAAATTATTATTCAACTCAGGAAGCTGGGCAGTAGGTGTCGATGGTCGTCGTGCTGTACAACAATTAGGTAGTGTACTTGGACAAAACCCGGATATCGCCGTACTAATTGAAGGACATACCGATAACGTGCCGTATTCAGGTAATGGACCATTAATTGATAATTGGGATTTATCTACAAAGCGTGCTACAGCTATTGTGAATATCTTAGCAGAAAACGACGATATTTATCCTGAAAACCTTACAGCAGCCGGTCGTGGTGAATTTGCGCCTGTTGCAAGTAACGAAACTCCGGAAGGACGCGCTAAAAACCGAAGAATAGAAGTGATTTTAACTCCGAAATTAGATGAGTTATCTGAGCTTTTAAATGAGTAAGTAAATTATAAGATTAACATAGATTTAAGCCTTTCAGTTTCCGGTAAGCTGAAAGGTTTTTTTATCTTTAATTTTTAAAATAGCTTCACAGAAATTATTCAGAATGATGAAATATACAACCATACCAAAAACCGATATAAAAGTTAGTAAAATTTGTTTGGGAACCATGACCTGGGGAAATCAAAATACAGAAGCCGAAGGTCATGCACAGTTAGATTATGCTCTGGAACAAGGTGTCAATTTTATCGATACTGCCGAAATGTATCCGGTGCCAGCTAGTCCGGAAACGCAGGGAGAAACCAGCAGAATTATTGGTAGTTGGTTAAAGAAACGCGAAAACCGCGATCAAGTGGTGATTGCGAGTAAAATTGTTGGTCGGTCAAGTGATTATACGGCTCATATAAGAACTTCTGGTTTACAAGGAAATGCTATTGCCGAGGCCGTTGATAATGAATTAAAACGCCTGCAAACTGATTATATAGATGTGTATCAAATTCATTGGCCAGAGCGCGAAACCAATACGTTTGGCAAACGCGATTATGTTCACAATCCGGATGATGAATGGACGGATAATTTTAATGAGGTACTGCATAAGATGGATGAGCAGATTAAAGCAGGAAAAATTCGTCACGTTGGGTTGTCTAACGAAAAAGCCTGGGGAACCATGCGTTTTCTAGAAGAATCGAAAGCACATAGCTTGCCTCGCATGAAAACGATTCAAAATGCCTATTCTTTATTAAACAGAACTTATGAAGGTGATTTAGCTGAAATTTCTATGCGTGAAGATATTGGTTTATTGGCGTATTCACCAATGGCTTTCGGAGTGCTTTCTGGTAAATATATTAAAGGCACGGCTGCCGATAATGCCCGATTAAAGTTGTTTCCGCGATTTGCCCGTTACAGTAGTGAGCAATGTACAGAGGCTACTAGACAATATATGAAAATAGCAGAGGATCATGATATGACTTTAGCGCAAATGAGTTTGGCTTTTGTAAATCAGCAACCATTTGTAACCAGTAACATAATTGGAGCAACGTCCTTAGAGCAGCTGAAGGAAAATATAAGCTCTATTGATCTTACTTTAACTAATGAAGTTATGGGCAAAATTAATACCGTTCATGCTGTAATTCCGAATCCTGCAACTTAGTTTTTTAAGAATTTAGATATATAAGAAGCTTAGGTTTAGACCTGGGCTTTTTGTTTTTGCTGATTTACTAATTTTACTACTTCATCTAACTGATTTCTATAAATATAGAGATTGAACTTGTGTTCCGTATTTTGATTAGTTTTTATAAATAGATTGTTTTCAAAATCATAAACAGGAAGAAATAGACTTAGTAGGTCTTCGGTTAAATCTGATTTTTGAGTGAATTTTCCTTCTGATTTTATTTCTAGAATCTCGGAGAAGTTAAACGTTTTTTTTAAACAAATAAGACCAAAGCAGTATTTGTTATTTAAATGCAATGCTTTTTCATCGACTGTAAATTCTTGAAAATATGTAATGAAAAACATGAATAAGATAAAGATGCTAACAGCAAACAAATTCCAGCTAAAATTATTCATTAAGGAATTTATAACCACTATAAATAATACAACTAGTAAGGTTTGAATGCCAATTATTTTTAAGTAGCGGATGGAGGAAAAGGTTGAAAGCATTGGGTAGTCATTATTAATTTTATTTTTAAAGTTAGATGTTTTTATAATATTTCAAAAATATCTGTATTCTAAACCTGTTTTCATTTACTTATTTTACTAAAAATTTTTAAAATCGTTTTTTGTGTAACTTTCCGAAAACGAAATAGTTAATAAGTTTTGTTTGTCGTGCAGGATAAGCTGATAAATGTTAGGTTTTTTAGGGAATTCGAAGTGTAATTTTGAGAGATATTAACCATTTCTTTTAATTATGATTACTCGAATTCATTATTATTTATGTTTCGTTTTTATTATTACATCATGTAATGAGACAGTTAAACACTCCAAGGATATAGCTTTACATACAGAAAAGCATTGGAGTTATTCAGGAGAAACTTCGCCAGAACACTGGGAAGAGATTGAAAAGAATTCGTCTTGTGGCGGAGCGTTTCAATCGCCAATTAATATTATTCATAAAGATGCAGACTCTTTAGAACAATCTCAATTAAAAATACGTTATAACGCAACTACTTTTATAAGTAAGGTTGAGAATAACGGGCATTCCATTCAGTTTGATTTTGAGTTAGGCGATTCGATAAATTATAATAATAAGACTTCTTATTTAAAACAGATACATTTTCATGAGCCCTCAGAACATAAAATTAATGGCGTTGTATATCCAATAGAAATGCACCTTGTGCATCTTGATGATAATGGAGAAGTTACTGTCTTAGGTGTTTTAGGAGAAGAAGGCGAAGAAAGTCAGTTGTTTGAGTTTTTCGAGAGTTTTTTACCTATTAAAGAAGGTGTTTCTAAGGAAATAAACCAGCATGTAGATTTATCTGGTTTATTGTTAAATGAAAAGCAATACTATTCTTATAAAGGATCTTTAACAACACCGCCATGCACAGAAAATGTAAACTGGGTTGTTTTTAAAGAGCCTATTATTCTTTCGGAAGCCGAAGTGCTTAAGTTGAGAAATAATATGCCCATTAACAATTATCGTAACGAACAGCCGTTAAATGGAAGGAAAGTAGGTTACAATTATTAAAAGCTATAAAAAAAAGAAACCCCTAACTAGAAATAGCAGGGGTTTTTTTAAGATTATTTTACCTGGTTACCATCTTTGTCAAAAAAGTGATATTCTAGGTATGTGTAAGCATCTCTTGGTAAAATTTTAACCCATTTCTTATGTTCAAAAAACCATTTTGAACGTATAGATGGAAAACCTTTTGTTAAAAAGGCTGCTATAAAAGGATGTGTGTTTAATGTCAACTTTTTATAGTCTTTTTTTAATAGTTTTTCAAGATCGTGTGTAATGTTTTGCACGATTCCTATCGGTGCTTCTACCTCAGAATTATTCATAAGTTCATCAGGATTTTGTTCCCTGGTTTTTATGTTCATTTCTGGGCGTACACGCTGTCTTGTAATTTGTATCAATCCAAATTTACTTGGTGGCAGTATTTTGTGTTTCGCTCTGTCATCTTTCATTTCATCTCTAAAATGATTAAAGAGCTTCTGCCTGTTTTCAGCATTAGTCATATCTATAAAGTCAACTACAATAATACCTCCCATATCGCGTAAACGCAATTGTCTGGCAATTTCGGTAGCGGCTATTAAGTTAACCTCTAATGCGGTTTCCTCTTGGTTGTTGGCTTTGTTAGAACGGTTACCGCTGTTTACATCTATAACATGCAGGGCTTCGGTATGTTCTATTACCAGATAGGCACCCTTGGCCATAGAAACGGTTTTGCCAAACGAGGTTTTAATTTGTCTTTCTATTCCGTATTTTTCGAAAATAGGAACATTTGATTGATACTGCTTAACTATTGATTCTTTATTAGGTGCAATTTCGTGCACGTAATCTTTAATTTTAATGTAAAGCTCTTCATCATCAACATGAATTGCTGTAAAGGTGTCGTTAAAAATGTCTCGTAATATAGACGAGGCTTTGTTCATTTCACCTAATACTTTACTTGGATGATGGGCTTTGTGTAGCTTTTTGCACATTGCAGTCCAACGACTTAACAAATTCTGCAAATCTTTATCTAGTTCAGCTACCTTTTTGCCTTGTGCTACCGTACGAACAATAATACCAAAACCTGGAGGAGTAATGCTCTTAACCAGGCGTTTTAGACGTTCTTTTTCTTCTTTGTCTTCTATTTTTTGTGAAATAGAAATACGACTAGAAAAAGGCACTAAAACAATATATCTACCGGCAATAGAAAGCTCAGAGCTTATTCTAGGACCTTTGGTAGAGATTGGTTCTTTTACTATTTGTACTAATAGCGACTGATTTGATTTTAAGACATCGGCAATTTTACCGTCTTTATCAATATCCTTTTCAAATGGGAAATTTTTTAAAGAAAAATCTTTTAGTTTACCTGTGCTTACACTTTTTGTGAATTTTAGAAGGGAAGGAAGTTTTGGTCCTAAATCATGATAATGCAAAAAGGCATCTTTCTCGTAACCTACATTAACAAATGCAGCATTTAGACCAGGAACAGCTTTTCTTATTTTGGCTATAAACACATCACCAACAGAAAAGTTATTACCACCTTCGTCTTTCTGTAATTCAATTAGTTTTCCATCTTTTAATAAGGCAAAATCAACATCATCGGAACTAGATCTAATGATCAATTCTTTATCCATTTAGTTAATTTTTATCCATACTTTCTAGGCTATAGTTTATAATTTTCTGTTTTTTCAGCAAACTGCTAATAGACTAAAAACCAGTAACTAGAACTTAATTGTACAGATGGATTATACATAATATTTTATCTGATGCCAGTAATAGCAACAGATTTCACAGGATTTTTTTAAATCCGTGGAGTTCAGGAAAAGCACAAATGTGCTCACATTCTCTTGAACTCATTTCAAAGAACGTTTTGTTTTGTAAAACCAAAAAAAGTAGCTGTTAACTACTTTTCTTGATTATTTTTTCTTTTTGTGACGGTTAGCGCGTCTACGTTTCTTACGCTTGTGCGTAGCAACCTTATGTCTCTTACGTTTTTTACCACTTGGCATAAATAGTGTTTTTTAAATTAATAATTTCTTTTAAATGTTTCGTTATTTAACCTCTACATTAGTTTTAACGCCTTCTACAAAAACTTTAGCAGGCTTAAATGCAGGAATGTTGTGAGATGGTATTTTAATAGTAGTGTTCTTAGAGATATTTCTACCTGTTTTTTCAGCTCTAGTTTTGATGATGAAACTTCCAAAACCTCTTAAGTAAACATTATCTCCCGCTTCTAAAGATGATTTTACTTCTTCCATAAATGTTTCAACCGTCGCTTGAACATCACCTTTTTCAATTCCTAATTTCTCAGAAATTTTTGCTACTAAATCAGCCTTCGTCATTTTAATATATTTTTTTAGATTACTATAATTTTAAAAGGGATGCAAATATAGGAATTAAATATTCAATATTTCAAACCTAATTCATTAAAATTTAAGATTATAAACGTTTATTTTTGTTCGCTGTATTTATTTGATTGATGATATTTTATAAAACTTTAAACAATTGGTACTCAAATAATAAGCGTGAATTGCCATGGCGGCAAACCACAAATCCGTATTATATTTGGCTATCAGAAATTATTTTACAGCAGACACAAGTCAAGCAAGGACTGCCATATTACAGCGCATTTGTCGCCGAATTTCCGTCTGTTTTCGATCTTGCCAATGCCGACGAAAGTCAGGTTTTAAAATTATGGCAGGGACTGGGATATTATTCCAGAGCGCGAAATTTACACGCATCAGCAAAATATGTCGCCAATGAATTGAAAGGCGAATTTCCAGATACCTATAAAGACTTATTAAAATTAAAGGGCGTGGGAGATTATACCGCTAGTGCCATTGCTTCTATTTGTTTTAATGAGGTTGCCGCGGTAGTAGATGGTAATGTATATCGTGTACTCTCTCGATATTTTGGCATAGATACACCTATTAATACTACTACAGGGAATAACGAGTTTAAAGCACTAGCTCAGGAATTGATAGATAAAAAAGATCCGGCGACCTTTAATCAGGCTATTATGGAATTTGGTGCAACACATTGTAAACCTAAAAACCCAAAGTGCGATACCTGTCCGTTTAAAAATAGCTGTTTGGCCTATAATAAAGGTGATGTTGAAAATTTGCCAGTGAAGTTGAAAAAAACTAAGGTTAAAACGAAGTATTTTAATTTCCTTGTAATTCTTTCAAATAACAATCAAACTATTTTAGAACAACGTCAAGGAAAAGGTATTTGGCAAAATCTGTATCAGTTTCCTTTAATAGAAACCAAAAACGAAGTGGCTTTTGAGGAATTTAAAAGTTTGGTAAAGGAGCATTCTATATTAAAGGATAAAACCTTTGAGTTATCCTTGTATAATAAGGAGGCTATTGTACATAAATTATCGCATCAGCATTTGCATACAAAATTCTGGATTGTAAAACTTGATGCACCATTAAATAATGGTGTGGCTTTAGAAACCGTATCCGACTATGCTGTACCTATATTAATAGGGAATTTTATTGAGGCTTTTAATTTTTAATTGGGTTATATATGGCTAGTCGCAATTTTTTTTTAATTTTAAAAAAATGGAAATCGATTCTAAATAATGAAAAGCAATTCTTTAATTTTGCTTTGTATAAACTATAATATATGTCTGGAACTTTAAATAAAGTAATGTTAATTGGTCATTTAGGTGACGAGGTGAAAATGCACTATTTTGAAGGTGGTGGATGCGTGGGGCGTTTTCCTTTGGCTACTAATGAAACATACGTTAGTAAACAAACTAACGAACGTGTAACCAATACCGAATGGCATAATATTGTTGTTAGAAATAAAGGAGCCGAAATTTGCGAAAAGTATTTAAGCAAAGGAGACAAGGTGTATATTGAGGGGCGTCTTAAAACCAGAAAATGGCAAGACGATTCAGGTAATGAACGTTACTCGACCGAAATTCAATGTACAGATTTTACATTTTTAACTACTAAAAAGGAAAGTGAAGCACAACAAGCAGCAGCCTCTAATACGCCAAGTGCATCAAAGCCTGAAAAACCAGTAGAAAATAAACCTGTTTCAAGCGAACCTATAGAAGATGACGATCTTCCATTTTAAGAAAACGCCAGAAAGCGTTTATGTTTAACTTAAATATTAGTATTTGGACCCTGAGCCCGCCAGTTTTAGTAGTTTAATAGCAGCAGTTGATTATTCAGTTGTTTTTGGTTTTGTGTTATTATTTATACTGCTATGTTCTTCAGCACTTATTTCTGGAGCTGAAGTTGCCATGTTCTCACTTTCACGTAGCGATATTGAAAAAGGTTTAGAGGAGAAGTCTAGACCCATTCAAATCATTTCAGAGTTGTTAGATCGACCTAAGAAATTATTGGCGACCATTTTAGTGGCTAATAACTTTATCAATATTGCAGTCGTTATTTTGTTTGCCTACTTAAGTAGCTTTGTGTTTTCAGGAATAACATCGGCCTTAATTAAGTTTGTGATAGAGGTGGTTATTGTAACCTTCTTAATTTTATTATTCGGGGAAATTTTACCTAAAATTTATGCCAGCCGTAACAATTTAAAGTTTGCGTTGTTTATGGCGTATCCTTTAAAGGTGCTAGATGTTTTATTGTCACCTTTAAGTTTGCCAATGCGAAGCGTAACTTTAGCGATTCATAATAAATTGGGAAAGCAAAAGTCTAATTTAAGTGTCGATCAGTTATCGCAGGCTTTAGAGTTGACCAGTGAAGAGGATACGACCACAGAGGAGCATAAAATATTACAGGGTATTGTAAATTTTGGTAATACTGATACCAAACAGGTGATGCGCCCGAGAATTGATATTTTTGCGCTTAATATTGAACAAAAGTATGCCGATGTTCTTGCCGAAATTATAGACAATGGCTATTCCCGAATTCCGGTGTATCAGGATAATATCGATACGATAAAAGGTATTCTTTATGTGAAGGATTTATTGCCATATATCGATAGGAAACAGTTCGATTGGACCAGCTTAATTCGTGAACCGTTTTTCGTGCCTGAAAACAAAAAACTGGATGATTTAATGACGGAGTTTCAGGAAAAGAAAGTGCATTTAGCAGTTGTGGTTGATGAGTATGGAGGAACTTCAGGGCTGATTTCTTTGGAGGATATTATTGAAGAAATTGTTGGTGATATTAGTGATGAGTTTGACGATGAAGATTTAACCTATTCAAAACTCGATGATCACAATTTTGTGTTTGAAGGGAAAACAGCGCTGAAAGATTTTTATAAAATTATTAAAATTGAAGATGAAACGATTTTCGAAGAAAATAAAGGCGAAGCAGAAACGATTGCTGGTTTTGTTTTAGAGATTTCGAAAAGCTTTCCGAAGTTAAACAGTAAAATAAATTTTAAAAATTTCGTTTTTAAAATTGAAGCTTTAGATAAGAAACGTATAAAGCTTGTAAAATTTACCATTCTTGATGAAGAATAATATTTACTTACTCTTATTTATAGTACTATGTATGTCTTGCGGCGAGGATTATGTACCCAAGCCAAAAGCCTTTTTAAGATTAGATTATCCGCAGCACAAATACGCTAGGCCTGATTTTACAGGGTTGCCGTTTTCGTTTGAAACCAATAAACTGGCAACCGAAGTAAATGTAAAACCTATGCGATCAGCAACCGAGAGTTACGGTATAGATTTGCAATATCCTTCAATGAAAGGAACCATATTTGTAACTTATAAGGCTATTAATGGTGATAAAAGAAACTTGGAATCTTATTTAAGAGATGCGCAAAAATTAACTTTAGAACACACGATAAAAGCAGACGAGATTCCGGCATTTCCGTATGAAAATGAAGAACGAAAAGTTTACGGGGTGTTATCAGAAGTAAAAGGCGATGTGGCCTCACCAACACAGTTTTATGTTACTGATAGTGTGAATCATTTTTTAACGGGGTCATTATACTTTTATGCAAAACCCAATTACGACTCCATATTACCGGCAGCTAATTATCTGCAAAAAGATATTGAACATATAATGGAAACTTTAAGGTGGAAATAAAAAAAGCGTCTCGATTTCGAGACGCTTTTTTTATATGTTATTAGTAAATGTTAAGCTTTTTCAGCACAACAAGCTTTTTTACAATCTTGATCACAAGCCGCTTTTTCTTCAGCTGTTTTATTTGCACAACATGCTTCAGCGCAATTCGCATCACAAGCTTTACCAGTTGAAAAACTATCAACAGTTTTCATGT
Organism: Aestuariibaculum sp. YM273; assembly: GCF_030908365.1. Lineage (NCBI taxonomy): Bacteria > Pseudomonadati > Bacteroidota > Flavobacteriia > Flavobacteriales > Flavobacteriaceae > Aestuariibaculum > Aestuariibaculum sp. YM273. The sequence continues at coordinate 1,062,346 of NZ_CP133090.1, read as the reverse complement.
CGCTAACTTTGTAGGTATCGCTAACAAGCGCAACAGTTTCAGTTAAGTTTTCTGGAGTAACCATAGCTTCGTTATATTCTACCATGGCTAATTTTTTGTCAAAATCTACTTTTGCAGATTTTACACCATCCATCTTAGCCAATTTATTTTCAATGGTTTTAGCACACCCCATCATACAAGTCATGCCTTCAACAGTAAACTCTGCTTTAGCGTAAATGGCATTTGGGTCTAACTTTTGAGCAGTATTGGCTGTAGCAACTTCAACAGTTTTTATTTCAGCTTCAGCTTTATTCTTGCAGTTAAAAGCGAGAAGAGATAATAAGGCGATAAAGAATATGTTTTTCATTTTCAATGATTTTAAAAGGTATTAAGAATCACAAAATTAGTAAATAATACGGTTTATTGCTTTTAGAAATTCTAATTTTGTGGCCTAAAACAAAAAAGCTAGGTGAAAAGTCAAAATTTAAAGTGGGTATATTTATTTATACTCTCGTTAATCTGGGGGAGTTCTTTTATTTTAATTAAAAAATCACTTTTAGGGTTAACACCGATGCAGCTCGGGGTTTTGAGAAATTTAATAACGTCTTTAATTTTATTGGCTTTAGGGTTTAGAGGCTTGAAAAGTGTAACCTTAAACGAATGGAAGTGGTTAGCTCTCTCGGGGCTGGTAGGGTCTTTTATTCCGGCATTTTTATTTGCTATTGCAGAAACTGAAATTGATAGTGCTGTAACTTCAGTGCTAAATTCTTTGGTACCCATGCATACGTTTTGGCTGGGGTTGGCCTTTTTTAATATTCCGTCTTCTAAACGTCAGTTTTTAGGTTTAGTTATCGGGTTTATAGGATCTTGTATTTTGATGTTGAATGGCGCTGATCTCAATCCGAGTCAAAATTATTGGTATGCTGGATTTATACTTTTGTCTGGTTTAATGTACGGGTTGAATGTGAATATAATCAAACGTTATTTACATAACGTCAAACCATTAACCATTGCGGCAGGAAATTATACGGTAATCTTTTTTCCGGCCATAATTATGTTGTTCTTTGTAGATTTCTTTTCAGAAAAGACATTTAGAAATCCAGAGTTCAAAATGTCCATGGTGTATATAGCAACCTTGTCCTTTTTTGGTACAGCGATGGCAAAAATCATGTTTAATAAACTGGTTAAAATCAGTACGCCTGTATTTACGTCGTCGGTTACTTATGTGATGCCTATCGTTGCTTTAATGTGGGGGTTTCTTGATGGTGAGCGGTTTAGTTTGGTTCAGGCAGGGGCTAGTTTTGTAATTCTTTTAGGTGTTTTTTTAGTGCATCGCCGACAGTAACTTTCAGATATTCAGTTGTTAATAATTGAATTTAAATTATTTTTTTTCAGGAATTTTCACGAAATTTAAGAGAATTAATTTCTAGTAAAAATGAAAAAAATAGCTCTTCCTATCCGATTTGGTCTGGTTACCAGTGCCGTGTTAATTGCTTATTTTCTAATTCTTGCTTTATTTCATAGGCATATTTATCCGGCGTTTAGTTTTTTTAATGCGGTTATAACAGCCTTTGGAATTTATGAAGCAGTTAAGCTAACTAAGTTAGAAAAACCTGAAGCATTTTCGTATGGTGAAGGTTTTAAAACCGGCTTAATAACAGGTTTTATTGCAGCAATATTATTTACATTCTTCTTCTTGTTTTACATAACTGAAATAAATGCAGGTTTTCTATCAGAATTATTTAAAGTGCTTAACGGTGGATTAGATGCTGATACAGGCTTAGTTACCTTTGTTGTTCTAATCATGGGATTCGCCACTACAGTCATTGCAACTCTGGTAGTTATGCAATTTTTAAAAAATAGTACGCAAACTAAATAAAACGTTTGTAAATTAATTAATTAGCAGTATATTTGCACCCGCCTTATATAAGGTTAGTAGTATTTATAACAAATTTAATTAATAAACGTTACGCTATGTACGCAATTGTAGAGATAGCAGGGCAACAATTTAAAGTTGAAAAAGACCAAAAAGTTTTTGTTAATCGTTTAGCAACAGAAGAAGGTGAAGCAGTATCTTTTGATAATGTACTTCTTTTAAGCGATGGTGACAATGTAACTGTAGGCGCCCCGGCTATAAACGGAGCTCAAGTAGGAGCAAAAGTTTTAAAGCACCTTAAAGGTGATAAAGTAATAGTTTTCAAGAAGAAACGTAGAAAAGGTTACCGTGTAAAAAACGGTCACAGACAAGCTTTAACAGAGATTGTTATTGAAAGTATCGTTGCTTCAGGTGCTAAGCCAGCTGCTAAAGCTGAGAAAAAAGCAGAAGCTCCTAAAGCTGAAGCATCTCAAGATTTAAGCGCTTTAACTGTTGCTGAATTAAGAGAAATGGCGAAAGCAAAAGATATTTCAGGATATTCTTCAATGAAGAAAGCCGATTTAATTGCTGCTTTAAGTTAATAACAAAATAAAATCGAAATAAAATGGCACATAAAAAAGGAGTCGGAAGTTCGAAAAACGGTAGAGAATCAGAATCGAAACGATTAGGTGTTAAGATTTTTGGTGGTCAAGCTGCATTAGCTGGAAACATTATCGTTAGACAAAGAGGTAACACACACCACCCAGGTGAAAATGTTTACCAAGGTAAAGATCATACTTTACACGCTCAAGTTGATGGCGTTGTAAAATTCACTAAAAAGAAAGACAACAAGTCTTACGTTTCTATCGAGCCTTTCGAAGCTTAAGAAACAATCTTTTTAAGATATTAAACCCTTTCTGTTTACAGGAAGGGTTTTCGTGTTTAATAATTATAACTTAATATTAAATACATGTTTAAGTAATACAGGCTACGTTTTTTTAAGGTTTTTATAAAATAGAACTTTAATTGTGCCTTACTTAAAATTACTTTTATCTACTTTTTTTTTAATCATGTCTGTTTATTTGCAGGCTCAGGATACTATATATTCTTCTCAAGTCGATTTAAAATTTAGCTCCCTTAAATCCCAATTACAGTCTGCGCAAACCAAAAATGATTCGTTTACTGTAGCTTCAGTTTACATGAAGCTTGGAGTGTTTTATAGAAGTTTGGGTTTAGACAGTGAAGCTGTAAAGCAATATCATTTAGCACAGCAATTTCATAGTGACACGGATACATTATTTGTTTGTCTTAATAATCATTTAGCTGAAATTCATCATGACCTTAAACAGTATGGTGAGGCTAAATCATATTTATTACAAAGTTTAAATGTTTCAAAACGTTTGAATTATAAAAAAGGTTTGGCTGAAACCAATGCTTTATTAGGAAGTGTTGCAGAAAAACAAAAGCAATATGAAGAAGCTTTAAACTACCAGGAAACAAGTTTGCTGCTTTTTAAGTCCTTAAATGACAGTACTGGCTTGGCGATAACCAACGAAAATATTGGGAGCATATACGAAGATTTGGCAGATTATGATTTGGCTTATCAATATTTTTCTAAGGCTTTTAATTATGCGAATCACAGCATATCTGATGTTAAAATTAATATCATCAATAATTTAGGTGATGCCAATCGGAAATCCGGGAATTATCATAAAGCACTTCATTATACACAACAGGCGTTAAAGTTATCACGCGAGACAAAAAATGGATCTCAGATTGAAAGTGCTTTAAAGGATTTAGCCAGGACATACGCAGAAAAGGGAGATTTTCACAAGGCCTATCAGTATTTAAGTGACCAGACGATTGCCAATGAGCAAGAACTGAAGCGCCATAATGCGGAATTGGTGAGTTCTCTACAGATTTTACATGATGTAAAGGAGCGTGAAACAGAAGTTCAGTTGTTGAGTAAGCAAAATGAATTAAGTAAACAAAGGCAGGTAATCATTGGTTTATTCACTGTTGCCTTAACAATGATTTTTATTGGTGTTTTGATGTATTTCAGGAAAAAAAAGAAACAAGAAAAAACCATTCTTCAATATAAACAACAACTATTACAAGCGGATTTAGAGCGTAAAACTTCTGAAGAAAAAGCATTAAAACGCGAAATAGATATTCAGGTGTCGGCACTTACTAATTATAGTTTGAATCTGGCGCAGAAAAATAAAATGCTTTCCGATGTTTCCAGAACCTTGTTAAATGTTAAAGATAGGAATAGCGAACTTGTAAAAAGTAAACTTGAGAGTCTGGCAAAGGATATTAATTTCGAATTATCACAACAAAATGAATGGAGTGAGCTCTTAGGGTTCTTCGGGCAAATTCATCCGGGATTCTTCGATAAATTAAAAGAAAAGGCCAAAGAAGAATTGTCAACTTCCGATTTGCGTTTGTGTATGCTTATCAAATTAAATCTGTCTTCAAAGGATATGGCATCTATTCTTCATATTACACCCGATAGTGTTCGAATTGCGCGTTACCGCATGCGAAAAAAATTGCCACTTGAGCCTAAGGAAAAATTAGATGTGTTTTTGGCAAATGTGTAGCAAAACTTAACGCTATGTTACGCTAATGTTAATGTTGCCTTGTAATATACCCTAAGTGCGGTGGTTTGTTACGGTTTGTTAACACTAGCTTTAGCTATTTGAGAGTGTTGGTAGGTAGTTTTGCTCCAAGAATTTAACTAAAAACAATCAACTCAAAAATGAAACACTATTTAGTTTTTTTAATGCTGCTTGGATTTTCTTTAAGTAGCTTTTCACAAACCGGAAATATACAAGGGGTTATTACCGATGAAAACGGTATTACCGTGCCGGGAGCCACTATTGCTGTACAAGGTTTTAACAAAGGGGCTGTTACCGATTTTGATGGTACCTATACTATTGTAGGAGTAAACGAAGGGCTTCAAAAATTAGTATTTAGCTTTCTTGGTTATTCCAGCGTAGAAAAAGAAGTAACTGTAAAACCAAACCAAACAGTGACTTTAAATGTTACTATGAGTTCTGAATCTACAACTCTAGATGAGGTGCTTGTAACGGGATATGGTTTAGGCGGACAAGCCAGAGCGTTAAACACGCAAAAAAACAAACAAAACATTACCAATATCGTGTCTACCGATCAAATTGGTAAATTCCCAGATGCTAATATTGGTGATGCTGTAAAACGTATTCCTGGAATTACTATGCAGGTTGATCAAGGGGAAGCGAGAAATATTATTATTCGTGGTTTATCTCCACAATTAAACTCGGTAACTTTAAATGGTAGCCGTATTCCTTCGGCAGAGGGTGATAACCGTAACGTACAGATGGATTTAATTCCTTCTGATATGATACAAACCATTGAGGTAAACAAAGCGGTAACTCCAGATATGGATGCCGATGCGCTTGGTGGTTCGGTAAATTTAATAACAAGAACATCACCACAAGGGTTCCGTTTATCTACTACTGCAGGTTCTGGGGTAAATTTTATAACAGACAAACGAATCTTAAATGGGTCATTCTTAGTCGGAAATCGTTCTAAAAATGATAAATTCGGATGGATGGTTTCTGCGTCTATCAACGATAATGATTTTGGAAGTGATAACGTTGAAGCAGAATGGGAAGATGAATTCGAATTCAATAACGGAGACGAAGATAACTTAGAGGAAGTTGCTGTAAATCCGTACGCAAAAGTGTTCGAAATTAGAGAGTATTTAGTACAACGTGTGCGCCGAAGCTTTTCTGCTAACTTCGATTATAAATTAAATGAGACTAATAATTTATATTTTAAATCAATCTATAACTGGAGAGATGACCGTGAGAACCGTTTCCGTTTAGAAAACGAAATCTTAGATGGTGAAGATATTGGGCCTGGTGATTTCTCTGTTGATGCGAACGGAAATTTAACGAGTTTCCCTGTTGAAGCAAAGCGTCAAACTAAAGGCGGTATTGCTGGCGGACGTAATAAAAATGCACGTCTTGAAGATCAACGTATGCAAAACTACAGCGTAGGTGGTGATCACTTGTTAGGTAATGTAGAATTAGACTGGATGGCGTCTTTCTCGAAAGCTTCAGAAGAACGTTTAAACGAGCGTTATTTAGAATATGAAAGTGAATACGGTGTAGCGTTTAACAACAATGCCGATAAACCATTATTTACGCCTTTAGATGGTGCAGAAGCAGATTATAGGTTATTTGAATTAGATGAAATCTCTGAAGAGAATCAGTATACCGAAGAGAAAGACGTAAACTTTTTCGTCAATGTAAAAGCGCCTTTAACTTTAGTTGATAATCAGGAAGGTTTCTTGAAATTCGGATTTAAAAGTCGTTTAAAAAACAAAAACAGAGATAACGACTTTATGGAATTTAGTGATGAGACCGGAGCTTTAGATATTTTAGGTGATATTCCTACTAAAAACTATTCAGATAATGATTTCTTGGCAGGTAGCCAGTATCAGGTTGGCTCGTTTGCTTCAGCCGATTATTTAGGAGGATTAAATTTTAATGATTCAAGTCTTTTTGAAGGTGAAGATCTTCCAGATGAATATTTAACAGCTAATTTCGATGTAAACGAAAATGTTTATGCAGGTTACGCTATGTTAAATCAGCAGTTTTCAGATAAGTTTTCTGTGTTAGCTGGGGTGCGTTTAGAGCATACGGCAATTGACAGTGAAGGAAATATATTGGTCTTTAACGAAGATGGTGATTACGATGGTACACAGGTTGTTAAGGATAAAGCAAACTATACAAATTTATTACCAGGCGTACATTTAAAATATAATGTAGCTGAAAATACGGTGTTGCGTTTTGCGTGGACAAATACAATAGCGCGTCCTAATTATGTAGATTTAGTGCCTTATCAGGAAATTAATAATGAGGATGAAGAAATTTACTTCGGAAACTCAGAATTAAACCCAACAACATCGATGAACTTCGACGTTATGGCCGAGCAGTATTTTAAATCTGTTGGATTATTATCGGGAGGTGTATTCTATAAGGATATTCAGGATTTTATTTACACTAATGTCTCTGAAGACGATAACGGATTTGAAGTTTACAAACCGTTAAATGGAAATGGAGCTACAGTATTTGGAGCAGAGGTGTCTTTACAACGTCGTTTAGATTTCTTACCAGGGTTTGCTAAAAACTTCAGCATTTTCTTAAACTATACGTATTTAACTTCTAACACAGATGGTATTTATAACGAAGATGGTGATGAGCGTACCGATTTAGATTTACCAAACACAGCACCAAACATGTTTAACGGATCGTTAGGGTATGCCGATAAACACTTTAGCGTGCGTTTATCAGGAAACTTCTCTGATGCGTATGTTGATGAAATTGGTGGTCGTGCATTCGAAGATCGTTACTACGACAAACAGTTTTTCTTAGATTTCAATGCTAATGTAGCCTTATCAAAACAGTTGAGTTTATATGTGAATTTAAATAATATCACAAATCAACCATTACGTTATTACCAAGGAGTAAAAGGAAGAACCATGCAAATGGAATACTATGAAAAACGCCTGAACTTTGGTTTAAAATACGATTTGTTTAAAAAGAAGTAAGATTAGATTATAAATGAAAAAATTAAAAATAAATTTAGTTTTAGGTGTCGCAGCTTTAATGGTAAGTTGCGGACCTAAACTACCTGAAATTGTAGCAACAGCAATAACCGAAACCACACCTCACGATACTGACGATCCTGCGATTTGGGTGAATAAAGCCAATCCGGGGCAAAGCATTGTGTTTGGTACCGATAAGGATGAGGTTAATGGTGGTGTGTATGCCTTTAATCTTGACGGAAAAATAATTCCAGAAAAAAGTTTAACAGGGGTGAGTTACCCGAATAATGTGGATGTAGAATATGGTTTTAAATTAAACGATTCTACACAAACCGACATTATGGTGTTTACCGAAAGAGAAAAACACCAGGTACGTGTATATTCGGTGCCAGATATGACACCATTGGATAATGGAGGTTTTAAAGTCTTTGCTGATGAAACTGACATTGCGATGAAGCGACCAATGGGCGTTTCAATCTATAAAAACCCTAAAAATGGAGCTGTTTCTTTTTTTGTAAGTAGAAAAGAAGGGCCAACCGAAGGGTATTTATATCAATACGAATTGGTATCAGATTCTTTAGGCGTAAAAGCGAACTTACTTAGAAAAGTGGGAACCTTTAGCGGACAAAAGGAAATTGAAGCCATTGCAGTAGATGATGCTTCAGGATATGTGTACTATTCAGATGAAGGTGTTGGAATTAGAAAATACCACGCCAATCCGGAGCAAGGTAATCAAGAAATTAGTTTGTTTGGTGGTGAGCTTTTTAAAGCTGATATCGAGGGAATCGCAATTGCTAATTTCAACGATAAAGGGTTTTTAGTAGTGTCTAATCAACAGGCGCATACATTTAACGTGTTCGATTTAGAAACCAATGCCTTTATAAAAACTATTAATTTAGGAACTGTTGAAACCGATGGTTGCGATGTTACTACTATCGCTTTGGGTAGTAAGTATCCAAACGGCTTATTTGTTTCTATGAGTGATGATAAAACATTTTTATATCATGATTTAGCTTTACTTAAGCTAATCGATTAGTTAGTTTTTTTTCAATACTTTCAAGCCTTCTCTTTTTTAGGGAAGGCTTTTTTTGTTGATTATTTCGGAATAAATGATTAATTTAATGCAAGTTAAATCCTCAACTAAACAAAAGACTATGCAACTTCCTTTTAGATCTGAAATTAGAAATTCCCCAAAGCAGCAAACCATTAAAATTTATTTAGGTGATGAATCTTTAGATGAAAAGATTAAGGTGCACTTAGAGCATTTTAAGGAAATAGAACATATAGAAATACGCGAAACCGTTGGCCAAAATCGAGCTAATGAAAACATTACGGTATTTTTGAATGATGATGTCGATATTGTTAAGATGCAAAAAGCGATAGATTCCAGTTTGTGGTGGTATTTTGAAGAGGATATGGTTGAAGAATGATTACCACATAATTTAAAATAAAAAAATCCCAAGCTTTGAAGCTCGGGATTTTGTGTATTAAGAGATGCTGAAATAAATTCAGCATGACAAATTTTAGTATCTGTAGTGTTCTGGTTTGAAAGGACCTTCAACAGTAACGCCAATATATTTAGCTTGCTCGTCATTAAGCTCGGTTAACTCAACTCCAATTTTAGCTAAGTGTAATTTGGCCACTTTTTCATCTAAGTGCTTTGGTAACATGTAAACCTCGTTTCCGTAAGCTTCAGCGTTGTTCCAAAGTTCGATTTGAGCTAATGTCTGGTTTGTGAACGAGTTACTCATTACAAAACTTGGGTGACCAGTTGCACAACCAAGATTAACTAAACGCCCTTCAGCTAAAATAATGATATCGTTTCCGTCTACAGTATATTTATCAACCTGTGGTTTGATGGTATTTTTAGTGTTTCCGTAGTTTTCGTTTAACCAAGCCATTTGAATTTCGTTATCGAAGTGTCCAATGTTACAAACGATGGTTTTATCCTTCATTGCTTTAAAGTGCTCAGCTCTTACAATATCTTTATTTCCTGTTGTTGTAATCACAATATCAGCATTACCAACAACGGTTTCTAATTTTTTAACTTCGTAACCGTCCATAGCAGCTTGTAATGCACAAATTGGATCGATTTCTGTTACAGTAACAATACTTCCTGCACCTTTAAATGAGGCAGCTGTACCTTTACCAACATCACCATAACCACAAACTACAACGCGTTTTCCGGCAAGCATCACATCGGTAGCACGACGAATGGCGTCTACAGCACTTTCTTTACATCCGTATTTGTTATCGAATTTAGATTTAGTTACAGAGTCGTTAACGTTAATAGCAGGCATTGGTAATGTTCCGTTTTTAACACGCTCGTAAAGTCTGTGAACTCCAGTAGTTGTTTCTTCAGATAAACCTTTAATTCCGGCAGCTAACTCAGGATATTTATCTAAAACCATATTGGTTAAATCACCACCATCATCAAGAATCATGTTTAACGGCTTTCTGTCTTCACCAAAGAATAAAGTTTGCTCGATACACCAGTCAAACTCTTCTTCTGTCATATCTTTCCAAGCGTAAACAGCAGTTCCTGCAGCAGCAATAGCAGCAGCAGCTTGATCTTGCGTTGAGAAAATGTTACAAGAACTCCAAGTTACTTCAGCACCTAAAGCTTGTAAGGTTTCAATTAATACAGCCGTTTGAATAGTCATGTGTAAACATCCGGCAATACGAGCACCTTTTAAAGGTTGAGAAGCACCATACTCCTCACGTAAACTCATTAATCCCGGCATTTCAGCTTCGGCTAATTCTATTTCTTTTCTACCCCAGTCTGCAAGCGACATATCTTTTACTTTATGCGCTACGTAAGGAATCGTTTTTGTACTCATATCAATCTTTGTTTTGTTTTTAAAACTAAACATTCTTGTGGTTAAAACTTAATTAGTTAAATTCGCCTTTAAGAATGTAAATTGCCTTAGGCGGTGCAAAGATAACTATAACTTTTAGAATATTAAATGCCTCTTTATAAAACCATTACTCCAAATTCACAAACTACAGTTAAAATCTGGAAAATAACAGAGTCGTTTGACGATTTAATGCACGGATTAGACTTAAAACCAGAAAGTTTGAGTCGTGTTTCAGGGATGAAAAGTGAAATGCACCAGCGTGGATTTTTAAGTGTAAGACATCTTTTAAGAGCGTTTGGTTATAGTGATTCTGATTTATTTTACGACGAAAATGGTAAGCCCCATTTAAAGGACGGTAAGCAGATTTCTATAACGCATTCCTTTCAGTTTTCAGCAGTGATAATAAGTGAAGGCATAATCGGTATTGATATTGAAAAACAGCGTGAAAAAATTCAGGTCATTGCTCATAAATTTATTGATTATGAATATAATTATCTGGAAGAACATACCGAAGATTATATCAATAAGCTAACGGTGATTTGGTGTGTGAAAGAGTCATTATATAAACTTTTTGCTACGCCAGGATTGAGTTTTAAACAGCATTGTTTAATGATTCCTGCCTCTGATAATGCCAGTGAAACCGTTGCGTGGATTGATTATGAAGATAAAAAATACAGATACAACGTTCAGTTTTTAGAGTTCGAAGGTTTTACCTGTGCCTATGCCATGGCTTAAATGAAATCGGTTTATAAAGACATACGGTCCGCAGTTGATTCTGGTAAAAAGTTATTAGCCGTTTTAATTGATCCTGACAAGTTTTCAATTGAAAAGATTCCTGATTTTATAGCTAAAGTAAATGCTTCGGTAGCAACTCATATTTTTGTTGGCGGAAGCACCGTTGAAGATGAAGCTACTCATGTTTTGGTTGAAGCGATAAAAACAAACACATTATTACCTGTCGTGTTGTTTCCAGGCGATGTCACGCAAATTACACCTAAAGCCGATGCGTTATTGTTTTTAAGTTTGATTTCAGGAAGGAATCCAGAGTATCTTATTGGGAAGCATGTGGGGTCAGTTTCAAAACTTCGAAATTTAGATTTAGAAGTGATTCCGACGGGTTATTTACTTATTGAAAACGGAAAGGAAACTGCCGTACAACGCGTAACAGCAACTAAACCTATGTCTAGAGCAGATATTCAACATATTGTTGATACAGCCAAAGCAGGTGAGTTCCTCGGAATGAAATTAATCTATCTTGAAGCAGGTAGCGGAGCGATACACCCAATAACAACAAAGATTATTTCTTCGGTTAAAGCTGATTTAAAAATGCCGCTAATTGTAGGAGGAGGCATTCGAACCAAAAAACAATTAGAGTCGGCCTATAATGCAGGTGCAGATATCGTTGTTATAGGGACTGCTTTCGAACAAGATGAATCGTTCTTTAATAATGTAACTATTTCTTAGCCCTTTTTATAATTTCTATATTCGGTGTTTTTGGTTTTTCCATACCGTGACCTAAATAAAAACTGGTATGTGCTGGCTGATTATAACCTACATTTTGCCATGCTATACTCACGCGATATAGTGGATCGTGCATCAAAGTGAATATTCGATGTTCGGTAGGGTAGGGTGTTGAAAAAATTACGAGTTCGGTATTGTCCTCATTTCTCCAGATGACTTCTTCGCGCCAATCTCCCAAGATATCAGCAATTAAACATGGATTCGATTTTGTCCAGTTATTACTTCTTAGTTTCATGCCGTCATAATCGTAAGCTTTAAGTAGCATATCGGTAGATTTAGTTTCGTAATTCCATTTGGTGATGACTGTTTTGTCAACAATTTCCCGAAGTAGATCACCATCCCACCAACCAAACATATTCCAGCTGGCACCACGGCGACCAGCTTTTGGGTAGGTTTTGTAAATAACGTCGCCTTTCACATTATGAATCCCAGAACCATTAGAAGCCCAGCTTTCGGCTCCTAAATAATTAGGGTCGATATCTGCAGTAACGCCACGACCAAAATCGCCTTTGCCTTTAATGCTCCAAATTACGTTTCCGTTTTTCGGGTCTCTAAAATCGATTGCCGGAATGGTTGTTCCGTTGGCTTCTTCATGACACATAAAGTATTCAAGTCCTTTGCGCGATGGATCGAAATCACCTAAATGCGCCGCATCACCATGGCCAAATTCTGTGGAATATAATCCTGTGCCATCATGATCTATAGCACAAGACCCAAACTGAATTTCATCAAAACCATCACCGTCTAAATCGCCAACAGCGAGGTTATGGTTGCCCTGACCAAAATATTTTTCGTTTCCTTTGGTGTTGGTGTCAAATACCCAACGTGTTTTTAATTTGTTGTTTTTAAAATCGTAGGCAGCAATAACGGTACGCGTGTAATATCCGCGTGTAAAAACTAGGGATGGGTGTTTCCCATCTAAATAGGCTACGCAAGCCAAAAAACGGTCAACTCGGTTCCCGTAGCGGTCTCCCCAATCAGCAACGTTTCCACGAGGAGGTAAATAAGGTTCGGTTGTAATAAATTCACCTGTTTCCCCTGAAAAAACACTTAAATATTCTGGTCCTTCTAGAATATAGCCTCTTTCGTTTCTGTAATCGGCATCAGCATCTCCAAGAATATTTCCGGTTCCATCTGTGGTGCCATCAGCCGTTTTGCAAGCAATTTCAGCTTTGCTGTCTCCGTCAAAATCGTAAACCATAAATTGGGTGTAGTGTGCTCCAGATCGGATGTTTTTTCCTAAGTCGATGGTCCATAATACAGTGCCATTAAATTCAATGCCTTGTAAAAATGTGTTTCCTGTGTATCCGCGGTGCGAGTTGTCATGTGAATTTGTAGGTTCCCATTTTAATACTATTTCATATTGACCATCACCATCTAAATCGCCAACCGAAGCATCATTAGCTGTATATTTGTATTCTCGACCGTCAGGAGATATTCCGCCTTTGGGTGCCGTTATCGGAATGGTTTTATATATGTTATTCCAAGTTTTAACAGGTTTAGATTTTTTCTGTTCTTTACCATTAATTATGGCTGAAATACTGTAATATTCATTAGATGTTGTCTTATCGATATAGTTACTAGCTCCAGTTAATGGGGTTTGGTTTAATTTTATAGATCCTCGATAGATGTTGTAGGATGCAGTTTCAAATTCGTCAGCCAAAATACGCCAGCTAATTAAAATTTCATTTTCATTGGTTCTAACTGCTACGGTACCACGGTCTAAATCTTCCATTTGGTTTTGGGCGAAAATGGAGATATTAAACAAAAGAAAAACAGATAAAAAAGAAAGTGTATTTAAGGATTTTATTTTTTTGAAATGAAACATTTTAATAAATTGTTTAAGTCAGTTATTTGGTTTAGAATAGTTTGGCTCAGTGTTAAGACTCTCTGAATCAAGAAAAGTTTAATGATAAAATGCTGGTTTTAATCAAATGTATATTTTACACATAATTAGTCTGTCCTGTGCTATCCTGAATCGTAATTTTTCTCTTGATATAAAAGGTAGTACTTTTAAGGTCTTAAAAAAAGACTTATGAAAATATCAGTAGAGCTAACCCTTACGCCGCTACATGACGATTACGAGCCAGCGATTATAAACTTTATTAAAAAGTTAAGAGCTTCAAATTTAAACGTTTTAGAAAACCCTTTGAGTACTCAGGTTTATGGAGATTATGATGAGGTTATGCAGGTTTTGACTACAGAGATAAAAGAAGCGTTTGAACTTATAGAACGTGGCTTGTTTTATATGAAAATTGTAAAATCTGATCGTTACGAATATGAGCCACATTTTTGATTGGTTGTTTTCACAGTATCAGGGCGTAGACACTTACCTTATCGTTCTTGAGCTTCTCGGAGTTTTTTTCGGATTTTTAAGTGTTTGGTATTCTAAGCAAGAAAACATTCTGGTTTATCCAACAGGTATAGTAAGTACCGCAATTTTTGTTTATATTCTGTGGGTGTTTAGCCTTTTAGGAGACATGCTCATTAATGCCTATTACTTTTTAATGAGTATTTATGGTTGGTATTATTGGACGAGAAAGGATGATGAAAATCATGAGGTGCCCATAACAAAAATGACTAAGAAGGAGCATTTATGGAGTGTGATCATTTTTATGTTAACAATGTTTTTTGTGGTAATTGTTTATATTGTAAATGATAAGTTTGATAATTGGACAGCCTACGTAGATACGGTTACGACAGCCATATTTTTTGTAGGTATGTGGCTCATGGCTAAGAAGAAATTAGAAAACTGGACGTATTGGATTATAGGAGATATTATTTCGGTGCCATTGTATTTTTACAAAGGGTTAATTTTTACATCATTTCAGTATGTATTATTTACTATAATCGCTATTTATGGATATAAAGCATGGAAGAAGACTTTAAACAACAACCCAGTAGTTGCATAAAAGTAGTGCTATTTGGACCTGAATCTACAGGGAAAACAACATTGTCAAGACAACTTGCTAGACATTATAATTCCATTTGGGTGCCGGAATATGCACGAGAATATTTGCAGGATAAATGGAATAATGAACGTAAAACCTGTGAGCCGGAAGATTTATTGCCTATAGCTAAAGGTCAAATAAAATTAGAAAATGAATTAGCTAAAAAAGTAGACGATATTTTAATTTGTGATACTGATTTACTGGAAACTAAGGTGTATTCCGAAGCATATTATTTAGGACATTGCGAGCCTGTTTTAGAAAAATATGCATTAGAAAACACTTACAATTTATATTTTTTAACTAATATTGATATTCCGTGGGAAGCCGACGATTTGAGGGATAAGCCGAACGATAGGGAGGCTATGTTTGAAGCTTTTCATAATGCCTTAGTTGAAAATGAACGCCCTTTTGTATTACTTAGTGGAAGCAAAAAAGAACGTTTGGAAATAGCAGTAAGGCATATTGATAAACTATTGAAAAAGAAAAGTTAATGATTACAGAAAAAGGGGTAATGTTTACCGACAAGGATATCCGTCAAATAGAAAATCACGGCCTTACTCAAGATAAAGTTATTGAGCAAATAGCACGTCTTAAATCGGGTATGGCATTTTCGAATTTGGTTGAAGCCGCAACCATTAATAAAGGCATTTTTAAATTCGATAAGCACGAAATTCAACAATATGTTGATTTATATAACGACCGATTAAATTCCTTAAATGTTTTAAAGTTTGTGCCGGCTTCGGGAGCTGCGACCCGAATGTTTAAATTCATTTATCAGTTTTTAAAAGATTATCACGAAGACGAAGAGCGTTTAGGGCATTACCTAAAAACCCATAAAAACTTTTGGGTATTTGTTAATGGGTTGGAAAAATTACCTTTCTTTCATGAGGTGGTTAGTCAGATTCCAAATTATGCTACTTTAGAAATACAGGAAAAATATATTGCTTTTGTGAACGTTATGCTTGGAGAAAACGGACTTAATTGTAGTTCATGTCCTAAAGGGTTGTTGCCATTTCATAAATATAACGATGAGGTGTTGACAGCGTTTCACGAGCATTTGTTGGAGTCTACCCTATATGCTTCTTCAAATAATAAGGCAAATTTACATTTTACCATTTCCGAAGGCCATGCCAAAAAGTTTCAAGAGGAGCTCAGCAGGATTCAGGAACATGTTGAGCATAAAACCGGAACTAAATTTGAGGTGTCGTTTTCCTATCAAAGTAAATCTACAGATACCATTGCCATTAAATCGAATAATGAGTTGTATAGAACACCAGAAGGCCATTTATTATTTAGGCCGGCAGGTCACGGAGCATTACTCGAGAATTTGAACAGCCTTGATGCAGATCTTATTTTTATAAAGAACATTGATAATATTGTTGTTTTAGAACAAAATAAGAAGCAATCTGAGTTTAAAAAGTTGTTAGCTGGTGTTTTATTAGATGCGCAGGAAAAGGCTTTTAATTATTTAAATGAATTAGATAAAGATTCTGTTTCAGAACAAAAGCTCTTGGAAATCGCCATGTTTTTAACACATCGCATGAATGTAAAATTAGATGAAGAGTTTGATGATTTTACTTTTAATGAAAAAGTATCTTATTTATATAAAAAGCTAAACCGACCTATTCGTGTGTGTGGAATGGTTAAGAACGAAGGTGAACCAGGTGGCGGACCGTTTTGGGTGAAAGATTCTAAAGGAGATGTGTCATTACAAATTATTGAGTTTGCTCAGATCGATGTTGAAAATAAAGCTCAAAAGGCTATTGTAAAGCATGCAACACATTTTAATCCGACCGATTTAGTTTGTGGAACCAAAGATTACAAAGGCAATAAATTTAATCTGCAGAATTATGTTGATCATAATGCGGCTTTTATAACCTTAAAATCTCAAAATGGGACAGAAATAAAAGCTTTGGAGCTACCTGGTTTATGGAATGGTAGTATGGCCGATTGGAATTCTATTTTTGTTGAAATTCCTCTATCAACATTCAATCCTGTAAAAACGGTTAACGATTTACTGAAACCGGCGCATCAAGTATTGTAATGTTTGACAAAGAAGCCTTAGTGCAAGAATTACACTTTAAAGCGATAAGAAGCTCTGGCGCTGGAGGTCAGCATGTAAATAAAGTCGCATCAAAGGTTGAGTTAAGTTTTAATTTGAACGATTCGGTTGTTCTCGACGATCTTCAAAAAGGAAGGCTTCAAGATAAACTTCAAAATAGATTAACCAATGAAGGTGTTATCACTCTTCAATGTGGAGAAAGTAGAAGTCAACATAAAAATAAAGAACTAATAATAAAGCGTTTTCTAAATCTTATAGAAGACGCTTTAAAAGTTCAAAAAAAGCGTGTGCCCACCAAAATTCCGAAATCTGTTATCAAAAAACGTTTAAAAAGTAAGAAGAATCAGTCTATAAAAAAGGAAAATAGAAAAAAGCCTAATTTAGACTAAAATTATACTTTGCTTTTCGTAATTGGTTATTACCTTTGCGGCGTTCTCATAAAGGGGTGCCTATATCGGCTGAGATCATACCCATTGAACCTAGAACAGATAATGCTGTTTAGGGAGGCGAATAGATAATCGCTGTTTGGATAAATTTATTTATCAATACATTTTAATCAAATTAGTTAAGAATAATAACCTCTTTTTATTCGATTATAAAGTCATAATCGTAATGAAACATTTATTTATTGTTTTAACTGCTTTGGTGTTAACTTTTCAGGTTAATGCTCAAGAACAACATCAAGATTCAACACAAGTTGAAAAATTAGACGAAGTGTTGCTTTCGGCCACCCGGGCAAAAGATAAAACGCCGGTGGCCTTCTCAAATATTTCTAAAAAAGATTTAGAGTCTACTAATTTAGGGCAGGATTTACCCATTTTGTTAGACCAGTTGCCATCGGTGGTAACCACTTCCGATGCCGGTGCAGGAGTTGGCTACACGGGTATTCGTGTGCGTGGTACTGATGCGACTCGGGTTAACGTCACCATAAACGGTATTCCGTATAACGATGCCGAAAGTCAGGGGACCTTCTGGGTAAATATGCCTGATTTTGTGAGTTCAGTTGAAGATATTCAGTTGCAACGTGGTGTAGGGACCAGTACCAATGGTTCAGGTGCGTTTGGAGCAAGTCTGAATTTAAAAACGCTTAACCCATCTACAGAAGGGTATGCGACCACAACTAATGTGGTTGGGTCGTACGGAACACGTAAACATAATATTAGTTTAGGTTCTGGATTGAAAAACGGATTTTATGCAGAGGGGCGATTGTCTAAAATTATGAGTGATGGATACATTGATCGTGCGTCTTCAGATTTATCGTCCTATTATGTGGAAGGTGGTTATTTAGATGAAAAAACATCCATTAAAGGTATTGTCTTTGGTGGTAAAGAAGAAACGTATCAATCATGGTATGGTACACCGGAAGCTGTTGTAAAAGGTGATGCACAAGGTATTCAGGATTTTATAGATAGAAATTATTCGTCGGAGGCAGAAGCTGAAAATTTACTGAATTCTGGGAGAACATATAACTATTACACCTACGATAACGAGATTGATCATTACGAGCAAACACATTATCAATTGCATATGTCTCATCAGTTTAATAATCATTTTTCAGCTAACCTTTCGGGGAATTATACACGCGGAAAAGGCTATTTCGAGCAATATAAGGATGGTGAAGCTGTTGGTGATTATTTTCCTAATAGTGCCAATGCTGATGAAGAAGGCGATGTGATTAGACGCCGTTGGTTAGATAATGATTTTTATGCTATTGTGTCCTCGTTCAACTATAAAAAGGATAATCTAAATTTATATTTAGGAGGTGGTTATAATAAGTACGATGGCGATCATTTTGGGGAATTAATTTGGGACTCCTTTCCTGTTTCTGTACCAATTCGCACTGATTATTATACCAGTATAGGCGAAAAGAATGATTACAATGCCTATTTAAAAGCGGAGTATACTCTAGATTACACCTGGTTTTTATTTGCCGATTTGCAGTATAGAGGAGTGGATTATAAGTCTAGCGGATTGAGTTCAGATTTGGTTCCTATTAATGTTTCAGAAACGTATAATTTCTTTAATCCAAAAGTAGGATTAACCTATTCTATTGATAATTATAATTCGGTTTATGGGTCATTAGCCATAGCTAACAGAGAGCCGAATCGTGATGATTTAACGAAGAATCCTGTATTGCCTCAACCGGAGCGTTTATACGATTACGAGTTTGGGTATAAGCTCAAAACCACAAACTATTACGCAACAGCCAATTTGTATTATATGGATTATAAAGACCAGTTGGTGTTGACGGGAGATTTAGATAATGTTGGAGACCCTATTCGCGAAAATGTTAAGGAGAGTTATAGAGCAGGTGTTGAGTTGCAGGCTGGTTATAAGTTTTCAGATAGGTTGCGTTTTGATGCGAATGCGACCTTTAGTCAGAATAAAATAAAAGATTTCGACTATGTAGTTTACGACACGCAATACGACCCTAATACATGGGAAACTGTCTCTTATGAAGCAGTAACCACATCTTATGAAGATACAGATATTTCATTTTCTCCAAACGTTGTAGCTGGCGGAACTTTACGTTTTACACCTCTTGATAATTTAAATTTAGCTTTCATTTCTAAATATGTAGGAAAGCAATATTTAGATAATACATCAAGCGAGAGCAAAAGCATGGATGCTTATTTTGTAAATAACTTTAATGCATCGTATAAAATTCAACCAAACTGGATTAAAGAAATAGCTTTTAACCTATTGGTGAATAATATTTTTGATAACGAGTATGTGTCAAATGGGTATACTTACAGCTACTATTACAGGCCACAAGGCTCTACTGATGATGCAATAACAGAAAATTTCTATTATCCTCAGGCTAAAATTAATTTTCTATTAGGAATGACTTTAAAGTTCTAAGAACAGAAATTGCTATGAAAAAGAAAACGTCCCGTACTCGGGGCGTTTTTTAATTGTTGTAAACTCGAATAATATATCCGCTAACTTCAATATTGTAACGCAGCAAAGGATATTGTCCGGTGGTGCCTTCTGCCATGTTGCCAGATAGAATATCATAGGAGTTACCATCATCACAACTGCAAGATGCTATAATACCATCAATAGTTAATTTAGAGCAGTTACTTACAGCATGATTAGGATCTGAAAGTTCAAAGGCGTTGTAGATATCTCCTCCGGCATAAAATAAAACAACGCCATTTATTCCGTAGCCATCTAAAATCACATAATTACCCGGCACTTGTAACAGGTTGTACTGCGGCAATCGCGTGTCAATAAAGTTATTGGTGTTGAATTTGTAGTCCGGCAAATATGGGTTTTTTATAATGTCGTCGCTACTGCAAGATACCAATATTATAAGGGCTAATAAATTTATAAGAAGCTTCATAAAATTCGCAAAATATTCTCATGCAATTTACAACAAAAAGCAAATTGAGTTAAATATTTTGTATATTTGTTACTCAATCTCGTGAAAACGGGATTTTTTTTATGCTGAAAATCGATAAACACATTTTCAGTGTTTTTAATTATAAAATGATGAAGTTATGAGTAAAGTATCGTACTATACACCGGAAGGATTAAAGAAATTAAGAGACGAGTTAAAGCAACTTAAAGATATAGAACGCCCCAAAGCATCTCAGGCTATTGCCGATGCTAGAGATAAAGGAGATTTGAGTGAGAATGCAGAATATGATGCGGCAAAAGAAGCTCAGGGTTTATTAGAAATGAAGATTTCTAAACTAGAAGAAGTATTATCTAATGCACGTATTATTGATGAGTCGCAGTTAGATACTTCTAAGGTTTTAGTATTGTCCAAGGTGAAAATTAAAAACCAGACCAATGGTATGGAAATGGTATACACTTTAGTCGCAGAAAGCGAAGCCAATTTAGCAGCAGGTAAAATTTCTGTGAATTCACCTATCGGTAAAGGCTTATTAGGGAAGTCGGTTGGCGATGTTGCTGAAATTCAGGTGCCGAATGGTGTAATGAAATTCGATATAATTGAAATTTCGAGATAACTAAAAGATAAAATCAACGTTTAAAAAAGATTCCTAGCTAAATTTAGTTAGGAATCTTTTATATTTACAACCTCTCATTCTTAATATTATGGCTTCAATATTTACAAAAATAGTTAACGGAGAAATTCCTTGTTATAAAATAGCAGAAACCGATGATTTTTTAGCATTTTTAGATGTAAACCCTAATAGTTCTGGGCATACGCTTTGTATTCCTAAAAAGGAAGTTGATAAAATTTTCGATTTAGACGAACCGACTTATATGGGGTTAATGCAGTTCTCAAGAAAAGTGGCGATAGCCATCGAAAAGGCAATTCCGTGTAAACGCGTTGGAGTTTCTGTAATCGGGTTGGAAGTACCTCACGTTCACGTACACTTAATACCATTAACAAGCATGGAAGATGCCCGTTTTATTAAAAAGGTACCCCATACAAAAGAAGACTTTGAAGCTGTAGCCGAAAAAATTAAAGCCGAATTATAGGGTGTAAAATAGAATGCCAGCTGTTACAGATAGAGCGATAAATATACCTGTAATAATGACTAGCCAAGTTGCTTTTTTTAAGTGGGTTGAAGCCTGTTTAGGAGTAAATCCTCTTTTATGGTATTCAAACACACGCTCAATATCTTGAGTCCATTTTACAGGATAAATTGGCATGTTGCATGTACTGCAATCCATTTCGTATTTAATATCTGATGTAATAGATTTATAGAAATTAGTTTCTATAAATTTTTGTTTAAATGTGAGTTTTAAACCTTCGGTACTATAACATTCCGGGCAATTATTGTTAAGGTTAACAGCTTTAATTTTGATGTATTGTTCTGCCATAGCTTAAGCGCGTTTAAGAGTTATTTGTATAGTTGTGCCTTTATCTTTTTCAGAGCGTAAAACTTTAATTTTACCATCATGAAAGTCTTCAATAATACGTTTGGTTAGCGATAACCCCAATCCCCATCCGCGTTTTTTCGTGGTGTAACCAGGTTCAAAGATTTTATTAAAGTCTTTCTTGGCAATACCCTTTCCGGTATCAGTAACATTAACCTTTACAATACTATCAATCTGATCAATTTCAATAATTAATTTTCCTCTGCCTTTCATGGCATCAATGGCATTTTTAACCAGATTTTCAATGGTCCAACTGTAAAGTTGTGTGTTCAAATTTACTAAAATGCTTCCTTTAGGCATAATGATTTCAAAATCAATTAGTTTGGAAGCACGCGCTTTTAAATAATCGAAAGATTCTAAGGTTTCTTTTTTAATATCTGCTAATTCTAAGGTAGGAATTGAGCCAATTTTGCTAAAGCGTTCGGTTATGGTTTGCAAGCGATCTATATCTTTTTCTATTTCAGCGATATAACTCGGGTTGACGTTTTCAGATTTTAAGATTTCTGTCCATCCAATTAAAGAAGATAAAGGCGTACCTATTTGATGCGCTGTTTCTTTAGCCATACCCGACCATAATTTGTTTTGGGTGGCATTTTTATTACTTCGATAGAAAAAGAAAATTACAGCTCCAAATAAAAAGACTATTAGTAATAACGCCAATGGGTAATATTTAAGCTTGTTTAAAAGAGGTGAATTACCATAATAAATGGTGCTGGCAATGGTGTTTCCAAGTTTTACCGGAATTGGTCGGTTTTCTTCGGCAAATTTTGCGATTAGTTTCTGTACGTATAGTGAATCCTGAATTTTTGTTTCATCCAAATTATTAAAACTACCTAAGCTACCATCTTCATTAATAACCAGCATGGGTGTAGTTTTGTTGCTACTTAAAATTTTAAGGGTAAGGTCGAGGTTAGTAGCATCGTCATCAGAGTTAATAAATTCCGTTTGAGCAAACGACCAGTTTTCCATTTTGGTGCGTTCTTCTTCTTTAAAATGTTGAAAAAATTCATAGGTTTTCCACAAAATAAGGGAAACAATAATAAAAGAAGCGGTAACAATAACCCAGCGTAGTGTATTACTATATTTAGTAAAAATCATGCGTTTTTAATTAGTATCTAATATAATGCAAATCTGTTAATATTATTGTTTAACTTGTTAGTAAATTGGTTTTTAGTTACAATTTAGATTAGTTACATTTGTTGAAACAAAACGAGATGCTGTCTATAGATCCGAAAGATATAAAAACCAGTTTGTTACATGGTTATTTGTTAAGTGCAGTAGCACCAAGACCTATAGCTTTTGCCAGTACTATTGATGCTGATGGCCGTGCAAATTTATCGCCGTTTAGTTTTTTTAATGTATTTGGGTCGAATCCGCCAATATTGGTTTTTTCGCCATCACGTCGTGTTAGGGATAATACAATTAAACATACATTAAAGAATGTTGAAGCTACTCGGGAAGTGGTTATCAATGCGGTAAATTACGATATGGTTCAGCAGATGTCTTTATCGAGTTCAGATTTTCCAGAAGGTGTAAATGAGTTTGAAAAGTCAGGTTTAACCATGTTAAAATCGGATATTGTAAAGCCATTTCGTGTAGCGGAATCTCCGGTGCAAATGGAATGTAAGGTTAACGATATTATTGCCTTGGGAACCGAAGGTGGAGCCGGTAATTTAATTATCTGTGAAGTTGTAAAATTTCATATTGACGAAGACGTTTTAGATGAAAACGGTAAAGTAATCCAGGAAAAACTGGATTTGGTAGCCAGAGCTGGAGGAAGTTATTATACGAGAGCCAATAAAGGTTTTTTTGAAATACCAAAGCCCTTAGCAACCGTTGGAATAGGAGTAGATTGTTTGCCTGAAGATATAAAAAACAGTATGGTTTTAACTGGTAACGATTTGGGGATGTTAGCCAATGTAGAAGCTTTACCAGGTAAAGAAGAGGTAATGACATTTGTAGCTGATTTAGGAGAGCGTTATCCGAATATAAAATCAGCCTCGCACAGAGAGAAACATAAACTGGCTCAAAATTATTTGAGTTATGGCGATGTCGATAGCGCTTGGAAAATATTATTAAGTTAGAGTAAATAGAGTATAAATCTGAATAAATAGAAATACATGGAAGTTCAAGGAAGAATTAAAATGATTGGAGAAACTCAATCTTTTGGAAGTAATGGGTTTAGAAAAAGAGAAATTGTTGTAACTACTGAAGAGCAGTACCCACAACATATTATGGTTGAGTTCGTGCAGGATAAAACTGATTTATTAAACAGTTATCAAGTTGGACAACAGGTAAAGATTAGTATTAACTTACGTGGTAGAGAGTGGGTAAACCCACAAGGAGAAACAAAATATTTCAACTCTATTCAAGGCTGGAGAATTGAAGCCTTACAAGCTGAAGGTTCAGGAGAAAATTTACCTCCGGTACCACCAATGGATGCATTTGAGCCAGCAGGAAACTTAAATGAAGACGATCACGACGATTTACCGTTCTAAGACGTAATAATGAATTTAAAAAACCTCAATATTAAATAAATGTTGAGGTTTTTTGTTTTAATACAAAGACGATGCATTTCTTAAACCAAGACTTATGGTTCCCCGATTACAGCGAAGCCAGTGCCGATGGTTTATTGGCTATAGGTGGTGATCTGTCAACAGAGCGCTTGTTGTTTGCTTATCAGTCTGGTATTTTTCCATGGTATTGTGAGGATGAACCCATTTTGTGGTGGTCACCCGATCCGCGTTTTGTATTGTATCCTGAAAAATTGAAGGTTTCAAAAAGTATGCGTCAGGTCCTTCGGAATAAAAAGTTCAATGTTACTGTTAATAAAGATTTTAAAGCAGTAATGCAGGCGTGTTCAAAAATAAAGCGTGAAGGACAAGATGATACCTGGATCACCAACGATATGATTGATGCTTATATAAAACTTAATGAATTGGGATATGCAAAGTCTGTAGAGGTGTGGCAGGACAAAGTTTTGGTTGGCGGTTTGTATGGTGTCGATTTAGGAAATGGCGTGTTTTGCGGGGAAAGTATGTTTTCAAAAGTGAGCAATGCCAGTAAAGTAGGATTCATCACTTTTATTCAAAACAGTAACTATAAATTAATAGATTGCCAGGTACATACCAATCATCTGGAAAGTTTGGGAGCAGAAGATATTCCGAGATCTAAATTTTTAAAGTATTTGTAAAAACTTTAGTTTTTTTAAATAGATAGACTTAAGGTGTTTAAGAAAAAAAGATAATTTCTTGAGGTTAGATTGAAGCGTTCTAGTCTGTATTCAATTCCGGTTTTAAACTTTAGTTGCTTTCCAAAATGCCAGCCGAGATACACGGCAGTACGCTGATCGATTTCGGGAGCATCAGGTTTACTTAAACTTAATAACCCTTCAAAATAACATAACACATAAGGAGCTTCAACGTCTTCATTATGACCGCTAATCGGAAAATTAGCAGAAAACCTATAGCGCTGTCTAAAAATAGTTTTTGATTCTAAAATTCGTTGTTCGGTTCTAAAACGATGACCAAAACTAACTCTGGCCTTATGTTTTTGGTATTTAAACTGCTGCATAAAGCGAAGCTCGTCACTTCCAGATTCAAAAACATCACGGTGTCTATAATAAAGTCCTACTCCAATGCGGTTTGAAGAGCTAAGAGTGAATGTAGACATGTGAAAAATATCTAACTGTTGTTGCTGAAAACCAAATGTTTTGTTCTCGAACAAAAAATAACGAGAACGACTTGTGAAACTTATGTTGTAGTTGCTTGTTGCACTATAATTTAGTACAAATGAAGTCTCTCCAAGTATTCCAGAATGATCTTGTTCTTGTGCTTTTATAGTATGAATAAAACAGGAGAGGCCGATATAAAGAAAAAGATATTTTAATTTCATAAGCTTTAAACACCGGTCTTATTTTGGGTTTTGAATACCATAAAAAGAGTTTTAGCAAAGATAGGAGAACTAAATTACACTTGGTTATATCTAAAACAATTGACCTCATGATCGTTAACCATGCCGGTGGCCTGCATGTGGGCATAAATAACTGTCGAGCCAACAAACTTAAACCCTCGTTTTTTTAAATCCTTACTTAGGGTATCACTTATGGGGGTTGTTGCAGGAGCTTCTTTGTAATCTTTAATTTTGCTTTTTATAGGTGTATCCTTCACAAAACTCCAGATATATTTACTAAAGCTTCCAAATTCTTCCTGAATAACCATAAAGGCTTGGGCATTGGTTACAGTAGCTTTTACTTTAAGTTTATTTCTTATAATGCCCGCATCTTCCAGCAGGCTATCTATTTTAGATTGCTCGTAATTCGCTATCTTTTTGTAATCGAAGTTATCAAACGCTTTTCTGAAGTTTTCACGTTTTCTTAAAATGGTAATCCAACTTAGTCCGGCCTGAAAGGTTTCTAAAATTAAAAACTCAAAAAGCGTGGCGTCATCATAGACAGGAACGCCCCATTCTTCATCGTGGTAGGCTTCATAAAGTGGGTCGCCAACACACCAGCCACATCTGTGTTTTTCATTCATTGTATTTTCTGTAAGGATTTATGTAAAAGTATGACAAAAATCATTTTAAATGAAGGAGTGACCATCTAATTTTGTCCCAGATAATAGCACAAACTATGAAGTCAATAATAAAAACCAGTTTAGATCGTAGTATGTCGTATGAGGCATACAGAGATTTAGTAAAACGTTTAGCCGAAGAGCATTCGACTACAGGATCCGAACAAACCGAAGGTCATAAAGATTTTACCAAACTTAATGACAGACGTATGAAACGTTGGGATAAAACGATAAAAATACCTGAGGTTTCTCAAAAGCGTATTTCTAAGTTGACTCAAGATATCACCTGGTTGGTTATTGCTGAGAGTTGGTGTGGTGATGCCGCTCATGTTTTGCCAGTACTTAAAAAGATTGCCGATGTTAACCCACATATAACATACCGTGTGGTGCTTCGTGATGAAAATCCAGATTTGATGGATGCCTTTTTAACTAAGGGTGCACGATCCATACCCATGGTAATTATTATTGACGACAATACAGGTGAAGTGTTAAATACTTATGGTCCAAGACCAACAGAGGCAACGACATATGTACAGCGGTTTATTGCTAAAAATGGAAAATTGACTCCTGAATTTAAAGAAGATTTACAGCATTGGTATAATAGTGACAAAGGACAAAATATTGTTAATGATGTCACCGAAATACTATGTGGATTAGAATCTAAGGTTTGCCTATAAAGTTAAAGGTAATTGTTCCGACTTGTGAAGGCTTCGAAGCGTCTTCGCTAAAAGTGGCTTCTCTGGCATATTCCAGAGCGTGTTCCTTCAGGCATTGATTGTCTGAAGTCGATGACCCGTTTATAGAAGTTTCGGTAACAGTGCCTAGCGAATTTACAGTGATATTAACAACAATTTTTCCGCCTTCCTCACATAGGTAAATTGGGGTAGGCATAAAGTTGTGCGTTCTGTCTTTAAGAGAGTAACTCATGGTACTCTTCTTGTTAACGCCTTCGCTTTTTTGCTGTTTTAGAAGGTCACTTACTTTATTGAAGGCCGATAATTCTTCTTGTTTTATCGCTTTATCTTCCGAAAAATATTCACCTAAAGCATTTGTGTTATCACTGTCGCCGGTATCTGTATTAGTATTGGTTTTCGGTACGTAATCTTCGGGAGGTGCTATGGTTTTATAGGCTTGAGCAAAATGCTTGCTGTTGTCAGTTTCATTAAAGGCCTGATTGGTTTCCGCTTTACTGCCTTGTAGTTGTTCTAAAGCTTCCAAAACTTTAATTTCTTCTTCAGTTAATTCCTCTTCAGGCTCCATTTCATAATAGCTTTCTGCTATTTGTTCGCTTTGCTGTTTTAAGTGAAGATTGAATACAAAAAGGATGACGGTTCCTGTGATAAGAAGCGTAATGAGTAGGGCTTTATGTTGATGTGTTAGGCGCAAATCGAGTTGTTTTTTTGGGTGATTCTACTCGAAATATACGTAAAATTACTCAATTTGGTTGTTTAGCGAACTTATGAAGTCTTCAATGCTTACTCCTTCTTTAATATCAAAATCACCTATTTTTGTACGCCTTAACGCTGATAAATGGCCGCCGGAATTTAGCGCTTTTCCAAAATCGTGAGCTAAAGAACGAATATAGGTGCCTTTGCTGCAAACCACTCTAAAATCAACTTCCAAGCCATTAATGTTAGTGATTTCAAATTCAGCGATATTAATGTTTCGAGGTTTAATTTCAACATCTTCACCAGCACGTGCAAATTCATATAAACGCTTGCCGTCTTTTTTTAATGCGGAAAAAACAGGCGGGTATTGCTCAATATCTCCAATAAACTGTTTGGTGGTTTCTCTAATTAAATCTTCTGTAATATGCTCTGTCGGAAAGGTCTCGTTGATTTCAGTTTCTAAGTCGTAAGACGGTGTCGTACTTCCTAAAACAATGGTCCCAGTATATTCTTTTATTTGCGCTTGAAACGAATCGATTTGTTTGGTCATTTTACCTGTGCAAATCACCAATAATCCAGTGGCTAAAGGGTCTAATGTACCGGCGTGACCTACTTTAATCTTTTTCAGTTTAAAGGCTTGCTTTATTTCCCAGCGCAGTTTGTTAACCACTTGAAACGAGGTCCAGTTTAGAGGTTTGTCTATGAGTAATACTTTACCCGCTTGGAATGCTTCTAGTGAGTTCATATTAGCTGTTTAAAATTGAAAATAGAATTGCAATTAATCCAACAATAGCACAGTATACCGCAAAATAGGTGAGTTTGCTTTTTTTAACTAAAGCAATCATCCAGGTGCAGGCAAATAAACCAGCTATAAACGCTGCAATGAAACCAATAGAAAGCGATGTAAAATGTGTGCTGTCATACGTTAGGTCCCCACTTAAAATATCTTTGGCGATCTTTCCAAAAATTAATGGTACGACCATTAAAAATGAAAACCGTGCGGCTTTTGTTTTATCGTTACCAAGTAAAACCGAAGTTGATATGGTTGCTCCCGAACGTGAAATACCAGGAAGCATAGCAATGGCTTGAGAAATGCCTATAACAAACGCATTTGTGAAAGATACTTTTTTATTGGTGTCTTTGGCTTTATCTGCAAAGAATAGTAACGCTGCCGTTATAATTAACATGCTTCCAACTAACAAAATATTACCACCAAAAAGTGCTTCTAATTGTTCTTCAAAAAATAAGCCGACAATAACAGCGGGAATCATGGAAACAACAATCTTGGCAACAAATTGTAAATCGTCATTCCATTTAAACTGTAATGCCCCTTTAATAAGTTCCAGAATGTCTTTTCTAAAAACAACAATGGTACTTAAAGCGGTGGCAAAGTGTAAAACAACTGTGAAAAGAAGACTTTCTTCCGGGACAGACTGGTCGCCTAAAATGGCTTTTCCTATTTCTAAATGTCCACTTGACGATACTGGTAAAAATTCGGTTAGCCCTTGAATAATACCAAGAATGATAGCGTTTATTATATCCATGGGGCAAAAATATTAAAATAGCGGTATAATTGGTGGTCGATAGTCGAAACTTTAAATGATTAATTAGTATTTTGTTTGATAATCAAGATTGGATTTTATTCTTAATATCATGAAAATTATTATTGCGCCCGATAAATTTAAAAATTCCTTATCTGCTTTAGATTTTTGTGAAGCTACTGAGAGAGGTATGCTTTCTGTAATTCCTGATGCTGATATATTAAAATTACCTTTAGCCGATGGCGGGGATGGGACCATTGATGTTGTAAATTATTATCTGGCTGGAGAAAGAGTAAATGTTACTGTACATAATCCGTTTTTTAAACTGATTCAAGCATCATATCTATATGCTGAAACTACTAAAACTGCCTTTATTGAAATGGCGGAAGCTTCCGGATATAAATTGCTAAAACCTGAAGAACTTAATTGTAAACAAGCAACGACGTATGGTACAGGAGAATTGATTCTTGATGCCATAAATAAAGGGGCTAAAACTATTATTTTGGGTATTGGAGGGAGTGCGACCAACGATTGTGGTATTGGTATGGCTAAGGCTTTAGGGTATCGGTTTTTAGATGATTTTGATGAAGGTGTTAAGCCGATTGGTGTAAATTTAAGTCGTATACAATCTATTGATAAATCTCATGTGCACCCTAAACTGAAAGACGTTGAATTTAAAGTGGCCTGCGATGTGAGTAATCCGTTATATGGAGAGCAAGGTGCCGCAAGAGTCTATGGGAAACAAAAAGGAGCGTCTAATGACGATATTGAAATGTTGGATAGGGGGTTAGAAGATTTTGCAAAAGTGATACAAAAGACTTTTCATATTAATCCGCAAGAAGTGAAAGGAGCAGGGGCTGCTGGAGGCATGGGAATTGCTTCAAAAATATTTTTGAATGGCGATTTAAAACCAGGTGTGGAATTAATAAAAGAATTAGCCGATTTCGATAATAAACTTCAGGGTGCTAATTGGATTATTACTGGTGAAGGCTGTTTAGATGCGCAAACTTTATCGGGTAAAACGATTCAAGGCGTGCTGTCTTCCGCGAAAGCGAAACAAATACAAGTTGCTGCCTTTTGTGGCGATATTAAATTGCCAGAACAGGACATAAAAAACTTAGGAATAGATTATTCCGATAAGGTGTTAAATTACAGTAAAACTACTGAGGACGCTATGAAAAATGCCAAACATTATGTGAGCCATATGGCTAAAGTGTTTGCTGAATTTTTAAGTAAATAATTACTTTTCGGGGTTTAGTAAAATGGCATACATCTCGATGCCAAAACCTAAAAGTACCAACATTGGTGCTAAACGAATACGACGAAAACTGAAGATATCCGGGTTAAAAACATTAGGGTCGTCACTACCACCGCCCGACATTAAAATAAAGCCTAAAGCGATACAAGCCAAACCAATAAACATGAATTTGTAGTTCTTCTTTCCGAAAATAAACTGACTTTTATTAGCGTCTTTTTGTTTTTGTTCTCCCATAATGTATGTAAAAGTGTAACGCAAATTAACGTATTTATTTAAAACATAAACGTTAACAGGGTTATAAATTATCTAATAATATAACTCGTCGGTTTTTAAATTCAAGAAACGCTGCGTTGCAAAATGTGTACTAATCCATGTAATCACAATCCCTAAAGCAAATACAAAAGCAAATAGTAAGACCACTAAAATAGGTGCGTTAAGTAAGCCTAATTCTGGGAACATTTTGTTAACGTAAAATAAAACAATACCCATGCCTATAAGTGCAAGAACGGCACCAATAACTCCGAGGCGTACACTTTTCCAAACAAACGGACGACGAATAAATTGTTTTGTCGCGCCCACCATTTGCATGGTTTTAATAGTGAATCGTTTGGAGTATACAGACAGTCTTATAGAACTGTTAATTAATAATACCGCAATTAAAGTGAAAATGCTACTCAATACCAATACCCAGAAGCTTATTTTTTTAACGTTGTCGTTCATCAAGTTTACCAAGTCGTTATCGTAAGTCACTTCGTCAACAAAGTTTTTAGATGAGGCTTCTGCAGAAATTTTTTCTAAATGTTCAGACGTTACATAATCGGCTTTAAGATGTACATCAATAGAATTTTGTAAAGGGTTGTACCCCACAAAATCCATAAAATCTTCTCCGTTTTCAGCTTTCATAAATTCAGCCGCCTGTTCTTTAGAAACATATTCGGTAGACTTTACGTAATCGGCCATGGCCAGACTTTTTTCAAGCTGTTTGGTTTCTACATCTTTCGCCGAATCTTTCAAATAAATGGTAACAACCACCTGTTCTTTAAAATGATCGGAAACTTTTTTAGCATTAAGAACCAAAAGGCCTAATAATCCTAATAAAAATAAAACCAAAGCAATACTTAAAACCACTGAAAAGTACGATGATATAAGTCGGCGTTTTTGGTGTTTCTCGAAAGATGAACTCATATAAATGTGGGATTAACGATGTAAAAATACTAAAAGAAAAAGGAAAACTATAATTTAATTATTTGCAAAGTAATTCCTTTTCAATAGTATAACTTTTAGAAAGGAAAATTGTTGTTTATAGTATTGATTTTAGGTGTTGATAAAGGCTTTTTCGTAATCTTCAATATAACAGTAGGTTGCCATTTTTTGTGTTTGTTGGCATGGTTGTTGAAAACGTCAAACTAAAATCGAAAAACAAACATTATGAAAAAGAACATTCTAATTTTAGCCCTAGTCACATTAGCTGCATTTTTTAATCAAGCTCAGGCGCAACGTTATAATCAGAGGTATAGTGGTAATGCTAATTATGTATTTGGTTTAAAAGCCGGATTAAACGTATCGTCCTTTCAAGGCGGTAACGATGGTATAGCTAGAAACAGTTTATTAGGGTATCATATAGGTTTAACTGCCGAGAACAGAATAAATAGAAACTTTGCTATTCAACCCGAGTTTCTGTTTTCACGTGTTGGAGGTGAAGAGATATATTCAGATGGTCTTCAGGCACGATATTACTTAGATTATGTTTCGGTACCGGTGATGGCTAAATTCTATTTAGGTGATCAGTTGAGTTTAGATTTCGGCCCGCAATTAGGATTCTTGGTTAAAGATCGAGCTAACTACAGTGACGATTATTACGACTACGATGCTGGTGCCAATACGTTTGATTTAGGATTTAATTTTGGTTTAAGTTTAAACCTGGATCGCTACTGGTTTGCTCAGGCGCGATATAATATTGGTGTAACCAACGTTTTTAATAATCCGGATGCCCAAAACAGTGTATTCCAGTTTTCAATAGGTCGCCGATTTT
Organism: Aestuariibaculum sp. YM273; assembly: GCF_030908365.1. Taxonomy (NCBI): domain Bacteria; kingdom Pseudomonadati; phylum Bacteroidota; class Flavobacteriia; order Flavobacteriales; family Flavobacteriaceae; genus Aestuariibaculum; species Aestuariibaculum sp. YM273. Next base: position 1,029,877 of record NZ_CP133090.1, on the reverse strand, counting down.
AATTATTGAGTTTAGCCAATAAAAACATCTGGAAAAATGGGATATTGTCATTCTGAATTTATTTCAGAATCTACATATTAGGTTTTAATTGAATTAGAATCTGAAACGAGTTCAGATTGACAGTAAGGGGGTGTTTAGATAGGTTTCTTTTTTTGCGGTTTGCTTACCAGATAAACCCCAAAGGCTACTAAACCACAACTCAATATTTTAACCAGATTAATGTCTTGCGCATATTGAGTTTGCATAAAAACAAAAGCCATAATACTAACCATAATAAAACTCACTGCTGGTTGTAAATACACATAGCTACTGGTTACCGAAGGCGCTAAATGGTTAAGTGCATAGATGTTGAAAAAATACGCCAGAAAGGTGGTAAAGATTACCACATATCCGATGGTTAAATAGGTGTCTAAATCAAAACCAGAAAAATCAGTTTCCAAAAAGGCGTTAATGCCAAACGGGAAGACATATAAAAATCCGAAAAGGAAAATCCAGCTCACTACGGTCATGACGTTGTATTTATGCATCAGTGTTTTGGCGAGTACCAGATATAATCCGTAGCTGCAAGCATTCAGTAAAATGAATAAGTTTCCTAAAAAGGAGCTGGTTCCAACGGCTTTGTTTCCGTAAAGTATTAATAGAACGGCACCAATAGCTCCTAAAGTAATACCTATAATTTTGTTTTTAGTGATGCGTTCTTTCAGAATAAAATAGCTGAATACTAAAACAATGACCGGTGTTGCTGTTGTAATAATAGAGGCATCAATAGGCGAGGTTAAGTTGATGCCGTGAAAAAACAAACTTTGATTTAAGGCACCTCCAAACAACCCGCAAAGGGCCAAGCGTAAAAAATCTTTCTTTTCAACTTTTTCCTTGACAAATAGGAATTTAATCAACCAGAATAATAAAACACAACAGGCCAAACGAATAAAAACAAAGGCTGTCGGACCAATTTTATCGGGCATTACGCCTTTAGCAATAATGTAATTGGCGCCGTAAATAATGTTGGCTCCTAATAATGCTAAGTGTGCTTTGGTGGTGTCTTTTATCAAGGTCAGATAATTTAAGCTGCGAAATTACAAATTGTCTTTAAAAAGCAAGCTTAAAGGATTGTTATATTATTCGTGTCAAATTCAATTTTATTAATTGTGTATAAAGGCTTTCTGTTTTCTGAAGAAACCGTAAATTTGCGCTTTTAAAAAGCAGAATGACAATAGGATGAATGCCTGTTGAAAGAATAATATATAAGTAGATGAAATACGATTTCAATCAAATCGAGAAGAAGTGGCAAGAATACTGGGCCAAAAATCAAACGTTTAAGGCTGAAAATCATTCAGACAAACCTAAATATTATGTGTTAGACATGTTTCCTTACCCGAGTGGAGCCGGATTACACGTTGGGCATCCGCTGGGATATATTGCCTCAGATATTTATGCACGTTACAAACGTCACCAAGGGTTTAACGTATTGCATCCGCAGGGGTATGATAGCTTTGGTTTACCGGCAGAGCAGTACGCGATTCAAACAGGGCAACATCCTGCCATTACTACAGAAACGAATATTGCAACTTACCGTCGTCAGTTAGACCAAATCGGTTTTTCATTCGACTGGTCTCGTGAGGTTCGTACGTCTGATCCAAGTTACTATAAATGGACGCAATGGATTTTCATTCAGTTATTCAATTCATGGTACAATAACGAGGCAGAGAAAGCGGAAGACATTTCAGAATTAATCAACATTTTTGAAGCTGAAGGAAATGCAAACGTTAATGCCGTTTGTGATGATGCTGTTGAAACCTTTACAGCTGAAGAGTGGAAGGCATTTTCATCGAAAGAACAACAGGAAATTTTATTACAATATAGATTAACCTATTTAGCAGAAACCGAAGTAAACTGGTGTCCCGCTTTAGGAACGGTATTAGCAAACGACGAGATTGTTAACGGCGTTTCTGAGCGTGGTGGTCATCCGGTAGTGAGAAAGAAAATGACGCAGTGGAGTATGCGTATTTCTGCATATGCCGAGCGTTTATTACAAGGTTTAAATACAATTGACTGGACAGATTCATTAAAGGAAAGTCAGCGTAACTGGATTGGTAAATCGGTTGGTGCAGCAGTGACTTTTAATGTGAAAAATCATGATGAGGTAATTGAAGTTTTCACTACACGTCCTGATACCATTTTTGGAGTGAGTTTTATGACTTTAGCACCAGAACACGACTTAGTATCTAAAATTACAACGCCAGAGCAAAAAGCTGAGGTTGAAGCTTATATTGAAGCGACTGCAAAACGTAGTGAGCGTGAGCGTATGGCCGATGTAAAAACCATTACAGGTGCTTTTACCGGGGCGTATGCTGAGCATCCGTTTACTAAAGAGCCAATTCCGGTTTGGATTGGTGATTACGTATTAGCAGGTTACGGAACAGGAGCAGTCATGTCTGTGCCATGTGGCGATCAGCGTGATTACGATTTCGCGAAGCATTTCAATATCGAGATTCCAAATATTTTTGAAGGAGCCGATATTTCGGAAGAAGCCTTTGCCGATAAAGAAAAAACCATCATTGCCAATAGCGATTTCTTAAACGGACTGAACTATAAAAAAGCAACCAAGCGCGTTATATTCGAATTAGAGCAGCTAGGTCAAGGTATTGGAAAAACCAACTACCGCTTACGCGATGCGGTATTTAGTCGCCAACGTTATTGGGGTGAGCCGTTCCCAGTATATTATGTAGATGGGATGCCACAGATGATTGATGCGGCGCACTTGCCAATTCAATTGCCGGAAGTAGAAAAGTATTTACCAACTGAAACCGGAGAACCTCCATTAGGTAATGCTACGGTTTGGGCTTGGAATACTGAAACAAACAAAGTTGTTTCTAACGAGTTAATTGATCATAAAACTATATTTCCATTAGAGTTAAATACCATGCCGGGTTGGGCGGGAAGTTCCTGGTATTTTAACCGTTATATGGATGCTAATAATACGGAGGCTTTTGCAAGTCAGGAAGCGTTGAATTACTGGAAAGATGTCGATTTATACATCGGTGGAAGCGAGCACGCTACAGGCCACTTGTTATATGCGCGTTTCTGGCAAAAATTCTTATTCGATAAAGGGGTTGTGCCTGTTGATGAGTTTGCTAAAAAACTGATTAACCAAGGGATGATTCTTGGAACAAGTGCTTTTGTGTATCGTGTTGAAGGAGAAAATAAATTCTTATCAAAGGGATTAATCGAGGGGCAAAAAGTTCAACCAATCCATGCAGATGTAGCTTTTGTTAATGCGTCAGATGAATTGGATATTGAAGCTTTTAAAAACTGGAGAGAAGAATTTAAGGATGCTGAATTTGTTTTAGAAGACGGTGTTTATAAAGTCGGTCGCGAAGTTGAAAAAATGTCGAAATCGAAATACAATGTGGTGAATCCAGACCAGATTTGTATCGATTACGGTGCCGATTCTTTACGTTTATACGAAATGTTCTTAGGTCCATTAGAGCAATATAAACCTTGGAATACGGCTGGTATTACGGGGGTTCATGGGTTCCTTAAAAAACTTTGGAAGCTTTATGTAGACGATAACGGCTTAAAAGTAACCGATAGCGAACCAAGTAAGGACAGCTTAAAAACGCTTCATAAAACTATAAAGAAAGTACAGGAAGATATCGAGAACTTCTCGTTTAATACTTCGGTGTCCACATTTATGATTGCGGTTAACGAATTAACAGCTCAAAAATGTACCTCTAAAGCTGTTCTAGAGCAATTGTTAGTGTTAATTTCACCTTATGCACCCCACATTGCAGAAGAATTATGGAGTCAGTTAGGATATAACGAATCGATTTCTACAGCAGCCTTCCCTAAGTTTGATGAAAGTCATTTAGTGGAGAGTAGCAAAAATTACCCAATTTCATTTAATGGTAAAATGCGTTTCACCTTAGAGTTGCCGTTAGATATGAGTAAGGAAGATATCGAAAAAACGGTGTTGGCTCACGAAAAAACTCAGGAGCAATTACAAGGCAGGACCCCTAAAAAGGTGATTGTTGTACCAGGTAAAATTGTGAATATTGTGGGCTAAATCTTTAGCTTAAAATACAAGTAATAATACGAAAGCATTGTGCATTTTTATATTGCGCAATGCTTTTTTTGTATCTATTTATAAATCAAGATGTTATTTGTTTGTGTTTTAGGGGTTTAAATTGAAGAATCTCTAATCTAAGTCTACTAAATCGATAGTATTTATTTATTTCATAATTTAATGTTAAAACGGTTAATAATAATGTATTTAAAACAGACATTTGCTGAAAATTACCAAAAGGAGTTATTTGGTGTAAATATTTTATAACTAACTTTTTAAATGAATTCAAAATGAAAATTGGTGTTCCTATAGAAATTAAAAACAATGAGAACAGAGTAGGGATGACACCTTCAGGTGTATTCGAACTTACTAAAAGAAACCACGAGGTTTACGTGCAAAAAAATGCAGGTTTTGGTAGTGGATTTTTTGACCAAGATTATATCGATGCCGGAGCAACTATTCTGGAAACCATTGAAGAGGTTTATGAGGTAGCTGAAATGATTGTTAAGGTGAAAGAACCTATTGAGCAGGAGTACAGCTTAATTAAGAAAGATCAGGTTGTATTTACTTATTTTCATTTTGCATCAAGTGAAGCACTTACAAAAGCAATGATCGATAGTGAATCGGTTTGTATCGCTTACGAAACTGTAGAAGATGCAGACGGTTCTTTACCGTTATTAGTGCCAATGTCTGAAGTTGCAGGTAGAATGTCTATCCAACAAGGTGCCAAATATTTAGAGAAACCAATTAAAGGACGCGGAATTTTATTAGGAGGTGTTCCTGGAGTAAAACCTGCTAATGTATTAGTATTAGGTGGTGGTATTGTGGGTATCCAAGCCGCTAAAATGGCAGCTGGTTTAGGTGCTAATGTTACTATCATGGATATTAACATGAAACAATTACGTTACATCGCTGATATCATGCCAGCTAACGTAAATACGGAATTCTCTAGTGAGTACAACATTAGAAAACACTTACCAAAAACAGACTTAGTAATTGGAGGTGTATTAATTAAAGGCGCAAAAGCACCTAAATTAATCACTAAAGATATGCTTAAAGACATGCGTCCAGGAACAGTAATCGTTGATGTTGCTGTAGATCAAGGTGGATGTTTTGAAACAACTCATGCAACAACACACCAGGATCCTACTTACATTATTGATGATGTAGTACACTACTGTGTGGCTAACATGCCAGGTGCTGTACCTTACACGTCTACTGTAGCGTTAACTAACGTAACATTACCTTACGTTATTAAATTAGCTAACGAAGGATGGGAGCAAGCATGTGCTAACAATGCGTCTTTAGCAAAAGGTTTAAATGTTGTTAAAGGAGACATCGTTTATAAAGAAATCGCTGAAGCTTTCGGTTTAGAGTTTTTAGCGTCTTAATACATTATTTTTAATAAAGCTTAAAGCGGGAGATCTAGAAATAGATGTTCCGCTTTTTTTTATACCGTTATTTTAACACTTTTTTGGGTGCTGACAGAATATCATACCTACAAGATTGGCGCTATTTTTGTTATATTTAATGACATAATTAAAAAAGAAAACAATGTTTGGATATTATATATTAATAGGAGCCATCGCTTTAGTAAGTTGGCTGGTAAGTAACACATTAAAACGTAAGTTTGAGCAGTACTCGAAAGTGCACTTACGAAATGGAATGACAGGAGCTCAGATTGCTGAGAAAATGTTAGCCGATCACGGTATTAGAGATGTTGAGGTGATTTCTACACCAGGACGTTTAACCGATCATTATAACCCAAAAAATAAAACGGTGAATTTAAGTGAAGCTGTATACCATCAGCGTAATGCAGCCGCAGCAGCTGTTGCCGCACATGAGTGCGGTCATGCGGTGCAACATGCTCAGGCTTACGAATGGTTAAAAATGCGTTCAGCATTGGTTCCTGTGGTTAGTGTAACTTCTGGAATGTCACAATGGTTAGTGATTGGAGGTTTAATTCTTGGTGCTGCCGAAAGTGCTGGTATGGGATTCTATATTGCCGTGATTGGTTTGGTATTTATGGCTGCTGCGACCTTATTTAGCTTTATTACCTTACCTGTAGAATACGATGCTAGTAATCGAGCTTTAGCTTGGCTTAAGAATAAAAACATGGTCTCGCAGGAGGAATATAAAGGTTCTGAAGATGCGCTAAAATGGGCCGCTAGAACATATCTTGTAGCTGCCATAGGTGCCTTGGCAAACTTATTATACTGGGGATTACGGGTATTAGGTGGTTCGAGAGATTAATAAAACGACAAAATAATAATAAAGCCCTGAAGACATTCGGGGCTTTTTCGTTTCTTTACTCGATAATCGAGATTATAAAGTTTTACCTTTAGATCAAATATTCTTTTTTCAATATCATCAAATGAAATCACCAGAATCTTATTATAAAGAGCATTTAGAAATTTATACAGCCGAAGCGCAAAAGTACTATAGAAAAATGACAGGATTAAGTAGTCTGCGTTTATTGGTTTTTCTGTTGACGTCAGGTGGAATTTATCTGTTTTTTTCTCAATGGCAGGTAGCTGTCGCAATTGCAGTGGTTGGTATTTCAGCATTTATTTTTTTATTGACGAAATATAACGATGTTAAAGCCAAACGAAATTTTAATAAGGCGTTAGCCGAACTGAATAAAGAAGAACTTAAAATTTTATTGGGAGATTTCCACCATCGTGATGAAGGTTTGCAATTTCAGGATCCGAAACATTTTTATAGTTTAGACATCGATTTGTTTGGTCGTGGGTCTTTCTTTCAGTTTGTTAACAGAACCACTAATAATGAAGGAACTCAGACCTTAGCTAATTTGTTAAAGGCTAATAATATTGAAAATATTGAAGTCCGTCAGAAAGCCATAAAAGAGCTTAACGAAAAACCGAAGTGGCGTCAGTATTATTCAGCAACCTCTAGTTTGGTGCATGCTGAAACGCCCGCAAAACAAATTATAACCCGGTTAAAGGGCTATGAGTCGTTTTTGCCAAAATTTATGAAATGGCTGCCATTGGTATTTACATTGGTAACTATCGGTCTGGCGGTAGGTGCATTTATAGATTTTAAGTTTACAGCTTACCTTGGCTATTGGTTACTTGTAGGCTTGGGTGTTAGCGGTGGCTATCTTAAAAAGATAAATATTCTGGCCTCAAATACAGATAAAGTTAAAGATACCTTTAGGCAATACGCCCTCTTGTTAGATTTAATCGAAGAGGAAACCTTCACTTCAGAATTATTAAAAGAGAAACAACAGCAAATTCAGTTGGGAGACGAAAAAGCTTCAGTAATTTTTAAAGCTTTTTCCAGATCTTTAGATGCGCTCGATAATCGAAATAATTTAATCGGCGCTATCTTTGGAAATGGGTATTTTCTAACCGATTTAAAAAACAGTTATCGTATTGAAAAATGGATTGAAAAGTACGGACATAAAGTAGCTGATTGGTTTGAAGTCGTAGCCTTTTTTGATGCTTATAATTCATTGGGTAACTTCAATTTTAATCATCCGGAATTTGTGTTTCCTGAAATCATAGAAAACGGACCAACGATTCAGGCAGAACAGTTGGGTCATCCATTATTAAACAAGGAAAAGCGTGTAGATAGCGATGTGACTATTAATAATGAACAGTTTTTTATTGTTACCGGTGCAAATATGGCAGGTAAAAGTACCTTTTTACGAACCATTTCGTTACATATTGTTATGGCTAATGTCGGATTGCCGGTTTGCGCTAAGTCGAGTACCTATTCGCCAATAAAACTCATTACCAGTATACGAACAACCGATTCGTTAACCGATGATAGTTCCTATTTCTTTTCAGAATTAACACGCTTAAAATATATTGTCGATACCATTAAAAACGAACGTTGTTTTATTATTTTAGATGAAATTTTAAAAGGCACCAATAGCACGGATAAAGCCATTGGTTCTAAAAAGTTTGTCGAGAAATTAGTCGCTTCTAAGGTTACGGGTATTATAGCAACACACGATTTAAGTTTATGTGACATAGAGGAGGAACTCGATGCTGTAAAGAATTATTATTTTGATGCTGAAATTTTAAACGACGAGCTCTACTTCGATTACAAATTAAAAAAAGGGGTTTGCCAGAATATGAACGCCTCTTTCTTATTGAAAAAAATGGAAATTGTTTAGAAAATTATAAACTTCAATATATTGCATCAATTGAATAAGTTAGTATCTTTAATCTAACTAACAGCCTGTTATCTTATGCAAGATCAATTGAAAATAGCCCTTATTCAATCCGATTTGGTTTGGGAAAACCCCAAAGCTAATCGTAAGCAATTCAAAGAGAAAATTGAAACTATAAAAGGCGAGGTAGATCTCATTGTTCTTCCTGAAATGTTTACCACGGCCTTTACTATGAATGCCAAAAAAGTAGCTGAGACTATACAGGGTAAAACAGTCACTTGGATGCAGACTATTGCTAAAGAAACCAATGCGGCAATCATGGGGAGCATAATAGTTGAGGAGGACACATTGTATTATAACCGGTTGTTATTCGTTGAACCTTCAGGAGAAGTAAGGTGGTATGATAAACGTCATACATTTACCTTAGCAGGCGAGGATAAAGTCTATTCTAAAGGAGATAAAAAGGTTATTATAGAATACAGAGGTTGGAAAATTTGTCCGCAGGTATGCTACGATTTACGCTTTCCGGTTTGGGTTAGAAATATTGAAGATTACGATGTGTTGATTTATGTTGCTAACTGGCCGAAGCCAAGAATTTTCGCCTGGGATACCTTGTTGAAAGCGCGTGCTATTGAGAATATGTGTTATTGCATTGGGGTAAATCGTGTTGGACTTGATGACTTACAAAATGAATATTGTGGTAATTCTGAAGTATACGATGTGTTAGGTAATGCCATTTCTAAACTAAAATCTAACCGAGATATGATAGATGTGGTTACACTAGAGCGCAACCACATTAATTTTTACCGTAATAAGCTTAAGTTTTTAGAAGATAAAGATGTGTTTACTCTCCAATAAAATTAAGAGTTTCTTCTAGGCCCCAATCCGCTCGAATTTCTATTTCTTTAAAGAAACTGACTTCTTCAGGTTGAACTTTCTTTAAATAGTTTCCGGTATCAAATATGCCATTACCATTGCTATCATGAATAACTCGAATATAAAAAATACCGGCAGGTAAATTTTCAAAATCTACAACCCCTGCTTTAGCTGCTGTTTGTTCGTATTTTACATCGCCTTTTTCATTAGTTAATTGAATAATGAGAGGGAATGTAGCATTTACCAAATTAAAACGCACATAACCAAACTCTGATGATTTCTTAGTTCGCACTGTGTAATTTAAAGTGTCAGTATTTTTGTTGTCGAAGAAATCGGTTAGCGCATCAGGGAATATTTGAATTTTATAATTGTTGTCTTCAGTCTTTTTAAAATCGATCGCATAGGTGTTGTTCAGGCTGTCTAGTTTTGTAGTAAAATCTACTTGTGCTGAATCCTTATCAATTAAATTGACTTTAGATGTGTCGAAACTTACAAAAGGAATATTTCCTTTAATTTTAAAAGTTTCTGAGATGCTTCCGGCTGGAATACTTTTAATAATTAACGAATCTTTATCCTGAGGACGAATTTTAACAGTGTAGTCTTTTTTAAATTCAGGGTGCGTCACTACAAAAATTAAAGAATCGATATCTGTTTTTGGCTTGTACCAATAGTTTAGTGTATCTGTTTTTTCTTCTTTAGTAATGCGGTGTTCAAATTCAGCTGGCACATCAGAAATTAAATTAATATCCATACCTTCTACGTTACCTTCGTAACCAAAAGCTATTTTTTGTTGTGCAGCAATAAACGGACGCGTAGCCTTAAAATCTAAAGTTTCTTTAAATAGTTTTATAGTATAACTTGAATCGGTAGGTACAGTAATAAGGTTATCGTAAAACCCAATTTGATCAGTTTTTTGCTGAAATTTATTATCACCATTGTTATCCTTTAAAGCCATTAATAAATATTTCCCCGCTTTAATGTTTTCAATATTAAACGTCGTTACACTATCTAAAGTGTTGGTGATATAGGTTGGAACTTTTCTGTATACAATAGAATCGTTAAAGGTTGAGTCTACTTCGTATAGTCCTACATTAACAAACGTTTCGGGTTGTTTTTTAAGGGCATCGATAATAGTTCCTTTTACTGAAAGCGAATCGATATAACTTCCTGTTGAAAACACATAGCGATAGTATGGATATGGGTTACCTTCATTATTATCGGTAATGCTATTACCAAAATTGAACGCATAAGTCGTGTTTGCTTTTAACGTGTCTTTAATTTTTATGGTAATAAATTTACTCGCGCCTCCAAGAGGTGTGACCTCTGGCTGATATTCCATAGGCGGCGAAATAATAAGCTGCTTTTGTAAATCTTTTATCTTGATATATTCATCAAAATAAATCTTGATTTCATTGCTGTTAAAATTGGTTGTAAAATTTTCAGGTAACGATTTTACAATTTGTGGAGGTGTTTCATCTTTAGGTCCTCCGTCTGGAGTGCCACGATTCGCACAGTTAGCTAATAACAAGCCTATTAAGGCTAATAAAATAACATTTGAAAACGTTTTATTCATTACCTGTTTTAAATTTTTAGCAAACCTACATAATTTTAAAGATATAACGACTAACTGTTTAGGCTATTGCCATGGTAGCAATGCTTATTTTTACATTCTTTGCATGGTTTAATACATTAATACAAGCCTCTAAAGTCGCTCCGGTGGTAATCAGGTCATCAACCAGTAATATATGTTTGCTTTCTATATGTTTTGGGTTTTTTAGTTGAAATAATTCGTTGTTATTGTTCCATCGGGCAATTCGAATTTTATTTACTTGCGACTGGGTGTTTGTTACCTTCACTAAAACATTGTCTTGGTATTCGGTATTTAAAGCTTCAGCAATGTGTTGTCCGAATTTCGCAACCTGATTATAGCCGCGTTTTTTCAATTTCTTTTTATGTAACGGTACCGGAATGACCATGTCAATATGTTGATATTGCGATAGTGAGCTTAGTTCACCGCCTAACCAATCACCAAGGGTAACACCTATGTCTTCGTAGCCTTTATATTTCAGGCCATGAATAAGTTGTTGAACGAGACCTTTCTTTTTAAAACGAAAAAGTGCCGTAGCATGTTCTATTTTGGCGCGACCATAAAGTACTTTTTTAACAGCATCGGAATTATCAAAATGGAAATTGGTAACCGGTAAATCATGTCTGCATTGCACACAAATAGTTTTTTCATTATCATTTAATGTGTTTAGGCAGGCGTAGCATACTTTTGGAAATAATAAATTGATAACAGATTGAAACATTACTTGCGAAAAAATGGGTTCTATAAACTTAATCAAAAATTTAATGCATTGCACGCTTAATTTTTAATGAAGAATTCCATTAGTTAGCGGCGGTTTTTTATTTTTGCAGCATGGCAAATCAAGATGATCAATTTAAAAAGGTAATCTCTCACGCTAAGGAGTATGGTTACGTGTTTCAGAGTAGTGAAATCTACGATGGATTAAGTGCAGTTTACGACTATGCACAAAATGGTGCAGAATTAAAGAAAAACATTCGCGATTACTGGTGGAAAGCCATGGTGCAGATGAATGAAAATATAGTAGGAATTGACGCTGCTATTTTTATGCATCCAACCACATGGAAAGCTTCAGGTCACGTTGATGCCTTTAACGATCCTTTAATTGATAACAAGGATTCTAAAAAGCGTTACCGTGCGGACGTTTTAATTGAAGACTACTGTGCTAAAATTGAATCTAAAATAGATAAGGAAGTCACTAAAGCGGCGAAACGTTTTGGTGACGCTTTCAATAAAGAAGAATTTGTATCTACAAATCCTCGTGTTTTAGGATATCAGGAAAAAATAAATACCATACTTTCTCGTATGGCAAAGTCTTTAGAAAATGAAGATTTAGCCGATGTGAAAGCCCTTATAGAAGAGTTAGAAATTGCCGATCCGTTAACCGGAAGTAAGAACTGGACCGACGTGAAGCAATTCAATTTAATGTTCGGAACCAAGTTAGGAGCTTCAGCTGAAAGTGCGATGGACTTATACTTACGTCCTGAAACGGCTCAGGGTATTTTCGTGAACTTTTTAAACGTTCAGAAAACCGGCCGTATGAAAATACCATTTGGTATCGCGCAAACCGGTAAGGCGTTTAGAAACGAGATTGTTGCCAGACAATTTATCTTTAGAATGCGTGAGTTCGAGCAAATGGAAATGCAATTTTTCATTAAGCCAGGAACGCAGCAAGAGTGGTACGAGCATTGGAAAGAAACCCGATTAAAGTGGCATTTAAGTTTAGGAATGGGTGAAGATAATTACCGTTTCCACGACCATGAAAAATTAGCGCATTATGCCGATGCTGCTGCCGATATCGAGTTTAAATTCCCATTCGGATTTAAAGAATTAGAAGGAATTCACTCGCGTACCGATTTCGATTTATCACAGCATGAAAAATTTTCTGGTAAAAAATTACAGTATTTCGATCCGGAAGAAAATAAAAGCTATGTGCCTTACGTGTTAGAAACCTCTATTGGTTTAGACCGTATGTTCTTAGCGGTATTCTCGAACTCGTTACAGGAAGAGGAATTAGAAAACGGAACGACAAGAACTGTTTTGAAATTACCAAGTGTTTTAGCACCTGTAAAAGCAGCTATTTTACCATTGGTTAAAAAGGATGGTTTACCAGATGTGGCTCGTAAAATTATTGAAGACTTAAAATGGGATTTCAATGTGGTTTACGATGAAAAGGATGCTGTTGGGCGCCGTTACAGAAGACAAGATGCCAACGGAACGCCATTCTGTATCACTGTAGATCACGATACCTTAGAAGATAATACCGTAACCATTCGTCATAGAGATTCTATGGAGCAGGAACGTGTTAAAATTGAAGATTTAAGAGATATCATCAAGAAAGAAGTTGATGTACGTAACTGGTTATTAAAAATGAAATAATCTGAAAATACTTCAGAATGTAATAAATGAAATGCCTGAGAACCTCTCAGGCTTTTTTTGTACCCTATATTAGATAAATTTGTAAACCGATAGCCCAATAGTTTTAGTTATTTTAGCAAGCATTTCAATCAAAACAATTTAAATAATGAAAACATACAGTTTAGTTTTTGCCGTTTGTTTAGCCTTTTTTAATCAGGTCGTGGCACAACATTCCGATTTAGAAACCCAACTTTTCGATCTGCCAGATGTGAGTTTCGAAAAAATTGATACACCTGAGGGGTATCAATCGGCTTATGTTTTAAAAGTAAAACAGCCTATCGACCATTCCGATGCATCGAAAGGATATTTTCAACAGAAAGTATATTTATCTCATTTAAGTTTTGATGCGCCGTCGGTTATTATTACTCAGGGGTATACCAAAGCCAGAAATAGTATTTTCGAACTTTCCGATATTTTAAAAGCCAATCAAATAGATGTCGAGCATCGTTATTTTGGCGATAGTTCACCAGAAAATATAGATTACGACTATTTAAATTTGAAGCAAGCTACGGCCGACTTGCACCATATTAGAGAGCTTTTGGGTGAAATTTACAAAGGAAAATGGGTAAGTACAGGCGTGAGTAAAGGTGGTGCCACCACTATATTTTATCGCTATTTCTATCCGGATGACGTTACAGTGAGCGTACCTTACGTAGCGCCAATTAATGACAGTTTTGAAGACGAGCGTATTTATAAATTCTTCGATACTATTGGTACAGCTAAGTGCCGAAATAAGATTGAAAACTTTCAGAAAGATATTTTAAAACACAGAAAAGAAGTTTTGCCTTTGCTTGAATTTTATAGTTTGGGACAAAATGTACATTATACTTATGTTAACGATGAACAGGCTTTTGAATTGTCGGTTTTAGAGTATCCGTTTTCGTTCTGGCAATGGGGTTCGAATTGTGACGAGATTCCATCGAAAAACGCTCCAATAGAAGAGAAAGTGAAACACTTAATAGAAGTGGCTGATATCGTATTCTTTTCAGATGAAACTATGGAAAAATACGCTTCACATTACTATCAGTCTGCTGAAGAATTTGGATATTATGGTTACGAAACCAAAGATTTTAAAGGGTTGTTGAAAGCCTTACCAAAAGATAAAAACACCCATGCGGCCTTTACACCCAATCATATGAAAGTCGATTTTAAAGGCGGTGAATTGTTAACCGATATCGGGGAATGGTTAGAAACTGAAGGTAATCATTTTATTTATATTTATGGCGGAAACGATACGTGGTCGGCTACCGCTGTGCCTAAAAGTGATGCTGTAGATTCACAGTGGTTTATTTTAAAAGGAAAGCATCACGGTAATGCCAGAATTAAAAACTTTACAACCGCGGAAAAAGAACGTTTTAATAAAACGATTAATGACTGGTTGGGTATCAACCTGAACTAAATTTGTATCTGGCGGTCTATTTGTTGGTCTAAAGAAATCATCGATTCTGTTCTTAAAACACCAGGGATAGTCTGTATGTCTTTATTTAATAAATGCATTAGGTGGGCATTGTCTAAACAAATCAGCTTGATGAAAATGTTGTAATTACCAGTGGTATAGTGACATTCCAATACTTCAGGTATGCGTTTTAAAGCCTTAACAATAGACTCGTTGTTCGTCGCATGGTCTAAATAGATGCCCACAAAAGCCATGGTATTGTATCCCAATACTTTTGAGTTAAGAATGAATTTAGAACCAGAAATAAGTTTCGATTTTTCAAGTTTTCGTAGCCTTTGATGAATTGCAGCACCAGAAATCCCGACATTACGGGCTATTTCTAAAATAGGAGTACGAGCATCGCTGGTTAAAGCCCTTAGTATTTTCTTATCGATACCATCAATAGTGATGGTTTTAGTTTTTGCCTTCATTCATTTCAAATTAGAATATAAATGTAATTATTTAGTTTTAAAATGAAAGAATAAAGGGGTTTATATGTTTAAAGGGTTATAGCCGAAGTAGGGGACGTCTTTTTCTTTAAATTGAATGCCATAGGTTTCCAGTTCTTTTAAAATAGGTGTGTAGACTTCTTTGGTTATAGGTATTTGAACACCAGGGGTTTTAATTTTTCCATTTAAAATGGCCAATGTAGCTATAGCAACTGGTAAGCCAACTGTTTTGGACATGGCTGTATAGGTTTGGTTTTCGCCTAAAACAACCATGCTCGAATCTATTTGATACTTTTCTCCGTTTAATTCGTAACCAAATTTATGGTACATCACAATCATATCTCTGTCTTCTTTATCCAAAGTCCAGCTATCCATCAATATTTTTTGGAGAATTTGTGCCGGCGTGGCTTTTTTTAATTCCACTTGTTTGGTGCTACTAAAAATATCCAATTCCAGAAGCTTATCCCACATAATATCATCCTGATCAATTTTTAATTGATGACGTAATTTCAATTCAACAGAATCTGTAGGACTATAAGGTAAAAAGGAATTGATAAAATCTCGGTAACTCATATGTTCGCTATCGTCGATGGTATAGCCGTCATCAGTCATACCAAGTGCTACAAAAATATTCCAGGCACGACTAAAGCCTACACGACGAATGGTGCCTCGGTACAAAGTTTTAATATCGTTCAATCCATATACATTTTGATATTTTAAAGAGTCCCGGTTGGCGTAAACTTCAAACCGTCCGTAATCTTCAATATCAATAAATTCGGTGCGACGGAATAAACGATTATATGGGATATATTTATAGGTGCCTTCCTGTAAAAATTTAGCGGCACCACCTTGTCCGGCAGTCACAACATTTCTTGGATTCCAGGTGAATTTGTAATTCCATAGGTTATTATCACTTTCAGGAGCCACTAAACCTCCCGTAAACGATTCAAATAAAATCATTTTTCCGCCTTTAGCACGAATTCGGTCAATGACTTGCATGGCACTCATATGGTCGATACCTGGATCGACACCAATTTCATTCATGAAAATAAGCCTTTTCTCTTTGGCTTCTTCATCTAAAGCCTGCATTTCTGGACTAATATAGGATGCAGTAACCATATTTTTGTTAAAAGCAATACAGTCTTTAGCAACTTCAATATGAAAGCGGGCAGGAAGCATTGAAATCACAATATCGGCCTTTTGTATGGCTTGTTTGCGATGTTCTTCATTAAAGACATCTAACTGAATAATATCAACTTGTTTATGCTGCCCAACCAGTTTTTTTGCATGTTCTGTATTTAAATCACCGATGGTGATGTGAAGGTTTTCAGATTGAGATTTATCGAGTAAATATTTTAGCAGGTAAGTGGTGGATTTACCTAAACCAATGACTAATATGTTTCGCATAATGAGTTTAGTTGAGTAATTTTGTATGGACTAATTTAGTAAATACAAAACGTATTTGTTTAAAAAATAGAATTTTGATATGAACAAACGAGTATTAATCACTGGAGCTGTTTTAGGGGTGTTAAGTGTAATTCTTGGTGCTTTTGGTGCTCACGGACTTAAGACTTTGGTACCTGCAGAGGCTATAAACACTTTTGAAACTGGTGTACGTTACCAGATGTATCATGCTTTTTTGTTGCTGTTTGTGGGGATTGTTCCTAACGTATCGGTAAAAGCAAAAAATACACTTCTTTATTTGGTTGTTGCTGGTGTCATTTTGTTTTCGGGTTCTATTTATGCATTAGCGACAAATACGTTAACCACATTCGACTTTAAAACCATAGGATTTGTAACGCCGATAGGAGGGTTATTCTTAATAAGCTCCTGGATATTCTTGATTATTAATTTCGTAAAAAATAATTATTAAAAGAAGTTAAAATCAAGAATAATTAAAAATTATTATACTAGTTTTGTCAAGTAAATAATTTTAAACTAAACTATGGAAAACTATAGTCAAATTACGAAAACGATTTCGTTGGAGAAATATGGAATTAAAAATGCCGATGTAAGGTATCAGTTAACACCAGAAGAATTGCATAAAATAGCTATTGAAAAAGGGCAGGCTGTTGAAGCATCTTCAGGAGCTTTGGCTGTTAATACCGGAGAGTTTACAGGACGCTCACCTAAGGACAGATTTATAGTTAAAGACGATGTGACACGCGATCGCGTTTGGTGGGGTGATATCAACATTCCATTTGAAGCGGATAAGTTTGATGCTTTATACGATAAAGTAACAGATTATTTATCGAACAAAGAGGTGTTCGTAAGAGATAGTTATGCTTGCGCCGATGCCGATTACAAATTGAATATTCGTGTTATTAATGAATATCCTTGGAGCAACCAGTTTGCTTACAACATGTTTTTAAGACCTACTGAAGAGGAATTAGTTGGTTTTGATCCTGAATGGACGATTGTTAATGCGCCAGGTTTTATGGCAAATCCAGAAGAAGATGGAACCAGACAACACAATTTTGCCATTTTAAATTTTACAAGAAAGATTGCGCTTATTGGAGGAACTGGATATACAGGGGAGATTAAAAAAGGAATTTTTTCTGCTTTAAACTTTATTCTTCCGGTTTATAAGAATACGTTACCAATGCACTGTAGTGCCAATGTTGGTAAAGATGGAGATACTGCCATTTTCTTTGGGTTATCAGGAACTGGAAAAACAACTTTATCTACCGATCCAAACAGAAGTTTGATTGGTGACGATGAGCATGGTTGGACAGCCGAAAATACCGTGTTTAATTTTGAAGGTGGTTGTTATGCCAAGGTAATTAACTTATCGAGAGAAAACGAGCCTGAAATTTATGATGCCATTAAAAAAGGAGCTATTCTTGAAAACGTGATTCTTGATGCCGATAAGAATGTAATTTTTGAAGATACCTCTATCACCCAAAATACAAGGGTAAGTTATCCTTTAAACCATATTGAAAATATTCAGGTACCATCAATAGGAAAAAATCCGAAGAATATTTTCTTTTTAACCGCCGATGCTTTTGGCGTGTTACCTCCAATTTCAAAATTAACACCAGCTCAGGCAGCGTATCATTTTATTTCTGGTTATACGGCAAAAGTAGCTGGAACAGAAGCAGGAGTAGTTGAGCCACAGCCTTCGTTTTCAGCGTGTTTTGGAGCACCATTTATGCCGCTGCATCCAGCGAAATATGCAGAAATGTTGAGTGCTAAAATGACCGAATCCGGAGTTAATGTATGGTTGGTCAATACCGGATGGACCGGAGGACCTTATGGTGTGGGGACTCGAATGAAATTAAAATATACACGTGCCATGATTAATGCCGTGCTTAATGGCGATTTAGGGTTATATAATTACGACGATTATCACATTCACTCTGTATTTGGAGTAGCGCAGCCTAGATCTTGTCCGGGAGTGCCAACATCAGTGTTAAGCCCGAGAGCTACTTGGAATGATGATGAAAAATATTATACTACAGCATTTAAATTAAGTAATGCATTCCGTGAAAACTTTAAAAAGTTTGAAGCACACTGTAGTGAAGAAATCCGTCGTGGAGGACCACAACGATATGCTTTTTAACTTTACCAACTAAACTAAATACCAAAAGAAAAGGGCTGATTTTTAAATCAGCCCTTTTTTATTTGTTTAGTCAACGGGTTATTTTCCTTTGTTTACTTTTTCAATGTATTTTTCTAAAGCCATTGTCATAGAAGGGGTTTCAGGGGTCGGTGCAGCAATATCTACACGTAATCCTTTTTCCTCAACCGCTTTAATGGTCGTATTTCCAAATACAGCAAGACGAGTGTCGTTTTGCTTGAAATCTGGGAAATTATGGAATAAAGATTCAATACCAGAAGGGCTAAAGAATACTAAAACATCATAAGTTACATTCTCTAAATCAGAAAGGTCACTAATTACTGTTTTGTAGAAAGTGGCTTGTTTCCAATCGACTCCTAAAGCATCTAAAGTGTTTGGCACTTCATCTTTTACTTTATCAGTGTTTGGTAATAAAAATTTCTCGTCTTTATACTTTTTAATTAAAGGAGAAAGCTCAGAAAAAGTACGTTTACCTACATAGATTTTACGCTTTCTATAAACAACATATTTTTGAAGATAAAAAGCAACAGCTTCAGACTGACAAAAATACTTCATAGTATCAGGCACCTTAAAGCGCATTTCATCAGCTACTCTAAAGAAATGGTCTACAGCGTTTCTACTTGTTAAAATAATGGCAGTATACTTGCTTAAATCAACTTTTTGTTGTCTAACCTCTTTCGCTGGAACACCTTCAACGTGGATGAAAGGGCGAAAGTCTATTTTTACTTTTTGTTTCTCTATTAAATCGAAGTAAGGCGAGTTTTCTATTTTAGGTTCTGGTTGAGATACTAAAATGGTTTTCACTTTCATGGGCGCAAGTTGTTAGTTTGTCAATTAAGAATAAACACCTTATACAGTATTATGTAAGGTGCGATTTCAAGTGTGCAAAGATACAAAATAAAATAAAATAAGTTGGGTTTTATTAAACTTTGATGTGCTTTAAAAGAAGTTATTAGTCCCACCACGTTGATAATTAATAATAAAATAATTATAAAGTAAATGAAATTTAAACTTGGCGTAAAACTGTAAAGCAAAATGGCGTTGATGGGAAGTAATAATAGCCCTAAATAGTTTTTATAGGTGATTTTTTGAAATAAGTAGAGATCAGTCAGTTTTTCAATTTCAAAAATGCTGGCAACGAGCCTCTCAATAAGTACTTTTATTAAAATAAATACTGCAATTCCCGTAGCTAATTTAACTATGGCATCCGGGTAAATGGTAGTAGTCTGAGTGGTTTTAAGATAAATGATATATACAAAAACCGATGCCGAAACAATTAGGTTAAAGAACAATAAAGCTTCAAACTTATCTAAAAACTTCTGCTCTCGGGCATAAATTTTTAAATATTTCGAGTTTCCAATAACATAAGTAAAATCATTAAAACGTTTAGGGGCAATAAGTTTTGTAATGGCTATAGTAACTAAGCCAATAATAATAAAAATAGTGAATAAATCGTTAGATAGTGTTTCCCTAAGCATGTTGTAAAATTATTATAAAAATTTAAGAAGAAAAGGCAATTATTAAGGAATATTTAAAATAAATAAACGACTAATAGTGTACATTTGCTGAAATTAATTTTTAAGTCTCATTAACACCAAAGAATGACAAACGCGATTGTAATCATTCCTACTTATAACGAAATTGAAAATATAGAAGCAATCATTAAAGCTGTGTTTTCTCAATCGGATGGTGTTCATGTTCTTATAGTTGATGATAATTCTCCAGACTTAACCGGTTTAAAGGTTAAGGAACTCCAAACCGAATTTTCAAATCGCTTATTCTTAGAAGAGCGTAAAGAAAAATCCGGATTGGGTACGGCCTACATTCATGGTTTTAAATGGTGTTTAGAAAGAACATACGAGTATATTTTTGAAATGGATGCCGATTTCTCGCATAACCCCGAGGATTTAGTGAGGTTGTACGAGGCATGTCATGATACAAAGGCCGATTTGGCCATCGGTTCGCGGTATGTTACTGGAGTGAATGTTGTTAACTGGCCTATGAGTCGTGTTTTGATGTCTTATTTTGCATCTAAATATGTAAGGTTAATAACGGGAATGAAAATTCACGATACCACGGCAGGGTTTGTATGTTATAAAAGGCAGGTTTTAGAAGCTATAGATTTAAATAATATTAAATTTATAGGCTATGCGTTTCAAATAGAAATGAAGTTTAAGGCCTATTTAAAAGATTTTAAAATAGCAGAGGTGCCTGTCATTTTTACCGATAGAACGAAAGGTGAATCGAAATTAAGTTCTGGCATAATTTCTGAAGCTATATTTGGAGTCATCTCAATGAAATTGAAAAGCTTATTTAAGAAGTAGATAAATAATGAAAAAGAAACAAACGTTAATAAAAAACGCTCACATAGTAAACGAAGGCACCATTTTTAATGGCGATATACTTATAGAAGGCGAATATATTAAGGAAATAAGTGACTCTATAAGTGCAAAATCATCAGATGTTCATGTAATCGATGCAGAAGGTAAATATTTGTTGCCGGGAGCTATTGACGATCAGGTGCATTTTAGAGAGCCTGGATTAACGCATAAAGCGAATATAGAAACCGAATCGAAAGCAGCAATAGCCGGAGGTATCACTTCGTTTGTAGAAATGCCAAACACCAATCCGCAAACCACTACCGTTGAAAAGTTAGAGGAGAAATTTGCGATTGCAGCCGAGACATCTTCGGCGAATTATTCGTTTATGTTCGGTGGAACTAACGATAATTTAGATGAGATTTTAAAGGTAGACCCTAAAAGTGTTGCAGGGTTAAAGCTGTTTTTAGGATCATCAACCGGAAATATGCTGGTTGATAACCCTGAGGTGTTAGAGAAAATCTTTAAAAGCACCAATATGGTAATTTCTGTGCACTGTGAAGATGAAGCGACTATCAAGAAAAATTTTCAGGAGCATTTTGATAAATACGGCGACGATATTCCAGTAAGTTGTCACCCAATTATCAGAAGTGAAGATGCATGCTATATTTCTTCATCAAAAGCGATTGAACTGGCGAAGAAAACAGGAGCACGTTTGCATGTGTTTCATTTATCGACAGGAAAAGAAACGAAATTATTCAGTAACAAAATTCCATTAAAAGATAAAAAGATTACAGCTGAAGTTTGTGTGCACCACCTATGGTTCTCTGATGAAGATTATGAGAAAAAAGGAACTTTGATTAAGTGGAATCCAGCAGTAAAAACCAAGGAAGACCGTGACCAATTATGGGAAGCTTTACTTGATGACCGTATTGATGTTATTGCTACAGATCATGCGCCACATACTATCGATGAGAAGAAAAACGTTTATACAAGTGCGCCTTCAGGAGGACCATTAGTTCAGCATGCATTACCAGCTATGTTGGAAATGTATCACCGTGGTAAAATTTCAATTGAAAAAGTAGTTGAGAAAATGTGTCACAACCCATCTATTTTATTCGAAATAGAAAAGCGAGGATACGTTAAGGAAGGATATTTTGCTGATTTAGTATTGGTAGATTTAAACAATCCGTGGACGGTTAATAAAGATAACATCCTATATAAATGTGGTTGGTCTCCGTTTGAAGGGACAACCTTTAAGTCTAGAATTACGCATACATTTTTAAATGGAAGTTTAGTTTATCAAAATGCTAAATTTAGTAAAGAAAAGGCGGCTAAGCGTTTAACTTTTAATAGATAATGTTGAAGCAATTCATAACATATTTTTGTATTATCCTTATTGCTACATCATGTGGTAATTTAAGCGGACCAAAGAAGCCTGAGAATTTAATTCCGAAGGACAAAATGGTTGAAGTGCTTATCGATGCACGTTTGGTAGGCTCTGTTAACGGGACAAATAAGCGCCTGTTAGAAGATAAAGGATACGATCTTAAAAATTATGTTTTCGAAAAGCATGGTATCGATAGTTTACAGTTTGCAGAAAGTAACGATTATTATACCTATCACATTAAGCAATATCAAGAAATTTTCGATAAAGCCATTGATAGTTTAGAACATTTGAAAAATCAGTTAGAAATACAAAAAAAGAAACTTGATAAGGAAAGGAGACATAAAGAATTAGATTCAATTAGAAAAATAGAAAAATTAAAAGATTCTCTGCTTCAATTGGATAAAAAGAAATTAGATATTCTTGAGGAAGAAACAGAAGAAGGTAAATTAGCTAGACCTCTTTTAGAAAAAGATACCCTACCTCAGTAATCGTTTTATTAACAGCCTTGAACTTGTAGTTTAGGGCTGTTTTTATTTTAGCACTGCTGTATTCCTTGTTGGACGATAATGTCGTGGTTAAGTGCTTTGTTAACTGTCTGCGCTTGCCT
Organism: Aestuariibaculum sp. YM273; assembly: GCF_030908365.1. Taxonomy (NCBI): domain Bacteria; kingdom Pseudomonadati; phylum Bacteroidota; class Flavobacteriia; order Flavobacteriales; family Flavobacteriaceae; genus Aestuariibaculum; species Aestuariibaculum sp. YM273. The sequence goes on along the minus strand of NZ_CP133090.1, from coordinate 1,007,012 downwards.
GTTAACACATGTTTTAACCAGTCTAATCGCCAAGCAATGCTCAATAGATTTTTAGAGGCTAATTTTTCAGGAATTTTTCCGTTTACCGAAGTAGCTAAGGTTTGTAAAAAAGCTTTGTAATTCCATGTTTCCGCTACCAGAACAAAACGCTCGTTTGAGATGTTACTTTTTATAAGTTGTATCATAATCTCTACAACATCTTTCACATCAACTAAACCAATTGTACCAGAGCTGTAATATTTTATGCCTTTATGGGCTCTTTTAAATAAACTACCTGTACCATATTTCCAGATACCAGCCCCTAGTATAACGCCAGGATTCACAATAACAGCATTTAAACCTTCCTGTGTGCCGCGCCAGACTTCCATTTCGGCACCATATTTTGTAATTGCGTAAACATTATTGTCGTCTTCCGGATTCCAAATGGTTTCTTCGTCAATTACAGCATTATTGATTGGTTTGCCTAAGGTAGCAATCGAGCTTACATAACACAGTTTTTTTATATTTTTAGATAGGCTTATGTTAACTATGTTAGCTGTACCTTCTATATTCGTTTTTCTTAACAGATGGTATTTGTCTGGTTCGAACGACACAAAGGCTGCACAATGGTACACGTATTCAATGTTTTCAAACGCGTCCTCTAAAGTAGGAATGTCTAAAAGGTCGGCTTTAACCCATTCAATGGCATTAAAAAGATGCTCATAAGATTCGGTGTAAGTAGAAAACACATCTCTTACCTGAGTTAATTTTGCTTCAGTTCTGTAAATCGCTCTTACTTTTTCGGTGTTACTTACCAGCTTATAAAGTAAGTGTGAACCAACTAAACCAGTGCCTCCTGTTACTAAAATCATGCAACTAATGTAAAGAATTATTCATTATACTAAAGTAATTCTACATTGATTTTTATCTTTGCCATACTTTTATAATAAACGAACACATAATGATAAAGAATTTTGTTGAAGAATTAACCTGGCGCGGAATGATCCAGGATAGTATGCCAGGAACCGAAGAGCACTTAATGGAAGCTATGCGCTTGGCTTATGTGGGTATCGATCCAACGGCCGATTCGTTGCATATTGGGCATTTGGTAGGTGTTATGGGGCTTAAACATTTTCAATTATCAGGACATAAGCCCGTGGCACTTGTAGGCGGTGCAACAGGTATGATTGGTGACCCGTCCGGGAAGTCTGCTGAGCGTAATTTATTAAACGAAGAAACGTTAAGACACAATCAAAATGCGATTAAAGAGCAGTTATCTCGCTTTTTAGATTTTGATAGTGATGCGGATAATGCAGCGGTTATTGTGAATAATTACGACTGGATGAAAGAGTTTTCATTCTTAGAGTTTATTCGCGATGTTGGTAAGCATATTACCGTGAATTACATGATGGCTAAAGATTCGGTTAAGAAACGTTTATCTTCAGAATCGTCTGTAGGGATGAGTTTTACTGAGTTTACATATCAGTTAGTTCAAGGTTACGATTTTTTACATTTATTTCGTGAAAACAACTGTACATTACAAATGGGCGGAAGCGACCAGTGGGGAAATATTACAACAGGAACTGAGTTAATTCGTCGTGTAGATGGTGGAAAAGGATATGCTTTAACCTGGCCATTAATTACAAAAGCCGATGGAACCAAGTTTGGAAAAACCGAAGGTGGAAATATCTGGTTAGATGCCGAAAGAACATCGCCTTACAAATTCTACCAGTACTGGTTAAATACCAGTGATGTTGATGCTGAAAAATATATCAAGATTTTTACGTTCTTATCTCGTGAAGAGATTGAAAGTTTAATCGAAGAACATAAACAGGCGCCTCATTTACGTGTGTTACAAAGACGTTTAGCGGAAGAAATCACAACCATGGTGCATTCTAAAGAAGAATTAGATAACGCGATTAAAGCGAGTGAAATTTTATTTGGAAAATCTACAGGTGAAGATTTAAAAGGCTTGAATGCAAAAACCTTTTTGGAAGTTTTTGAAGGTGTGCCGCTAACTGAAATTTCAAGAGAAGATATTGAAAACGGATTAGATATTATTGGTGCTTTAGCCGAAAGAGGCGGTTTCTTAAAATCGAATAGTGAAGCCAGACGTGCTTTAAAAGAAAACTCTATTTCTGTTAATAAAGAAAAAGTAAAAGAAGATTACAGTATCACTGTAGAAGACTTAATAAACGATAAGTTTGTCTTACTGCAACGTGGTAAAAAGAATTACTTTGTACTAAGTATTGTATAAAGAAAAAAGCCTGATGTAAACATCAGGCTTTTTAATTAACCAACCTAAAAATAATTAATCTTTTAGTTTTGCTTTCTCAGCAAGAGGTTGGTCGTATATTTTTATTGAAACTTACAGCCTTTTTATAAAACCATAAGGTTGCATCCGCGTATATCAGAATTGTCAAAGCGACCGATGACTTCAAAAGAATTATCTTCATAAACCTTACCTAAATCCTGAGTTGCAATAAACGAACAGGAATTAACGTTGGCTAAATCAATTACATTAATGCCGCCAGCTTTACCTTTTGTTAAAATGGTTAGGGCATCTTCGGTGTCACGGGTTAAAATGCGCATCCATTTCGGACAATTAAAAACACCATGACCTTTTGAATAGGCCTGACTTAATAATTCGGTCATGCCATATTCGCTGTGAATCGCATCCACGCCAAATCCTAGCTTTAAAATATGATGAAGTTCGGCACGAATCAATTCTTTTCGGCGCCCTTTCATACCGCCGGTTTCCATGATAATCGTATTTTTCAATTGAAACTGATGCGTTTCAACTAAATCAAGAAGCGCAAAAGAAACACCGATAAGCAAGATTTTTTTACCTGAAGCATCCAATTCAGTTAAAGTTTCTTTTAATTCTGAAAGGTTATTCAAATAAAAGCCGCTTTCAGGGTGTTTAGATTCTTTAATCATGGCATCGACCATATAGATTAACGAAGAGCCTTCGCGTTCCAGATAAGACGGTAAAAGCGCCAGTACTACATAATCCTCAACTTTACCATAAAACGATTCAAAACCTTTAAAAAAGCTATTTTCATAAATGCTTAAATGGGTCACCAGATGTCTACTAGTTAAATTTCCTGTGGTGCCCGAACTGGTAAATGTGGTTTTAATATCGTCTTTAGAACTTAAAATCTCATGCGACTTAAAAAACTGAATAGGTAAAAAAGGAATATCGTTTACAGATTTTACATCACCTGGGTGAATGTAAAGCAAATCACAAAATGAGCGGTATACTCGATTGTGATTGAACTGAAATTTGAAAACCTCTAAAGCTAAGTTCTCAAACTCCTGGTTGTTTTTTATATTGAAAATGGCTGTTGTATCTATCATATCTAAATTACCGTAACAAAAGTAGATAAAATAAAAAAGCGCCACCAAATGGTAGCGCTCTAAAATTTATAAAAAGGAAATTTATTTAATTACTAATTTTCGTGTTGATACAGCGTCATCTTGAGTCACTTTCATAATATAAACCCCGGCTTTTAACCCAGAAACATCAAGCGTGTTTGAAATGGATTGTTTAATCACTTGTTTGCCTAATAAATCGAATACAGCTATATCCATTGTGGAAGTGCTTTTTGCTGTAATATTTACATAACCTAGCGAGGTTGGGTTAGGGTACATATTGAAACCTTCAATGTCGAATGTTTTGTTTGAAAGGGTGAAATCGTTAACTGCTCCAGGGGTTCCTAAATCTCCGGATCCAAATGTTGAAGTTGCAGCACCCCAATTTGAACTACTATTATTATCTGTGCTGTTCAAAGCTGCTGTAGATAATTCCATGCTTGCTCCGTTAGGGTCTGGGAAATTTGGTCCTCCGTCGTACGCAACCTCATCTATTACTGTTGAAGTACATGAAATAATGATTTCATCATCTCCATTTGCTAAATTAAAATCAGAATATTGATAATCTACTGTTACACCGCCGTTTGTTCCAGTATTACTGTTAATTCCAAGGATAGCATAATCCATTGGTGCTACTATTAAATCAGATGTTATTGTGTGGGAATCAAAACCGGCATCAGAAATAGTCCATCCTATTAAGTTTATGGAGTTGCCAGTAGTATTGTAAACTTCAAAATATTCACCATCACCATCATTAACAATGCTAGGGTTTTGCATAATTTCGGTTATTATAATATCACCTGGATTGGCACAAACGCTAGAAATGCATGAAGGAGATGAAATATTTCTTGTAAAATCACAACTACTATCAGTAGGATTTCCATTAAACGTAACTGTGAAATCTGTTCCTTCATTGACTCCGGTAATAGTAATTGTTCCAGAAGTAACACTTGTAGGGTCGTCACCTTCAACAGTGCCGACACCGCCTGTGTCTATGGTATATTGTGAAGAAGCCCCTCCCGTGAATTCTATTGTTGTTGTGTATGTGTCTGTTCCTGATGTATTGGTGTCACAGATAGTTTCTATTGTGCCAACTTCTAATGTGCACGGGAATAATACATCAAAATTAATTGTCTCGGATTGAAGAATATTTGCTCCAGAATCCACTAATTCTACAAGTACCGAATAAGATTCTCCATCTGATGTGTTTACGGGAAAAGGACTTGATACATTCGTGTTGGTTGTACCTCCATTAACTGTTATGTTAACTTGTTCTCCAGAGTTAGTATTGGCTGTTAAAAATTCAATATTAACAGAAGAGGTGCCGGAAGGATAAATGCTGTTGTCGCTTGGAGAAGTTACAGATAGTGTTGGAGTAGCAGAGCCAGTATACCCCGTCCATGTAATATCGTCTATAGTTACTTGTCCGTCACTATTGTTTACGTTTATTAGTTTGATGACTATATCTCCGGGTTGATTAACGGTAATTGTACCTGAATTTTGCACTGTCTGATCTGAAGATGTTACTGTCCCATATACAATGTCATTAATAAGAATATTTAGATTTACAGGAGTACTAAAAGCTTGTTGGTAACTGAAACTTATGGTTCCAATTCCGCCTGAAATTGTACCAGAGTATACCTCAGATTGAGGAGTTCTGCCTCTACCTAACATTAAGGATTTTCCATTTATGCTTTGGTCTCCTCTAGATTGAACATAGTTCCATGTGGAGCCGTCTTGCCCTGTAAATGTTCCGTCAGCATAGGAACTGCCAGTTTCAGAAAAATTGTCAAAAGTTTCGGTACCTTGCCCAAAAGATAGTGAGGTAATTAAGAGTGTAATAAATAAAAAGTAAAATTTTTTCATGTTACGTAAGATTAATTATACAATAAGATGTACTAAAATTACGTATTATTTTTTTAAAAAGCTGTAAATAAGAATGTTAAAGTTGAGTTTTAACCGTGATATAACAATTAGTTTACCTTATAACTAATTTACGGGTTTCACTAATGCCGTTTTCGGTCACCTTTAAGATGTAAACCCCTTTGTTTAAACTGGATATATTTAACTCTTTACCTACAAGGGTGGTGGAATAAATGCGTTTCCCTAAAACATCAAAAAACTCAATTTTCTTTGATAAGTTTTGTTTTGTGGTAATGTAAATATAAGTTCTACCGCTATTAACAGGGTTAGGATAAATGGAAAGATTTTCGATAGTTTGTTGAATAGGATTTCTGTTAGCGCTATTTTGCCCCCAGTTTAATTGGCTGGTAGACAATGCTAAAGAGAGAAGTAAGATTAAAACGTAGTTTTTTTTCATAGGTACTATTCAACGTTGTAAATTTAAGAAATTATTGCAAAAGTGGTGCCAAAAAAGAGTTAAAGAAACTCGTATTTGGTCGAAAATTTTAAGATTATGTAATCTATTTGTTATCTTAGTGTTATTAAATATACGTAGAGTTAACAGTTTTGGTTTAAGTTATATCTTTGACTCAGAAATCAAAAAAAGTATTCTACATACTAATAAATATGAATAAAAAAGATATCAAAATACTGCTTGTCGACGATGAGCCGGATATTTTAGAAATTGTTGGTTATAACCTGTCAAGTGAAGGATATCAAGTAATTACTGCTGAAAATGGTCAGGAAGGGGTAAAGAAAGCCAAAAAAGAATTACCTCACTTAATTATTTTAGACGTGATGATGCCTGAAATGGATGGTATTGAAGCCTGCGAGCTTATTAGAAAACATCCGGATTTGCAAAATACATTAGTAGTGTTTTTAACAGCTAGAGGAGAAGATTATTCTCAGGTAGCTGGGTTTGATGCTGGTGCCGATGATTATATTACGAAACCTATCAAGCCAAAGGTGTTAGTAAGTAAGGTTAAAGCACTTTTACGTCGATTTAAAGATGAAGAGGCTGCCGATATGGTCAAATTAGGTAGTTTGGTAATTAATAGAGACGAGTACAAGATTACGTCTAAAGGAAAAGAGATTGTTTTACCAAGAAAAGAATTTGAATTACTATCTTTATTAGCATCAAAGCCAGGTAAGGTTTTTAAACGCGATGAAATTTTAGATACCGTTTGGGGTAACGAAGTGGTAGTTGGAGGTAGAACTATTGATGTTCATATTCGTAAACTTCGTGAGAAAATTGGAGACGATAGTTTTAAAACCATTAAAGGAGTAGGCTATAAGTTTGTAGATTAATGCAACCAAAATTTAAAAAATCATATAGATTTGCGGTAATTACATCGCTATATATAACCGGTTTTATAACGCTCTTAACGAGTGTTTTTTTATATTCATTTTATACCATTAATTTCTGGTATATTTTCATTTTAGCAATAGGAACTTATGCGTTTTCGTTCCTAATGATTCAATCCCGTATCGAGCGCTTAATCTACAAGCGGGTAAAGAAAATATATGATGATTTGACGCTTTTAGAATCGACGAGTTTAACAAAGCGTACCATTACTACCGATATGCAAACTTTAACTGAAGAGATTGATAAGTTTGCTCGTGATAAGAAAATAGAAATTGAATCGCTTAAAGTACGAGAGAATTACCGAAAAGAGTTTTTAGGTAATGTATCTCACGAATTAAAAACACCATTATTTACGGTTCAAGGATATATACTAACGCTCTTGGATGGAGCGATGGATGATAAAAATATACGTCGGAAATATCTGGAGCGTGCCAGTAAAGGAATTGAACGTCTGGGCTATATCATTAAGGATTTAGATATGATTACCAAGTTGGAAGTTGGTGATTTAAGTTTAAATGTTGAGGTGTTCGATATTGTGGAGTTGGTAAAAAGTGTTTTCGATATGCTGGAGATGAAAGCGTCCAAAAAGAAAATTACATTAACCTTTGATAGAGTATATCCGGATCCTATTTATGTTAGAGCCGATAAGGAACGTATTCAACAGGTAGTCGCTAACTTGGTTGTTAATTCTATTAAATACGGAAACGAAAAAGGAACAACCGAAATAAGTATTGAAAACCTGATAAAAAATAAGGTTATTGTTCGCGTTACAGATAATGGAGAAGGGATTGCCAAAATGCATTTACCACGACTGTTTGAGCGTTTCTATCGTGTTGATAAAAGTGGCTCGCGTAAAGAAGGCGGTTCAGGATTGGGACTTTCAATTGTAAAGCACATTATTGAAGCACACGACGAAAAAATCTATGTGGAAAGTGAATTTGGCGTAGGAAGTGAGTTTTCATTCACTTTAGAAAAGGTTAAATAAACTTTTAAAGTCAGCTTCAAAGTCAAAAGCAGTTAAGCCTTTGAAGTTGGCTATGGTTTCTAATTTATCTAAAGTGAATTTTTCCTGTTTGCAACTCGGTACTAAACCTTCTTCGGTTAACCGATTGGCTAAATATTCCTGTTCAAATTGCCCAGGGGTTGGTATAAAAAAAGCTTTTTTACTCAGTTTGGCTAAATCCATAACTGTTGTGTAACCCGAGCGTGATATAACTAAAGCACTTTCGTTAATGGTTTGTTCTAACAATTCCGATGTCATAAAATTATACACGGTAATATTCCCAAATTGCTTCTTAGTTTGTTTGGGTTGCATTAGTCCTTTAACAAAAACCACCTTGCCTTTATAGCTTTTCAGCTCATAAAGTAATTTGTCTTCAAGTAAGGTGCGTTGTGGTTCTGGTCCCGAAAGCAAAACCATTAAATCGTTTTTAAAAGGGACTTCTTTTTTCTCAAATCGGCTTAACGGACCAATATACTCGGTTGGTATTTCAAAAGCGTCTACGTGGCCTAGCTTTCCACTTAAATTAAGGTTGTCACTTGTGTCTGGTACCCAGCATACATTGAACTTTTTAATGAATTTTTCATGCATTTTTGTGCTAAGCCATGTTGTAGAACCGCTTAATACTTTTAATTGATGTGTAATGAAAACCGAAGGCACAGCCTTATTATAAACACCTAAACGGTTATCTGAAATAATTCCCGAAATGTTATAGGTTTTCACAATGGATTCAATCGCCTTTTTTTCGTTGTAAATAGCTTGTAGTAACCGCGGAGAGTCTTTCAGAAGTTTTAATTTAAAGAACTTGCCATTTTTAGCATAGGTTACGTTATATGAAGGTAATTCAATATGCGTAAGCTCCGGAAACTCTTTCTTTAAAAGTGAAAGTGCCACACCATCACTAGCAATAATAGGGTCGAAACCGTTAGCTGATAAAGTCTTTATGATAGGAATGCACCTGGTGGCATGACCTAGACCCCAATTTAAGGGAGCGACTAAAATTCGTTTTTTCATTAAAATCAAAGGTATGTATATAAACGCTCTCGTATATTTCCTTAATTTTACCAAATATTTATTTCCTTCTTAACTGAAGGATATTAACAACACTAAAAATAGTAATTATCTGTGGGAAGCAAGAACAAACTAAGACGTTTTAGAGAGAACGAAACGTTTTCAAATGTGTATCAACCAACACGTGACGAATTGGTGAATGAGGAGTATGAGTTTAAGGGCAACTGGAATAAAAATGTTTTTAAAAATGATAACCCACTAGTATTGGAATTAGGCTGCGGAAAAGGAGAATATTCTGTAGCATTGGCACAACGTTATCCCGATAAAAACTTTATTGGAATAGACATCAAAGGCGCACGTTTTTGGCGTGGAGCTAAAACTGCTGTGGAAGAAAATATTCCTAATGTTGCTTTTTTACGTACGCAAATAGAACTTATCGATCATGCTTTTGGTGAAAATGAAGTGGATGAAATCTGGATTACCTTTCCTGACCCACAAATAAAATACAAGCGAACCAAACACCGTATGACTAATGCTGAGTTTTTAGCACGCTATAAGAAAATATTAAAAGCCGATGGTGTCGTGAATTTAAAAACAGATAGCGAATTTATGCACGGTTATACCCTTGGTTTGTTACACGGTGCCGGTCATGAGGTATTATACGCCAACCATAATGTTTATAAGCAGGAAGGAAGTCCGGAAGAAGTAACCAGTATTCAAACCTTTTACGAATCGCAATATTTAGAACAAAACAAAGCAATTACGTATATTCGATTTAAAATTAAGTAGTTGTGAATATTACAGTCATCTTTTTTTTAGGCTTAATTATATCGTTAGTGGGGGTGATTCCACCGGGCTTGTTGAATATGACAGCTGCCAAAATTAGCCTAAAAGAAGGGCATACAAGAGGTATTATGTTTTCGGTTGGGGTTTGCGTTATTGTATTGGTGCAAACTTATATTGCTTCGGTTTTTGCAAGGTATTTAAGTAAAAACACCGAAGTGGTTGATATCCTTCAGCGTGTGGCTTTTGTAATATTTGTACTGATTACCATATACTTTTTATTTGTAGCTAAAAAAGAGCCTAAAGAAGTCGCAGAGATTGAAATGCGAAGTAAGCGTAGTCGCTTTTTTCAAGGTATGTTTATGTCGGTCATCAATGTGTTTCCTATTCCATATCAGGCATATATGACGATTACTTTGGCTTCAATCGGTTGGTTAACTTTCAATCAGATTGATATTTTAACTTATGTGATTGGAACCGCTATGGGGACTTTCGTCATGCTGTATATTTACATGTTTTTCTTCGATAAAATAAAAGATAAGCCTATTACCTCACAAAAAAGTATGAATTACTTGATAGGTGGTATCACCGGAATTATTTCTGTAGTGACCTTAATCAATATTTTAAAAGAGCTTTAAGATGAAACCGGAAACCCTAAATTTTTTCGATAAAGTTTACGAGGTTGCCAAACAGATTCCTTTTGGAAGAGTTACAAGTTATGGTGCTATTGCAACTTATCTTGGTGCTGCCAGAAGTGCACGAATGGTTGGTTATGCCATGAATGGGTCTTCAGGAAAGGATGTGCCTGCCCATCGGGTGGTAAATAGAAAAGGATTGCTCACCGGGAAACAACATTTCGATGGTACTAATTTAATGCAACAGCTTTTAGAAAGTGAAGGCATAAAAGTAATCGATAATCAAATTCAGGATTTTGAAGAGGTGTTTTGGAATCCTACTGAAGAGTTATAATTCTTCAATATAACCTCTTGTTTAGCAGATAAAATGAAGGTTTTTTTAGAATTCATCGTATTATCATTAAATAAAATTCATCCATAAATCATTTCAATAGCTAGGACTTTATATTCTGAACAATTCACAGTATATTTGTAGCCTTAGAATAAATCTAAATAGAGCATGAAGCTTAATAAAAAAGACATACTTAAAGCATTAGAATCTATAACAGTACCTGGCGAAGGACAAAACATGGTTGAAAGCGGAGCTGTAACCAATGTTGTTGTTTTTGGTGATGAGGTTGTTGTAGATATCACAATAAAAAATCCGAGTTTACAAGCCAAAAAACGGACCGAGGTAGATATTTTAAAAACTATTCACGATCAGGTTTACGAAAAGGCCAAAATTAAGGTAAATGTAAAGGTAGATGCACCTGAAAAGCCTAAAGCGAATGTTATTAAAGGAAACCCGATTCCGGGTATTCAAAACATTGTAGCTGTAGCTTCAGGTAAAGGTGGTGTTGGTAAATCTACTGTAACAGCCAATTTAGCAGTAACACTTGCTAAAATGGGCTTTAAAGTCGGGATTTTAGATGCCGATATTTACGGACCATCGATTCCAATCATGTTCGATGTTGAAGCAGGAAGACCTTTAGCCGTTAATGTAGATGGAAAATCGAAAATGAAACCTATCGAAAACTACGGGGTTAAAGTATTATCTATAGGGTTTTTTACGCAACCTAACCAAGCAGTAGTTTGGCGTGGACCAATGGCAGCGAAAGCCTTGAATCAGATGATTTTTGATGCGCATTGGGGCGAATTAGACTTCTTACTAATAGATTTACCCCCGGGAACTGGCGATATACACTTAAGTATTATGCAATCCCTTCCAATTACAGGATCGGTGGTGGTAAGTACACCTCAAAATGTTGCTTTAGCAGATGCAAAAAAGGGTGTGGCCATGTTTCAGCAGGATAGTATAAGCGTTCCAGTGCTAGGAATTATTGAGAATATGGCTTATTTTACACCTGAAGAATTACCAAACAATAAATATTATATCTTTGGTCAGGAGGGTGCTAAAAATTTAGCTGAAGACTTAAATGTACCGTTTTTAGGAGAATTACCTTTGGTGCAAAGTATTCGAGAAGCGGGAGATGTTGGTCGTCCGGCAGCTCTACAAACAGCAACGCCTTTAGAGAAAGCTTTTGAAAAGATAACTCAAAACGTGGTTCAGGAAGTGGTAAGACGTAATGAAGATTTACCACCTACTGAAGCAATTAAAATAACAACGATGGCTGGATGTTCAGCAGTTAAAACTAAGTAAATGACATCAGAAGAAGTTAGACTTAATGTCGAGAAAGCGTTAGAAGAAATTCGCCCATTTTTACAAAGTGATGGTGGAGATATTTCATTGTTGTCTATTGAAGATAACGATACATTAGTAAAAGTTCAGTTAGAAGGGGCTTGTGTGGGTTGTAGCGTAAACCAAATGACTTTAAAGTCTGGTGTGGAAATGACTATTAAAAAGCACGTTCCACAGATTGAAAAGGTTGTAAATATTGCGGTTTAAGAGTGCGTTTCTGTAAAACGTTCAATTTAAACCCCGTTTTCATAAAAAAGGAATAGAAAAAATAAAGAATTTTAGTAATTCTTTATTTTTTTTGTTTTTCCTAGTAATTTGATAGGAAAAAGATTTGTAAATTCATTTTAAGCTTTAAATTTGCACAAATATTTTTTCGGTTTTTATATAGAGAGATAAGATGAGTGATATTAATATCAAAATAACAGACAGAGACGGTGTAACACACGATGTAGTGGCTCCAACAGATATGGCTATGAATTTAATGGAGGTTGTACGTAGTTACGAATTGGCTCCAGAGGGAACTATTGGTGTTTGTGGAGGTATGGCTATGTGTGCATCTTGCCAGTGTTATGTGATTAGTGAAACAGAATTACCGGAAATGAGCGATGACGAAGAAGCTATGCTATCTGAAGCTTTCGACGTAAAAGATAATAGCCGTTTAGGATGTCAGATTCAAATGACACCTGAAATGGACGGTCTTGAAGTTGAACTAGCTCCGGAAAGTTAATTTTTATTTATTCTAAATAAAAGCTATATTTGCCCTCGTGAATACAGAAATACATACAAATACAAGTTATCAAATCGAACATCTTACATTTTGTAAGTATGTTTTAAGAACGCCTAATAAGACTATTAGCTTAAGCTTTCCGCAAATGCTTGAGTTAAGGCGTAAAATCAACGAATTAACAAGTTATAGTTCACTTAACAGAATTATTGATAATGAGAATTTTGTATTACTTTTTGTAGCAGACAAGCAACATTTAATCTTCTTAGAGATTCCTCAATTATTACAATTAAAAGAGGAAATAGCTTTAGTTTTTCACACTCCGGCTTCGGTTTTAGTATAGTATTCTGGGCTTATTTAGAATTTTTTTAAATTCTAATCATTCGCTTTAACAGTTTTATTTTATTGTAACTTTGTGTAAAAGCCCATTTTATGAACACAATAGTTAGAAAACAAATGTCTATTCACCCGGACGTGATGGACTTATTAAATAATCAAATAGCGATGGAAATGAAAGCTTCAGCTTCATACCTTGCTATGGCATCTTGGTGCGACCAACGCGAATTGTTAAATAGTAAAGCTCTTTTTTATAAGCAAGCAGAAGAAGAAAGAGAGCATGCCATGAAGATTTTTGAATTTATTAATGATAACGGCGGAGCTGCTATTTCACCAAACGTTACCAATGTTAATAATGATTTTGAAAGTTTAATCTCTATTTACGAAACGGCTCTTGAGCAAGAGATAAGTGTTACCCAGTCTATATTTAAAATCTTTAAAGCAGCAAGAAAAGCAGACGATTATATAACCGAAGTATTTTTACAATGGTTTATAACAGAACAAGCTGAAGAGGAAGATACTTTTAGAAGTATTTTAGATATTTTTGGTTTAATGGAAGGTATGCCGTTAAAAATGATAGACGAAAGAATTCCAACGGAATAGAATACATAATTTTGTACAAAATAAAAAACGCTACTGAGAGACCAGCAGCGTTTTTTTTGTTTGGTAAATACTTACATAGCGGGTGGAATGGGTGCCGGAACTACATTCTCAACTGCTGGTAGACTTTTTAAATATGTGAAAATAGCTCTGATGTCTTCATCGGTAAGTTTAGCAAAATCCTGCCAAGGCATTGGTGGTAATAGCATTCTGCCTCCATCCTGACCTTTTGATTTGCCTTCACGTATTGCTTTGAAAAATTGAGCTTCACTCCACGTACCAATGCCACTTGCATCTGGAGTTAAATTAGCTGCAAAAGAGGTTCCCCAAGGACCGGTTGTAGATGTTAATCCCATAGAGAAGAGGGCGTAACCTTTAGCTGTTTCTTTATCGTAAGGCGGTAAGACTTCATCGGCTGGATGACCAGACAATAAACGTTTTGGGTCAGGCATAGGACCTTGGTCTGTCATAACTTTTGGAGAATGACAATGGTGGCATCCGCCTAGATCGACCAGATATTCTCCACGTTCAACAAGATTGATAGGCTCTTGTTCTACGGTTTCTAATTTCATTTCGGTTGTCTTTTTCTCAGTACGAGAATTACAGGAGTAAGCAATTAAGCTCACTACGGCTAGTAGTAAAATTTTAGATTTCATAAAGTAATAGTTGGTTGGTGATTAAAGTAAAGTTAGTGAATTTCACAATACAATAATTAAAATAAATTCAATCGGATAAGATGTTTCGTATTGATAGTGAGTTAATTGATTGAGTAGTCTGTTAGTTTTCTGGGTCCCTCAAGAACAACACGAACAATTTGAAGAATACCATCGTCATTCGTATCTATAAGCCATTTTATTAAGGTAATTTTACCGTTTTCAATTTCAATACCGGTAATACATCTTGGATGAACACAACTCCCATCATTAAAAAAAGGAATATCACCTGGCTCGGGAAAACGAGGTCTGTGTGTGTGGCCTGCAATGGTAATACGATTGTTGTTTTCGGTAATCCATTTTTTGGTGCGTCGCTCTACTTTAATAAGCTCTTTATGGTTTTTGGCGGGGCGTGTAGGATCTGAAATCCCGATTACATTTAATGGTTTCCATAGAATACGAACCAAAAACCGACTCCACTTCCAGAAGGTGTAGTTCCATGTGTCGGCTTGATGGCCATGGGTTAAAAACAGTTCTTGTCCCGTTTGTTCATGTTTTAATACAAGGCCTTCATGATATTTTAAATCATTTAGTAAGGTTTTGTCTTTTTCCTCTTCGGCATCAAAATAGGTTTCTAAATGTTTTTTAACAAAATTGGGATTTCGGTATACCATATCGTGATTGCCCCACACCATATGCAAGCGGTTTTGCTGATGAAATTTTTTCATGAGCATATATACATTTTTGTGGGCTTCGAAAATAGGATCGAAAGATAAGTTTTCCCAAAGTTCATCACCGTCACCAAGTTCACAGTATTGGAAACCTTCGGCAAAATAATGTTTTAAAGCATGAAAATATATATTACGGTTATTGGCAAAATCGTCTGCAAAACTATTGTCACCTCGGTGGCAGTCACTAAAAAGAATAAACTTGCTTTGGTCATCGAACGGGATGATTTTAGCAGTGTTGTAGGCTTTGTTTAATCTTTTTTTGCTTGAAAACATGATAGTAAATGTAAATAAAAAAGTGTTTCATTTTTGAAACACTTTTTTAAAAATCAATCAATTACTAAATATATTAGCTTCTGTAAAGCGGATCAGCTCCTATAGTTCCCATTAAACTATTTAAATAAGAATCATTACTCGCCTGGTAAAGTTTAGTTTTTACCTGCTGTAGTTTTTCTAAGATATGTAGTTCTTTAACTAAAGCAACGTTATGGTCTGTTGAAGCAAAGTTTGTAAGATAATCTTGTTGCTTTTTGTAAAAAGCTATATCCTTTTGTTGTTTTAACTTCAAGCGTTCCAAATACCAATCGCTATTTATAACATAATCTCTCTTGAAATACTTTCTAAGTTCAGGATGGCTAATTTCTTTGCCTTCATAAGTACCGTATGCCATAATATGTAATAATATTTTTAGAGGCGGTATAGCAGCTTCAATACTGCCATCTTCAAAATAGCGAAGAGCGACTTTTTTCTGAGCTTCAACAATATTGTTAATACCGTCTACATAATCATCCATGCCTTGCAGTTCAGGTTTCAACATTTTTTCATCAAATACAATATTAGGCTCGTCAAATAATCGGTTTAAACATCTTAGAGAAAATTGTTGGGTAATTCGGTAACCTAAACGACTCGCTAAAACTTTTTGTCCTTTGTATTCAAAATCATCTATTTTTTCGAGTGCACCATCATTAATCAGGAAATTAGGATCACGGTCCTGTGGTTCTAATCTTGCCCAGATTTCAGGGATTAATAAACTAATATCGTGGTCTACTTTATTTTCAGCACCCACATAACCAGCCGCTGTGCTAAAGGCATTAGACTCGGTTAAAATGTGAGAAAGCAGAGCGTTGTTTAGATCGGTTGTTGGAGTGAGCATGTTGAAAGGGCCTTTGGTTAAAGCTCCTTCTGAGCCAGCCCCAGTTGTAGATGGCGATTTCCCTGTAAGGCTGCAAATAAAATCCATAAACAATTCCGGAGTTTCCTGATAGTGAATAGGATTGTAGACGGCTAATGGGCGTATGCCGGCTTTTTTGTCTACCGGGTTGTTTCTTCTTCCGGGAAGTACCGCATTAACCACATTAATTACCGGGTCTTCCGATTTTATTTTTCTGAATAAACGCACACCAATTTCTCCTAAATAACTGTCTTCGGTTTCGTTATAAAACCTGTTGTATTCTAAATAACGCGGGTTTTTTGTTGGTTCACCATCCACAATTCGGGTATGCGAAGGTAAAACAAAGTATTCTTCATCGTTATCACTATTAACAATATTAAGAATAAGGTCCTTTACAGGTTGCGTGTACTTGTCAAAATTAATGGTGTCTTCATAAATTTCAACGGCATCTTTTTTAGTTAGTAGCTCATAATTCGTTAAGAAGGTATTATCTGAAACAATGTCGCGTTCGGCACCTTCATCATACCCTCGTACGATCGCTTCATCTGGTCGTTGAAACAAATAACTTTCACAGTTGGTAACTACTTTTAAACTTTTATTTGTGAATTCAGGATTAAGGTTTTTAAACTCTTCTTTAGGTAAAGTTATAGAAGCTGAAATATCGTCTTCCAACTGAATTTTATGGGATGCTGAAAAATCAGATCGCAATTTGTTTAATAACCATTGTCCGTTTTGATTAAACCCGATTCTCACGTAGCTACCAATAACAGGAGTGTTGTTGTGTTTTAATCCGGTTCCTTTTTTTCCATTTATAATATCTACAGATATGCAGTCTTTCCAGTTTAAATCACCATGATCCTGACGGTATAATCTTTTTACAAATAAAACTAAAGATCTGATATGTGGTGGTATGTTAGAAACGAATTCGTTGTACTCATCCTTATAAACAGGCAGGGGAGTAAGCAACCTTACAGCTGAACCTAATGTGCGTTTTGCACTTAAAAAGGGCTCGGAAGGCGGTAAGGTAGGGTCGTACTCTTTCCAGCGTTTAGAATAATCGTATTCAATAATTTCATCAGCTTTTTTAAAATCTTCATCAATATCTACAATATTAAACGTGCTATAGGTAATAGCGTTTAGCATCGATTTTGAGATTTCCGATTTTCCTCCACCTGAAACAGTGCAAGGTTTATGGCAAAAAATGCCTTCAGGGGCTGTGTTAACTATACGCCATAGCGAAACAGCTTTATGTTTTTCTAATTTGAATTTATTTCCCGTAGGGTGTATGTATGTTTTATAAGGCGATAAAACCAACTTTTGCTCTTTGCCTTTGAAATTCCAAGTGATGCTGTTGGTGTTTGTATTTATATAAGCATCCTCAGGGATATACACCAGGTTAGGATACGTTTTATCGATGGCATAGTTTTCTGGTTTAACATCAATGCGGTCTCCTAAAAGCTTTTTGGTGTCTTGAAAGTTAAATTTGTTATCTTCTTTTTTAGAAAACGCCAAACCGTCTACAATATCTCCCATAACGCCTCTAGGGTAAGCAATAGCTCCACCTGAGTGTTCTTCTTCAACTAAACCATATAAATTGGCAGAATAACTAATTTGTGTTTTGATTTCTTTTTTAGAATACCCATAATAGTTATCTGCAATAATTGTAACAACAACGCCTTTGTCGTCTCTACAGGTAACTTTAAAAGCACTGCCGTCATTGTAGATTTCGTTTTCGTTTTTCCAACACATTCCCTCTCTTTTTTGACGTTCGGTAGCGTTGTCCCAATGTGGTAAACCAACATCTTTTTTCTTCAGGGTTTTTAGTTGGGGAGCCAGAATAATACAGCCTGTATGTCCAGTCCAATGATCGATATCTAAGGCAGCATCGTTATGTGCTAAATTAGGATCGCCGGCATTGCCAAAAATAGATTCAACAAAGTCGAGATTACTAACCAGACTTCCTGGAGCGAAAAAGCGGACTTCCATACTTTTTTTAGCAATCACACCTTTAACCTCAGGACAAACGGTAGGTCGCAACATTAATGAAACCATAACTTTAGCTTTGTCTTCTTGACTAGCGGTTAGCGGTAAAGTGTTTAAATCATCAGAAGGTGAAAAGGCTGCTTTTAAAAAATGGGCAAATGTAAGTTTAGAAACTTCTTTTTTGTCTAACGGAACAGGCAAATTACTTTCTACAATATGAAAGGTGCCTTTAGTTGTACGTTTATCATGCAAAGGATTGTTAAGAATTCCTTGTTTAATTCTGTATGATTTAACATTCTCGCTTGAAAACGTGTTTTCGTCTGGTGGTAAGCTAATTTCTCTGGCATGGCCTTTCTGATTTAGGATTAAAGTGTTGTTGGGAATCCTTATTGATTTTATAAAGGGGATTTCTTTTAAATAATCGTTTATAAAATCTTGTATTCTTTGATCGGCAGGAGCAAGGTTCCCTGATAATAGTCGGGATTTTTCTTTAAAGCCTTGAGTAAATGCTTTAGTAAGCATTTGTAATTTAGGATTGCAAAATTTTTGAGAAGCTCCTTCTTTATCCTTAAATAAAGGTTGACCTAAAGCAGCAAGCTGTAAGTTAACATATTGAACTATATCCTTTCTGCTTTGTAATTGCTCTGAAGCGTTGGTTTTATTCGTTTTCATTTAAACTTAAGTAATCGATTGTAAAATAGTGTACTAGAAAATCAATCAAACTTACTAAGTTCTATTCGAGGTTTATATGATATTTGTCATGCTTTAAGTATATTGATGGTTTAGTGTTGAAATACTACTTAAATGCATTGAGTCCGGTAATGTCTAAGCCGGTAATAAGCAGGTGTATATCATGAGTGCCTTCATAGGTAATTACACTTTCTAGGTTCATGGAATGTCTCATGATGGAATATTCACCTGTAATACCCATACCACCTAATATTTGACGTGCTTCGCGAGCAATGTTAATAGCCATTTCTACATTATTTCTCTTGGCCATAGATATTTGTGCAGAGGTAGCTTTGTTTTCGTTCCGTAACACTCCCAGACGCCAGGTTAATAATTGGGCTTTGGTAATTTCTGTAATCATTTCGGCTAATTTCTTTTGTTGTAATTGAAACTGACCAATAGGTTTGCCAAATTGTGTGCGTTCTTTGCTGTAACGTAATGCCGTATCATAACAATCCATAGCAGCACCGATTGCGCCCCAGGCGATGCCATAACGAGCAGAATCTAAACAACCAAGCGGAGCTCCTAAACCAGATTTGTTAGGTAATAAATTTTCTTTGGGTACTTTTACATTATCAAAAATGAGCTCACCGGTAGCACTTGCTCTCAAAGACCATTTGTTATGAGTTTCTGGTGTAGAAAACCCTTCCATACCACGTTCTACAATTAATCCGTGAATGCGGTCGTTTTCATCTTTAGCCCATACAATAGCTACTTGAGCAAAAGGTGCATTGCTTATCCACATTTTGGCTCCGTTTAAAAGGAAGTGATCACCCATATCTTTAAAATTGGTAACCATACCGCCGGGGTTACTTCCATGATCAGGTTCAGTTAGACCAAAACAACCTATCCATTCGCCACTTGCTAATTTAGGCAGGTACTTTTCACGTTGGGCTTCATTACCATATTTCCAAATAGGATACATAACTAAGCTAGACTGTACAGAAGCCGTGCTGCGAACACCAGAATCACCACGTTCTATTTCCTGCATAATAAGGCCATAAGAAATCTGATCTAAACCAGCACCACCGTACTCTACAGGGATGTAAGGTCCGAAAGCGCCTATTTCTGCAAGACCATTTATAATTTGCTTTGGGAATTCAGCGTTTTGAGCATAGTCTTCTATAATAGGAGAAACTTCGCGTTTAACCCATGCTCTGGCAGCATCGCGCACTAATTTATGTTCGTCGGATAGTAGCTCATCTAGGTTGTAATAATCTGGAGCTTCAAATACATCTGGCTTCATTGAATTTGAGTTTTTAAAAGATTTTCAAAAGAAAATTTTTAATGATACGGTTCTTTTTTTGAGAATTTATCATTTTATAGTCTCAAATTTAAATAAATCTTATTTGGTGTGCTACATTTTTATGTAGAAATCTTTAGTAAGATTAATATAATCTTCGGTGTATTGATGACGTTGCGTTTCAATAGTTAAAACGGATTTTTCTAAAGCTTTTGAAGTGTCATTGACAAACGAGAAGTTTAATAGACTACGTTTGAAATCTGAGTTTGGGTTGCCCTTAACGTGAAGTATTTTCTTGGGAAACAAATTGTAATTTGAAGCTAATTCAACAAATTGTTCTTCTTCTTTAAACGGAATAATAACACAAAACTCTCCGTGTTCAGAAAGTAATTTAGAAGCGCTTTCAATTAAATGGTTGAAAGGCATAGCATCGCTAAAACGGGCTAAATCGCGTTGTTGATTTTCAGATTTATAATCCTCAGAATAAAATGGGGGGTTCGATAGAATCAAATCGTATTTGTCTTCAATTTCATCTGCAAATTCTTCCAGAGATGCGTGATAACAAAACAGTCGGTCGCCCCATGGCGATTGTTCAAAATTATCAACACATTGTTCGTAAGCGGCATCGTCAATCTCTAAAGCATCGATAAGCTCAGCATGACTGCGCTGCGCTAACATAAGTGAGATTATACCCGTACCCGCACCGATATCTAAAATCGAAAATGGGTTGCTTTCAACTGATGCCCAGGCACCTAGAAGGACACCATCGGTTCCTACTTTCATAGCGCATTGATCTTGGTTTATTGTGAACTTTTTGAATTTGAAAGGCTTACTGGACATGCTGTAAATGTTAAAAAAATTAAGAAGTAAGTGATTGAAATCGGATAAAATGCAGCCAAAAATACTAAACTGTGTTAAAATAATAAGTTAATTTTTATTTAAGTAGTAATTTTGCTTGTTAAGTGTAGATTAGACACTCCTAATTTCTTTGGGTGTCTATTATGGAAAAGAAAAAAGATTGTTATGAATTCAGGAAGAGTTTTTTATAAAGTTAATGAGCTGTTGGTATTTAATAGTGGCGTTGAAAAAGTGTATTTAGAAGCTTACGATTCTGTTGAAAATGAAGAGTTAAAAGCGTTTTTTAACGAACGCGCTTTTGAAAGAAATCAGTTTTCAAAAGATTTAAAAACAGAGATGGAAAACATCGAAGATAAATCGTCACAGCCCGCTGGTTTAAGTACAAATTTCTATGAGATTTGGAGAAATTTTAGAAATTTAATTTTAATGGATAATGAGAATGGTTTACTAAATGAAGTGTACCGTTTAAAAGAAGTAAGTGTTGAGATGTACAACCAATTACTTATGGAGCCTAATTTACCATTATCGGTTTGTAAGCTTTTAGGAAAACAACGCGATAGCATTCAAGCCTCAATGAACACTATGAAACGTGAACTTACTTTAGTTTACTAATTGTAGTTAAGGAGTTTTAAATCAAAAAAAGCGCGACCAAATTTAAATTTGGTCGCGCTTTTTTTGATTTCTTACTTATATGTAGACTAAAGGTATAAATCGATTAAACCTTCAGGGGTGTTAACAATAATGGTTTTTTTATTTCGATCTACTTTTACAATAAATTCGTCGTTCATCGGGATTAAGATTTCTTTTCCGTTGTTTTCTACTTCAAATAAAGCTTGTGCTGTAGAGTCATTTACGGCGACAATTTTACCAACGGTACCATAGTTTTTATCTTCCATAGTAAAGCCAATAACTTCATGAAAATAAAATTTATTGCCGTCTAATTTAGGAAGTAAATCAAGAGGTAAATAAACCTCTGTTTTAATTAAAGCCTCGGCATCAGCTTCGGTATCGACATCTTCAAACTGAACGCGTAGTAAATCTGACTTATGAAGCTGTGAGTGCTCAATAAAAAACGGAATTAGCGTATGGTTTACATCTAAAAACATGGCGTCTAAATTCTCGTATAAATCTGGTTGGTCGGTATCTAGTTTTATTAATAATTCGCCTTTAAAACTGTATTTTTTTACAATTTTACCTAAATAAAAGCAATCTTCTTTTTTCATTTTTTTAAGGTGTTAAGTGTTAGAGTGAACACTTTTTTGCATAAAAAACTCCGATAGAGACTATCGGAGTTTAAAAGTATAAAAAAAAAGTTTTTTATTCTTCTTCGTTTGAAGCTTCTGCTTCTTCAGCTGGAGCTTCTTCTTCAACTACAGGAGTTGCAGCAGCAATTCTAGCTTCATTTACAGCTTTTTCAGCTTCTAATGCTTTAGCTTTAGCTTCTGCTTGTGCTTTAGCTAAATCTTCAGTTTTAGCACCAACTTTAGCAGACTTAGCGTCAACCCACTCTTGGAATTTAGCTTCAGCTTGCTCTTCAGTTAAAGCACCTTTTCTAACACCACCAGCTAAGTGATTTTTTAATAAAGCTCCTTTGTAAGATAAGATAGCTTTAGCAGTATCGGTTGGTTGAGCACCATTTTGTAACCAAGTTACAGCACCGTCAACATTTAAATCGATAGTTGCAGGGTTAGTGTTTGGATTGTAAGTACCTAATTTTTCTAAGTATCTACCATCTCTTTTTGCACGCGAATCAGCGGCTACGATCCAATAAAAAGGTTTTCCTTTTTTACCGTGTCTTTGTAATCTAATTTTTACTGGCATAATAATTAATTATTTGAGGTTCTCGACCTCGGTTATTAATAAGGGTGCAAAGATACTACATTTTTTGAATAAGCAACACTTTATTTTGTTTTTTAAATAGTTGTTTTTCAGTGGGTTTTTAGAATAATAAACAAACCGGACTTGGTACGTTAAATGAATTTGAAAATTTAAGTTTTCCAGTTCTCTTGTTTATTGAAAATATACTAATGTTGTTGGTTCTTCGGTTGCCTACTAACAGGAAATTACCAGCCGGATCTATAGTGAAATTTCTTGGCCAGTCGCCTTCAACCGATATGTTCTGAATCTTTTTAAGTTTCCCCGTAGCATGATGTTTTTTAAAAACAACTATAGAATTTTCGCCACGGTTTGAGCCGTATAAAAATTGCTCGTCTGGACTTAAATGAATATCGGCGCAGTAGCTTTCTCCTTTAAAATCATCATCTAAAGTAGAAATGTGTTCCACAAGTTTAAAACCTTTATTGGTGTGTTTTGCTACGGTAACTGTGCTGTTTAACTCATTTATGATATAAAAGAACTTGTGATCTTTGGTAACGGTAAAATGTCTTGGGCCTGCTTTTGGTTGCATGTTCACAATAGATTCGGTTTTTAATTTATAGCCATCTCCAATATTGCTTTGTTGATATTTAAAAACCGAGTTTCTGCCTAAGTCGGCTACGAATAAATTATTGTCTATAAATTGAGCGGAATGCGCATGAGACGCCTGCTCGTCTGTACTTTGTTTGAAAACCTGTAAGGCTTCAGTTAAGCTGCCATCTTTGTTTATGTCATACAATGCGATAGTGCCACCACCGTAGTTAGAAACTACAAGTTTTGTTCCCAGATTGTTAATAGCAACATGACAAGGGCTGCCACCATGGCTATCAACACTATTTAAAAGCTCTAAAGTGTCGTCGTTTTTAATTTTAAATGCCGAAATGATGCCATCACTTTCACGACAGGTAGCATATAAAAAGTTTCTGTCAGGAGAAAATGCAAGGAATGAGGGGCTTTCAGCTTTGGCGATTAATTTAGTGTTGCTCAAAGTACCTTGAATGGTGTCGAATTGTAGTTTATAAATGCCTTCGCTGTCACCATCGGTAAAAGTACCAAGGTACATGTCGATGTTTTGTGAGTAGCCAAGTAGTAGGTTAAAGGCAATGAATAATAGGCTAAAGTTAAGTTTCATGGTTAGGGTGATTTTATTTCAAAAATAAGGTTTAAATTGAGTTTATTCAAATGAAAATAAATAAGATACATAATAGACGGTTTTGTTGTTTACAACTCGTGATAAATTCACTTTAATTTCGATGAATTTCTATGTATTTTTATCCACTAAGATCGGTTTTTATAATCTTCTTATTCACAATAAATTAAACTTTCAGGATGTACTTAATTTTCGATACAGAAACCACAGGTTTACCAAAACGATGGGATGCACCCATTACCGATACCGATAATTGGCCACGTTGTATACAAATTGCATGGCAGTTACACGATGGTATGGGAAATTGTATCGATCAACAGGATTATCTGGTGCAACCGGAAGGATTTAATATTCCGTATGATGCCGAGAAGGTTCACGGGATTTCTACCGAGTTGGCTCAGGAGCAGGGCGTGCCCTTAGTTGAAGTTCTTGAAAAGTTTAATGCCGTGTTAGGGAAAACCAAATTCATTGTCGGACAAAATGTAAAGTTCGACTTGAATATTATGGGTGCCGAGTTTGTTCGTGGTGATATGGCTAACGTACTTCAGGAACTCCCTGTGTTAGATACTTGTACCGAGCATACTGCCGAATTATGTCAGATACCCGGAGGTCGTGGTGGTAAATTCAAGTTGCCAACACTTACCGAGTTACACGAGTTTTTATTTAAGCAGCCTTTCGCTGAAGCCCATAACGCAACTGCCGATGTTGAGGCAACGACGCGTTGTTTTTTGGAGTTAATTCGTTTAGAGGAGTTTACAAAGGAAGAATTAGATGTCGAGGAAGATTACTTCGAAAACTTTAAAGAAGCAAATCCGAAGGAGATTGAGCTTATCGGATTAAAGCACATTAACCTGAAACAGGAAAGTGCTAAAATTCGTGAGCGCATTAAAAAGGCTGAAGGGACTCAGATTTCTTCTGAAGAAATTAAACAAAATATTTCCGATTTAAAGGAAGTTGAATTTGCTCATCTGCATAATCACTCGCAGTTCTCCATTTTACAATCCACTATTAGTATCCCTGCGTTGGTGGCCGAAGCGGCAAAACACAATATGCCGGCGGTAGCGTTAACCGATCATGGGAATATGATGGGAGCATTTCACTTTGTTAAAGCGGTAAGTGCACATAACAAATCGGCTCAGGCTAAAATAGCAGCGGCTCAGGAAAATGGAGAAGAAACCGATGTAAAAGAGATAAAACCTATTATTGGTTGTGAGTTTTTTGTGTGTGAAGATCATCTAGATAAAACCAGAAAAGATAATGGGTATCAGGTGGTTTTACTGGCTAAAAATAAGAACGGTTATCATAACATGGCTAAGCTATCGTCTCATGCCTTCGTTAACGGTTTTTACTATGTGCCACGTATTGATAAAAAACTAATAGAGCAGTATAAAGAAGATATCATAGTGCTTACCGGAAACTTGTATGGTGAGGTGCCTAGTAAGGTATTAAATGTTGGTGAAAACCAAGCAGAGGAAGCGTTGCTGTGGTGGAAAGAGCAGTTTGGTGACGATTTGTATATCGAATTGATGCGTCACAATCAGGAAGATGAAGACCGAGTTAATGCGGTGCTGGTTGATTTTGCTAAAAAGCATGATGTTAAATTAATTGCGACTAATAATACATATTACTGTGAAAAGGACGATGCTAATGCGCATGATATTTTATTGTGTGTAAAAGATGGTGAAAAACAGGCAACGCCAATAGGTCGTGGTCGTGGGTATCGTTATGGTTTACCTAACCAAGAATATTACTTTAAGTCTTCGGAAGAAATGAAGATCCTATTTAAGGATATTCCAGATGCGATTAGTAATATTCAAGAGGTTGTCGATAAGGTAGAACCTTTTGAACTGGCCCGTGATGTTTTGCTTCCAGCCTTTGGAATTCCTGATGAATTTAAACATGAAGAAGATTTAGTTGATGGCGGTAAGCGTGGTGAGAATGCCTATTTACGTCATTTAACTTATGAAGGTGCTAAAAAGCGTTACGGCGAGCCTTTAACTGAAGAAGTTACCGAGCGTTTGGATTTCGAATTGTCGGTAATTGAAAATACTGGATATCCCGGGTACTTCTTGATTGTAGAAGACTTTATTCGTGAAGCCCGAAATATGGATGTGTCGGTAGGGCCGGGGCGTGGTTCGGCAGCAGGGTCGGTGGTAGCCTATTGCCTCTGGATCACCAATATCGACCCGATGAAGTACGATCTGCTTTTCGAGCGTTTCTTAAATCCGGATCGTATTAGTATGCCCGATATCGATATTGACTTCGATGATGAAGGTCGAAGTCGGGTTATGGATTACGTAATCAAGAAATACGGCGCAAACCAGGTGGCGCAAATTATTACTTATGGTACCATGGCTGCGAAGTCGTCTATTCGTGATACGGCGCGTGTACTGGATTTACCATTGTTTGATGCCGACAGGATTGCGAAGTTAATTCCGAATATGTCTAAACTGAATAAAATTTTTGGTTTAGATGAAAAAGGACTAGCAGATAAATTCAGAGCTGAAGAATTAGAAAAAGTAAACGAACTTTTAAACATAGCCGATGGTGAAGGGTTGGATTCTGAAACCGTAAACCTGGCAAAAGTTCTGGAAGGTTCGGTGCGTAATACAGGTATTCATGCCTGTGGTGTGATTATCACGCCAGACGATATTACCAAATTCGTTCCCGTATCAGTAGCTAAAGACTCCGATTTATACGTCACTCAGTTTGATAACTCGGTAGTAGAAGAAGCCGGACTACTTAAAATGGATTTCCTGGGGTTAAAAACATTAACTCTGATTAAGGATACCGTTAAAATAGTAAAGGCAAAACATGATATTCAGCTCGATCCGGAGAATTTTCCGTTAGATGATGAAGAGACTTATGCGTTGTTCCAAAGGGGAGAAACAGTTGGCGTGTTCCAATACGAATCGCCTGGAATGCAAAAACACCTTCGTGATTTAAAGCCAACGGTTTTCGAAGATCTTATTGCGATGAATGCCTTGTACCGACCGGGGCCAATGGAATACATTCCGTCTTTCGTTCGTAGAAAACATGGCGATGAAGAGATTGAGTACGATTTACCAGCAATGGAAGAGTACCTTCAGGAAACTTATGGTATTACGGTATATCAAGAGCAGGTAATGTTACTGTCGCAAAAACTGGCTGGATTTACGAAAGGTGAAGCCGACGTACTGCGTAAGGCGATGGGTAAAAAGCAGATTGCCGTACTGGACAAGATGAAACCAAAGTTTATCGATCAGGCGAGCGCCAATGGTCATGATGCCAAGGTTTTGGAAAAGGTTTGGAAAGACTGGGAGGCTTTTGCGAGTTACGCGTTCAATAAATCGCACTCTACGTGTTATGCCTGGATTGCTTATCAAACGGCGTATTTAAAAGCTCATTATCCTGCAGAATATATGGCAGCGGTATTATCGAATAACATGAATGATATTAAGCAGGTGACCTTTTTTATGGAAGAGTGTAAGCGCATGAAATTGGATGTTTTGGGACCTGATGTGAACGAATCGTTTTATAAATTCTCGGTAAATAAAGACAATGCAGTGCGTTTTGGTATGGGGGCGATTAAAGGTGTTGGTCACGGTGCGGTAATGACGATTGTTGAAAACAGAAAAAAAGACGGTCACTATAAATCTATTTTCGATTTAGCCAAACGTATTGATTTAAGAGCAGCTAATAAAAAGGCTTTTGAAAACTTAGCCTTAGCAGGAGGTTTTGATGGTTTCGGAAAAACACATAGAGCACAGTATTTTCACGATGAAGGCGATGGAATTACTTTTTTAGAAAAAGCTATTAAGTACGGAAGTAAGCATCAGGAAAATGAAAATTCGTCTCAGGTAAGTTTGTTTGGCGAAGCGAGTGAAGTGCAGATTGAAGAACCTCAGGTGCCACCATGTGAAGAGTGGGGAACGATGGAAAAACTAGCTAAAGAGCGCGAAGTGGTTGGTATTTATATTTCGGGGCATCCGTTGGATGATTTCAAAATAGAGATGAAAACCTTTTGTAATGCCAATTTAAGTTTTTTTAAAACCTTAGACCCTTATGTTAATCGAGAACTGGTCTTTGGTGGGGTAGTTACCGATGTGCAACACCGTGTAAGTAAACAAGGTAAAGGTTGGGCTATGTTTACCGTTGAAGATTATACCGATAGTTTTGAATTCAGAATTTTTGGTGAAGAATATCTTAAATTCAGACACTTCTTAATGCATAACAATTTTGTATTCGTAAAAACATTTGTTCGTGAAGGGTGGATTAATAAAGATACCGGTAAACGCAGTGAACCACGTTTACAGTTTAATAATTTTCAGTTGTTGCATGATGTTATGGAGAGTTATGCAAAGAAATTATCCATTCAGCTTGAGATAGGCGATTTAAAAGAAAGCACAATTTCAAGGTTGAAGGAGCTCATCGATATGCATCCGGGTAATCAGGCCTTGAATTTTGTGGTTTACGATAATCAGGAAAAAATTAAACTACACATGCCAAGCCGACGCCAAAAAGTTAAAGTGTGTCAGGAATTAATTAGTGAACTTGAGAGTGAGCATGTTAAGTTTAAATTGAATTAATTAATACTAAAGCTTCCTATAAATGCGGAAGCTTTTTTGTTTTGCTATGGTAGAGCTAAGAAAGTCAAAATGAGTCTGAAATATAAAAAAATCTTAAAATAAGCTTAAACAATCGAGTTATAAATAAAACAAATTGTTACTTTGTAAGCTTTAGGAGTTTTTTTGACTAATTTTGTAACATTAAAATAGTATTACAATTAAAACATAAATATTATGGCATTAGAAATAACAGATGCAACGTTTGAGGAAACGGTATTAAAGAGTGATAAACCAGTAATGGTTGATTTTTGGGCTGCTTGGTGTGGACCTTGTAGAATGGTAGGACCAATCATTGAGCAAATTAGCGAAGAGTACGATGGTAAAGCGGTAGTAGGAAAAGTTGATGTTGATGCTAACCAAGAATTCGCTGCGAAATACGGTGTGCGTAATATTCCAACAGTATTAGTATTCCAAAACGGAGAAGTAGTAGGAAGACAAGTTGGTGTAGCACCTAAAAATGCATACACTGATGCAATTGACTCGCTTTTATAGTCTATAAAACATAAAGATTATCTAAAAGGTTTGCTAGTAATAGCAAACCTTTTTTATTTTAGATAGATTTAATTAAAGAAAGAGACCATAAATAATGAATTTACAAAGCGAACTTAATAAAGCAGAAGGGTTTAAAAACTTAGAATTGCTGGCAAAGCAAGTTGTCGAAGGATTTATTGCCGGAATGCATAAAAGTCCGTTTCATGGGTTCTCAGCAGAGTTTGCCGAACATAAAATATACAATCAAGGCGAGGGTACACGTCATATCGACTGGAAGCTATTTGCAAAAACCGATAAATTATACACCAAACGTTATGACGATGAAACAAATTTAAGGTGTCATATTATTATCGATAATAGTAGTTCGATGCATTACCCAAGCATGAATAAGTTTTCTATTCATCATTTAAATAAAATTGCATTTTCAGCTTTAGCTTCGGCGTCTTTAATGGGGATTTTAAAAAAGCAGCGCGATGCTGTTGGTTTAAGTGTTTATAGCGATGCATACGATTATTATGCGCCGGAAAAGGGGAGTGAGCGTCATCATCAAATGTTGTTAAATCAACTGTCTAATATGGTCATCCAAAAACCAATAAACAAACAAACCGATACGTATACATATTTACATCAAATAGCTGAAAAGATTCACAGGCGTTCCTTAATATTTTTATTTACTGATATGTTTCAGGCTATGGAAGATCCTAATAAGTTGTTTGAGGCACTTCGTCATTTAAAATACAACAAGCATGAAGTAATTTTATTTCATGTCATTGATAAGGAAAAGGAGTTGTTATTCGATTTCGATAATAAGCCCAAACGTTTTGTTGATGTTGAAACCGGTGAGTTTATAAATTTATATGCCGACACCATTAAGCACAATTATAACGAAGCGGTGAGTGCTTTTTTTAAGGAGGTGCAGTATAATTGTTTGAAATACAATATTAAATATGTTGAGGTAGATGTTAACGATGATTTTAATAATATACTTTTAACATATATGGTAGAGCGTAAGAAGTTCGGGTAGAACAAAAACTCAAAAAAAACTCAAAAAAATGTTTGCGGTAAACAAAAAGGGATGTATATTTGCAACCGCAATACAGCAACGGTCTGGTAGTTCAGTTGGTTAGAATGTCGCCCTGTCACGGCGAAGGTCGCGGGTTCGAGTCCCGTCCAGACCGCAACATTGCAGAGAAGCTCTAAGTGATTAGGGCTTTTTTTGGCACTATAAAGAAGTTGTGTTGTCCCAATGTAAATTGGGAGTAGTAGTGATTACCAAAGTTTTTTGGTGTTCCAATGAAAGGCTTTCCTTTTTTCTTAACAGAAAATCGGGATGCTTTTTTTGTTTACAGCTGTTTTTCTAAAATTCTACTTATGCGTCTGATTTGTTAATAGTATTCGGTCAAATATAAATTCTTAAAAGCTAACGAAGACGTTGAGAGTAAGTTAATCATCCTGATTTTGTGGTTGTTTTTCTAAAATATTTCAGATTTTTATTGAAAAGAAGTTATGTTTACGAAGTGGTGTTAAACAAAACAGAATAATTTATCAAAATAGAAATCAGAATACTGTGAAGCATATTTACTTTACATATCCAACCATAATAATTATAATAGCTTTTCAAAATTTAATCAGTTTAAGATATTTTACTGGAACTAAAGATTTATATTTTGTTGGTGTAAAAGGAGAAGATACGAGTGTTTTAAATGATTTAAAATTTGAATTAAAACCAGTTAAAGAATTAGTTTCTAATGAAATTGTTATTACGTTTTATGCTGACGAAGATAGTGATGGGTACGGAGATCCGTCGAAATCAATAGATGCAGTATCGGCTCCTGCAGGGTACGTGCTTAATGGTAATGATTGTGATGATACTGATTCAGCAATTAATCCCGATGCTATTGAGGTTTGTGATGGTGTTGATAATAATTGTGATGGTCAAATAGACGAGATTGCAACAACTACCTTTTATTTAGACGGTGATGGCGATGGTTATGGAGATGCTTTAAATAGTGTTCAGGCTTGTGTAAATCCCGTGGGATATGTAGCTAATGATAATGATTGCGATGATACTGCTGCTTCAGTTTATCCTGGCGCTTTGGAAATTTGTGATGGGGTAGATAACGATTGTGATGGCCGCATTGATGAAGATGCTCCAGATTTAAATGGAGATGGTGTCCCCGATTGTTCCGAAATGGAAATATGTGATGGTATAGATAACGACGGAGATGGTTTGGTTGATGATTCCGATCCTTCTGTCGTTGGTTTGGCAATGTGGTATGCAGATTTAGATGACGATGGGTATGGAGATGCCACAAATACTATTCAGGCGTGTTCAGCTCCAGTAGGTTATGTCTCAGATAATATTGATTGTGATGATTCAAATGCTTCTGTTAACCCAGGGGTTCCTGATATTCCTTGTGACGGTTTAGATAATAATTGCAATGGTCAAATCGATGAAATAGCACTAACATATTTCGCAGACGTTGATAGTGATGGTTTTGGAGATGCTTCAAATACTGTTCAGGCATGTATTTTACCTACAGGTTATGTTTCAGATAATACTGACTGTGATGATACTAATGCGGCGGTTTATCCTAATGCACCAGAGTTATGTGACGGTGTTGATAATAATTGTGATGGTCATGTAGACGAAGATTTTTCAGATTCCGATAGTGATGGTGTTGCAGATTGTATGGATACAGAAACTTGTGACGGACTAGATAATGATGGTGATGGTGAGGTGGATGAAGGTTTTTCAGATACAGATACAGATGGCGATGGGATTGCAGATTGTATGGATTCAGAAACTTGTGATGGATTAGATAATGATGGAGATGGAGATATAGACGAAGGTTTTTCAGATACAGATGGCGATGGTATTGCAGATTGTGTGGATACAGAAACTTGTGACGGACTAGATAATGATGGGGATGGCTTGGTTGATGATTCCGATTTTCTGTTACAGGACAGTTATTTTGGTATGTAGATGCGGATGGTGATGGTTTTGGAGATGCTTCAAATACTGTTCAGGCGTGTACTGCGCCTACGGGATACGTTTCAGATAATACTGATTGTGATGATGCTAATGTAGCAGTTTACCCTACTGCACCTGAGTTATGCGATGGTTTAGATAATAATTGTGATGGTCAGGTAGATGAGGGAGTAACAATAACTTATTATGCAGATGCGGATGGTGATGGTTTTGGGGATGCTTCAAATACTGTTCAGGCATGTACTGCGCCCACGGGTTATATTTTAGATAATACTGATTGTGATGATACTAATGCAGCAGTTTACCCTACTGCACCTGAGTTATGCGATGGTTTAGATAATAATTGTGATGGTCAGGTAGATGAGGGAGTAACAACAATTTATTTTGCAGATGCGGATGGTGATGGTTTTGGGGATGCTTCAAATACTGTTCAGGCATGTGCTGCGCCCATGGGTTATATTTCAGATAGTACTGATTGTGATGATACTAATTCAGAAGTATATCCTAATGCGCCTGAGTTATGCGATGGTTTAGATAATAATTGTGATGGTCAGGTAGATGAGGGAGTAACAACAACTTATTATGCAGATGCGGATGGTGATGGTTTTGGGGATGCTTCAAACACTGTTCAGGCATGTACTGCGCCCACGGGTTATATTTTAGATAATACTGATTGTGATGATACTAATGCAGCAGTTTACCCTACTGCACCTGAGTTATGCGATGGTTTAGATAATAATTGTGATGGTATTATCTCTGAGCCAAATATACATGACGTGAACAATCAAATTGTTGATGATAGTTTTGTTTTACCTACTATAAGTGGAGCTAATTTGTCAAGTAATGAGAGGTATTACACTGGTTCGGGAGGAACAGGTACTATTTTTGAAGCGGGTGATGTTATAGAGTTTTCAGATTTTTTGTCATATCCTGTGACCTTATATATTTATGATATTGGTGATTATGGATGTGATTCAGAAGAAAGTTTTACTCTTACTATTTCACAGTCATTACAATGTACATATTTAACACAGCCCTTAGATGGTGCGACAAATGTTTCTGTAGATACAACTATATCTTGGGCAGGTGTCTCATCTGCTATTGGTTATATTTTAACAATAGGAACAAGTCCGAATAGTGGTGATATTATTAATGCTTTGGATGTTGGAAATGTTGTAAGCTATCGGCTGGCAAAGAATTTACCTAACGATGCAGAAATTTATGTACGTATAAATCCATATAACAATACAGAAATAAATTCATTCTGTATTGAAGAATTTTTTACAACACAAGGTTCTCGTTTACCTCCAAGATTTTTCACCCCTAATAACGATGGTGTTAATGACTATTGGCGCGTAACACACAGGTTAAATGAAATAAAAGCTGTGTATATATACAATAGATATGGTAAGTTGCTCAGTGAAATTGATGATCCAAAGTTAGGTTGGGACGGTACAGCTCGTAATAAGGAAATGCCAACGGATGATTACTGGTATTATATTTTATATGAGGATGGTGAATACTTAAAAGGACATGTTACTTTAAAACGTTAAATATTAACCTTTTTGCGAGATCAGGGAATGCTTAAAATAATGACAAATTAAAAAAATCAAAAAATATTATTATATATTAAAAAGTATTGTATATTTGCACCCGCAATACGCAACGGTCTGGTAGTTCAGTTGGTTAGAATGTCGCCCTGTCACGGCGAAGGTCGCGGGTTCGAGTCCCGTCCAGACCGCAACATTGCAAAAGCCCTTAGAAATAAGGGCTTTTTTTATGCCTTAAATTTAACATAGATATTTTGAATATAATGTATGACATTAACTGTCGTAAACCAACATGTATTTCTATCGTACATTTGTCATGTAAAAACGTAGTAAAAAGTTTTTTCATAGTTGGTTTGGTTAGTTAAAAGCTACAGGTAAGCGTATTAGGGTGCTTTACTGTAGCTTTTCTTTTTTATGTGAAATTTAGTTTTTCCAGGAATTAGTTTTCTAAAATATTATAACCAAATAGTTTTAATCACGTTTTATGCAAACACGTAATGTCGTATTGTTACCTGTATTTCTATCGTAAATTTGTCATGTAAAAACGTAGTAAAAGTTTTTTCATAGTTGGTTTGGTTAGTTGAAAGCTACAGGTAAGCGTATTAGGGTGCTTCACTGTAGCTTTTTTATTTATAGGAATACATTTTTTTATATATTTAGAGAAGGAATATTCAAACAAACAACTATGCGATTAACACAATTTGCTAATAAAGTAGCCTCATTAATTTTAATTGGATTTGTCATATTCACGTTCCAGTTTTGTAAATCTTCAAAAGAAACTACTGTAAAAAAAGAGAATGTTACGGTCTCTTACAGTCAACATATTGCACCGGTAATGGAGCGTAGTTGTACGCCTTGTCATTTTCCTGAAAAGGGTAAGAAGAAATTTTTAGATACTTATGGGGCAGTAAAAAATAATATAGAAGATATTATTACTCGTGTAGAATTACCCGTAAGCGAAAAAAAATATATGCCATTTAAAAGTAAAAAGCCAGCATTAACAAGCGAAGAAATAGCTATGTTGAAACAATGGGTGGCAGAAGATTTTCCAAAGTAAGATGAAATAAAACTATTGATAATAAAAGCTCTATCAATAGGAGCTTTTTTTTGTGTGAAATGGAAGCTTTTTTTAGGTAATGCATGACACGTGATGTCGCAATAATTTGTGTGTTTCAGTGGTATCTTTGAAGTGTAAAAACGTAGTAAAAAGTTTTTTCATAGTTGGTTTGGTTAGTAAAAGGCTACAGTAAGGTATAGAAGGGTACTACTGTAGCCTTTCTTCTTTTGATTAAGCCTAATTTAGTTTATTCAAAAATTCTTCGAAATTACCTTCCAAAAACCTTGGCGGGTATTCCAGGTTTAATGTGTTTTGAAGCTCTTTGTCTTCCCAAACAATATGTAATCCAATCTGTAGGTTTAAATCGTAATTATCGTCTCTTTCCGTGTAGGATACCATTAGGTAGTTTTTATTTTCGATGGTTCTGAAAAACCTAAAAAATTTAGCCATAACATAAAAAATGGAGTCATTACAATCTCCGGTAATATCGTATCTGTAAAAAATGGGACGTTCTATGTTTTTATAGTTTACAAGATCGCTGGCTCTTAAATGTTTATTACTTATTTCCTGATTTTTAAGTTTTAAGTATGCTTCCTCTTTTAAAGGCAGAACAATACAATGTCCAGCATAATAACCACTTTTTCCCGTAAAAACGAAATTAAGCTCTGGTAGTAGGCGTATGGCTTCTTTTATTAATTCTTGATTAACGTAGGTGTCATCTTTTTTTTGTGAATCTATAAAGTGCTCTAAATGCTTAATATCGAAATCAAAATCTATGGTTCGTAAATTGGTTGATTCAACATTTATTTGATCGAGATACCACTCAAGTTTAGGAAGGGCATTGGTTTGTGAGGATAAGGAGTATTTACGGGTTTTAAAATCGTAAAATGTTGGAATGGGTACAGCGGCATTTAAATTATGAATAAGCTGGTAGGGCATAAGCGTATTTAAAACAATATCTTCCTCTTTTTCAGATTTGATTAAGGTGAGATCCTTTTCCCATCGTTGAACGGTTCTTAAATCAACATTCAGTTCAGAAGCAAAATCAGATTGCGAAAGGGTATTAAATGCTCTGTAGTCGATGAAAAGTTCTCCAATAGAATTATATTTTTTCATACTTATGGCTTAGTCTTTAGGTAAATATAAATAAAATGATTGGGTTTAGACATGACGTGTCGTATTAGAAAAGGGGCATGTATAGTAATTTTGCTATCAAAACAGGCAATAAAGGTTCATGTTACTTTTTAAATTGAAAGAATTGGAATGTACTTTAGAAAAGGCATCGCAGCAAGATGAAATGTTGTTAAGGGCTGTGAAGACTTTGAAAGACTTGTTTTTGAAAATTGATTACAAATATGAAGAACTACCAGAATTTTCTTTTGAAAAAATGGTTGAAGTTTTAAAAGAAGTTAATGGTAGAGAACTTACAGGTCGACAAGAACTTGTACTAAAACAGATTATGTTTTAATGGGAATTGATTAATAGCAAGTTTAATTTGATTTCTACAAAAGAGCAGTGCGAAAGCGCTGCTCTTTATTTTTGTGAAGTCAGGTTATTTAGGACATGTTGTGTCGTAAAATAACTTGTAATGTCAATGTATCTTTGTTATGTAATTAGAGCAAAGCACTACAAATAGCCCTAATTACAGTTTTTCATATTTAATATTTTTTGGTTAGTTTATTGGTTAGTAAAGGTTGCTTAAGTTTAGCAACCTTTATTGTTTTTATAGTTGTTTACTAATCAATAATTCCTCCAGGATATTTTCAACACCTTGCTCCGAATTACTTTTGGTTTCAAAGCGCGCAATTTTCTTAACATCGCTGTGTGCATTTTGCATCGCAAAACTAAAGTAAGCCAGTCCTAGCATTTGTAAGTCATTGTTGTAATCGCCAAAGACCATGGTTTCATCTTCTGTAACGCCCAATTGTTGCTGTAATATTTTTAAAGCATAGGCTTTGTTGGCTTCAATATGCGAAATGTCTAACCAGTTTTGCCCTGAAACAATAACCTGAAGTCGGTTATTTAAAGCTTTAGCTTCAGGAAGCACAAAATGCTCAGACGATTCGTTGTGATAAACCGCAATTTTTAAAAATACATCGTCGGTAACTTTGGTTAGGTCGTCTACAATT
This sequence comes from Aestuariibaculum sp. YM273, assembly GCF_030908365.1. Classification (NCBI taxonomy): domain Bacteria; kingdom Pseudomonadati; phylum Bacteroidota; class Flavobacteriia; order Flavobacteriales; family Flavobacteriaceae; genus Aestuariibaculum; species Aestuariibaculum sp. YM273. The sequence continues at coordinate 970,406 of NZ_CP133090.1, read as the reverse complement.
TTGTATTCGGCGTAGTAGGTTTCGAACTTAGAAATAAAATCGGGGTGCGATGTTTCAATATAGGCTGCTTTTCTTCCGCAGAGTACAATATTAGCCCCGTTTACTTTTCGTAAAAGCTCAACAGCTATTTTAATATCTTCTTTGGTAAGTTGAAGTAAGATGTGTTCCTCACTGTTGTGTTTCATGATGCCTCCATTTTCAGCAATAATGGAAATATCATCTTTTATATGATTTAATTTGTCTAAAATGCTTTGGTACTGACGACCACTAGCAGCAACAAAATGGATGTTTTGTTTTTTAAGTTCATTAAACTGATTAAAAAAACGGCTGCTAACTTGACTTTCAGGATTTAAAAGTGTGCCATCCATGTCCGACACGACTAATTTTACTTTAGATAAATTCATAGTCAATAATAAAGGGCAAAAATACCATTATTTAAGTTTTAATATGTTATTTAAATATTAAAGTACTTATTTTTGCTTGGTTTTTACGAAATCGATTTTTTTTAATTCGGTATTTTGAATAATCTATTTTTGTAAATTGCAATAACTAAATTATATTCTTTAACACCCATATGGTAACATTAAAACAATTGGCAAAAGAGTTGAGTGTTTCAATTTCAACAGTTTCTAAGGCATTAAATAATAGTGAAGAGATTGGTGAAGAAACTGTAAGACGTGTTAAAGAGCTTGCCGAACTTTATAATTACAAACCCAATAAAGTTGCTTTAAGTTTAAAGCATAATAAAACCAAGACTATTGGTGTAATTATTCCGGATATTTTAAATCACTTTTTGGCTAAAGTATTGTTTGGAATAGAGCGTGAAGCTACCAAATATGGCTATAATATTATTACCTGTATATCAAACGAATCTTTAGAAAAGGAGAAGGAAAGTATGCATTTATTAGCCAATGGTAGTGTTGATGGATTTATACTTTCTTTAGCTGAAGAAACCCAAACAAAAAATGAGGTGGAGCATTTTAAGAAAACCATGGCGCAGGGACTGCCCATAGTTATGTTCGATCGGGTGGCTCATGATGTTTTATGTGATAAGGTTATAGTCGATGATTTTGAAGCTATTTATAATGCCACTAAAAACCTTCAATCTAAAAAGCGTAAAAATATTGCTTTTATAAGCAGTATAGACAGTTTAAGCGTTGGTAAATTAAGAGAGCGCGGATATAACAAAGCGATTTTAGAACAAAATGCGGCAAAGCCCATAGTTTTAAAAATTAAAAAGAAGGATGATAATCAGAAAAAAATTATGTCTTTCTTAAAAAAGAATCCTACTATCGATGCGGTTGTAGCTGCCGACAGTTCTTCTGGTGTAATTGCTATAAATGCTGCCATTAATTTAGGGTTAAAAGTGCCTAAAGATATTTCTGTTATTGGTTTTTCTAGTAAAGCAGACAGTAACTTAACGTTTCCAAGGTTAACAACTATAAGACAACATGCTAAGGAAATTGGCGCAAATGCAGCACAGTTGTTAATTAATAGACTACAAAACAAAAGTAACGATGAAGACGTTAAAACTATTATTGTTAAAACGAGCCTAGTTAAAAGTAAATCAACGGTTTAAAATTTATTTTCGTCGATAAAAATACATTTAATCGATGATTTTGGTATTTCATCGATTATTTTGTATTAATAGATTTTCTTTCGTATAAATTTGTTTAAGCACGTAAGTCATTAATACCCTCAGACTTATATAGTGCTTAATTAATCCATTCAAAATTGACTTCATTAAAGTCAATATAATCCCTCATAAAATATTTTTATAAGATCATTGGGCTATTATACCCTATTGGTTTTTAGTTAATTATTCCATTATTCCCTCAGCTAGAATTTCGATTTGTTCGAAGTTGTGGTTTATGTTTTGTATTTAAAAATTTAGAGAAATAATAAAATAATTAACCTTAAAAATCAATATTATGAAAGCCCTAAGAATAACCTTTATCGCTGCAGCAATTTTCGCAAGTTTAACATCATGTACTAAACAAGATTTAAATGAAGATGATGTTTTAATTGATGCCACAAATGATATAACAATTGAAAAACCAATTACAGGTGGTGGAATTGATGACTAAATTCCGTTTTTTCAAATAATAATTTAAACTCTTTACCTTAGGTAAGGAGTTTTTTTATTTGTAATAATTCAAAAATTATAAATACATTTGAAGGAATACCTTGCTAATCCTCTTTTATTTGAAACCGATATTTAAAATATTTTTGATTTTATGTTTTATTTCATCTTATGCTCAGAATGATAGTAATTTAGAGAAAATAGACTCTATAAAAAAGAGTGTTTCAAATTTTAAAATTCAAGATTCAATTCTGCTCGCTAATGCACATTTCAACATTGGCGAACTTTACAGGTATAGTTTTATTGGCGACAGTGCTTATTACCATTACCATCAGGCACAAAAGATATTTAAAATTCAGAACGAAGATTATAAATTGGCAAAAACATTGTATGGTCTTGCCGTGGTGTTAAAAAATGAAAAAGATTTAACAGCAAGTGAATTAGTATCCATACAAGCTATTACCATTCTGGAATCCCTGAGACAGACAAATGATGTTAAAGAAACAAAATCCTTTTTGTTAAATAATTTAGGATTAGTTTTTGGCGAATTACAACAATATGAAGAGTCAATTTATTATTATAAACAAGCCATTGCATTAAAACAAGATTTAAAAGGGGATTATAGAAAAAGCATTAATTTTTCAAAAAATAACTTAGCGTTATCTTATAAAAAATCAGGAGATTATGGTAGATCTCTCCAGCTATATAATGAGATACTAGCAAATGCAGACTTTGTTGAAGATTTAATGAATACCAGACCTGATTATTATGCTTTAATTCTAGATAATTACGCGCATTCTTTGTATTTGTCTAATGAACATAGTGAACTTCCTGATTTGTATTTCGAGGCATTGCATATTACAGATAGTGTTAATCCAAAGGGATATAATTCAATAGCTATTAATCAACATTTAGCCGAGTTTTATAAGGATAAAAAGAGCATAGATTTGGCTAAGTACTACGCAAATCAAGCCAGGAATATCGCTGAACAATACCATAATGATGAACTATTGAGTTCTTTGTTGTTGCTTTCTGAAATTGAAACGGGTGAAAAAGCAGTAAACTATTTGCAGAAATACATTAACCTTAGTGATAGTTTACATAGAAATGAAAGGGCTTTAAGAAATAAATTTGCCAGAATACAATATGAAACCGAACAAATAGAGCGCGAAAATGTGCAAATTGCTAAAGAGCGCATGTGGCTGTTTGTTATATCAGTAAGTTTAATAATTACCTCATTTTTGTTGTATTTGGTAATTACACAGCGTAATAAAAACAGACAATTACAATTAATTCAGAAGCAGCAGGAAGCTAATGAAGAGATTTATAATCTGATGCTTTCGCAAAATGAAAAAATAGAAGAGGCAAGAGCTTTAGAGAAGAAGCGAATTTCTCAAGAATTACATGATGGCGTTTTGGGGCGTTTATTTGGTACGCGATTAAGTCTGGATAGCTTAAATTTTAATAATACGCCAGAAGCCGTTCAAACCCGAAGTCAATATATCGATGAGTTGAAAAATATCGAGCAGGATATACGTAAAGTGTCGCACGAATTAAACACCGATTTTGTCTCAGGTGCTGGTTTTATAGACATTATCAAAACGTTTGTAGAAACGCAAACCATTATATATAAACTGGATTATAAGTTAGATCACGATAGTGTGATTAACTGGGATGAATTACCTAATAAAACAAAAATTCATATTTATAGAATTGTTCAGGAATCACTTCATAATATCCATAAGCATGCCAATGCCACTCGTGTTGATATTAGTTTTACTTTAAAAAATAATGTAATTTGCCTAACCATAGAAGATGATGGTTCAGGTTTCGATAACACCAAATCTAAAGCTGGTATTGGACTGAAAAATATGAAATCCAGAATTAATGATATTAACGGAACCCTAGAATTTAAATCAGAAATAAATAAAGGAACACAACTTATTATTGAAGCCCCAATAACCTAAATTTAAAAATGAATACCGAAAAGATAAAAATATTAATGATTGACGATCACCCGATGATTATTGAAGGGTATCAAAATACCATTCTTTTTACGAAAAAAGAGCATCAGGAGTTGAGCATTGATATAGCAAATAACTGTGACGACGCCGTAAACTTGATGGATAAATCTATTCAGCAGGAAAACCCATATAATCTGTTGTTTGTAGATATTAGTTTACCACCGTCGTCTGACGGGAAAATGACCAGTGGTGAAGATTTAGCGACTTATGCTCGCGAAATATTGCCCAAAGCAAAAATTATTATCCTTACCATGTTTAACGAATCATTTCGAATTCATAACATTATAAAAACCATTAATCCAGAAGGGTTTTTAATAAAGAGTGATTTAACGTCTAGTGAATTAGCCAGTGCCTTTCAGGCAGTACTTTATAATCCGCCGTTTTATAGCGGAACCGTAAATAGCTATATTAGAAAAGTAGATTCCAGTGATATTGTTATCGATGATAAAAATCGAAAAATTCTGCATTTACTATCCCAAGGTGTAAAAACTAAAAATTTGGCACCACATTTAGATATTTCGTTAAGTGCTGTAGAAAAACGGAAAAAACAGCTTCGTGAAATCTTCGATGTACAGGACGGACAGGATGAAACCCTTATTGAAGAAGCACGTAAAAGAGGTTTTGTGTAAGAAAAGGATTTTATTTTCGATTAACATATGTTAAAATTCGATTAAAATCATTTTTTTTAAATCTTCCGAAAACCTTATTAATAAACAGGTTACTGAATTCTTGATTTGTTAAGTGCGGGTTTCCCGCAGCTACAAATAAAAAGTAATACTTAAGTTTGTAGCATCAACACTTCAAAAAATTAATTAATCCCTCAATTTTTTTGTTGATAATAGCAATTTACAGGCCCTATGGAGGTGAGAGACCCATAGGGCTTCTTCTTTTTATATATTTTCCTTATTTAAATTTGCAACTAATAAATTAGTTTAAACTAAAATTTCAGTTATATTAGTTTTGAACTAAGTTTTTAGTTTGAATAAAGTGTAACTCATAAATCCTTTCAAAATGAAACAATTAACAAAAGCCGAAGAGGACATTATGCAAATTCTATGGCAACTGGAAAAAGCAAATGTTAAAGCCATAATACAGGAATTACCGGAGCCTAAACCGGCATATAATACGGTGTCGACTATTGTTAGAATTTTAGAAAATAAAGGGTTTGTAGATTACGAAAAGGAAGGAAAGGGGCATATTTATTTCCCGATAATCCCTAAAAACGAATATAGTAACCAATCTATTAATAAGCTGGTTGATGGGTATTTTCAGGGCTCGTTTAAAAATATGGTGTCCTTTTTTATGAAGAAAAATGATATCAGCCTGAATGAGTTAGAATCGGTTTTAAAAGATATTAATAAAAGCGAAGAGTTATGATACACTACATTATACAAACCATAGCTTTTCAGTTATTCTTTTTATTGATCTACGACCTCTTTTTAAAAAGAGAAACCTTTTTTAACTGGAACCGGCTGTATTTAATAGGCACTATGCTTTTGTCTATACTATTGCCCTTTATACAAATAGAGTCATTTAAAGAAGTCATTCCTCCAGAGTATGTTATTCAGTTGCCTGCAGTAATTGTAGGAGATGTATCTCAAGGTGTTTCTGAAGGCGTAAATCAGGTTAATGCAGTGTCAGTTTCAAGTTCAATGTCGTATGTGTATCTGTTGTTTTATATCGGTTTGGCTATTGCCATATTTATGTTTGGTTTTAAGCTGTTTAAAGTCCTGAAGTTAATTGTTAACAACCCGAAAACCAGTTCAAACAAATTAGTTGTTGTTAAACTGTTAAATAGCGATTCGGCATTTTCATTTTTTAAATATGTGTTTTTAGGTGAGTTTTTAAAAGACGACGAAAAAGCACTCATTTTAAGTCATGAAGAGGTTCACGTAAAGCAATACCACAGTTTAGATTTGTTGTTTTTCGAAGGGCTTCGTGTTGTATTCTGGTTTAATCCGTTGGTATATATGTACCAAAACCGAATCATAGAATTACATGAGTTTCTGGCCGATGCCGAAGCTGTAAAAAATCAAAGTAAACAGCACTATTATCAAAATTTATTAGCTCAGGTATTTCAAACCAAGAGCATTTCATTCATCAATCCATTTTTTAATCAATCATTAATCAAAAAACGAATTATTATGTTACAAAAATCGAAATCAAAACACACAAGGTTACTAAAGTATGCATTTCTTATTCCGGCCGTTATTACCATGTTGGTGTATACGTCTTGTGAGAAACAAAGTGAAAATTCTTCGGATAATTTAAACTTATCGGATTATACATTTACTGTGAATATAGCAGAAAGGTTTAACGAAGCAACATTAAATAAGCGTAGTGAATATGATAACTTTTTGTTTTCAAATCCCGACGAATATGTTGCATGGGTTTTACTAGATGAAGGAAAAGCGACTTATAGTATTCATAAAAAGAAAGAAAAATTGCCGGACGGGTATGCTTTAGTGTCTGATAAAACGTCAAAGGAAGGAAAAGTTTATAAAATATTTATGAATTTAAAAGGAGTTCAGGAGCTTATGAAAACAGAATCTCAAGTTGATCTAAATATAGAAGTCCCATTTGCTTATATCGAAAATGTTCCTTTATTTCCGGGGTGTGAATCTTTAGAATCTAATACAGAACGGAAAAATTGTATGTCTCAGGCAATAACAAAATTTGTGGGAGAACATTTTAATACCGATTTAGCCAATAGCTTAGATTTAGAGGGAAGACAACGCATTAATGTTGTATTTAAAATAAATGAAGAAGGAAATGTTGTTGATGTAAGAGCAAGAGCTCCACACCCAGTTTTAGAAGCTGAAGCTGAACGTGTTATTAATCTGTTACCTAAAATGCAGCCAGGTAAACAAAAAGGGAAAGTTGTAACGGTGCCTTATTCTTTACCTATTGTATTTCAGGTTGCAGATAAAGAATAGAAGTGTAAATTATATAAGATTGAAAACCGAAGTGAAAACTTCGGTTTTTTTAGTTTTAAGTGCTTAAAAACCAAAAAAATTGTACATTTCAGTTTTAATAAAATCCTCGATGAAATGCATCCGAGGTATTATAAATGAGAAAGTTTGATTTTGGAGAAAACTTCCGTAAATTAAATCTTGATTATCTAGTAAAATCTATGAGGCTAATTAGTGTTTTTTTTATTTTTTCATTGGTCGCATCCTGCGACTATTTTAATGTGAAAAAAACATCTTCTGAAGCTATTTTAAATGAGGAATTGAAAACCTTTAACTGGAACGATGTCGATGAATACCCGTCGTTTTCGGTATGTGATTCCTTAGTGTCTAATAGCGAAAAGCAAGCGTGTTTTTCAGAGGTGCTCACGTCTCATATTTTAGGGTTTTTACAACGAGAAATGATTATTGTTACTAAAGATGTTAACGATACGATTAACCTTCAATTTAAACTGTCTGAACAAGGCATGCTAACTTTAGTTGATGCTAAAATTGATAGTTTAACCATAGCTGAAATTCCTAATTTACAACAGCTAATTACCCAAAGTTTAGACTCGTTGCCTAAAATATTTCCGGCGAGTAAACACGGGCAGCAGGTAAAAACAGCTTTCAATCTGCCTATTGTTATTAACGTAGAGTAATTTACGTTTTAAATGTGCGTCCTTTCCATTGGTAGGTTGAAACCATGGACACCAATGCAACATAAACGCTAAAAAGCGGATAAACTATAAATCCGAATACGTAAAACTTCATCACTTCTCTTTGATTAAAAAACTGAGCGGTTTTATTAATTAAGTACAAATCGATACTGAATTTAATCATCAGTAAATAAATTAAAGTTTGAGAAGTCATTGTTCCCATAAGTGTAAAGGAATAAGCTAATACAATAAACAGGTTGGTGAGTAGTACAATGCTTCCGGTGAGTTTGCCAAACCAATTATTATACCGACTTGTTTTTGCTGCCCAGCGAATACGTTGCGAGATTAAACTGTTCCAGGTAGGTTGTGCATTTGTGTTAATAACGGCGGTTTCACTTTTTAAATAAGCAACGCTTCCCGCATTATGTTTTACTACTTTTTCCAATAAAAAAATGTCATCGCCACTGGCAGTTTGGTTGTTGCCTTCAAAACCTTTCAAGGCGTTAAATAGTTTTTTTTTGTAAGCAAAGTTCGCGCCGTTGCACAAAAACGGTTTGTTTATACCAAATCCGCCAATAGTTGCCCCTTGTAAACTCAAAATATCTAAAATTTGGAAGGTGTTTAAAAAGTTGTTTTGAGAAATATATTTTACGGGTGCCACAATACATTCCACTTTGTTTTCCTGAATAAAGGCATCAAAAGTATTTAGCCATAATTGTGGTAAAATGCAGTCGGCATCGGTGGTAATAATCCATTCGTAATTAGCTTTAGTAATGGCGGTAGAAATGGCATCCTTTTTAGGAGATGGACTCACCCTGTTATTATTTAGAAGTGTTACAGGAAGAGACGATGATGTTATAAAATTATTGATAATGTTAACGGAATCGTCTTCAGAGTCATCATTAACTAAAAGTACTTCGAATAAGTTGGAAGGATAATGTAATTGCTTGATAGAATCCAATAATTGAGGTAGATTTTCAGCTTCATTTCTAAAGGGGATAATTATTGAAAATGTTGTCTTGGCAGCGGTGTTTCGATTTTTAAAAGTCGGTACTTTATGGAACCCATAGGCGAAGCTTCCTATTAAAGCGACATAACTTAAAATAATAAAAAATGAAATTATGGTCATTTCGATATTTGGGGTTTAGGCCATTTAAAAGTAAGTACAAAGTAACTTCCAACAAGGCTTGGTAAAGCAAAGTTAAATATCCACATGATGGTTGTGATTTGAATTATAGTAATGGCTTCAATATTTAGAAATGAAAATAAATAAACTCCAATACTTCCTTTAATAACAAAATCGAAAATAGCTATGGAAGGTATTACGGATGCTAATAAATACATGGTTGTAATAATTATCATAGCATTCAAGTAAACAATGTCAACCCCAAAAATGTTCAATAAATAGTAAAACTGAAATGAAAAGAAGAGGTAGCGAATAATTGAAAAATTCAACCCAAGGATAACTGGTTTTTTTGGATAGGTTTTTACGAGGTGTAACAGTTTACTCAACCAACCAGTGCTTTGTTTTAATCGAATTTTAGACAGTGCAAAGTAAGCTAATACAATAAAACCAATACAAAGTACAGCTCCTAAAATAGGTTTGGTATAGTTAAGGTGTGTTGAGTAAATCGAGATGAAACACAGTAACCCAATGCTTCCAAAAATAATGCTAACACTAAGTTGTAACAGGTTGTGCAAGATGTTAATAGATACAATATGTTTTATCTGAGTTTTGTTGTAGAATAGTGCTTTTGCTCCATATTCACCAATTCGATTGGGAGTGAACAATGAAACCGTTAAGCTGCCCAAACTTTGTTCGGTGGCTTCAAAAAAGCTAATTTGTTTTAATGGTTTTACAAGGGTTTGCCATTTTAAAATTTCAAAACACCAGTTACCAGTTGATAATAAAATTAGGAACACGAGGTGGACTATAGAAAATGCATCATTTTTTGATGCTAATTCTAAAAAATCAGAAAATGGTAATGTGTTATTATTACTCAGCTTGAAGTAGATAAAATAAAATACAGCAATTACCAGGCTTATTTTAATAAGCACAAAAAAGATTTGTTTAGTTTTGTGTGGTAACACGTACATATGTTGCAAATTAAATCAATAATCGCGTATGATTTCATTTTTAAGCCGTAATAAGCGCTTATCTTCTTTATTTATTTTTCTTTTTTGTGTGATTTCTGGCTTTACGCAAAACGATACGAGCACCATAAAAGCGCAGATAGCTTTGGGAGTTAATAGTCCGTCGAGCGATGGTTTTGTGTCTGGTTTCGAAGGGCAGTCGTTAAACTTTCCAACCGTAAATCTAGGAGTGCAATACATGTTTAACCCCAATTTAGGTACTAAGCTTGATTATGGGTTTAGCCGAATGATTAACGATAGTAATGCGCAGGAATTTAAATTGAATTATTCACGTATAAATCTGCAAGGCGTTTATAATCTGTCTAATATTATTTTTATCTCCAACAGAACCGGAATTTTTGTGCATGCCGGGCCGGGTTTTTCGATGGTGAAGCCATTACATAATTATGGAGAAAATAAAACTTCATACCTAAATGCGATGGCCGGTTTGGAGTTTCATTACGGACTTTCAGATACCATGTCGTTGTATTTTGATGCGTCTTATATTCATGGGTTTGCAAAGGAGTTTAATCCAGTAGCAGATGGTTACGGATCTTTTAACGGAAATGTGTTAACATTTACTGTGGGACTTTCGTTATCTTTAAGTGGGTGTTATTACTGTAATTAATATGGCGAAGGAAAGAATTATTTTAGGAATCGACCCGGGAACAACGGTTATGGGTTTTGGGTTGATAAAAGTTGTTGGGAAAACCATGTCTTTTTTGCAGTTGAATGAGCTAGATTTAAAAAAATACGACGACCATTATTTAAAACTGAAACTTATTTTTGAACGTACGGTTGAATTAATAGACACCCATCACCCCGATGAAATAGCAATTGAAGCGCCTTTCTTTGGGAAAAACGTTCAAAGTATGCTTAAGTTAGGGCGTGCGCAAGGCGTAGCTATGGCAGCTGGTTTAAGTCGTGAAGTACCCATAACGGAATATTCCCCAAAAAAAATTAAAATGGCGATTACAGGGAGTGGTAATGCCAGTAAAGATCAGGTTGCTAAAATGCTGCAAAGTTTATTAGGATTAAAAACCTTACCTAAAAATTTAGATGCCACCGATGGATTAGCTGCTGCGGTCTGTCATTTTTACAACGATGGCCGTGTTGAGGTTGGTAAGAGTTATTCGGGCTGGGCTAGTTTTGTTAAACAGAATGAAAGTCGCGTAAAAAAATAACGTTTTAAGAGCTTTACAGGTTCAGGTGAAGTTTATAATTATAAAATTCAAAAGTCATCGCTGGAATATACATTCACATACCATTTTGTAAGCAAGCTTGTCACTATTGCGATTTTCACTTTTCAACCTCTCTAAAGAAGAAGCCGGACTTAATTTCTTGCTTGATCAAAGAGTTAGAGATGAGGAAAGGCGAATTCCAAAATCAGGTGGTCCAAACCATTTATTTTGGTGGCGGAACACCCTCTTTATTAAATGAATCTGAATTGGATTCCATTATTCAGGCAGTATATTCAAATTATAAGGTAATTAGTAACCCGGAAATTACCTTAGAAGCTAATCCCGATGATTTAACCATTAAAGGAACTGATGTGCATGCCGTTTTTAAAGCTTACAGGAGCATAGGTGTTAACAGGTTATCGATTGGTATTCAGTCGTTTTTTGAGCGTGATTTAAAGTTGATGAACCGAGCCCATAATGCTGAAGAAGCCAATGGGTGTTTAGAAGTTGCTACACAGTATTTCGATAATATTTCACTTGATTTAATTTATGGTATTCCAGGATTGAGTCATGAAGACTGGATGGAGAATATTGAAATGGCTTTGTCATTCAATATCCCTCATATTTCCAGTTATGCATTAACGATTGAGCCTAAGACGGCTCTTGATGCCTTTATAACAAAAGGAAAAGTTAAGGCTCCAGATGATGCCATAGCTCAGGAGCAATTTCATATGTTGATAGAAAAACTGGAGCATGCAGGTTTTGTACATTATGAGTTATCTAATTTTGGAAAGCCAGAGTTTTTTAGTAAAAATAACACTGCTTATTGGCAAGGGAAGCCCTATATAGGTGTTGGGCCATCGGCGCATTCGTTTGATGGTACAAGCAGAGGCTGGAATGTAAGAAACAATTCAAAATATATTCAAGCAATTGAAAATGGAGAATTACCTATGGAAGTCGAAATCTTGTCTAAAACCGATCAGTATAATGAATATGTGATGACGGGTTTACGCACCATCTGGGGGGTGTCTTTAGAAAAAGTGGCGCAAAATTTTGGTGAAAATTACAGAACTTATATTTTAAAGCAGTCTGAAAAACATAGAAATCAACAATTATTGTATATTGAAGATGATAAACTTATCGTGACTAAAAAAGGAAAGTTTTTAAGTGACGGTATTGCTTCAGATTTATTTAAAATAGACTAATATATGCTTGCAACCATTCAATACAATTCAAGAAAGCTTCAAATCGATTTAACCAAACCTCTAGATATTTCTATCGCTATTCAGTCAGGAGAAGCGAATGTTAATGCCTGGTATATAGGAAACCCTGAAATTGAGCCGGTGGTTATTGAAGAGGAAGATTGGGTTGGAAGTGTGGTAAAAGGATCGGCTGTAAATTTTAATACGATTGTATTTAATCCGCATGCCCACGGGACGCATACCGAATGTGTAGGGCATATTACTGAAACGGTGCATTCTATCAATAAAAATTTAAAACAGTTTTTCTTTCTAGCTGAAGTGATTAGTGTGGCTCCGGAAAAGTTAGGTGACGATTTTGTAATTTCTAAAAAACAAATTCAGTTTGCCTTAGGAAATAAAAAACGAGATGCTGTTATTATTCGTACCATGCCAAATTTAAAAGATAAACTTACCAAACGCTATTCAAAAACCAATCCCACGTATTTATTGGAGGAAGCGGCTGTGTATCTTCGAGAAAAAGGTATTAAACATTTACTTATCGATTTACCAAGTGTTGATAAGGAGCGCGATGAAGGAAAGTTATTAGCACATAATGCGTTTTGGAACACTAAAGGTAAGTTGCGTTTAGATGCCACAATTACCGAATTTATTTATGTGCCAAACAAGGTGAAAGATGGCGAGTATATGTTAAATTTACAAATAGCATCTTTTGAAAACGATGCGACACCGAGCAAACCAGTTTTATATAAAATTATAGAGTAATGGATATTCTTTTCGGTTTAATATTAGGAGGGCTGATAACTATGGCGGTAGTCACCTATTTAAAAATTCAGACGCAGAAGAAACGTGTGAATTCGCAGTCGGTTATCCTTCTCGATAAGATTAAAAAAGTGTATAAATTCATTACTGTTGAAGGTGATTTTGCCGAGATTTACCATTACGAAGATGTAAAGGAGCGTTTTTTAAAACTTATTTCAAGTACTAAAAAAGCCTTGGTTGTTGTTAATGCCAAAGCACATGTAGGATTCGATTTTTCAAAAGTTTTGTTAGAGGCCGATACTAAAACCAAAACGATTATTATTCACAGGTTTCCACAGCCAGAAGTGTTAACTATAGAAACCAATTTAAACTATTACGATAAAAAGGATGGTGTGTTCAACAAGTTTGCAGCCTCCGATTTAACCGAACTGCATAATGATGCCAAGAAACATATTTTAGATAAAATTCCAGAAAGTGGCTTGTTTAACGCAGCACAACAGGAAGCTTTAGAGGCGATATCACTCATTGAGAATATCGTGCAAACCATAGGTTGGAGATTAGATTACGATGCTTTAAAAATAGAACAGCCGGTTAAAGCAAAAGCTTTAGAATGAATATTGAACAAATACGAGATTACTGTTTAAAAAAGAAAGGAACAACCGAGGAGTTTCCTTTTAATCCTGATACTTTAGTCTTTAAGGTTTTAGGGAAAATGTATGCGCTAATCGCTCTCGATAATTGGGAAATAGGAGAGAAAGCCATTAATTTAAAATGTGATCCCGAATATGCATTAGAGCTTCGTGGAGAATATGATAATATAGGTCCAGGATTTCATATGAGTAAAACGCACTGGAATACCGTCAAACTTCATGATGGAGAAATTTCAGCTTCCCTTTTAGTCTCTCTTATTGATCATTCTTATGAGATGGTAGTAAAAGGAATGCCCAAAAAACTAAAAGATCAATTAAATTAAATAATTGATTGTTAGTAAATTAAATTTTGTAAATTAGTGATGTTATTTCACTACCCTCTTGGAAATAATAATAGCAAAAAAACAAATTTTACTTCCCCAAATTTTTATTACCCCCAGGTTTTCAATTGCCCCAATTAAAGATTTAGTATTTAATGTTCAAAACTAATATACTAACCTTAATTATTACAATTATGAAAACAACTAATCAACTATTTGCAGCAATGCTAACTTTGCTATTATTATTCAGTATGTCTTCAGCTTTTGCACAAGACGACTCACGTCCCATGTATATTACAGTAACCAAGGCCCATTGGAATATGGACTATGAGGATTTCGATATGGACACATGGAAGTCAGTAGAAAAAGAATATCTGGAGAAAGTTATTAAGAAAAATGATTTAAGAGTAGGAGCATCGGTGTATTTACACCAAATGACTCCGGATAACACAGAGATTCTTTTCGTTAATGTCTATAACACATGGGAAGATATTCTAAAGGCTAATGAAAAGGATGCGGAATTAGCTGAAGCGGCCTGGCCTGATAAAGATGCTAGAGAGGCTTTTTTTGAAAAACAGCGGGCTTATTACTCACCAATTCACTCCGATGAGATTTATTATACAATGCCCATGGCGAAACACATTCCAGAGAATAATAAAAAAGATTTAATCCTTTATGTGAGAACGTCTCATTGGGCGTTTCCAAAGGATTATGATGGCGATGAAATCAAATCCTTAATGGAGGAAAACTTCGATGTGTTCATTAAAGATAATTCACTAATAAAAGGCTATTATCCACATAGACATGCCTGGGGAAGTGATTCGTCTCAAGTTATAGAAGCTTATTTTTTAGATTCATTAGGAGATCTTGATAAAATGTTCGATGGGTTTACTGAAATGGCTAAGAAAAAATGGCCAAACGAGGCAGATCGGAAAGCTCGTGGCGAAAAATTTGGTAAATATTTTACACCAGTACATGGTGATGCCGTATACAAGTTAGTAGCAGAGTTATCAAAATAGGTAGCTTAATTAGTGGGAAAGAGGCGTCTAATTTAGATGCCTTTTTCTTTTTATAGCTTGTGGAAGCTTTAATTTAGGCGTATTATTGCAGTCTTAAAATACAAATCATGAGTATACTACAAACATTAAAAGATAGAAGCAGCAACACATGTGAATTATGTAAATCAGACAAAGAATTAAGTCAATATACATTGCCGCCATCGTTAAACGAAAGTGTTGACAATAGTGTGCTTGTTTGTAGTAACTGCTTAAGTCAGATTGAGGGCGAAACCGAAATGGATGCCAATCACTGGCGTTGTTTAAATGACAGTATGTGGAGTGAGTTTGTAGCGGTGCAAATCTTATCTTGGAGAATGTTACAGCGTTTACGAAACGAAGGGTGGCCTAAAGACTTATTAGACATGATGTATTTAGACGACGATGCTTTGGCTTTAGCGCGAGCAACAGGAGAAGATAAAGATGAAAGCGAAAAAATAATTCACCGTGATGTTAACGGTGTTATTTTAGAAAACGGAGATTCTGTTGTTTTAGTTAAAGATTTAAAAGTGAAAGGATCGAGCATGGTCGCGAAACAAGGAACGGCCGTTAGAAACATTCGTTTAGATCGCGACAATGCCGAATATATAGAAGGTAAGGTTGACGGACAGCAAATTGTAATAATTACAAAATACGTTAAGAAAACCTAATTGTATTTTTAAGCGGAGGTATCAGCGATAATTTTCCATTCGCCGTTTATCTTCTTGAATACTAACATAAAAAAACCGGTGGCATTACCAACTTCACGTTTTAAGTGAAACTCTCCTAATACGTAATATGCGCCATCCGTAATTTTAGATATATCGTTTATTTTAAAGCTTAACTTTCCCGTGTGGTCTTTACTTGGGTAGGCTTTTTTGTAACGTTTTAAAGTGTTCTCCCATCCGTAAGTAACACCATTACTTCCATAGAATTTAAGAGAGTCACTTTTCCAGTAGCCTTCCATAAATTCTTCAATATTGTTTTTAGACCAAGCCAGGCGTTGTGCTTTTAAAACGGCTTGAATGTCTTTTTTGTCGTCTTCCTCATTACTTTGAGAAAATCCATGACATGCACAAATAAGGCAAAGGAATAGAATAATTTTTTTCATAATATAATAGTTGTGCTTCTTTGGGAGTTGAGGTAAAAATAAACAAACTCACTTAAAATTAGCGCCTAACTACAATATATTCTTTTGCTGGTTAAAAAAAGCATCAGCTTGTAATTGCAGTAGTTCGCGTGCTTTTTTACGCTTGTAGTTATACAGTTCGTCTTCGGTTTCAATGTCTTTATATACACGGTCGTTGATCGCAAACTCAGTTTTTAAGAGTGCTTCTCGTTGATTTTTATTTTGAAGCACATTTGTTTTAATGGCCGTTTCTTCATTTTCTAATTTAAAATCATAAGCACCTTTGGGAGATAACAACTTAGCGAAAATCGGTGAGGTTTCAATGGCTAAAAACAACAGGAAAATAAAAAATGACGGCAACCAAGGTAATTGACCTAAAGCATCTACACGAGCCATTAATCCATCGAAATTTGAAATAATAGGTTGCGATGTCGTTACCTGATTGTCATAATCGCTTTTTAAAGTGGCTATTTCAGTTTCAATCGCTTTAATTTTTTCAGTATTAACTATTTTAAGTTGTTGCAATTCAGTTAAGGCAGCGTCATGTTTATCTCGTTTTTCTTTATATACGGGGCCTTTACCTAATAGTTTTGTGCCAACTGTGCCTTCAGCTTCAGAAATATAGGTTTCGTAAAGGGCGTTTACTTCGGTTTCTTTGGTTGTAATTTCATTTTGCAGATCAGTAATAGACTGTTCGAGTTCTTTTATTTGTGGAGTATATTGTTCGGCAATTTGGCTTTTGTTGGCTAGTGTAAATTCGTTTTTTTGTTCTAACAGTACACGGTCTATTTCCTTTTCAAATATTTTTAGTTCCAGAGGTTTTGAAATCACTACAGCAATGATAACCGCCAAAATAATTCGAGGTGTAGCCTGAATCACTTCATCTGCAAAATTTCCGGTCTTTTTAATAGTGGACACAATATAACGATCCAGATTAAAAATGAGTAACCCCCAAATCAATCCGAAAAACACAGCCGTGTAATAATTGTCGAAAACAGTATATAAGGCATAGCTCGCCGCGATAAATGCCATCAGTGCTGTAAAAAATACTGTGGCGCCTATGCCAGCATATTTGTTTTGTTCGCCTTTAGAGCAGGAGTTTAAAATATCGGTGTCGGCACCCGAGCAGATAATAAAAAATTGCTTTAACATAATGATTGATGATTTTGATTGATAATCTATAAAACGTTAAAAGCAAGATTTTGTTACATTTTTGAATAAAAAAAGACTTGTAAGATGTTGTTTATTATGAGTCTAAGTGTTTTTGTTTTACTCGATAATCGAGATTTAAATGAACAAAAGTCTGTGGCGTAATCAGAGGGGTACCTTTTTAAAAGGTTTACCTATTTCTCGATCTTACACTTTCAATAATAACAGTTGCTAGGATAAGTGATCCACCAATAAAGGTGTTCAGGGTTGGCACTTCGTTTAAAAAGAAGAAGGCAAGAATGATTCCAAAAATGGGTTGAATACTATTAATAATACTTGCGGTACTAACTGTAAAATGTTTCAAACTGTTTACCAACATAGAATGGCCTACAGCGGTCGTAATTAAACCAAGGAAAAGAATATAAGGGAATTGCTCTTTTAGTCCGTTGCTATCTAAAAATAATAGGAAAGGTGATAATATTAAAGCGACAACTAAACTCTGGTAAAACATAACGCTGGAGCCGTTATATTTTGCTGTTAATTTTTTAGATAGAATATTGCGTAAGGCGTAAAATACAGCCGAGAGTAATCCGAAAAGAACACCTTTAACCTGAGAACTTTCTAAATTAAACTCGGGAGCTAAAATGTAAAGGCCTAATAATACTAAAATACCCAATAGAATATAAAACGGATCGAATTTTGTTTTAATAAACAAAGGTTCTAAAAATGCAGTTAAAATAGGGAAGGTAAATAGTGATAACATGCCTAAGGCTACGTTTGATAATTTTAAGGCAAAAAAATAGGTTATCCAGTGGCCGCCCATTAAAAGCGCACTGATGATAACTGTGGTAATATCTGTTTTCGAACTTAGTTTAAGATTGAATTTTTTATAGTTGCAAAACGCAAACAATGTAATACCAGAAAGAATACAACGCCACCAAATAATTACCGGAATGGGTAAATCAATATACTTTCCTAAAGCCCCTGATGTACTAATAAAAAAGGTGGCTAAAGTAAGTTGAATAAGGTGGTTGGAATGTTGGTTTTTCATTGGCGATGTCGTGTTCGTGTTAGCGATTGAAGCCAACTACCGCGTAGTGCGTAAAGCGCGACCGGTTTTTGCTCCTGTAAGCAAAAACCGGTAACACCCTAAAAATTATTTAGATAATTCTGTGAAATATTTATAGAATAATGGAATGGTTTCAATGCCTTTTAGGTAATTGAATACTCCGAAATGCTCGTTAGGGGAGTGAATAGCATCACTGTCTAAACCAAAGCCCATTAAAATAATTTTGCTGTCTAATTCTTTTTCGAAAAGCGCTACAATAGGAATACTTCCACCACCACGTTGTGGAATCGGTGCTTTACCAAACGTATCGGTGTAAGCTTTCGCTGCTGCCTGATAGCCAACATTGTCGGTTGGAGTAACGTAAGCTTGACCGCCGTGATGCGGTTTTACGTTAACCTTTACAGCTTTAGGTGCGATGCTTTCGAAATGAGTTTTAAATAGTTGTGTGATTTCTTCCCATTCTTGTCCGGGAACTAATCGCATAGAAATTTTAGCATAAGCTTTGCTGGCAATTACTGTTTTGGCACCTTCACCAATGTAACCACCCCAAATTCCGTTAACATCTAAAGTTGGACGAATGGAGTTACGCTCGTTGGTCGTGTATCCAGCTTCGCCGTAAACGTCGTCAATATCTAACGCTTTTTTGTAGTTCTCTAAACTGAATGGTGCTTTTGCCATTTCGGCACGCTCGTCTTGAGACAACTCTTCAACTTTATCGTAAAACCCAGGAATGGTAATATGGTTGTTTTCGTCGTGTAAAGAAGCAATCATTTTTGTAAGCACATTAACAGGGTTGGCTACAGCGCCTCCGTATAAACCAGAGTGTAAATCGCGGTTAGGTCCGGTAACTTCAACTTCTACGTAGCTTAATCCGCGTAATCCTGTTGTGATAGATGGCGTATCTTTAGCGATCATTCCAGTATCTGAAATCAAAATAACGTCGTTGCTTAGTTTTTCACGGTTTTCTTTTACGAAGGTTGATAAGTTTACACTGCCAACTTCTTCTTCGCCTTCAATCATAAATTTTACATTACACGGCAATTGATCTGTAGAAGTCATAAACTCCAGCGCTTTAACGTGCATGTACATTTGTCCTTTGTCGTCACAGGCACCACGTGCAAAAATAGCACCTTCCGGGTGGATGTCGGTCGTTTTAATTACGGGTTCAAACGGAGCAGAGTCCCATAGTTCTAATGGGTCGGCTGGTTGTACATCGTAATGTCCATAAACTAAAACGGTAGGTAGGGTTTTGTCAATTATTTTTTCACCATATACAATAGGGTAGCCTGCCGTTGGGCAGATTTCTACGGTATCGCAACCTGCTTTTTCAAGGCTTTCTTTTACAGCTTCAGCAGTTTTTAAAACGTCACTTTTGTAAGCAGAATCAGCACTTATAGAAGGGATTTTTAAAAGTTCGACTAGTTCAGATATAAATCGGTCTTTATTTTTTTCTATGTAAGACGTGGTGTTTTTCATGTAGTTATGCAAATTTTGCAACAAAAGTATAAAAAAAAGAATGTTTTTTTGGGGATAGGTGTTTGCAATTTCAAAATCTTGTTTATATTTGCAACCTCTTAGCGGGCGTGGTGGAATTGGTAGACACGCTAGACTTAGGATCTAGTGCAGCAATGTGTGGGAGTTCGAGTCTCCCCGCCCGCACAAGCCACAGTATCAGTGGGATAACCGACTTTTAAGTCGGTTTTTTTTTGCCCCAAATTTTCGAAACGGTATAACAGTCGGCATAAAAAACGGTATTAAAGTCATTTGTGATAATTGTTAAAATGCTTAAAATCAGTAATTTATGTTTTTTATTTCTAGGAAATTTTACCAGTAACTAGATTTTTTGTCTAGCGTCACAAGTTTTTTAATGTAAAACTCTGTATTTCAGCGACTTAACAATTGATTTTTGTCTAGCGTCTTTAGTTTTTATAAGATATTTTTGTTAAAAAGTTTGTTAGTTAAGTTCTTAACTTTGGTTTAATATATCAGTAAGTATAACTAACTTTACGTCAGAAAATTTGTCATGAATAATTGTTGGTACGATAATTGTTGTAAATGATTACAAATATAGATTGAGTTCATTGAAATAATATATTGGATTTGACTATAGGTTCACTCATAAATCTATCGTCAGGATTGCCCTAGAACACCTCAAGAGAATATGTGTCCAAACCTTTTACGGATTAGGACTTTATTTAACCTTAAGTGCTTCTGTGTGCTTCTCGTTTGATGCTATTGTGTATGACAGCACAATACCTTTGGAAACAATAGTATCAAGCTCTTTTAAGAGCAGAGTGTACAGGCGGTCGGAAGCTTGTTTTGAAAAAAGTGCAAAAAAGTTGCATATGTCAGAAAAAACCTTAAATTTGAATGAAATGAGAATATATTGTAAATTCAATTTGGGCGGGAAAGCTCAATCCAAAAAACTGTAATCCAAAGCGCCGATGAGAATTCGCTTAAGTTTAGGCTTAAGTTTGCGTTTGACTATAGGTTCACTCATAAATCTATCGTCAGGATTGCCCTAGAACACCTCAAGAGAATATGTGTCCAAACCTTTTACGGATTAGGACTTTATTTAACCTTAAGTGCTTCTGTGTCTAAATTGTAGGGGCTGTCATACGGGCATTTTGTCATCCATAAGGTCTTTGCAACACAAGAATTAATGAAAAAAACACTACTAAAAAAAATTTCTTCAGAGAAGAAATTAAGGTCTGCTTGGAAAAAGCTTGACAAAACAAACAGATTATCTCATGGTATAGATAATATATCAATTGAGGAATTTGAAAAAAATTTAGATGATAAATTGTCTTCTATATCATCACAATTAAGAAGTGGAACTTATAAATTTAAGGAAAATAGGGCTGTTGTTATTCCAAAATCTAACGGAAAATTCCGTCCGTTACAAGTTCCTATTATTTCAGATAGGGTAGTTTTGAAAGCTATAGCCTTAGAGTTGGAAAATCAATTAGAGGATGTTGTACAGGGGAGTAGTGGTTATAGTTTTGCATATCAAAAAAAAATAGGGGTAAAGCAAGCTATAGAGAAGATTAATTTCCATATTGGTAATGGAAATAGAGTAGTTCTTGAAGCTGACTTGATAAACTTTTTTGGACAAGTAAAAAGAATAAAACTTCTAGAGGATCATGTCTTCCCAAAATTAAAGGATGACTCTTTGAACGAACTTATTTTGTCAGCTTTAAGTCAAAAAATAGGTGGATTAGAGTTTATCAACGAGGCACATCATAGTTTATTCGAAATTAAAGATGGAATACCTCAAGGTAACCCATTATCTCCTTTGTTATCTAATATATATTTAGCACCCTTTGATTCTTTTATGATAAAGAAGCAATATAATTTAGTAAGGTATGCTGATGATTTTATTGTTTTGGGAGAAACAGTAGAAGAATGTAAAAATGCTTATGAAAATTGTATTGAAATATTAGATGAGTTGGAACTCAAAGTTCATCCACTGGGGGCTAGTGATAAGACCAAAATAGTTGAAATTACTAGAAATGCATTTGACTTTCTTTCAATAACTTTTGATAAAGGAGCTATTTATCCTTCGAAGGCGAATGTTGATAGATTTAAAAGTAAGATTCGGGACATATGTAATGGAAAGAAGAAATATAATGTTCTAACATTGCTAAGAAAAATTTCAGATGTTTATGATGGTTGGGTGTCAGCATTTTATTATACAGAACTGGAAAGATATTCTGATGAGTTGGATTATTATATAAATAGACAAATTTTTTTAGTGTTACGAAAGTTTAATTGGAAGCTTAGTGCTAAATCTATTGGTCTGCTACCGAAACAATTTAAACAAAATGGTGAGAGTGGTGATTGTTTATCTGAAGAGCAAAGGATTAATTCAGGTGTGCCATTATGTTTAGAATTGGCTTATGAAAAGCGGAAGAAGAAAAATAAAAAAGAATCTTCTAATTAAATATATTAATTGGAAAATATGTTATGTGACTTATGCTAAGTTGTTTGAATTTTATTATTTAAATTGCATAAAACTTGTAAAAATAGTCTTTTTGTTGTATTTTTATGTATAATTTATAATGCGTAATCATCTGTAAATCAGGTGTTTATAATTGTTTTATTACGGTATAAAATCCGGTATAAATCATCGATTTCAGACAATTTTTCAAAATATAAATAATTGATAATCAAGTATTTAAGAATTTAAAAAAGGCTAGATTAAACTTAGGATCTAGTGCCGCGAGGTGTGAGAGTTCGAGTCTCTCCGCCCGCACTAAGAAACGGAAAGCTTCTCAATTTTTGAGAAGCTTTTTTTATTTTGGGTTGCTCCTTAATAAGAGACATACGATAAATAATTTATCATTTCTTCACAGTTTATCTTCCGTGTTTAAGATTTTGGTTTCCATAACGAACATAAATAATAGCAAAGGTTTTAGTAGAAAGTGTAAGACAAATTGTAAAATTTAGGGTTGCAAGATTTTAATTTATTAAATTTATGTACATCTTAATTTAAAATAATTAGAACATGGGAAAAGATAGTAGAACCATTTTAGGATTTTTAGTCGGTACTGCCGTTGGCGCTGTTGCAGGGGTTTTATTTGCTCCGGATAAAGGAACAGTAACACGAAAAAAAATTGCTGATGAGGCTCAAGGTATTAAAGACAGAATGTCTGAGAATATAGAGCACACCAGTGAGAGCATTTCGAAATCCGTGAAAAACAAAAGAGCTTCTTTAGAAGAGGAGTTGGAACATCTCATGTCTAACGCGAGTTACCAGGCAGATGATGTGATAACCTTGTTAGAAAAGAAATTAGCAGATTTAAAGGCAAAGAATAAAAAGTACCAGAAATAGTATGGGGATTCTAAATTTATTAAATGAGAAGACTCAGGAAACTTTTCAGCATGGCGATGATTACTTAAAATCTTCGGAAAAATATATTAAACTCAAAATTTTTGAGCAGCTATCGCTAACTATAAGTTTGTTAGTAAAGTTTTTTATAATTATCGGATTAGGTTTTTTGGGTGTTTTTTTCGTTTCGGTTGCAGGGGCGATTGCATTAGGAGAAAAATTAAATAGTGTGCCATTGGCTTGTCTTTTAATTGGCGCAGGGCTTTTAGTTTTAATGGCGCTGGCTTTTATGTTTCGACGAAGCATTGATAATGTGGTGATAACTAAAATGTCAAATAATTTTTTTAATTCCGATGAGGATGAAAACTAAATATAATAATATAGAACAGATAAGATACGATTTGAAAGTACACTCCTTAGAACGTCAAATAGCTTTTGAAAAAATGAAGCAATCAGGATATGAGTTAAAAGAAGTGGTTGCTGGACCAGCGAATTTTGTGTCTTCGGTTGTATCTCATAGATATGTGAAAATAATCGCCTTAGTTAGACTTTTTCGAAAGGTGTTTTAGATTTATTTAAAGGTTGAGTTAGGGTTATTAAAAGAGAGAATTAAAGTGCGTTATTGTTAAAATATTTTATATTTGTGTTCGAACACAAATATAAAATATTTAAGACTTATAATCAATGCGTTACCTACTTAGTTTACTTTTTATAACGATTTTGAGTTGTTCTGAAACGAACAAAACATTTACTGCTTCAGAAATAAAATTATTACCTAAACCTTTAGAAGTTGTTTTGGGAGAGTCTTCATTCTCTGTTAAAGAAGGAAAGAGTATATCTTTTGAAAACGAAGATCAAAAACAAACAGCTACTTATCTAGTTAGTCTGTTAAAAACTAAAACAGGAAAAGAGTTGGTTGTTGAGACATCTGGAAGTGCAGATATCGAATTTAAAACGGACGAAACTTTAGCCGATGAGGCGTATATATTATTGGTAAGTGCTGATAAAATCACGATAAATTCTAATAGTAGAGCAGGAGCATTTTATGCGGTTCAAACTTTAAATCAGTTATTGTCTGAGGAAAGTAATCCAGACCAAAAGAGTGTTACATGGTTAGTGCCATCAATTGAAATTAAGGACGAACCGCGTTTTAAATGGCGCGCTTACATGTTGGATGAGGCACGTTATTTTCATGGGGAGGATTTTGTAAAACAAATGCTTGACCAAATGGCGGCTTTAAAAATGAATGTCTTTCATTGGCATTTAGTTGATGATGCAGGTTGGAGAATTGAGATAAAAAAATATCCATTATTAACTGAGGTTGGGGCGTTTAGAAAAGATAGTGAAATTGGCACATGGAAAAGTGGAAAAACTTCAGGAGAACCGCATGGTGGCTTTTACACACAAGACCAGATTAAAGATATTGTGGCTTATGCCACCGAGAGAAACATAAAAATTGTGCCAGAGTTTGAAATGCCTGGGCATTCGAGTGCTGCTATTGCGGCTTATACCTGGCTTGGCACCGCAGATGTTGATATAGATGTGCCTGTTAAGTTTGGGCGCCATTATGATAACTATGATGTAACCAAACCGGAAACCATCAAGTTTGTGAAAGATGTGCTTTTAGAGTTGTTTGATTTGTTTCCTTCTAATGTAATTCATATTGGAGGTGATGAAGTACCTTATGAAGTTTGGGAAAAATCTGCTCGAGTGCAAAAGTATATGAAAGAGCACAATGTAAATACACCTGCCGATTTACAAATTGATTTTGTAAATAAGATTTCGATTTTTGTGCAGGAGCATGGAAGAAGAATGATGGGATGGAATGAGATTATGGGTAAAAAGCTTCATTTTGATTTTGAAGAGAAAAAGAATGATGAGGATGCAGAAACCGAATTGGCAAAAAATGTAATTGTACATTTTTGGAAAGGAGATATTAAGCTATTAGAGGAAGCCGCAAGTAAAGGCTACGATATTGTGAATTCTTGGCATAAGTTCACCTATTTAGATTACAAGCACAAAGGCATCCCATTAGAAAAAGCGTATAATTTTAATCCAATACCTAAAGATTTGGATGAAAAATATCATAAAAATATTCAAGGTTTAGGCTGTCAGATGTGGAGCGAATGGACACCAACCAATAAGGATATAGAGCGTCAAACCTTTCCTAGAATAGCTGCCTATGCAGAAGTTGGTTGGACAACAATGGAAAATAAAGATTTTGAGAGCTTTAAAGTAGCTTTGACTGAAGTTAAAAAAGGTTGGGATGCTTTAGGGATTAATAGTTATAAAATCGAATAAAAACCAAACTTGTAAAAGAAATTTAAAGGCTTTTAATACCTTTGAGGGTTGTCAGTCTAAAACAAATAATAGGTTTTAGTGACAACCTTTTTTTATGTAAATGCATAAAGTGAAAATTTGAGATATAAATTATCGTTTTAAGTGGTTTCTTTTATAAGAATTTTGATTTTAAGAGGGTTGTATTATGAAGCGCTCAGAAAACAAGATGCATCACCGTTGAAAATACTACAATTTATGTTCGAAGATTAACAAATCACTTAATTATTTATATATTTACGGACTAATCTTTGAAAATAATGCTTTTTTTTAGTGATAATGTTAATTTAGGTAGTGTATAAGCGCTAAATTAATTATTTTTGCGTAATCGATTACTTTAGCGTATTTCGCTTAAACGATTAACTAAACTAAACGCTTTGTTTTTTAAAGGTTTAAATCTTTAGGATTATTGAGAGATTACTTGAAAAACGAATTATAATAAGACAATGAATTTATTTAATTTAAAAGGAAAAAGAGCACTAGTTACAGGAGGAACTCATGGTTTAGGAATGGCTATGGCCGATGGACTAGCAAGCGCAGGAGCGGAACTTGTTATTACAGGTACAACGCCATCTAAAATGGAAGATGCTCTTAAACACTACAGAGATCAGGGTTTTAAAGCTTCAGGATACTTATTTGATGTTACTAACGAAGAAGATGCTAAAAAGTATGTAGATATTATATCTAAAGAGGTTGGTGATATCCATATTTTAGTTAACAACGCCGGAATCATTAAAAGAGAATTGGCGATAACCATGCCGGTTGAAGATTTCAGACGTGTTGTTGATGTCGATTTAGTAGGGCCATTCATTATGTCTCAGTTGGTTGCTAAACAAATGATCGAGCGTAACGAAGGAAAAATCATTAACATCTGCTCAATGATGAGTGAGCTTGGTAGAAACAGCGTTTCTGCATACGCAGCTGCAAAGGGCGGATTAAAAATGTTAACACAAAACTTAGCAACCGAATGGGCTAAGCATAATATTCAAGTCAACGGAATTGGACCAGGTTATTTTGCAACCAGTCAAACCGCACCAATCCGTGTTGACGGTCATCCATTTAACGAATTTATTATTAACAGAACTCCCGCAGCACGTTGGGGAGATCCAGAAGATTTAGCTGGGGCAGCCATCTTTTTAGCTTCAAAAGCGAGTGATTTTGTCAACGGACAAGTGGTTTATGTTGATGGAGGTATTCTTGCGACTATCGGTAAGCCATCAAATGAAGACTAAATATAAGACGAACTTTTTTAAAACATTGAAATGAGCAAAACATTCATTCACGACAATTTCTTATTAGAAAATAAATATGCTGAGGAATTATATCATACCTATTCAAAACATCAGCCTATTATAGATTATCACAATCACCTTCCACCACAACAAATTTCAGAAGATAAAACCTTTAGCAACATTACAAATGTTTGGATAAATGGAGATCACTATAAGTGGCGTGCTATGCGTACTTTAGGTGTAAACGAGAAATTTATTACCGGAGATGGTTCTGATAAAGACAAGTTTTTAAACTGGGCTAAAACGGTGCCTTACACGATGCGTAATCCATTGTACCACTGGACGCATTTAGAGCTGACAAGATATTTTGGAATCACCGATTTATTAAGTGAAAAAACGGCTGAAAAAATCTGGGATCAAACACAGGAGCAGTTAACATCTGGAGATTATAGCTGTCGTCAACTTTTGAATAAAGTAAACGCAGAAGTGGTTTGTACGACAGAAGATCCTACAGATACTTTAGAGCATCATCAGGCCATAGCTAAATCTGATTTTAATGTAAAAGTAAGTACATCATTCCGCCCGGATAAGGCTATTTTAATAAATGCTGATGGGTATAATGATTATGTAAATGCTTTAGGGAAATCGGCAGAAGTAGAAATCAATTCTTATGATGATTTACTTGGCGCATTAAGAAAGCGTATCGAATATTTTAACGCAAATGGATGTTCTTTATGTGATCACGGTTTAGATCAAATCTACTTTGAAGCTTATACCGAAAGTGAAGTAAAAGCCATTTTCGCTAAAAAGCGTGAGGGTAAAGAAGTCTCTAACGAAGAAGCTTTAAAATTCCAAAGTGCTGTTTTACTATACTTATGTGAAACCTACCATGAGTTTGGTTGGGTACAACAATTTCACTTAGGGGCTTTAAGAAATAACAACGCTCGTATGCACCGTATATTAGGTCCTGATACAGGTTGGGATTCTATTGGCGATTATCCACAGGCACAAAAATTATCAGCATTTTTAAATGCTTTAGATAGTAAAGATAAATTAACAAAAACAATCATATATAACTTAAACCCTGCCGATAATGAGGTTATGGCTACCATGATTGGTAACTTTAACGACGGTAGTGTAAAAGGTAAAGTGCAGTTTGGTTCCGGATGGTGGTTCTTAGACCAAAAAGACGGAATGACTAAGCAGTTAAACGCTTTATCTAACATGGGATTAGTAAGTTGTTTTGTTGGGATGTTAACAGACTCCAGAAGCTTCTTATCTTTCCCAAGACACGAATATTTCAGACGTATTCTATGTAATCTTTTAGGTGATGAAATACAACGTGGCGAATTACCAAACGATATGGAATGGATTGGTAAAATGGTTGCAGATATTAGTTATTTCAACGCCAAAGAATATTTTAAATTTTAAGAATAACGCTTTTCAAGCTAAATAATAAATTGCATACAAGTAAATTTAAACTAGATAAACTAAGTTATTATGAATGTAAATACAAATGTGAAAGCAACAAGATATAGATGGACCATCTGTGGTCTTCTATTCATGGCAACAACTATTAATTATTTAGACAGGCAAGTACTTTCTTTAACATGGAAGGATTTTATTGCTCCTGAATTTAATTGGACTAACAATGATTACGGAAATATTACAGCATTGTTCTCTATTTTTTATGCTATTTCCTTAATATTCGCAGGTCGTTTTGTTGATATTTTGGATACCAAAAAAGGGTTTCTGTGGGCCATTGGAGTTTGGTCTGTTGGTGCCTGTTTACATGCTTTTGCTGGTATTGCAACTTCTGGTTATTTAACCGGACATTGGTTTGTAGGTTTTGAAGAAGCAAAAGAAATTATTTCTACCATTAACGATACGGGTATGGTAATTTCGGTAAGTGTTACCTTGTTTATTTTTGCCCGATTTGTTTTAGCATTAGGTGAAGCAGGAAACTTCCCGGCAGCTATTAAAACAACGGCCGAATATTTCCCGAAGAAAGACCGTGCGTTCTCAACAAGTATTTTTAATGCAGGTGCTACAGTTGGTGCATTAGCTGCACCGATTTCCATTCCTTTCATTGCTGAAGCTTATGGCTGGGAAATGGCATTTATTGTTATTGGTGCATTAGGTTTTGTTTGGATGGGCTTCTGGGTATTTATGTACGATAAACCAGAGAAAAGCAAACACGTAAATGCAGCCGAGTTAGAATATATTCAGCAAGATGAAATTGAAGACAGAAAACTTGAAGGTTATGTACCTGAATCTACTAAAAAAACGTCTTTAGCAGATTGTTTTAAATACAAACAAACCTGGGCCTTTGCCTTTGGTAAATTTATGACCGATGGTGTTTGGTGGTTTTTCTTATTCTGGACACCGGCCTATTTAAGTTCGGTTTATGGCATGGATTCTACCGAAGCAGCCTTCCCGTTATTTATTTTATACGCAATAACGCTGCTTTCAATTATTGGAGGGTGGTTACCAACGTATTTCGTAGAGAAAAAAGGAATGAATCCATATGCAGGTAGAATGAGAGCGATGTTAATTTTTGCATTTTTTCCATTATTAGCATTAGTGGCACAACCTTTAGGACATTTTACATATTGGATTCCTGTTATAATCATTGGTATTGCCGGGGCTGCACATCAAGCATGGTCGGCAAATATTTTTACTACGGTGGGAGATATGTTCCCTAAAAAAGCCATTGCAACCGTTACTGGTATTGGTGGTTTAGCTGGAGGTATCGGTTCAACACTTATTAATAAAGGCTCTGGTCTTTTATTCGATTTCAGTGCAGAGTCAAACATGAAGTTTATGGGATTTGAAGGTATAGAAGCAGGCTATTTTATCATTTTCTCAATATGTGCTGTTTGTTACTTAATAGGTTGGAGTGTAATGAAAACATTAGTTCCAAAATACAGTCCTATTACAGATATGTAATAAATAATTTCAATTACTAATTATTACTTTAATTATGTCAACAATAAAAAAATTAAATAGAGCAAACGTTGGATTAGAAGAAAAACGTCCAATTAAGATAGTGCAGTTTGGTGAAGGAAACTTTTTAAGAGCCTTCATAGGATATGCTATCCAAGAATTAAATAAAAAAGCAGATTTTAATGCCGGAATTGCTGTAGTACAACCTATTGATAGAGGTTTGGTAAATATGCTAAACGATCAAGATGGGTTATATACACTTTTCATGAAAGGGATTAAGAAAGGTGAAGAAATTCAGGAAGTTGAATTAATCGATAATATTGTAAAAGGAGTAGATCCTTATGCTAATTTCGTTGAATATTTAAGCTTAGCAAAAGAAGAAAGCTTGGAATTTATCATTTCTAACACAACAGAAGCGGGTATTGCTTATGTAGAAAGTGACACTGCAGAAATGCAGCCGCCAAGTTCTTTCCCGGCAAAATTAACTGTGCTTCTTCATGAAAGATTTAAACATTTTAACGGCGATGCAAGTAAAGGATTAACCATCATTCCTTGTGAGTTAATCAATCATAACTCTGAAACCTTAAAGGAAATCATTTTAAGATACATTAAGGATTGGAATTTAGGAGAGGATTTCAAAAACTGGATTTTAGAGCATAATGCCTTCCACAGTACATTAGTAGATAGAATTGTACCTGGGTATCCTAAAGATGAAATCGAGGCTTATAACGCGCAGTTAGATTATGCAGATAACCTAATTGTTGCGGCAGAGGTATTTTTATTATGGGTTATTGAAGGTGGTGATGACTTAAAAGCGAAATTACCTTTCGATAAAACAAATCTTGATGTTAAAATTGTTGATGATATGCAACCGTACCGTACACGTAAAGTACGTATCTTAAACGGGGCGCATACAGCAATGGTACCATTCTCTTACCTTTACGGAAACAGAACAGTAAAACAATCTGTAGATAATGAATTTACAGGTGAGTTTATCAATAAAGCTGTATTCAACGAAATTATAGATACTTTAGAAATGGATCGCGATGAGTTAAATAGCTTCGCTGAAGAGATTTTCGATCGTTTTAGAAATCCATTTATTATTCATAACTTATCTAGCATTGCTTTAAATTCAATTTCTAAATTTAAAGTACGTGTGTTACCAAGTTTATTGGGGTATATAGAAGTACATGGTAAAGTTCCAGCTAACTTAACATATGCATTTGCTGCCTTAATCCGTTTTTATAAAGGAACTTGGAATGGCGAAGAATTACCAGTTCAGGATAGTGAAGATATCGTAGCTAAATTTGCAGACATTTGGTCGTCTAACGATTATTCAGAAATTACAAAACAGGCGTTATCAATAGTAGAGTACTGGGATACAGATTTAACAAAAGTTGATAATTTAGTTAATGCCGTGGCGATCGCTTTAGAAGAAATTGATACCAATGGTATTGAAGCAGGTTACGCGAATTACAGTGCGAAGCTTTAATTAGAAAGTCAACGATAATACATTTTTTAAAATGCAGAAGAAAATCATAAAAGTAAATGCGCCGGATAACGTTGCGGTAGCATTGGTGGATTTAAAGGCAGGAGACGTTGTTTCTTTTGAAGGAGAAGATATAAAAATACTTTCAGATACGAAGTCGAAGCATAAAATCGCTTTACAACGTTTTGAGCCGGGAGACCGTATCATCATGTATAGCGTATTGGTTGGTTCGGCGAATGGTGTTATTGAAAAAGGTGATGTATTAACCACCGAAAATGTAAAACACCAAAGTGAGAAAGTATCTGGGAGAACAGAAACGGTTCAGTGGACGGCTCCAGATGTTGCGAAATGGCAGGATAAAACCTTTATGGGGTACCATCGAGAAGATGGACAGGTAGGAACAGAAAATGTATGGTTGTTTTTCCCATTAGTATTTTGTGAAAACCGCAACATTGAAATTTTAAAAGATGTTTTTGAACGCGAACTTTTAAAACAAAAGGTGAACCCTCACCAGATGTTATTACGTTCTCTAGTTAGTGGGAGCGATGAATCTGCTGTTGCAGAACAGTCAACCGATGTTTTCGATAACATCGATGTGAAATTCATTACGCACCCAGGTGGTTGTGGTGGAATTCGTCAGGATTCTGAGAGCTTAGCGAAGTTATTAGCAGGGTATGTGAATAACCCGAACGTTGCTGGGTGTACCGTATTAAGTTTAGGGTGTCAAAACCTTCAAATTAGTGTGTTCAAAGAAGCTTTAGATGCTATTAACCCAAATTTAAACAAGCCTGTTTTAATTTATGAACAGCAACAAATGGGTACGGTAGACGAAATGTTAACAGCAATAGTTAAAGATTCTTTTGAAGCTATTAAAGAGGCAAATAAAATTGAACGTAAACCAGCGCCTTTATCTAAATTAAGAGTTGGTTTAGAGTGTGGAGGATCAGATGGATTCTCTGGTATATCGGCAAACCCTACTTTAGGTGCGGTTTCAGATTTATTAGTAGCCCTTAACGGAACAGCTGTTTTAGCAGAGTTTCCTGAGTTATGTGGTGTAGAGCAGGAGTTAGTTAACCGTTGTGTTGATGATGCCGATGGTGAGAAGTTTTTAGATTTAATGAAAGCTTACGAGAAATCGGTGGTTGATGCTGGTTCAGGTTTCGATATGAATCCGTCACCGGGTAACATTAAAGATGGTTTAATTACCGATGCTATGAAATCGGCTGGTGCAGCTAAAAAAGGAGGAACATCGCCTGTAAAAGATGTGTTAGACTATGGTGAGTATATCTCTAAACCAGGATTAAACTTATTATGTACTCCAGGGAATGATGTAGAGAGTACAACAGGTCTTGTAGGTTCTGGAGCTAATGTAGTATTGTTCACAACAGGATTAGGAACACCAACAGGTAACCCTATTGCACCAATTATTAAAGTGTCCTCTAATACTGAGCTTAAAGAAAAAATGCCGGATATTATCGATATTGAAACAGGTGCTGTAATTCGTGGTGAAAAGTCTATTGATGAAATGGCAGAAGAGATGTTAGATTTCATTATAGAAGTTGCTAGTGGTAGAATCCAAACTAAAGCCAAATTATTAAATCAAAACGATTTTATTCCTTGGCGTAGAGGAGTGTCTTTATAATTGATATTCTAAAATAAAAATAATGAAAAAGCCAAGATTTATTTAATCTTGGCTTTTTTTATATTGTTCCTAATTATTTTGAAATTAGGCTTTGTTTAATATTTGAGATTTAAGAGATGATTTTCTAATGATTAGCTCTGGAGTAAGTACAACTTGCTTTTCGGATTTTATGCGCTTATCGTTATTGACTTCTTCAAGGAAAACCTGAGCAGCCAAACGCCCCATTTCTATAGGGGATTGATCTACAGAAGTTATTGAGAGTTCCATAAAACGAGTAAATGGCTCATTACTGAAACCAACCACACTAATATCTTCTGGTATTTTTAATCCGTGTGCTTTTATTTCCTGAATAGCTCCTAACGCCGTAAAATCACTGGC
Organism: Aestuariibaculum sp. YM273; assembly: GCF_030908365.1. Classification (NCBI taxonomy): domain Bacteria; kingdom Pseudomonadati; phylum Bacteroidota; class Flavobacteriia; order Flavobacteriales; family Flavobacteriaceae; genus Aestuariibaculum; species Aestuariibaculum sp. YM273. The sequence goes on along the minus strand of NZ_CP133090.1, from coordinate 937,211 downwards.
AGAGAAAATAGCATCAGGTCTATTTTCCAAGTCTAAGAGTTTTTTCATGGTTTTTCTGCCGTCTAACACCTTACTATGTGTTTCGATAACCAAACTCTCGTCAAATTCGAGACCGCTGTCTAAAATAGCTTGTTTATAGCCTAAATAACGATTTTTAAATATAAGCAACGACCGATCGTTAGAAAGGTGTGCTATTCGTCTGTAACCTTGGTCTATTAAATGTTTGGTGGCATCGTAAGCCCCTTTAAAATCATCTATGGTAACAGAACTGATACCTTTAATTTCTTTCTTTCTATCAAAGAAAATTAAAGGAACATTTTTCTTTAAAAGGGCATTAAAACTTGCGTCACTATCTGCTTTGGCATTAGAAACTGACATGAGAATGCCATCAACCTGTGCATTTAATAAGGAATTAATATTTCCTGTTTCTAAATCTTCTTGATCGTGAGTTTGGCAGATGATAACATGATACCCTTTCGGGTAAAGTTCTTCCTCTATTCCTCTAATAACAGAGGCAAAAAAGTTACTGTCTATACGAGGTACAATGACCCCAACATTATAACTTTTTCCACTTTTAAGAGCCTGAGCAAGTTTGTTTTGCTCATAGTTCATTTCTTTTGCTGTTTCGGCAACCAATTTACGGGTTGCCTCGCTTATTTTAGAGTTTCCATTTAAAGCTCTCGATACTGTAGCGGCAGTTATATTGAGCTTTTTTGCAATGTCATAAATGGTTGTCTTTTTCTTCATGCACTTATTTGGTTGAGTTGGTAAAAATACACTAAAATAATAGTGTTTGTGGTGGTTATGGTAAGTTGGATTTGCAGAAGTACAAGTTTGTGCTTTTGACAAGCGTAGCTATGTGTTTTCTTTATTTATGAGTAAAGTTGGCAATATGATAATAATTTTAGTTAATAATTAGTTAGTTGTTATTTAAAGAGAAGGTTTATTGAAAATATATTGCAATATATAAATATTTTTCTATTTTTGTGTAATCGATTGCAGATTTGATGTAAATTTTTTTTAAAATATATCAGAGCATGAAAATTGTTAAATAATGTGATCAAATTAAACTAAAATCCTAACCAGATTTTATGATTTAAACCAACTAACAACTAAATAAAAACAAGCCTATGCATTAAACAATCTTCAAAACCAAACTAATTATTAATACTTCTTTTTGAAGTAAACAACTAAACTAAACAAACACATATGAATTCAAGAAAGAGTGTGAAGTATTATTTCTTCTTACTAGGAATACTATTTTATTTACCTATTTATGCGCAGGAAGCACGTATAAGTGGTACCGTTTCAGACGAATCTGGAATACCATTACCAGGTGTTTCAGTAATTATTAAAAACTCCTCAACGGGAACAGCTACAGATTTTGATGGAAATTTTACATTAGAAGCAAAATCTACTGATGTATTAGTATTAAGTTTTTTAGGATATAAGAAACAAGAAGTGCCTGTTGGAGGAAAAACAACATTTTCTATTACCTTACAGGAAGAGGCAGGCCAGTTAGATGAAGTCGTTGTAATCGGTTACGGCAGTACAACAAGACGAGATGTCACTGGAGCAATTGCTTCGGTTTCGGGTGAAAAATTAGCTGCTGTACCTGTGCCAGATGTAGCGCAAGCTTTGCAGGGTAAATTACCCGGGGTTAGAGTTACAACACAGGATGGTCGTCCTGGTGCAGAAATATCTATTCGTGTACGAGGTGGGGGTTCCATTTCAGGTAGTAATGAACCACTATACATTGTAGACGGATTTCCTGTAGGATCTATCAGTAATATACCAAGTAACCAGATTGAGAGCATTGATGTTTTGAAAGATGCATCGTCTACAGCAATTTATGGTGCTCGTGGAGCAAATGGTGTAATTATTATTACAACGAAAGGTGGACGCTCAGGACAACCTAAAGTAACCTATGATGGGTATACTCAATTTAGTGTAATTCCAGATTATATCCCTGTAATGGATGGTTACGATTATATTGCTTTTAACTGGGCTTACGCCGATGCCATCGGGACTCAATATACTGATGCATGGGAAAAACTTTGGTTAATAGGTTCTCAAAATGGAACAAATACGGAAGGGATTGACTATTACAAATCTGTACCAAGTAGAGATTATACAAAAGAACTTTATAATAGTGCATTTACCCATAATCATAATGTAAATATTTCTGGAGGTGATGACAATACAAAATATTTGTTGGCATTAAACTATTTAGACCAAGAAGGAAATAAAGTTGGGTCGTCTTACGAAAGAGCAAATGCACAATTACGTTTAGATCAGGACTTAGGTGAAAAATTAAAATTCACCTTGAATACACGTTTTTCACAGGTTTCAGTAGGTGATAATGGAGGTAATTCTCAAGCCTATTGGTTCCGTCCTATAGATTCTGAATATATGTTAGGAGATTCAGATGTTACCAGTAATACTCAGCTAGGTGACTATATCGGGTTATTGTATGATGAGTACAGCCCTATAGCTAATATAAACAGTAATGTTTTAGATAATAAAGATCGTTCCTTAGTAGCGAATACTTCTTTGAGCTGGGAGATTGTAAACGGACTTACAGCAAAAACAAACTTTAGTTTAAGCAATAGCTGGAGAATAAGTAAATCATGGGCAGGTGGTGTAGCAAATACTACAACAGAACCAGATGGAACTGAAGTTATTGGTCAGGCATCTATTCAACATGCTCAAGGGTGGAACTACCGATGGTTTAATACTTTAAATTATGATGTACAAGGCTTAGGTGATGATCATAAATTAGGTGTTTTAGCCGGTATGGAGGTTGCTGATTCTGGTTCTGAGTCAACTAGAATATGGGGTAGAAAATACCCTATCGCTTATGATGCAGAACGTGCATGGGCAAATATGGAATCGTATTTACGTTCAGAAACAGAAACAAATTATGAGTTAGATTCTAACGCAGGTACACCAAACAGAGTACAGTCTTATTTTGGTCGATTAAATTATGGATACAAGGATAAGTATTTATTTAATGCTACATTCCGTGCAGATGGATCATCTAAATTTTCACCTACAAATCAGTGGGGATATTTCCCTGCAGGAGCTTTGGCGTGGCGTGCTTCAGAAGAAGCGTTTTTAAGAGACGCTAGTTGGTTAGACGATTTAAAAGTTCGTGTATCTTATGGTTCTGTAGGTAATGATAATATTAGTGCAGAACGCTGGAAACAAAGTTGGAATCCAGGATTAAGTAGATTTTCAATCAATGAGGTAAGACAACCTAATTACGGTCCGGGGTCAGAAATTGCAAACCCTGATTTAAAATGGGAAACAACGATTACCAGAAACTTAGGTGTTGATTTTACAGTATTAAACAGTAGGTTAAGTGGTACTGTAGAGGTCTATAAAAACTCGGTTAAAGATTTGTTATTCAGAGTTCCTGTTTCTGGGTTAACAGGGTTTGAAGCTACTTATGCCAACGTAGGAGCAACTAGTAATAGAGGTGTTGAAATTTCATTAAATGGAGCTATTGTGGCTTCAGAAGATTTTAATTTAAATGCGAGTTTCAATATCAACTTCAATAAAAATAATGTTGATGAACTTGACGATGCTGTTAATGGTACGTATAGTCAGCCTGGGCAGGAGTACGTTTGCAGCCTTCACAAGATTATTATTTAACGGTTGATGAGCCTGTTGGTTTAATGCGTGGTTATCAACATGATGGATGGTATACTACCGATGATTTTAATTACGATCCAAGCACCCAAATTTATACCTTAAAGGACGGGGTTCCAGATTTAGATAGTGGTATTTTAGGTCCAATTTATGGTACTACAGCCAACAAGCCTGGCTCTCAGGTGGCCTATCCTGGAGTTCAAAAACTAAAAGATGTTAATGGTGATGGCGTAGTTGATAGTAATGATATTGGGGTTATTGGTAATGCAAACCCAACACATACAGGAGGTTTCTCTTTAAATGGTAATTATAAAAATTTCGATTTCGGGTTTGATTTTACATGGAGCTATGGAAACGATATTTATAATGCATCACATTTAGAGGCTTACTTAGGAAACAAGGAATCTGGGCTGTTCAGAAACAGATATCAGGAATTAGCAGGACATTACAAACTTCATGATATTGTTAATGGGCAGTTAGTAAGAGTGGTTGAGCCATCCGCTTTAGATGCGCTTAATGCCAATGCTAAAACTTATTTGCCATATGGGGAGTATGCTGCCATGTCCACATTTGCTATCGAGGACGGTTCTTATTTGAGATTGAATACAGCAACATTAGGATATACCTTGCCACAAGGTATTGTTGATAAATTAGGAATTAACAAATTCCGTGTTTATAGTTCTATTTTCAATGTATTTACCTTAACTAGTTATACAGGATTTGATCCAGAGGTAAACGTTGAAGAGAAACAAAGTTCAGGCAGCTACCCAACTCCAGGATGGGATTATGGAGCGTATCCACGTTCACGTTCATTTACGTTTGGTGTTAATGTTGAATTTTAAAAAAAGAGATTATGAAAAAATTAATTTATATCATGCTGGCTGCAATGGTCCTTACCAATACAGCTTGCGAAAAAGATTTTTTAGAAGTTGAAGCACCCTCAAGTGTAGATGAAGATTTCGTGTTTGGTTCGCCTAGTGAGGCTTTTAAAGTACTGGCTGGGATGTACGACTATTGGCACGATTTAGATAGACTAATGTATTACGAAACAGAAGTGGTGGGGTCAGATTCAGAGCGTCATCCGGAAAACTATAGTTCACAGGGTAGACATATTCCAGAAGGGCTTTTTGCTTCGGAGTACACCATTCATGCAGGCGAGTCTGTAACAGAGTGGAATGAGTGTTATTTAATTATCAACCGCGTTAATATCATGTTAGAGGCTCTTGAAGGAAAACAAGAGTATCAAGATGCTGTTAAGGCTGGTAAACCAAGTGCCTGGACCCAATTATACGGAGAAGCTGTTGCGTTTCGTGCAACATGTTATAAGCTGTTAATTCGTTATTTTGGTGATGTGCCTTATTTTGATTATCCAATTAGAAATACTGCGCAAACAGATACTTTAGGATTGACATCACGAGATGTGATTTACGATAAAGAAATCGCAGCGTTAAAAGCAGCTACACCTTTAATGTATCGTTTAGGAGATGGTGGTTTAACGGCTGAGCGTTTCTCCGGAACTTATGCCGATGCAGTTATCGGTAGAATGGCCTTCGATGCCGCTGGATATCAGTTACGTCGTACGAATTTTGATTATGGTAATGTAGCTTTTGATCAAATAGGGGTTGAAAACGCAACATGGCAAGCTAAATATGTAAGACGTACAGATTGGATGGATTATATGCAAATCGCTAAAGAGCATTATCTAAAAGTCGTAAATAATCCGGGATCAGCAATACTATTAGAATCAGATGAAAGAGGTGCAGGCTTTAATAACCCATTCCAAAGAAACTTCCAGTATCTGATGGATTTAGAAATTAGTCCGGAATCTATTTTTGAGGCGGGTTATACTCGAGGACAAAATTCAGATTTTCCTTATTCATTTGGTCGTCCATCAGGAGGTGGTAGCCGTAATGCATACCCTTGTAAAAATTACGGACAAAGTCGCGTGTATGCCAGTTTCTATTATGGCGATTTTATGCCAAACGATATGCGTCGTGATGTTACCGCTTGTGTAACTGCAAATTCTGGAGCAGCATCAGAGATTTTAATCAATTTCCAACCAGGTAGTCGTGAAAAGGGTGGTTTAGCAAATAACAAATTAGATGAATCGCGTTTTGCTGATCCATATACGGCACGCCAACGTCAATCAGGCTGTAACTGGCAGCAATTAAGAATGGCTGATGTGATGTTAGATTTAGCTTATGCTTCTGCTGCGACAGGTGATGAAGGTACCGCAAAAACATACTTAACAAAAGTAAGAAGCCGTGCGTTCTCATCAGCAGATCAGGCAACCTATGTAACAGGTTATGTGAATGCACTTTCTGGTCAGGATTTATTAGACGCTATTGCACAGGAACGTAAATTGGAATTAGCTGCTGAAGGTAAAACACGTTGGGATATGACACTTTACGGAACCATGCCAGAGCGTATCAAAAAATTACGTGATACTCAAATTGCAATGGTTGAAGGATTAAAATCAGATGGTTACTATACGTTTGCCGAAACAGGAATGACCATTTCTAATTGGGTTTGGACCAAGTATGTTAATATCAAGGAGGATATTGATCCGTCTTTAAATTTATTAACAACTCAAGCTCCAGATGGAATTACAACGGCAGATCCAACTTACCCTGTATTAGTGCCAGGATGGAGAGGAACGAGCGACTTATGGACAGATTATATTTCGACATTAGCTAGTGACAAAGTGAATTTAGCGATTCGCGGTTTATACGAATATATTGATCCGGATGGCCCTGTAGCTTTAGCTTTAGAAGCCGATGGTTATGAAAAACAACCATGGGGACAAAACATTATTGATAACGAGAGTCAGTATACATCCGATATTTTTAAAGGATATCCAGATTCTTATTATAGTGCTGGAGAACCACCACGTTATATTAGAGCTATTCCATATGAAACTTTAGTGTCTTCCAATGGAAATATAACTCAAGGGTACGGACACGCATCAGAATAAAACAGAGTTTAGTTTATTAATAGTTCATTAGAAAACCCCGTATTACATATGTAATGCGGGGTTTGTTGTTTATGATTTTACCAGAGCTAATTCAATATTAAGGATTCCTTTTGTGATGATTTCCGAACAATAAGCTCAGGGGCTAAAATCACTTGTTTTTCAGACTTAACGTTGCCTTTACTGTTAACTTCATCTAAAAATACATTAGCGGCAATTCGCCCCATTTCCATCGGAGATTGATCTATTGATGTGATTGAGAGCTCCATGAATTGAGAAAAAGGCTCATTACTAAAACCAATTACACTAATGTCGTCGGGTATGCTTAAACCATGGGTTTTAATTTCTTTAATGGCTCCAAGTGCTGAAAAATCGCATGAGGCAAAAATACCATCTGGTGGATTGTTAAGGCTTAATAGTTTTTTCGTGCTTAGGCTTCCTGATTCAACTTTGCTTGTCGTCTCTACAACTAAATTGCTGTCTAATTCAAAACCGGCATCTAAAATAGCTTGTTTATATCCTAAAAATCGATTTTGAAAAATTTCTAAAGATTGATCATTACTTAAATGAGCGATGCGTTTGCAACCTTGTTCAATTAAATGCTGTGTCGCCATATAGGCGCCTTTAAAGTCATCGATAGTTACAGAACTAACCCCTTTGATGTCTTTTTTTCTATCGAAAAATATTAGAGGCACATGTTTTCGTACAAGGTTTTTAAAAGCAGGATTATTTTCAATATTCGAATTGGAAATCGACATTAAAACACCATCAACCTGAGCATTAAGCAGCGAATTAATATTTTCAATCTCGAGATTTTCCTGATCATGGGTTTGACAGATAATCACATGATATCCTTTCGGATATAATTCTTCTTCAATACCTCGAATAACCGAAGCAAAAAAGTTGCTGTTTATATAAGGAACTATAACGCCAACGTTATAGCTTTTACCACTTTTTAAGGCCTGAGCAAGTTTGTTTTGCTCATAGTTCATTTGTTTGGCGGTTTCAAGAATTAATTCTTTGGTCGCTTTTTTAACTCTCGGACTATCATTTAATGCTCTCGATACAGTAGCAGCAGTAATATTTAATGCTTTAGCTATATCGTATATGGTTGTTTTTTTTGGCATGATTTCATGTTATATACTAGCAAAGTATATTTTTAAAAATGACCTTAACATCATTAACTTTAATTATTTAATGATGTTAAGGTCATTTTATTTATTCTTTATTTTTCAGCAAAGTAAAAATTTATTTTTTGTATTGAAGCGTTTATTTATCGATTCTTTATGATTTTTAGGGTTGCAGGATAATCTGAAACTAGTTTTAGAAAATAAATCCCCTCAGGTTTATCAGAAAGATCTAGTTCTAGACTATTGGTATTTGTTTTATGTATTTGTCTGGAAATTAAACTTCCACTAACGGAGTATAATTCAGTTATAAGGTTGTTTACGGTATTAGGTAATTGAATGTTTACAGTTCCATTAGTGGGGTTAGGAAACATTTTAATTCCAAAATCAGATTCAAAATTTTCGGTAGAAAGCGCTGAATTTTGGACGGTTATATTACTTCCTTCAAGGCTAATATAATCGTACATTAAATGACTATTAGATTGATTAGAGGGCATCAGGAACGTTAGTGTATTTTCGCCTTGTACCAGACTGCTGTAGGGAATGTTAAATGTTTGAATACCATACTTACTTCTGTTTGACTGTCGAATCCAGGCATTACCGCCAGATGGTGCTGTAGGATAGCTTAGATATACGTTATTTCCATTTAAATACAACCAAAACTGTGCATGGTCTACACTGGCAAATGCAACTGTAAGTTTAGCGTTTCCTGTAGTTGGAATTGTTCCTGTTACTGTGAAATTAATATTCCAGTTCCATGCATCTCTACTACCATCCGATTTTATGTATTTAGTGTGTACGTACGGTAGAACTGTAGCCCAGTTATTATCTTCGATATTATATTCAATAGGGTTAGAAAACGTGTTTTCAAATTTATCTTCCACAAAACCTTCACAGTAGTCAAAATCTCCAAACTTATATTCGGCAGCTGTCCGGTCAGGAATACCAATTTCCCATAATAGTTTTCCATTGTTACGTGGAATGGTCCAAGTTACATTTCCTAAGGAAGTTGTACCCCCGGCTGTAACCGTTACATTTTCCATACGGTATTCGTCTACTGCACCATTTTTAAAGGCAAATAGGGTGTAAGTTCCTGGGCGCACATGTTTAATATCGAAGTTTCCTGAAGCATCTGTTTTTACCCAATACTGATAGTTTTTGTCTTCAAATTGCCAATCACCATCAGAGGCCGGTGTTAATTGTGTAACGCCTATCCATGCGTTGCTGCCATCTAAATCTGGCTTTTCAGAATCACTGATAGAAAAGTTTCCAGTAATATTTCCGCGGCCATCCGCCAATGGATATTCAGGAGTGTTAGTAAGCCATGAAAAAGGCCATTCTGCTTTGTCTTGTGCTGCTCTGGTTTTGGCATCTGCCCATTGAGCATCACCGTTGCCAGTTACTGTCGAGGTATAAATAAGATAAGGACCATAAATTTTAGACCATTCTTCGCCTTGTGGAATTGAAAAACCCCTACAGTTATAATGAACGGTGTTCATATCGATATGAATGATTCCTGCAGCAGCGTTTAAATCGTGGTTGGTTGGTCCTGCATTAAAAAATTCATGACTACCAAAAACGGCCCATGAACCGATGTTGTTTTTATCGCTGGCATGACCATAGGCTGGAATATCAATTAGGTTTTCGCAATATTCATACTTACCATCATACTTTCCAGCTCTAACACCTGTGTTTAGTTTTATAATTTCAGGGATTGGGGTTCCTGATGCCTGACTAAAGTCGTAAACCGATGGCATTTCCCAGCTTTTCTGTTCGGTAACATAAATTTTTTCTGCCAGATAATCTGTTCCATCATTACCAATCCACACCACTTGTCGCCAGGAACCTAAGTCGAAAGCAGGATATTCTGCTTTATGCGTTAAAATGGAATACGTGTAAATTCCTGTATCGTTCTTTTTTAATACATAATGAATATCGGCATCACAGGGGGCTAAATAATTTCCGTCGGAGTAGGTTCTTTTAAAGGAAACATCTATATAATCTTCGGTTTCTTCTTTAATAGAAAAAACAGTACCCGAAATCTTATCGAAACCATAAGATCCTGTGAAATCGTAATAAGTACCTATTCGGCTATTATTAGCAGCATTAAATGTTGCAAGAGTTTCAACGCCGTTAACTTTTAATGATTGAATGTTACTAGTTGCTTTTTCAATTTTTGCTTCTAAATAGTCATTTTTCAGAATAATATAAGATGCATATTCTTCAATCATTCTATTCGGGTCCTGAGCAATTGATACTGTTGTTCTGGAGCCATCGAAATTTACGGATAAATTTTCGTCATTAAGTGCCGATATTTTTCCATTTGAAATGTAATTTTCTAATGTCGTTGTATGGTCTCCAGTAACAATTAAAGCACCGATACTTGATATTATAATATTACCATTGGTTCCTATATTTACAGCCGAGGTAACGTCTACAACTCCTCCTGAAATATTAAGGGTTCCTGTGGGGTTTGTGCCACCAGGGCTTGTAGCAACTTCAAGGTAGTTACCCACGTAAAGTGTGCCTCCATTTACATTAACGGTACCATTTCCTCCGGTATTATATCCAATAATGGTCTGGAATCTGCTGTATAATGCACCGCCATTAATGTTAACAGTTCCGTTGTCGCCCTTTCCAATATAAATTACATTTCTAATACTTAATAACGCAGGAGTATTTAAAGTTACAGTACCATTAAGCATGTCACTATTCCAAGGGTATAATGTTCCGTTAAATGTTGCATTGGCACCTGCTATTGTATTTAAATAGTTTGGTCTAGCCCCAATACTATTACTTCCTCCAATTTGAACAGGGTTATTAGGATTCCCAGCTCCAATTACAAGGGTTTGAGAACCTGCATTAGCAAAGTCTATGGTGTTATCGCTCCAGTTATTAACATCATAAAAATCGGAGCTAATATCACCTTGCCAATTGTTCTGTGCGTTTAAAAAGTTTAGGGAAGTACAGGCCATTATAAGCCCGAAAAAGGTTGTAAAACCTTTTTTGAGTAAAGTTTTTCTCATAATTAGTTTAGTGGTTTGGTTTAGTTGTTAAAATTTAATTAGTGTAATTTTTACATTTATTAAATTTTATTCTAAAGTAAATCCTAATTAAGAGAAAGGTATCCTGTACTTACCTGTATAATATATTGTTTTTCAGAGTTTTTGTATGTGTCTATTGGTTTTTTAGTTTTTGAAATTCCTCTTGAGAGATGGTAAATATAGTTCCGTGTCTTGTTCCTGAGGGAAATTCAATTTTATCAGAGATATCTTCCCAGTGTTTTAAATCTGTTGATTGAACAGCGCCGTATTTATGGTCGGTGTATTTATCGAAATAAACGATCCATTTTCCGTCAATTTTAATGGCAGTAGGTCCTTCAGCCCAATATTTTCCTGTTATGGGAGCACTGGCTTCAGAATATGGGCCATCTAAATTATCGCTAAAGGCAACTTTTAAGTTCTTTTGAACAGGCTTTTTTGTTTCGTCCTTTAAAAACATGACGTATTTATCAGTGTCATATTCCTGAATAGTCGCATCGATAACATTAAACCCAGGTTCGTAAAATAGTTTTGTAGGTGTAAAGTCTTTGAAATCTTTGGTTTTGGTATAATACATTCTATGATTATAACCATTATCTTCTGTAGTTTGCGTTTCAGGGAATTTTCCAACAATAGTTGTTGCCCAATAGATGATGTATTCTTTAGTTTTATTATTATAAGTTATCTCTGGAGCCCAGGTATTTCTGGCGCCTTCTTCGTGAGCCATTACAGGAATGAATTTTTGTTCAGACCAGTTAATTAAATCCTTTGAAGCGGCGTAACCAATACCTTTATCGGTCCAACTAACCGTCCAAACCATATGGTAAAGTCCGTCGCCACCTTTTATAATGCAAGGATCACGCATAAGCTTGTCCTTACCAACTTCTGGGGTTAAAAAGGGTTGGTCGTTTTTAAGTGATTGCCATTTATAGCCGTCTTCACTATAAGCAAGATGTAAACCGTCACGTCCGTTTCCTTTAAAATAAGAAAACATATAAACAGGTTTTTCTGGGATAAATTTATTGTCTCTTAACCAGTTTTCGCAGGCTGCAGGCCATTGGGTGTGTGTGCCTGTTCTGCCCAACCCAAAACCGTGACCACCGTCTTCATAAATATGCATTTCCGCAGGAACTTTATGGTCTTTTAGTGCCATATAGTAATTGATACTATTTTCAACAGGAACGGCATAATCGTCTGTGGCGTGAATTAAAATAGTAGGCGGTGTATTTTCGTTAACCTGTTTTTCGTTAGAGTATTTATCAATTAATTCTTTGGAAGCATTTTTTCCCAGTAAATTCACTTTTGAGCCATTATGTGTAATACCATCTTCCATTGAAATTACCGGATAAATAAGCATGGAAAAGTCTGGTCTTGCGCTAATGTCATCAGATTTATAAACGTTGTCGTTATAATGCGTAGAAGCCGTAGAAGCTAAATGCCCACCAGCTGAAAACCCTATAATTCCTATTTTATTAACGTCAAGATGCCATTTATCAGCGTTTCTGCGTAAGGTTCTAATGGCTTCCTGAGCGTCTTGTAAAGAGCCAATAGTTTTGTCCTTCATAATGGCATCGCTTGGCAAACGATATTTTAAAACAAAAGCCGAAATACCTAATGAGTTTAACCATTCGGCAATTTTATCACCTTCTTTTATATGCGCTAAAACACTGTAACCACCACCTGGACAAACCACGACAGCAGGCGTTTTCTCATTGGTGTTTTTTACTAAAAATGGTTTAAGTGTAGGAACAGATACCAGCCGAACGGCATTAGGATTTCCTTTCGAATCTAGTCGAAATTCTTCTTTATAATCTTTATTCTCGATGGCTCCAGGAATGTTATCCCAAAGCTGAATTTCTTCATGTTGAGCGAAACTATTTGTCGTAATAGCTATCAACAAAAAGGCAAGTAGTTTATTTATTCTGTTCATTATATTCTTCATAAAATTCTATTTCAACAATTCGCAAATCACCTTTTCGGTTTGCGGCATCTTTATCTTTGTATAAATCAAGTTCTTTATCAGGATCTACTTCAACAATTTCATTAAAGGCATCATTTTCTGTATTTAAACCAATAAGCTCAATGGTTATTTTTTCGGCTAAAATGGGTTTTAAAGGAATGGTAATATACCCAAGACTTTGCTGGGTATCGCCTTTATAAACTTCTTTGTCATCAGCTAAAATACGAATTGGATAGCTTTTAGAACGCCAGCCAGTAAATTTAGCTACACATTGATTAACCACTGAAGGTTTTGCAAGTGTATAGGTAATTTTTCCTGTGTTCATTTTACCATTGTTTCGCCACTCGGTTAATTCGTTGTCATCATAACTGTTATATGCATTTTCGGCATTCGATTCGGTTTCTGCATATTTAATAAATACAGGTTGCCTTTTAATGGTGTATGAAGGGGTTGAAGGTGTTGAGCCTCGGTCTAAATAAGATTCTAAATCGGCATTTGGAAGAGCTGTGGAAAGTCCGTTAGAGGTTTCAAAAGGAATGGTTTCTAAAGTTATTTTAGCCGATTTTAAACCTTTTGATGTGGCTTCAATTTTAATCTTGTCAGGGTTGAATCCTGAACGAATCATTATGCGATTGATGCCGTTTTCAACTGGAAGTGATTTTGAAAGAATATAGTTATTGGGTCCTTGAGCAATACCTCCTAACCAGATCGCTTCCCCTTTCAAGGAGAAGTTAATTAGGCTATTATCAATAGGGCAGCGGTTTCCGTTTTTATCAATAACCTCAATATCAATAAGAGCTACATCGGCACCGTTGGCTTTAAATCCTGTAGGATTTGTAATGGGTGTTAATTTGATGGCATGTGGTTCGCCAGCTGTTATTTTTTCATCTTCACTTAATTTGTTTCCACTAGCATCATATCCGATGGCTTTTATAGAACCTTTTTCAAATTGAATAGCTTCAAAAGTGAATAAAAACTGTTTACTTTGAGTACCAAATCCTTTCGATTTCCCATTAATAAACAATTCAACTTTGTCGGCAGAAGATACCACGTAAATATTTTTGGTAGCGGTATCGGCATAATTCCAGTGGCCTAAAATATGGGTGCGGTAGTTTTCAATATCAACCCAACCATCCCACATTACCTGATGTGCAAAAAAGCCATCTTTAGGAATACGCATCGGGTCTACCTCGCCGCTGGTTCTGTAATTCGATTCGCCACGGTGATGTGTATTCGTATCTGAAAAAACAATGTTTACACCACCAGAACTTACGCGATGTCCAGTTCCGGGACGCTCTACATAGTAATCGTACCAGCGCGTTACGTTTTCTATGGTGTGTGCATCCTGATTGTGATTATAATCGTTGGCAGGTTTGCCACGATAAAGCGGACCTTCACCTTCTTTATGGTATGGCGGACTAAACTCATCCCAATATTTTCTTAAACCTTCATCTCTTGAATATTCGGTAGCCCAAAGTGGTTTGCCTGCACTTTTATTGATGTAAAGCATCTCTCCACCATATTCCGCTTCGTGGCTGTCAAGCATTTCACGAGAACCAATGGCTCGACCACCATGGGGGTCGAAAGTATTTCTGAGGCTTTTCATTTCATGCATATGCGGTTCGCTAATTGCATCGTTACCACATTCGTAAAAAAGGATACTTGGGTTGTTTCGGTTATAAATAATAGCATCACGCATTAAATTAACTCGTTGTTTCCAGTGGTCGCCTTGCGAGTCTTTTTCAGCATCACCTGCGGGCATAGCTTGTATAAGTCCGACACGGTCGCAGGATTCAATATCTTGTTTCCAAGGGGTAACGTGCATCCAGCGCACGGCATTTCCATTGCCTTCAACAATCATACGGTTACTAAAATCGCTCAACCAGGCAGGAACCGACATACCAATGGCTGGCCATTCGTTACTGGTACGCTGGGCGTAGCCTTTTATTTGAAGAACACGATCGTTTAAAACCACTTCGCCATTTTGGAAAGCTGTTTTTCTGAAACCGGTTTTAGTTTCTACTTTGTCGGTAATTTTGCCATCAATTTTCAGGTAGCTTTTTACTTTGTATAAATAGCCATAACCCCAGCTCCAGAAGTTTAAATCTTTTAATTGTTTTTTGGCTTTTAGAGTTTTTATATCACCAGAATTAATAGAGTTCGATTCTGAGGTGAATTCCGCTATTTTAGTGTTGTTATTATCAAATATTTCAACAAACAAAGCCACGTTTTTATCGGAAGAAAATTCATTTTTTATTTCAGCTTCAACGTTAATATTGGCGCTTTTATTTGCAATATCTATGTCTTTAGCGTACACATAAACACCTGTGGTTTTCAGGTTAGAATACAGGGGTAATGTTTGATATATTTTATCGGTAATATGTAAATACGCATTTTTAGGAATACCACCATAATTGGCATTAAAGTTAATGTTGTTCCAACGGTAAGTTGCATTGGTAGTGGTTTCTCGGTAACGCCAGTCGTTGTCAATACGAAGCGCGATAACATTATTAAACGGAAATGGTTTTACATACTCTGAAATGTCGAAACCAAAGGCCATGACACCGTTTTCATGCATTCCAATTTTTTGTCCGTTAACGTAAATGGTACCTCCCTGACGGATACCTTCAAACTCAATAAACACTTTTTTATCGATTACATGTTCAGGAAGTTTAAACGATTTTCGATACCACACAATGCCCGTGGTTAAATCGGTAATATCTTTTAAAAAGGCTTCTCTTTGGTTGTAGGCATATGGTAAGGTAACCTGTTTCCATTGAGAGTCATTAAATTCATTGCTTAAAGCATTTTCAAAATCTCCTTGTTTTAATTTCCAGTCGGAATTGAAATTATATTTTGTTCTTGAAAAATCCTGCGAAAATAAGGGAGACCAAGTTATTAACAAGATTAATAAAAGCTTTAGTTTCATATGGTTTTAAAGTTTAGTTTCTGTCCCTAAATGATAGGGTTTGATTTTGTTTTTAGATGTGTTTAAAATGAAATAATCCAGAGTTACTCCGGCATCGATCATATAAATTTTTAAGGTTTGTTCTCCTTTATATTTGATAGGAACTGGTATTTGTTTTTTTGCGGTGTTACTCAAAACGTTTTGCTTCCAAGTATTGCTGCGTCCTTTAGTTTTAAAATCGATTATTTCAACAGGCTCATTATTCCATTGCACAGCAACTTTAACGGTGCCATTAGTGGTTAACGGATGCGTTGGAAGTGCATTTACAGTTAAGAAGGCTTCGTTAGTTATGGTTTCTGTGTTGATGTGATACTCTAAAACAGGTGCGCTTTTGTAATCTGAAAAGGATTTAGATGCTAAAGGCCATGCTTGTAGTGCGTTTTGCGAATGCCCTAAGCCTTGTAACGATTTCCAAAAAGTACCGTTTTTCTCAACATTGTTACTAAAACTACTAGCATGCCAAATGGCTAATCCATTCTTTTCAATAATGCTGTTTTTGGTTAGATTAGAATAGCTTTCGGAAATATTAATTTGAATATCCTTTTTGAAATTTTCGACCTCAATTGTAATTACTTCTGAAAGCGGTTTACCACTTTGCTTCCATGAATCCCAATCTATGGAAACAAAGATTCTGTCTTCTAAAGAATTTTCAAAATTCAGAAATCCTGATGATTCTGAAATATTAAGCCATTCAGGAACATTTTTGAATGTCCACTTTGCATTCCCTTTCGATTTTAAATACACATCAATAAAATGTGATGTAGAATCATTCGCATAGAAGGTTGGTAGCTTACTTCTTCCCTCAGAAGTTTTTAAAGTGTCTTCAACTGAAACCCCTAAAATATCTTTTGAAACCTTTTCATTGAGTTCAATTTCCGGATTTTGGTAAACAGGAAGATTTCTAGGCTTCATATGCATGATGCCGTTCCATTTTCCGTTTGACAACGCGTTGTATTTTTCGGTTAACGAAACAATATTTTCATAAGCCTGATTGGCTAATAATTTATAGGTTTCAGCACTTTTTCGACCTTGCTTAGCATAAGTTAGTGCCTTATCCCGATACAAAAATTTTTTATTCATGTTAGAAGCAGCTTCAACGGGATAACTGACTAACTGAACAAACGAAGATTTTAAATTTTCAGGAATGGTTTGTTCAATGTTTTGAACTTGGTTCTCTATGGCTTCATATGTAGCAATCCGATTAGAAATTTCATCGCCAAATGAGAACGCGGTGTAATCTGTATTATGAATTTGTGTGGTTGGTTCGGTTTGACTCCAGCCCATAAATTCGGGTTTTCGTTCGAAAGCTAAATGGTAGTAGGTCTCTTTTATTTTTGCGATGGTTTTGGCTTTTTCTTCTCCAAAAATGTCTGTGAAAAAGTCTTCTTGATGTTGGGCTATGGCTTTAATATCTTCAAACTGGGAGGCATCATAAGCCATATCTAAAAATAGCTGGGTATTGTATTCGGCAGGTTTAATATCGCCAACATTTAAAATCCAAATAGTTTTATTGTTTAGGGTATAAGCTTTCATCATTTCTTCCCAAATAAGATGCGGACTCGTAGTGCTTAACCATAAATAATCATGAGGTCTTCCCCAATAGGATGCATGATAATATACGCCACCGCCACCAGATCGTTGTTGCTCTTCGGTATCACTTAAAGATCGAATATAACCGTAGTTGTCGTCGGTCCAGACTAAAGTAATATCTTCCGGAACTTCAAGTCCGTTTTTATATAAGTCCAGAACTTCTTTGTAAACGGTAAAAGCCTGTGGCACCTGAGAGGCATCAGAGTTAATATATTTTTCAAGTAAACCACGCTGGTCTTTTATAATGCCGTCTAATAAATCTACAGCTTCATCTTTACTTTTCACACCTTCCATACCGCTGTCGTGTACACCTCGCATACCCATAGTATAAATAGCATCGATATTTTTTGCAGCTTTTACGCGGTTTTCCCAATAGTTATAAACTGTGTTTTTATTGTTTTTGTAATCAAAGCGTCCTAATTCTGTTTTATTCCATTCGTCTAAATTATTTCTTAGCATAGGTTCTGCGTGCGATGTGCCAATGACAATGTTGTATAATTCTGCCATTTTTGCATTGCCGGGATAGTGAAAAAAGGCTTTAGTACTAGGGTGCATGGCAGGCCAAATAGCATTGGCATTTAGCCTAAGTAATAATTCGAAAATTTTGGAATAAGTTTTCGGACCAATATCTCCTGTTTCAGGTTCAAAAGTTTTAGCCGCCCAGGGTTGTAAGCCCCAATCTTCGTCATTTAAAAAGATACCTCTGAATTTTACCGATGGTTCTTTGCTAAAATAGTTAGAATCCTTAATAATGAGCTCGCTTTGTTTTTTTGCAGGAATATCGGCCCACCAATACCACGGATTTACGCCTATTTGTTTAGAAAGATTGAATACGCCATAAGCTGTTCCGCGTGGTTGGGTTCCGGCAATAATAAACGCTTTTTCGATGTTTTTATTAGAATTTGAAACGGTTTTGTACTGGTAACTTTCCCATTGGTTTTTAAATTCCAAAGGATAGTCAGATGGACTTAAAAACTGATTAATCAATTCAGATTCTAACGCTCCAATAACAATAACATGACCTTTAGCATCGTCTATATTTGTTATGACTTCAGGTTTATAGTTAGTGACTTTAAAGATATCTTCAGCCAATAAATTTGAAGTTATAGAATCTAAGGGTGATGCCTTATCATATAGAATGACTGTTTTTTTAGTTTGGGTATAAATTTCGAAAGCAGCACTCTGATTGTTTGTAGATTGCATTGAAGTTCCACAAGCAAGCAGAATAAGACTTAAGAAGAATAATATATTTTTTAAAAGTAACTTCATTTAATGTTTTGTTTTTATAAAAGAAACATCATCAATCTGGCAGCTAGCATTTGCTTCTGCATTAGCAAAAAAGCCAATTTCTACCTTATCGTTTTTAACTTCAATGTCTTGAATTGTTATTGTGGACCAATTTTTAGTGTTTTTATTAACGGAAACATGCTTTTCAATACCACCACTTTCAGCATACATATTTAATATTTTGAAATTGCCATTGGTTTTTATTTTCGCAGTTAGAGTATATACTCCGTCAGCTAATTCAACCGAGGGAGTAGATTCTATAAACTGAAATACTTTACGTTTAAAATCAACTTTATCTTCAATATTCAGACTTTTTTCACCAATAACATGTTTTCGATCTTCTTGAGAGTTGAAATAATTAAGTTGAGGTGATTCTGAATCGCCTACAAGAACAGCATTACCCTGATACAACTGAGTTACCCACCCTGTAAGGTGTTCCTGAATCGGTTTTACAGGTGAAGGAATAGCTCGACGGTCGGCTTCAAAGCTTGGGTTTTTTACATAATCATTATCGCTTTCTACATACCATTCGCCTGTAGATTCGTTAAGGCTCCATGAATTAAGTGAGTTGAAAACTGGTGTATCGCCATCAAAAGACATAGGCATCCATTGGTTGTAACCAAGACCATTGCCGGCAAAATTAGCCCAGCGATCGCCGCAATAAACTACAGTTTCCTGTTTGCTTCCTTTTACGTTTACAAAAAATCCGGTTTGAGTTATGTGGGCAAAATCATCCATACAGCCTGGTGTGACCAACATTTCGTTAGCTGGGGTGTAGGGGCCTTTAATGTTGTCTGCTACTAAATAATAGGCATATGACGAATCCCAGCCATAAAGATTTGATGCAAATACATAATACTTGTTATTGTATTTAAACATGCAGTTACCCTCACGTCCTTTGCCTTTGTAAATTTGAGTGCAATCGAGTAAATCGACTTTTCCGTTTTTTATACCAATTTCTGAAATGTATATTTTGTTACGTCCACGTCCGTAAGAATACACCAAATAAGATTTTCCGGTATCGTAATCGGTGAAAACGGTTTGGTCGCCCGTATTTTGAGTGCCTATCATTTCGGTCATGTCCAATCGGTTATGCTTTTTAAAGTTTCCGGTAGCCGAATCAGATAAAGCGATTAGCACGCTGTTATCATGTTGAATAAATAACGCATATTGCTTTTTTTCTGGAATATAAGCCACTCCCATACGTCCTAACCAACCAGTGCGACCGTCTTGTTCTACTTCATTTCTTTCCAGTACATTATTTTCAAATGTCCAGTTTACTAAATCTGTAGAACTGTAACAGGTAACTGCAACAAAATTATTTCTAGCTTGCGTTTGCGATGGGTCTTTGCGGTATAATTCAGCTTCTTTGTAATGAACACCGTACCAGTAATACCTTTCTTCTCCAGTTTTCGGATTAGGAAAAATGAAAATACCGCCACCTTGACTGTAAATGGGTTTACCTTCAATGGTGTTCCAAAACGTGTCGTTTTTAATAGTGTTGAATTGAGCATATACAATTAAGTTCATCAATATAATTGATGAACTTAAAAGTCTTTTTAAAAGAATGGATTCAAATTTCAACATTATAAAGGGAGCGTTTTAATTACTTCATTCTATAAATTTCGGCACCAGCTAAAAGAAAACAACCTAAACCATAATCTTCAAAATCTGGTACTTTGGTGTACGATAAAGGCATACCATCTTTAGGTTCTTTTCCAGTAGATTGCAAATAACCAAGGAACCCGTTGTCGTTTAAAGCTTCATGAATAATACCATTCCAACCTTTTTCAATAACAGGAAGGTATTTATCTTTATTTAAAATACCGTTGTTAACGCCGTAAGCCATACCGTAAATAAATAAGGCAGTCCCCGAAGTTTCTTTACCTCCAAAATGTGAAGGATCGTGTAAACTTACGTTCCAGAACCCATCATTACGCTGGATAGGAACTAAAGCTTCAGCCATAGCTTTTAAATCTTTAATGTACTGATCGCGGTGTGGCGCATCTTCCGGGATGATTGATAAAACTTTTGCTAAAGCACCAATAACCCAACCATTACCACGACTCCAATAACAGTCTTCACCATTAGGTTCTGTATACGGCGGATCGAAATCGGCATCGCGCCACCATAATCCATCTTTTGGGTTGTAAAGTCCGTTGTCGCCATGTTTATCTCTGGTATACATGTACATTTCGTACATTTTTTCGAAGTAGCGTGTATCGTTTTCTAAAATACCTAACTTAGCAAATACAGGCATCCCCATTTGAATGGCATCAATCCAAGACCAGTCGTCCAATTGAGGGGTGTTGATAAGCATGTTTATACAAGCCTTTGTGTTTCTTAGTTTCTTAGAATCTGGTTCCAGATTGTATAAATCAATATAGGTTTGCGCCGCACAATAATCATCGGCATTTCGGTTAGCATTACCATTTCTAAAACCCCAGTTATGGAATTCCGCCCAATCGTAAGCATATTTATAATAGCTTTCTTCAGGATATATTTCGTATAAGGCCATTAATCCTTCGTAGTACACACCACGCGTCCAGATGTTACTTGGGCGTTCTTTATTGGTTATAATCGTTTTACCTACATCTTCCCATTTTTCCATGAAATATTTGTTGGCAAGTTGGATGTTTTCTAAGACTTCTTTTTTGTTGAAAGGTTGCTGAGCAAAACTTAATCCTGAAATTAAAAGTCCTAAGCTGAATGATAAAAAATGCTTTTTCATAAGAGAATTGTTATTGTAATGTCTTTTTTAGAGGAGTTATAGTTACAGGACCTAAAAGTCCAGACGGCATCGGGTTCCAAAGGATGGCATCAAATTTTTGATAATCTTTATTTACCATGTTAATCTCGTAGAAGATTTTCCATTCTTCGCCTCGTAGTTCTTTAGCACGTATTCTGTTTGCTGGTAAATTGGTGACTTGTATTTTTAATTCGTTGGTTCCTTTTTTCAATTTGCCTAATTGAATATTGAAAGGTGCCGACCATACGTCTCCAATATAGGTGCCGTTTAACCAAATTTTGGCGCTTTCTCTAACATCACCTAAGTTGAGCTTCCAGTTATCTGCATCAATTTCAGGTGCATTAAATTCTATCGTATAAGAGGCGGTTCCTGAAAATGCTTCAGCTTCTGGACTTAAAGTTGTCCATGACTGTAATGAATCTATTGTAACGGAAGCAGGAAGTTGCGGGCCGCCTTTTTCAAAATCAATTGCCCAAGTACCGGTTAAAGGAATTGGTTTTATTGGTGCTTTAATAATATTATCACCTTCTTTATATTTCAAATGAAGTGAAATAAAATCTTCATAATATGTCCAGTCAGTTTGAGACTTGCTGTTTTCGGTTTTAAGAATATAAGATTTTCCTGGTTCAATTTGAAGTTTTACCAAAGTTCTATCGTCTTCTTTTTTAACGATAGCATTACCAACGTTGCGCGTCAACGGATCTAAAATAATGACTTCTTTATTGCCAATAGCAATAGGAAGGAAATCGTCTATAGTTTTAGATGTATGATTTACCAAATAATAAATTTTTTCCCCATCAATATCACGACGAATGAATTTTAAACCGCTTTCAACCAGAGTTTCAGGGTTTACATTGGCGGTTTTTAAATCGGCGTATAAATTTGTTGTTGGTTGAAATAAAGATTCATTAGAAGATATCAAATCTGATAATTCTTTGTTTTGAGCTTCATAATCGTGATATCCAGGAACCGATTCCGGCAGGCCTTCAAAAATTATTTGTGCACCGGCTTGTTTTAATTCCAGTAATTTTTTCAAGGTTTCAAGTGGCATAAACTCTGAATCCGGAACCACTAATGATTTGTAAGTTCCGCCAGGTAAAACAATCAAGCCATCTTTAACCGAAGCTTTAGCAACAAATTTGTCTGAAATAAAATCGGTGTTATAACCTTTAGCCATTAAACTTTTACAGGTTTCATAAAATGGTGTGTCGTGAAGCCATTCGTCTAATGAGTGAATTTTAAACTGAAAGAATAATGAGTTTTTTAAGTTTTTGCCCCAGGTATCGTAAATAGGCCAGTACAATAAAGTTTCGTTGTCCGGTTGCCCCGATTGGAGCATCGATTGGCAGTTTGAAATATATGAAAATAACGATGGGACATCTTCCCAAATGGTCTTATTAGGATTGAAATTAACCGACGCATAGAATTTCCATCCTGGCCATGCTGCACGCTCCGGAGAGTAGGTTGAGCCGTGTAAAGATACGTGGTTAATACCGTTAAGCATTAAATCTTCAACTTCGGGTTTACATTGTGATAAAGCGGTTTTAAAGTGGTCGCGAAGCCATGTAAATGTTTCTGATGAGGTTAATTGTTTTCCTGCAATATGCGCTGCCGATGACGAGAATTTTAACATTACCGGGTCGGCATCACCTTCACGAATGTCTTCTAATTCACGTCTAAACCCAGGAATATCGTAAGGCATAGAGCCAAAGGTTTCACATTCCGGAATATCGGCTGAAGCGTATAAATCAATCAGGTTTCCAGGCGAACCATGTGCTTGTAATTTTGTTTTAAATTGTTTTGAATTTGCCCAGTCTGTCCACGGAATATCGAATTTATTCAGTAATAAATCTGATAAGGTTTCTCTGTAATCACTTTTAATACGGTTGCTAATATCGTTATCGGTAGTGTCTAGCAATTGTTGTAATTGTGGTAATAAATCATAGCCGCGACGTGCTTTAAATTCATTAAAGAATTTAGGCGTAAATGTTGTGCCGTAAACTTCATAACTGTCGTTAAAAATAGCACGAATTTTTCCGTCGAATTCGGATAAGGCTTCATTGAAAGGTACAACGTATTCGTTTAGAGCATCGGTAGAGTAGTGGTCTAAAGTATAACCTTTACCACCCGGTGCCGCACGTTTTACTTGCTGGCGTGTTTTTCCGCTAAATACTGCATAAATGGTGTAATCGGAGTTGTTTGCTTGCCAGTTTAGCTTGTCGTTTTCTAGTTTGTCTGTTATCTCGGTTGCATTTCCATCAGTATCAAAAGCAATAACATGTAATAGGCTTGCTAAACCATGTTGTTTTTTATCCTTAGGTTCAATGGTTGTATTGATAGTTGCGCCTTTTTTTACTTCGTATTTTTCAACTAAAAGTTGTGTCGCAGCATGTTCGGGAGTGACTTGTGGTCCGCCATAAGGCCAGCCTGTTCCTAAAACCATATCGACACCCATATTCAAACTATCAGCTACATCAATGGTATAATCCAGAATATCCATGTATTTAGGAGACAGGAAGTCTATGAAATTTTCTTCTTCGCCTTTAACACCATAAATCGGCGTAATTTCTACACCGCCTAATCCAGCTTTTTCAAAAGCTATTAAGTGCGATTTAATATTTGGCTTATCGACTGCACTTCCCATCCACCACCAACGTGTCCAAGGCTTTGTGGTTTTGGTTTGTTCCGGCCATGGCGATTTTGAATCGGTTTCAAGTTTTTTGCAGTTAACAAGTGTTAAACAGGTTAAAAGTAGTAGGGTATATGTGTTTTTAATCTTCATATAATAGTTTGAAAATTGAGTTTAGTTTAATGTTGTTTTAGCAATATCCACCGCGTAAATTTGCGTAGTTCCTTCAAAGTTAGCTCTAAAGATAATTTGTTTTCCGTTGGGAGAAAAATGAACATTTGGCTCTAAATCGTAGTTATGGTTTTTCATGTTTACTAGTTTTTCAGAAACTAAACTGTCTCCTTTTGGGGTGAAATGGTATAACCACATGCCGTCCTTAGCACGCGCTACTTGTCCGGGGTCGCCACCATCGCCAGCAAATGTTTTTTGGTCGGGTGAAATATTATAGTGAATAGACCATTCGTCGCGTTTTAATCCGTAACGAGTTTCTTTTCCTGTTGCTAAATGTTTTCCTGCAAGGTAAAAGGTAACGCTTCGCGGAATTTGTAAATCGAACCAAATGGTTTCTCCATCAGGACTAAAAAATTCATGTCCTGCTATTTCTCTTTCAACTGTTCTTTTGTGAATTAAAGTCGTGTCTTTTGTTTTAATATTTATGTTCCAAATGCGATTAACTTTATGCCAAGGACCTTCGTGACAATACATAAGTAAATCAGGATTGGATGGTGAAAACTGAATGTGATTTAACCAGGCATTTTCAGAGTATATATTCTTAAATTCTTTAGTGTTTACATTAATGGTAATAAGGCTTCGTTCTAATTTGGCTTCGTAAATCTTATCAAAATAACTAGATTTTTTAGGGTTCTTTTTAAAGATTTCGTTTTCTTCTTTGGTAATTAAAGCACCGCCGAGTAAGGTTTCATCTGCATTTAAAGTGGTTACAGAGCCAATAACATCATCACTAAATTTATAGATGAATTCGGTTTTATGCGTGTCAATATGTGTAGCAAATACACTGTCTTTAATCATGTAAAAGACTTTACGAGATTTTGGACCAATAATTTCACCACGTTTATTTCCTGGTTTATTGGTAATTTGTTGAACTTGTTTAGTGGTTAGATTGACAGTGAAAAACTGATTTCCAGTTTCAGAAGAACCGGAAAAAATCATTAAATCTTCAGTCCCGTCTTCCGATT
The DNA here is from genome assembly GCF_030908365.1 of Aestuariibaculum sp. YM273. Lineage (NCBI taxonomy): Bacteria > Pseudomonadati > Bacteroidota > Flavobacteriia > Flavobacteriales > Flavobacteriaceae > Aestuariibaculum > Aestuariibaculum sp. YM273. The sequence continues at coordinate 912,039 of NZ_CP133090.1, read as the reverse complement.
TTAAAAACGGGTTATTATGAAAGTAAAAACTTCGGTTGTCTCCGGTTCTGTCGACTAATTTTTCAACTTTATGACCTGTAATAGAATCGATCCAGATTTTTGCAACAGAACTAGCTTTGCCTGTTTCTATCACTGGAATTTGATGTTTCGCTTTTGAATTATTCGATTTACATGAAACAGAAATAATTAGTGAAAGGGTTAATAAATATGTTAAAGGTCTCATTGGTTTAGTTTTAATTGAAGTTTTTTAGGTTGTCATATGTTCTTCAAATCAATAGTTAGTTTTCCATGAAATTAACAACGTTTTCATGAATATGTTTTTCCTTTAGGATATTATCTACCGATACATTTTTGAGAAAAACATTCTCGATAGGAAGTTCTGCCTGACCAAATATTTTTGATAGATATTCGGTTTCCGTAGCCGATACATTTTTAAGATGCACGTCGCTAATTGGAGTTAGTTTTCTTTCTATTGTTGGCACTAAATCACGCCATTGGTAAAGCACATCGGTTTCTATTCCTAAAACTCCATTAGCTATTTTACCCGCTTTTATATTTTCAACAAAAATGTTTTTTACATATCCACCACGACGTTCGTTGGTTTTTATAAATACTAAATGATACATTTTGGCACCATCAACCACATTACAGTTATCAACAAAAACATTCTCAATACCACCGGAAAGCTCACTGCCAATAGCGACTAACTGATGACCGTTTTTCATGGTACAGTTGCGCATGACAATATTTTTTGAAGGTGTATTTAATCGCCAGGCATCCTGATTTCTACCAGACTTTATGGCAATAGCATCATCACCTTGGTCAAATATACAGTTTTCAATAAGGACATTTTCGCTCATCTCAGGATCAACACCATCATTGTTATGTCCGTGAGCATATACATTTAAATTTCTAATAACCACATCTTTTGAAAGGTAAGGGTGAATGGTCCAGAACGGACTGTTTTCAATAGAAACACCTTCTAATAAAATGTTTTGACTACGATTAAATTGAATAAACTGCGGACGAAAATGTGCCGTATCATTTACCATCTGACGTTCTTCAATAGGTTTGTTATAAGACGCTAAATTGTAAAGACGTTTTAAGCTATTCATATGTGGTTTTGGGCGTGGAAACCATGTTTTCCAGATATCCATTTTTGCTTTTAGTTTTCCTTCGCCAGTAATAGCAATATTTTTACACTGATAGGCATAAATTAATGGAGAATAATTGTAACATTCCATGCCTTCCCAAGTAGAATGCACAGCAGGAAGATAATCTTCAGGAGCTTCAGAGAACAGTAAAACAGCTCCCTTGTTTAAATGCAGATTTACATTGCTTTTCAAGTGAATACTTTTTGTAATCCATTCGCCTTCAGGAATAATTACAATACCACCCCCTATTTTATTCGCTTCATTAATAGCATCATCAATAGCCTTCGAGTTTCGTTTTTTATTTCCTTTAATGGCTCCAAAATCTGTAATAAGAAATTGTTTGCAATAGCTAAAATCAGGAATTTCGATAGCTGGCATTTTAAACGGAGCTTCCACTTCAACCTTAGAAATTTTAACAGGATGAATGGTTTCTTTACAGGAAACGAAAAGTAAAAAGACAACTACAAAAAAAGCTTGGGCTATTTTAGTCATTAATAATGGTTATTTTGTTTAATTGGATAGTAAAGGTATTTTTTACGTTTAAAAATAGTATCCTGTAGCATCCTGTTTTAGTTGATTATAGCACGGTTTAAGAGTTTATTTTTATAAAAAGATAGGGGAAGTGCAGTATACCACAGGATACTATTCCGTTTACAACTAAATATCTTTAACTTTCCAACAAACTTTTTAAAACATAATTAATATTCATGAGTATTAGGTTTTTACCATTTACATTGCTTTGTTTTTTGCTTCTTTTGTTTTCAGCGTGTAAAAATCATTCTGTAGAAAAACAAACAGAAATTCATTTAGATAAAGGGTTGAATGTTTTAGTTATTATAGCAGATGATGCTGGATGGAACGATGTTGGTTATAATGGTTCTGAAATAAAAACGCCAAATATTGATAGTCTTGCAAATCATGGGGTAAAGCTAAACAGATTTTATGCCAATCCTACTTGTTCTCCTTCAAGAGTGTCTTTATTAACGGGAATGCCGTCAAGTAGAATAGGAGTTGTGGCCCCTATTAGCGGAAAAAGCAATAAAACCTTACCCGATTCGATTACCACCTTACCTCAGGCTTTAAAAAGGAAAAATTATCAAAATGCGTTGTTTGGTAAATGGCACTTAGGTTTAGATATATCTAATGGACCAAATGCTTTCGGGTTTGATTATTCGTATGGTTTTTTACACGGGCAAATCGATCAATACACGCACCGTTATAAAAATGGCGATGCCAGTTGGTATAGAAATGATAAGATGATAGAGGAAGACGGTCACACCACGGATTTAGTAACAAAAGAAGCTATTCAGTGGTTAATCAAGAAACGAGATACCACTAAAAATTTCTATGTGCAATTGGCTTACAGTGCACCTCATTTTCCGTTGCAAGAAGAAGAAAAGTGGAAAGTACCGTATTATAAAACCATAAAAGATAGCAGTCGCGTAGATTTTGCAGCGGCAATGACGCACATGGATGATGCCATAGGGAAGGTGCTTGAAACTTTAAAGGCACATCATCTTGATGAAAATACTTTAGTGTTTTTTATAAGTGATAATGGCGCTATGGAAAACTGGTATCCAACCTATCAGTATGATGGTAAATTTAAAGGCAATGATGTTTTAGGAAGTAATTTTCCGTTGCGCGACTGGAAAACCTCTAATTACGAAGGCGCCATTCGAGTGCCTGCTATAGCTTATTTTAGAGGAAAATTGCAGGCCGAAGAGAATTCAAATTATATGGCGGTTAGCGATGTTATGCCTACTGTTTTAAATTTAATAGGTGAAGATATTCCACAGTATGTTGAAGGTGTAAATGTTTGGCCGTCTATTGAAAATAGTAAAATAGAAACCAATCACGATATTTATGTGCGTGGCCATATTCAGGAAAGTTTGATTCATAAACCCTGGAAAATTATTAGAAATCGTCATAAAGATGGTTCGCCGGCCTTATATCAGTTATATAATATTGAAAGCGACCCAGAAGAGAAAAATAATCTTATAGATGAGCAAACAGAAATAGCAGAAAACATGAAAGTGCGACTTCAAAATCAGTTTAAAAAAGACGATAAAACGGTGAATGTTGAATTAAAATAGATTCTCATATAAATGAAATTAAAATCACTTTATTTTATTCTATTGCTGATTATTTGTTCAGCATGTGGAACTCAAAAAACAAAATCCAATCAACCTAATATTGCCGATAAACCTTTGTTTCGAGACCCTGTTTTCGACGGTGCTGCCGATCCCTCAATTCTCTGGAATGAAAAGGACAAGGTTTGGTATATGTATTATACCAACCGCCGGGCAAAAGACACCACTTTAAGCGGTGTAGCATGGGTACACGGAACAAAAATAGGTATCGCAGAATCTAAAGACGGTGCACACTGGACTTATAAAGGCACTTGCAATATCGATTATGAAATTGAAAATGTCACGCACTGGGCACCCGATGTTTTAGAGTATGATGGTGTTTATCATATGTATTTAACCATTGTGCCTGGGATATTTGAAGGTTGGTATCATCCGAGATATATTGTGCATTTAACAAGTAAAAATATGATAGATTGGGCATTTCAGTCTAAGTTGAAACTGGCTTCCGAACGCTGTATCGATGCCGATGTTTTTAGACTACCAGATGGTAGATGGCGCATGTATTATAATAATGAAAACGATGGGAAGTCCATTTATTATGCCGATAGTAAAGATTTATACAATTGGGTAGATAGTGGTAAAAAAGTGGTTAAAGATCGTGGTGAAGGACCAAACGTATTCCGTTGGAAAGGTAAAAACTGGATGGTTAACGATGCCTGGCGCGGATTAGGTGTGTATTGGTCTGATGATTTTGAACACTGGAACCGCCAAGAGAAAAATATTTTGGAAATTCCAGGAAAGGGTGAAGACGATAAAGTAAAAGGAGGGCATCCTGATATTGTTGTGAGCGGAGACAAAGCTTACGTGTTTTATTTTACGCATCCAGGGCGCACAGCAGAAAATAAAGGAAAAGACACGTATAATACAAGACGAACATCCTTACAAGTTGCGGAATTAAAGTATGTAAATGGAGACATTGTTTGCGATCGCGATGCACCTGTTTATATTAATTTAAATGCCAATTAAAATGAAAAAACATACCATTAGAAACGCTTTTAAAATGAAGTTGAAACCAGGATTCGAAGCTGAGTATAAAAAGCGTCACGATGAGATTTGGCCTGAACTTTCAGAGTTACTTTCTGAAACTGGAATTCAGGATTACAGTATTTTTTTAGATGAAGACACTTTAACACTGTTTGCGGTTCAAAAAATAAGTGAAGATTTCGATCACGATTTGTTGCCTAATCACCCTATTGTAAAAAAGTGGTGGGCATATATGGCAGACATAATGGATACAAACCCTGATAATTCTCCAGTAGCTTTACCCTTAAAAGAAGTTTTTCATTTAGATTAGTAGCTTTAAAACAACTCCTTATGCGTTTTTCAAATTTTGTTCTTTCAATTATTATAATATCTACTCTTAAATTATCTGCTCAGACTAGGCAGATTATTAATTTAAAAGAGGGTTGGAAATTCACTAAAGGAAATATTGAAAAAGCTTCTGAAAAAGACTTTAACGATAGTAAATGGGAAACAGTAAACGTTCCACACGATTGGGCTATTTACGGTCCATTTGATAAAGAAATCGATAAGCAAACTGTAGCCATTGAACAAAACGGAGAGAAAGAAGCAACCGAAAAAACAGGGCGTACTGGGGCTTTGCCGTATATAGGTGATGGCTGGTATCGTAAAACATTTAAACTTTCAGATGTTAAAGTAAATCAAAAAGTATTATTAACGTTTGATGGCGCTATGAGTCAGCCAAAGGTTTATGTAAATGGTAAGAAAGTAGGCGAGTGGAATTACGGTTATAATTACTTTTATTTCGATATCACAGATTTCTTAGATGAAGATAATGTTTTAGCAGTGCATTTATCAAATCAGGGTGAATCTTCCCGTTGGTATCCAGGAGCTGGATTGTACAGAAAAGTACAACTGATTGTAAAAAATAAAGAAAGCATCAACCATTGGGGAACGTTTACTACAACGCCGCTGGTTTCAAAGGATGTTGCAAAAGTAAATGTGAAAACTCAAGTTACGGGAAGTGATTTTAAACTGGTAACGACTGTTTTTGACGCAGATGGAAACGAAGTTGCTTTAAATGAAACAAGCACTATGTTCGATAATCAATTCGAACAAAATATCCTTGTTCAAAGCCCGAAGTTATGGAGCCCGGAATCACCGTATTTGTACTCTGCTAATTTAAAGCTTTATAAAGATGAGAAGTTAATTGATGAGGTGTCTACAACATTTGGCATTCGAACCATTGCTTATGAAGCCAATGAGGGTTTTAGTTTAAATGGCGAGGTTCGAAAGTTTAAAGGCGTTTGCCTACATCACGATTTAGGGCCTCTTGGAGCAGCGATAAATACTTCAGCTTTGCGAAGACAACTTCGAATTTTAAAAGATATGGGGGTTGATGCTATTCGAAGTTCTCACAATATGCCGTCGTTAGAACAATTAGAATTATGTGACGAAATGGGCTTTATGTTTTTAGCTGAAAGTTTTGACGAGTGGGCAAAAGCGAAAGTTAAAAATGGCTATCATCAGTTTTTTGAATCTGATGTGGAAAAGGATTTGGTAAATCTAATTCATGCCACCCGAAATCATCCATGTATTGTGATGTGGAGTTCTGGTAACGAGGTGCCCGATCAGTTTGGTGCCGAAGGGGTAAAACGCGCAAAACGTTTACAGGATATTTTTCATCGTGAAGATCCAACAAGACCAGTAACGGTTGGTATGGATCGTGTAGCGCAAACTATGAAATCTGGTTTCGGAGCACTTTTAGATGTACCTGGATTAAATTATCGTGTGCATTTATATGAAGAAGCGTTTGAGAAGTTTCCTCAAGGCTTTATTCTGGGGTCAGAAACGGCTTCTACAGTGAGTTCACGAGGTATTTATAAGTTTCCTGTTGAAAAGGCAAGCATGAAGCAATACGACGACTTTCAATGTTCGTCATACGATTTGGAATATTGTAGTTGGTCGAATTTGCCTGATGATGATTTTGTGCTTCAGGATGATAAACCTTGGGTCATCGGGGAATTTGTCTGGACAGGTTTCGATTATTTGGGAGAGCCAACACCTTATGATGATAAATGGCCGTCACGTAGTTCGTATTTCGGGATTAATGATTTGGCAGGATTACCTAAAGACCGTTTTTATTTATACCGAAGCCGATGGAATACAGAAGATGCAACGCTTCATGTTTTACCGCACTGGAATTGGGAAGGGCGTGAAGGTGAAACCACTCCGGTGTTTGTATATACCAATTATAACAGCGCCGAATTGTTTGTAAACGGAAAAAGTATGGGGATTCAGAAAAAAAATAATGAAACCCCTCAAAACCGTTACCGTTTAATGTGGATGGATGTTAAATATGAACCAGGAACACTTAAAGTTGTGGCTTTCGATGATGATGGAAATCCAGCTGAAGAAGAGGAGATTCATACCGCAGGAAAACCTTATAAAATTGTTTTAGAACCAGAAGAACAACAAATTAGGGCAAACGGAGAGGATTTGGTTTTTGTTAGAGTGTCTGTAGTCGATAAAAATGGAATTCCTTGTCCGACTGCGACTAATCAATTAGAATTTAAAGTGTCTGGAAACGGAACCTATCGTGCCGCCTGTAATGGTGATGCCACATCTTTAGAGCTTTTTCATTTGCCTACAATGAAATTGTTTAGCGGTCAATTGGTGGTATTGGTTCAAACCACAACTGAAGCTGGAGATATTCAGTTAAAAGTGAGAGGTAAAGGACTCAAGACAGGAGAAGTGACATTGAAGTCTATTAATCCGTAATTATAAAAAAAATGCTTCGAATAATTTCGAAGCATTTTTTTTATGTGTAACAAACTATGTGCTAATCAAAATAAATATAACTGCGTAAGCCCAGTCTTCTTGATTTTTTAAATAGTTCAGCTACAGTTTTAGCTGTAAATGTAGCGCCTTCCAAATTAGTGTGAGTGTGGTCTTGCGGAAAAAATGGTTTTACTTGTTCTTTGCCTAAAGCCTCATATTTGGTAGCTACTATATCATTTATATCGAAAAAGGGTACATGTTCAGCGTCAGCAACTTCTTTTGCCCATTTTACATAACTGTCGGTGCGTCTTTCAGCCTTACCGTTGGGCCATTCGTTACGTGGTGTTAGGCTTAAAATAATTGGGTTTGCACCTTTTTCTTTAGTGTCGTTTATCATCTTTTTTAAGTACCAACCATAAGTATGAACAGTTTCAAGTCCGGTGCTGTCGCGCATCACTTCCTGAGTTTCTTCTCCAATACCTTTTAAAGAACCTCTGTATTTCTTTTTATCAATGTTTCCGGCATCATTATGTCCGAATTGAATAATGACAAAATCTCCTTCCTGAAATTCGCTTTTAGCAGCATCCCATAAACCTTCATAAATAAACGTTCTGGTACTTCGTCCGCCACGCGCTTTATTAATAACATTGACTTGCGTAGTATCGCAAAATTGTGGGAACGGAACACCCCAACCAATGGTGTTTGGGTTACTGCTACTCGCCATAGTTGAATCGCCAATTAAGAAGATGTTTTTCTTTTTTGGAAGAACAACCTTTACATCGTTAAGGATATAATTTTTTATAGAATTATCGGTTTGTTTTAATTCATTGATAATAAGCGATGCTGCCATAGCAGCTCCTCTTGCTGATGGATGCGTGTGGTCGCGTTTGTAGAAATAAGTTCCTGTAACTTTATCTTCGCCAAAACCTTCAAGTTTCGCTGCCATTTTTTCATTTAAATTAATGAATGTCGCGCCTGTTTTTTCTGCAATTTGCTTCGCCCATAATCCGTAAGAATTATCATTTCTTGGTACTTTACCATTATGCCAGTCGTTTCTTGGAATGGGAGACATAATAATAGGAATAGCGCCTTTAGCTTGCGTTTCTTTTACCACTTTTTCAATATACCAACCGTAGGTGTGAACAATTTCGTGTACACCAGTAATCATATTATCTATTTCTTCGGTTTCATCACCAATACCTTTAATGGTGCCACGAGCTCTAATGGTATCGTTTACAGGACCGTTATCGTTATGACCAAATTGAATCATAACATAATCGCCACGTTTTAATTGCTTTTGGACAGAGTCCCATAAGCCTAAATTCTGATAAGTACGACTACTAGTTCCTCCTAGTGCATGGTTTTCAACCTTAACTTTAGTACTGTCTAAAAACTGACCGATAAAATCACCCCAACCCCAGAGACCTCCATAACCATCGCCACGACCGTTTTTTACGGTTGAATCACCAACAGTGTATAATTTTGGCGTTGTATTTTTTTGTTGTGCACAGGACGTTATTGAAATACAGAGGCACAAGAATGTTAATAACTTAAATTTTTTCATCAATATGTAATATTTAGTTGTCAGATCTAAAATCGAACAATAAGGTCATAGGAATACCTTCATCGCCACTTTTAATGCGAATGTTTGTAGGTTGACTTTCTGGTCCTTGATGTTCTAAAGGTTTAAAAGCGCGCATTCCAGGAATCTCATACATGAATGAAATATTTCCTTCTGGGAATCTTGGCTGCGGGAATACTTTTGAAACCGCATGCTTTGGTAAATCTGGTGTGAATAATCTAAAGAAAAGCTTATCGTTTTCACTAAAGAATTTATAATCACCATGGTTTGTTTTAAGATTACCTCCAATAAAATTGGCATGATAACCTTTGAATTCCGGGTATACTAAATTTTCAAAACTTTCACCGGTAACAGTGGTATTATAATCTTTCTCCCAAAGCCCAAGAGTTGTCCCTTTAATTCGGTTTTTCCAAACATGGTAAGGACCATTGCCAATCCATTTCATAGCTTCAACACCTTCTTCAGGAAAATCGAAGGTAACACCAAACTGATTGATGGCTCCTTCAAAAAAGGCACCGTCAAAACCACTATTTCTTCCTGCATTTTTCAGAAATATCAATTCTAATTTTAAACGACCGTCGTTAAATAGGGTCCAGGTGGCAGTTTCGATACCTCCCGCATATTTAAAAACACAAATAGCCGCTTCTTTAGTTTGAGAAATAGAAACATCTTCAACTTCAGCTTTCATGCCAATCGGTTTTGGTCCGTTTGTGAACGGGACATCTCCTTTTTTGTTTTGAATACTGATGATTTGCCCTGTTTTAGTATCTAATTTTACTGTAAGAGCTTTACTTGATAATGTGATTTCGCTATCTGTTTTTTCAGCTTTTGCTTCTTTTTTAAGGTCATTTTTAGCAATGAGTTTATTGGCTAAATATGATGCTTTATGAATTGGCCATGACCAAGTATAAATTTCACGACCATGTTTGTCTGTTGCTGTTATTTCTAACCAATCACCTTCAAAAAAGTTGGAAGGAACATTAAAATGAAGAGTTCTTGTTTCTCCAGGAGTGATGCTTTCAATAGTAATTGGGTTAGAAGCAATAACTTCAGCTTTATCATCGGTATATAAAATTTCTTCGGTCGCTTTTAAAACACGGTATTCAAGTTTACAGGTATTTAGATTTGTATAGATATAATCGTTAGTTACCAAGAAAGAACCGTCGAATTTTTGAGTAATTTGTTTAGGAGCAAATTGAATAGGAGACCATACTTCTTTAACTGTAAAGAAACTGCCTTCTTTTTCTCTATGCGGACCTAAAACACCGTCGGCCGCTAGGTTACCTTTGGAATCATATTTTTGTTCTCCCGTCCAATCAGTTCGTAAAACAGCTTCATCCAGCATGGCCCACATAAAACCGCCTGCGAATAATGGACTTTGTTTATATCGTGTCCAGAAATCTTCAAGTCCGGCACCAATACCGTTGTCGTAAGTACCATGCATAAATTCAGTTGGGAAAAATACATTTTCACCGTTATTAAAGCGGTGCATACCTGTTAAATACGTTGGGTAATGGTGGGTGTCCCAGCCATCGAAATCAGACCATGGATGAATTACAATACGCTTTTGGGGGTCGTATTCGTGGAAGACGTGGTCTATTTCGTAATTCCAACCACCCTCGTTACCGTGATCCCAGATAATTACAGAAGGGTGATTCACATCGCGTTGAACTGTTTCTTTGATGAGTTGTGTTCCGGTTTTGGTATCATAACCATTTTGCCAGCCTGCAACTTCATTTAAAACAAATAAACCAAGGGAGTCACAAGCTTCAAGGAAATGTGAGTCTGGAGGATAATGAAAACGCACGGCGTTCATATTCATATCTTTAATCAGGTTTACATCTAAAACACTAATATCCTTATCTGTGCTTCTACCAGATTCTGGCCAAATGGTATGGCGGTTAATCCCTTTCATGATAATCTTTTTACCATTTACGTAGATGCCATCTTTTTTAAGGAATTCTAGAGTCCTGAATCCGATTTTTGTTTTTGAGGTATGAAGTATTTCATTCTCTGATTTTAACTCTAACGTAAGAGTATATAGATTTGGTGATTCCGGGTTCCAGGTTTTCACGTCATCCCATTTTGCTGAAATGGTTTGGTGAGTTTTTTTGTCATCTAAAGGAATCGTTATAGTTTTGAATGATTCATGGCTTCCAATTGGGCTGATAGTAGCTTCTATACTTGCTTTTTTGGGAAGATTAATGATGTCTAAATCGGCTGAAAGTGAGCCATCCATTTTAGCATCAACAGCAACATGTTCAATGTATGTTTTAGGAGAAACCTCTAACCAAACCGGTCTGTAAATTCCACCAAATAACCACCAGTCGGTTTTACGCTCAGCGTTATTTACGGTGTTGTTACTGGAGTGTTTAGAAACGTGAACTTCTAGCAGATTGTCTTCACCATAGTTTAGAAGGGAAGTAATATCGTATTTAAATTCGTAAAAGCCGCCTTGGTGAATTGGTCCTGCCGATTTCCCGTTGATTTTAACTTCAGTATCGGTCATAGCGCCTCCAAAAACTATGGTGACATTCTGATTTTTATAAGTTTCTGGGATGCTGAAGTTGTATTTGTAAAATCCTTCCTCTTTACTCGGTTCTTTTTGGTTAAGTTCTTTATACCAGCGACCGTATGTGTACTCACCAAAACCTTCTAGTTCCCAGTTTGAAGGTACGTTTATTGTTGACCATGTTTTACTGTTGTGCCCGTCGGTACACATAAATTCCCAAGAAACTGGGTGTTTAAAATCTTTTCCAGAAAGGTAGATTTTTTTGGTTTCCTGCGCATGGCTAAAGAAAGTTATTGCAAAAAGAACAAAAAGTGTGTGTAATGTATTTAATCTCATTTGTGTTTAGTGGCGTTGATTGTTATGCGTTTTTTGTGAAACACATTCTGTAAATGTACTTTATACATTTATGAGAACTATCCTGTGGTATCATGTGTTTTGTAAAGAACAGGCCCTTTAATTACCATCAGGTTTTTTAATTTCAAATCGTGTACTCATCGGTAGCGTCCAATTGCTAATTACATTTGGTTTTTTAGGGTTGTACTCTGGAATATTTGGTCTAAGGTGTTTTTGTAAATCCAAGTTTAAACCTTTAATGCCTTGAACCACACATTTAGCAATTTCGTTAGCTCCAAAACTGTTAAAATGCGTATTGTCTTCTAATTTTTTGCTTTGTCCTGGAAATGTATTTGCCGGATATTGAACAAAGGCCTGCCTAGATGGTTCGTCTCCCCAACTTTCGTACATATCTGTTGTCATTTTCGTGATATCAATTAATGGCACATTCATATCTTTTGCTACTTTACGCATAGCAGCAGGGAAGTCGCCATGAGTTGCTTTTAAAGTGCCGTCAGCATTGAACGCTCGGCGTTGCGTTGGGGTACATAGAATCGGGATTCCGCCTTTTTCTCGTGCTTTTGTAATATATTCTTTTAAATAGTTTGTGTATGACTCCCAGGGACCAATACCATCGCCTTTTTGTTTTTCATCGTTATGAGCAAATTCTATAAATAGATAATCACCTGACTTCATTAGCGATAGAATTTTGTCTAAACGTTTTACAGCTTTAAAAGCGCTTAACGAAGAACCAGACTCGGCATAATTCGCAACAACTACATCAGCTGATAGATAATTGGTAAAAAATTGCCCCCACGATGCCCAGGGTTCTACATCCTGATCGGTAACCGTTGAATCGCCGGCAAGGAAAATGGTAGTGATGTTTGAAACCTGAGTTATGTTAATACTTTGAATCGCTGGACTTCCTGAAAATTCTAAAGTTAATTTGTCATCCCAGTTAAGTTGGCGTTTATCACGGTCTTTTATTCGAATGGAAGAATTATTATCAATTTTAGGCGTTCTAACATTAACGGTAAAGGAATAGTGAACGGTGTCTTTTTTTTCGACTTGGAGTTCCTTAATCATTAAACGTCTGGATTCAGCTTTTACAGTCGTTTCAGAACATTTTTTATCACCTAAAATTAAATCGACTTTGTAAAATCCTTCGGGTAATTTTATTGAAAAATAAACCGAACTGTTTGAAGTTAATGCCTGCTTGCTGAATTTAGCATTATTAGCGGTATTAAAGTCAAAACCATAGCCTTTAGCTTCATTGTATATTGTAGCTTCTGAAATATTTACAGCATTGTCGGGAGTGTTTTTTGTTCCAAAGCTAAATGATTTATTTAGATTAGATTGCGCAGTAGTATAAAGTGTAGCTAGTAAAAATAAAAGATTTAGTAAGTTGGTTTTGTGGTGGATCATAAAATTTATTTTTGACTAAAATATTAGTCTAATTGTAAAGATCCATCCTGTACTATTCTGAAATAGAATCTTTTTAAACCGAATTCCTTTCTATGTAATCAAAAACGTTCTTTACTTTTTCTTTTTTATTATTTAAAACCAGATAAGCTGCTGTCTCACCCATAGCTTTAAAATGGGTACTAACGACGTTAATACCTAAGAGGTCTTTTAGAGGCGTATCGTTATAGGAAATGATACCGATATCTTCTCCTAAAGTTAAATTTTTGGCACGTACCTGACGAACTAAATTCACTAAGTCGTGTTCTTCAATAATGATGTAGGTGTCCTTACTATCAAGATCCATGTCATCGTAAATTTCATTTAAAATCTCAAAATCGAAATTAAATTTTGAACAAAATTTTCTAAAACCGTGGACAATGCGCTGAGGGTAAGGATATACCGATTTTGATGGGTACACCAAAACAAGCTTGTCGTATTTCTTTAGTTTGTCGACACCTTTTTTCAGAGCGTTGTATATATCTTCTTGAAAATCTTGATAAACCGCGCCATAATTCCCCTCTATTTGCAGTTTATTGTTGTCTAAAATAATAAGCTTGTCTTTAGGGACTTTATTTAAAACATCCTGAACCATGTTAGTGGTACTTATATGGTTCGAATCATCGGTTTTAAAATGAGGCATAATCACATAATAGTCGTAGGCGCCAAGATTACGTTCTAAAGTTTTGGCAAAGATGGATTCTTCACAGTGGTATACCGATAAAGTAACAAGACTATTCATTCCTAAGCTGTTAACAAATGAGTTGTAAATCATCATTTTGTAGGAACTTAGTTTGTTAATCATGAAGAAGATTTGAATTTTAGAAATCAAATCGGTTTTTGCGGTATAGTAGCCTTTACCTTTAACAGAGATAATAACTTTCTGTTCTTTGAGTTGTTTATAGGCTTTTTCTACTGTGTCACGAGAAAGATAACAGGACTCACTTAATTCGTTAATGGAAGGTATTTTTTCACCAACCTTTAATTTGCCCTTCGAAATATCATTAATAATAGAATCAACAATTTGCTTGTATTTGGGGACACGAGACGATTCATTAATTTTAATTTCAATTTGTTGAGCCATAAAATGAATTGCTATAATTAGAAACTCCACTTGAGAGGGTTGATAGCAAAATTAACATAAAAATAGAATTGAAGTAATCTTATAGCAGGTTTTTTAAGGATTTACAAGGAATTAGAACTAAAAATTGCGAAGCTTAAAATAACTAAAAGAATAAAAGAAATAGATTTTATGTAAGTAATATCGTGTAAGTACAGGATACTTAACTTTTAGTTATCGGTTATATTTACGTTTCACAATTCAACTAAACTATGAACCACATTAAACTTGCAGGGCTTATTCTGTATAGCCTATTGACTATTTCGTGCAAACAAAAAGACGCTTCAGTAAAGAAAGAAAAAAGTAATGCAGAATCCTTTATTCCAGAATGGGTTGATAAAGTAGGAGCGAAATCCTTTGAAAATAAAAAGGAAATCTTTTTTGTCAATGATTATGGTGCTGTAAATGATGGAGAAACTTTAAATACCGAAGCCATTCAAAAAACCATTGACGCTTGTTTTGATGCTGGCGGAGGAGTTGTAACCTTTAAACCGGGAAGCTATTTATCTGGCTCCATTTTTATTAAGAGTGGTATTAACTTTATTGTTCCAAAAGGCGTAACCATAAAAGGAAGTGAAAATATCGAAGATTACAAGGAAATCGATACACGTGTGGCGGGTATAGAAATGGTGTGGCCTGCCGCTTTAATAAACGTAAAAGAACAGACTAATGTTGTTTTGGGAGGTGATGGTGTAATAGACGGACAGGGGAAAGTGTTTTGGGATTACTATTGGGATTTACGTAAAAACGATTACGAACCCAGAGGACTGCGTTGGATTGTTGATTACGATGCAAAGCGCCCGCGAACCGTTTTAGTCCAGAATTCTAAAAATATCTTTGTTCAAGATTTGAATTTACAACGTGCTGGATTTTGGACAGTACAGGTATTGTACTCAGAATACATTACAGTCGATGGTTTAAAAATAAGAAACAATATTGGTGGTCACGGACCAAGCACCGATGGTGTGGATATCGATTCTTCGAAATGGATTTTAGTACAAAATTGTGATATCGATTGTAATGACGATAACTTTTGTTTAAAGGCTGGTCGCGACTGGGATGGTCAGCGCGTTAATAAACCTACCGAATATGTCGTGATAAAAGACTGTATTGCAAGACAGGGAGCGGGGTTGTTTACTTTAGGTAGTGAAACTTCCGGAAGTATTCGTCATGTATTTGTGTCTAACATAAAAGGAATGGGTACTAAAAATGGATTGAATATAAAATCAGCAACTAATCGAGGCGGTACTGTTGAAGATATCTATTTAGAGAATATTAAAATGGATAGCGTGCGTACCTTTATGCAAGTGGGCATGAACTGGAACCCGAATTATAGTTATTCTAAATTGCCAGAAGAGTTTAATAAAGATTCCATTCCTGTGCATTGGAAAAAAATGTTAGAAAAGGTTGACTCTGAAAAAGGGATTCCGACCTTTAGAGATATAACCTTAAATAATATCCATGTAAAGGGAGCCCAAACAGCAATTAATGTAAATGGATTAGAACAATCGGTAATCGATAACATAACATTGAACAATGTTTATATTCAGGCAAAAACAGCAGGTAAAATAAGTTATAGTTCTAATTGGATCCTTAATAATGTGAAAATTTTACCCGATGACGGAGGGCAGGTATTGTCAGAAAACACGCAAAAAGTTGATTTGCCTGCGTCCGTTTACCAAACAAAATAAGGTTTTAAATGAATTTATTAAAATCGAGAATAATTGCTATTAGTTTTGGCTTTTTTGTAGGTATGTTGGGGCAATTGCCGGCACAAGAATCGGTAGAAAAAAAAGCAGAACCACGACAGATACATTATCTTCCTAAAGGCGAAAGTTTTATTTTAAAAAACGGCTCTAGAAAATTTAATAGAGCATTGTACGGAACAAATACAGGTTTTAGAGTAGAAGCTGGAGATTTGCCCGAGTTTGCCATGTATATGCCAGGCATGGGAGGTAACTTTAAATTAGGAATTACTACAGAAGGAAAAAGCAAGTGGCTTACCGAAGGTGATGTTATTGTAACGAAATATACGCCAGGAGTAATGCTTTATGAAATAGAAGACACATTACTTGAAAGAGGCATAATAAAAATAGAAGTTGCTGCACATGCCGATACCGAAGCCATGTTGCTTAAAGTAAGTACTGAAAATATTCCAAAGAGCATATCATTAATCTGGGCCTATGGTGGAGCCACAGGCAAAAAGTTTCATCGCGATGGCGATATCGGGGCCGATCCGGAATCGGTGTTTTATATGCATCCTGAGTATTGTGTTAATAATCAATATGAAGTTAAAGATGATATGTTTTTGTTGCATTACGGATCAGAAAGTAACAAGCAGAAAACAGGGAACAATAGAAGTATTTCAGGGTATTTTCCAAAATCTAAAACTAAAATTGTTGAAGCTAATTTAACAGCTAACCCAAAGGAACTTTTTTCATCACAAGCAGATGTAAGTCCGATAGTTATTGGAGAAATCTCACTAAAGAAAAGTGAAACGCTATATTGGAAACTTGAGAATAGCAACACCTTATCCGAGGTTAAACAATCGCAATTAGCAACCGAATTTAATCAAGCTTCAAATAAAGTTAAAGCGTTACGCTCTCGTGTAACTTTAAAAACCCCAGATCCATTCATTAATACACTCGGCGGTGCTTTAGCTGTTGCAGCAGACGGTATTTGGGAATCACCAGCGTATTTACATGGTGCAGTAGCTTGGCGTATGCATTTAAATGCCTGGCGAGGCGCTTATGTAGCGAACCCTTTAGGTTGGCACGACCGGGCAAAAACTCATTTTGAAAGCTATGGTAATTCACAGGTTTTAGAACCAGAAACGGGCCCGGTAGTGTTAGACAGCTCCAGAAATTTTGCCAGACAAAAGGAGGTCTTAGGTACAGCCATGTTTAGTCGAGGGTATATAAGTCGTCACCCGAATAACAATACAAAGGCCCACCATTACGATATGAATTCCGTGTTTATTAATCAGTTGTTACGTGGTTATCAATGGACGGGCGATTTAGATTTTATGCGTAAGATGTGGCCGGTGGTTCAGCGTCATTTAGCTTGGGAAAAACGAAACTTTGATGCGGATAACGATGGACTTTACGATGCTTACGCTACCATTTGGGCAAGCGATGCTTTACAATATATGGGGAGTGGCGTGACGTATTCATCAGCATATAATTATTCAGCAAATTTACTGGCGGCGAGTATAGCCAAACTGTTAGGTGAAGATAATGACGTGTATATTAATGAAGCAAAACATATTAAATCAGCCATTGAAAATAAATTGTGGATTTCTGAAAAAGGTGTTTTTGCAGAGTATAAAGATTTATTAGGAAATCAATTATTGCACGACCATCCAGGTATTTGGACTATCTATCATGGTTTAGATGAAGGCATTGCTAATGAATTTCAAGCGTATCAATCATTACGATATATAGATACCGAAATTCCTCATATTCCTTTTAAAGCAGAAGGCTTACCTCAAACAGACTTAGAGTTGATTTCTACAACAAACTGGCAACCTTATACCTGGTCGGTTAACAATGTGGCGTTAGCCGAAAATTTACACACGGCTTTGGCTTACTGGCAAGGCGGTCGACAGGAAGAAGCCTATAAATTATGGGAAAGTGCTTTGGTAGAAAGCATGTATCTCGGTGCATCACCGGGCGGATTTCAGCAATTGTCGTATTATGATGCTATCCGGGGGGAATTGTATCGCGATTTTGCCGATCCCATTGGTATGGCGGCACGTTCGTTAGTTGAAGGACTGTTTGGTATTAATCCGAATGCTATAGAAAATACATTAGTTATAAAACCTGGGTTTCCAGAAGCTTGGAATAATGCGTCTTTAAACATTCCTGATATCAATATAGATTTTCAAAAAAGAGCCGAGGTTTCAGAATTTCAAATCGAATCAAAATTCACAAAAGAAATGAAACTGAATTTGGAAGTTAATGTTTATAGCTCAAATATAGAATATGTTGAAATTAATGGTGAGAAGGTTGATTGGAAATTCAATGAAAACGCTATTGGAACACCAAAATTAATCATTGAAAGTCCTTATCAAAAAAAGTATGATATTAAAATCTATTGGAAAACTGAACCTTTAGAACAACCTGTTTTTGAGTTTTCTGGAAAGCAGAATGATATTAAAATATTTTCAACAGAAAAGGCAGATATACTTCAGGTATACGATCCTCAGGAATCCATTTCAGAAGTTAATAAGGGAAATAAGCAATTAGAGTTTGAAATTAATGAGATAGTAGGTAACAAAACCTTATTTGTTCAGTTGAAGCAAAACGATGTAGTGTGGTGGCAACCTATTCATTTGAATGTTGCTAAAGATAAATCAATCTCGAGATTTCAAAACTGGGATGAAAAACTTCCGGAAACCACGAAATTCGAGATGGTCGATCTACAAAATGTTTTCAACAATAAAGTCACAGACATTTTTGAGGAAAAATATTTAAGTCCGCGACCATCATCGCCAACCTTACAACTGCCAACTCAAGGTATTGGGAACTGGTGTTATCCATACATTAAACCAGAAATAAATGATTCTGGGTTACGCCGAAAAGCAGGAGAAAATAATACGATTGTAAGTCCGCAAAATATTCCATTTAAATCGCCTTCCGAAGTAACCAATCAGAATATTGTTTTTGTATCGCAATGGGATAATTTTCCGAAGAAAATTGAAATTCCATTGTCAGGGCATTCATCTCATGCATATTTTATGATGGCAGGAACAACAAACCCGATGCAAAGTCGATTTACTAATGGGAAAATTATTGTTAATTATACTGATGGAACTTCGGAAAATTTAGATTTGAAAAACCCTGAAAACTGGTGGCCTATCGAGCAGGATTATTTTAGAGATGGTCTGGCTTTCAAGACAGATGCACCAAAGCCTCCAAGAGTGTATTTTAAGAATGGAGAAATTACCAGAGTTTTTAAGGATTTTATTCTAATAAAAGGGTTTTCAGATTTTGGAATCGATGGCGGAGCCGGAACCATTTTAGATTTACCTCTAAATGATTCAAAGACTTTAAAAAGTTTGGAATTAAAAGCTATTGCTAACGATGTGGTTATTGGCCTGATGAGTTTAACGTTAATACGCTAATAACATGAACAGGAAGGAATTTATAGCGACTAGTATTCTGGCGTCTTTAGGCAGTTGTTTGCCCATGTTTGCGAACGATTTTAATAGTTTAAGTCAGAAAGTTAAATTATCCGATTTTGAAAAACGGTTGTCTCCGGTTGGTCGAGCTTTAGAATTCGAAAATTACTACGTGTGGTGTAATAGCCCTATTGAGGGACCAGATGGAAAGATTCATGTATTCTTTTCAAGATGGCCAAAATCTAAAAGCATGAGTGGCTGGACGCATGCTTCGGAAATTGCTCATGCTGTTGCCGATAAGCCAGAAGGTCCTTATGAATATGTAAGTACGGTCGTCGCCCCACGAGGTGAAGGATTTTGGGATGCTACAACTTGTCATAACCCCAGTATTCATTATGTTGATGGAAAGTATGCCCTGTTTTTTATGGGGAATTCTAATGGGAAATTGAATACACAACGTATCGGGTTAGCTACCGCCGATTCACTTTATGGGCCATGGAAAAGACCTGATAAACCACTCTTGCTTCCAGGAAAAGAAGGTGAGTGGGATGATCATTGTACAACGAATCCATCATTTTTAAAGCATCCTAACGGCGACTATTGGCTGTATTATAAATCTTTTGATACCGAAGGATATATCCATCCTAAATTTAAAATTCGAGGTAATAGAAAATATGGGTTGGCTATTGCTAAAAGGTTGGAAGGGCCTTATGTAAAATATGAAGGTAATCCAGTTGTAGATTTCCATAAAATGGGTAATAACGAACAATGCGAAGATGCGTTTACCTGGTATGATGGAGAAAAGTTTCATATGTTGGCTCGCGATTTAGGAGTTTATGGTATTGATAAAGGTTTGTATATGAGTTCTAACGATGGAAAGCATTGGTCTCAACCCGAAATAGGATATCAAGAACTGAGTAAATATGTACAGCAGCCACCGGCACCAAAGCATTTAAATCGGTACGGTAGAGCCGAACGTCCACAGGTATTATTTCAAGACGGAAAACCAACCTATTTATTTACGGCTTCCCAAGGAGGAAAGTATGAAACTGCCTCGGGCTTTATTTTTAAAATCAACTAAACAAAATACACCATGAAAAAACAAAATTGGTTTTATCTCTTAACGATTATATGCATCAGTTTGTATTCCTGTAAGGATAAAGAAGAAACTATTGCAGAAAAGATAGACCGAAAGGCTGTAGTTACACGGCATAATGTTAAAATTACTGAGGTCGATACACTAGGGTCTTTAAACGTAGGAAACGGCGAATTTGCTTTTACAGTCGATGTGACGGGATTACAGTCCTTCCCTGAATATTATCAAAATGGTGTGCCATTAGGAACACAGTCGGAGTGGGGCTGGCATAGTTTTCCAAATAAAGAAAATTATGAGTTTAGTGAAACTTTAAAAGGCTATAATTTTAACGGAAAGGCCGATGCGCTTTATGCCATCCAAAATAGGGAAGATGAACGAAAGAATGATGCTGCCGATTATTTTAGAGCAAATCCACATCGCTTGCAGTTAGGGAATGTGGGGTTGGAAATTTTAAAGTCTGATGGAACTTTAGCTTCTCCTGAAGATTTGAAAGATATCAATCAGGAATTGAATTTATGGACTGGTAAAATCGAAAGTCAGTTTACGGTTGAAGGTGTTCCGGTTAAGGTTACAACTTATGGAGATTCGGAAAAAGATGCCATTGCAGCCAAAATAGAATCGCCTTTGGTTACCGAAGGAAGAATAAAAATGAAATTAAGATTTCCTTATCCAACGAATCAATTTGCCGATCGAGGAACAAATTACGAACACAACGATTTACATGAAACGAAGGTGAATCAAGAAAACGGAAATAGCTTTGTTTTTAATAGAACATTAGATAACGATGCCTATGCTGTTCAAGCTTCTCTAGATGTTGAAGGTCATGTTACAGAGGTTGCTCCTCATTATTTTACCATTCAACCCAAAGCTGAAAATAGTTTTGAAGTTGCTGTGGAATTTGCTTCAGAATTTCCTAAAGAGATATTGAATTTTAGTGAATCAGAAACTCATAGTATTGCTGCATGGGAACAATTTTGGGAATCTGGTGGAGCAGTAGATTTCTCTGAATGTACCGACCCAAGAGCCTTTGAAATTGAACGTCGTGTGGTACTTTCTCAATATTTAACCCGCTCGCAATGTGCTGGGCATTATCCTGTTCAGGAAACAGGTTTAACTTATAACAGTTGGTTTGGGAAACCACACATGGAGATGTATTGGTGGCATAGCGCACACTATCCGTTATGGGGAAGAACTGAATTGTTGGAAAAAAGTATTGGTTGGTATTTTGATGCCTACGATAAAGCTAAATTAATAGCTGAGCGACAAGGCTATAAAGGCGTGCGATGGCAAAAAATGACCGATCATTATGCCGATGAAGCGCCATCTAATGTAGGGTCCTTTTTAATCTGGCAGCAACCTCATGTGATTTATTTATCGGAAATGATTTATAGAAATAATCCAACAAAAGCCAATTTAGAAAAATATAAAAAATTAATATTTTCAACTGCCGATTTTATGGCGTCTTATCCTAATTATGATGAGGCAAACGATCGTTATATTTTAGGAAAAGGTGTGATTCCTGCACAAGAATGTTTTAATAAAATAGAAACGTACAATCCGCCATTTGAATTGGCGTATTGGAAGTGGGCTTTGGAAAACGCACAACAATGGCGTGAGCGATTGGGAATGGAAAGGGAGCAGGAATGGCAAAAGGTAATAGATCGTTTGTCACCATTGGCTCAACATGATGGTGTTTATTTGGCGGCAGAAAGTGTGCCGAATTCCTATTCGCCAACCAGTGAACATACTATAGATCATCCGGCTGTTTTAGGTGCTTTAGGTTTTGTTCCTAGTACGGGTTTTGTTGACGTTTCAATCATGAATAAAACCTTTAATATTGTCGATAATGTGTGGCATTGGGATCATACCTGGGGATGGGATTTCCCTTTAGAGGCAATGACAGCGACACGACTTCAACGACCTGAAGAGGCAATAAAAGCTCTATTGCGAGATGAAATAACAAACACCTATTTACCTGGTGGGCATAACTACCAAACCCCTAGATTGACGTTATATCTTCCTGGTAACGGAGGTATCCTATCAGCTGTAGCATTAATGTGTGCTGGTTATGATGGTAATACTACTGAAAATCCTGGATTTCCAAAAGATGGAAAATGGAATGTGAAATGGGAAGGCCTTCAGCCGATGCCTTAAATAATTATCTTTTTTTATTATAACAACGCACTCTATTTAGGGTGTGTTGTTGTTCATGGACGATTGCATTTCATTATTTTTCACATTGAAGGATTCTTAAAATGATTTCTTTTAATTCTTGATATGAAATTTTAAGTATGGTTTTTATTTGTTTTTGTAAAAATTTTAGTTAAAAAACTTTTATTACTAATTTTTATTAATTAATATTGTGTAATCGATTGCATTTTTCGATTACCAACTAAACAAAATAAGCCACATATTAATGAAAAAACTAAAAAGACTTTTAGTATTGTCTTTAGGATTTCTTGCCCTAAACGCATGTAGTAGCGACAGTGACGCTATAGATGAAGATAAAACCATTCTTGTTACATCTGTAATAGTTAATGGAAGTGATATAACAGATGGTCAAGCGAAACAATTTACCACAGTTGTACTACCTAATAATGCGACCGATCGCTCCGTTACCTGGTCTGTATCCGATGAATCCATTGCTTTAATTTCCGATAAAGGTGTTTTAACCCCATTAGAAAACGGTACAGTTGAAATTACTGCTACTGCTAACGATGATTCAGGAATATCAGCACAAAAGACTGTCGAAATATCTGGTGTAGCCGGCCCTGTGGTATTGGTTGAAAGTATAAGTGTTTTTGGAAGTGATATAACAGATGGTCAGGCGAAGCAATTTACAGTTTCTGTTCTACCAAGCGATGCAACCAATAAAGTCGTTGTTTGGTCCGTATCCGATACCTCGATAGCCGAAGTTAATTCAGAAGGACTTTTAACTCCTAAAAAAAATGGAACAGTTAATGTCATAGCAACAGCTACAGATGGTAGTGGGATTAAAGGAGAATTAAGTGTTAACATTTCAGGAATTGTACTAACAAATTTAAGAGCAGAAAACATGTTGTTATGGCAACGCAACAATGGTGGATGGCCAAAAGAACCATATAATGATTTCTCTGGATATGATAGAGAACAAACCGAGTCTGAAAAATCAAAAGCACAAGCCGAGAAAGACTTTACCGATACTACAATAGATAACAATCATACCATAGGAGAAATTAGAGCATTATTAAGTGCATATAAAGCTACCAATAATACAGCATATCTAGATGCTGCTGTTAGAGGAATTGACTTTTTATTTGAAATGCAATATGACAATGGAGGTTGGCCTCAATATTATCCTTTAAGAAATAATTACAGCAGACATATTACTTATAACGATAATGCTATGGGGAATGTTATGAATTTAATGCGTGATATTTTCTTAAAGAAAAATAATTTAGAATTAATAGACGAAAGTTACATCAGTAAAGCAGAAACCGCTTTCAATAAAGGAATTGATGTTATTTTACAAACTCAGGTTGTTATAAATGGAGTAAAAACGGCTTGGTGTGCACAGCACGATGAAGTGACATTAAAACCAAGAATGGCAAGGTCTTACGAGTTAGCTTCAAACAGTGGCTCGGAGTCTGTAGGTGTAGTAAGATTACTTATGACTTTAGATAATCCTTCCTCGGAAGTTATTGATGCTATAAATAGTGCGGTTGCTTGGTTTGAATCTGTTAAGATTGTAGGGTATGAACTTAAAGATGTTAATGGAGACAAAGTGCTTGTAGAATCTCCAGGAAATGTGATGTGGGCGAGATTTTACACACTAGATGATTATACCGGAGATCAGTATGAATCATTATTTAATACGTTTAATCCTAATGAGCCATTTTTCTGTAGCAGAGATACAGACGCTGGAGGAGGTGGTCCTAGAAAAACGATTGCCGAGATATCTTACGAAAGAAGAAATGGTTATGCCTGGTATGGTAGTTGGCCTAAGAATTTAATAAGTACTGAGTATAGTGCATGGAAAGCCGAGCACAGTATTTAAGTTTTGTTTGAGTTAGTCGAAAAAAGTCGCTTTGGGGAGAAGCGACTTTTTTTATTTAAAGATCCAAGGATTGCAAGTGTTAAAGATATTTTCTACGGTATAGTTACTAGCTTCCTTTTTACTCAGTTGGTGAGACCAGGATACTCGTTGGCTGGTATCACTACCTAACCCGGAGCATTTATATTCAGCAAAAAATGCAGTTTCTTCATTTTCAGGATTACCCCAGTTGTGCCATCCTTCAGGTCTTATAGCTTCGGGTAAATCGCATCTTATGAAAACCGATTTAGCATAGTAACGCCAAGGTCTACCTAAATACAATTTATTCACATGTTCAGCGGTTGTAATCTTACAATCTATAAATACAAAACCGTATGCTTTATCTTTTGGGGTGTTAGGTGCTGTTATGTAAGAATCAGATTTGCAATGTATGGTACAGTTCTTAAAAACCGCTGTTGCCGGACCGAAAATAAAGTCGGTTGTTCCTTCTATATAACAGTCTTCGAAAAGCTGACGGGAGTACTCTCCGCCATGGTAAATGGTGTCTTGGTTTCCTAAAAATTTACAATTTTTAAAAGTGGCTTTATCAGCATCAATATGTAAAGCTACGGCCTGACCGACTGGGCCCGATGAATTTTCGAACGTGATATTTTCTGCTCTAAACCTGTTTCCTGAGATTTTAGCAGTATAAGAATTAAACGTTCCAATATGTGGCCCTCTGCCGGCATAATCATTAAACGTAATGATGGTTTTATTTATGTCTTCACCTATAAAAGTAACATCGACATTGTAACGTGGAAGTTCTATTTTTTCAGTGTAAGTGCCATTTTTTATGAAAAGTTTAATAGGTCTTAACGGAAAAACACGCATCGCATCGATGGCTTCTTGTATATACTTGTAATCACCACTGCCGTCTTTAGCTACAACAAAATCATATTTGTATTTATTAGGATTAGAGGTTTGGGCGGATATATTTTGGAATACAATTAGTAAGCATATTACCAAAAAGGATTTTATTGAATGTTTCATGAAAATGGAATGTTAAGGATGAAATACTTTGGTTAAAAAATTATCCATGTAATTAACGGTTTGATTAACCCAAGGATTAAATAACCAAAAGGTATGTATATTATAATCGAATTTATGGACTTCATTGTAAATGCCCCAATGGTCCAACAAACCAACAAGTTCGTCTTGTCCGGCATGGAAACGAGGAAATCCACTGTTTATAAACATAATTGGACATGAATTTTCATTGGCCCAGAAAATGCTCGATGCGTCTTTCCAAAGGTCAGGTCTATCGTAAAATGAGCCTCCTAACCATTCTATATCCGGTGAATCAGGTCTACGAGTTAAATTTAAAGAGGTGGGAGCCATAAAGTCAACAACACCATCTATATCTATAATAGCTTGCACTTCGCTGGAATATCCAAGTTTTCCATGATTTCCTTCTTTCTCTGGAATATTGTTGGTGAGCCCAACAAGCATAGCGAGTTGTCCTCCGGCCGAACATCCTGAAATAGCAATCTGGTCGGGGTTAATATTATATTTTTCGGCATTGGCACGAAGCCATCGAATAGCACTTTTAATATTGAATACAGCAGCCGGGTATTTTGCTTCTAAGGATAACTGATATTCCACACAAACCGTAACAAAACCTCTTGAGGCTAATTTTTGAGCCATTGGAACTTGTAGAGACTTATCTCCCGAACGCCAGCCGCCACCATGAACCATGATTAAAGCCGGATATCTACCTGTTTTTTTAGGAGAAAAGACATCGGCATGTAAATCTCTTTTTCCAAAAGGTGTATTTTCTAATGTTGTATAAACGATATTGCGATAAGCATTTACATTTGCGGGTAAAGAATCTTTAGCAGGCGTTATATAAGGGAAGTATTTTAAATATTTTTTATACTCGCTTGCTACCTGGTACGAGGTGTCTTTTGGGAATTTATTTTGTTGGGCAAAGCCATAAACGCAGACAAAAATTAGAATGATGCAACTATATAATTTGGTGAATGTTCTCATATTATTTTCTACGGTAAGGTTTAATAACATGTTGAGCTAAATTTAAATTTTGTTCTATGATACCTTGAAGCACCAGTTCAGCCATTTTTCTAGCTCCAAATTCTGTAAAGTGGGTGTTGTCTGGGTAACCATCAGGAAATCGAAAGTACTCTCCAGGTTCAAAGTACATGTATAAATACCTTGAACAAGCTTTTCCCATAGCATTTAAAAGAGCTCTACTTTTTGAGTCTAAATCAATAAACGGAACATGATGTGTTTTTGAAAGCTCTTCTAAAGCCTTTAAATACGGTTCGTGACATTCAACAGCATTTTCTTCCGAATCAAATTTCCAACGTGTCACCGGACTTATAATCACTGGAAAGGCGCCTTTTGATCTGGTCTCAGAAATATATTTACTGATGTATGTTTTGTATTGTTCAGGTGTTGTTTTTCTATCCGGATGGTCTTTAGAGTTCTGCGCGTCATTATGACCAAATTGAATGAGTACATAATCACCTTCTTTTAAGGCATCTAAAACAGGTTGCCATCGGTTTTCTGCAATAAATGATCTTGAACTTCGTCCACCTTTGGCACGATTTTCAATGCTTACAGACTCATTAAAAAAGTATTCGAATGGCATGCCCCAACCCATTTGTGGAAATCTGCTTTCATCATACAAACACATGGTAGAGTCGCCTATCAGGTAAACTGTCGTGGTTTTATTCTGAGCATTTATGGATGTGTTAAAACCGAATATCAAAACGGTTAAAATCGTAATTAGTTCATTGGTTTTCATGTTTTAAAAGTTTATTTAAAAAGTTAACGGTATAGTTTAGTGTGGTGTCAAACCAAGGGTTGGCCAGCCAAAAGGAATGCGGACTTCCTTTAAGTGTATAGGTTTCATTGTAGATGCTATGCTTGTTTAAAATATGAAGCATATCATCCCTTCCGGCATGAAATCTTGGATGCGAGCTGTTAATAAAGAGTGTTGGAGGTGTTTGGCTGTTAACATATTCTAAAGGCGAAGCTTCTTTCCAAAGTTTAAAGTTTTCCTCTTTTTCACCGTTTAACCAAATACCAGCCATCGAAGCTTTTCCAGGTTTCGATTCTGCAGCTGCTTCAGGATGGATGAAAGATACAATCCCGTCAACGTTTACTATAGCTTGGACTTTATTTGAAATTTTAGGATGAGAAGAATACATTGATGAATTTGGAGTTACTCCAACCAGTGTCGCTAATTGGGCTCCTGCCGATGCTCCTAATACAGCAATTTTTTCTGGGTTGATGTGATACTTTTTGGCATGCTTTCTTATCCAGATAATGGCATCTTTTATATCGTTAACAGCTGCCGGATATGTGGCTTCAAAGCCCAGGCGATAGCTTACAGGAATGCCTATGTATCCATTTAAGGCTAGGTGTTGCCCCATAATACGTTCATTTTCTTTGCTGCCAACAAGCCACCCCCCGCCATGAATGAGTAAGACAGCAGGGAAGGTTTCTTTCTTGTTTTGTGATTTTGGTCGGTAAATGTCCAGCTTTAATTTTGAAGTTTCTGTTTTTTTATAGGTGATATCTTCGCAATAAATAATACTATCTGAAACTAAAGGAATTATGGCTGAAATATCGGGATAATCCTTTTTTAATTTTTGAAAAGTGTTTTCAATAGTATAAGGCTTATAATCTTCCTTTTTTTGGGCTATTGCGTTATAAATAACTAAAAAACAAGCGATACTAATTAAAACAGAAGACTTCATGACGGTTAGTTTTTTATGTGAAACTCATAGGTTTTTCCTTTTTTCGTTGGAATATCATACAAGTTGTATGTAGGTAGTTCTAATGGTTTAATTTCGGCAGCTTCAGAGATTAAAGGTTGTTTAATGTCTGGTGTCTGGTAAAATGGATTATTGTTTTCTCCAGATGCTTTTGGTAATTCGTTACCACTATCATCTACCAAGACCTCCTTGGTTCTTAATCTTAAATTTCCTCCCAATCCAGACGTGATTTTTACTGACTCTAACTGGTTGTTATTCCATTTTAAATCGACTTCAAATCCGCCTCTAGCTTTTAAGCCTTTCACTTCGCCTTGGCTCCAGCTATCTGGTAACGCCGGAAGAAAGTGTAAGGCTTCATCGTGCGATTGAATTAGCATTTCAGCAATCCCAGCAGTACAACCAAAGTTTCCATCAATCTGAAACGGTGGATGCGCATCAAAAAGGTTAGGGTAGGTGCCTCCAGATTCGGTGCCATCTTCCACTAAGGTAAGCTGAGTTTTAATAAGTTTATACGCACGGTTTCCGTTAAGCATACGTGCCCAGAAATTCACTTTCCAGCCCATAGACCAACCTGTTGAAATATCTCCTCTAAACTCTAAGGTTTGTTCGGCCGCTTTGAATAAGTCTGGATTTTTAAAAGGAGAGATTTGAGCCGATGGATGCAGGCCGTATAAATGTGAAATATGACGATGTTTATCACCTGGTTTATCCCAGTCTTTTATCCATTCTTGTAATTGTCCGTATTTACCAATTTGCATGGGTGGTAGTTGCGATTTCATTACTTTAAGTGAATCTGCAAATTCTATGTCAAGTTTTAATACTTTAGATGCGTTAATAACGTTGCTAAATACATCGAAAACCAGCTGGTTATCCATAGTTGTTCCATATGTAATCCCAACACCGCTGATATATTTGTTTTCTGGAGACATAGAAGGGGCCACAACCAACCAGTCATTTTCAGGTTCACGTTGTAAGACATCTGCATAGAATTCGGCGCTTGATTTTAAAATCGGGTAGTATTTTTCTAAGAACTTTTTATCGCCGGTAAATAAATAGTGTTGCCATAAATGTTGACTTAACCAGGCACCACCCATAGGCCAAAAACCATAAAAACCACCGTCTATCATGCCGGTTACACGCCAAATGTCGGTGTTGTGGTGCATATTCCAACCTTTAGCATGATACATTTTTTGAGCACTCTCTTGACCTGTTACAGCTAAGTCTTCTAGCATAGAAAACAAAGGTTGGTGTAGTTCAGATAAGTTAGTAACTTCTGCTGGCCAGTAGTTCATTTCGGTATTGATATTCACCGTGTATTTACTGTCCCATGGAGGTGATAAACGGTCGTTCCAAATACCTTGTAGGTTGGCAGGTTGTCCTCCGGGTCTTGAACTTGAAATTAACAAATAGCGACCAAACTGGAAATACAAAGACACAAGCGATAAATCTTCCTGAGTTGCAAAATTTTCAAGACGTTTATTGGTTGGAATTGAATCGTTAACCTGTTCGCTTAATGTAATAGATACACGTTTAAATAACTTCTGATAATCTTCAATATGCTGTTCTTTTAAATCTGTATAGCTTAGTTTAGTACTCTGCTCTAAGTACTTATTAGCATTTTCATCAGGTGAATTACTTAGGTCGTTGTAATTTTTAAAATTGGTTCCTATGCTCACTAGTAAGGTGACTTCATCTGCATTTTTGATACTTAAAGTGTGGTCTTTCGTAATAAGATCTCCTCCTGTTAGTTTAGGGTAAACCAAAGTTGAGAAGTTTATTTTCCCGGTTTTATTTTCATAATCACCACTGGTACCGGTTAACTTAAGGGCACCGTTTTCGGTTTTTACGATATGGGTTTTTTGAGGAGAATCTAAGCTAATGCTAAAGTTTAATTGTTTGGGCTTATCGGCGGTTAAATGAATCACCAAAACCTGATTTGGGTAGGATACAAAATATTCTCTTTTAAAGTTTACACCATCGGAAGCATAGCTTACCGAGGAAACAGCATTTTCAATATCTAAATCCCTTCTGTAATTTGTTGGGTTGTTTTGGTTTTCAAATGAAATATTTAAGTTACCTACAGTCTGGTAAGGAACACCGTAGTTATTGTCTTCTGGAGTGCTTTTAGGAAATACATTAAGAGCCATTTTTTGAGCCTCTTCATATTTTCCATTAAAAAGTAGTTTTCTTAGGTTTTCAACATCTTGATAATAATCTTTTGTGATGTTATTTCCGGGTTCTCCTGCCCAAACGGTTTCTTCATTAAGTTGAATTCTGTCTTGTTCAATTCCGCCAAAAATCATACCACCAATTCTACCATTGCCGATAGGTAAGGCTTCATTCCAGTTATTCGCCGGCTGGTCGTACCAAAGTACATTTTTTGATGGTGCTTTAACTGGTTCTTCGGTATTACAAGCTGTAAAACATACTACAGCTAAAAGCCAAACGCATGGTTTTAAAATGTAGTTATTAGTTATGGTCATCTTAGTTTAGTGTCTTATTGTTATTTTATAAAATTCATTTCTTTTAACCATTTTGTGGAAAGTGTTTTCCATTCATCGGTTAAGTTGGAGGTGTTATAAACCCCAATTTTGTGCCCGCCTTCCGGAAAAATATGAAGAGACCCTTGAACCTTATTTTTTATCATTGCTTCGTAAAATAGAATACTATTCATGGGATGTACTGCTTCATCATTTTGTGCATGAAATAAGATGGTTGGCGGCGTATTAGCGGTTACCTGATGTTCGTTAGAGTAATAATGAATGTTTTCCCAAGTACGGTGTTTTCCCAGAAAATTGGTTTTACTTCCTTCATGGGTGTATTTTCCCAGACTAATCACCGGAGAGACTAAGACCATAAAATTAGGTATAAATCGTTCATTGTCTATATCATCACCAATACTAGAGAAATCGGTAATGTGAGTTGAAATGGTTGATGCTAAATGCCCACCTGCCGATGAACCAAAAACACCAACTTTATCTTTATCTAAATTCCATTCTTTAGCATTATGGCGAATAATTTTCATGGCGCGTTGCGCATCTTGAACCGGGCCTTGTTCACTAACAATTAAATCGGGTGAATTCGGTAAACGATAGAGTAATACAAAGGCTGTGATGCCTTGCGTATTATACCATTTCGCCAGTTGAATACCACCTAAATTATAAGTGAGCTTTTGGTAACCACCAGAAGGTAAAATTAAAATGCTGCTGCCATTCTGTTCTTCTTTTGGAGGAAAAAACGAAAGTAATTTAGGCTCTTTAATTTGGGTAATGCGTTCACGTTCTTCTATATACTCTAATGTTAAACCTTTAGAGTTTGGCATTTTACCTTTTGGCCAGATATTCATGCTTTCTTGCGCATAAATCATACAACTCAATAATAAAACACTATAAAAAAACATTCTTTTCATCATTTCAATTATTTTAGTTTAACAGCTTTTTTGTTGACTTCTTTTGCTTGAAGTATTTGCTGTGTAGGGTTCGTAATATCTTTTTTGTTAAACTGAATGTTTTTAGTTTTATTTCCTAATATTTTTATGGCTGATTGACTTTCTGAAAAGAACAAGTCTTCCACGTTTACATTCTTACTGTTGTAAATGGTTAAGGCATAATCTTCCGAAGCTTTTACTTTAACGTTTTTCAAAATAATACCATCTGAATCTATTGCTGTAAAACCTTTTTTAGTTTCAAAAACAGCATTTTCAATCGCTACATTTTTAAGATTCATTTCAGGAAGTCCCATGAAGAATACAGCTGTTTCAGACTCCGAAACATGAATGTTTTTCATAAAAATATTTCTGAAAGACGGGGTTTCCTCGGTAACAGGAACCATGGTTTCATCACGTTTTTCATCATCGGCATTCTGGTCTTCTTCAAGAACAGGCGAGTTACCGCCATAAAACAAATTAAAACGTATGGCTTCGGTAGGAATGTGCATCATGTCGATGTTAGAGATATAAATATTTTCCACAATACCTCCACGACCGCGAGTGCTTTTAAAACGAAGACCAACATCGGTTCCTAAAAACGTACAGTCAGACACATGAACATTTTTTACGCCACCAGACATTTCGCTACCAATAACAAACCCACCATGGGCATGATACACCACATTGTTTTTTACAATCACATTTTCTGTAGGTATGCCGCGGTCGCGACCATCTTTGTTTTTTCCGGATTTAAAACAAATGGCATCGTCGCCAACATCAAATGTGTTATTGTAGATCAACACATTTTTGCAGGATTCTAAATCTAAGCCATCTCCGTTTTGCGAATACCAAGGATTTCTCACTTTTAAATTTCTAATAATAAGGTCTTCACTCATTAACGGGTGAATATTCCAAGCGGGTGAATTTTGAAATGTCGGCCCGTCAAGGAGGATACGTTTGCTGTTTACCAAACTAACCATTACCGGACGTAAATAATCTTTTATAGATTGAAATTCGGCATCATTAATTAAATCCGGAACATTGAAGTTTGTCGTGCCTTCATGGCCTTTTTTTGCACCTTCTGAAGGAAACCAGATGCGTTTGTCTTTAGAAAGAACACCACCAGAGTTCACTAACTTTTTCCATTGTCCATCTGTCATTTTTGATTTTTTAACAGGACGCCATGCATCGCCGCTTCCATCAATTATACCTTCACCTGTAATGGCTATATTTTCAACATTATTAGCGGTAATAGGAGAGATGCATCTTGCGGTTTCAAGACCTTCAAAACTGGTTTTTACCAAAGGGAAATCGTCAAAGTTTTTACTGAAAACAATTACAGCTCCGGCCTCTAAATGAAGGTTGACGTTACTTTTAAAAATGATTGGTCCCGTTAGCCATAAACCTCGGGGCACAATTACATGGCCGCCACCCTTGTTGTTAACATCGGTTATGGCTTTTTCAAAAGCTTTAGTGTTTTTGGTAATGCCGTCATTTACAGCTCCAAAATTTGTGATGTTAACCTTGTAGTCTGGAAATGCTGTAGTTTTTACTTTAGGCATATTAAACTCTATGCCGTCGTAAATATTTTGTTCGGTTATAATTTTTGTCTGTTGTGCTTGTAATAGGAAAGCACAAAAAAGGGTTAAACAAATTAACCCTTTTTTAGTTGTTGATAACTTGATCATTATTTTGTGATGTTGAAATAATCTATATCGGCGTAACCACCGCGCTTTGCTTCTTGCGTACTTACACTGAATAGGCCAACTTTAGCGCCTATCCATTTACCTTCACGTGCTTTAAAAGCCTTACCAATTTTTCTGAATTTTTTGCCATTTTCAGAATAATAAAACTGGCATGTGCTATCTGGTCCAGAAACTTCAACTTTAAAATACGCTGAATTAGTTTTGATGCGTTTTTGATCATTAACCTTTTCTTCGGAGCCTTTAATAGCGTTAATAGCTTCGGTTTGTTTTATAAAAAATCCTTTTTCATCATGTGATATACTTAGCGTCGCATAATCCATTCCCATAATGATTAAACCAGCCGTTTTACCACTTTCGGCTTCCTCAGGTTGCAAGATGATTTTTGTTTCGGCTGTAAAATCGGGAGCAGGAAATTTTTGGAGTAACAGGTTAGGAACCATCCATAGGTTAGGTTCGTTTTCGGGTACTTTAATTGAGAACAATCTTAAGTAATCGTTGCCAGGTAGTTTAGCATGCCAAACCACATTGTTGTTCGCACTCCATTGCCATTGTAAACCGATATTGAATCCAGTGAAGTCATCAGTTTCAACAGGGGTTTCTATAGGATAGGTTTTGCCAACGTTTGGTTTGGTGTGAGTCATTACAGGTTCTCCAATACCATTACCATCTAAGTCTTTACCCATAACAGGCCAGTCGTTTTCCCAAGTCATAGGTTGTAGGTGAACAATTCGACCTACAGGACCAACATCCTGAAAATGGTAAAACCAGGATTCGCCATTTGACGTGTCTACCCACGCCCCTTGATGAGGACCATTAATGTCGGTTTTTCCTTGTTCTAAAACTACTTTTTCTTCGTAAGGGCCATAAATGTTTTTAGAACGCAATACCAATTGCCATCCGGTAGCGACACCTCCGGCAGGAGCAAAAATGTAATAATATCCATTGCGTTTGTAAAATTTAGAACCTTCAACCGTAGGGTGGTTTTCATGACCGTCAAAAACATGAATGCCCGGGTCCAGCACTTTTGTGCCTTCTGTATTCATCTTATTTACAGATAGAAGGCTTTTTACGCCTGCGCGACTTCCTGCGTAAGCGTGTACTAAATAGGCATCACCATTATCATCGAAAAGGGGACAGGCATCAATTAAACCTTTGCCTTCCATAACTAAAACAGGTTCATCCCATTTTCCGTAAGGATCTTTGGTTTTAACCATGTAAATTCCGAAATCGGGATCGCCCCAGTAAATATAAATTTCACCTTTGTGATAACGGATAGCCGGAGCCCAGACACCATTACCATGTTGTGGAATGTTAAATGTATCCAAAGGTACTTGAAGCGGTAAAGCATGGTTTATTAATTTCCAGTTTACCATATCTTTGGAATGTAGGATAGGTAAACCCGGCGTGGCATTAAAGCTAGAGGCGGTCATATAATAATCGTCTCCAACTCTTACCACATCAGGATCTGAATAATCAGAATATATAATTGGATTTTTATAAGTTCCATCGCCATTATCTCCAACCCAAACTTCAGAAACATATGGTTTTTCGGTTTGTGCGATTAGTAGCGACGAACAAAATAATGAAAGTGCAATTATGTGTAGTTTCATTAAAATTAGTTTAGTGTTAAATGGTTTATTTGTTTAGTTCTAGGCTGGCCATAATAAAAGGGCCAGTTCCTTTAGGGTCGTTAGCTCGGATTTTTTCTCCAATGTAATATTCAAACGAACCATCGCGGTAAGGATTTCCACCTAGTCCTGCAACAGCACAACATTGATTAAGATTTACAACACCGTTTTCTTCAACAGTAACTAAATTTTCCAAAAGTCCGTTGTAGGCTTTGTTAGCTACCTCTAAATATTTTTCAGGTAAATACCCTTTGTTAACGCCTTTAGCGAAGGTATAGGTAAACATTGAAGTTCCTGTAGCTTCTAAATAGTTGCCTTCTCTGTCTCCTTGGTCAAGGACTTGCCACCATAAGCCAGAGTCATCCTGTACCTTAATTACAGCTTCAGCATATTGGTTTAAGTATTTAATGATTTTTTCACGTCCCGGGTGATTTTCCGGTAAAAAGTCTAAGACATCCACCATAGCCATACCGTACCATCCCATACCACGAGACCAGAAATGTTGTGAATTTCCAGTT
Organism: Aestuariibaculum sp. YM273; assembly: GCF_030908365.1. NCBI lineage: Bacteria > Pseudomonadati > Bacteroidota > Flavobacteriia > Flavobacteriales > Flavobacteriaceae > Aestuariibaculum > Aestuariibaculum sp. YM273. Next base: position 876,677 of record NZ_CP133090.1, on the reverse strand, counting down.
TCTTTGTTAGCCCATTTTTGTTCTTTACTTTCATCCCATCCGTGGTATAAAAGACCAGACGCTTCATCGCGGCTATGCTTTTGAATTAAATCAAACTGAAGTACAACATGGTTGTAGATTTCTTCTTTTTTTGCTTCGTCCTGGATATAATCGTTGGCATATTTTGTATGGAAAGGCTCAGCCATGTAAAGACCATCTAACCACATTTGGTAAGGATATATTTTCTTGTGCCAGTAACCTCCATCGGATGTTGTTGGTTGCGATTCTAATTGGCTATCTAATGTTTTCATAGCTTTTAAGAAACGCTCTTCTTTGGTAATCGGGTATAAGAATAATAGAACATCACCTGACTTTATCATGTCCAGGTTTTGTTTTTCCAGACTATAAGTGTCTATGGTTCCTGTGCTATCGATTAAGGTATCGGCATAATCGTAAATATAATCGTAATATTCTTGTTTATCGGTAGCTTCGTATACACGAGCACATGCACTTAAAACTAACCCAGGAGTGTATGTCCAGCGGGCACGAGTGGCAAAGTCTAATTTTGTAGCTTCCGGAAAACGGTGAATTTCTGAAAGCATCATACGTTCAGACCATTTTAAATTTTCAGGAACTACCTTTTCAACGGTTGCTGTAGGTTCTTCTTGGGTGTTTTCTTTTTTTGCATCTTTACAAGAGGTGGCCGATAAGCCTAATGCTAATGTAAAAAGTGCAATATACTTTGTTGTTTTCATGATGCTTATTTAATCGAGTTTGTTGCGTTTAATGCTTCTAATTTTGTGTCGATATCTTTTAAGAAATCTGCTTCAGTTTTAATGCCGTTTAATTCTTGTTCCCAAGCTGCTAAAAAGTAATAAGTAACGGTCTCTGTGGTCGGTTTAAAAATAACCAGATGTTCGTAATCTCCTTTTTTCTGTTCGGCAACTTCATCTAATTTATAGAATAAAGCCATTCCTAATTTATCGGCTGGTTCTGTCAAAGTTTGAATACCATAAGTAGCAATGTATGCCCAGGTTTCACCTTCTTTTTTATGAAATGTTACATTGTGGTCTACAATTCCTGTGCAAAGGCCTTCAATAGCTTTTGATGGTGTTAATTCTGCTTTTGTAAAACGGTCTTCAGGGTAGATGGTTAATTTAGATTTTAAATCAATCGTATCTTCTCCCGATTCCCAACCTGTGTAGGCAATATCAATAGACGAGTTGGCGTCTGTATTTGTAATGTTGGCTTTCGTATCTTTTACTTTTTGGAAATGTACCATAGTATCTGCTACAACACGACCATAGCCCCCAATACCCATAGATTTACCTGCTTTTAAGATATCTTGTCCCCAAGGCGAATCGTGGTGATAAGAATCAAACCCATCTTGGCCAACGTACGGTAAAACTATAGAATCTACCTTTTTACCATAAATGTCGATAGCGTTTCTCCAGTCTAAGTATAAACGGTAGCCAACCTGACTATTTTCCCAACCTGGTCCTTCGTAACGAATATACCAAGTGTGATCGGTATGCTGTTCTGGTACCTGTAGTTCTTCTACATTTTTAAAAGATGTCCCTCCCTTGTATTCTTGATGTCCGTTTGGACCATCACCCCAAGTTCCGCCTTGAGCAACGGAAATTTCAGCGTATGTTTTAGGTGTTGTTTTAACTTCAGTAACAACATCTTCTAAGACTTCAGAAGATTTAGATTTATTATCCTTGCAGGAATAGAGACTTAGTAAAACAATTGGTATAATTGCTATGTTTTTCATGATTGAAAGTTGTTTGAATGATTTAATATTGTTTACCATTAATGGTAGTATTTTCAAAGATAACAGGTTCTGAGAATTCTACCGAAAGTGGTGTCTTTGCATTTTTAATATGAACATTGGTTAAGGATACGTTTTTTATAACCATATCTTCTTCGCGACCTTTTATAAGAATACCATATTTGCCACTGTTTTCAACATTGATATTTTCTAAGTGGATATTACTTACTTTAGGCATAAATTGTCCCTCCTGATTAGCGTAGATGGCGTAATGTAAGTTAATTTTTAACAAAGCTTCTTTTACTTGGCCCACCTGAATGTCTTTTACATATAGGTTTTCAACAAAACCACCACGAAGTGTATTGGTTTTTATACGTACGGCACGATCTAAATTCGGGCTGTCCATTTTACAATTTCTGGCGAACACATTTCTAACACCAGCTGAAATTTCACTACCTAAAACGACACCTCCATGACCATCTTTCATGTCGCAATTTTCAATAACAATGTTTTCACTTGGAATGTTTACCCGTCTACCATCGTTATTTCTACCGGCTTTAATTGCAATACAGTCGTCGCCAGTATCGAATGTACAATTGGTAATGTGAACATTTTTGCTGTACTCCGGATCGCAACCATCATTGTTTGGTCCATGACTGCTAACGGTAACACCATCAATACGTACATAATTACATTTTAAAGGATGAATAATCCAAAATGGTGCATTGGTAATGGTAACACCTTCAAGTAAAACATTTTCGCATTCAAACGGTTCGAAAAATGTTGGGCGTAAGTGATAACCTTTGCCAAATACCCGTTCGGAAACAGGTGTTTGTTTGTCGTTCATGTCGCGTAATCTGGGCAGATTTATAGAATCATGTTGCTTGGGAGCACCTTCAACCCAGCCATAAGAATCTTTACCACACCAGGGCCACCAATTGGTATTACTCGCTTGTCCGTTAAGAACTCCTTTTCCCGTAACGGCAATATTATTTTGTTTATACGCACGAATAAGGGGGGAATAATTCATGAGTTCAACAGCTTCGTACGAGGTGTGAACTACAGGAAGGTAATCATCATGATTAGTTGAAAATAGCACGTTAGCACCTTCTTCTAAATGTAAATTGACATTACTTTTTAAAACAATTGGACCTGTTAAAAAATCCCCTTCTGGAATAATAACTTTTCCACCACCTAATAGACTACAACTATCAATGGCTGTTTTAATAGCTTCAGAATTAAGTGTTGTCCCATCAGCTACAGCTCCAAAATCAATGATGTTAAATGTGCGATCTGGAAACTCTAATACTTTGATGCTTTCAATAATTTTATCGGCAGCAGCAAAGGCATCAGGTTGTGTTTGTTCTTCCTGTTTTGCTTTTTCCTTACACGAGTTAAACGTTAAAGCAAAAAGTGAAAAATATAGTAAAACGTAGTGCCTTAAATGATTAGGTGTTGTTTTCATATGATTTAATTTAGTTGTAATCGATTGCTTAAAAATACTAAAGATGTCTTGGTTAACATAATTTATATGCAATTATCAAACGTTAAAATTGATAAACTTTTGTATTTAAATGTCTTATAAATTAGGTGTCCAGTTGTCAGTTCCTCCTAAAACGGCATTTAAATTAAAAGTATCGGCATCTTCTTTAGATAGAGCTTTAGCCCATTTTACCCGATTTGTTGATGCTCCTGGTCCTGTGGTACCGTACTCGGCATAAAACGTAGTTTGCTCTGCATGAGGTTTGCCCCAATTGTGCCAGCCTTCGGGTTTAATAAGATTGTCCATATAACAGTTTATCCAAACCGTTTGTGCATAATCGCGCCAGGGTCTACCCAGGTAAAAGGTGTTTTCTTCGGCACTTCCCGTTATTTTACAATTTTTGAAAACAAAGCCATAGGCTGTGTTTTGGTCTGTAGATGCAGCCGTGACATACCCTGAGTTTTTACAGTATATTTCACAGTTTTCAAAATAGGCTGTAGACCATCCAAAAATAAAATCGACCGTACCTTCAATATAACAGTCTTTGTAATATTGTCGGCTACCCTTTCCGTGGCAGTACAAAGTATCTTGGTTACCTAAAAAACGACAATTGTTAAAAATAACTTTGTCGCCATCAACTCTTGCGGCTACGGCTTGACCCACTGGTCCTGCGCTATTTTCAAACGTGATATTTTCAGCTTTAAAGTTATCACCAAAAATGAAAAAGGATGTTGACCCTGTAGTCCCCATTTCTTCTCCAAATTTATTGTGTTTTTGAGCAAAATCGTCGTAGGTTAAAATGGTTTCAAACTTGTCTTCACCTACGAAAGTGATATTTGTTTTTGAAGCAGGAAGTACCAACTTTTCTTTATAAATTCCGTTTTTAATATAAATTTTAGTTTCTTTTTTTCTGAAGTTTGGTACCGCATCAATAGCAGCTTGTACAGATGTGAAATCACCATTACCCTTAATGTCTATGATGTATTGGTAAGTCTCTCCGTTTATTGTTTTACTGTTGGCGAAGGGGGTGATTAATGAATTGGCATAGACTTCAATATTTGTGTAATTTTCATCTAATGTATGCAGGTTACTGTCTTTTTCGTTTGGGTTTAAATTGTTTGCTTTTTCCCAATCATTTGGTATCCCATCTTCATCGGTATCAGTGTTTTGATTTCCTGATTTCAACTGAGGCCAACCTCCAACATTTTCCTGAGAGTCAATAATACCATTTTTGTAATTCGCACCACCTTCACGAGTGTTATGAACAATTCTAGCATCTACCGCATCTCTTGATAGACTTGCACCAGCTTTTTTTAAAACAGACTCGTATGTGTCTTTTGCACTTTCAGTTGAGGTATTATTAGCGATGTCAATTTCAGAATTAAGCTTTGTATCTAATGTGGTTTCACATTGAACTCCACCAGTCCAGTTGTTATTTGATATCTTTTCAAAGCCATCAATATAGTTGCCGCTTACATAAAACTTTCCGTAAGGTTCGTATGGTTCAATAATTCTATCCTTAATAGATTCTTTTGTAGCAGGTCCTGATTTAAAATAGTTGTTAACTATGTTGTATGTCCCTTTTTCGCCTCCATATATGCTATTGTTTCCCCAGTTGTAAATGACATTATTTCTAAAGTCTACAAATTCGTTTTTTGAGTTTTCGGTAGTTGAAGATCCGCTAAATCTTGGGTTTCTACTATTGTTAGAAGCAATTAAGTTATGATGAAAAGACACATTTACGCCACCCCAAATCCCACCATAGCCGTGAGCTCCTTTATGATGTACAGAATTATTTAAAGCTTCAGAAATAATACAATACTGAAGTGTGAAATTTGAGTTATTGTAAAATGAAGCATTTTCATCGGTTGCCCAACTAACCGAGCAGTGGTCTATGATAACGTTGTTAGTATCGCGACACCCCAAAGCATCCCCTTCAACTTTGTGAATATCTCCCATTCTAAACCTCAAGTACCTCAGGATTACGTTATCGGCTTTAATTGTGAAAGAATATCCTTTTATGGTAATACCATCGCCAGGAGCCGTTTGTCCCAGTATAGTTAAATTACCTCTGTTAACATCTAAATCGGATTTTAATTCTATGGTACCTGAAACTGCAAATACTATAGTTCTAGGTCCTTTTTTTAGAATTCCTTTTCTTAAACTACCTTCACCATCATCATTTAAGTTGGTAACCCTGTAAACGAGTCCACCTCTTCCTCCGGAAGCATATTTACCAAAACCTTCGGCGGAAGGGAAGGCCAATTCCTGGGCTTGAGTCAGGAGTGTTGTAAAAAGGATAATTAAACTTAAGATGTTATTTTTATTCAACATGTTTATTTGTTTTGGTTTTCGGTTATAGAAGCAACAAGACTGTTTATGTATACTTCTATATTTTCGTAGCCTGTGCTTAAATCATGACCATTCGGATTATTGTCGGTAGCTTTCAATTTCATCGCTACTTTCCAATCATCTGGCATTCCGTCACCAGAAGTGTCAGTAGGAGGTGTTTCTGAGGCTAGCTCTGGCCATCCGCCGACATCACTTTGTGTGTCTATAATACCTTTGGTACTTCCGTTTGATCCTTCATAGGTGTATGATTTTGTTCTTACATCATTTACAATTCTGGTATCGATAGCATCTCGCTTATATGAAGCGCCTCCGTAATCTAATACTCTTTCGTAAGCGATTGGGGCTGTGTGTGTGGTTACATTGCTGTTTATATTATGAGGTTCTAACACGCGCATACCGTTTTTATCTTCTTCAGAAACTGTACCATAACTACCATGAAATTGGTTGTAAACACCGTAAGTCCAGTTGTCATTTGTGGCTTGTGTGCTACCTTCAACGTAATTACCATTAATATAAAATTTGCCCCATATATTGTAAACCTCTGTGCCTTCGACTTTATTCTTGTCAATAGACATGATGCGAGTGGTTTTCGTCGTTGCTGGCCCTGGTTTGTAATAACAATTAACTATGTTAACATTCATAGCTTCACCTCCGTAAGCGCTATTGCCTTGCCAATTATAAATTACGTTATTTCTCAGGTCTACTAAATCGGTTAAAGCAAATGCTGAACCAGCATATTCTCCTAAACGCGGATTTCGACTATCGTGATGTGCGAGTAAATTATGATGGAAAGATGCATTTTTACCTCCCCAGATACCGCCATATCCATGTGAGCCTTTATCGTGAACAGAGTTTCTTAAGCTTTCTGTTATAAAACACCATTGTAGGGTTGTGTTTTCATTATTATAGATAGAAACCGTTTCGTCGGTAGACCAACTCATAGAGCAGTGATCAATTATAATGTTCTTATGAAACCTGCTACCAATGGCATCACCTTCTTGTTTGGCTTCGTCGCCCATTCTAAAACGCAGGTATCGAATAATAACATTATCTGCATTGATGGTTACAGGGTAATTTTTTAAGCAAATCCCATCTCCTGGAGCTGTTTGTCCTGCGATGGTTACGTCTCCATTGTTTATTTTTAATTCAGAGAGTAGCCTTATGGTTCCTGAAACCTTAAACAAAATATAACGTGCCCCTTGTGTATTAACAGCTTCTCTTAAACTTCCAGATCCGTAATCGTTTAATGTGGTTACAAAAATTACTTTGCCACCACGACCACCGGTGGTGTTTTTACCAAACCCTTCTGCACCGGGAAAGGCAAATGCAGTTTCTTCTACAGGGGTTGGTTTTTCTGTATTAGTTTCTTCTTCTTCAGGGGAAGGGTCAATAATTTCAATTTCTTCTTCGGGTTCTTCTTGTGAGGAACTACTGCAAGTAAAGAAAATAAAAGTAGACCAAACTATAATTATTTTTAAATATAACTTCATGTTTAATTTGAGTTAGATTTATATTAAAAAGTGGATATCTTTAAAGCAAATTGCCTATGAGATATCCACTTTGTATAAGATTTATAATTGACCTATAATTTAGTACGCCATCTAGGGTCTCCAGCAGAATACTGACCTATAAAAGCAGATGCCAAGAAATTAAAGTTATTGTTTTCTGGATCTACCCAAAGAGCATCCTGGGTGTAGCCGGCATTACCTACAGTAATTTCTCCAATTTCATCTCCAGAAAAATAGAAATCGTTAACGGAAAATGTATTATTTACACTGAAATTAGTGTTGTCAAGTCCTTCTTTACCTTTAACAGGGAAATCATCGTCATCTGGTTTTCCCCAGCCGTGACCAAAAATAGTATTAACAATTGTAATACCATTGGAAACATCGTTTTGCCCACTTTGTCTCCATCTAAAAATAGCGGTGCCACTAGAAGGTGTATTTGCAATTGTACAGTCTTCAATGGTTACACTTTCACTATTGTTTTTTGATGTCAAGAATCTCTGTATATGGTTAAATGTACTTTTTGTAAGCTTAAAATTATTTAAAGTGCTAGCCGATTTGTCGTTATTGGCAAGTCCGTAATCGCGAATACTATCTACAATAGAATTATTAACGATAAAATTATTTAAAGTAAACCCATCTTTTTTAATCCTACATACACCTCTAAAATTAGAAATAAGACAGTTGTCAAAACTTATTTCGTTTAATGAGCCAGTAGCATCGACATTGATGACGTAACCGCCATCCCAATCTCCTCGTAGTTCAAGGTCTATAAATCTAAAATGATCAACATTACTACCATCAACTAAATCATAATTTCCAGAGAATGTAAGTTTAGCCTTTTGTTCACCAAAACCATAAGCAGATCGAATGGTTAAAGACTTATTTAGATCTCCGCTAGGAGCTGTGTATTCGAACCCTCTTGAGATTAATATAGTAGCGCCGTCGGCTGCACTAGAAACAGCATCTTTAATTGCAGAAGGATTTTCATCACCTCTTAGGTCTATTAAATTAGCAACTGTTGAATAATCTAATTCAGCTACCAAAGTGGTATAGTTTACCCAACCTCTTAATGTCGATCCACTGTAAATTGCTATTTGGTATTGGGTTTCAGGTTCTAATCCATCTACAAAAGCTTCTCCAGCTAAGAATTGCTCATTAGTAACCGTTGTTTCAGGTAATAAAGGATCTGTTAGTCTTAAATCATCCGAAGCAAACACTTTTATTCCTGTAACCGCATCACCTAGAGGAGTCCAGGTTACTCTTGCTGCTACATCGGTAACATCATAAGTTTCAGGAACATTTAAAATAGAAGGGAAACGTTCCGTTCTAACGCCTCCAAAATCTGATATTTTACTATCGTATTGAGGATCTGCTTCATGTGCGGTTGCTCTTACTTGATAAATAGTGTTCCAAAATAATTCTTCACCAACGTTGTTTGCATTAATTTCCACGTAGTTGGTGTCTGAAGGAATGGTGTATTCTATTGTTTGAAAAGTGTCGCGACTTACCTCAACGGTATAGCCAACAGCACCTTTTAGTTTACCCATATTTACCACAATGGTATTTCCTTCGGCAAAAAGAGGCTGATTAAGAACCGGGCGAAACAACCTAGTCTTATCGTAACTGCCTTCATCATCTTTATCACAAGCGTTAAACATGGTAACGATTAAGGATAAAAATAACAGCGTTCTTATATTAAATATATTACTTTTATTTTTCATGTTTATTAGTCTAGTTTAGTTAGTGAATTGGTAACCATCGTTAGCAAGAGTTCCTTGGCTATTATCAATGGCCGTTACAGGAATTGGGAAAATATATCTAACGACTCCTGGTTGTGGTCCATTGATGTAATTCTCGAAATCATTTATTATAAATTCTGAATAGGTCGTTGTGTCATTGTGTAACCCTATCAAAAATGATTGTCTTATCCATGTTTCATCAGGTGCTGCTGCAACCTTATTATCCGGATTTAGTACAACAAAATTCCCTTGGTCATCTGTTTTCCAATACATGTAATCAGGTCCGGTTCCTACGCCAGCAAAAGCTTCATCGGCTAATTTTTTAAGACCATCTACTGTTTCCTGAATTTTTTCAGAATATAAGTTCCAACGAACCAATTCATATTTACGAATCATTTCACCTCCAAACTCCCAAGCACGTTCATCAACAATAGCATCAAAAAAGGCTTGTTTAGATGTTGAGATTTGAGACATATAAGCATCTACTTTTGTGCTCCAGTCAGCAGGGTCGAATGCACGTTGACGCACTCTTTTAAATGCATTTTGAGCTTCCATTGTTGGTCCGTTTAATTCGTTTTCAGCTTCAGCAAACATTAATAATACATCTGCATAACGTAGCATTGGCCAGTTAATTCCAGTTCCTTTGGCAGATTCACGCCCAGGAGGTTCTGGTAATAAACGTCTGTTCCATTTTCCTTGAGAAATGTTAGTAACACCAACATGGGCTAAAGTGTCTTCTGCAGTCACTCTAAATAATCCACAAGTTACTTCTCTACGTAAATCTTTACTGTCGAAAGACATGTAGTAAGTTGCAGGCATGGCCATATAGTTTCCTCCAGATCCGTAGTCGTGTTTAGCCTCTGTACCACCACTTACGCTAATACCAATATTCCAACCTACATCACCGCCACCTTTTGCAAACGGAACTTCAAAAAGGATGTCTTGGTTTACCGGCGATAAGAAAATATTTTGATTGTAAAATATTTGTCTGAAATCTGATGGTAATTCTCTGTCTTTTAAGTTAATTAATTTTTGTGAATATTGTTTAGCGATTTGATAATAATCTAGATAATCGCTATCTCTAGCCATTGTTAAATCTGGTTTTAAGTAATATCCACCACGTTGTAGTGCTAGTCGAGCAATCATACCTATAGTATACTCACGATTTACTTGTTCAATACCGTATGGTAAGGCATCGGCCCATTGCATGTTTTCTTCGACAGCCATCAACGCTTCAATTTCCTTAGAAAGAATGGTGTTTCGGTTTGTTTTAGGGAAAAAGAAATCTGCTCCGGCAACAGGTGCTTCGGTTACATAAGGAACATCTCCAAAATAGTAAGCTAACATACTGTACCAATACGCTCTTAAGGTATATGCTTCTCCTAATAACTGGTTGAAGGTTGTTCTAACATTCGCATCATCAGAATCTAAATTACCACTATTGGTAATCCCTTCAATTGCAATGTTAGCATCTCTAATAGCTCTGTAGGCATAAGTCCATACAATATTTAAGTCGTTGTTAGATGAAAGTGCATCGGCATTCCATATTTCACGACGACCATTATCGTATTCACTGTTATGGTAACCTATTTCAATATCTGTAATTCCTGTCATGTTATTAGATAACCTTGATCTAAAGGCATCCTGATTAAAATAAGAATAAACAGCATTAACTCCATTTCTGGCATCATCGACATTGGAATAAATATAATCGAGGTCGAATGTTGAAATAGAATCTGGTTCTAAAAAGTCTTTTTCACAAGACGATAGCATTATAGCTGGTATAAAAGCTAATAAATATTTAAGTTTCATATCAATCAATTTTTTAATTAAAATGTTAAGTTAACTCCAAAGGTGTACGAACGTGCTCTTGGGAAAGAAGATCGGTCTAAACCAGGAGTAAAAGGGTTTCTACTGGAGTTAACTTCTGGGTCATATCCTGAGTATTTGGTCCAAATGGCCAGGTTTCTACCTGTAGCAAATACTCTGAATTTTGATAATCCTACTTTAGAGATTAATTTGTCTGGCAGACTGTAACCTAAGGTTAGGTTGTTTAATCTTAAAAAAGAACCATCTTCAATAGCCCAGTCGTGAATTACAGCTGCAGCTATACCGTGGCTAGCATGAGACCAAATGTTTTTACCTTGGTTAAGTTGACGTAAGTCTTCAAGGTCGGTTACTATACCGCCTGGAGTTCCTGTGATAGTTCCGTCTATATCCAGATAAGTAAATCTGTTCTCTAAACTCATTGTTTGAAGAAGGTTACCATTAGTTACCCTTCTTAATTGATTGAATTGTATTTTTCCTGTGTTGTATACATCGTTACCTACCTGGTAGTTGAAGAATGTTGATAAGTCGAAGTTTTTCCAACGTACATTAACTCCGAAACCACCTTGAAAATCAGGTAAAGCATTACCAATTATTTTTCGGTCTAAATCGTTTATTACACCATCATCGTTTAAATCTTTTAATTTTAAACTACCTGGACGTAAAGCACCACCAACAGTACCTGAAGCATCTGCAACGTCACCGTTTAGTATATACGTATTACTTACCTCATCGTAGCTTTCAAAATCATCTACAGAATAAAAACCATCAGTAACAAAACCGTACATGTTACCAATTTTTCCGCCTAATTCTAAAATGTAATCGTTACGGTTTCTTAAATCGGTACTTGCCCAGTTTGATTGTGCAAAGCGAGATTGCGTTCCATCAAGTTTTTCAATGGTAAGGACGTTATGTCCAATATTGAAATTAGCAGATAAAGTAAAATCTTTATTATCTACAATATACCCTGTTAATCCAAGTTCTACCCCTTTATTAGCCGTACTACCAATATTAGCGTATTGTTCATTAAACCCTGTATTTGTTGGAATAGCTTGGGTGTATAATAAGTCGCGGGTTTCATTTCTATAGTAATCGAAACTACCATTTAAACGTTTATTAAAGAATGTAAAATCTAAACCGTAGTTACTTGTAACTGTTGTTTCCCATTTTAAATCTGGGTTGTAAAGCGATGAGCTTTCAGGTTGGTAGTAGATGTTGTCTACATTTCCAAAACCAGGTCCACGGTTTGTTGTAGCACTAAATAAGAATTGGTTTAACCCCGATCCGATACGGTCGTTACCAGTTTCACCATAAGAGATTCTTAATTTTAATTGATCAATCCAGTTCGAGTCTTTCAAGAAATTTTCTTCTTCTAATTTCCAGGCGAATGCTAATGCAGGGAAAATTCCTAGGTTGTTATCTTTACTAAATTTACTCGATTGATCTGCTCTTGCTGTAAGCGTAAAAATGTATTTTTCTTGTAGTTGGAAGTCGAAACGTCCAAATAATGATTTTCTGTTAGATTCTGTAAATTCAGAAGTAGAGAATCTGTCTGCATCACCAAATTGCATGTTAGCAAATAACTCTTCTGGTGTAATAGATAGACGGAAATTCTCAGCTCTTAAAAAGTCGCTATGTCCACCACTGGAAGAAACTTCATGACCAACTAACACATCGATTCTGGAATCACCCCAATCTTTTTTATAGTTTAAAGTGTTAATCCATCTATAGCTGTGGTCGCTTCTGTTAGAACGTTGTCCTAGAGGTAAACTACCACCATTATTGAAAGATTCACTTGTTAAAGGACCGTAGAATCTTAAATCTTCTTGAAAACCTTTATTTCTAGAGAATGATGATTTTGCTGTAATATCATCTGTAATTTTCCAAGTTAAAGCGGCATTAAAAACATAGTCGTAATCTGTTCTTTTTCTCCAGTCTTGCTCAACTAAATCATTTGGGTTGATTAAACCTAAAAGGAACTGTTGAAAGTCATCATCTTCATTAACTTGATTTAAATCGATATCTAATTCATCAGCAATACCATTTACAGGTCTTGTTTGAACCGCATCCTTAATACTTAATTGACCACTTGACGTACCTGCACCATCTCTTATTGAGTTGGTAATCCTTGCTTGAGCATCAAATGTTAAACGATCAGATATTTTTTGATTCAATTTGAAGTTAACCGCAGTTCTTTCGTAACCAGAACCTGTTAATAAACCTTCGTCGGCATTGTGTGAAATACTTAAATTCATTTTAGTCATTTCAGTACCTCCACCAATAGATAAATTGTGGTACTGTGATAATCTAGAGCCTCCAAATAATTCATCTTGCCAATCGGTTGGTCTGCGTTCTTGGTAAAGTTCTAAATCTTCATATTTACCGAAATACTTTTCAAAACCTTCAATAGCAGTTTCTCCTCTTAAAGCTTGATATTCATAATTTGCTAAAACAAATTCATAAGGACTTAACACATCATATTTTCTGTCTTGTGGTAATTCGTTAAATTGGAAAAAATTGTTGTAGGAAATTGAAGTTTTTCCTGCAACAGGATTTTTTGTGGTTACAACAATTACACCGTTGGATGCCTGAGCACCATAAACAGCAGTTGCGGCGGCATCTTTTAAGACGTCAATGCTAGCAATATCGTTTACCGGAATATTATCAATACCAGCAACTATAAATCCATCAACTACATATAACGGACTATTGTCTTGTGATAACGAAGTACCTCCACGAACACGAATTCTAATTTCAGCCCCAGGCTCACCATCAGCAGATGTTACATTTACACCCGGTAAACGTCCTGTTAAGGCCTCGGCAGCATTCGAAATAGGTATGGTTGATAGCTCTTTGCTGCTAATGCTAGCTGTAGAACCTGTCATATCCGATTTTTTTACTTTACCATAACCATAGTCTACAATTACGATTTCATCAAGTTGACTGACATCAACTTGTAATGTGATATTTATAGTAGTTTGATTATTTACGGCTAATTCTTGCGATTTGTAGCCAACATAAGAGAAAATAAGCGTAGCATCTGGAGCTACATTGCTTAAAGAATAATTACCATCAAAATCTGTTGATGTTCCGTTCGATGTTCCTTTCACAATTACGGTTACACCTGGAAGAGGACCTCCAAGTTCGCCCCCATCTGTAACGGTCCCGCTTACAGTTGAATTCTGCGCGTAGGTTAACCCTGTGAATAAAACGAAAACGCCCATTAAAAGAGTATGAAATACCTTTTTAAATGGAGGTGTTTTTTGTCTCGCTTTGAGCAAGAAAAATTGATGTTTAAAAAAGGGATAGTTTGTCATAAATAGTTCGTTTAATTGTTAATTATTTGTTTAGTTTGAAAAATTCAGAGTGAAGAAATTCGGTTTATGTCATATTTTGCTGATGTTAAGTTGGTTTTGTGGTGGTAATCGATTACTCTTTTTTGGTTAGAAAAAGTGAAATTGCTTTATTTTTAAGGCTTTTTTTAAATGAAAGCGTTGATCTTAGAGCAAAACAAAATGTAATCGATTGTCCAAATATAATTAATATTTTATTTTAAGCAAATAATTGTTGATTTTAAAATTTATTTTATTCTAAAATATTTATCAGATATTTTTTTTGGTATCTTATTGTTAATCTGATAAAAAAATAATTTTTTAGACATGGAAAGTTATGAAGTGGTTAGTGAGACGAGGCGATATGGATGATTGAGATTAATTTGTCTCACTTTTTTTGCTGCTCAGTAATAAGTTAAATTTAAATAAGGACTTTTTTTTTATTAGTAAATTTCTTAACTTCAAAGGGTTGTGTTGTTTTTTTATGAAATCGACCACAGTTCGATATTTGTAATCGATTATTTTGTAAGTATATAAATTGCTGAAATATTTCCAAGATTTCAATTTTTGGATATAACTAAAAACTAAGTATTAATTAAAACAATTATTAAAATGAAAAAAAAATTACTATTATCTATTCTTTCAATATTTCTTATTTCTGAAGTTTCACAGGCTCAGATTAAATATTGGGATTTTGGAGCTAAAGATTTAGGGGCTGGTTACGATAATATGTTGCCTGTAGAGCATTTAAATGCTTTGTCAAATAGACTTCGTCACCTTACTTGGGTTGATGGTTCAGGAAATACAGTTGTAAACTATGCGGATGGTGTAGAGTATGCTGTTACTTTTGACAGCACATCAGGTGAGGATTGGAGATATGAAAATGGAGAGTCGCCAGAATCAATTTTTAATTTTTACTTCGATTCCAGGTATGATGGAATAAATTTTGAGATATATTCTAGAAAAAGAGACACCGATGTTAATGGTGTTTTAATAAGTGGTTCTAGTGCGTTTACAAAACCTCAAATGATGCCAGATTTAGATGCTGATGTGAATATGACGTACAACTACGATAGTACAAATGATAGAATTGTAACCGTAAATGATCAATTAACAAGATACGACGAGCGTACAACAATGCCTGATGATGTAAGTGCTGATTTGTTTCCTGGATGTATTCAGTTTACAACGGCTGGTGAAAAACGAGCGGATAGAGATGGAGGTCGTGGATTTACGATGAATTTAGCTGCAGGGGAATATTTAACGGTTGTTGGTTCCGGAGAATATGGGAATATTGATGATGAAGGAGATCCTGTTAGATATGGGTATGGTACTGGGTATTTTCAATTTGAATATTTAGGAACAGGAGCAGTTGTAAATATAGAAGACTATGGAACAGGTAAAGGTAGTCCAACAGGTCCTTTAGATGGTCCTGATCAAGGAGATGAGTCTGTAAGAGTAATGGAGTTTCAAGCGATTGATGCAGGGCAATATGTTTTAAGAAACCGTGGATATAAAATTAGAATTTACAGAATGTATATTAGTTCTACTTCGATTAAAAGTCAGGTAGAGAGTACATTAGATGTTGAGGAATTAGTAGCATCAAAAGTGTCTACAGATGTTCAGGCTAGAGGAAATAGAGTTTATGTATCTAACGTAACTTCTAAAACTGAAATTAACGTTTATAGTATCACTGGAGCTTTGATTAAATCTATTTCTACAACAAGTGATATGGATTTCTCTTTCAGATCAGGTTTATATATTGCAACCGTAAAAACTGCTGAAGGACAAAAATCGGTTAAATTATTAGTGAAATAATAGAACCTTAAAATACAAATAAAAAAAGGGACGCCACGGCGTCCCTTTTTTTATTTTAATATTGGTTTATGTGAATGTTATTAGTGATTTGAAAATTTTGTTTTTATGAAATTGGTCGTCGTTCAAAAATATTATTAAAATATTATTAATTTAATAATATTGTATAAGTAACGTTAAATGTTGCGCAATTAAACTAAACTATTTATGCAAAAACGATTTTCAGGTGTGGTAGTGCCAATGGTTACACCTTTAAAAGAAGATTTAACGGTTGATATAGATGCTGTATCTATGCTTGTTAAATTGTTTGAAAAGAATAATATACACCCTCTCGTTTTAGGTACAACAGGAGAGTCTACTTCTATTAGTGAATTGGAAAGTCTGAGGTTGTTGCAAGCAGCAGTAGAAGCAAAAGGAAAAAGCCAACATGTATATGCAGGTTTAGTTGGGAATCAAGTGGAAGATGTAATTCAGCGAGGAAATAGGTATATAGAGTTAGGAGCTGATTGCGTGGTTGCTACACTACCGTCTTATTACAGTTTAAGCCCAAAACAAATGGCTTTGTTTTATAAAACACTTGCTGATAAGATTTCCGGGCCAGTTATGATGTATAATATAAAAGCAACCACTCAAATGTCAATTCCTTTAGACGTAATAGATGAGTTGTCCGAACATCCTAATATATGGGGGTTAAAAGATTCTGAGCGCGATGAAAAACGTTTGGAAACATGCATCAATACCTTTAAGAATAATGAAAATTTCTCTTTTTTCTGTGGATGGGGTGCTCAAGGTGTAAATAGTTTAAAATTAGGAGCCGATGGTATAGTGCCTAGTACTGGTAATTATGTTCCGGAAATGTATAATAAAATTTATCAAGCAGCTATAGAGAAAGATTGGGATTCGTGTTTTAAGTGGCAAAAAGTAACTGATCGAGTGG
This sequence comes from Aestuariibaculum sp. YM273, assembly GCF_030908365.1. NCBI lineage: Bacteria > Pseudomonadati > Bacteroidota > Flavobacteriia > Flavobacteriales > Flavobacteriaceae > Aestuariibaculum > Aestuariibaculum sp. YM273. The sequence continues at coordinate 859,934 of NZ_CP133090.1, read as the reverse complement.
CTTTGGAGTATCAAAAGGATAAAACTTTAGGAGAGTCTTTAGCGCATTTAAAGTTGCTGATGAGTAAAAAAGACTTATGTGCTAAAACCATGATGCCACCTTTAACCGAGGTGGAATAATTAAAATAAACCAACTAAACTAGACCAAACTATTATGTTAAACATTCATTGGATTGATTACTTAATTGTTATCATATCTGTTCTTTTCACTTTAGGAGCCGGGTTTTATTTTGCGAATCGGCAAAAGAGTTCAGATCAGTATTTTTCTGGAAGTAAAACCATACCGGCATGGGCGATTGGTATATCTATTTTTGCAACACTTATAAGTAGTGTAACATTTTTAGCTTATCCAGCAGCGGCATATAAATCTAATTGGATTTTATTAGTTCAAGGTTTAATGGTGCCAATTGTACTTGTAGGGTTAATTTGGGTTATTGTTCCTCTGTTTAGAAAGGTGATTCGTTTAAGTACTTATGAATATTTTGAAAGACGTTTCAGTGTTTTTGCAAGAATGTACAGTTCTATTGCTTTTATATTAACTCATTTTTCTAAAATGGGAACAGTGCTTTATCTTGTTAGTTTGGCACTAGCAACATTAACAGGTTATGATGTTACTTTGTTTATAGTCTGTTTAACTGTTGTTATTATTTTTTTAACCTTACTCGGAGGGATAGAAGCAGTAATTTGGATGGATGTCATTCAGGGGTTTTTATTAATCGGAGGAGGTTTGTTTTGTGCCGGTATTTTATTATTTGGATCAGAACAAGGGGCAGGTTATATGTTAACCGAAGCTATAACAATGAAAAAAATTGATTTTGGCCCGTATAATTTTAGTTTCTCAGAACTTACCTTTTGGGTTATGGTAATTAATGGTGTATTTTATGCATTACAAAAGTATGGTACTGATCAAACCATAGTACAACGTTATTTAGCAGCAAAAAGCGATAAAGATGCAAAAAAAGCAGCTTACATAGGGGTGTTAGGAAGCGTACCGGTTTGGGGATTGTTTATGTTAATTGGAGCTTTATTATTTGTATATTATAATGCAGGCTTGGGACATGATTTGCCTGAAGGCATTACCACAGATCAGGTGTTTACCTATTTCATAGGAACAAAATTACCTGTTGGAGCTGTTGGATTGGTTTTGGCTGCGTTAATAGCAGCTGCTGTTTCAAGCTTAGATTCAGATATGAACTGTTTGGCAGCTATTGGAGTTGAAGATTTTTATCAAAGAATTAATCCAAATTGTACGGATAAACAACGATTAATTGTTGGGCGACTATTAGTGTTATTTTCAGGTTTGGCTACCGCGGGTGTAGCATTGCTCTATGTGGCTTGGGAAGGTCAGGGTGTTTTAGGGGTGGTGTTTAAACTGTATGCTATTTTTTCTGCTGGTATAGTAGGGATATTTATGTTAGGGTTGTTTTCAAAAAGAGCCAATAAGGAAGGGCTACATATTGGTATTTACGCCTGTATATTGTTTACGGCCTATGCTATTTTAACAACTACGGAAATTGATGGTCAATTAATACTGGATTTAGGGAAATATAACTTCCCGCATCATAAATATATGTTAGGGGTCTATAGTCACCTTATTGTTTTAGTAGTAGGTTATGCTGCTAGTCTGTTATTTAAATCAGATGATGCAGAAGATGAATTAACCATTTACGGATATTTTAAATTAAGAGAAAAAGTACTGTTTAAAAAATGAAATCAATTACTTTATTACAGCCGCAGGAAATCGTATTTGGAAGTGGTTCTTTAAAACATCTTCTTGAAGATAGAAATATAGAAAAGTCAAAACGTATTCTGTTTTTAGTGGCACCACCATTATTAGAAGCAGTTAGTTCTATAGTAGATAAACTTAACTCTAAAGGGAAAGAGGTTTATTTTGTTGAATATAAGTTTTTAGGAGAACCGACATTTTCACAATTCAATACGTTACTTGAAGAAAATAAATCTTCAAATCCTGATTGTGTTATTGGTGTTGGAGGTGGAAGTGTATTAGATTGTGCTAAATTATTGGCGGCACTTATAAAAAATGGTCAGAAGTTAGAAGATGTTGTTGGGATAGGTTTGCTTAATGAACGTGCTATAAATTTAATATGTATTCCAACAACTTCGGGAACTGGAAGTGAAGTGTCTCCAAATGCGATATTATTAAATGAAGAATCTCAGGCGAAAAGTGGTATAATTAGCCCGTATTTAGTGCCTGATGCATGTTACCTCGATCCTGATTTAACTATTAGTTTACGACCCAAACTTACAGCGGAAACGGGAATAGATGCCTTATCGCATTGTATCGAAGCGTACACCAATAAATTTGCACATCCAACGGTGGATGTTTATGCATTAAAAGGCATCGAATTAATTGCTAAAAATATTGAACGGGCTTATTTAAACGGAAATGATATTGAGGCGCGTTCAGCGTTATTGCTGGGTTCAATGTATGGAGGTCTTTGTTTAGGTCCGGTAAATACCTCGGCCGTACATGCGCTTTCTTATGGATTGGGAGGTAAGTTTCATGTGCCTCACGGCCTTTCAAATGCTATTTTAATGCCAGAAGTACTTCGATTTAATTTATCGGCAAATCCAAAGCGACACGCTGAGGTGGCTCGAGCATTAGGAATAACTTTAAAGGGAACAGATGAAGAGGTGGCCTTAGCTGGAATTGAAAGCATTGAAGCGATTTCAAAAGCGTGTCATATACCGCAGAGGTTAACCGAAATAGGCGTTGATGAAGATGTGATTCCAGAGTTGGCGGATATTGCGATGAAAGTAACAAGACTATTAAAGAATAACCCGAAGGAGGTTACAAGAGCGGATGCCATAACTATTTATAAAAAATTACTTTAAAATATGAAACCTAAAGTAGGAATATCTATGGGGGATCCGGCAGGAATAGGACCGGAAATCATTATTAAAACATTAGAATTAGAAGATGTTTATGAACGTTGTTATCCCTTAGTTGTAGGTGATGCTAAAACAATGGATAGAGAGGTTAAGGCGCTAAAATCATCATTACAAATTCATACCATTAAAAATGTTCAGGATGCTAAATTTGAGTTTGGAACCATTGATGTTTTTGATTTGGATAATGTAGATCTTGGAGAATTAAAACCAGGAGTAGTCACTGCTATGGCAGGTAAGGCCGCTTTTGAAGCGGTTGTGAAGAACATTGCTTTGGCTTTAGATGGAGATATAGATGCAACAGTAACGGCGCCAATAAATAAAGAGTCTATTCATAAAGCTGGCCATAAGTATTCAGGGCATACCGAAATTTATGCGGATTATACTGATACAAAAAAGTATGCTATGCTTTTAGCTGATGAGAATTTCAGAGTAATTCATGCGAGTACGCATGTCTCGTTAAGACAAGCTTGCGACTTATGTAAAAAAGAACGTGTTTTTGAGGTGATTACCTTATTACACGATGCATGTAAAAAATTTGGCATTAAAAATCCTAGAATAGCAGTAGCAGGATTGAATCCACATGCTGGAGAAAATCAATTGTTTGGAGACGAAGAGGTCAAAGAAATAATTCCAGCCATCGAGGAAGCTAATAGCAAGGGGTATAATGCGGAGGGACCATTTCCACCAGATACTATGTTTGTTAAAGCAGTACAAGGTAAGTTCGATGGTTGTGTTGCTATGTATCATGATCAGGGTCATATTCCTTTCAAATTAGAAGGGTTTAAATGGGATAATGAAAAAGAAACAATGAAAAGCGTAAAAGGCGTGAATATAACTTTAGGGTTGCCAATTATTCGCACTTCAGTAGATCATGGAACAGCTTTTGAAATTGCAGGACAAGGTATCGCCTCTGCAGATGCCATGCTTGTTGCGATTGATTATGCTATTGTAATGGCTAAAAATAAAGGGTAGTATGATAACTGTGATTGCAGATGATTTAACCGGTGCAGCAGAAATTGCTGGCATTTGCCTAAGGTACGGTATTGAGGTTGCTTTTGGGATAGATATTGTTCCTGAAGGTCATGCTTTAATCTCTGTAATAGCTACGGATTCACGTTCATTATCAGAAGATGAAGCTTATAAGATTCATTTGCAATTAGTAAGTGAAGTTCTGAAAAAGAACCCAAATCAAATGATATTTAAAAAATGTGATTCTGTACTACGTGGTCACGTTTTAGTAGAGCTAAAGGCAACAGTAAAGGCAACAGGGAAAACTAAAGTTATTTTACAACCGGCAAATCCGTTAGGCGGGCGTTGTGTAAAGAATGGAGTTTATTATGTAGAAGGTGTAGAAATTGAAAAAACAGGTTTTGCTAACGATCCGGATTTTCCAGCCAATACATCATCTGTTAGAGAATTACTTTTAGATAGAGTAAAAAACCATGCTGTGATACCAGGAGATATTCATCTTGAGCTTTTAAATGGTTTGGAATCAGAGGGTGTTTATGCCTCAGATTGTAATAGCGAAGCAGATTTAATGAAAGCGTTGGAGTATTTTGATAAATCAACTTGTTTGGTAGCGGGCAGTGCAGCTTTTTTTGAACAATTTCTGATTAAAAATCAGCTAAACCTGAAAAATAAATCAACTTCAGACCCGAAAACCTTCAAAAACTACTTGCTTGTTTCAGGAAGTATACATCCCAATAGTGTAAAATTTGCTGGCGAGTTAAAGCAAAAGGGATGTCCGGTATTGTTGTTTCCTGATTATTTGTTAGAAAAAGAATTCGAAGACTATCGTTTTAAAAGTTGGGTAAATATGGTAGAAAAAGAGTTTAAGGTAGCCGGAAAAGCGGTTCTGAGAATTTCAAATCAAGTCATTGAATTTGAAAATAGTTCTTTGTTACTAAAACAGCGGTTAAGTAGAGTTGTAAAGGATTTTTTCGAAAATATTCCGGTAAAAGACCTTTTTATTGAAGGGGGCGCAACTGCTTATGATATTTTAAAAGCACTAGGATGGAATGAGTTTGTTCCTGTTACAGAGTTAAGCTCTGGCGTTGTTAGGTTGAAAAAAAAGAATGAAGAAGTGTTTATAACCGTAAAGCCTGGTAGTTATCAATGGCCGAAAGGGTTATTGCAATAATTAAGAATTGAAAAATAAATGATAAATTTAAAAGGAATTGCTTGGAATCATACACGTGGTTTTACGTCTGTAGTAGCCACAGCACAGCGATTTGAAGAATTAAATCCAGATGTTAGAATTACCTGGGAGAAACGTTCATTACAGGCCTTTGCCGATGCGCCATTGGACGTGTTAACAAGTCAATATGATTTGTTAATTATGGATAATCCTCATGTGTCTATAGCGGCAAGAGATAAGGTGTTATTACCTTTCGATGATTATTTGAGTCAGGAATTTTTAAAGGAGTTGTCCGATAATAGTGTGGGGATGTCGAATGCAAGTTACAATGTAGATGGGAAGCAATGGACATTGGCAACCGATGCAGCAACACCAATAGCCACATGGAGAGAAGATTTAATGTTGAAAAGAGGCTTAGATGTTCCAAAAACCTATGAACAACTCATTGAACTGGCGAAAACAGGAGTAGTAGGATTTGCGTCAATACCTATCGATACTTTAATGCATCATTATATGTTTTGTATTGCTTTGGGAGAAAATGTTTTTGAAAGTAAAACAGAAGTAGCACCAAGACAAATTATGATTGATGCTATTAAAATGTATAAAGATTTAGTAGGTTTGATTCCTGCTTATTGTTTGGAAATGAATCCTATTAAAATGGCAGAACACATGACGCAAACTAATGATATTGTGTATAGTCCATTTAATTACGGGTATTCAAATTATTCCAAAAAGAATTATGCCGAGAATACCCTAAAGGCAGGAGGGTTAGTTACCTTTAATGGAAGAAGGTTACGGTCTACTTTAGGAGGGGCAGGTATAGCGGTATCGTCAACAACAAAGCATGCTGAGGTAGCTATGAAATATGCTGAATTTACAGCGTCAGAGAAAATACAGTCAGGACTTTATTTTGAGTTTGGTGGACAACCCGGACATAGAAAATCATGGTTAAATGAAGATGTAAATGCACAGTGTAAAGACTTTTTTAAAGATACTTTACAAACTTTAGATGAAGCTACTATGCGTCCGCAGTATTATGGTTATATGCATTTTCAGGATGAAGCCAGTCCGGTAATTCACGATGCGGTTACCGGAAAAGTAACGGTTGAAAGCGCTGTAGATAAAATGAATGAAATTTATAGAGAATCACTAACACATTAATAGTTATATAAAGTGAAACCATTAGAAGGTTTGTTAGTATTAGAGTTTGCTCAGTTTTTAGCAGGACCATCGGCAGGATTAAAATTAGCCGATTTAGGCGCTCGTGTGATTAAAATTGAGCGTCCTGTAAAAGGAGAAGCTTGTCGTCAATTAAGTATTAAAGATCTTTTTGTTGATGAAAGCAGTTTGCTATTTCATACTATAAACAGAAATAAAGAATCTTATGCCGCTAATTTAAAAGATCCAGAAGATTTAGAACAGGTTAAAAAGTTAATAGCTAAAGCAGATATTATCACCCATAATTTCAGACCTGGAGTTATGGAGAAAATTGGTTTAACATTTCAAGATGTTCTCGCTATTAACCCTAAAATTATTTATGGTGTTATTACGGGGTATGGAGATAAGGGGCCGTGGGCTAATAAACCGGGACAAGATTTATTGGTGCAATCGCTTTCAGGTTTAACTTGGTTGAGCGGAAAAAGTATGCAAGGGCCAGTGCCATTTGGATTAGCTGTAGCCGATTTAATGTGTGGAAATCATTTTGTTCAAGGGATTTTAGCGGCATTACTTAAGCGAGCTAAATCCGGAAAAGGGGTTTTGGTAGAAGTAAGTTTGTTAGAGTCTATTTTAGATGTTCAGTTTGAAGCACTAACAATCTTTTTAAATAATGGAGGTGTTTTGGCCGATCGCGGAAATGTTCGAGGTAGTGCACATGCCTTTTTAAGTGCGCCATACGGTATCTATGAAACTCAGGATGGCTATTTGGCTTTAGCTATGGGAGATTTGAATTTTATGGCAAAGGTTTTAGATGTCGATTTAGGTGAATATACAGAAAAAAAAACCTGGTTTAAAGAACGAGCGGCTATTCGAGAAATTTTAAGTGAAAAAATAATAACAAAAGATTCAGGTTACTGGATTGAGATCTTAAGAAGTAATGGACTGTGGTGTGAAAAAGTGTTAGATTATAATCAGTTGAATAACAGGGCTTTTATGGGAGAACTTAAATTGAAACAGGAAGTAAAAAATGTAGAAGGAGAAACACTGATAACCACAAGGAGTCCTATTCAAATTGATGGACACATATTTACATCTGCAAAAGCAGCACCTAAAGTAGGTGAAGATAATGAAGCGATTTGTAACCAATTTTTAAATAATTAAATGAAGCCGTTAGAAGATTATTTAATAATAGACTTTAGTCAGTTTTTGTCTGGCCCATCGGCTAGTTTGCGATTGGCAGATATGGGGGCTCGGGTTATTAAAGTAGAAAAACCAGTTACTGGTGATATCTGTCGAAGTATGTATACTTCAGATTTGATTATGAATGGGGAATCATCCATTTTTCATACGATAAATAGAAATAAAGAATCCTTTGCGGCTGATTTAAAACATCCTGAAGATTTAAACCATATAAAAACGTTAATCACTAAAGCTGATGTGGTTATGCATAATTTTAGACCTGGCGTTATGGAACGTATAGGCTTAAGTTATGATGATGTGAAAGTACTAAATCCTAATGTGGTTTATGCTGAGATTTCAGGCTATGGGTTGCACCCGGAGTTGGTTGGTAATCCTGGTCAGGATTTATTATTACAGTCATTAACCGCACTTACATGGTTAACAGGAAATGCCGATGATGGTCCCGTTCCTATGGGTTTATCTATTGTAGATATGTTAGCCGGAGCCCATTTGGCTCAAGGTATTTTAGCTGCATTATACAAGAAAGCCATTCAAAACACGGGAGCCTTAGTGCAGGTGAGTATGTTGGAATCTGCCATCGATTTTCAGTTCGAAACCATTACAACCTATTTTAATGACGGAGGCGAGTTGCCGGAAAGAACAAAAAGTAATAATGCACATGCTTATTTAGGGGCGCCTTATGGTATTTACAAAACAAAGAATGGATATTTGGCTTTGGCTATGGGATCCATTCCTGTTTTGGCTGAGCTTTTAAGTTGTGAGGCTTTATTACAATTTCCGGAAAATAAATTTAGTCTTAGAGATGAGATTAAAACGGTTTTAGCGAATCATTTAGAAACACAGGATACATCGTATTGGTTGAACATTTTAGAGCCTGCGGATATCTGGTGTGCTGGTGTTTTGAACTATCAGGAATTGTTTGAAGAAGATGGATTTAAAGTCTTGGATTTTGTACAGAAAGTAACCATGGGTGATGGGTATTCTTATGATACTACACGGTGTCCGATAAAAATTGATGGAGAGCTTTTAAAGTCAGATAAAGGGTCGCCTAAGTTAGGTGAGCATACCGATAAAATTTTAAATGAATTCATAGGTAATGGATAAAATAAGGATAGCTGTTCGGAAATTCGAGCCTTTTGAAACGACATTACAAAAGCTGTGGGATAGGTTTTGTGAATCTCGTAATATTGAAATAGAGGCTGAAATGATTCCGTTAGAGCTTCATGATTTATATGATGAAACATTAACAAAAAAAGGATTGCAAAATGGTAGTTGGGACATAGCCCATCTTAATACCGATTGGATTTTTGATGCAGTTAATGCCGGTGCTGTTGAAAACATGTCAGCGTTTATAAAAGAGCAAGCTCCAGATAATTTTCCGGAAGGATGGCATGAGTCTTTATTACATCTTCAGCAAATAAATGAAGGTATCTATGGGCTTCCGTTTCATGATGGTCCCGAATGTTTGATTTTTAGAAAAGATTTGTTTAATCATGAAGAAGAACAAATTCAATTTAAAAAGAGGTATGGGTATGATTTAAAGCCTCCAAAAACTTGGAATCAGTTTGTGCAAATGGCTCAATTTTTTAATCGCCCTGAAGAAAACCTATATGGTTGTGTTTTTGCAAATTACCCAGATGGGCACAATATGGTGTTTGATTTCTGTTTACAGTTATGGACAAGAGGAGGGGCGCTTGTAGGTGACGAAAATAAGATAAATATCAATCAACCAGAAGCTATTAAGGCTTTAGATTTTTATAGAGCAATTGTTAACAATGAGACAACAACGCATCCTAAATCAAAAGAATTTGGTTCGGTAGAAGCAGGAATGGCTTTCGCTAAAGGAGAAGCCGCAATGGCTATCAATTGGTTTGGATTTGCCTCGATGTGTGAAGTTATAAAAGAATCGAAAGTTAAAGGGAAAGTTGACATTACCGAATTGCCACATGATAGTAATTATAGTTCAGCATCCTTAAATGTCTATTGGCTATATACGATTGGCAAGGGAAGTAAAAATAAAAAATTAGCCTATGATTTTCTTCGGTTTGCAACCTCCGTTGAAAGTGATAAATTATTAACCAATGAAGGTGGTATTGGTTGTAGAAAATCAACTTGGAATGATTCTGATATCAATAAAACCATACCTTATTATCATAAATTGGGAATGTTGCATGAAAATGCATTAACATTACCTCAGACCCCTATTTGGCCTAAGGTGGCAGAACTTATAGATCAAATGGTTCTTAAGGCTATTAATGAAAACATCGCATCAAAATTATTATTAGAAGAAACACAAAAAAAGATTAACGAAATTACTAAAGAATGAATGTTACCTATAAACCATTATTACCAGAAACAGAACAGCCTATTGTTATAATTGGAGCTAGTGGTATTGTTAAAGATGCACATTTGCCGGCTTATAAGATGGCCGGTTTTAAAGTATTCGGTATAACCAATAGAACGATTTCTAAAGCTCATAAAATGGCTGAAGATCATGGTATAGAACATGTTTTTGATACGGTAGCTGATTGTGTTAAACATGCGCCCAAAAATGCGGTTTATGATATCACAGTCCTTCCAGACCAGTATGTTGAAATTTTAGAACAATTACCCGATGGGGTTGCTGTTTTGATTCAAAAGCCAATGGGTAACGATTACAAACAAGCCAAAGAGATCGTAGAGGTTTGTGAACGAAAAAATTTGGTTGCCGCTATAAATTTTCAGTTACGTTTTGCTTCATTTGTGAGTGCAGCAAGAAGCATTATCGATCAGGGGCTAATTGGCGATTTGTATGATTTAGAGTTTAAAATAACGGTGCAAACACCTTGGGAATTATTTCCGGTTATAAAACAACACCCACGTTTAGAAATTTTATTTCATAGTGTTCATTATATAGATTGTATTCGTTCGTTTTTAGGAGAACCCAAGCGTGTTATGGCAAGAACATGGAAACATCCTTTAAAGGATTTATCTTCATGTCGATCAACTATTATTTTAGATTATGGAGATACCATGAGTGTTAAAATAAATACCGATCATGATCATGATTTTGGAACAGATCATCAGGAAAGCTATATAAAATGGGAAGGGACAAAAGGTGCTATTAAGGCAAAAATGGGACTGTTAAAGAATTATCCTGATGGATTGCCGGATGAGTTTCACTATATCATAACAGAAGAAGGAAACCCTAATGAATGGAAAACACTTCATTTAGAAGGATCCTGGTTTCCGGAAGCTTTTGTTGGGACCATGTCTAATTTAATGCGATTTAAAGAAGGGTCTGCTGATGTATTGCATACAAGTGTCCAGGATGTTTTAGGCACAATGAAAGTTGTGGAAGCTTGTTATCAAAGTAATAATGAAGGTGGCGTGCCATTAGATCAAATAGATTAAAAGAAAAAATATAAATAAACTTACTATTATAAATTACAATGTATTTTAAATCAACATTTTTTGAAGATTATCAATTAAATGATAAACGTATTACTTTGGGCAGAACGATTACAGAAACCGATTTTGTGGTACATGCCGGTCATACTGGAGATTTTTTTCCGCATCATATGGATGAAGAATGGTGTAGAACTCAACCTTTTGGTCAACGTATTGCGCATGGAACCATGATTTTTAGTATTGGTATTGGTTTAACAGCTTCAGAAATAAACCCTGAGGCTTTTTCAAAAGGTTACGACCGTATGCGATTTGTTAAGCCTGTTCATATTGGAGATACTATTCATTCCGAGGTTACTATTTCTGATAAAGGAGATTCCAAACATCCAACTATGGGCACTGTTACCGAACATGTTGAAATCATAAACCAAAAAGGAGAAGTGGTGTTGGTTTGTAATCATTTGTTGCTGGTGAAAAAGAAATCTTAAAATTTAATCATCTAATCGTCAGGCTTAATTTAAGCTTGATAAAACAATTTAAAATATAATGAGTGCACCTAATTCTTTACTAGGAACATTACTTCATGCAGTTGGAGGAATATCGGCATCGAGTTGTTATCTGCCCAGTACAAAAACTAAAGGCTGGTCGTGGAATACGTTTTGGTTAGCCCAATCTATTTTTGCGTGGTTTATAGTACCAACTTTATTGGCGTGGATAACTGTACCTGATTTTTTTAACATCTTATCTGAAGCCCCTTCGAAATCTTTTTGGATGGCACTTCTTTTGGGTGGAGTTTATGGTTTTGGAGGGATGTCTTTTGGGAAAGCAATTAATTATATAGGCTATTCATTAACCTATACTTTAGCCATTGGTATTTCTGCAGTCGTTGGGACTATTATGCCTCTAGTTGTTTTTGGTGGCTTAAACGATTTTTTTAATAAACCAGGAGGTAGCATTGTACTATTAGGAATGATACTATCTGTTATTGGAGTGTTTGTTTGTGGATGGGCTGGTTTTAAAAAGGAAAAAGATTTAGATGCAGATAAATTAAATAAGGCTGGATTTAATATGATGTTAGGTTTAGTGTTAAGTATTATTGCTGGGGTTTTGTCGGGTGTGTTTAACTTATCATTAGAATACGGTCAGCCAATTGCAGATATGGCTGCTGAGCACGGAGCAGGACAATTTGAAGGGAACGCGAAATTAGTAGTATCTACCTTTGGGTGCTTTATAGTAAACTTTGTCTGGTATATTATTTTAGGCATGAAGCAAAAAACACTAGTTGAATTCCGACCTAGTAAAGAAGATAATTATTCAAAAAGACGACTTATTAAGAATTGGCTATTATCCTCGTTAACAGGAATGCTTTGGTGTTTTCAGTTTTTCTTTTACGGACTTGGTCATGTTAAAATGGGGGAGTATCAATTTGCGAGTTGGGTACTACACATGTCGATGCTAATTTTCTTTAGTTACATTGTAGGCGTTATTATGAAGGAATGGAAAGGTGTTAAAAAAGAGACTTATACTTTATTGGTTGTTGGGTTAATTGTTTTAATTCTATCCTTTTGTGTAACTAGTTATGGTAGCTATTAATTGATTATTACTATAATCAAAAGAATCAGATGTTTAGCGTGATTAGTTAAGAGTAAGTTGATGTTGGGGTAACAATTTGATTTTTAACATTTTTGTTGATGTTAATTTGTAATTTATAAATATATTTGGTAATCGATTACATTTTGAAATTTTGTTAAAACAGATTTGTAAATACTTAAAGATAAAGAGTCTTAAAGCTGTGGTTTGTTTATTAATAGTCTTTGGCGCATATAGTTGTTTAGGACAAAATTATGAAACATGGGATTTAGTGTCATTAAGTAAGAATACTGTTGGACTCGAATTAAGTGGAAGTCCTAAAGTAGTTAGTTCCCCTCATGGTGAGTCTTTAAGTTTTAACGGTATAGATGATGCATTGTTTTTAAATCAAATGCCATTAAAAGATTTAGAAACTTTTACTGTTGAAATGATTTTCAAACCCGCTATCGATGGTAGTTTTGAACAGCGTGTTTTACATATGGGAGAGGTCTCTGGTGATAGAATGCTGTTAGAAATTCGAGCTTTAAACGGACATTGGTATTTTGACGGATTTGTTAAATCTGGAGAAAATAAAAAGGCATTAGTTGATGAGGCTTTGATTCATGAATTGGGAGTTTGGCATCACGTTGCTTTCGTAATTGATAAACATAGATTAACCACCTATGTGAATGGCGTAAAGGAATTGCAAGAGGCTTTTGAGTTCAGCCCAATACAGACAGGAAGAACATCAATAGGCGTCCGGCTAAATAAAAGATCGTGGTTTAAAGGGGATGTTTTCAAAATTAGAATAACACCAAAGGTTCTAAAACCTAAAGACTTTATGTCTTTTGGAAAAATCAACTAAACCTAGAAACTAAAACTAAATAAGATGAAGCTTGCTCAAAAGCTAATTATTTTCAGCTTTACTAGCGTATTTGCTTTTGCGCTTAACTCTCAAACTAATTTTTCGAGAAATGTGGTTCTTGAGACTATGCTAAATGCTACAAAGTATATGGTAGAAGATGTTAGTTATAATGGAGGCTACGTATGGTATTATATGCCAGATTTTTCAAGACAATGGGGTGAGATGGAAGCTTATAAAACAATGGTTTGGCTCCAGCATCCAGGAACAATAAGTATGGGGCATGTGTTTTTGGATGCCTTTAGAGTTACCAAAAACGAATACTATTATCAAGCCGCCGAAAAAGCGGCATCAGCAATTATCTGGGGTCAAAGTTATGAAGGAGGCTGGAATTATATGATTGATTTTGCAGGTGATCGATCTTTAAAACAATGGTATAATACCATAGGTAAGAATGGTTGGCGATTAGAGGAATTTCAACATTATTATGGGAATTCTACATTTGATGACGATGTCACTTCGGATGCAGCACGGTTTCTTATGCGTATGTACTTGGAAAAGATGGATCCGAAATATAAACCAACAATAGATAAGGCTATTGGTTTTATTTTGAAAAGTCAATATCCTAATGGCGGTTGGCCGCAGCGCTATCCTTATGTTAAAGGGTTTGAAACCGATAGATTTCCTGATTACACACCGTTTTACACATTTAATGATGATGTGATTTGGGAGAATATTAATTTTTTAATGCAATGTTATTTGGTTTTAGGTGAGGAGCGCTTTCTGGAACCTATTTACAAAGGCATGAATTTTTATAAGCTTTCTCAGGAGGAGTGCGGGGCATGGGGGCAGCAGCTAAATATGAATATGGAAACAGCAAGTGCCAGAACTTACGAGCCCGCAGCCTTTTTGCCAAGGACAACATGTGAAAGTGCTTTGTTATTGATCAAATTTTATAGACTAACTGGGGATAAAGTATTTTTAGAGGGAGTACCTAAAGCGATATCCTGGTTAGAAAACGTAAAATTGCCTGATGATAAAATTGAAGGGCATCGCAGCTATCCGACTTTTATCGATATCAAAACTAATAAACCAATTTATGTGCATAGAAGAGGTGCAAATGTTGCAAATGGAGAGTATTATATAAATGAAAATGATAAAGACTTACTTGCTCATTATTACGGAAAAACTTATGTGCAGTTAGATTATCTGAAGGAAGAATACGATATGGTTTTGAGTATACCAGAGGAAGAAATAACTAAAAATTCTCCTTTAAAACCCAAACAGTTTAATGAATCAGAAACGCCACAGCGATTTTACGATTTAAATCGGTATGTGTTTAATTTTGAAATTGATGAAGGAAAGATTCGTAAAGTTATTAATGATTTAGATGGTAAAGGTCGTTGGCTAACAACTCGAGCATACATTAGTAATCCGTACATAGGTAATCCTAAATATACGGAACCTACAAATCAATATTCAACAACTCGTGTAGGAGATAAGTTTGATACTTCTCCCTATCCAAACACAACAGATCAAGAGTATATTTCAACAGGAACATACATTAGAAATATGAAACTGTTGATAAATTATATAAATAACAAATGAAAAATAAATACAAGTTTAAAATGAAAAAGAAATTTTTAAAAGTATTAATGTTAGCAGCTTCTGTTTTTTGGGGATACGCTCAAAATCCGGTAGTTAAAATTGATTTTGATGAAGCTAGTAGGCAGACGTCAGAGGTGAATGATCCTGATTATACATCATGGGCTGTGCCTACTGAGTTTTCAGATAGTAAGATTATTAATGGTGTAACCTTTACAGTTAGCAAGGCTGGTGATTTTGGATATGCTGTAGGTAGTAATTGGTATAAGGCAGGAGTACAATCTCCAAACTTTGCATATTTACTAGGGGATGGTGTCACTGTTAAAGGATTTGATGCTAATCAGGGAGGTCAAATAGAACTCCGTATTAGTGGTCTGGAATCCGGGAACCATACCTTGCTGGTGTTTTTAAATGCTACTGATAGTGAGACAATATCATACAGTCCTATAGATGTTTCAGTTGATGGTAATTTAGTTTTTGATGATGTGATTCCAACAGTTAGGGCTCTTTCTCCAGAAACGGCAAGATCAATATATTTAAATTTTGAAGCTACAACAGGGAATGATGTAGTTATTTTATTTTCAGCTGAAACATCTGGAGATGAAACACAAAAAAATGTGATGATTAATGGGATTGAGTTGAATACTCCAAATATATTTTATCAGGCTACAAACCCAATTCCATCACATAATAATGAACATGTTGAGTTAAATTCAGGTAACATTTTATTAGAATGGACACCAGCTCCTAGTGCTGTAAAACAATATGTTTATTTTGGTACAGATGAGATGATAGTTGATGAGGCAGATACAAGTTCAGCAGAATATAAGGGAAGTCAGGGCAATGCAAATAATAGTTATCAGGTTAACGGGTTGTATACAGGAGATACTTATTATTGGAGAATTGATCAGGAAACTTCCGAGGGTTTGATAACCAAGGGTAATGTGTGGCGTTTTAGACCGGCACAATTGGCTTTTCCAGGAGCTGAAGGCTATGGTCGATTTGCTCGTGGAGGACGTGGAGGAAAAGTGGTGGTTGTTACTAATTTAAATGATAATGGACCTGGAAGTTTAAGAGAAGCGGTAACGAATGATATAGGTCCAAGGACTATTGTTTTTAATGTGTCTGGTATTATTCAATTACAATCGCGTTTGGTTTGTAATCAGCCATATGTGACAATTGCAGGGCAGACGGCTCCCGGTAAAGGAATTACTATTAGATCTGCTCCCTTTGGTGTTACAGGAAATGATAATGTAGTACAAAATATTAGAGTTAGGTTAGGAGGAGGGCAAACATATGATGGTATGGGGCTTACTGGTGCTAACCACAGTATAATTGATCATTGTTCAATTAGTTGGACAATTGATGAAGCATTTAGTTCTCGAGGTGCTCAAAATATTACGCTTCAGCGTACCTTAATTTCTGAAGCTTTAAATGCAGCTGGACATGATAATTATGAATATGGAACGGAGCATGGCTATGCGGCATCTATTGGAGGTGATATAGGAAGTTTTCATCATAATCTGTTAGCTCATAATTATGGAAGAAACTGGAGCTTAGCCGGAGGTTTAGACGGTAATGGTTATTATTCAGGATTGTTAGACATCACTAACAATGTGGTATATAATTGGGGCTCTAGAACAACCGATGGGGGAACTAAAGAATTAAATTTTGTTGGGAATTACTATAAACCTGGTCCAGGTATGCAATTGGAAAGATATGCATTAACTGTAGATCATGAGAATGTTGGAATGGGAATGCAACGTGCTTATTTTGCAGATAATGTGATGCCTGGATATTTTGATGAAACGAATCAAGAATATGGAAGAAGATCGAGAGACTCAAATGGGGCTGTTACAGAGTATGAAACCTTTGTTGATACACCATTTTTTCCTTCTTACGTAACAACACAGTCGGCAGAATTAGCTTATAAATTGGTGCTTTCAGATGTAGGGTGTAATCAACCTGTTTTTGATGACCATGATATTAGAATGATTAATGAAACACTTAATGGTACGTATTCTGTAACAGGGAGCTATACTGGTAAAAAAGGCTTTCCAGACGATGAAGCCGATGCAGGAGGGTTTGAAGATTATCCGGTTATAACAAGAGCTGCCGATTGGGATTCTGATAGTGATGGATTACCAAATTGGTGGGAAACTATTATAGGAACAAATGTCAACTCGCCGTCGGGTGATTTCTCAGATGCTAATGCAGACGATAACGCTGATGGTTATACTAATTTGGATTACTATTTACAATGGATGTCTTTGCCGCACTTTAGTACAAATACTGGTGAAGCAATAAGTGTTAATTTACAGGAGTTATCACGAGGTTTTACAAATAACCCAACCTATCAGGTCTCTAACGAGGTAAATGGAAATGCAAATTTAACAGGAGATACTGTAGAGTTTACACCTTCAGCTAGCGGTTTGGCTTCTTTTGATTTTACCGTATCAGATTCGGATGGAGATAGTATGACTCGTACTGTTAATATTGTAAACGGGTATGATATAACCTTGTCTACTGAAATAAAAAAGCTAAGTGAAGTTAAAATTTGGCCAATTCCAAATAGAGGAACATTTTATGTGAATACAGGACAACGAGACGAAAATACAGAATATAAACTATTTGATATTTTAGGAAGAGAGGTTTCTAAAGGAATAATTAACGTAAATGAAACAAAGGAGATTAATCTTAATATGAAAGGGGTTTTTGTAATTAAATTATATGAACCTTCAGGGAAAATAATTTTACATACTCAAAAGTTAATTGTTCAATAAAAGATTGAATTTATGAAAGCAGATATATGAGATCCTTTTTTGTGAGGTTGCGTATATCTGCTTTTTTATTAACCCTAAAATTCTATTACAATATGAATTAAAAGTAAATAATCACCAACTAAACTAAACCATATGTACCGTTACTTAATACTATTCCTAACGTTTTTAGGACTCTCATTTTCTTCTAGCGCACAATCTTATAAGGGTGATTTATATCAGAACCTTGAATTTTATGGAGATTACATTCTTTACAAGGGGAAAGAGATAAAATTAGGGTCTCATGCCTTTTTTATCGACGGACAAATGTCGGATGCTGAGGTCGCAAAATACCCTTTTGTATTTAATTCTATTGTAGAAGCATCAAAACATTTAAACGATGGAACAGAGTCCAGTCCCATGGTTTTGTATATTGCACCTTGGGTATATTGGGTTGATGATCCCGATGATCCGGAAATTCGAATTCCAAAACCAGGTAACCCTGTGCCATTTGGTTTGGAGATTTCATGCGAATGGTTACGGTTTCAGGGGTTGTCTGAAAACCCAGAACATATTATAATAGCCAGTAACCGCGGACAAACAATGGGGGCAAAAGGTAATTTTACCATGCTGAATATTAAAGGTAATGGAACTTCTGCCGAGAATTTAACGTTTGGAAATTACTGTAATTTAGATTTAGTTTATCCGTTAAACCGCAAGCTAAATAGAAAAAAGAGAGGGTCTGCTATTGTTCAGGCGCAGCTAATTTTTTCAAATGGCGATAAGGTGGTTGCCAGAAATACCAGATTTATTAGTCGTTTAAATTTAGGACCGTTTTGGGGGAGTAAACGTACTTTGTTTGATGGTTGCCATTTTGAAATGACAGACGATGCGCTAAATGGTAGTGCTGTGTATTTAAATTGTAGCTTCGATTTTTACTCATCAAAACCGTTTTATAGAACAGATGGTACGGGATCTGTTTTTCTAAATTGTGATATTAATGCATTCACTCAAAACGTACAATATTTTTGTAAAAGCCGCGGGCCTGTTACTTTGGTGGATACGCGTTTTTCAGCAAAGGAACTTAATTACATAGGCTGGCGAGATATTCCGGATAAAGAAGCTCGGTATTATCAATATAATGTGAGTTTAAATGACAAGCCGTTGTTTGTTGGGGTAAAAGATGCCTACGCTACGGTGGAGATGACTGATAAACCTATTTTAAATGCATACAGATTTCAATATAACAATCACATTGTTTATAATACTTACAATTTACTTCGGGGAAATGACGATTGGGACCCCATGAAAGTTAAATATATGGTGAATAAAGTGGAAGAAAAGTCCGGTGAAGATTATTCTAATATACCAACTTTATTGGAAGTGAAACCTACTCAAAAAACGTTGGAAACAGGAAAAGATAGTTTGGTGCTCACACCAAAACTTTTTCGATTTGGAAACTTCGAAGTTGATTCAAAGGATGTTCAGTGGACAGTTTCATCAGAATATAAATCCTTTGTACAATTGATTGTAAATGACGATCAAACCTGTTTGGTTATTCCAACTAATAAAGAAGACGAAACAAAGGAGGTTATTGTTAAGGCATCCACATCTTCAGGTTTAGAAGCGGCAGCAGTGTTGTATATAAAACCTTCGTTTATTAATCCTCCTGATTTTATTGTTGCTCCAAAAATTCAAAATATAAAGCCTGGAGAATTATCATTACACTATGAATTGGATATGGAGTTTGAAGATGAATCTCTAATTTCATGGTATCGCTGTGTTGATGAAAAAGGAAACCAACCCATAGAGATATCTGTTTCAAGATTAAATAAACCTTTAAGAACATACCGCCTTAGTGTTGGAGATATTGGTTACAACATTATGGCTAGTATTCAACCTAAACATTTAAGGTGCTATCCAGGGAAAGCTAAAACAGTCATTTTTAAAAATAAGATTAAGCCTAGTGATGTAAAAAATGATCAACAGGTATTAATACCCAATTTTGAAGCGATGTCTACTAAATATCAACCCCAGGTAATACCCGGGTTTTGGAGTTTAGATAGTTATGCACCAGCCGATACGAATGAGTATAACTGGCAAGCCGATAATAGTAAAGATCCCTGGTATTATGGAGAAGGAATAAATGGAGCAGCAGGTACAAAAGGGTTTGTTCAGAATACAAAAGGGGCGCGTATGCGTTATCAACCGGTGGGTGAATCTTTTGGTGATATGAAAATAAGTTTTACCGCTGTTCCTTCAAAAACAGCAGGTCAAGGGTTTAGTAGTGCGCGCGCTCAGTATATGGATATTGGGGTTAAAATGGATGTCAAGGCGATGAATGGCTATGCATTACGATTGATTAGAACAACGAAGTATAGTGATGCAACAGATTTTATTCTAATGAAATACGAAAATGGCGTTGCTAAGGCTATTAGCGAACCAATTTCTACCTCTTGCTACAGGCCGAATTGTAAAATCACAATTGAAATTAAAGGTAACAAGTTAACTGCTCATGCAGAAAACACGAAAGGTTATTTCGCGAGTCATAAGGATAAATCCGTGGTTAATGAGGTGGATTTACAAACAGAAATTAAACCGAATACTTATGGTGGTTTAAGTTTTCAGCATACCGGAAGCGTAGGTAGTGGGGCCACATTGATTAAAAACTTAAAAATAGAATGGTACGATTAAAAAACTTAATAAGAATGAATAAAACTAAGCAACAGTCAAAGTTGATATATGGGGTTCTGCTTTTCTTTATCACTTTTATGAATTGTAAGCAAGAGTATAAAAGCACTGCGACTGCAACCCAATCAGAGGAGGGGCCAAAATACACGAACCCAATTTTAGGAGGAGATTACCCCGATCCTTCAATTGTTCGGGTTGGTAGTGATTACTACATGACGCATTCGTCATTTAACTACTATCCGGGGCTAGTTGTTTGGCATTCTACCGATTTAATTCATTGGGAACGAATATCCCATGCTTTAACTAAAAATGTGGGATCGGTTTGGGCGCCGGATTTGGTGTTTGTAAACGGAAAATATTATATCTATTTCCCGGCAGGTGGTACAAACTGGGTAGTGTATTCAGATAGTCCTAAAGGGCCATGGAGTCAGCCTGTTGATTTAAAATTGAATGGATTTATAGATCCAGGTCATGTGGTGGACGAGCAAGGTAATCGTTACCTGTACCTTTCAAAAGGATATGTTGTAAAATTAAGCAATGATGGCTTAGCAATTGCAGAAGAGCCTGTGTTTAATTATGAAGGTTGGCAGTTTCCGAAGAGTTGGAGTACGGAGTGCTTTTGTTTAGAATCTCCTAAATCTACAGTTAAAGATGGGTATTATTATTTAACTACAGCCGAAGGTGGAACAGCCGGGCCGGCAACAGCGCATATGGTAGTTTCAGCACGAGCTAAATCACCTTACGGGCGATTTGAAAATTCACCATATAATCCAATAGTACATACCGAAAGTAGAGCAGAGCGTTGGTGGAATCAAGGCCATGGTACACTGGTTGACGATGTAAATGGAGACTGGTGGATTATGTATCATGGTTATGAAAAGCATTTTCAAACTTTAGGCCGGCAAACCTTGATGCTACCCATTGAGTGGACGGAAGATGGTTGGTTTAAAGTGCCCGATGGCATTAAACCTTCTGATGAAATTTCGGTCCCAAACCTAAGAAGCTCAAAAGCAAAGCATGGCTTAAGTGATGATTTTGATAATGAAACCTTAAACCTGCAATGGCAGTTTTATAAAGATAACGATATGAGTCGTGTACGATTTAAAGATGGCGCTTTGGTTTTTAAAGGTAAAGGGACATCTTTTGCAGATAGTTCACCGCTTTTAGTAAACAGTGGCGATAGAAAATATGAAGTTGAGGTGGAATATACGTTAGAAGGAGAGGCTGAAATCGGGTTGTGCTTGTATTATAATGAAGTCGCTAATATGCATATTTCGGTTAACAAGGATCGTTTTGCCGTTTTCAATCGTCAAAAACGAAAAATCAGTGAACCTAATACTTTAGGAAACCATGGATTTCTCCGTATTTTAAATGAAGAAAACGAGGTGAGTTTTTATTTTAGTAAAGATGGAAAACAATGGAGTCGGGTAGAGCGAAGTATTGAGTCTAGTGGATTTAATCATAACGTATTCGGAGAGTTTTTAAGTCTACGTGCCGGATTGTTTGCCTTTGGTGAGGGCGATGTTATCTTTGATAACTTTAATTATAAACCATTACATTAATTCAACTAAATAATAAAAGTAAATGAAAATTTTAAAGCATATCACGCTTGCATTAATCTTTATAATAACCTTTGAAACATTGGCGTTTAGTCAAGTTCATGATCGGTCGTGGCGACGCATCATTTATCAAAGTGAAGATAATTGGTTTACTACAGAAGAGGCAAAAAGCATAGCAGAAAATGTTTTGTTGTATCAAAGAGCAATTGGCGGGTGGCCTAAGAACACGCAAATGCAAAAGCCTTTAAGCTTAAGCGAGAAGGAGCATCTTAAAAAGCTTAAAAATACAAATGAAGAAGCAACTACCGATAATGGTGCTACCACTCAAGAATTGTATTTTTTGTCTAAAATGTATAAGGCAACTGAAGAAGATGTGTATAAACAGGCTTTTTTAAGGGGTGTAGATTATCTTTTGGAAGCGCAATATGAAAATGGAGGCTGGCCGCAGTTTTATCCGTTGAAGGAGGGGTATTATACGCACATCACTTATAATGATAATTCTATGGTGAATATCTTAAAAGTGTTGCAAGACTTAAAAGATGACACTGGGAAATACGCTGTAAAACTTTCAGAAGAGAAAAAGGCAGAAGTTGAAACAGCATTTAAGAAAGGAATAGCGTGTATTGTAAAGACACAGTATAAACAAAATGGTGTTTTAACGGCTTGGTGTGCACAGCATGATGAAAATACTTTGGAGCCAGCTAAAGCAAGAAGTTATGAGTTACCTTCATTAAGTGGAGCCGAATCGGCTAATATTGTTTTGTTATTAATGTCATTAGAAAATCCTTCTCCTGAAGTTATTAATTCGATTAATAGTGCCGTAAAATGGTTTGAAAAAACCAAGTTAATCGGTATTCGTATTAAACGTGAGTTTGACAAAGAAACTGGTAAACGCAATACCATTTTAGTTAAAGAAGATGGTAGTTATCCGCTATGGGCGCGTTTCATGGAACTGGATGATAATACACCATTTTTTTGTGATCGAGATGGAATAAAAAAAGCCACTTTGGCTGAAATTGGTGAGGAAAGAAGAAACGGATATGCCTGGTATAGTGGCGCTCCAAATGAGGTTTTAAAACGATATCCAGAATGGAAAGCAAAATACGATGCTCCCAAAAAGAAGCAAGCGCCTAAAGATCCTTATAATATGGTTGTAGCTAAAGACGGTACGGGTGATTTTACGACCATTCAGGAGGCCTTGTATGCTTCAAAATCTTTTCCGTATCAACGTGTTATTATTAATGTTAAAAATGGAGTGTATACTGAAAAAGTACACATTTATTCATGGAATACCCATGTGTCTTTAATTGGGGAAAGTAAAGAGGGGACTATCATCACATTCGATGATTATTTTAAAAAAATTGACTTAGGACGAAATAGCACGTTTCATACATCAACATTGTTGGTAGAAGGCGATGATTTTATTGCGAAAAATCTAACTGTTAAAAATACAGCAGGCGCAGTTGGGCAGGCCATTGCACTTTCGGTAAATGCAAATCGTTGTTATTTTGAAAAATGTGCTTTTATCGGCAATCAAGATACCGTTTACACAGCGGGCGAAGGTTTTAAGCAATATTTTAAAAGCTGTTACATTGAAGGGACCACCGATTTTATTTTTGGTGAAGCTACGGTGCTTTTTGAAGATTGTGAAATCTACAACAAATCGAATTCCTACATCACAGCAGCATCTACACCGCAAAATCAAGATTATGGTTATGTGTTTAAAAATTGTAATCTCACAGCTGGTAAAGATGTGATCGAGGTATATTTGGGTAGACCTTGGCGTTTTTATGCTAAAACCGTATTTATAGAATGTGATATGGGAGCACATATTAGACCTGAAGGTTGGCATAACTGGAAAAAGGCTGAAGCTGAAAAATTTTCATTTTACGCAGAATATAATTGTTCAGGAGAAGGTTTTCAGCCGGAAAGTAGGGTGGAATGGTCTCATCAATTAAAAAAGTCACAAGCGAAAAAATATACTAAAGAAAACATATTAAAATCAACAACTAAATGGTATCAAAACTTATAAAGACGTTAAAAAGGAATATGAAAGCTGTTTTAAAATTAAATCTCATCGTACTATTTTTAATCACGTCGAGTTGTATAGCGCAGACCACAATTTATATGATTGGCGATTCTACAATGGCAAATAAAAAGAATCCGGAAACTAATCCCGAGCATGGTTGGGGACAAGTATTTCCCGACTATGTTGCTGAAGGCGTAACGGTAGACAATAGAGCAGTAAACGGTAGAAGTAGCCGCAGTTTTATTGGTGAAGGCCGTTGGGGTTCGGTGTTGGAAACTTTAAAAGCTGGAGATTTTGTATTTATTCAGTTTGGGCATAACGATCAGAAGTTTAAATCGCCAAACCGATATACAAATCCGCATGTAACGTATCGTCATAACTTAATCAAGTTTGTTGAAGAAACAAGAGCAAAAGGCGCAAAACCTATTTTGTTTTCATCAATTGTAAGACGTAACTTTAATGAGCATGGCACGTTAATAGACACCCATGGAGAATACCCTTTAGAAACACGTTTAGTCGCCTTGGAGTTAGAGGTTCCGTTTATTGATTTACAATATTTTACTGAACATTTAGAGGAGTCTTATGGTGTTGAGGGTTCGAAGAAATTACATCTTCATTTTGAGCCGGGCGAAAATCCATATTACAAAGAAGGGAAACATGACGATACGCATTTGTCTAAATTAGGAGCTAATGAGATTGCTAAATTGGCAGTGGCAGAGTTAAAAAAGAAAACCTCAAGTATAGTGAAATATTTAAAATAATTTCAATAGAAACAAAGTTAACGAAAGTGGTTGCTTTTAAAGGTGAACTACTTTTTTTTGTTCGTTACTTCTAAAAGCAGCTTCTATTATTTTAATCACAAGCATACCATCTTCTGCAGTAACAGGAACATCTTTGTGGTTTCTAATAGCATCGAAAATACCATCGTAATAGGTCATATAATTTCCAGTCGCTGTTGGGATGTGTTCTCTAATTATTCTACCATCTTTTTCGGTATGTAAAAGTCCGCGTTCAGTTTCTGGTTCTTCGCCCCAATGTGCAATGTTAGGTTTTAGGCCAGCCTGAAGTGCTTTTTCCTGAATATCGGCTCTTGTTTTTATGAATGAGCCTTTTGTGCCATGTAGAGTGCTTCCTGGTAAAGGTTCGCGAACAAAATAACTGGATTTTAAAATAACACGATGGTTGGAATAGAAAAGTTTTACATCGAAATAATCACCTACTTTGGAGTTTGGTCGGTAACTATCTAAATCGGCAAAAAGAGCATCTGGCATTCCGAAAAGTTGCAAGGCTTGATCGATTAAATGAGAACCTAAATCGTATAGGCTGCCGACACCAGCTGTAGGTTTTTCTTTGTGGACTTTATAACTTAATAGAGGGTCGAAACGGTCGTAATGAAATTCAGCTTCAACCAAGTCTCCAATTAAATTCTCGGAAAGGACCTGCTTAATTGTTAAAAAATCACTGTCGTAACGTCTGTTGTGATATACTGATAAAATGACATTTTTTTCTTTAGCTAGTTTTATAAGCTCTTCAGCTTCCACAGCGGTGGTTGTAAACGGTTTTTCAATAATAAGATGTTTACCTGCTTCAATAACTTTTTTTGAGAATCCGTAATGTGTTATATTAGGTGTGTTAACAACAATAAGCTCAATATTGTCATCAGATAACATAGCCTCAAGCGATCTGAAAGTCTTAATGTTTGGATAATGCTTTTCAGTTTCACTTTTAGTGCGTTCTAAAACGCCATATAAATTGAAGTTAGGGTTTACAGAAATGAACGGCGCATGAAATACATGACCACTCATGCCGTAAGAGCATAATGCTGTATTAATGGGTTGCATAGGGTTGTTTTTTTAACTAAACTAAAATAAGGATTTTATACTAGTTAAGGCTAATTCAAACTAAGTTACTGTTTCTTATACTTCCCAGGGCTAATACCTATACGTTGCGAAAATGTAGAGGTAAAATGTTGAAGAGACGAAAATCCACAGGCAAAAGCAATTTCAGACATAGTCATTTCGCTGTCATTTTCAATTAAATCGATGGCTTTTTGAATTTTTAAATTAATGATAAAACTGTTTGGAGGGTATCCTGTTAAGTTTTTTACTTCGTAAGTGAATTTTGTTTTTCCCATGCCAAAACCGTATGCAAGATCATCGATAATCCATTTTTTGCTTAAATCACTTTGTATTAATTGGGTTAGTTTGTCTATGAATGTATCTTCTCTATATGATTTTTGTTTCCTTAAATATAAGTGGCGATGGATATCAATAAATAAGTTCTCAATAATATTACCAACCATAATTTCGAAACCTTCTTCCTGGTTGGTGAGCTCTTTTTCAAGGTCCACAAAGTATTTTTTAAAAATTTTAGCTTTTTTAATGACAAATTCTTTATCATTGGCTAGCAGAGACCCAAAACTTTCTTGAAAATTTGCAGGTAATTTTGTCCATTTTCCTAATTTAAGAGGTGTTTTAGGGCTGTAAGCTTCTGGTTTTATAACGAGCCAGTTAATTTGGCCAATATCCATCTTTCCTGTTGGGCTCCCGTTCAATTGCCAAGGTGCTGAAATAGAAAGGTTATCGGGGAGTAATTCAATTTCTTTGTCATCAATAATCCAATTATATTTCCCACTATGAACAAAATGGATTTCTATTCCATCATTAAGATGCGGTAGCATATTTTTATCCATCTTAACCTTCGAAAATTTCATGCTTCCAAAGTGCTTTATATATGGTAAATTTTTAAGTGGACCAATGTTTTCTTCGTGCCACCAAACACCTTGATTTCCTGTCTTGTTTTTTTTTGTTGAATTTTCCAAATTTTAAAATGTTAATGGGTTGAAGGTTAATTTTATAATATTGAAAATGTCTTATAAATATGCCTTATTTAGACTTATAAAATTGACCATCGTTTAAAAATAGCATTTTATTTTTGTTAAAATCACAATATTGCTTCGTTTATGCTACATTTGTGAGTTAGCATTTTTTGAATTTGATAGGATAAACTTCTAAAATTCAAAGAAGAATACGAGATTTTAGATGCTAAAATAC
Organism: Aestuariibaculum sp. YM273; assembly: GCF_030908365.1. Lineage (NCBI taxonomy): Bacteria > Pseudomonadati > Bacteroidota > Flavobacteriia > Flavobacteriales > Flavobacteriaceae > Aestuariibaculum > Aestuariibaculum sp. YM273. Next base: position 833,013 of record NZ_CP133090.1, on the reverse strand, counting down.
AAACTTTTTATGTCCTATAGTTTGTCTTTAGTTAAAAATGAAAATTTAGAGAGTATAAAAATAAAATGAGCGAATTACGCTTAGAATTAAAATGACAACTAATACTAAATACACCACAATTCTTACACTTTTTGTGTCCATTTTTATTGTTTTTTCAGGTTATGCAACCGAATTATGGGTGAGTAACAACGGTAATGATAATGATTTAGGAACGAAAGAACAGCCATTAGCAACCTTGAATATGGCCTTGAGAAAGGTCAGAAATATGCGTCGTTTAAATGCCCCTTCAATTATAGATGGGGTTCGCATTATTTTAATGGATGGTGTGTTTAGTTTGAATGAGCCTGTATTTATTCGTCCTGAAGATGCTGGTACTGCAGAAAGTCCTACGATTATTGAAGCAGCTACAAACGCAATGCCTGTTTTAAGTGGCGGTGTTCAAATTTTAAATTGGAAAAAGGCTGAAGCGATTAACGGATTAGCCGCAGGAACCGTCTGGGTAGCAGATGCACCAAAAAAGGCTGGAGCTCTTTTAAATTACAGACAGTTATGGGTTGATGGAAATAAAGCGGTTAGAGCAAAAAGTACGGAAGGAGATAAGATGAACCGTATTCTTTCTTGGGATACAAAATCTGAAACCTGTTGGATACCTTTTAAAGATAAATCGGTTGCTTTTGAACCGGGTATGGAAATGTTTATTCAGCAATGGTGGGCCATTGCAACGCTTCGTATTAAGGACATGGAAGTTAAAGGTGATAGTGCAAAATTGTATTTTGAGCAACCTGAAAGCCGAATCCAAAGTGAGCATCCTTGGCCAGCACCGTGGATTTCTGAAAAAACAGGAAATTCAGCTTTCTTTTTAAATAACGCGTTGTGTTTGCTAGATGAACCAGGTGAATGGTATTTAGACCGTTTAAGAGGTAAGATTTATTACTATCCAAAAGCTGGAGAAGATATAACAACGTCTAAAGTTGTTGCTCCGGTTTTAGAAAGTTTAGTTGAGGTAAAAGGTACTGCCGATACACCTGTTCAGCATGTGTATTTTAGAAATATAGCTTTCGAATATAGTAATTGGTTACGCCCATCAGAGCAAGGTCATGTGCCTCTTCAGGCGGGAATGTACATGCTAGATGCATACAAATTAAAAGAGCCAGGGACACCAGATAAAGCTGGCTTAGAAAATCAGGCGTGGTTGGGTAGACCAAGGGCAGCAGTTGAGGTGAATTTTGCTAATAATATTTTGTTTGAAGGGTGTGTTTTTCAGCATTTGGCTTCAACAGGTTTAGACTTACATAAAGGCACCAACAATAATACAGTACAAGGAAATTTGTTTAAAGATATTGGAGGAAGTGCTATTAATATCGGCGTGTTTTCAGATGAAGCTTTCGAAACGCATTTGCCTTATAATCCTAAAGATGAACGTGAGGTGTGTTCGAACGAAACTGTAATCGATAATCTTATTACCGATGTAACCAATGAAGATTGGGGTTGTGTGGGGATTAGTGCTGGTTTTGTTAAAAATATTACGATTGCACATAACGAGATTTCCGATGTCGCTTACACCGGAATTGGTTTAGGCTGGGGCTGGACAAAAACAGTGAATGCCATGCGAAATAATAAAGTTGTAGCTAATAAAATTCATCATTACGGAAAGCATTTATACGATACAGCAGGAATTTATACACTATCAGCACAACCAGAAAGTGTGATTGAAGAAAATTACGTTTACGACATTTATTTCAATCCTTACGCCCACGATCCGTATCACTGGTTTTACTTGTATACCGATGAAGGTTCGGCATATTTCGATGTGAAAAATAACTGGGTTCCGGCTGAAAAGTTTCTTCAAAACGCTAACGGACCAGATAATGTTTGGGAAAACAACAATGCTTATGTAAATGAGAGTATTAAAACTAATGCTGGTATTCGAGAACCATACAAACATCTGTTAAAAGAGGTTGTTGTAGACACAAATTGGCCAATGCAGGAGATTCCTCATTTTGCTGCAGTGGAATTAATTGGAAAAGGATTTGATGCTGAAAAAATTAAATCCATTGCCAAAACTAATGGGGTAATCGATGCGCAATTATATCAATGGAAAAAGCATACGGTTTTGTATGCTAAAATGAATCATATCGAATATTTAAAACAGCAGCTGGCATTAGAATATCCGAAAGCTGAAATTAAAACTTACAACAAACCTGTTTACAATTTCAACAAATTTGAATATTGTGAGGATAAAACCATGGCTGCCGAATGGGATCATATTGTATTAACGGCTAATCTGGTTGATGAAGCTAAACTTCAAGAAGAATATTTACAGTATCACGAAACCCAATTTGAAGAATGGCCAGAAGTAGCTCAAGGATTTTGCAATGCCGATTTTCAACAACTTCAAGTCTTTAAAAACGGGCGTCAATTAATGCTTGTTATCAGTATTCCAAAAGGGGCTGATTTAGACGAATTAAATCCAAAAACGACCGAAAATAATCCACGCGTAGATGAGTGGAACGAAATAATGAAACGATACCAAACAGGAATTAAAGGGACAAAATCTGGTGAGACCTGGGTGTTTTTAAACAAATTAAATTAAAATTCAACATGTTAAGAATTGCAATTCTAGGTCTTGGAGAAGGACGCAGCACCATGTCGGCTGCCTTGGAAAGTAAAAAATTAGAGTTAGTTACTATTTGTGATAAGAATGAGGCCCTTTGTAAGCAAAGAGCAACAGAATTCGATTTTAAGAATTATACAACGGAATACGATGATGTATTAAAGGATGAATCAATCGATATTATAGCCATTTATACACCAGATTATTTGCATGCTGAGCATGTCAAGCAGGCTTTGTTGCATGGGAAACACGTGGTATGTACAAAGCCTTTTATTGACGATTTATCTAAAGCAAATGAGCTTCTTGAAATTAGTGAACGTACAGGTAAAAAGGTATTTGTTGGACAAAGCTCAAGGTTTTTCGAGCCAATGAAACGTCAGCATAAAGACTTTACCGAAGGTGTTATTGGAGATTTAATTACTATTGAAGCTCATTACCATGCCGACCACCGTTGGTTCCTAGAGAAAGGCTGGGCGCTTTTAGATTCTTTCAAGTGGTTATATGGTGGATTAAGTCACCCTGTAGATTTCATTCGATGGTATTTGCCAAATATTGAAGAAGTAATGGGGTATGGCATGATTAGTAGTAATGCTAAAAAAGCCGGATTAAAGAACGAAGATACCATGCACTTTATTTTTAAAGCAACCGATGGTCGTGTGGCTAGAGTAAGTGGTGTTTACACCTCACCAACGCAGCCAACAAAACGCGATAGTGGGATGAGTTGTGTTTTACGAGGAACCGAAGGTGCAAGTCAGGCTGATTATCACGAACTACGTTATTCGGTGACGACTAAAGAGGGTGAAGAGAAAATCATTCACTGGGGGGATGAAAAATTAAAATATTATTTCAGATTCTCAGGTCAAACTCACCATGCTGGAGAATATCAAAACTATTTAGAGTATTTCGTAGATAGTATTGAACAAGGGTTTACTGCTTATCCAGATATGAAAGAAGGTATCGGGACTGTAGCATTATTAATTGCCATGGATAGAACTTTAAAAACTGGTGTTCCTGTTAAAATTTGCGATATTTTAGCAGAGTATAATCTTTTAAAATCTGAGACGGTTTAAACATGGGACAAATCAGTAGTTTTTTAGAACCAATAGACTATGGGGTTATTATCGGATACCTTATACTGCTTGTTGGTTTCGGATATTATATTTCATTCATAAAAAATAAGAAAACAGATGCCAGTTACTTTGTAGCTGGCAATACTTTAGGATGGACGAGTATAGGTCTAAACATGTGGGGAACCAATGTAGGGCCGTCCATGTTGATTGCTTCTGCCAGTATTGGGTTTACAACCGGTATTGTCGCAGGTAATTTTGCATGGTATGCTTTTGTTTTTATCTTATTGTTAGCAGTAGTGTTTTCTCCAAGGTATTTAGGAGCCAATGTGGTAACCTTACCTGAGTTTATGGGGAAGCGTTTTGGTGATTCTACGAGAAACATTTTAGCATGGTATACATTAATTACCATTTTAATTTCGTGGTTATCATTAACCCTATTTGCGGGAGGAATTTTGGTGCAGCAACTGTTAGATATACCAATGTATCTATCGGTGATTTTAATGGTGATTTTGTCCGGGTTTTTTGCGGCAGCAGGAGGACTTAAGGCTATTGCCTACACTAATGTATTTCAAATGTTATTGCTAATAGGAGTGTCGCTTTTATTAGTGATTTTAGGAATTAATAAAGCTGGCGGAATTGAACATATCTACAACAGTACACCAGGATCGTACTGGAACTTGTTTTTGCCAGCCGACGATGCTAATTACCCATGGACAGCAATCATATTGGGGTATCCTATTATGGGGGTTTGGTTTTGGTGTACCGATCAATCTATGGTACAGTCTATTTTAGGTGCAAAAAACTTAAAACAAGGACAATTGGGAGCTAACTTTATCGGTTGGCTAAAAATATTAGACGTACCGTTATTTATTTTACCTGGTATTGTATGTTTTGTGTTGTTTCCTGAATTACAGAACCCTGATGAAGCTTATATGACTATGGTAACGCAGCTATTTCCTGCGGGACTAAGAGGCTTAATTATAGTCGTGTTAATTGCAGCGTTAATTAGTACTATTGGTTCGGCATTAAACTCCTTGAGTACGGTATTTACAATGGATGTGTTTGTTAAGAAATACAGACCAGATGCGTCACAGAAAACCATTGTTAAAACGGGTCGATTAGTTACTTTATTTGGATCCATTTTAGCAGTATTAATCACATTAGCAATTAATAGTATAAAAGGATTAAACCTGTTCGATATTTTTCAGTCTATCTTAGGGTTTATTGCGCCTCCAATGTCTGTGGTCTTCCTTTTTGGGGTTTTATGGAAAAAAACCAGTACAAAAGCCGTAAATTTAGTGTTGACTTTAGGTACGGTACTAAGTCTTGGTGTAGGGGTGCTGTATTTATGGGTGTTCCCAAATGGCGAATATCCTTGGCCTCACTTTTTACTGTTGTCTTTTTACATTTTTGTAGCCCTTTGTGCTATGGTGGTTGTTATTTCTTTAGCCGATAAAACTGTACAAGATAATCATGATGAGTTATTAACTATCAATCCTAAGGCACGACCAGATAGACAAGTAAAAATGTTATGGGTGTTATTAACCATTGTTATGGTGCTGTTATACATCTATTTCAACGGACATTAAACCATGATGCGTTGGTATTACAATGCACTAAAATATAAACAACTAACATGTATTATAAGTCGTTAACGTTAAAAATTATATGTCTAACCTTAGTCCTTTTCTTTTCGGAAAGGACTTTGTCGGCTCAAGAAACTACTAATAATGAAGCTACATGGATTTGGTATCCAGGCGATTTCGAAGTGTGGTTGAGCAATAAAATGCAGGTAAGACGTACCGAACGTGAAGCTGTGTTTCCGCCGCTATGGCGCTATTACAGTCCTTATGCATTAGTCACATTTCAAACGGAAGTTGATATTCCAGAAGCCGATGAAGTGAAAATCCTATCAGAAGGTCCGTTTCAGTTATTAGTCGATGGTGTTCAAATTTATGGGCAACCTAAATCAATTACTATTCCCGAAGGAAAACATAAAATATCGTTTAAAGTTTACAATCAGGAAGTATTGCCAGCTATTTTTATAGATGGGAAATATGTGAATTCTAATGCCAGTTGGCAGGTAACCAACGAAGATAAATTATGGATTGATGAAGCCGGAAATGCGCAGCAATCCGGAACGCCATGGGTGCCTGTTGGCTCATGGAATTTTAATACGCCAGAAGAAAAACCTTCAGAATTCCGTTTAGCTACCGAACCTTGGAATGCTAAAAGTACAGAGAAAATTGAAGGAGGCGAATTGGTCGATTTCGGAAAAGAAACTTTTGGTTATATTCAGATTCACGGTTTAAAGGGAAAGGGAAAACTAGCCTTGTATTACGGCGAGTCTCGTGAAGAAGCCTTAGATTCAGCCAAATGTGAAACTTTAGATCATTTGTCTTTCGACGGAACACAGTCTGAAACCTATACTTTGGAAGGTTCAAAAGCATTCAGATATGTTCAGGTGCAGGCTGAGGCAGGTGTAAAGTACGATTCCATTTCTATGCTTTACGAATATCTACCATTAGAGTATCGCGGAAGCTTCAAATCGTCAGACGATTTACTGAATCAAATCTGGGATGTGTCGGCATACACCATGCATTTAACCTCGCGTGAATTTTTTATCGATGGTATTAAACGCGACCGCTGGGTGTGGTCTGGAGACGCTTATCAGAGTTATTTAATGAACTATTACCTGTTCTTCGATAGCCCATCTGTTGAGCGTACGTTATTGGCGCTTCGCGGAAAAGACCCAGTAACGGCACACATCAATACCATTATGGATTATTCGCTGTACTGGTTTGTGGGCATTTACGATTACTATCTATACACAGGCGATACGAAATTTATTCAAACGTTTTATCCTCGTATGAAATCCTTAATGGAATTCTGTTTAGAAAGAAGAAACGAAAATGGTTTCCTTGAACCTTTAGAAGGCGACTGGGTGTTTATTGACTGGGCAGATGGTTTACCAAAAACAGGAGAGACCAGTTTCGAGCAAATGTTATTGGCCAGAAGTTTAGAAGCTATGGCTGTAAGTGCTGAAATTGCTGGTGAACAGGAAGATTTTAAAAAGTATCAAACCCTTTCGGAAGATTTAAAAGAAAAGCTGTTTGATGTATTCTGGGATGCAGAGCAAGGCGTAATGAAACATCAGCGCATCGATGGAAATATGCAGGATATTGTTACGCGATATGCTAATATGTTCGGCATCTTTTTTAACTATTTTGATGAATCTCAAAAGCAAAGTGTAAAGGATAAAGTCTTGCTGAATGACGATATTCTTCAAATCACAACCCCATACATGCGTTTTTATGAATTGGAAGCGCTTTGTGCTATGGGAGAGCAAGAATTTGTTTTGGATGAAATTCGCGATTATTGGGGAGGTATGTTAGATCTTGGAGCAACGTCGTTCTGGGAAAAATACGATCCAAATCAAAGTGGTGAGGAGCACTTAGAAATGTATGGTAGACCTTACGGAAAAAGCCTTTGCCATGCTTGGGGAGCGAGCCCAATATATTTATTTGGTAGATATTATTTAGGTGTTGAACCAACGGCAGCAGGCTATGAAACCTATACAGTGAAACCAAATTTAGGGGGACTGAAATGGATGGAGGGTAAAGTGCCTACACCAAACGGAACCGTAGATCTTTACTGTAGCACACGTGAGATAAACGTAAAGGCTTCAGAAGGTGAAGGGACATTAATTATTGAAAGTAAAAGTAAACCTTCAACAAATGTGGGAGAGGTCAAATCGTTTAGTAAAAATAAATATCAAGTAACGATTAAACCTAACACCCAATATACAATCAAATACAAAGCACTATAATTCTCTATAATGATTAAATTTATTAACAAGTTATCTTTTGTTTTGGCTTTAGCTGGGTTGTCGGCTGTGGCGCAAAACACCGAAATTCAATATTTATCTGGTACAGGATATCAAGACACGAAAGAATGGGAATTTAAAATTTCCGATGGACGTAAAAGTGGCGAATGGTCTACTATTAATGTGCCTTCTGTTTGGGAACAGGAAGGTTTTGGAAAATATCAGTATGGTATTCGTTTCTACGGAAAGCCGTTTCCTGAAGGTATTGCAGATGAAGTAGGTGAGTACAAATATAAGTTTACTGTGCCTAAAGCATGGGAAAACAAAATTGTGAAAATTGTTTTCGATGGTTCGATGACCGATACTAAAGTGCGTATCAACGGGCGTTCGGCGAGTGATGATACACATCAAGGTGCGTTCTATAGATTCAAATACGATATCACCGATTTATTAAAATTCGGAAAAGAAAACGTACTGGAAGTTACCGTTAGTAAAGAGTCGAAAAACGCGAGTGTAAACCTTGCGGAACGTCGTGCCGATTACTGGAACTTCGGAGGGATTTTCCGTCCGGTGTTCTTAGAAGCGCTTCCAGCAACACATATTGATTATACATCTTTAAAAGCGGAAGCTGACGGAAGCTTTGAAGCGAATGTGTTTTTAGGAAAGGCAGGTCAAAATGTATCTGCTGAAATAACCATTTTAGATGAAAAAGGTAAAAGAATAGGTTCGACTATGAAGGCTGAAGCCGTTAATGGCTCCGATAAATTGCATTTAGCGGGTCAGTTTGAAAATATAAAACAATGGACTGCCGAAACACCAAATCTTTACACTGCTGAAATCAAATTATTGAAAGCTGGTAAAGTCGTTCACGAAATCAAAGAAACCATTGGTTTCAGAACCATTGAAATTCGAAAAGGCGATGGAATCTACGTTAACGGACAACGTGTGTTAATGAAAGGGGTAAATCGTCACAGTTTCTGGCCGGAATCAGGAAGAACCTTAAACACCGAATTAAACTATGCCGATGTGCGTTTAATTAAAGAAATGAACATGAACGCCGTACGTTTATCACACTATCCTCCAGATCCAGACTTCTTGAAGGCTTGTGATGAGTTAGGGTTGTATGTTATGAATGAACTTGGTGGATGGCACGGTCATTACGACGATGCTGTAGGAAAGAAGTTAGTAAAAGAAATGGTAACGCGCGATTTAAATCACGTAAGTATTATTTTCTGGTCTAACGGAAATGAAGGTGGTTGGAATACCAATTTAGATGATCAATTCGATATCTGGGATTTGCAAAAACGTCCGGTATTGCACCCGCAACAAGAGCATAATGGTGTTGAAACTATGCATTACCGTTCTTACGGAGAGACGTTAGAGTATTTTAGAGACGATAATATATTTATGCCAACCGAATACCTTCACGGATTATATGATGGTGGTCACGGTGCTGGTTTCGACGATTACTGGGAAGTAATGCGCAAGCACCCGAGAAGTGGTGGTGGTTACCTTTGGGTTTTTGCCGATGAAGGTATTGCTCGTACTGATCAGGATGGTCGTATAGATAATCAGGGGAACTATGGTGCCGATGGTATTGTTGGCCCTCATCACGAAAAAGAAGGTAGTTTCTTTACGGTAAAAGAGGTTTGGTCGCCGGTTATGATTATGAACAAGCCGGAATTGTCAAATGATTTCGATGGCACATTCTCAATTGAAAATCGTTACGATTTCACAAATACAAACACCTGTACATTCGAATACGAATTAGTAAGTTTTACGTCACCGCTAAGCGGAAAGGCAGAGCGTAAAACGGTTAATAAAGGCACGATTAAAGCGCCGAGTATTGAACCTCACGGAAAAGGGGAGTTAAAAATAAACTTACCAGGTAACTGGAAAGATGCCGATGTATTATATGTAAAGGCAACGAATGCTAATGGTGAAGAATTATGGACTTGGGATTTTACCTGGGATAAAGAAAGTGAAGCTAAAGCATCAGCTTCAGGAAACGTCGATTTAAATGAATCTGATGAGTTTTATACGGTTTCTGCTTCAGGAACTGTTGTGAAATTTGATAAAGTTTCAGGAAAATTGGTTGAAGTTACCCAAAACGGAAATACCATCAGTTTAGCTAACGGACCAAAAATTATTATGGCGCGTCGTGGCGATCGTACGTTAGACGGAACTGTAAATCCTGAATTCTTAAAAGGAGAAGATCGTATCTACAAAGAATTTGCTTGTATTGATGAAGAAGTAAACTGTTCTGAAAACTTGTTAAACATTTCAGCTAAAGAAGTTGATGGAAAAGTTGTTATTGAAGCCAATTACCATGGTATTCTTCAAAAAGTGGTATGGACGATTGACGCTTCAGGATTAATTCAGTTAGATTACGAATACGAGTATAACGGTGTGGTTGATTTAGCGGGTGTGTATTTCGAATATCCGGAAGAAAAAATGCAACATAAAAAATGGTTAGGAGACGGGCCATACCGTGTGTGGCAAAACCGTTTAAAAGGAACCACTTTAGATATCTGGGAAAACGATTATAACGATCCAATTCCGGGTGAGTCATTTAACTATCCAGAGTTTAAAGGGTATTTTAATAACTGGCAGTGGGCTGAGTTTACCACAGAAGAAGGTAAAATATATATCGAAAACAAAGGAACCGATACATACTTAGGGGTGTATTCACCTCGCGATGGACGTGATGCCTTATTATACACGATTCCAAATACAGGAATTGCGGTTTTAGATGTAATTCCACCAGCGAGAAATAAAGTAAATGCTACCGATTTATGTGGACCGTCATCACAACCAAAATGGTTAAGCGGATTACAAAAGCGTACGGTATATTTAAAGTTTGATAAATAATAGTTGTAAACCTGAAATGTCATACTGAGCGGAGTCAAAGTGTAGTTTCTGGTTTTTAGTTAAAATAAATAGTGAAAATGAAATCAAAAGGTATTTTACAATTTGCTGCAATAATCGGTATTCTGGTTTCAGTAATTTCATGTGCTTCAAAACCTGAAAGGTTGAAAAAGCGTGAGATTACCGATGCCGTAATGGAAGAGATTTATAACGAAATTAAAACGCCATACAAATACGGTATGGTGATGGTGCCAACGGATAACTCTTATAAAATGGATTGTCCGAGTATCTATAGAAAAGATGGAAAATGGTACATGACCTATTTAATTTTTGAAGGTCGTGGCTACGAAACCTGGCTAGCGGAAAGTGAGGATTTATTACACTGGAATCACTTAGGTAAAGTGATGTCTTTTTCAAAAGATACTACTGAATGGGATGTGAATCAAAAAGCGGGATATATTGCTTTACAAGATCCAACCTGGGGAGGTTCTTATGCATGGGAACCTTATGATGGAAAATACTGGGTGAGTTATTTTGGTGGTAATACTACAGGTTATGAAGCCGGAATTTTATCAATGGGTATGGCTTACGCCGATGAGCTGCCAACCACGCCTAAAGAATTTAAACGTTTACCAGAACCTGTTCTTAGACCAAACGACGATAAGGCTAAGTGGTGGGATAACAGTACCATGTATAAAAGCTCGGTGATTCGTGATATTGAGAAAGAAACTGGTCATGAATTCATTATGTATTACAACGCACGCGGTGATAGTATCAATCCGGCGAAAGGCGCAGAGCGTATTGCAATGGCAGTTTCAGATGATATGAAAAACTGGAAACGTTACGGTGATGCGCCGTTAATTAATCATCATAGAGGTATTTCAGGTGATGCTTATATTCAACGTATCAACGATACCTGGGTGATGTTTTATTTTGGTGCCTTCTGGACCGGTTGGGATCAGGGTGCCTTTAACCGTTTCGCGGTGTCTAACGATTTAATTCACTGGAAAGATTGGGAAGGTGATAATTTAGTTGAATCTTCAGAGCCTTATGACGATATGTTTGCTCACAAATCGTTTGTGGTAAAACACGATGGTATTGTGTATCATTATTATTGCGCGGTTAACAAAGCCGGACAGCGTGGTATTGCTTTAGCGACGTCTAAAGATATAGGGAAAAGTGATTTACATTTTGTAAAACCAGATGATGAAGAGAAGAAAGAGTAACATATTATTTTTAGGAGCTTTTTGCTGGCTTTTAGGATTACAAGCACAAACCGTAACTGGTGAATTGTCAGGTATTCCTGAGGCTCCAAAAAAATACACCTATGCACCTTGGGAAGATCCTTTGGTAACCAGTATAAACCGTCAACCGGCAAGGGCGACAGCTTATTCGTATAAAACGGTAGAGGATGCCTTAGAAGGTAATCGTGAGAAGAGCCGGTTGGTGATGCTTAACGGCGAATGGGATTTTAAGTATTCTGTAAATCTCGATCAGGCACCAAAAGATTTTTATAAAACCGAAGTTGAAGGCTGGGATAAAATTGAAGTACCATCTAACTGGGAATTAAAAGGCTACGATATTCCAATTTATAAAAGTGCGGTATATCCATTCCGTCCTATCAATCCGCCTTACGTACCTAAAGATACCAACGGTATTGGGTCGTATCAGCATAAATTTAAAGTGCCTAAAGACTGGCAGAAAGATATGACGGTAACGCTTCATTTTGGAGGCGTGAGTTCGGCATTCCAAGTGTGGTTAAATGGTGAGTTTTTAGGTTATGGTGAAGATAGTTTTCTCCCTTCAGAATTTAATATTTCACCTTATATAAAAGAAGGTGAAAATGTATTGTCGGTTCAGGTGATGCGTTACAGCGATGGCGCTTATCTAGAAGATCAGGATCACTGGCGTATAAGTGGTATTCAGCGTGAGGTCTTTATTATGGCTGAACCAAAATTGCGTATTCAGGATTTCTTCTATCAAACAAAACTTGATAAACAATATAAAGATGCGGTGTTTCAACTGCGTCCGAAGCTGGAAAATCTAACGGGAGATTCGGTTCGCAATGCCTCATTTGAATATCAGTTATACAACGATAAAAATGAAGCTTTGTTTAAAACCTTCAAGGATACGTTAGCGAAAGCGATTGTTAACGAAAGTTATCCGCGTTTAGATAATGTGCGTTTTGGTTTCTTTGAAAATAAGATTGAAAATCCGAAGAAATGGAGTTCAGAAGATCCTAATCTGTATACCTTAGTAATGATTTTAAAGGATGAAAACGGAAGCATTTCCGAAGTGAAATCCTGTAAAGTTGGTTTCCGTTCCATTGAGTTTTCAAAAGATAATGGTAAATTGTTAATAAATGGAAAAGAAACCTATATCTATGGCGTGAATCGTCATGACCATCATCCGGTTCGTGGAAAGGCGCTAACCCGTGCTGATATTGAGCAGGATGTTAAAACGATTAAGCAGTTTAATTTTAATACCATTAGAACAAGTCATTATCCAAACGATCCGTATTTCTACGAGTTGTGTGACGAATACGGTATTATGGTTATGGATGAAGCTAATCTTGAAACCCATGGCATTGGCGGGATGTTAAGTAATAATCCAAGTTGGACGCATGCCTATATGGAGCGTATGAGCCGCATGGTGGAGCGGGATAAGAACCATCCGAGTGTGATTATGTGGAGTTTGGGTAATGAGTCTGGTAAAGGACCTAATCATGCATCTATGGCCGCCTGGACACGCGATTTCGATATTACAAGGCCTATCCATTACGAGCCAGCACAAGGGAATCCGAGATTAGATGGTTATATCGATGAACGCGACCCGAGATATCCTTCAACGGGCGATCATTCTCACCGTTTTGAAAATCCGCAGGACGATTGGTATGTGGATATGGTGAGTCGTTTCTATCCGGGGGTATTTACACCTCAATTCTTGTTGGACAATAAAGCGGATTCGCGTCCAATTTTATTTGTGGAATATTCACATTCCATGGGGAATTCTACAGGGAATATGAAAGAATTCTGGGATGAGTTTAGACGTCTTCCAAGAATGATTGGAGGCTGTATCTGGGATTATAAAGATCAGGGTTTATTGAAAGTTGATGAAAGCACCGGACAGGAATTTTATGCTTACGGCGGTGATTTTGGAGAAGTGCGCCATGATGGTAATTTCTGTATTAATGGTATCGTAGCTTCCGATGGACGGCCAAAAGCAGCCATGTACGAAAACAAGTGGGTGTATCAGCCGGCAACATCAAGTTTCAACGGGCGTCAAGTAACCGTTAAAAACCGACGAGCAGAAAAATCGTTGGACGATTTAACTCCGGTGTTAAGCATGCTGTTAAACGGTAAAGTATTTAAAGAAGTTGCATTAACAGCATTAAATTTAAAAGCAGGAGATAGTACAATTATTGATTTGAACAAATATCTGCCAATGGTTAAAACCAAAGGAGAGGTGACTTACGAAATTCAGTTTCAACTTTCAGAGGATACGCCTTGGGCAAAGAAAGGTTTTGTTGTCGCTAAAGACCAGTTTGCTTCAAAAGTGTTAAACGATAAATCGGATTTGTTTTCTAATCTAAAAGGAAGTATTTCAGCAGCTGAAAATAATGACGCTATAGAAGTTTCAGGTACAGGTTTCAAATTGAAATTCAATAAAGAAAATGGTGCTTTAAGTTCGTATGTATTTAATGGTAAAGAACAGGTGTTTGCACCGTTGTTACCAAATTTCACGCGTCCGTTTACCGATAACGACAGTAAAGGGTGGAAACCGCATAAAGTGTTAAAACAGTGGTATGATAATAAACCGGTTTTAACTTCCTTGAAAACGGAACAATCAGGAAACGATGTAGTTGTTATATCAAATTACGAGATGATTAAAGATAGTGCCAGTGTTTCTGTAACCTACAATATTAAACCTTCTGGATTAATTAAAGTTGATTATAAACTTAGCGCTTCAACCGATTTACCAAACCTTCCAAAAGTGGGTATGCAAATGGGGATAAAAGATGATTTTAGACAAATTTCATGGTACGGAAAAGGAGAAATGGAAAATTACATCGATCGTAATCATGGCTTTTTTGTGGAACGTTACAGTCTGCGGTTAGATGAGTTTATGGAACCTTATGTTAGGCCTCAGGAAAATGGAAACCGAACCGATGTGCGTTGGCTGGCAGGTACAACTTCAACTAAAAACGAAGGATTGTTAGTCGTTGCAAATCAACAACCGCTAAGTATGAGTGTCTGGCCATATACCGAAGAAAATATAAACGAGGCGAAACATACTTACGACCTAAAGGAATCAGGGTACTTAACGGTAAATATCGATTTAATTCAGATGGGTATTGGAGGAAACGATAGTTGGTCGCCAGTGGGTGCGCCAATGGAAAAATATCAGATTCCGTCTAAAGATTACGAGTATAGTTTTTATCTGCTGCCTTTTAAAGGGAAAGACGGATTAAACAAAACATTAGATAAATTTCAGTATTAATGACCTTGTCTTTTAAACATATTTGCCTGATTTTAGTTGCGTTTTTACTGTCTTGTAACCAACAAGAACCGCAAAAGCTATCTTATTTTGAACCAACCGAAGATTCGTCTAAGCCGTGGGTGTATTGGTATTGGATGCGCAGCGCCTATTCTAAAGAAGGCATTACCGCCGATTTAGAAGCGATGAAACAAGCGGGTATTCGAGGGGCTTATTTAATGACGATTAAAGGTCCGGATGAAGAACCTTTAATGAATCCGCCAGTGGTGCAATTAAGCAAAGAATTCTGGGATTTGGTGCGTTGGGCATTAACAGAAGCCGACCGATTAGGTTTGAAAATCGCTTTCCATCCGGCTGATGGTTTTGCAGTGGCTGGTGGTCCTTGGATTACTCCGGAACTGTCTATGCAAAAGGTAGTCTGGGCAGATACGATGGTTAGTTCAGATCAAGCGAATGGAATAAAATTACCGCTTCCTAAGCATTACAAAGATTATTATCAGGACATTGCCACGTTCGCGATACCTGTTGATAAGGTGTTTAAAACATCGGTTGATATTCAACCTAAAATCACAACTACTTTAGAAGGTGTCGACGCTTCATTTTTAAGTGATAATTCAACCGAACAAACGCAATTCAGACTTGGAGAGCCGGGCTATATTCAATATGAATTTGAAACGCCTTTTGATTGTAAATCGCTTCAGGTTGAAACGCGCGGAAATAATTATCAGGCGCACCGCATGATTGTTCTAGTGAGCAACGACGGAAAAACGTTTGAAAGCCTTGGTCACTTAGAAACGCCACGTTCGGGTTGGCAGGATACCGATGCCTTTTATACG
The DNA here is from genome assembly GCF_030908365.1 of Aestuariibaculum sp. YM273. Taxonomy (NCBI): domain Bacteria; kingdom Pseudomonadati; phylum Bacteroidota; class Flavobacteriia; order Flavobacteriales; family Flavobacteriaceae; genus Aestuariibaculum; species Aestuariibaculum sp. YM273. The sequence continues at coordinate 817,302 of NZ_CP133090.1, read as the reverse complement.
CACAGCCTTTCCGCGATAGCGAAATATTTCAGGTTTATTTACAATCCTGAAGGGTCAGAACCTGGCGCCGAAGATATAGATATGGCAAAATGGAATTCGCCTTTTAAAGTCACAAAAATAATTCTTTCAGAAGAACCTTTAATTGATAATTACCAGGGGAAATCGGGTGCTGTTTGGCGCATAAGTTCTAGAAATACCGATGCTCAAATTCCAGAATCAGAATGTGTGAAAACTGAAAATATGGTTAATGTTTCTGAATTTATTGATGCTAATGGTGTTTTAAATTGGGAAGCGCCGAAAGGAAACTGGCGTATCATGCGTTTCGGGCATACGTCTACGGGACATGAAAATGCGACGGCTGGAGGCGGTCGTGGTCTGGAAGTTGACAAGTTTAACAAAGAAGCAGTTCAGTTTCAGTTAGGCCATTGGTATGGCGAAATGCGTCGCACCGCAGGAGAGGAACTGGCTTCAAAAGTGGTGGAAATTCTTCATATGGATAGTTGGGAATGTGGTAGCCAAAACTGGTCGCCTGTTTTCAGGGAAGAGTTCAAAATACGTCGCGGTTATGATATCGTTCAATATTTACCTGTTATGGCTGGTATTCCGTTAGACGATATTGAAAAATCGGAACAAATTCTTTACGATATTAGAAAAACGATAGCCGAATTAACAGCCGATAATTTCTTCGGAACTTTAAAAGAAGAGGCCAAAAAAACTGGCGTGAAATTCAGTACCGAAAATGTAGCACCAACCATGACGAGTGATGGCTTATTGCATTTTAAATATGTTGATTATCCGAGTGGCGAATTCTGGTTTAGAAGTCCAACACACGATAAACCAAACGATATGCTCGATGCTATAAATGGTGGACATATTTACGGGCGTGATATCATTCAGGCGGAAGCTTTTACGCAACTTAGAATGGATTGGGATGAGCATCCGGGGAATTTAAAAACCATGGCCGATAGAAATTATGCTTTGGGTATTAACCGTTTTTTCTATCATGTATTTATGCACAATCCGTGGTTAGATCGAAAACCGGGAATGACGCTGGATCCTATCGGAACATTTTTTCAACGTGATCAAACTTGGTGGGAACCTGGAAGTGCTTTTTTTGAGTATTGTAAAAATGTTCAGTTTCAGCTTCAAAAAGGAAAACCAGTTATTGATTTCGCAGTGTTTACGGGTGAAGATATTCCGTCACGTTCGGTATTACCCGATCGTTTAGTGCCGTTTATGCCAAATATTTTTGGGGAAGAGCGTGTGGCTTCCGAGGTTATGCGATTAAAAAATGAAGGTCAGCCAACGGCTAGAATGCCAAAAGAAGTGAAATACACAAAAAATAGCACCGATTTATCGGAATGGGTGAATGCTTTAAACGGTTATAAATACGATTCGTTTAATACCGATGTGTTGCTAAATGCTGAAGTGAAAGACGGAAAAGTCGTTTTTAAAAATGCTTTAACGTATAAGTTTTTAGTGTTTCCTGATCATCGAAAAATGATGCCGAGTAACATCATGTCTTTGCAAGTGGCTCAAAAATTAGTGGATTTGGTAAAGGCTGGAGCAACCATTTTGGTTGGAGAAAAGCCGCATAAGAAAGCAGAGTTAATAACCAGCCAAACTGACTGGCAGGCTTTAGTTGATGAACTTTGGTGGGGCAAGGGACAAAAACAATGGACTTTAGGTAAAGGAAAAGTGATTCAGTTGCCATATTTGAGAGCTACGTTTTCAGAATTAGGTGTTGAACCTAATGTCTTGGTTGAAAAAGATATCGCCTGGACACAACGTCAATCTGCTGATGAGTCTATTTATTTCTTGTCAAATCAAAAGGAAGAAACGAGAAACTTAGACGTGTCGTTTAGAGTCAGTGGAAAAATTCCGGTGTTATATCATCCAATTTCAGATGAAACGGTGGTCTTAGAAAACTGGATTGTTGAAAACGGTAGAACTATTATACCGTTGCAATTTCAGTCTAACGAAGCTTATTTTATCATTTTTGAAGATGAAACCGATAAAACAGTTTCAACGGGAAGGCCAAACTGGGAAACTTTTAAAACGGTTGAAACCTTCAATGAAGACTGGACGCTTCAGTTTGATAAAGAGTACAACGGTCCTACAGAGGTTATTCAGATTGACAAATTATTTGACTGGACAACTTCAGCTAATGATAGTATTAAATTCTATTCAGGAACGGCGACCTACACGAAAGCATTCAATTGGAATGAAATTAAATCTAACGATTTGTGGTTGCAGTTTGATGAAATTAATTGTATCGCCGAGGTGATTTTAAACGACCGACCTTGTGGTGTTGTTTGGACATATCCATATAGAACAAACATTTCAGAAGCCTTAAAAACAGGAGAAAATACCTTAGAGATTAAAGTAACCAATACCTGGGCAAACCGATTAATAGGTGATGAGAAATTACCAAAAGATCAACGCTTAACTTGGACAACGGCGCCTTTTAGACTAGACGATACCATGATGGTAAAATCAGGTTTACTTGGGGAAATAAAAATTATAAAGAAAACCCAAAATGGGCATTAGGCAAACAATGGTCTTACCTATAAAAATAACTAAACCAGATATTCTTGATTAAATTTAAGTAGATGAAAAATAAAATAGTATTAGTAATAGCATGTGTTTTTAGCGTATTCACTTTGCAAGCTGAAATAAAATTGCCGGCATTATTTACCGATAATATGCTGTTGCAACAACAAGGTAATGCACCTATTTGGGGCTGGGCTTCTAAAAACGAAAGTTTGAAAATTACCACGTCTTGGGATGGTAAAGTTTACGAGGTAAAAGCCGATAAAACTGGAAAATGGAAAACCAGTTTACAAACTCCAGAAGCAGGAGGACCGTATACGATTTCGGTTTCTAACGGAAAGGAAACGAAACTTGTTAACAACGTATTGATAGGTGAAGTTTGGTTGTGTTCGGGGCAGTCTAATATGGAAATGCCTTTAAAAGGTTTTCCTAGTCAGCCAGTGCAAGGTGGTAACGAAGCTATTGTGCGTTCAAATAATAAAAATATTCATTTTATAACCGTGCCACGAGCAACGGTTTTAGAACCAAAGGAAGATTTTGAAGGGGGTTGGCAAGTGGCCTCACCAAAAACAACTGCTAATTTTAGTGCAACTGCCTGGTATTTCGGGTCGTTATTACAAGAGGTTTTAGATGTGCCTGTGGGTATGATTGTGGTGTCATATGGTGGCTCAAATGTTGAAGCATGGATGAATGAGGAAATGCTTAAAGATTTCGATTTAGCATTAGAGTTACCAAAAAAAGAAGAAGACTTAAAAAGCAATCCAAATCGTGTGCCAACCACGTTGTTTAACGGTATGTTGTCGCCTGTGATTGGTTATGGCATTAAAGGTGCTATCTGGTATCAGGGGGAATCGAATTATGAGCGTCCGTTTCAGTATAAAGATTTATTTAAAAAAATGGTAATGTCTTGGCGAGAGTTATGGAATCAGGGCGAATTTCCGTTCTATTTCGCACAAATAGCTCCGTTTGATTATGCACGTTTTCATCCCAATGATAATAAAGAAAAATTCAATTCAGCTTACTTAAGAGAAGCGCAATTAAAAGCTTCAAAAGAAATTCCGAATTCAGGAATGGCGGTGTTATTAGATGTTGGTGAGTTTGGAAATATTCACCCGGCACAAAAAAATAAAGGAGGAGAACGTCTGGCATATCAGGCATTAGCAAAAACTTATGGTTTTGAAGGGTTTGAGTTCGAAAGTCCGGAGTTTAACGCCATGGAAATTAAAGGTAGTACGGTAACCGTATCGTTTAATAATGTGCCGAACGGTGTAACGTCTTACGACAAAGAAGTGGTTGGTTTCGAAATCGCAGGGGAGAATAAAGTGTTCTATCCGGCACAGGCTGTTTTAAGAAGAAAATCGGTTATGTTATCGTCACCACAGGTTGAAAAACCAGTCGCTGTTCGATACTTATTCAAAGATTTTACCAAAGCCGAAATTTTCAGTACAGGAGGTTTACCAATGTCGTCGTTTAGAACGGATGAGTGGTAGGGCTTTATAAAACAAAATAGAATTTTTGTCACCCTGAATTTATTTCAGGGTCTCACAAAATAATACGGTTTTATGAGATGCCGAATCAAGTTCGGCATGACAAAATAATTGATAATAAAGAAAATTGAAAAAATTAGTACTCCACATATTTCTTTTTACAGCGCTTTTTTCAGTAAAAGCACAAATCCCTACGCTTGAAAATTACAATCAAGTGTGGACGACACAAAGTAAAAATACATCTGAATCTATGCCTTTAGGAGGTGGTGATATTGGTGTGAATGTTTGGGTTGAACAAGGCAATCTGTATTTCTATTTTTCAAAAAGTGGCACCTTCGATGAGCATAATACTCTATTGAAATTAGGACGTGTTAAAGTAGAACTAACGCCAAATCCGTTTAAGGATGATCAAGGTTTTCATCAGGAATTAAATTTAAAAGATGGCTATGTTGTCGTATCGCAAAACAAAACCGAAGTGAAACTTTGGGTTGATGTGTTCTGTCCGGTGATTCATGTTGATGTAAAAAGTAAAGAGGCTTTAACTATGCAAGCCTCGTACGAAAGCTGGCGATATAAAAATCGAAAAGTTGAAGGTCGTTCGAATAATTCCAATTCTTACAAATGGGCGCCACAAGGCGATATTATAACCTACAAGGATTCCATTTCCTTTGAAGATAATGGCATTCAGTTTTATCATAGAAACCGAGAGCACACAGTGTTTGATGTTGCTGTAAAACAGCAAAAAATGGAGTCGGTTAAAGAAGAGATGATGAACCCTTTAAAACATCTCACTTTCGGAGGTTTAATGAAGGGAACGAATATGAAATCTAAAGGCGTTTACACTGGGAAATATGTGAATACCGATTTTAAAGGCTTTAGTCTGGTTAGTCGAAAACCAAGTAAAAAGCACAGTTTGGAATTGTATTTACATACGGTTCAAAATGAAGATGTTTCTCTGTGGAAACAAGGGATACAAGATTTATTAACTTCATATAAATCTAAAGAAAAGGAAACAAAAACCTGGTGGAATAACTTCTGGAATCGAAGTTTTATTTATACAAAAACCGATAACAAAACACAGAAGGATTCTGTTTATCAAATCGGGCAGAACTATCAGTTGTTTCGGTACATGTTAGGCTGTAATGCCTACGGAAAATACCCAACAAAATTTAATGGCGGGTTGTTTACTTACGATCCGGTTTACACAAAAGAAGATCATACGTTTACTCCCGATTTTAGAAATTGGGGCGGTGGTACTATGACGCAACAAAATCAGCGACTAGTATATTTTCCGATGTTGAAAAGTGGCGATTTCGATATGATGGAATCGCAGTTAGATTATTATTTAACACTTCAAAAAAATGCTGAATTACGTAGTAAAGTCTATTGGAATCACAATGGTGCAGCGTTTACCGAACAATTAGAAAATTTTGGCTTGCCAAACCCAGCTGAATACGACTGGAAACGTCCTGCAGATTACGATCCGGGACTGCAATACAACGCTTGGTTAGAATACCAGTGGGATACCGTTTTTGAGTTCTGTAAAATGATGCTGGAACAAAAGGAATATGCTAATATCGATATTAACAAGTATAACGATTTCATTCTAAGTTGTCTCCGTTTTTTTGATGAACACTATCAGTATTTGGCCAAGAAACGTGGACGAAAAGCTTTAGATGCCAACGGACATTTAGTGTTGTTTCCAGGTTCGGCAGTAGAGACTTACAAAATGGCGAATAATGCCAATAGTACCATTTCGGCTTTAAAGGTGATGACTGAAAAGCTATTGAAGTTGTCATCGGAAGATTTAACTTTAGAAGACGTTGAATATTTAAAAGGCTTTCAAACGCGTATTCCCCCTTTAAATTTCAGAGAGATTAATCATCAAACGGTATTATCTCCAGCGAAAACTTGGGAACGTATTAATAATACAGAAGCCGCACAGTTGTATCCTGTATACCCCTGGAAATTGTATGGCATAGGACAACCAGATTTAGAGGTGGCGCAGAATACGTATAAATTAGATGAAGATTTAATTAAATTCAGAAGTCATGTTGGGTGGAAGCAAGCCAATATTATGGCTGCCAGACTTGGGTTGACTAATGAAGCTTCAAAATATACCTTGTTGAAAATGGCGAATTCCGAAAGGCGTTTTCCAACATTCTGGGGGCCTGGTTTCGATTGGGTTCCTGACCATAACTGGGGAGGCTCGGGTATGATAGGTATGCAGGAGATGCTTATGCAGGAAGTAGATGGTAAAATTGTATTGTTTCCGGCATGGCCAAAACACTGGGATGTACATTTTAAATTACATGCAACTCAAAACACTACCGTTGAAGCGAGACTTGAAAACGGTGAGGTAGAAATTATAAAAGTTGTTCCTGAAAGCAGGAAGAAGGATATTCAAAATCTGTTAGATTTTACAATAATTGAAAAAAATAAACTTAAACTAAAATGAGAAAAGTAAAACACGCGATAAGTTGTTTGTTTCTGTCAACAATTGCGCTTTTAAATGTGCAATGTCAGGGAAACAAACCGACAGAAAAGCAAACCGTAAAAGTGGATTTTGATTTCTCGGGCAGACGTATATCTGAGGTTCATGATCCGCTATATCAATCTTGGGTAATTAACGAAGGAACAAGTGATGAAAAATCGTTTGAAGAGGTTACTGTCAAACTTAACGGGGCAATCAATTCAAAATGGTTTAAACTTGGTATGAGTGCTCCTCATTATGCGCAATTAATTAGCGATGGATTAGTCGTTAGTGATAGTTTGGAGTTTTCAATCAGCGGATTAAAACCTGGAAAACACTCATTGCTGACTTTTCATAACACATTCGATAAAATTGAAGCCAGAGATTTTCCGGATATCAAAGTTTATGTGAATGATGAATTAGTAAAAACAGTGAAGCCAAGTAACAGAGCATTTTCAAAAGTTGAAGCAAGTACTTCTTATTTGAAATTTAATGCCGAAGCAGATAAAGATGTTATTGTAAAGTTTAAAATGGACTTAGGAACCGAGCAATGGCATGATGCTTTCTACTATAAGCAATTGGTGGTTAATGGTTTTGAAATTGATACGCCAGATATTAAAAAACAAGCCAATACACCATATCCTGAAAATACAGATGAGCACGTTGTTATAGACGATAAGCTGAATTTACAATGGCAGGCACCTAAAGAATCTAAAGAGTATCATGTTTACTTTGGAGAAGATAAGGAAGCGGTTTTTAATGCCGATGAATCTTCCGAATTATATAAAGGTACATTTACTACTAATAACTATGAGGTTAGCGATTTATATAGTATGAATACTTACTTCTGGCGTGTTGATGCTGTTGATGCCACTGGAGACATAACTCAAGGAAATGTATGGTCATTCAGACCTGCTCAATTAGCGTTTCCTGGTGCCGAGGGTTATGGGCGTTTTGCAATTGGTGGCCGTGGAGGAAAAGTAGTTGAGGTGACTAATTTAAATGATGACGGGCCAGGCAGTTTCCGTGAAGCCGTAACAAATAACATTGGTCCCAGAACGATTGTTTTTAATGTGTCTGGAAATATAGAATTAAAATCGAGATTAGTTATAAGCGACCCTTACGTTACTGTTGCAGGACAAACTGCTCCTGGCGAAGGGATAACGATTAGCAGAGCGCCAGTTGGTTTAACAGGTGATGAAGGGATTATGCGTTTTGTACGTGTTAGAATTGGTGCGGGTAGAACATACGATGGTATGGGGCTTACCGGAGCAAACAACAGTATTATAGATCATTGTTCAATCAGTTGGACGATTGACGAGTCCTTTAGCTCGCGTGGAGCACACCATATCACGTTACAACGAACATTGATTTCCGAAGCTTTAAATGTGGCAGAGCATGGTAAGTATGGAACAGGAAAAATGCACGGTTACGCAGCGACTATTGGTGGAGATATTGGAAGTTTTCATCATAACTTATTAGCGCATAACTACGGAAGAAACTGGAGTATGGGTGGCGGATTAAACGGAGATGGATATTATTCAGGGCGTTTAGATATTAGAAATAATGTTGTGTACAACTGGGGACACCGCACTACCGATGGTGGTGCTAACGAGGTGAATTTTGTAAATAACTATTACAAGCCTGGAGCGGCAACCGATATTTTTGTAGCCTTAACAGCCGATCATGAGGGTGTAGGCAAAGGAAGTCAGCGCTATTATTTTGAAGGTAACGTGATGCCAGGTTATTTTGATGAAAATAGTCAGGAAAAAGGAAGACGTTCGCGTATTAAAAATAATGAAATTGTCGATTACGAAACCTTTGTTGGTGAGCCGTTTTTTCCATCTTATGTGAATACTCAATCAGCACAATCAGCATACAAAAATGTATTGTCCGATGTTGGTTCAACACAACCGTATTTCGATAAACATGATCAACGTATTATTGATGAAACGTTGAAAGGTACGTATACCTTTAAAGGTAGTAAAAGTGGGTTGCCAGGTATGATTGATACAGAATTAGATGCTGGTGGATTTCCTGAATATAGTAGTGAAACACGCTCTGAATCTTGGGATACTGATCATGATGGTTTACCAAATTGGTGGGAAGAAACTAAAGGTTTTAATTTGAATTCCGTTGCTAATGATTTTTCAGATGCGAATAAAGATGAGGATAAAGACGGATTTACTCAATTGGAGGATTATTTAAACTGGATGGCAGAACCGCATTATTTTGTTTCAGAAAGCGAAACCTTAGAATTCAATGTTGCCGATTATTTTAAAGGTTATGAAAGTAAACCTAAGTATAGTTTTTCAAATGTTGTTAACGGAATGGTTGAGTTGAAAAATGGAAAGTTAGCTTTTCAACCTTCGGAAAAAGGCTTTGCTTCGTTTAGTATTTCGGTTAAGGATGCAGAAGGTGATACCATGACAAGATTGATAAATGTGTTTGTGAAATAAAAAGTATTAACAAATGAAAAATAAAATAGTTTTAATCGGACTAATGGCAGCAAGTGCTTTGTCGTTTTCTCAAGACAAGGGGCTGGTTGCAAATGCTGATAGTCCGCATACAAAACTGCATAGCGTGAATTTACAGGATGTGCAGTGGACTGATGGTTTTTGGAAAGAGCAGTTTGATATAGGTGTTGAAAACACCTTGCCTTACATGTGGGATTTGTATCATAACGATTCCATTACACATGCCTATGCCAACTTTAAAATAGCAGCAGGTTTAGAAAAGGGCAAGCATAGTGGTCCTTCATTTCACGATGGCGATTTTTATAAAATCCTTGAAGGTATGGCAGCAGCATATGCCGTGACGCAAGATCCGGAATTGGATAAGGAAATGGATACAGCTATTGCCATGTTTGCAAAAGCACAACGAAAAGATGGATATATTAATACTCCCGTACTAATTGAAGAACGTTGGGGAACCTTAGGGCCTGAAGAATTACAGAAGCAATTAGGATTCGAGAAATATAACATGGGACATTTAATGACCGCCGCTTGTGTACATTATCGTGCTACTGGAAAAACGAATTTTTTAGAAGTAGCAAAAGGTGTTGCCGATTTCTTATATGATTTTTATAAAAAAGCGTCGCCAGAATTAGCGAGAAACGCCATTTGTCCGTCACATTATATGGGTATTGTTGAAATGTACCGTACGGTTAAAGATCCACGCTATTTAGAATTAGCCAATAACTTAATAGATATTCGAGGAACCACAGATGATGGTACAGATGACAACCAGGATCGCGTGCCATTTAGAGAACAAACGACTGCAATGGGGCATGCGGTAAGAGCGAATTATTTGTATGCTGGAATTGCAGATTTATATGCCGAAACAGGTGAGGATAAACTTCTGGAAAACCTAAAGTCGATTTGGGAAGATGTGGTGTATAGAAAAATGTATATCACCGGAGCCTGTGGTGCCTTATATGATGGCGTGTCACCAGACGGGACGGTATATGATCCTTCAATCGTTCAAAAAATTCATCAGGCGTATGGTCGTCCGTATCAATTACCCAATGCTACAGCTCATAATGAAACCTGTGCCAACATAGGAAATGTACTATGGAACTGGCGTATGTTGCAAATTACAGGAGATGCCAAGTATGCCGATATTGTGGAATTAGCACTTTATAATAGTGTATTGTCAGGAGTAAGTTTAGGAGGAAAGGAATTTTGCTATAATAACCCGCTAAACGTATCGGAAGATTTGCCGTTTCAACAACGCTGGGGTAGTAAACGTGAAGGTTACATAGCACTGTCAAATTGTTGTGCACCTAATGTAACACGAACCTTAACTGAAATTGGGAATTATGCTTATAATTTATCAAATGAAGGTTTATACGTAAACCTTTTTGGAAGCAATGATTTAAAAACAGTAACGCCCAATGGTGATAAGTTAGAAATCGAACAGAAAACCAATTACCCATGGGATGGTAAGATAGTCTTAAAAATTGTTAAGGCACCAAAATCGGAATATGCAATAAATTTACGAATTCCAGGTTGGAGTCAAGGAGCGCAGATTTCTATTAATGATAAGCAAATGCATTTTAGCTATAATTTAGGGTATGCTACAGTAGCTAAAAAATGGAAAAAGGGTGATGTGATAGAATTGAATTTGCCAATGCCTGTTGAATTGATGCAGGCAAATCCTTTGGTTGAGGAAACTAAAAATCAGGTAGCTGTGAAGCGAGGTCCAATTGTGTATTGTTTAGAGTCTGATGACTTATCTGAAAAAGCCGAAATTAACTCCATTGTTTTAGATATTTATTCAGAGTTAGATTTAAAAGATATCGTGATTAATAATAGAAATGTTAAAGGAATTACTTGCAAAGGCTTTGTCGAAAATGATAACTGGGAAAGTACATTGTACAGACCAATTTTAAAGGAGAAACAAGAAGTTAATTTAACGCTTGTGCCTTATTATACTTGGGGTAACCGTAATCAGGAAGAAATGACCGTTTGGTTACCTTATTAAACGGTATTATGAAAATTGTTTTCAGAAGGGGTGATATGAAAAATCATCCCTTTTTTTATACCTCATTTTAAACTTGAAATCGCTAATTGTATAAAAATAAATTTATAAAATCGGTCGCAGTTCAAAAATTACAACAGATAATTGTTAAATTCACAATATTAGTGGGCTATTACTTAGGACATGTAAGTAATAATTTATAATTTAAACGAACTAAACAATTTAAACTAAACAAACAAGTATGAAAAAGACATTTACTAATGTATTTATTTTGTTTTTTTTCACTTTAAGCTTATCGGTTTTTGCACAAGATGCAAATGTTAAAAGGGATATTTCGGGTGTCGTTGTAGATGCATCAGGGATACCTTTACCGGGGGTTAATGTTATAGAAAAAAGCACAAGTAATGGAGTAGTAACGGACTTTGATGGGAAGTATCAACTCCGAGTTGGGGAGGAAAGTACCATTGTGTTTTCTTTTATAGGAATGAAAACACAAGAGTTTAAGGTTCAAGGAAGAACTGATTTTAATGTTGTATTAAAAGAGGATACAGAAGCTTTAGACGAGGTGGTTGTTGTCGGTTATGGAACCCAAAAGCGAGAGGCTATAACGGGGTCTGTAGCTACAGTTAAAATGTCAGAAGTTGAAGATTTGCCAGTAGGTAACTTAGGGTCAGCTCTGGTAGGAAGGGTCTTAGGAGTTAATGTAACCGGAGGAGAATCACGTCCGGGAGCACCGGCACAGATAACTATTCGTAACCCGGTAGACGGAAATAATATTAGAGCAAAAGATAGATTTGCAACAGATCCCTTGTATGTAATTGATGGAGTTATGCAAATTGATCCTAATACAGGGTTAAGTGATCCAACTTTATTTAATTCATTAGATGCTTCTCAGGTTGAAAGTATTTCATTCCTTAAAGATGCGTCTGCTGCTATTTATGGGGCAAGAGCAGCGCAAGGGGTTGTATTAGTTACAACAAAAAAGGGAAAAAAGGGACCAGCAAGATTTTCCTATTCAGGAAACTTTTCAGTAGCCGATGAAACCTATAGAAATGAAATGTTAGATGCGTATAATTTTGGAAAGGTTTTCAATATAATGAATGGTAGTAATGGAGAGGGGCGAGCATATGATCCATCAGACCCTGTTCCAAATAGCACTTATTTTTTCTCACCTACTGAGCTAGATCATTTTAGAACTATAAATTATAATGCTTTGGATAAATATTGGTCTTCAGCAGGTACGCAACGTCATAATCTTAATTTAACAGGGGGTTCTGAAGATGCAACTTATTTTGGAGGTATTTCATATTATACTCAGGATGGTAACTTGGGGACACTAAATTATGACAGATGGTCTTTTCGAGCAGGCTCTAGTGTTAATTTAGCCAGAGGGTTTAAGGCCAATTTTCAGGTTAATGGGTTTTTTACAGATGAAAGTAAAACAACAAGTAAAATAGGTAGTGAAAATGTAGAAAATGATTTTAGACAACTACAAAATAGAGCGCCCTTTTTACCAATGTATGTTAATGGTTTGCCAGCAATTCAAATTGGTTCAAGTGGTAATGATGCTTTAGCAGGTTATCATTATGGTGAAATTCAAAGGTTGCAAAATTTAGCTGAAAGTTCAGATAATAATGTAGGTATTAATTTAAATGTTGAATATGATGTGCCTTTTATTCAGGGCTTTAAGTTAAAGGCAAGTTATGCTCGTCAAGAAGCCGGAGGAAGAGGAAGTCAATTAGGAAGTAAGTTTAATTTATATGAGTTTTTTGGTGCTGATCAATTAACTACTCCAGGACAGACCTATGTTATGTACGAGAGTGGCTCCGGACCTCTTGGGACAAATGATATTAGAGTTGTTAATGAAATTGTTAATGGAGATAGACTACTTATAGATAATGAAAGAAGCGGTAATGAGCAATTACGTTTTCAAGCTATGTTCGATAGGGATTTTGGAAAGCACAGTGTTTCAGCTTTATTTGCTGTAGAGAAGTCAGAAAGGTATAGATTTCAAGAGCGTATTATAAAATATGGTGTTCCGGATTGGTCGGATGGTATGATTTGGCAAACAACTGGAGATTTTGATCCTGAGAATACTTATAATTGGAGAACTGAATCAGGTGATTTAGGTTACATTGGAAGGCTTAATTATAATTATGATGGTCGATACTATGCCGAATTTTTATTCAGATCAGATGCATCGGCTAAGTTTGCTCCTAAAAACTATTGGGGAAGTTTTTACTCTATTTCTGGAGGTTGGATAATATCAAATGAGGAGTTTTTCAAATCCAATACTATTGATTTTTTAAAGTTTAGAGGTTCTGTAGGTTTGTCAGGAAAAGATGATACAAGACCTTGGCAATGGAGACAAAATTTCCAGTATGATATCACTTCTGGTGCTGTTTTTGGAGGGAATTCTTCTGTTACGGGAGGTTTAGAGCCGGGAGTAATAGCTAATGAAGATGTAAGATGGGGGCAAGAGTTGAAAACAAATTTTGGATTTGAAGCCAGATTTCTTGATAGTAGATTATCTGCTAGTGCAGAAACCTTCTATAATATGGGAACTGATTTGTTGGTGAACTTTACATCAGGTGTTCCATTTACAGTTGGAGGAGGTATTTCTGCTTCAAATTTTGGAAAAGCTGATACTTGGGGTACAGAGATTTCTCTTGCTTGGAGTGATGATGTAGGAGATGACTTTACTTATGGAGTTAATTTCAATATAGGTTGGTATAATAATAAAATTATTGAAGGTAACTTTACTAATGAAGATAACTGGTATCCTTGGCAAACTAATCAACCTGGACCATCAGACAGAGGTACTTGGGGATACGACTATTTAGGAATGTTTAAATCTCAAGAAGATATTGATAACTATATAGCGGAAAGTGGAGTCACTCAAATTTTAGGCATTTCGGCTGCTAATTTAAAACCTGGAATGTTGTATTACAGGGATGTCCGTGGAGAATGGGATCCAGAAACAAAAACTTTTGGTCCTAAAGATGGAATTGTTAACCAATGGGACCAAATACAGTTAAGAAAAAGAGCAAAAGGACCACAAGGATTTGCTTCAACAATTCGTTTAGGCTACAAAGGAATAAGTTTAAATACAGTCCTAAGTGTTAACTGGGGAGGATATAGAGAAGTAGGTAGTGCGAAGTCACCATTAAATTCTGGTTTAATAACAGGAAATTATGAAAACAGACCAGCGTTTTGGGGTAGAATGTATGACCCTGTTTTAAATCCTAATGGTGATATACCAAATTTATCACGAGGTATAAATCAAGGAGTTCAAGATAGCGATGGAGGAATAAATACTGTTAGCTCTAAATTTTGGCAGGTAAGTAGCTTTAGTTTGTTAATGCGTAATATTAATTTAAGTTATGCTTTGCCTAAAACGATTACCGAAAAAATTGGGCTTAATAGCTTTAAATTAAATTTAGTAGCGATAAACCCGTTTATCTTATTTAACCCTTACAAAGATTATGGATTAAGTCCTTATGGGTCGTACAACAACTACCCGGTACTTAAAACCTATTCATTAGGTGTAAACGTTGGATTTTAATTGATAAAAATTGAAGCATGAAAAATATTAAAATAAATAAACTAATTATATTTATAACTACATTAGTCTTATGCAGTTGTAGTACAGATTTTATAGAAGAAAAGAAGGACTATTCCAGTGTGAATGTTGGTGTATATCAAGATGAATTTTTGGCAACCGGTTATGTTGACTATTTATATAATCAAATGCTTCCTGGAGGAAATGTCAATATGGCGATGTGGTCTAGAGCCGCTGCTGAACACTCTGGTTCAGATTTATTTGCTAAAACCTCAGATGAAGTTGAAGGTCAAGTTGATTTGAATAGAGAATGGGCAGATATATCAATCGCAAACAACCATTGTTTAAAATCTTTAGGAACTAGGTTGGGTACGAGTAGTACAAATATGGCTTATACACGAATAAGACATTGTAATTTGTATCTTGATAATGTTGATGATTATTCAGGTCTAGAGGAGGATTTCAAGAATCAAATTAAAGGTCAAATTTATTTTTGGCGTGCCTGGCAATATTTCGAATTAGTAAGATTGTATGGAGGAGTACCATTGGTGCTAACTGCTCAACCTGCGAATTTAGAAGATGAGAGTATTCAAACACCTAGAAGTTCTTCTCAGGAGACTATAAATCAAATTGTTTCAGATCTTGAAATGGCTCAGGATTTATTAGAAAATGCAAGGCCATATACATCAGAAGATGCCGGTAGAATTACAACAGCTGCAGCTGCAGCTTTAAAAGGTCGTGTGTTATTAACTTGGGCAAGCCCATTATTTAACAGAAGTGACGATCAATCAAGGTGGCAGCGTGCATACGATGCAAATCTAGAAGCTTATAATATATGTTTGGCTTCAGGGAAAGGGTTAGATCCTGATTGGGGTAATATGTGGTTTTCAGACAACGGTATGGAATCAGTATTTGGATTTGGATTTAATGATTATGCTGCTAATACAGGTGCAATAGCGAAAAATAATTATACAGAATACCAATCGAGATCAAGAGAACAAGGAGGAAACGGTGCCATTTCTCCTACTAAGCAAATAATTGATGCTTTCCCAATGGCAGATGGTACGCCATATGATGCGAATAGTGATTTGAACCATTTCTACAGAGATAGGGATCCACGATTTTATTTCACTTTTGCTTATAACGGAAGTATATGGCCATACAGAGAGAATCCTAATTATAAAAATTGGAGTTATTTTTGGTATCCTTTAACTTCTGCTCCTGGTTCTCCAATAATTCCGACATTTAACCCTCAGAACAATACAGGAGTGTATTTAAGAAAATTTACAAACCCAAATTCTTCTAGCAATAATAACTTTAGGAATAATGGAACTGATTATATGGAAATTCGCTTTGCTGAGGTTGTGTTGAATTTGGCTGAATCAGCTATAGGTATTAATAATCTTTCAGAAGGAAAGTCTTATATTGAAGAGGTAAGAGAGCGAGCAGGAATTACTAATACAGATGGGCATTACGGATTAGCATCAGTTTCTTCTAGAGATCAACATTTTGCTGCTGTCATTAATGAAAGGAAAGTTGAATTTGCTTATGAAAATAAAAGGTTTCATGATTTAAGACGTTGGTTGTTGTTTAATGATGATTTTGGTTATTGTTCGAGATTAGGTCAAGAGCCGATTGAAGGGTCAAGGAGACAAGGTTATTACACTTTTGCTAAAACAGATGCTGATACGTATTATGAAAATGGTAGAACAGTAGATCCTTTTAAAGGAGCTAATGCGCCGATAATTAATAGAGATGCTACAACGTATCCAGATGGTATAACTACATATTCTGAATATCTAGATTATTTATACGATAATCATTTTGAAGTTGTAGTTAGAGATAATGTTGATCCAACAGGATTTACCTTTAGATGGTATAATGAATATTATTTTTTCGGTATTTATCAGCAGTTGTGGGAAACAGCTCCTTATTTGCAGCAAACACAAGGTTGGGGAGGTTCTTTTGATCCGCTCAATTAGTTAGAGTTATATTTTAAAAAATTAATAAGAAAGAGAGCTAAATAGAATTCTATTTAGCTCTCTTTCTTTGTTTTAAGTATTGCGATTCTTATAATGAATGAATAAAATAACCTGTTAAAATTATGTAATTCATAATATATTGTTTATAAAATTGGCCGTTGTTCAAAAATAGCACAGTAATATCGTTTAATTTCCAAACTTAGCGGGGAATTTATCGAGGGGGATTATCACCTTGATTTTTTCTAAAAAAAATTGTTATAAACTAAATAGATAAGTATGAAAAATAAGATTGGAAATCTATTCATGTTATTGATTTTCAGTTTGGTTACACTTGTGGGCTATGCACAAGAAACCAATGAGAAAAAAACTGTTACAGGAACAGTTGTAGATGCTTCAGGAATTCCACTACCAGGAGTTAATGTTGTCGAAAAAGGCACAACTAACGGTGTGGTAACTAATTTTGATGGAGAGTTTGAAATTTCCGTTGCTAAAGAAGGCTTTATTGTTCTGTCTTTTGTGGGAATGAAAACAACAGAGTTGTCCGTAAAGGAGCAATCACAATTTAATATCACACTAGAGGAGGATACAGCCTCTTTAGATGAAGTTGTTATTGTAGGTTATGGTGCTCAGAAAAAGGAGAATTTAACAGGTGCGATTGCAACTATTAAGCCAAATGAAGTTCAGGATTTACCAGTGTCTAATTTAGCGGAAGCTTTAGTTGGTCAAGTGCCAGGAATGTCCATTTCAGGGGGAGGTTCTAGACCAGGGGAGTCGGCGTCAATTCAAATTCGCCAAACTTATGGTTTTTCCAAAGACGGAAGTACAACAATACCGCTTGTTGTAATCGATGACATGGTACAAATTGATCCTGAATCGGGTAAACCAACCCTAGAGACTTTTAACCGATTAGATCCTTCTGAAATTGAAAGTATAACGGTTTTAAAAGATGGTTCGGCTGCAATTTATGGTTCACGTGCATCACAGGGAGCTATTGTAGTTAAAACTAAACGAGGTAAAGAAGGTAAAACACAATTTAGTTACAATAGCCAGTTTGCAATTAACGATGCTGTTAGTCACAGTAAAACGATGAATGCTTACGAATTTGGATTATGGCATAATCGTTTTTTAAGAGCAGGTAATCGAGATAATGATGGTGCAAATCTTTTCTCAAATGATGAGCTGGAGGAAATGAAATCGTTAAACTACGATTGGTTAGATAAAGCTTGGTCTTCTGCGGTGCAACAAAGACATTCGTTGAATGTTAGTGGGGGAACAGAAAAAGCGACTTATTTTGCAGGCGCTACTTACTTTACACAAGGAGCCAATCTTGGTGATCAAGAATTTGATAAATGGAATTTCCGTACGGGAGTTAACGCAAAAATCACTAATAATTTAGATTTATCAGCATCCATTTCCGGAAACACAGGATCTATAGAAAAGTCTTTTACGAAATCTGTATCCTTAAATGATGGTAGTTATGGATCTAGAACAAGTGGAGAACAGGCCGATTATGGCGTGTTGCTACATATGCCAAAGTATGTGCCTTGGGATACCACAGTAAATGGAGAAGAATATTGGATGTCTCCGTTTCCACGAACCGATCGTAACTTAGGAAGTGCTAATACAAATCGTACTATTGCTGGTTGGAACTATTTTGCAACTTTAGAAAATGGTTCTAAACAAATTGAAGACGATAATACGTTTAACGTTAACTTGTCTTTAAACTATAAAGTACCGTTTGTAGATGGTTTGTCTATTAAAGGAACGTTTTCTCGCAACGAAATGTCATCATATACTGAGCAAATTCAGTTACCTTACACTTTAGCTCAAATTAAAAACTATAATAGTGAAGGAAATCACTTGGCTAGTGCAGCTGATGATGGAGATTACACTATTCGTGAGAATACACAACGTACACGTGTATATTATAGTAATTACAGAAGTAGAAGCACGCAATCCAACTTCTTTATGAACTATGTGAAAGATTTTGGTGATCATGACATTAGCGCTATGGTTGGTATGGAGCGTTCTGAAAGCGATTTTAAAAGTACACGTTTAGCTTATGAAGGTACTTCAGCGGATTATTTAGGTACTTTTGAAACAGCAGGAGAGATTTCAGATAACTCAACAGCATATAAAGGAGAGTCTGGAGTTTTATCTTATTTAGGTCGTATTAATTATAGTTATAAGGATAAATATTTATTACAGTTATTATTCAGAAGTGATGCTTCAACAAAATTTGCTCCTGAAAATTATTGGGGATTCTTCCCTTCTGCACAAGTGGGGTGGATCATGTCTAGAGAAGACTGGTTTCAAGAGGCTTTACCTTGGGTAGATTATTTTAAAACGCGTTATTCGATAGGTAAAACTGGAAACGATAATGTACAACCTTGGCGTTGGGTACAGTTATACAACCTAGGTGGTCAAAGTGGTTTTCAATTTGGTGAAAACGGCGGTGTTTTAGGAGGAGGACTTACACCTCAAGTGAACCCTAACAGAAATGTAGGGTGGGATGCTAATCTAAAACAAAACTTAGGGTTTGACATTAATGTTTTAGAAAATAGATTAAAAGTTACAGCTGACTTTTATTACGACAGAACAAAGGATATGTTAACGGTTATGTCTTCAGCTATTGGTGTGCCAATTTCTGTTGGAGGTGGTTTTGCAGAACAAAACTATGCAACAATGGATACTTGGGGATCTGAATTTAGTGTTAACTGGAATGATAAATTAGATTCTGGCGATTTTAGTTATAATGTCGGAGTTAATTTTGGTTTCTCAGGAAACGAAGTTAAAAAATACCCAGAGCAACCTTTAGTACATCCGTCACAGAATATTACTCAGGAAGGTGCTTCACAGTTTTTTCCTGTTTGGGGCTTTAAAACCTGGAAAGGCACTTCAACAGGTGATGGTATTTTAAGAACTGATGCAGATATTGATAACTATTGGAATTATTTAACGGCATTAGCTAGTGATGCAGGTACTGATCCAAGTTATTTAAATATAAATTCGAAAGATGGCTTACGAAAAGGAATGTTAGCCTATCAGGATGTAGCTGGGTTTTTTAATACAAACGATGGTACTCAGGCAGGACGTGATGGTCGTATAACTAAACAGGAAGATTACGTTAAGCTTGCAAATAGTAACAGAACATACGGTTTTACCACAAACATCAGATTGAATTATAAGAGTCTTTATTTAAGATCTCAAATTAGTACATCTTGGGGTGGTGCACGTTTTGTTGATTTAATAAAACAAGGAACATCGTCTTCTCACAATATGTGGTCGCATGAAAGTTATTGGACCGATATGTATGATGAAACAGATAATGTAAATGGTAAATATCCTAACCTCGCTTTTTATGATGACGCAGCTTTAGGAACCTCTTCAGATTTTTGGCAATTAGATACATTCCGTTGTTTTGTTAGAAACTTAACAGTAGGGTATGATGTTCCAAAAGATATTTTAGAACCGATTAACCTTCAAAAAGTGTCTTTGGGTATTACAGGAAATAATTTATGGGATTTCTATAATCCATACCCTAATAAATATAGGAATATGTATGATACATCATACGAGAGGTATCCAACGCTTAGAACCTGGACCGTGAATTTAAGTGTGTCATTCTAATTTTAACATGAGAAGAATTATGAAAACGAAAATAAACATATATATCGCATGGGCATTATTACTAATGGTAAGTGTGTCTTGTAGTGATGATTTTTTAGAGGAAAAAGGGGTTTTTGGAAAGTATGACGACACATTCTATGAAAGTCAAGAACGTGTAGATTGGTACATTAATAATGTGTATTACGATTACTTTGGGTCGTATACAAGTCCTTTGTCAACTTTAGTCGGGTCTTATACACAAACCTATTCTCGATTAACTGAGGAAATTGGAGGAATGCAAGACCTTATTAATCCTACTGTAGAATATAAAATGGCTAACGATGGTTCTGGATATTACGGGACTAAATTAGAAGCAAAAGTAAAGAATGAGCCGTATCACAGAATTAGAGACATTAACAGTTTTTTAGAAGAAATAGATGTTAAAGGAGCTGATTTAGATGAAGATTATCGCGCTACTGCAAAAGGTCAGATGTATTATTTAAGAGCGATACAGTATTTCGATTTAATGCGTGTTTATGGAGGCGTTCCTTTAGTGACTGAAGTACAGGATGCTAGTTCAACCGATGAAAGTATTAAATTACCTAGAGCTAGTGTGTCTGAAGTTGTATCACAAATTGTTGAAGATTTGGATATGGCTGCTAGTTTATTGCCAGGTAGCTGGTCTCCATCAGATTATGGGCGTTTTACCAGAGGAGCCGCTTTAGCGCAAAAGGCCAGAGTGTTATTAACTTACGCTAGCCCATTATTTAATACATCTTGGGACACTTCAGTTGAGCGTTGGCAAGCAGCTTTAGACGCTGGTTTAGCAGCTGAAGTTCAGCTAACAGCAGATGGGTATGGGCTATATGGTAACTCAGCAAAAGACTGGCAAGATATGTTTACTATCGATAATTCGTTCTGTTCAGAAGCAATTACTGTACAGTTGTTAGGAAGTGGTAATAGTTCAAATATTATAAATAATAGTTGGGAGAACAGTGTTAGGTTATCGAGTCAATCAGGAAGTGGCGGATTATCTGCGCCTAAAGAAATGATTGATTTATTTCCTATGGCAGATGGATCTAAACCAACCGTGGCTAACGGGTATGATGACTTTTTATTCTTCGTAGATCGTGATCCAAGATTTTACAGAACCTTTTCTTTTTCAGGAAACAAATGGGGGTACAAAGATAATCAAGATCAAAGTGTTTGGGCTTACCGTTGGTTAGGTATTGGTGATGATGAAATTGAGAGAGCTTATTTTAGTGATAATAATCAAGTGTCTAGTCCGGCATTCGTCAGAAAAATGTCGAACATTGAAGAAAGCGAAGATAACTTCCAAAATTCTGGAACAGATATTTTTGAGTATAGATATGCCGAATTATTACTAAATATAGCCGAGGCTTATGCAGGAGTAAACGATATTGCAAACGCTACAGCTTATATTGGTAAAGTAAGACAACGTGTAGGTATTCCTTCAGCAAACAATTACGGAATAGGAACTCTTTCAAGTAAGCTTGAGGCATTTAAAGCGTGTTTATACGAACGTCAGGTTGAGTTAGCTTATGAAGGAAAACGTTTTTGGGATGTACAGCGTTGGATGTTGTATAATGATGATGCGTCTGTTAACAATACAACCTGTGCCGATTTAGGGGTTACGCCTTTAAATGGAACTAATCGTACCGGTCATTATTTACAGTATAATGGAGGTGTGGTGACTTCAGATGATCCATTGGCTACTGTTAGAGACGGAGTTGTGGTAGATCCGGATGCAGCAGATTTTGAAAACCAAATTCAAAATTTAGCAACCATCTATACTAATAATTTTGTTTTAGAAGATTTAGAAACTCCACTTGATAATGTTAATAATGTGGAAGTTAGCATAGATTGGAAGCAACGTTATTACATCATGGGGTTAAAAACCGATGTGTTAAGTCTTAATCCTTGGTTAGAACAAACCATAGGGTGGTTGGATGCAACAGGAAGTGAAGGAACTTTTAACTATCAGGATTAATTTGTATATTTAAGAGTCAGTGACACTTATATAAACCTGAATATTAAAATCTTTGAAAATACCTGTGTTTGTTGAAAAAATACAGGTATTTTTTTTCTAGATGAATTAAACCTTTATACAATATAAGTGTCTAAAAAACACTAACTGCTCGTGAAGAGTAAGTTTGTTACATAAATTGTATAATAACTCAAGAAAACTAATAATGAAAAAGAGTCATTTTATTTTATTAACTCTATCACTAATTATGGGTAATGCCTATGCGCAATACCCAAAACTAACCGATGATGATAGAGCTAAAGAAGCCGCAATAAAAGCTGAAGCCTACAAGCATTCTGATGAAGCTTGGGAGAAAGCTAAAATTATAGTTCAAAAGGAGGCTAGAGAAGGTAAACCGTATATTCCGTGGGCGGGTAGACCAACAGATTTACCACAGGCGGAAATTCCAGCTTTCCCAGGAGCAGAAGGTGGCGGAATGTATACTTACGGTGGTCGCGGTGGTGAAGTTTACACAGTAACCAGTCTTGCTGATGACGGACCAGGTTCACTTCGTGAAGCTTGTGAGAAAGGTGGAGCAAGAACGATTGTTTTCAATGTAGCAGGAATCATTAAATTAAAAACACCACTAATTATTCGTGCACCTTACATTACCATTGCAGGGCAAACAGCTCCTGGTGATGGTATTTGTGTAGCCGGAGAAACCGTATGGATTGATACGCACGATGTTATTATCCGTCACATGCGTTTCCGAAGAGGAGATACATTTGTTGGTCGTCGTGATGATGCTATTGGAGGAAATCCTGTGGGAAACATTATGTTAGATCACATCTCTGCAACTTGGGGGTTAGATGAAAATATGTCTATTTACAGACACATGTATAGTCCTGGTGCCGATTATAAAGATGAAAAGAAACCAACTGTAAATATTACTATTCAAAATAGTTTGTTCGGGGAAGCTTTAGATACTTATAACCATGCTTTTGGAAGTACTTTGGGTGGTGAAAATTGTTCATTCATGAGAAATATGTGGGCGAATAATGCAGGAAGAAACCCTTCTATAGGTTGGAACGGAATCTTTAACTTTGTTAACAACGTAATGTTTAACTGGGTACACCGTTCAGTTGATGGTGGTGACTACACGGCTAAATATAATATTGTTAATAACTACTTTAAGCCAGGGCCTTTAACGCCTCTTGATCAGCCAGTAAGTTACCGTATTTTAAAACCTGAGGCAGGTAGAAGTAAATTAGATACTATGGTTTATGGTCGTGCTTATGTAAAAGGTAACATTGTTGAAAATAACGAAAAAATTACTAACGATAACTGGGCTGGAGGCGTTCAGATTGAAGGTAAAGATGGCGAGTTATTAGATTTTGAAGGCGCTAAACCATATTTCGCTTATATGAATGCAAGCAGACCATTTCCTATGCCTTGGATAAGAGAAATTATGGATGCGGATGAAGCCTTTGATTACGTAACCGAACATGTAGGAGCAACACTTCCAATTCGTGATGTGGTTGATCAACGTATTGTTAGAACAGTTAAAACAGGAAAACCGGAATACGTTGAAGGTTTAGATCCTGATTCATTCTATCACTTTAAGCACCGTCGATTAGCAAAGGATTCGTACAAACACGGAATTATTACTGATATCGCTCAGGTTGGTGGATACCCGGAATACAAAGGTACGCCTTATGTTGATACTGATAAAGATGGTATGCCAGATGCATGGGAAGAAAAATACGGTTTAGATCCTAATGATTATTCAGATTGTAAGGAAGATAAAAATAACGATGGTTATACAAATATCGAGTCATATATCAACGGAATCAATCCGAAGAAGAAAGCAGACTGGAAAGATCTTAAAAACAATAAAGAAACGTTAACGAAGCCGCTATTAAAATAGGCTTCGTTAACTACTAAAATAAACAGTAATAATTAAACTAAAGACATATGTTGATTAAACGATTAAGCAAAGTAGTGTTGTTTTTTGCATTAGCTTTTGGAACAGTATCAGCTCAGCAGTATTTAGATCCGGAATACATTAAAGTTACTAAAGAGCGCGGAGCGAAAATTGTGAATGGATTAGAATTAAATGATGAGGTTAAAGAAGCAGTGGTTACCGAAATTATTGCTAAACAATATCAAAATTTAAGTAAACTTCAGGATGGGCGTGATGCTAAGATTGAAGACCTTAAAAAGAGTGAGCTTTCTAAAGAGAAACAAAACAAAAAGATTGAAAAAGTAAAATCGAAGTCTGAAAAAGCTATCAATAAATTACACAAATCTTATGTAAAGCAGTTGTCTTCAGAATTAACAGAAGAACAAGTTGATGGTGTTAAAGATGGCATGACTTATGGGGTACTACCTAAAACCTATGCGGCCTTCCTTGAAATGATTCCTAGCCTAACAAAAGAAGAGCAAGATTATATCTATAATAATCTGAAAGAAGCAAGAGAGCATGCGATGGATGGGGGCTCTTCTAAAGAGAAACACGCTTGGTTTGGTAAGTATAAAGGAAGAATCAATAATTACCTATCAGCTCGTGGTTACGATCTGGAAAAGGAGCGAGATGGTTGGTACAAACGCATCGAGGAAGCTAAGAAAAAATAAGCTTTCCAATAAAATATTAAACTAAAAACTAAATATCAGTATGTACAGCATAACTAAAAATAAGGCACTAAAATATGCACTTACAGTGGTGTCTTTTTGTTCATTGGTTAAAACGGCTCAGGCGCAATACCCTGAAATTCCTCATGAACTTCAAGCTAAAACCGATTCAGTTTTGGCTTTAGAAGATAAAAGACTTGATGATATTTGGCAGAAAAACTATCACATTATTGAAGCAGATGCTAAACAAGGAAAGCCTTATATTCCTTGGGCTGCTTACCCTGCAGATTTAGTTCAGGCAGAAATTCCTGCCTTTCCAGGAGCCGAAGGTGGTGGCGCATTTACGCAAGGTGGTCGCGGTGGAAAAATATTTGTGGTAACCAGTTTAGCTGATAGCGGACCAGGGACTTTACGTGAAGCGCTAGAGGCTGTGGGTTCAAGAACAGTTGTGTTTAATGTGGCTGGAATTATTCAGCTTGAAAAGCCAATTAGTGTTCGTGCACCATATATTACTATTGCTGGACAAACAGCTCCTGGTGATGGTATTTGTGTAGCAGGCGAATCTATTCTTTTAGATACGCACGATATCATTATCCGTTACATGCGTTTCCGTCGTGGTGCTACCGATGTAACTCGTAGGGATGATGCACTTGGAGGAAATGTAATTGGTAATGTGATTATTGATCACTGTTCGGTGAGTTGGGGGTTAGATGAAAATATATCGTTATACAGACACCAGTTTCAGGCAAACGAAAAGTCGAGATTAGAAAAAATGCCGGCTGTAAATGTAACCATTCAAAATACCATTTCGTCAGAAGGTTTAGATACGTATAATCATGCATTTGGTAGTACTATTGGTGGGTTAAATAGCACGTTTATTCGTAACTTATGGGCTAATAATATTTCCAGAAATCCTTCAATTGGTATGTATGGTAGTTTTAACTTTGTTAACAACGTATTATTTAACTGGTGGAACCGTTCTTTAGATGGTGGTGATTACCGCTCTATGTTCAATATTGTTAATAATTATTTCAAACCAGGCCCTATTACTCCAATTGATAAACCGATACGTTATCGAATCTTAAAACCGGAATCAGGATATAAACAACCCAAAGCTTTTGGTCGTGCTTATGTAGCTGGAAACATTACGGAAGGAACACCGGAAGTAACAAAAGATAACTGGAATGGTGGTGTGCAGTTAGAAGGTGAAGCAGATAATAAAGAACAGTATTATCTGGATTTAATCAAGCAGTCTAAAGCATTTCCGATGGCTAATGTAACCATTATGGAAGCCGATGAAGCTTACGATTATGTGTTAAATCATGTAGGTGCAACGTTACCAAAACGTGATGCGGTTGATGAGCGTGTAATTAAAACGGTTAGAACCGGTAATGTGGAATACAAGGATGGTCTTGAAAATACCATTGGAAAAGAATTTATCAATAGAAGATTACCAGCCGATTCTTATAAAAAAGGCATCATCACACATCCAGATCAGGTTGGTGGTTACCCGGAGTATAAAGGGAAAGCTTATAAAGATTCAGATGGCGATGGGATCTCAGATAAATGGGAGAAAAAATATGGTTTAAATCCTAAAGATGCTTCTGATGCCAATCAGGATTTAAACGGTGATGGATATACAAATATTGAAAAATACATCAATGGTATCGATCCGACTAAAAAAGTAGATTGGAAAAAATCTGAAAATAATGTCGATACCTTATCAGAAAGATTGTTACAATAAAATAGCAGATTCATAATGAATTTTATTGGGTTAAAAAATACAGGGCTTTATCTTCAGGGTAAAGTCCTTTTGTCGAGTTTAGCGATATGTTTAGTGTCTAATTTTGTGCTTGCTCAGGCGTCCTTTCCGGATATCATAAAAGATAAAAATGGAAAGGTGCAGCATGTTGCCGATAGCTTAGGGAATCAGATACCTGATTTCTCTTATGCTGGGTATATGGCGTCTGAAAAGGCGATTCCAACGGTCGATGCTAAAATTTTTGTGCCTAATCAAACCGAAGATGCTACAAAAAGAATTCAGGCAGCGATTGATTATGTAAGTCAGTTAAAACCGGATGCCAACGGGTTCCGTGGTGCCGTACTTTTAGATAAAGGCACTTTTAAGCTTAACGGAACATTATATTTAAAAACCTCAGGAGTTGTGCTCCGCGGAAGTGGTAACGAAGACGACGAAACGGTGTTGTTAGGAACCGGCTTAAAACGTGAAGCTTTAGTAAGTGTTCTAGGCGAAGATAACCGAACCTATGCAGATACGTTAGTGTTTAAAACGACATACACACCACTTGGTGCTCAAAAAATTCAATTAGAAAAGATTTCAAAATTAAAAGTTTCCGATAAGATTGTTATCCGTCAGCCTTTAACCGATAATTGGATAAAGACTTTGGGTATGAATTTCTTTGGAGCAGAAACCGGTTGGATAGGATGGAAAACCCGCGATTGGGACATTACCTGGAACCGCGTTGTAAAAAATATTAATGGTAATGAAGTGACGTTAAATGCTCCTCTAACCATGACTTTAGATGATACTTACGGCAAGCCGGAAGTTATTAAATATTCTTGGACAGGCAGAATTGAAAATGTAGGTGTCGAAAATATTAACATGCAATCTGCTTTTAATCCTGCAAACGAGAAAGATGAAGAGCATCGTTGGTTTGGTATTAGTTTAGCGAATGTAAAAAATGCCTGGGTACGTCAGGTTAACTTTAAGCATTTTGCTGGTGGAGCTATAGCTATTTTAAAAACCGCGCAGCAAATTACGGTTGAAGATTGTATTGCTACTGAGCCTGTTTCAGAAATAGCAGCATTTAGAAGACATACGTTTTATACCGAAGGACAACAAACCTTATTTCAACGTTGTTATTCCGAATACGGTTATAACGATTTTGCCGTTGGTGGTTTCGGAACTACAGGACCAAATGCCTTCGTACAATGTCATTCATACTTGCCTTATAGTAATAGCGGCGCAATTGGTTCCTGGGCTACAGGAGTCTTGTTTGATGTGTCTTACGTAGATGGTGAAGGTATTAATTATGAAAATCGAGAGCAAACTGGACGCGGGGCAGGTTGGACAGCAGCAAATAGTGTGTTCTGGGAAACTTCAGCTTCAAAAATATTAAATTATAGTCCGCCAACAGCTCAAAACTGGGCATTTGGTACTTGGGGAGGCATTATGGGCGGAAATGGGCATTGGAAAGATGTGAATAATCATATTACGCCAAGAAGTTTATTCTATGCGCAATTAGAAAACCGTCTGGAAAAGCTGCCTATGAATCCGTTTGTTTACGATATGGGTTCAGAACCAACATCAAGTCCGACCGTAGATGAAGCTCAGGTGTTAACTCAGGAAGCCTTGATTCCGGTAATGAGCATGCCGCAATGGATTCAAAAATCGTCTGAAGCAAATCCAATTCCAGTTGAGGCTTTAAAATTAAAATCGGTAAACGATTTAAAACTGAAATCTAAAGAGAATGCTTTAGAGAAAGGTTCCGTAAAAATTGTTAAAGGAAAACTAACCTTTAACGGTAAATTTATTGCCGGGAATCAACAAAATGTGCAATGGTGGCGTGGAAGTTTAAGAAAACATGACCTTAACAATTCAAAACCCCATGTAACACGTTTTGTTCCTGGGTGTACGGGAACTGGATTTACTGATAACTTAAATGAGGTTACAGCATATTTTAAACAAAATAATATTGTTGCTTTAGAGCATAACTACGGGTTGTGGTACGAACGTCGTATGGACGATCACGAGCGTACCCGCAGAATAGATGCCGATGTATGGCCTCCGTTTTACGAACAGCCTTTTGCAAGAACCGGAGAAGGATTAGCTTGGGATCAATTAAGTAAATACGATTTAACAAAATTCAACGATTGGTACTGGAATCGCTTAGACCGCTTTGCAGATTTAGCCGAAGCTAACGGACAGTTATTAATTAATCAGCAGTATTTTCAGCATAACATCATAGAAGCAGGGGCACACTGGTCGAGTTCACCTTGGCGTTCTATAAACAATGTTAATGGCACCGGGTTTCCTGAGCCACCACCATATGCAGGCGATAAGCGTATTTTTATGGCGGAACAGTTCTATGATGTCACCAATGAGAACAGAAGAAAACTTCACGAAGGCTTTATTAGAAAATCTTTAGAGAACTTCGCAGATAACAGTAATGTGATTCAGTTCACCAGTGCAGAATATACGGGACCACTTCATTTTATGGAATTTTGGTTAGATGAAGTAAAAAAATGGGAAGATGTAACCGGAAAAACAGGAATTATAGGGTTGAGTGCCACTAAAGATGTTCAGGATGCCATTTTACAAGATGCATCCAGAGTTAATATTGTCGACTTAATCGATATTCGTTACTGGCATTACAGACAAGATGGGACTGCGTATGCTCCTGAAGGCGGTAAAAATTTAGCACCACGTCAGCATGCACGTAAAATGAAAACCGGTAAGGAAACCGAAGAACAAATTTATCGTGCGGTACGCGAATATCGCGAAGCTTATCCTAATAAAGTGGTGTTGTATTCCACTATGGCAGCACCTCGATTTGGCTGGCCGGTATTAATGGCAGGCGGTTCGTTACCTAATATTCCATTTATCAATATCGACGGTTTTTATCAGGATTTAACCCAAATGCAGGTTAATTCCTCTCAAGATTTAAATAGTACTGTCTGGACTATAGAAGATGCAGGAAGGGCTTATTTACATTATTTGAGACATGGTGAAACTGTGGAAATCGATTTAAATGATTACAGCGGTAAGTTTGAAGTGTATTGGATTGATTCAGGTAACGGAGAAGTTATTGCTAAAACCAATATTAAAGGTAGATCGAGGCATAATCTAAAAGCACCACAACCGAACAAAGCAGAATTAGTAGTTTACATAAGAAAGAAATAATTACATAAAAGATGAAAAAGCGAACAACAAAACTATTTAGGGGGTTATCTATTTTAGGAGTGATAGCAGTCATGGTTTCTTGTAAAGGAAATCAGGAGAAGAAAGTAGAAGAAGAAGTCATAGCCGAGGCAAATATGCCGAATATTGAGGTTTCAGAAAATGGACATTATTTTCAAACCGAAGATGGTAAGCCATTTTTCTGGTTAGGAGATACCGGTTGGTTAGCTTTTAATAAACTAAAACGTGAAGAATTTCAAACCTACTTTAAAGACCGAAAAGATAAAGGATACAACGTCATTCAAATCATGACGATTCATTCTTTAGGAGTGGCCAATGTTTATGGCGATTCCGCATTAGTAAAGAAAGATTTATCGAAACCTTTAGTAACCAAAGGGAATGATTTTAATAATGAAGAAGCTTACGATTTTTGGGACCATGTCGATTATGCTTTAGATGTGGCTAAAGAAAACGATTTGTACTTAGGAATGGTGCCTGTTTGGGGTTCGCCAGTTACAGCAGGAGAAGTTTCTATCGAACAAGCTAAGGCGTATGCCAACTTTTTAGCAGAGCGTTTTCAAGATCGCGATAACATTATTTGGTTAGTTGGAGGTGATACCTTTGGTAATGAAAACACTGAATTATGGAACGCCATAGGAAGCATTCTAAAAGCAAAAAATCCGAAGCGAATGGTTACTTTCCATCCTCGTGGTCGTACCGATTCTTCTGATAATTTTCATAACGAAAGCTGGTTAGATTTTAATATGTTCCAATCAGGTCACCGTCGTTACGATCAGGATGATACTGAGCGAAATTACGGAGAAGATAATTATAAATTCGTAAATGTTGATTTCAATTTAAAACCTGCAAAACCAACTTTAGATGGTGAGCCTTCGTACGAAGGAATTCCTCAAGGGTTGCACGATACCTTACAACCTCTTTGGAAAGATAACGATTTACGTCGTTACGCCTATTGGTCGGTGTTTGCCGGTGCAGCAGGATTCACCTACGGAAACAATCACATCATGCAGATGCATGCCAATCATAAAATCCCAGAAGCTTACGGAAGTAAAACGTATTGGGTTGATGCCTTAAACGATCCGGGAGCAGGGCAAATGGTTCACCTAAAAGATTTAATGTTGAAATTCGATTATTTTAACCGTATTCCTGATCCTACTTTAGTAGCTAATCAAGGTGAAAAATACGGTTATATCGCCGCAACAAGAGGAAACGATTATGTTTTATTTTACACCTATAGCGGGCGAACCATTAAAGCCAATATGGGTGTTATTGAAGGAGATGAAGTAGAAGCGTCTTGGTTTAACCCATCAACTGGCGAAACAACAGCTGTTGGAACGTTAAAAAATGAAGGTGTTTTAGATTTTGATGCACCAGGTGAAGAGCATGAAGGTAACGATTGGGTATTAGTTTTAACAACTAAAAAATAAGATATAATGAAAAAGTTAGTTTTAATACTTTGTGTTTTAGTTTCAACTATGGGTTGGGCAAACAATGGCTGGTTTAATATTTTAGAACATGGTGGAAATAATAAAGGCGAATTATGTACTGAAGCCATTCAAGACGCTATCGATAAAGCTTCGGAATTTGGAGGAGGTACTGTTTATTTCCCTGCCGGGGAATATTTAACCGGGCCTTTAACCTTAAAAAGTAATATTGTTTTACATGTTGAAGCAGGAGCCTTAGTCAAGTTTTCAACCAATTTTGATCACTATTTACCATTCGTAGAAGTACGTTGGGAAGGTACTGTAATTCAAACCTTCAAACCATTATTACATGCTCGCGATGCTAAAAATATTACCATTACTGGTCGTGGAACTATCGATGGTCAAGGACGTGCCTGGTGGGAAGAAATCTGGCGTATTGAGTCGGCTAAAGAAAAATTAGAGCCGACCAAATATCAAAAAATGACCGAGGAAGCTAACGGGCATATTCAAACGGCCGATTATTACAAGCGTACGAGAAGCTACTTGTTTCACCGTCCACCGTTATTTCAAGCGTTTAAATGTGAAGATATCACTATCGAAGGGGTAACTATTCAAAATTCACCATTCTGGACGATTAACCCGGCGTTTTGTAATAACATTACTATAGATAATGTATCAATTTACAATCCGTATTCTCCAAACACCGATGGTATAAACCCGACCTCATGTAGTAATGTGCGCATTTCAAACTGCCATATTAGTGTAGGTGACGATTGTATTACCATTAAATCGGGTCGTGATGCCGATGGTAGAAAATGGGCAACGCCAACCGAAAACGTTACCATTACAAATTGTACCATGCTTAGCGGTCACGGTGGTGTGGTTATTGGAAGTGAAATGTCTGGAAGCATCAAAAAAATTACCATTGCTAACTGTGTCTTCGATGGCACAGATAGAGGAATCCGTTTAAAAGCAGCTCGTGGTCGTGGTGGTGTTGTTGAAGATATTCGCGTGAGTAATGTGGTTATGAACAATATTCAAAAGGAAGCGTTTATGTTCAACTTATTTTATGATAAAAATACGGTTGAAGAACCAGTTACTGAGCGTACACCAATTTTTAGAAACATTCATATTAGTAATGTAACGGCTACGAATGTTAACACAGCTGGTCGCGTCATTGGTATTCCTGAAATGCCAATTCATAATTTATCGTTTACAAATATCAATGTTGAAGCAGAACAAGGATTTTCAGTGACTACAGCGCGCGATATTGAATTTCACGATGTAAAAGTAAATACCACTATTGGTTCGGCTTTTAAAGTTGAAGAGTCCAGCAACATTATTTTAGATCACGTGTCAACACAAGCACCATTAAAAGATACACCTGTTGTGAAATTGAATAATGTATCGAATGTGTTGTTGAATAATAATTTCCCAATGCAACCAACCGATGTGTATGTTGAAGTTGACGGAAAAGATACGAAAAGTGTATTCTTAAAAAACAATGTTTTTGAAAACGTGAAAACACCTTTAAAAACAGGAAAGGAATTAAAAGTGAAATTAAAAGTCGATTAATCGGCAATAATTATAATAGCTCATGCCTGAAGTTTAAGGTATGAGCTTACAACTAAAACTAAAAGATGAAAAAACTGCTGTTCATACTGCTTTTAGCTACGGTATTTAACTGTGCGCCTAAAAAAGGCATTTATCTGTTTACGTCGTTTAGAGAACCGGCAACCGAAGGTCTGTATTTAGCCTACAGCGAAGACGGTTATCATTGGAAAGACCTTAAAGGGCCTTATTTAAATCCTGAAGCTGGAGATAGTAAAATCATGCGCGATCCTTCAATTGTTTGTGGAAAGGATGATACCTATCACATGGTTTGGACTACCGACTGGAAAGGTGGCAATGGTTTTGGTTATGCCAGTTCTAAAGATTTAATCAACTGGAGTGAACAGCAATACATTCCGGTGATGAAACATGAACCAACCGTTGTTAATGTCTGGGCACCTGAAATTTTTTATGACGACGAGCAAGATCAGTACATCATTATTTGGGCATCGACTATTCCTTACCGTTTTGAGAAGGGTGTAGAGGCAGAAGATAATAATCATCGCATGTATTATGTAACGACTAAAGATTTTAAAACCTTTTCAGATACGAAGTTGTTTTTAGATCCTGGTTTTAGCGTGATTGATTGTGTTATTGTTAAGAAAGGTAAAGACGATTATGCTTTAATTATAAAAGATAATACCAGGCCAAGACGCGATATTGAAGTCGGTTTTGGAACCTCGCCAATTGGTCCATTTACAAATATAACGGAACCATTTTCAGGACATTTATCGGAAGGTCCAACGGTGTTAAAATTAAAAAACGACTGGTTGATCTATTACGATAATTACGGAGAGAAAAACTTTAAAGCAGTAAAGACTTCAGATTTTAAAACGTTTGAAGATGTATCTGAGGAAATCAGTTTGCCTGAAGGACACAAACACGGAACCATTACAACTATTTCTCAAAAAGTATTGAATGGTTTAATTGAAGAAAAGAATAAAAAATAAAAATTGTTGTCATGCTGAATTTATTTCAGCATCTCATAAAATAGAAAATAAACACATGAAACGTAATATATTTTTAGCAGTGGCTTTGTTGTTGGCAAGTGGAACGGCAATCGTTTCGGCACAGCAAGACACCATACGTTATGTCGGGAACACATTATCAAATGTCGATTATCATCACGGACAATTGCCTTTGGCTGTTGGGGTGCACGCCACACAGATTATGCGTGCCAGCCGTGAGCATCCAAATAAAGCCGATGGTTTTGGTTGGACGTATAATCACGCCACGAACATGGCGTATTGGAATGGTAAGTTTTACTTAAATTATTTAAGTGACCCTGTCGGGGAGCATATTCCTCCAAGTCAGACGTTTTTAATGCATTCTGAAGATGGAGAAAACTGGAGTTTTCCGGAAGTCGTTTTTCCTATTTACAACATTCCTGATGGTTACACGAAGGAAGGTGTAGAAGGTGTAGCTAAAAATTTAACAGCAACCATGCACCAGCGTATGGGCTTTTTTACGTCTTCAGATAATCGTTTTTTTACTTTGGCGTTTTACGGTATTTCCATGGATGAAAAAGACAGTCCGAATGACGGAAAGGGTATTGGGCGTGTCATTCGTGAAATTTACAAAGATGGTAGTTTAGGACCTATTCACTTTATTCGTTATAACCACGGATGGAACGAATCGAATACTAATTTTCCATTTTATAAAAAGAGCAAAGACAGAGGGTTCAAAAAAGCTTGTGAAGAATTATTATCGCAACCTTTACAAATGCAGCAATGGGTTGAAGAGGCCGATAGAGACGATCCTTTAATTCCGCTTCAAAAGCAATACAAGGCTTTTAGTTATTACCATTTGCCTAACGGAAATGTGGTTGGGTTATGGAAACATGCTTTAACCTCAATCAGTAAAGATGGTGGAAAAAGTTGGGAGTACCGTCCGTTAAGAGCGCCTGGATTTGTAAATAGTAATGCGAAAATCTGGGGACAAAAAACCAGTGACGGACGTTACGCTACAGTTTATAATCCTTCAGAATACCGTTGGCCATTAGCCATTTCGACCAGTGATGATGGTTTAAATTATACCGATTTATTATTGGTTCATGGTGAAATCACACCAATGCGTTATGGCGGAAATTATAAGTCGTATGGCCCACAATATGTTCGTGGTATTACCGAAAATAACGGAACACCTGACGATGGTAAATTATGGGTGAGTTATAGTGTGAATAAAGAAGATATCTGGGTGGCATCGGTTCCGGTTCCAGTAAAGAGTTCTGTTGATAGCGATGTTAACGACGTGTTTAACAATTTAGAAGACGGTAAAGAATTAGACCTTTGGAATGTGTATAATTTATCTTGGGCTTCAGCCGAAATTGAAAAAGCAAATAACCAAAAAACGTTAACCCTTCGTGACCACGATCCGTTTGATTATGCGCGAGTAGATCGTGTGATTCCATTCGCTCAAAAAATGGAAGCAGAATTTACAGTAACGCCTGAGCAAAACGATCACGGGTTACTTCAGGTTGAATTCCAGAATAAAACCGGGTTGCCATCTATTCGTTTGGTATTCGATAACGACGGGATTTTAAAAACTAAAGCAGGGTCACGTTTCAGAACGATTTCAGAATATGAAGCTGGAAAAACCTATACAATTAAGGTGATTTTAGACACAACCTCACGTTCATATACGGTAAGTGTAAATGGAGGCAAAGAATCTCGCCAAATATTTTATGCACCTGCCGATGGTATCGAACGCATCATGTTCCGTACCGGCGAGCAGCGCCATTTTCCAAATCCGGATACACCTGCCGATAGAGAAGATTACGACGATTTACCAAATACCGGTTTACCAATTAAAGAAGCGGTATTTCACATACAATCATTAATCACTAAAAAGCAATAAATTGAAGGTATTAAAAGCTATAGTTTTATTTGTTTTGGTGTTTACAGCCTGTAAACCATCAAACAAGGCATCCGTATTTTTGTCTGATTTAACCTGTGAAATGGCTGAAAACCCATTGGCAGTTGAATCGACTAAACCACGATTGAGCTGGCAGATTAAGGCTCCGGAATTACGCAATGTAACTCAGCAGGCTTATCAGGTTTTAGTGGCGTCTTCCGAAGAAAATTTAAAGAATGATGTTGCCGATATCTGGGATAGCGGAAAGGTAGATTCAGATCAAAGTCAGTTGGTAACTATAGCAAAACCCTTAAATGCTGAAACGAAATACTATTGGAAAGTAAAGGTTTGGATAAACAATAATAAAACTACAGACTGGAGTTCTGTAGCTTTTTTTAGAACAGTGCCAGAAGCTTCAAGTTTAAATCCAACATGGATTGGTGCGGTTACAAAAGCCGATAGCCATTTACCGGAAGGCAGACATTATCATACGGCAATTATAAAAAGATCCAGACGCGATAGCATCATTAATGCGTCCGATTCTTTAGCGCGTAAAAGTATTTTGCTTCGCAAGCCTTTCAATGTTGATAAAACCATTAAAGAAGCAGTGGTTTTTGTGTCAGGTCTTGGTCATTACGAGTTAAGTATTAACGGTGAAAAAATCGGAAATAGTGAGTTTGCGCCATTATGGACTGATTACGATAAATCGGTAAATTATAATACTTACGAAATTCCTTCAGAGTCGTTAAATAAAGGCGATAATGTTGTAGGGGTTTTATTAGGAAACGGAATGTACAATACAGTACAAGGACGCTATACCAAGTTTTTTGTGAGTTTTGGTCCTCCGACTTTATTCTTTAAAATGAAGCTGACTTTTGAAGATGGTTCCGAAACTATTGTAAATTCAGATGAAAGTTGGAAATATAGCCTAAGTCCGATTACTTATAACGGAATGTTTGGTGGCGAAGATTACGATGCGAATTTAGAACAAAACGGATGGAACACGCCAAACTTCGATGCTACGAACTGGAATCCGGTTGTTATTCAGGAAGCACCAAAAGGTGAGTTGAAAGCGCAAATAGCTCCTCCAGTAACCATTCAAAAACAATACGACGTTAAAGAATTTAATGAAGTTGCTCCAAACACCTATGTGTTTAATATGGGGCAAAACCTGTCTGGTTTTCCAACTATTTCTGTAAAAGGAAAACAGGGGCAAACGGTTCGTGTTTGGGTTGGTGAAGGTTTAAAAGAAGATGGAACCATTAGTCAAGGGCGTTCAGGGAAACCATATTACTACGATTATACCCTAAAGGGTGAAGGTACTGAAACCTGGCAGCCTAAATTTAGTTATTATGGTTATCAATATATTCAGATTGAAAATATCAATTATAAAGAAATCAAAGTAGATAGTTTACCCACTTTGGTGGATTTAAAATCGAATTTCATCTATAATTCGGCTGGTGAAATTGGTTCGTTTGATAGTTCAAACGAGATTTTCAATAAGGCACACGAATTGATTAACAATGCTATAAAAAGTAATTTTCAGGCGGTATTAACCGATTGTCCGCATCGTGAGAAATTAGGTTGGTTGGAAGAAGCACATCTTAACGGACCAGGCTTAATGTTTAATTACAATATGAAAGCTTATTTCCCAACCATCATGCGAAATATTGAAGACGCACAACGTGATAATGGTTTAATACCAACTATCGCACCGGAATATGTGGTGTTTGGTGGCGATTTTACCGATTCTCCGGAATGGGGTGCATCAGGAGTTATTTTACCATGGATGTATTACGAATATTATGGTGACGATTCCTTAATTCGTGAGTACTACGACGTGATGAAAAAGTACGTCGATTACCTAACAAGTACATCCGATAATTACATTGTGTCTCATGGTTTAGGTGATTGGTACGATTATGGTGAGCATGCTGCCGGCTACTCTAAAAACAGCCCGATAGCTTTATCGGCGACAAGTCACTACTACTATGCGGCGTACTTGTTTGCAAAAGCAGCTAAGCATTTGAATAAAACCGAAGATATTGCGAAATACGAAGCCTTAACTCAGGATATTAAAACGGCTTATAATAATGAGTTTTTCAATTTAGAAACTAAGCAATACGGTACGGGAAGTCAGTTTAG
This sequence comes from Aestuariibaculum sp. YM273, assembly GCF_030908365.1. Lineage (NCBI taxonomy): Bacteria > Pseudomonadati > Bacteroidota > Flavobacteriia > Flavobacteriales > Flavobacteriaceae > Aestuariibaculum > Aestuariibaculum sp. YM273. The sequence goes on along the minus strand of NZ_CP133090.1, from coordinate 779,561 downwards.
TAATGCCGTTTCTGTGTTTATGGATATTGTTGAGCCACAGTATAAGCAAGCAGTTATGGACAATTTATTGGCTGATATCAAAAACAGAGGCTACCGCTTAACTACCGGTGATGTTGGTAACCGCTATTTATTTGAAGCCTTGGCAAGAAATGGTGAAAACGAAGCCATGTACCAAATGAATAACCACTATGATACTCCTGGTTACGGGTTTCAGATAAAATTCGGGTTAACCACATTAACAGAACAATGGGATCCAAGAAAAGGGAATTCATGGAACCATTTCATGATGGGACAAATTGAAGAATGGTTTTATACCAGTTTAGCTGGAATTACACCAGATATGGAGTATCCTGGATTTAAACATTTCTTTATTGAGCCAGAAATTGTTGGCGATATGACCTTTGTAAAAGCGAGTTACGAGTCGCTTTACGGTAAGATTGTTTCAGAGTGGCATGTGTCAGATGAAGAAATTACTTTTAAAGTGGAAGTGCCTGCCAATACCACTGCGACTATTACCTTGCCGGTTGATTTGTCAATGCATATTGAAGTGAATGGAAAGGATTTTAAAAAGTCGAATGTAGAGCACAACAGACCAACTTATTTAGTCGGTTCTGGGGTGTATAATATAGTTTGCAAAAAATAATGATGAAATTAAAAAACATAGAGTTTGTTCTGTTTTTTGTAGCATGTTTCATGTTGCCGAAAGGGCATGCGCAAACGTCTGATACGAATTTTAAACAAGCTTTAACCGAAACAGTAAAAACCATTCAGTCTGTATTTCATATTGAAATTATAGATAACGATGGATTACTAAAAGATAAAGAACTCGATTACGCCCAATGGAAAATTGATGCCACCAATCTTGAAGTGACTTTCGCCAATGTGTTGAGTCCATTTAACCTGTCTGCTGTAAAGCAAAGCAACGTTACTTATAAAATTAAGAAGTTTCAATATCATAAGTTAACAGAAGAAAAAGGCGCGGAGCGTCTTAAGTATTTAGAATCTTTAAGTCCTGATTTAGCATCTTGGGAAGCACGTAAATCTGAATTGAAAGCGTGTATGTTTTCAGCTTTCGGATTGGATAAAGCGCCAGTCATGCCCGATTCCAAACCTATTTTAACAAAAAAAAGAAAGTATAAGGGTTACACGGTTGAAAACATTGGTTTAGAAATATTACCGGGTGTTTATGCTACCGGATCGATTTATAAACCACATCCAATGCCTAAAAAGGCAGCTGTAGTTGTGTCGCCTAACGGACATTTTGGTGATGGTCGTTTCCGCGAAAGCGAGCAAATTCGTTGTGCGATGTTGGCAAAAATGGGTGCCATTGTCGTGAATTACGATTTGTTTGCTTGGGATGAATGTCAGTTGCAATTCGATTCAAAATATCATAGAAACAGTATCGCCTCAACTGTTCAGGTGCTAACAGGTATGCGCTTGTTGGATTATGTGTCGACTATAAAACAAGCCGATATGTCTCGCGTAGGTGTTACCGGAGGTTCGGGTGGCGGATCGCAAACGGTATTTTTAGCGGCGCTTGACGATAGAATTACCGTATCGGTACCTGTGGTTATGGTATCGTCTTACCATTCTGGAGGTTGTCCTTGCGAGAGTGGTCGCGGAATTCATTTATGTGGCAAGGGAACCAATAATGTTGAAATAGCTGCCATAGCGGCTCCAAAAGCACAATTGTTAGTTTCCGATGGTGGTGACTGGACGAATAATACACCCGAATTGGAGTATCCTTTTGTGAAACGTATTTATGAATTTTATGGTAAGGAAAACTTAGTTGAAAATGCACATTTTCCAAAAGAAGGACATAATTACAAGGAGTCAAAACGTATGGCGATGTATCCGTTTATGGCGAAATATTTGAAATTGAATTTGAAAAAGGTATCCGATAAAAAAGGAGACATTGATGAATCAACGGTAACTGTTGAACCTTATGAAAACCTTTATGTGTTTGGAAATAACCCTGAAAACTTACCAAAAAACGCCATAAAAGATATTGAAGCATTGTATGAATTGTTTGGAGAAAAAAATGAAAGAGTTTATGAATCGAAATAATATAATATTAAAAAGTCTTGTGTTGGTTTTCCTTTTTGGAATGCTAAAAGTGTCGGGACAAAATGAATTGAAACTTTGGTACGATAAGCCAGCCGAAATCTGGAACGAGGCCTTGCCTTTAGGTAATGGTCGTTTAGGTGCCATGGTTTTTGGAGACCCTGCGGTGGAGCGTTTACAGTTAAACGAAGAAACCATTTGGGCAGGTTCGCCAAACAGTAATGCACACGAAAAAGCGTTGGTGGCTTTGCCAAAAGTACGTCAGTTAATTTTTGAAGGACGCTATAAAGAAGCTCAGGATTTAGCAACATCCGATATCCGATCGCAAACCAATAACGGGATGCCTTACCAAACTTTCGGAAGCGTGTATGTATCGTTTCCTGGGCATCAGAATTACTCCAATTATTACCGCGATTTAAATATTGAAAACGCAACGGCCAAAGTGAAATACACGGTGGATGGTGTTGAGTATACGCGTGAAATTTTAACGGCCTTTGGAGATGATGTTATTGTGGTTAAGTTATCGGCAAACAAACCGGGCATGATTACCTTCAACACCTTTATGAACAGTCCGTTTGATAAAACCTTAACAACCACTGAAGATAATCAAATCACTTTAGCTGGAGAAACAAGCACGGTTGAAGGCACCAGAGGAAAAGTGAAGTTTCAGGGGCGCATGACGGCTAAGCATGATGGCGGACAAGTGTCAGTGAAAAACGGAATTATTAGTGTAGAAAAGGCGAATGAAGTAACACTTTATATTTCTATCGCGACCAATTTTGTAAACTACAAAGATATTTCAGCCGATTATATTGCGAAGAGTAAAGGGTTTTTAGATAAAGCCATCACGAAAGATTTTCAAACCATAAAGGAGGCTCATGTTAAATACTATCAAAAGTTTTTCAATCGAGTGTCTTTAGATTTAGGAAAAAGTAAAGTTGCTAACGATCCAACCGAAATCAGAATTAAGAAATTCGACAGTCAGTTCGATCCGGAATTGGCAGCGTTATATTTTCAATTTGGACGTTATTTGTTAATATCTTGTTCACAACCGGGAGGACAACCAGCAAACTTACAAGGGATCTGGAATGATATGTTATTTCCACCATGGGAAAGTAAATATACCATGAATATTAATGCCGAAATGAATTACTGGCCTTCGGAATTAACAAATCTTTCTGAAATGCACGAGCCGTTTATTCAGCTGGCAAGAGAAGTTGCTGAAACTGGTAAAGAAACCGCAAAAATTATGTACAACGCTAACGGTTGGGTATTGCACCACAATACTGATATCTGGCGTATAACTGGACCAATCGATATGGCGGCATCGGGTATGTGGCCAACAGGTGGAGCCTGGTTATGTCAGGATTTATGGGAGCGTTATTTGTACACGGGAGATACCGAGTATTTAAAGGAGATTTTCCCGATTATGAAAGGGGCAGCACAGTTCTTTTTAGATTTCATGATTACCGATCCTAATTCTGGATATTTAGTGATTGTGCCTTCAAATTCTCCTGAAAACACCCATGGTGGCGAAGATGGAAAATCGACGATTACTGCAGGAACGACTATGGATAATCAGTTAATTTTCGACTTGTTTACAAACATTATGCGTGCCACCGATATCCTTTCAGAAGATAAAGGGTTTGCTAAAGAACTTCAAATAGCTTTAGATAAAATGGCACCAATGCAAATTGGACAATATGGACAATTACAGGAATGGCTAATCGATTGGGACGACCCGGAAGATCATCACCGTCACGTGTCACATTTGTACGGACTATTCCCAAGTAATCAAATTTCACCAAATAGAACACCGGAATTATTTCAGGCGGCTAAAACCTCATTAGAGTTTAGAGGCGACGAATCTACAGGGTGGTCTATGGGCTGGAAAGTGAATTTATGGGCGCGTTTGTTAGATGGCGACCATGCCTACAAGTTATTACAAGATCAGTTGCACTTAGTAACTCCTGAACAGAGAAAGGGAGGAGGAACCTACCCGAATATGTTAGATGCGCATCAACCATTTCAAATTGATGGAAATTTTGGATGTACTGCTGGTATTGCCGAAATGTTAATGCAAAGTCACGAAGGCGCGATTCAGTTATTACCAGCCTTGCCTTCCGTTTGGAAAGAGGGGGCAATAAAAGGATTAAAAACCAGAGGTGGTTACGAACTGGATATGAGCTGGAATAGTAACAGGGTATCGGAATTAAAAATTACAGCTTCAAAAGATGGTAATTGCCGATTACGTTTAGAATCGCCTTTACGAGGAACAGGTTTAAGAAAAGCCAAAGGCAAAAATGATAATCCGTTCTTTTATGAAGTAACCGTAAAAGAACCTATTGTTAATAATTCAGTAAAACTAGAAAAGATAAAACTTCCGAAATATTACGAATACGATGTGCCGATGAAAGCCGGGGAAACCTATACGTTTTACGGTAAATAAAATATAGAGTTATGAACATGAACAAGATAAAATCTTTATTACTGGTATTACCTGTTTTAATCGCAGGATGTAAATCTTCAGAAACGGAATCTGTTTTGAAGGCAGATGATTTTAAGCATTACGCCGATTATTTCAACCGAATGGAAGATGAAAACATCGCCAAAGCCGTGCCAAATGATAGTGCTTGGTCTTGGATGAAAACCAATATTCCATTGTTTGAATGTCCGCAGGATAATTTCGAGGAAATGTATTATTTCCGTTGGTGGAGCTTACGTAAACACATCACCGATACGCCTGAAGGTTATGCGATTACCGAGTTTTTGGTAGATCGTTCGTATGCTGATAAGTATAATTTAATAGCCTGCGCTTTAGGTCATCATATTTATGAATTTCGTTGGGTGCATAACCCGGAATATATCGAACAGAATGTGCATGTTTGGTATCGTGGTAACGAAGGGAAACCAATGAAAAGGTTGCATAAATTTAGTAGCTGGACGGCAGATGCCTTATACAATATGTATCTCGTAAATAAAGATGAAAACTATCTTTTAGACATGTATCCTGATATGGTTTCCGATTATGCCGCCTGGGAAAACGAACGTCAAATACCTAATGGGTTATTTTGGCAGCACGATGTGAAAGACGGTATGGAAGAATCGTTAAGTGGTGGTCGTCATGTACAAAATATGCGTCCAACCATTAACAGTTATATGTATGCCAATGCCAAAGCGTTATCAACAATGGCAAAAATGAAAGGGGACAGTGAACAATCGGTATATTTCGATAAAAAAGCGAAGACTTTAAAAGGTTTGGTTGAAACTAAACTTTGGAATACCGACCATGAATTTTTTGAAACTTTAACCGAGAAAGATACATCATCACAAGTGCGCGAAGCAATCGGGTTTATTCCTTGGTATTTCAATTTACCATCTGAAAATAAAGGTTTCGAAGTGGCTTGGGAGCAGGTAAAAGATGAAGGTGGTTTTTTAGCACCTTACGGATTAACCACTGCCGAGCGCAGACATCCACGTTTTAGAACACATGGCACCGGAACCTGTGAGTGGGATGGGGCGGTTTGGCCATTTGCTTCGGCACAAACGTTAACGGCTATGGCGAATCTTTTAAACAATTACAATCAGGAAGTGGTTGGTAAAGGGGATTATTTCAATCATATGAATTTATATGTAGAGTCGCAATACCACAGAGGACGCCCTTATATTGGAGAGTATTTAGATGAAGTAACCGGATACTGGCTAATGGGAGATCGTGAGCGTAGTTATTACTACAATCATTCAACATTTAACGATTTAATGATTACCGGATTGGTTGGTTTACGTCCGCGTGCCGATGACAAGATTGAAGTAAATCCGTTAATTCCGGAGGACCAATGGGATTGGTTTTGTTTAGATAACGTGTTATATCACGGCGATATAATTACCATTCTTTGGGATAAAACCGGTGAAAAATATAACAAAGGTCAAGGACTAAAAGTATTTAGAAACGGAAAAGAAGTAGCATCTTCAAGTAAATTGGAGAAGGTGATTTCTGAATAAAAGGAAGACAATGAATAAGACATTTATATACATCATATTAGTATTGATTTCATGGGTTTCGGTGGCCCAGAATACCATTCAGGTAACCGATTTGCAATGTGAAATGTTAACCAATCCGTTAGGAATTGATGTGGTACAACCACGATTAAGCTGGCAATTAGAAACAGATGCATCGCAGATTGAACAAACGGCATATCATATTTTGGTGGCATCTTCACCTGAAAAATTAAAAAATAATGAAGCTGATTTATGGGATAGCGGAAAAGTAAATAGTGATACAGCTGTAAATGTTCAATATACAGGAAAACGCTTAGATAGTAAAGACGAAGCCTATTGGAAAGTAAAAGTCTGGACCAATAAAGGGGAAAGTAACTGGAGTGAAACAGCATTGTGGAGCATGGGAATTTTAACCTATGCCGAATGGAAATCAACCCGATGGATAGGCTACAACCAATTATTTCCAGGAGATAGCGTAAGTCAGTTTGCAAAATTGTCAGCGCGCTATATTAGAAAACCCGTCAACTTAAACAGCAAGGTTAAAAATGCCAAGGTTTACATTATGGGGATGGGCTTGTATGAGTTCTACATTAATGGGGAGAAAATTGGAGATCAGGTATTGGCTCCAGTGCCTACCGATTATACTAAAAATGTAAAATACAATGTATTTGATGTGACTTCTAATTTGCAACAGGGCGATAATGTATTGGGCACCATTTTAGGAAACGGACGCTTTTTTGCAATGCGCCAGGAATACAAACCCTATAAGATTAAAAGTTTCGGATTTCCAAAAATGGCGATGCAGTTGGTTATAGAATATGAAGACGGCAGCAAAGAGACTATAAAAACCGATGAAAGCTGGAAATTTACACCATATGGCCCAATCAGAAGTAATAATGAATATGACGGTGAAGTGTATGATGCCCGAAAAGAAATGCCAAACTGGAACAAAGTTGGGTTTGACGATAGCGATTGGTTAAACATGATGTGGGTTCAGGAGCCCGGTGGTTTTTATGAAGGCCAGATGACACCCAATATGAAAATCATGGATGAGGTAAAACCTATTTCTATCTCTTCAACCAACCGAGGAACCTATATTCTGGATATGGGGCAGAATATGGTAGGCTGGTTACAAATAAAAGTAAAAGGAAATCGTGGTGATAAAATTACCATGAAATTTGCTGAATCATTGCAAGACGATGGTTCGCTTTACATAGCCAATTTACGTGACGCTCGAACTACCGACGCCTACATTTTAAAAGGTGAAGGAGAAGAAGTCTGGGAACCAACATTCGTCTTTCATGGGTTTAGATTTGTAGAACTTACAGGCTTTAAATCGAAGCCATCATTAGATCAGTTTTTAGGAAAAGTGGTTTACGATAACATGGAAACCACGGGAACTTTCGAGTGTTCTAACGAAACTATGAACCAGATTTTTAAAAATGCGTTTTGGGGGATTAGCGGAAACTATAAAGGGATGCCAATCGACTGTCCGCAACGTAACGAACGCCAGCCGTGGTTAGGCGATCGTACCACGGGTGCTTACGGTGAAAGTTTTATTTTCGATAATCAAACACTTTATGCAAAATGGTTAGACGATATAAAATATTCCCAAACTTTAGATGGCGGTATTCCCGATGTTGCACCCGCGTTCTGGCGTTATTACGGTGATGGGGTCACCTGGCAAGGTGCTTACATGAAAGTGGCCGATATGTTATACACTCAGTTTGGAGATGAAAAGGTAATTAAAGAACATTATCCATATATGAAAAAATGGCTGCTGTATATGGAAGCCAATTACCTGAAAGATGATTTAATGACCAAAGATAAATACGGCGATTGGTGTGTACCACCGGAATCATTGGAGATTATCCGTTCCAGCGATCCAACCCGATTAACCGATGGTGAAGTGCTGTCTAGTGCGTTTTATTATCACTTGCTTCAAATCATGAAAAAGTTCGCTAGAATTCAAGGGAATAGTGATGCTGATATAGCATATTACGACGCTTTAGCCGAACGCATTAAAAAAGCATTCAATACGAAGTATTTCAACAGAGAAAATTATAGCTATGCCAATAATACGGTAACCGCAAATGTGTTGCCTTTGGCGTTTAATATGGTTCCCGATAATCTTCAGCTAAAGGTTTTTGAGAATATGGTTCATCAAATTGAAGTGGTCAAAGAAGGACATATTAGTACAGGGGTTGTAGGAACACAGTTTTTAATGCGAACCTTAACCGATTTTGGTCGTGGAGATTTAGCTTTTAAACTGGCATCGAATAAAACCTACCCAAGCTGGGGGTATATGGTTGAAAACGGTGCAACTACTATTTGGGAACTGTGGAATGGAAATACTGCCGACCCAAAAATGAATTCACAAAACCACGTGATGCTATTGGGTGATTTAATCATTTGGTATTACGAAAACATGGCGGGTATTAAAAGTAATCCTGAAAAACCAGGGTTTAAAGAAATCATCATGAACCCAGATTTTAAAGCTGGTTTAACTTATGTAAACGCCTCTTATAAATCGATTCACGGCATGATTAAAAGTCACTGGAAACTGAACAGAAATAAGCTTCAGTGGGAGGTGACTGTGCCTGCAAATACTTCGGCGAAAGTGTATGTGCCAACCAGTGAGGCTTCAAAAGTGAAGCTTAATGGGAAAAAAATAGATTCTGAAGTATATCAATCAGAAAATGGCAAGATAGTTTTAAGTCTGAAATCAGGAACTTATACCATTTCAGCGAAGCTATAAAAAAGAGAAAACCAATTGAATAATAGATAATAGAGATAAAATGAAAAAGTTTCAAATAGCTATGGTGCTCTTAGGAAGTATCCTTCTTGGGAGTTGTAAACAACCTGTTGAAAAGAAAATAGCTTTAGAAGATAAAACGTGGCGAGAAGGTATTGTGGTTGACGAATTTATTTATGATAAAGCGCCATATCCGTCTTGTCATGCAGCAACGATAGTCGAAAATACAGACGGCGAACTGGTGGCATCGTGGTTTGGAGGAACGCACGAACGTAATCCTGATGTATGTATTTATGTAAGTAAGCGCAAAAATGGTAAATGGACAGAGGCTGTTGAGGTGGCTAATGGTGTTCAGAATGATACCTTACGCTACCCAACTTGGAACCCGGTGTTGTATCAAATTCCAAATGGAGACTTAATGTTGTTTTATAAAATTGGTCCACATCCATCAACATGGTGGGGGATGTTGAAGCGTTCTTCTGATGGGGGCGAAACCTGGTCTGAAGCCGAAAAATTGCCTGAAGGCTTTTTAGGTCCGATTAAAAACAAACCTGAACTCTTAGAAAATGGTACATTGTTATTGCCATCGAGTGTAGAGGGTAACGGTTGGAATTTGCGCATGGAGTCTACACCAGATTTTGGTAAAACCTGGAACATACAGGATACCTTGCCAAAAGGACCTAACGACATCAATGCAATTCAACCAAGTATTTTATTCCATGACAATGGAAAACTGCAACAAATTGGTAGAACTAGAAACAGACATTTATTTTCTACATGGTCTGAAGATAACGGACAAACCTGGTCGCCTTTAGAGTTGTTAAACATGCCGAATAATAGTTCAGGGACCGATGCGGTAACCATGAAAAACGGTGAACATGCTTTAATTTATAACCATGTTTGGCCTAATGAAGATATGAACAAAAGCTATAGAAGTCCTTTAAATATTGCGACTTCCAAAGATGGAATCAACTGGAATGCCGCTTTAGTGTTGGAAGATTCTAAAATCAGTCAGTATTCGTATCCTTCAATTATTCAAGGGTCAGACGGTATGCTACATTGTGTATACACCTGGAGACGTCAAAAAATAAAGTATGTGAAAATTGATCCTTTACAGTTGGTGACTTTTCCAATTGTTAATGGGGTTTGGCCAGGGCCAACTAAAGAACGTTATAAAGTGGCGGTTTGTGACTGGATGATTTTAAAACGTCAGAAATTAGGTGAGTTCGAGCGTGCTCAAGAAATTGGAGCTGATGCTGTTGAGATGGATATGGGCGGTTTAGGTAATCGCGAAACGTTTGATAGTAAGTTTGTTAATGGTGATACCGCAAGTGTTAGAGTGTGGAACGAAAAAATGGCAGAAACAGGCGTTGGTATTAGTTCTGTTGCCATGTCTGGTTTCTATGGGCAGTCGTTTGCAGAGCGTCCAACGTATAAGAAAATGGTGTCTGATTGTATCGAGGTGATGAAAACATTCGATGTTGAAGTAGCTTATTTGCCACTAGGAACTAAAGGAGATTTAGTGAAACATCCAGAATTACGTCCTGCTATTGTTGAACGATTACGTTGGGCAGGAGAACAGGTCGATAAGATTAACGGCATTATTGCGGTTGAAACCTCTTTATCTGCAGCTGAAGAAAAAGAGTTATTAAAGGAAATAGGAAACAGAAATATTAAAATTGCGTTCAATTTTGCAAACGCTATAAAAAACGGACGCGATATTTCAAAGGAATTAAAAACATTAGGTCGCGATAATATTGGTGAAATTCATGCCTCAAATACTGACGGGCACTGGATTGAAAACGATCCGGCTATCGATCTTCCGAAAATTAAAGAAACCCTTGATAAGATGCATTGGAAAGGTTGGTTGATTGTGGAGCGTTCACGTGATACTACCGATGTTCATAACGTGGTGAAAAACTACGGAGCGAATGTCGCATACCTTAAAAAAGTGTTTCAGGGTGAATAAAAAATAAGATGAAGTATTTAAGTTTATGTTTTCTTTTGCTGATATTATCCTGTGCTAAAACCAAGCATGTGGTTATTGTTGGCGATTTAGAATCGTCTCGATTAGCCTTTGCTATCGATAAGCTTTCAGGCGTATTATTGGAGAATAATTACCATGTAACCGTTTCCGATAGATTACCCGAAAATAATACCGATAGAACCATTATTATTGGTGAAAAAGGAAGTGAGAACTGGAACTTAAATACTTCAGATTTAAATATTAATGATTCAAGTCTTACAGAAAAGGAAGGTTTTCAAATCACGTCTTTTGGGCAGGTAACTTACATTGAAGGCACCGATGCTTCTGGCGTGCTTTACGGAACGCTCGATTTGGTAGATCGTATTTCTGAGACCAAAGTATTACCGGATAGCATCAATAAAACAGATGCTCCGGAAATGGTATTGCGAGGTACTGTAATTGGCATTCAAAAACCGGAATACCTTCCGGGAAGAACCGTTTACGAATACCCGTATACCCCAGAAAATTTTCCTTGGTTTTACGATAAAGACCTTTGGATTGAGTATCTGGATATGATGGTCGATAACCGTTATAACTCGCTATACCTGTGGAATGGTCATCCGTTTGCGTCTTTAGTCAAGTTAGATGATTATCCATTTGCGGTTGAGGTTAGCGACGAAGATTTTAAAAAGAACGAAGAGATATTTAAATTCGTTACCGAAGAAGCCAATAAGCGTGGTATCTGGGTTATTCAAATGTTTTATAATATTCTGGTATCAAAACCATTTGCGGAGCATTACGGAATAAAAACACAGGAACGCTCGCGGCCTATCACTCCGCTTTTAGCCGATTATACCAGAAAATCGATAGCGGCTTTTATTGAAAAATACCCGAACGTTGGTTTACTAACTACCTTGGGTGAAGCCATGAACACCATTGATGACGATGTCGAATGGTTTACCAAAGTCATTATTCCAGGGGTTCAGGACGGTTTACAATCTATTGGAGAAACTAACGAGCCACCCATCATTCTTCGTGGTCATGATACCGATGCGCCTTTGGTTATGGAAAAGGCACTCCCGCTGTATAAGAATTTGTATACCATGAACAAATACAACGGCGAATCGCTGACGACTTATGAACCTCGCGGTCCATGGGCAGAAACCCACAGAAAGTTAAGCAAAGCGGGTTCAACGCATATTTCTAACGTACATATTTTAGCGAATTTAGAGCCTTTCCGATATGGCTCGCCAGACTTTATTCAGAAAAGTGTAAAGGCCATGCATAGTATTCATGGCGCCAATGCGCTGCACTTATTTCCGCAGACGTCGTATTGGGATTGGCAGTATGCACCCGACAATACCGAACCGCGTTTACTGGAAATGGAACGCGACTGGATTTGGTATAAAGCTTGGGGGCGTTATGCTTGGAATAGTCAACGAGATAGAACCGAAGAAATTAGTTTTTGGCAAGATCAGTTAAGTCAGAAATACGGTAAGGGTTCAGGAGAAGGGATTTTAAAAGCTTATGAGGAAGCTGGTGAAATTGCGCCTAAAACGTTACGCCGATTTGGAATTACTGAAGGTAACCGACAAACCTTATTATTGGGCATGTTCACAAGTCAGTTGGTGAATCCTTATAAATATCGTGTGTATCCCGGGTTTTATGAGTCTTGCGGACCTGTAGGTGAGATTTTATTGGAGTATGCTAAAAAAGAATGGGAAGGCGAGCCCCATGTTGGCGAAACACCGCTTCAAATCATCAACGAAATTGTCAATCATGGAAAAGCTGCTGTTGAAGGTATTGAACAGGCAACGCCTTATGTTACTCAAGATGTTACAGAATTCAATCGTTTAAAGAATGATATTTATTGTTATAATCTCTTTGCTGATTTCTTTTCCGAAAAGGTAAAAGCAGCCATGTTAGTGCTGCGTTATAGTTATTCGAATGACATTGAAGATTTAGACCAGGCCTTGCCAAATTTAGAAAAAAGTGTTGCTTATTATCAGGAGTTGGTTAACCACACAAAAGACACCTATTTATACGCCAATAGCATGCAAACCGAGTTGCGCCGTATTCCTATTAGAGGTAACGATGGTAAAAATAAAACCTGGGAAGAGTTATTACCACATTATCAAAAGGAGCTGGAGGTGTTTAAGCATAATATTGAAATGTTAAAGTCTGATAATAATGGTGAAATAATAAAAAACTTCAAGACGTTAGAGCCTGTAGAAGTTTCAATTTTTAATAAAGAAGCATCCCGTTTTTCGTTGAAAAAAGGACAAAAAGTTTACTCTGATAATGAAGCTGAAATAGCCGAAGTAGCAAAAGAATTAAGACATCTGACAGGTGTTCAATTCTCAGACAAAGAACAGCAGGAAAACGGCACCGTTTTACATTTTAAAACAGACAAAGCGGTAAAAATTTTGGTGGGGTATTTCAATACCAACAGTTTTACTGTTTTGGCACCGCCAACATTAGAAACCAATGCGCAAGCGAATAACAGGGGGCAAGCCGATATCAAGATTGCTAATGCTATGTTGGTTTCTGGTTTGTATCCGGTAAATATTTACAGTTATCGTTACGAGCCGGGCGAGCATAAGTTGGTGTTAGGAAAAGGACGGGTTTTAGTTTTAGGATTTATCGACGGAAACGAAAAAATCGTTATTCACGATGCCGGTATAACCAACAAGGAAGAAGGTAAAGCCATAGATTGGTTATTTTATTAACAAGACATGTCTTGTCACCCTGAACTAGTTTCAGGGGTTCTAAATTTATAATTTTATTAGAATCATTGTTTGATGAAAAAGTTACAATACATAGTTTTAGCAACCATTTTAATGTTCATGTCTTGTGGAAAAGAGGTGAAGGTTGATACTATTCGAAAAGAAATAAGTTTAAACGACAATTGGCATACGATCCATTTAGATAGCTTGCATCAACCGGAGGCCGATTTTGTGAATAACATAGCGGTAAATCAGGAGTGGAAATCTGTTTCAATACCTCACAACTGGGATCAGTATTATGGTTATCGTCGTATGAAACACGGTAATTTACACGGTACAGCCTGGTATTACAAGACTTTAAAATTAAATACTGAAGACGAGGGAAAACAACACTTTTTGTTTTTTGAAGGCGTAGGCTCGTATGCTACGGTTTGGGTCAATGGTAAAGAGGTGGGCGCACACAAAGGTGGAAGAACCACCTTTACTTTAGATATTACTGATGCTGTTGATTTTAATACTGAAAACAACATTGTAGTGAAAGCAGTGCATCCGGCATTTATTGCCGATTTGCCATGGGTTTGCGGTGGTTGTTCGGGCGAATGGGGCTTCTCTGAAGGCTCTCAGCCTATGGGAATCTTTAGACCCGTATCTCTAGTCATTACCGATAAATTACGTATTGAACCTTTTGGTGTTCATGTGTGGAATGATGCTTCAACAAACAAAGAAAACGCTTTACTTCATACCACTACAGAGGTTAAAAATTATAGCGATTCAGCAAAGCAAATTACTGTTGAAAATGTGCTTTTAGATGCTGACGGAAAACAGGTGGTTTCAGTGAAAACTGATGTGGAAAACGTTTCCGGTTTAAAAGAAATCAAACAAACCTTACCAGAGTTTTCAAACCCAAAATTATGGTCACTGGAAGATCCGTATTTGTATCAACTAGTGACTAAAGTTTACGAAAATGGTGATTTAAAGGATGCATTAACGACACCTTATGGAATCCGTTGGGTAAACTGGCCAATTAATCGTGAAGGTGATGATAATCGTTTCTTCTTAAATGATGAACCAATTTTTATTAACGGTACTTGTGAATACGAACACCTTATTGGTAGAAGTCATTCGTTTTCAGATAAAGATGTAAAAGCCAGAATAGGTCAAATTAAAGCCGCGGGGTATAATGCATTTCGCGAAGGTCATCAGCCACATAATTTAAGATATCAGGAGCATTTAGATGAAGAAGGTATTTTATTCTGGAGTCAGTTTTCAGCACATATTTGGTACGATACACCAGAGTTTAAAGCCAATTTTAAAACCTTATTGAAGGAATGGATTAAAGAACGCCGAAACAATCCTTCTGTGGTGATGTGGGGCTTACAAAACGAAAGTACTATTCCGAAGGATTTTGCAGAAGAATGTACGCAAATAATCCGAGAGTTAGATCCAACCGCAACGCAACGCTTAGTAACGACCTGCAACGGTGGGCAGGGAACAGATTGGAATGTGATTCAAAACTGGTCAGGGACCTACGGCGGCGATCCATATAACTACGGCGAAGAGATGACCGAACATTTACTAAACGGTGAATATGGAGCCTGGCGTTCGGCCGATTTACATACCGAAGGCGAGTTTAATCAAAAGGGTGAGTTAAGCGAAAATCGTTTTTCACAATTGATGGAAATTAAGGTGGCCGAAGCCGAATCGGTAAGTGATAAGATTGTTGGGCAGTACCATTGGTTATTATATTCTCACGAAAACCCGGGGCGTTCGCAAAATGGCGAAGGCTATCGCGATATCGATAAAGTTGGGCCAGTTAATTATAAGGGGATTTTTACCATTTGGGGTGAACCTTTAGATGCATTTTATATGTACCGCGCCAATTATGTGTCGAACAAGAAAGAACCTATGGTGTACATTGTATCGCATTCGTGGCCGACCCGTTGGAATGATGCCGGAACGAAAAATGGTATCGATATTTATTCAAATTGTGATGAAGTGGAGTTGTTTAATGATGTTGAAGGTGCGTCTTTAGGAAAACTAAAAAATCCGGGATTAGGTAAACATTTTCAGTTTAACAATGTTGATGTAAAATACAATGTACTGTACGCGATTGGTTATGTTGATGGACAACCTGTTGCCAAAGATTATATTGTGTTAAATAATTTACCGGAAGCGCCACATTTTGATGTTTTGGTGAGCGAAACAAACGATATTTTAAAACCAGCTGATGGTTTTAATTATTTATATCGCGTGAATAGCGGTGGAGCAGATTATACCGATACCTTTGGGAATACCTGGTTAGCCGATGTGCATAAAACCGATGAAAATTCCTGGGGATCCTTATCATGGACGGATAATTTTGAAAAACTTCCGGCGTATTATGCGAGTCAGCGTACCACTTACGACCCGATTGCAGGAACACAAGACTGGAAATTATTTCAGGATTTTAGATACGGAACGGATAAGTTACGTTACGAATTCCCTGTGCCAGATGGCGAATACCAGGTAGAATTGTATTTTAATGAGCCTTGGTACGGCACTGGAGGAGGTATGGATTGCGAAGATTGGCGTGTGTTTGATGTAGCAATCAATAATGATATTGTTGAAAAGAGTTTAGATATTTGGAAAGCTGTTGGACATGATACTGCTTTAAAGAAAGTCTATACAGCAAAAAGTGAAAATGGGAAGTTAGTGGTGTCCTTCCCGAATATAGCTTCCGGTCAGGCGGTAATTTCAGCGATTGCTATTGCTTCTAATGATTATAATGTAAATCCAGCTAAGGCCTCCGATAAGAATATTTTAAATATTTCAGCGAATACAGATGTTGAAGTATCAACCTGGCTAAATATTACCGATAAACAATATGTGGGTTCAGAAGTTAGTTTTACCAAATTGCCTTCCGAAGTTTATGGTGCTGATTATTTAAAATTCTCGATTTCAGAAGCTAATAAAACCGTTTCAGGAGAGTTTACCTTGAAGACCGATGCCACTGTTTATGCTTTTGTAAATTCAGAAATAAAACACTTTGAAGGTTATGAAGCATTGGAAGAAACTGCTGAAAATAGTTTAAATAAAACCTTCACCGTTTATAAACGCGTAGCTAAGAAAGGTGAACAAATTCAGTTTACAACTGAAAAAGGCTTGGCAACCATTGCAGTGGTTCCAACATATTCTATGGAAGAAAAAGACGATCGCTCGATTGTAAAACTAGAAGCAGAAACCGATGCAGAGATTACTGGTTCTGGAGTTGAAAAAGCTTTCTTTAAAAAAAGTGATTACGTCGGGTTTACCGAAAACACAAAAAACAGTATTACTTTTACAGTCACGCCGGGTGTTGCTAATATTTATTTGATGCGTTTCAGATATATGAATATGACCGACGGACCTTTAAAAGTGCGGTTAAAAATTGAAGATGCTAACGGCATTTTATTACGAAATGACGATATCGAATTCCCGGTTAGAAATGATAAGTGGAAAATTTTAAATACCACGTCTGGAGGGTATATCAATGCCGGAACCTATAAGATTCAGTTAGAATCAGAAAACATGAAAGGACTTCGAATCGAGTCGTTCGAATTTCAATAAAAGTGATTATTAATTACGAGTATAGATAATGAACAAGACATTAAACCAAACAAAAATCTTTAGCCTGTTGCTGTTAGTCAGCGTAATTTTTTCTTGTAGTAAAACAGAAGACGTTGTTGAAAAGGACGTGCGGATTGTTGAAGATTTTAATTTCAACTGGAATTTTAAATTAGGAGATTTTCCTGAGGCGATTAAACCTAATTTTCAGTTAACCGATTGGCGAACGCTTAACTTACCTCATGACTGGAGTATTGAAGGTGAGTTTAGTGAAGAACATCCAACAAAACCTGAAGGCGGTGCTTTACCTGCCGGAATAGGTTGGTATAGAAAAACTTTTAGTTTACCAGTAGACTGGAATGGTAAATCGGTTTCTGTGGAGTTTGATGGCGTGTACAGAAATAGTGAGGTTTGGATTAACGGGCATTACTTGGGTAAACGACCTTTTGGATATATTTCTTTTGCTTATAATCTGACCGATTATTTAAATTTTGGAACAAAGGAGAATGTGATTGCGGTTAAAGTAGATAATTCATTGCAGCCGAATTCACGTTGGTATACCGGATCTGGGATTTATAGAAATGTGCGTTTAGTGGCTACTGAAAATCTTTATGTCGACCACTGGGGAACGTATATAACCACGCCAAAAGTTATAAAAGATAAGGCAACGGTAGCTTTCGAAACAACGATTAAAAATGATAGCACAGCAAAACGTGTCTTTAAGTTAGTAAATACGATTTTAGATTCCGACAATCTGGAGGTTGTCGTTTCAGAAAAAATAGATACCATTCAGGCACATACATCGTATGTTACCAGACAACAAATGGAAGTTGTAAATCCTGTTTTGTGGAGTGTTGAAAACCCGTATTTGTACACTGTAAAAACCAAAATTTATGAAGGTGAAAACTTAGTGGATAATTACGAAACACCACTTGGTATTCGCTATTTCAGCTTCAATGCTAAAAAAGGGTTTTCATTAAACGGTGTGTCAACTAAAATTCATGGAGTTTGTCTGCACCACGATAACGGTGCTTTGGGTGCTGTGGCCAATAAACATGCTATAAAAAGAAAACTTCAAATCATGAAAGATATGGGAGTGAATGCCATTCGTGTGGCTCATAATCCGTCATCTTTAGAATTGTTGCAGTTGTGTGATGAAATGGGATTAATCGTTCAGGTAGAAGCTTTTGATGTGTGGAAAAAAAGAAAGGTTAAAAATGATTATAACCTGGAGTGGGATGAATGGCATAAACGAGATTTACAGGATTTAATCCGTCGAGATCGTAATAATCCTTCGGTAATGATGTGGAGTATTGGTAACGAAATTCGTGAGCAGTTTGATAGCACCGGAATTGCAATGACGAAAAATTTGGTAAAAATTGTAAAAAGTTTGGACCAAACCAGACCTGTAACCTGTGCCTTAACCGAGAATATTCCGGAGAAAAATTTCATTTATCAATCGGGGGCGTTAGACCTTTTAGGTTTTAATTACAAACATGAAGATTACGGAACTTTCCCTGAAAATTTTAAAGGGCAAAAAATTATTGCTTCCGAAAGCGTATCGGCTTTAGAAACCCGCGGACATTACGATGCCACATCTCCAGAAATTAAATTCTGGCCTCCGGCTCATAACGAATCGTTTGATGGTAACGACGATTATACAGTTTCGGCTTACGATAATGTAGCAGCGTACTGGGGAACAACCCACGAAGAAAACTGGAAAACCGTTAAGAAACTCGATTATATCGCAGGAACATTTATCTGGACAGGTTTCGATTATATCGGGGAACCAATACCGTATCCGTATCCGGCACGTAGCTCATATTTTGGTATTGTAGATTTAGCAGGTTTACCAAAAGATGTGTACTACATGTACCAAAGTGAGTGGAGTTATAAAAATGTATTACACGTTTTACCGCACTGGAACTGGAATGCTGGACAAGAAGTCGATGTCTGGGCATATTATAATAATGCTGATGAGGTGGAACTGTTTGTAAACGGAACATCGCAAGGTGTAAAGTCTAAACAAGATGAAGAGTTGCATGTGTCTTGGAAGGTGAACTACGAACCAGGAACCATTAAAGTGGTCTCTCGAAAAGCCGGACAAGTGGTTTTAGAGAAAGAAGTGCATACGGCAGGAGCTGCTTCGCAAATAGCTTTAGAGGCTGATAAAGCAGAGATTAAAAATGATAACTACGATTTAGTTTATGTGACAGTAAATGTGAATGATGATCAGGGGAATTTGGCTCCAAGAGCCAATAACCTCATTCAGTTTGAAGTTACAGGTGGTGGAAAAATAGTAGGTGTTGATAACGGTTATCAGGCGAGTTTAGAATCGTTTAAAGCTAAACAACGTAAAGCCTATAATGGTAAATGTGTTGTTATTATTCAATCTAATGGTAAAACTGAAAATATTCAAATGAAAGCCACTTCTGATGGTTTAAAGGAGGCAACCATTCAAATTGATGTAGAATAAAAATCAAATAAGGAAATGAAACTTCATTTAATCGATAGGAGTACACCACGTGATACATCGTTTACTGCTAAAGTGCATGAAGATTCTAATTTTTTAAAACTCTGGCATTACCATCCCGAGCTGGAACTGGTCGTTATTTTAAAAAGTGACGGCAACTGTTTTATTGGGGATGGTATTGAAAAGTTTGAGTCTGGCGATGTGTTTCTAATTGGTAAAAATACACCGCATATGTGGCTGAATCAGGAAGCGTATTTTGGAGATGATTCTGAACTGGTTGCTAAGTCTATTGCCATTCATTTTAAAAAGGATTTTTTAGGCGATTATTTCTTTGAAACACCAGAGATGCATCACTTATCGGAACTGTTTGATCGTGCTCGTTTTGGTGTTAAGTTTTTAAATCTAAAGAGTGAATTTTTAGAAACGGTCCAAACGATGTTAAGCCTGGACGGATTTCTTAAAACCATTGCCTTTTTAAATATTCTGAACACACTTTCAGGTCATAAAGATTATAAGTTATTGGCGAGTTCCGGGTATATGAAATCGTTTAAGGTTAAAACCAATAAGACGCTGGATAAGGTCTATGCGTATATCTTTAAGAATTTCAATAAGGATATCTCCCTAGATGCTGTGGCTAAGATTGCAAATATGAATGCTACAGCGTTTAGTAGATTGTTTAAACGCGTTAACGGGAAGCCGTTTTCACGTTATGTGTCCGAAATCCGTATTGGTTATGCTTGCAAGTTGTTATTGGAGGAGAAGGTGAATATTTCTGAGGTTTGTTATGAAGTAGGTTTCAATAACATTTCAAATTTTAATCGGCAGTTTAAAATAATAATGGGCTGTAATCCTTCAGAATACATAAAGCAACATTTTAATTCATATCAGGAGGGTTAACGATTTTTAAAAGTATGTTTATTGCTGTTTAAATCAATATAGTGAAGTTTTAAGCAAAAATAGTATCATGTTTAGTCATGATTTAGGAAGATTTGATGATTTAATATTTATAGTATTGCAATTATTAATCTTATTTTTAAATGATAGGAAATAGACAAGAAATACTAAAAATACATTCGAAAGATAATGTACTGGTAGCCTTAACCGATTTGGTTAAGGGCACTGAGCTTTCGTTTGAAAATCAAACATACATTTTGGCAGATAATATTCCTGCCAAACACAAATTTGCAACCAAAAATTTTAACGTTGGTGCCCCGATTTATATGTACGGGGTTTTAGTAGGAAGAGCTAAAAAAGAGATAGCAAAAGGCGGACTGATTACTACTGAAAATTTAGAGCATGATACCGAGCATTACACCGCCGATCATGTAATAGAAAAAATACAGTGGCAAGCACCGGATATTTCAAAATTTAAGGATAAAACCTTTTTAGGATACCACAGAACTAATGGAACCGTTGGAACTGAGAATAACTGGTTAATTATTCCTATGGTGTTTTGCCAGAACAGAAATGTTGAAGTATTAAAAAATGCCTTAGTTGATAAGTTAGGTTTTGGGAAACAGCAGCATTTAGGTTTAAATGTCGATACGCTAATTGAAACGTATAAATCAGGCGGTTCAGCCGAAGCTATTTTAGAACAAGATATTTTAAAGGAAGCTGACGATGTTTATAAAAATCCGTTATTCCCAAATGTAGATGGTATTCGCTTTTTAACCCACGATGGAGGTTGCGGCGGTTCAACGTCTGATGCTATTGCTTTATGTCATCTGTTAGCAGGATATATTAATAACCCTAATGTGGCAGGCGCTACGGTATTAAGTTTAGGTTGTCAGCATGCACAGTCCAAAATTTTGCAGGATGCTTTAAATAAAATGGCGCCAAATAACGACAAGCAGGTTTACTTTTTAGAGCAGCAACATATGAATTCTGAAAAGGAATTATTGGCTGAAGCCGTAAAGAAAACTTTTGTAGGTTTAATGGAGGCGAATAAAGTGGAGCGTCAACCAGCGACATTAGATAAATTGGTAATTGGGTTAGAATGTGGAGGCTCTGATGGGTTTTCAGGTATTTCAGCGAATCCTGTTTTAGGTTATGTGTCCGATTTATTAGTTGGTTTGGGAGGTTCGACAGTATTAGCAGAGTTTCCGGAGTTGAATGGTGTAGAGCAGGAATTAATTAACCGTTGTCAGTCGAAGGAGAAAGCCGATAAGTTTTCTGATATCATGGCGGTTTATAATGAAAAAGCAACCTTGTTGGGCGGCGGGTTTTCGGCAAACCCTTCACCAGGAAATATAAAAGACGGATTAATAACCGACGCGATAAAGTCGGCAGGTGCAGCTAAAAAAGGAGGAACATCACCAGTGGAAGACGTTTTAGATTATACCGAACAAGTGGTGAAACCTGGACTAAATTTATTATGTACTCCCGGTAACGATGTAGAATCGACTACTGGTTTAGCAGGTTCAGGAACGAATATTATTTTGTTTACTACAGGATTGGGAACGCCAACAGGAAACCCAATTACACCGGTGATTAAAGTGTCGTCAAATACAAAATTATTCAACAGAATGAATGATATCATCGATTTTAATACCGGAGGTGTTATTGATGGTGAAGCAACTATTGAAGAAACAGGAGAACAATTACTGGACTTTTTAATTAAAGTAGCAAGTGGAAAGCAGGTAAAAGCAAGAACATTAGAGCAGAATGATTTCATCCCTTGGAAACGGGGCATGTCGTTATAGAGATAGAGAATTAGTATAATTTAGTACTTAGAATAATGAAATATATAGTTTGCGAAGAACCAACAAAATTCGCATTAAAAGAAAAAGAGCAGCCGGTTCGCGAAGCGAATCAAGCGTTAATTAAAATCCACCGCGTTGGAATTTGCGGTACCGATTTACATGCCTATTCAGGTAATCAGGCGTTTTTTACTTATCCAAGAATTTTGGGGCATGAGTTAGCAGCCGAAGTTTTAGAGGTTGGAGAAAACGAGCAGAATTTAAAAGTAGGTGATAAGGTTATCGTTATGCCTTACGTAAGCTGTGGCGAGTGTATTGCCTGTAGAAAGGGAAAAACAAACTGTTGTAGTAATATTAAGGTTTTAGGTGTTCACGCCGATGGCGGAATGCAGGAAGCTGTAGCGGTCAGAACCGATTTATTAATTCCAGCTAACACCTTATCTTACGAAGCAATGGCTATTGTAGAACCTTTAGCTATTGGAGCACATGCCATTCGAAGAGCTGATGTTGAAGCTGGTGAATTTATTGTGGTTGTTGGTTGTGGGCCTATTGGAATTGGTTTAATGAAACTGGCACAGATTAAAGGAGCTGAAGTCATCGCTATCGATGTAGACGAGTCGCGTTTAGCGTTTGTGAAGAATGAAATTGGCGTAAAACACGTGGTTAAAGTTTCAGAAACAGCAGCTGAAGAAGTGTCAAAAATAACCAATGGCGATTTAGCTACTGCGGTTTTCGATTGTACAGGAAATAAGCGCGCACTTGAAGGTGGTATTGCTTACATGTCTCATGGCGGACGTTATGTGTTAGTAGGACTTTCAAAAGGCGATTTGGTGTTTAGTCACCCGGGAATTCACGCTAAAGAATCGACGATTATGTGTAGTAGAAATGCGACTTTAGAAGATTTTCAATTTGTTATTGATAGCCTGCCAGAGTTCCCAACCGATAAATTTGTAACCCATCAGGTACCTTATACAGAAATGATTGCTAACTTCGATTCTTGGTTAGATCCGAAAAACGGAGTTATCAAGGCTATGGTTAATTTTAGTGAAGAGTAAATTCGTAATCCTGAGAAAAACATAAAACAGATGAAATTTAGTTTAAAAAACAAAACAGCTATTGTTACCGGAGGCGGAAGCGGGATAGGTAAAGCTATTTCTAAAACATTAGCCGGACAGGGCGCGTACGTTCATATTCTAGAATTGAATATTGATAATGCTGAAGTTACAAAATCTGAGATCGAATCAGACGGCGGTGAGGCTGAAGTGCACCAATGTAATGTGGTTAACCAAGCTGAAGTCGTAGAAGTAGTTAATAAAATATCTGAAGAAAGCGGAATTGATATTTTAATCAATAACGCCGGAATCGCACATATTGGTAATGTAGAAAATACACCAGAAGCCGATTTAGATCGCGTGTATAGTGTGAATGTAAAAGGTGTTTATAACTGTATTTTTGCATCGGTTCCTCACATGAAAGCTAAAGGTGGTGTGATTATTAATATGGCATCAATTGCATCGTCTGTTGGACTTAATGATCGTTTTGCTTATTCCATGTCTAAAGGAGCTGCATTAACTATGACGTATTCGGTAGCTAAAGATTATATTAACGATGGTATTCGTTGTAATTGTATTTCTCCCGCACGTGTGCATACACCTTTTGTAGACGGATTCCTAAAAAATAATTATCCAGGAAAAGAGGCTGAAATGTTTGAGAAATTATCACAAACACAACCAATCGGACGTATGGGTAAACCTCAGGAAATTGCTGATTTAGCACTGTTTTTATGTTCAGATGAAGCGTCTTTCATTACAGGAACAGATTTTCCTATAGATGGTGGGTTTATAAAATTAAACGGATAAGATGCTTAAACAGATTCGTCCTTTTATCATTGTAATAGTTGCTTTTGCTTACACGTTGATAGGTGCACAAAACATCTCAGACGATTTAAGTTTAACAGACTATTTAAAACCCATTACAGCTGATAATGTTTTTAAAACTGAAGGCTACTATAATTGGGGGACATCCATTTTAAAAGGGGACGATGGTAAGTATCATATGTTTTATTCCCGTTGGAAAAAGGACTACGGATTTTATGGATGGCTAACCCATTCTGAAATAGCACATGCCGTTTCAGACAACCCTGCAGGACCATGGGCTTATGTGGAAACAGCTTTACAGGGGCCTCGCGAGAATCGATGGGATGCGATTACAGCACACAACCCTAAAATTAAATATTTTAACGGGAAATATTATCTGTATTATGTGGGAACTAATTTAGGAGACAAAACATTTACGGAAGAGGAATTGATAGAAACGGCGCATACAGGTTACAGTCACCCTAACTGGAAAATATTAAGACCCAATCAGCGTGTGGGTGTTGCAGTGTCAAATTCTGTTAATGGTCCATGGAAACGTTTCGATAAACCATTAATAGAACCATCAGGACCTATAACAACCCTAACGGTAAATCCGGCGATAACTAAGGGAAAGGATGATAATTATTATTTGATTGTTAAAGGCGATAAGCCTAACGAAAAGCGTTTTATTAGAAACCAGGCTATGGCTATTTCTAAATCACCTACAGGACCTTTTGAAATTCAGGAAAAACCTGTTATCGATTATATTGATACCGAAGATATGTCTATGTGGTATGATGAAATTAGAGACCGCTTCTATGGAGTTTTTCATGCTGAAGGTTTTATAGGGATGGTAACCTCGGCAGATGGAATTCATTGGGAGAAAGCAATAAATTATGAGCTGATGGCAAAAAAAGTAAAACAGGCAGATGGCTCCTTATTAATTCCGGGACGATTAGAACGACCATTTATTTATCAGGAAAACGGTAGTCCTAAAGTTTTAGGGTTAGCTGTAAAACAAGGCGATGAATCTTTTAGTATTTTTATACCGATAGATGAGATTTAAAAAAAATATTTAAAAAGTAAAAGAACTAATAAACTATAAAAGATGAAATTAATACGATTTGGAGAAGCTGGTAATGAAAAACCAGGAGTTCAATTACCAGACGGAACAAAAATAGATGTATCAGCTTTCGCTGAAGATTATACAGAACGTTTTTTTGAAACTAACGGATTAGAACGTTTAGAGGAATGGTTAAAAATTAATCAGTCAAATTGTGAAGTAGTTGGAGATGATGTTAGATTAGGATCTCCAATCTGCCGTCCTTCAAAGTTAGTTTGTATCGGGTTAAATTACGCAAAACACGCGGCTGAAGCAGGTATGAAGATTCCAAATGAGCCTGTATTATTCTTTAAATCAACAACAGCTATTGTTGGTCCTAATGATGATGTTATCATTCCAAAAGGAAGTGAAAAATCTGACTGGGAAGTGGAGTTAGCTGTGGTTATAGGTAAAAAAGCCTCTTATATTTCTCAAGACGAAGTTATGGATCATGTTGCCGGTTATGTATTGCATAACGATGTGAGTGAGCGAGCTTTCCAGATTGAAAAAGAAGGGCAATGGTGTAAAGGAAAAGGTTGTGATACATTCGCACCTCTAGGTCCATTCATGGCAACGAAAGACGAAATTGAAGATCCGAATAACTTACATTTATGGTTAAAGTTAAACGGAGAAATGATGCAGGATAGTTCCACTTCAGATTTCATTTTCAACATTCAGGAATCGATTAGCTATATCAGTCAGTTTATGACCTTATTACCTGGAGATGTCATTTCAACAGGAACACCATTTGGTGTAGGCTTAGGGTTAACACCTCCAGTATACTTAAAGCCTGGTGATGTTATGGAGTTAGGTATTGAAGGTTTAGGCCTGTCTAAACAAAACGTTATCGCTTACCCAGGAAAATGATAATAGATAGTCATCAACATTTTTGGAAATACGAGCCCGTAAAACATGCATGGATTGATGATAACATGGCTGTAATTCGCAAGGACTTTATGCCTTCCGATTTACAGTCTGTTTATCAGGACAATGGTGTTGATGGGTGTGTAGCGGTTCAGGCCGATCAAACCCTTGAAGAAACCGATTTTCTTTTACAACTTGCCCAAGACAATAACTTCATTAAAGGTGTTGTAGGTTGGGTAGATTTAAGAGCTGATAATTTAGAAGCGACACTAGAAAAATATAGTGAAGCTGATAAATTGAAAGGCTTTAGGCACGTGGTTCAGGGCGAGCCCGATCATAACTTTTTGTTACGCCCTAATTTCTTACGAGGTATCGAAGTGTTAGAGAAAAACAATTACACCTACGATATTTTAATTTTTCCTCATCAATTAGGTGCTGCTTTAGAGTTTGTAAAGCGTTTTCCTAATATGAATTTTGTAATTGATCATATTGCGAAACCTTATGTTAAAGATGGTTTTTACGAAGGCTGGGCGGTTTTAATGAAGGAAATAGCAAAGTACGACAATGTATATTGTAAGCTTTCTGGAATGATTACGGAAGCCGATTATAATACCTGGACACCGGAGCAAATTCACCCGTATATGGAATTGGTGTTAGAAGCTTTTGGTTCTAATCGCATTATGTTTGGTTCCGACTGGCCAGTGTGTCTGGTCGCAGGAAACTATGCGAAAGTAAAAGAATTAACAACGAATTTTATTTCTACATTAAGCGCCGAAGAGCAACAGCAAATTATGGGGGCTAATGCGATGAAATTTTATAAACTATAAGATATGGATTTACATTTAAAAGATAAAGTAGTTGTGGTAACTGGTGCTGCCGGAATTAAAGGGAGCATTGGAGAAACAATTGTTCAGCGTTTAGCTGATGAAGGCGCTATTCCTGTGATTGTTTGTAGAAACGATCGTGGTTTTGGTTATGAAAAGGAATTACAGGAAAAAGGAGTTGATTCTATTTTTATAAAAACCGATTTAACCGATCCTGTTCAAATTGAAGCGGCGGTAAAAACCATTGCTGAAAAGTATGGTCGTATTGATGCTTTAATTAACAACGTGGGTGTCAATGATGGGGCAGGTTTAGATGCCTCAATCGACGATTTTATGTGGTCGCTTAAATTGAATTTAGTAAGCTTTTTTGCGATGACTAAGTATTGCTTGCCATACATTAAAGCTTCAAAGGGAAATATACTAAATATAGGTTCTAAAGTTGGTATGACGGGTCAAGGCGGAACATCAGGTTACGCGGCTTCAAAAGGAGGTGTACTTGGTTTAACGCGCGAGTGGGCTGTCGATTTAATTAAAGAAGGTATTCGTGTAAATGCGATTATAATAGCCGAAAGTTGGACTCCAGCTTACGATAATTGGATTAAGACATTAGAAAATGGCGAGGAAAAATTAGAGTCTATCGTTAAAAAGATTCCTCTAGAAAACCGTATGACAACCCCAGAAGAAATTGCAGATACTTGTTTGTTTACTATTTCAGACAGATCTTCACACACCACAGGGCAATTCATTTTTGTTGATGGTGGTTATGTTCACTTAGACCGATCGTTGTTAACCGAATAATTAAAATTCAACAAACCTAAATAAGACATTATGGCTAAAGTACCAGTGGTAGCGAAATCCGTTATCGTTCCTTTTATATTAATTACTTCATTATTTGCCCTTTGGGGATTTGCAAACGATATTACAAATCCTATGGTTTCTGCATTTAAAAAAGTGTTAGAACTCGATAATTTTCAGGCTTCGCTGGTGCAAATGGCATTTTATGGCGGGTACTTTACTATGGCACTTCCTGCAGCTATTTTCGTAAATAAATATTCGTATAAAAAAGGTGTTTTATTAGGATTGGCATTGTATGCTATTGGGGCTTTATTGTTTTATCCGGCTGCGGCTTTTGAAGCATTTGGATTCTTTTTAGCTGCTTTATATATTTTAACTTTCGGATTAGCTTTTTTAGAAACTACAGCGAACCCATACATTCTGTCTATGGGGGATGAAGCCACTGCAACACAACGATTAAATCTGGCTCAGGCCTTTAATCCTATGGGAGCTTTAGGCGGATTAATAGTGGCTCAAAAGTTTATTTTAGGGTCTTTGCAATCTGATGATTTAAATGCCGATGGAACTTCGGTATTTGAAACTTTGGATGAAGCGGCAAAGTCGGTAATTAGAACTGCCGATTTGCAGGTGATTCGTAATCCGTATGTATTATTAGGTGTTGTTGTTATTGGGTTCTTTATTTTAATAGCAATGATGAAAATGCCACAAAACCAAGAGCAGGAAACAAAAGTGTCAGTTATAGGTTCTATAAAACGTTTATTTTCGTCTAAGAAATTTGTTTGGGGAGTTGTTGCTCAGGCATTTTATGTAGGTGCACAAATTATGTGTTGGACCTATTTGTACCAATATGCAGAGTCTATCGGTATCGATAATCAATCAGCAGTAACTTACGGAATAAGTGCCTTGGTTATCTTTTTATCTGGTAGATGGGTTGGTACGGCTCTTCTGAAATATATTAATAGCGGTAGACTATTGTTTTACTTTTCTATTGGTGCGTTAATTTGTACGCTAACTACCATTTTCGTTCCAGGTATGGTTGGGCTTTACGCTTTAGTTGGTATTTCGTTTTTTATGTCTATTATGTTTCCAACCATTTATGGTATTGCACTTGAAGGACAAGGTGAAGACGCTAAATTTGGTGCAGCGTTTTTAGTTATGGCCATTGTTGGAGGGGCATTAATGCCAACTTTACAGGGCTTAATTTTAGATATGGGTGGCGTGGGTTACACCGATATTAAAATTTTAGGCGTACCAGAAGTTAATTTTTCGTTCATTTTACCGGCTTCATGTTTTCTTATTATTGGGTATTATGGGGTTATGGTTTACAAAAAGAATTTTTAAAAGATGAAAACAAAACGATACGCTTTGGCCTGCGACCTTAAAGATAGTCCTGAATTAATTGCCGAATACATAGAACTTCACAAAAATGTTTGGCCTGAGATTATAGAAAGTATTAAGGCAGCGGGTATAGAAGACATGGAAATCTATAATATTGGAAATAGATTATTCATGATTATGGAAGTGAACAATGAGTTTTCTTTCGATAAGAAGGCTGAAATGGATACAAATAACCCTAAAGTTCAGGAATGGGAAAATTTTATGTGGAAGTTTCAACAAGAGTTACCAATGGCTAAATCTGGAGAAAAATGGATGCTTCTAGATAGTATTTTCAAGCTTTAGCAGATTCCTTTATTTAATAACTTTCAAACAAAAATTTAGTTTTTTTAAAAACTAGTCAAAAATTTACAAGTGTTTTTTGTACACTTATAAATAAATGTTATATATTTGTGAATATCAAATTCTAATGCGTTTAAAATAGGCATTAGGTAAAATGTTTTTTTATTTTTGCACAATTATTTTAAATGCGTTCAACAAACTAAGACGTTGACTATTAAATTAACTAAATTAAAATGAACAAAAAATTAGATCAGCAGGCAGCAGATAATATCAGAGCATTGGCTGTAGCGATGGTAGAAAAGGCAAATTCAGGACACCCTGGAGGACCAATGGGAGGTGCAGATTTTATGCACATCCTTTATTCAGAGTTCTTTAACTTCGATCCAACCGACATGGAGTGGCCGTTTAGAGACCGCTTTTTCATGGATGCAGGGCACTTATCTACATTAATGTACGCTCAGTATTATCTTTTAGGGAATTATGAAAAGGATGATGTAGCTAATTTTAGACAATGGGGTTCTATCACTCCAGGTCACCCAGAGGTAGATGTTAAAAGAGGTATTGAAAATACGTCTGGACCACTAGGTCAGGGACATACTATGGGAGTTGGAGCTGCAATCGCTGCTAAATTTTTACAGGCACGATTTGGAGACTGGATGAACCACAAAATCTACGGATTTATTTCAGATGGTGGTATTCAGGAAGAGATTTCTCAAGGTGCTGGTCGTATTGCAGGTCACTTAGGATTAAGTAACTTCATTATGTTCTTCGATTCTAACGATATTCAGTTATCAACATCTACTGATGAGGTTACAACTGAAGATACTGCAATGAAATATGAAGCTTGGGGATGGAAAGTTGTAACAATCGACGGTCATAACCACGACGAAATTCGTAAAGCATTACAAGATGCTAACGCTGAAACTGAAAAACCAACCTTAATTATCGGTAAAACGATTATGGGTAAAGGTTGTGTAGCTGCCGATGGTAGTATGTTTGAAGGGCACTGTGAATTACACGGTCAGCCAATCGGACACACTGGTGCAGATTACGCTAAAACTATGGAAAACTTAGGTGCAGATACTGAAAATCCGTTTGATATTTATCCGGAAGTTGAAGCATTCTACAAAGATATTCTTGCTCAAAAAACAGCTCAGGCTGCAGAGAAAAAAGCTGAAATCGAGGCTTGGAAATCTGCAAACCCTGCATTAGCTGAAAAATTAGATTTCTTCTTATCTGGTCAGTTACCAGAATTAGATTTCTCTGCAATAGAGCAAAAAGCAGGAGTTGCAACTAGAGCAGCTTCATCTGCAGTTTTAGGTTACTTAGCTGAAAACGTTGAAAACATGATCGTGTCTTCTGCCGATTTATCAAATTCAGATAAAACAGATGGTTTCTTAAAGAAATCTCACGCACTTAAAAAAGGAGATTTCTCTGGTGGATTCTTACAAGCGGGTGTTGCCGAGTTAACTATGGCGTCTATCGCTAACGGTATCGCATTACACGGAGGTATTATTCCTGTGGTGGCTACCTTCTTCGTATTCTCAGATTACATGAAGCCAGCCATTCGTTTAAGTGGTATTCAGGAATTACCGGTTAAGTATGTTTGGACGCACGATGCTTTCCGTGTAGGAGAAGATGGGCCAACACACCAACCAATCGAGCAGGAAGCTCAGATTCGTTTATTAGAAAAGCTTAAAAACCACAGTGGAAAACCAAGTTTCCTTGCGTTACGTCCTGCTGATGCTGCTGAGACCTCGGTAGCTTGGAAAATGGCTTTAGAAAATACATCAACACCTTCAGGTTTAATCTTATCGAGACAAAATATTAAAGATGTTCCTGCACAAGGTTCAAGATATAACGAAGCTTTAGCTGCCGAAAAAGGTGGTTATTTAGTGAAAGAAGTTGAAAATCCAGACGTAGTATTAATCGCTAACGGATCGGAAGTATCAACTTTAGTAGCTGCTGCCGAGATCTTAGAAAACGAAAACGGATTAAAAGTGAATATTGCTTCAGTAATTTCAGAAGGTGTATTCAGACTTCAGTCTAAAGAATACCAAAACAGTGTGATTCCTGCAGGTAAACCATTATTTGGTTTAACAGCTGGATTGCCAGTAAACTTAGAAGGTTTAGTTGGTGATGCTGGTAAAGTATTCGGATTAGATCACTTCGGATATTCTGCGCCAGCAGGTGTTCTTGATGAGAAATTCGGATTTACTGGTCCACAGGTAAGCCAGCAGGTTTTAGAGTATTTAAAAGCATATAACAACTAATAAAAATAGGATATAAAATGAAGTTTTTTATTGATACAGCAAACCTAGACGAAATTGCAGAAGCACAGGCGTTGGGGGTATTAGATGGTGTAACTACAAACCCATCTTTAATGGCGAAGGAAGGAATTACTGGTGAGGCAAATATTTTAGCACACTACCAAAAGATATGTGATATCGTTGAAGGTGATGTTAGTGCCGAGGTAATTTCAACAGATTTTGAAGGTATGGTAAAAGAAGGAGAGGCTTTAGCTGCACTTCACCCACAAATCGTGGTTAAATTACCTTTAATTGCTGATGGTATTAAAGCATGTAAATATTTTTCAGATAAAGGCATCAGAACAAACGTAACATTAGTATTCTCTGCTGGACAAGCATTATTAGCAGCTAAGGCGGGAGCAACTTATGTATCTCCGTTCTTAGGGCGTTTAGATGATATCTCTACTGATGGATTAAACCTAATCGCTGAAATCAGACAGATTTACGATAACTACGGTTTCGAAACACAAATCTTAGCGGCGTCAATCCGTCACACAATGCACGTTATCGACTGTGCTAAAATTGGTAGTGATGTGATGACAGGACCTTTATCGTCAATTACTGGATTATTAAAACATCCTTTAACAGATATCGGTTTAGCGAAGTTCTTAGCTGATTACAAAAAAGGAAACCAATAACAGTAGACTAATTTGTTGTGAATAAGAAATTGGAACAAAAACAACAAATTAAGCTAGCTGTAGATTGTATCATTTTCGGGTTCAATAATAACAGGCTAGAGTTACTTCTGGTACATCGTGGTTTTGAACCCGAAAAAGGTAAATGGTCTTTAATTGGTGGTTTTGTTGGTAACGACGAAGATATCGACGATGCTGCAAATCGTGTTCTGTATGATTTATCTGGATTAGAGAATATATATATGGAACAGGTAAGAACCTTTGGTAAGGCCGATAGGGATTCTTCAGGGCGTGTAGTTTCTACTACCTATAGTGCAATGATTCTAAAATCAGAGTATAATGAGGAACGTGTAGGTAAATACGATGCCAAATGGTTCCCTATTGAAGATTTGCCAGAACTTATTTTCGATCACAGCGAAATGGTAGGATCCGCAATTCGACGTTTAAGACGTCGTGTTAGAAATTTCCCGATAGCGTTTAATTTATTACCAGCTAAGTTTACTTTACCGCAATTACAAATGTTGTATGAAGGTATTTTAAGCGAGTCTCTTGATAAACGAAACTTCAGAAGGAAAGTATCACAGATGAATTACTTAGTTAGATTGGAAGAAAAAGACATGTCTGAATCCAGAAAAGGTGCCTATTTCTATAGATTTGACGAAGAACTTTATAACAAAGAATTGAATTTCAATTTATAACACAAGAAAAAAATAACTTTTTTAAAGTTATTTTTTTTGGCTAAATTTTTAAAAGTGTGTGTGTTACACTTTTAAAATAAATGTTATATTGCAATGTTCTTTCTTTAAAAAAGAATAAAAACTAAAATTGTTATATTCATATTATGAATAATGTAAAATACACCATAGGAATGGACTTCGGGTCAGATTCGGTTAGAGCGTTAATTGTTAACACCGCTACCGGAGAAGAATTGGCTACTGCTGTTCATTATTATGCGCGATGGAAAAAAGGGAAATATTGCGTTCCATCGGAAAGTCAATTTAGACAACACCCTTTAGATTATGTTGAAGGTATAGAGGCTACCATTACATCGGTAGTATCTCAGGTTAGTGAAGAAGTTGTTAGTAACATTGTAGGGATTGGAGTAGATACTACAGGGTCTACGCCGGTAGCTGTTGATAAAACAGGAACACCATTAGCATTGTTAGAAGGTTTCAAGGAAAATCCAAATGCGATGTTCGTTCTTTGGAAAGATCATACAGGAATTAAAGAAGCAGACGAAATTAATGCCCTTTGTGCAAAGTGGGATATTGATTACTCTAAGTACGAAGGAGGAATTTATTCTTCAGAGTGGTTCTGGTCTAAAATATTACACGTTTCAAGAGCCGATAAAGCCGTTCACGAAGCAGCCTACTCATGGGTAGAACACTGCGACTGGGTGCCGTTTTTATTAACCGGAGGAAACGATATTACTCAAATGAAACGTAGCCGTTGTGCTGCTGGTCATAAAGCATTATGGCATGAGTCTTTTGGTGGATTGCCTCCAAATGATTTCTTTGTGGCTTTAGATCCCGTTTTAGATGGATTAACCAATAGATTATTCAAAGAAACATACACCTCTGATGTGTCAGTTGGAACACTTTCAGAGGAATGGGCAACACGTTTAGGTTTACCTGCAAATGTTGAAGTTGCTGTTGGTGCTTTCGATTGTCATATGGGAGCAGTTGGGGTTAATATTGAGCCTTACCACTTAACAAAAGTGATGGGGACTTCAACCTGTGATATCGTGGTGACGCCAATGCAAGAAGAAGAGCATTTAGTAAAAGGTATTTGCGGACAAGTAAATGGTTCTGTAATTCCTGGTATGTTAGGCCTTGAAGCTGGTCAGTCAGCTTTTGGAGATATTTATGCATGGTACGAGCGTTTAATTGGATGGCCAATTAAAGAACTTATCGGCGGAACGAATTTAATTTCAGAAGAGGTTAAATCACAATTAGTGGAAGAAGCTTTAGGGAATATTTTACCAAAACTAAGTGAAGCTGCGGCTAAAGAACCAATTGGTGCTTCTGGGGAGTTAGCTTTAGACTGGATGAATGGTAGAAGAACACCAGATGCGAATCAGAATTTAAAAGGTGTCATTTCAGGAATTAATTTGGGAAGTACATCTCCAAAAGTATTCAGAGCATTAGTAGAAGCATCTTGTTTCGGAGCTAAAAAAATCGCTGATCGTTTTGTTGAAGAAGGTATCGCTATCAATGGCGTTATTGCCATTGGAGGAATTTCTAAAAAATCAGATTTAGTGATGCAAATTATGGCCGATGTTTTAGATGCGCCAATTAAAGTGGCTAAATCTGAGCAGGCTTGCGCTTTAGGGGCTTCAGTATTTGGAGCTGTTGCAGCAGGAGTTCACGCCAATACGGAAGTAGCTATGGATGCTATGGCAAGTCCGTTTGAAAAAGTATATGAGCCAATCAAAGATAATGTAGAGGCTTATAAAAAAGTATATAACGACTATAGTGAACTTTGTGTTGCTATGGAAGATCACATTATGAAAAAATAAGATTATGAGTAGTTATAAATCATTAAAAGAAGAAGCTTACGAAGCAAATATGCAATTGCCTGAGTTAGGTCTGGTATTGTTTACTTTTGGTAATGCAAGTGCTGTAGATCGCGATAAAGGGGTGTTTGCTATTAAGCCAAGTGGTGTGCCATATTCAGAATTAAAACCTGAAGATATGGTTATTTGTGATTTCGATGCTAAGATTGTAGAAGGGTCTATGCGTCCGTCATCAGATACAAAAACACATGCGGTTTTATATAAAGAGTGGGATAAAGTTGGAGGTGTTGTTCATACGCATTCAACTTACGGTACAGCTTGGGCGCAAGCCATAAAGGATATTCCAATTTTTGGAACCACTCATGCCGATCATCTAATTTCTGATATTCCTTGTGCTCCGCCAATGAAAGATGAGTATATTGCGGGTGATTATGAGCACATGACCGGGTATCAAATAATAGATTGTATTAACGAACGTAAATTAGATTACAACGAAGTAGGAATGATATTAGTTGGAAATCACGCGCCGTTTACTTGGGGAGCTACAGCTGCGAAAGCAGTGTATAATAGTGCCGTTTGTGAGGAAGTAGCCAGAATGGCCTACTTGACCTTACAAATTAACCCAAATGCAGCTATTTTAAAAGATGCCTTAAAGAAAAAGCATTTTGAACGTAAACACGGAAAAGATGCTTATTATGGTCAAGGGTGCTAATGGCAGTAATAATTTCTAATAACTAAAACTAAATAAACTATTATGAGTATTTTATCTTTTGTCGCTTTTACTTTGCTGGTTGCCGTAATTGCATGGTGGTCAACAAGAAAAACAGATGAGAATTCATCTGATGGGTATTTCTTAGGAGGTAGAAGTCTTACTGGGCCTGTAATTGCAGGGTCTTTATTGCTTACCAACTTATCAACAGAACAAATTGTGGG
Source organism: Aestuariibaculum sp. YM273 (assembly GCF_030908365.1). NCBI lineage: Bacteria > Pseudomonadati > Bacteroidota > Flavobacteriia > Flavobacteriales > Flavobacteriaceae > Aestuariibaculum > Aestuariibaculum sp. YM273. Next base: position 743,787 of record NZ_CP133090.1, on the reverse strand, counting down.
AATGAATGGTGTATCGTTTAGAGATGGTATTCCAATTATGGCTTACGAAGTTGTAGCAGCAATTGCTATGGTGTTTACCGCATTTGTTTTATTACCTAAATACCTTAAAAGTGGTATTGCAACCATTCCTCAGTTTTTAGAGAACCGTTATGGTAAAAGTACAAAAACAATTGTCTCATTATTATTCTTATTAGGATATGCAATTTCGATGCTTCCAACCGTATTGTACTCTGGAGCATTAGCGATAAACACCATGTTTGATATTCCTGAAATGATTGGAATGGAGCCAGAACCGGCCTTATGGGTTACGGTTTGGGCTATAGGTATTATTGGTAGTATCTATGCGATTTTTGGTGGATTGAAAGCGGTAGCAGTATCCGATTCTATTAACGCAGTAGGTTTAATTGTTGGAGGGTCTTTAATCCCAATCTTCGGTTTAATGAAAATTGGTGATGGAAACGTTTTTCAAGGATTAAAAACTTTAACTACAACTTTACCTGAGAAGTTTGATATTATTGGTGGACCAGATTCAGATGTGCCTTTTGCAACCCTATTTACGGGGATGTTAATCGTAAATTTCTACTATTGGGGAACCAACCAGGCTATCATTCAAAGAGCCTTAGGTGCTAAAAACTTAAAAGAAGGTCAGAAAGGATTATTGTTAGCAGCATTCATTAAAATCTTAGGGCCATTCATCGTAGTACTTCCTGGTATTATTGCATTCTATTTATTCAATGGAGATTTAGCTAATGCCGATGAAGCGTATCCAATGGTTGTAAAAGCAGTATTGCCAGTTGCCTTTATAGGGTTCTTTGCTGCAGTGCTTTTTGGAGCGATTTTAAGTTCATTTAATAGTGCCTTAAATAGTTCAGTAACGTTATTCGGTTTAGATTTCTACAAAGAATATATCAATCACGATGCATCTGAAAAGCAAGTGGTAAAAGCAGGTAAAACTTTTGGTATCGTGCTGGCGTTATTCTCTATGGCGATTGCACCATTATTATATGGCGTTGAAGGAGGAATCTTCACGTATTTACAAGAGTTAAATGGAACGCATAGTGTGCCGATTTTAGCGATCATTTTAGTTGGAATCTTTTCTAAGCGTGTGTCGGGAAAAGCAGCAAACATATCTATTGTATTCAGTGTAGTAACATATTTAACAACGTTATATGTTATTAAACCAGATATTAGTTTCTTACACTTAATGGGTATTCTGTTTGTGTTAACCGTAATCATCATGTATGTAGTGAGTTCTTTTGTTCCAAGAGAAACAGACTACAATCAAGAGTATACAAAACAAGTGGATATCACACCTTGGCAATATTTAAAACCAGTTGGTTTCGCTGTTGTTGCGGCTGTGGTGGCACTTTATATTTATTTATCATAATAATTAACAAAAACTATTTTTTATAAATAATGATTAATTTTAAACAAGGTGAAGTTTGGTTTGTAACAGGTAGTCAACACCTTTACGGACCTGAGACCTTAAAACAGGTTGCCGAACATTCAAAAGAAATTGCAAATGCCTACACAGAAAGTTCTGAGATTCCGGTAAATGTAGTTTTCAAGCCAACAGTTAAGACGGCAGATGAGATTCACGCAATTTGCAAAGCTGCAAATAACGATGATAACTGTATTGGTATTATTACTTGGATGCACACGTTCTCTCCGGCAAAAATGTGGATTGCTGGTTTAACGGCTTTACAAAAACCATTTTTACACTTACATACGCAGTTCAACAGGGATATTCCTTGGGGAACTATCGATATGGATTTCATGAACCTAAACCAATCGGCACACGGTGGTCGTGAGTTCGGATTCTTAGTATCGCGTTTACGTAAAAACCGTAAAGTGGTTGTAGGTCACTGGAAAAATGAAAAAGTTATCAAACAAGTAGCAGACTGGTGTCGTGTTGCTAATGCTGTAGCAGATAGCCGTCGAATGAAAGTCGCTCGTTTTGGAGATAACATGCGTCAGGTAGCTGTAACCGATGGAAACAAAGTATCTGCACAAATTAAATTTGGATATGAAGTTAATGGTTACGGAATTGGTGACTTAGTTGATTTTGTGGATCAAATTACCGATGCACAGGTAGACCGTTTAGTACAAGAGTACGACGATACTTATGTGATGGCTCAAAAAATTAAAGCTGATGGATCTATGCGTCAGTCTTTAAGAGACGCAGCTAAAATCGAATTAGGAATGCGTGCCTTCTTAGAAAATGGAGGGTATTCTGCATTTACTGATACATTCGAAGATTTACACGGTATGAAACAATTACCAGGTATCGCAACCCAGCGTTTAATGGCAAGCGGTTACGGTTTTGGTGGCGAAGGTGACTGGAAAACATCTGCTTTAGTACGTACAATGAAAGTTATGGGTGCTGGTCTTGAAGGAGGTAACAGTTTCATGGAAGATTATACATACCATTTCGATCCGGATAACTCAACGTGTTTAGGGTCTCATATGTTAGAGATCTGTCCTACAATTGCTAAAGGTGATGTGTCTTGCGAAATTCACCCATTAGGAATTGGAGGAAAAGAAGATCCTGTACGTTTAGTATTTAACAGTGGAGCAGGTAAAGCTTTAAATGCGTCTGTTGTAGATATGGGTAACCGTTTCAGAATGTTAGTAAATAAAGTAGAGGCTGTAGAAATTGAAAACGATATGCCTCACTTACCGGTTGCTCGCGTATTGTGGGATGCTAAGCCAGATTTACAAACAGCTGCTGCTGCTTGGATTCACGCTGGTGGTGCACACCATACATGTTATAGCCAGAATATCTCTGCTGAATCTTTAGAAGATTATGCAGATATTATGGATATCGAATTCTTATTAATCGACGAGAAAACCGATTTATACAGATTTAAACAAGAGTTGCGTTGGAATGATGCAGCTTACGCAATAAACAAAGGATTTTAGTTTTATCTGAATTCTTTAATTAATCTTAAAAAACCACTGAGAGCTTACTCTCGGTGGTTTTTTCGTTATATAGAGTTTAACATGCTCTTGGGAGAGAATATCTGTATTTATCATTAAATTGTAAATAGCGAATAGTTGAAAGGAAACCAATGTTCTGTCGACTATTCTTTAACTTTGACGAAAATTAATATAAAAGAAAGATATCAAGCCTATGTTGACTTGGAAAGACATTATAAATTTTACAGTTAATGGTAATCCTAAACCAGATACTCGAATTGAAAAAACTGAGGAACAATGGAAAGAACAATTAACCCCAGAACAATATAGAATTACCAGAGAAAAAGGAACCGAAGCACCGCATGCTGGAGCTTTATGTTCTTCATACGAAGAAGGAAAATACAATTGTGTATGTTGCGATACGCCCTTATTTGATTCTACCATAAAATTCAGTTCAGGGACAGGTTGGCCAAGTTTTACGCAACCCATAAAAACAAATGCTGTCAAATATGAAAAGGATGTGTCCTTTGGTATGGTTCGAGTAGAAATTATGTGTAATACCTGCGATTCGCATTTAGGTCATGTGTTCCCTGACGGACCAGAACCAAGTGGATTGCGCTATTGTGTGAACTCAGAATCACTAACATTACAAACTGTGGAAGAAGAAAATTAATGGAAGAAAAAACATTACAATTAATGACTGTGGGTGGTGGCTGCTTTTGGTGTGTCGAAGCTGTTTTTAATGAAATAAGAGGTATTGAAAAAATGGTTTCGGGTTATACAGGCGGAACAGCACCAGGTAAACCAACGTATCGAGAAGTGTGTTCAGGGTTAACTGGTCATGCCGAAGTTGTTCAAATTACGTATGATGCCAATGTAGTATCGTTTGAAGATTTGTTACTTGTTTTCATGACGAGTCACGATCCAACAACATTAAACAGACAAGGTGCCGATGTAGGAACACAATACCGTTCTGTAATTTATTATCACAACGACTTTCAGAAAGATGTTGCCGAGGTTGTGGTAGAAGAAATAGCTCAGTATTACGACAATCCTATTGTGACAGAAATTAGTCCGTTAGGCATCTTTTATGAAGCTGAAGATTATCATCAAGATTATTACGCAAATAATAAAGAACAAATGTATTGTGCGGCAGTAATCACACCTAAATTGGCAAAGCTTAGAAAAATGCATGCCGAAAAATTAAAATAAAAATGAACCTAAATATCGATAATACATTCATAGATAGCTTACCTGCCGATGCTGTAAAAGAAAATACGAGGCGTCAGGTAGAAAAGGCTTGCTATTCGTTTGTAATTCCCAAACAAACCGCAAAACCAGAGTTGCTTCATGTGTCTGAAGCCATGTTGGAGCAGTTAGGATTGTCGAAAGAAGATAGCGAAAGTGATACCTTTTTAAAAGTATTCACTGGAAATGAAGTGTATGAAAATACTAAGCCTTACGCCATGTGTTACGGCGGGCATCAGTTTGGGAATTGGGCAGGTCAATTAGGCGATGGACGAGCAATAAATTTATTTGAGGTTAATCATAATAATCAACGTTGGGCCGTACAGCTAAAAGGCGCTGGCGAAACGCCGTATTCAAGAACAGCCGACGGTTTGGCAGTGTTGCGTTCGTCCATTCGTGAGTATTTGTGTAGTGAAGCTATGCATTATTTGGGTGTGCCAACAACACGAGCGTTAACGTTAGCCTTATCTGGTGATCAGGTATTACGTGATATGTTGTATAATGGCAATGCCGCTTACGAAAAAGGAGCAATCGTTACGCGCGTAGCACCAAGCTTTTTACGTTTTGGGAACTTCGAAATTTTTGCTGCTCGTCAAGATGTTGAAAATTTAAAAAACCTGGTTGATTTTACAATAAAAGAGCATTATCCCGAATTAGGCAAACCAAGTAGGGAAACCTACCTTAAATTCTTTAAAGAAGTCAGCAATCGTACCTTAGATATGATTATTCACTGGCAACGTGTTGGTTTTGTGCATGGGGTGATGAATACTGATAATATGTCTATTTTAGGATTAACCATAGATTACGGACCATACGGTTGGTTGGAAGGTTTCGATTACGGCTGGACACCAAATACCACCGACAGAGAACATAAACGCTACCGTTACGGCAATCAGCCAAATATTGGGCTTTGGAATCTCTTTAAGTTGGCAAACGCACTTTATCCGTTGATTGAAGAAGCTGAGCCGTTAGAAGCTATTTTAGATGCTTATAAAATAGATTTTGATAAGAAATCTTTCGAAATGATGCGTAGTAAACTTGGTTTAGAAACCGAAGATGTTTTCGATAAATCCTTGATTCAGGATCTTGAAGACAACCTGTTGTTAATAGAAACCGATATGACCATTTTCTTTAGAAACCTAAGTCAGTTTAAAAAGGAAAATTATTTAGAAGGCACCCAAATAGTAGAGGGTGCTTTTTACAAGGCAGAAGAATTAACGGGAGAAGTGATTAACAAATGGCAGGCGTGGTTTCAGCGTTATGCAGACCGATTACAGCAGGAAAGCATTTCAGACGAAAGTCGAAAAGAAAAAATGAATTCGGTTAACCCTAAATATGTGCTTCGTAATTATATGGCACAATTAGCTATTGATGCCGCCGATAATGGAAATTATTCGTTAATTGATGAATTATTTCAACTGTTAAAACAACCTTATGCCGAGCAGCCAAATAAGGAAAAATGGTTTGCTAAACGTCCGGAATGGGCGCGACATAAAGTTGGGTGTTCCATGTTATCCTGTAGTTCTTAATTTGTAACTTTGCAGCATCTGTAAAAGCTATGATAGATATCAACGAAAATACACCGTCGCCGTTCGATTTAAGAATAAGTTTTAATAAACTTATTGAACATTATGAGCGCTTATCAACAAGTGATGACGATTTTATTGCATCTAAGGCTCGTAAAGTCTTAGAGGTGCAAAAGCCACATCCTATTTTAAGAGAAGGCTTTAGTGATCTTACTTATTTTGAAACTTATAAGAAGGAAATAAAGCTGATTTTACAGGATTCGTTTAGCGAAGTGTTAAGTAATAACGAAATTAAAACGGCGTCTATGCCTTTTAAAGACGTAGTATTTAATGCGTCGAACCGATTCAGAAAATTAATTGAAGAAGCAGGTGAAGGTTTTCAGTTGAAAATGAAAAGCATGCCGGAAGATGACATTTATATCATGTCCTGTGCAGTCATCTTAAATGCGTGTTACGGATATAATCTTAATTTTAAGCGTCCTATTTTATATGAAATACCGGATGCTCAAGGTGTAATGCGTTATTATAAAATAGCGTACAATGCCGATTTTATTGAAATCCTACCAACCGAGCATGCACCTAAAATTACTCAGGAAGATTTCAATGAATTAATAGATAATTTCAATAATATTGAATTGTGGAAAACTAAATTTCCACCAAAAAGCTACTTGTTTAGAGGTTTTGTGATTTCAAATATGTTTGATATAACAGACGATCAGTCCATATCAAATATGAAATCGACGTTTATATCCGAAAATAAAGTTCAGAGCAAAGATAATATGGCAGATTTTCAAACCATATTTCAATCTTTATTTGGTATTAAGGATTTACAGGTTGGTTTTTCAATTTACAACAAAACAGAAGATAGTTTCGATTGTGTACATGAACAAGGTGTACAAAGTTTCTTGTTGAAAGATGTTGAAGAATCGCCATGTAAAACTATATTATGTGAGGCTTCTTATAAATCGTTAATCAATAAAAATACATCTTATTCCATTTCTGATGTTGATAAGTATTTTAAAATGTCAGAAGGTAAGGTTGCGCAGTTCAGAATTTTAAAAGAACAGGGGATTAAGAGTGCAATTTTTGCGCCAATTTCAGATAAAAATGAGTTGTTGGGGATTTTAGAGATTGTATCGAAAACACCTAAAATTTTAAATAGCGTTAATGCCAATAAATTGGTGGATGTTATGCCGTTTATTCTGTCGGCGGTAAAACGTTCTAAACGTGAATATGAAAACTTAATCGAAGCCGTTATTCAGCAGGAATGTACTTCAATCCATTCCAGTGTGTCCTGGAAATTTGAAAATGCTGCACGTCAGTTTTTAAAAGATAAACAGGATGTTGGTAGTAATGCTATATTCAGTAAAATCAGTTTTGAAAATGTCTATCCGCTGTTCGGTCAAATTGATGTAAAAGGATCTTCTGAAGTGAGAAATCTGGCGACAAAAAGAGATTTGGAGTTGCAATTAACTTTGGTGAATCGTATTATTCATGACGTGCTTGAAGATGAAACCTTACCGATTTACGAACAGTTGAAATATCAAATTGATAGCTACAGAAACTTGCTGCAAGAAGATTTTAAGGTAGATAGCGAACAACAAATAGCTAATTTCTTTAAGCAGGAAATAGAACCGTTGTTTAAGTTTTTTATGGTGAAAAAGGAAGCATATCGCGAAGCCATACAAGATTATTTTAGTAAGGTAGATCCGAATTTAAATGTGGTATATCATTACCGAAAAGATTTCGATAAAACCATAGCACTGATTAATAAAAACATGGCTTCTGTTTTGGATGAGAAACAGAAGGATGCCCAAAAAATGTATCCGCATTATTTCGAACGTTTTAAAACAGACGGGGTAGAGCACAACATGTATATTGGTGAGGCTATAACCAAAGAGGAAAGCTTTAATACAATTTATCTTTACAATTTAAGGTTGTGGCAGTTACAGGTTATGTGCGAGATGGAGAACGAATACTATCAGAATCGTCATGTGTATCCTGTGTCACTGGATGTCGCTTCCATGATTTTGGTCTTTAATCAGCCATTAACTATTAGCTTCAGAATGGATGAGAAGCAGTTTGATGTTGATGGAACTTACAATGCGCGTTATGAAGTGGTTAAGAAACGCGTAGATAAAGCGGTTATAAAAGGAACCGGGCAACGCGTTACAGAAAAAGGAAAAATAACCATCATCTACTCTCAAAAGGAAGATGAAGTAGAATATTTAGAATATATTAAATTCTTGCAGCATAAAAAGTTACTCAATGATGATGTTGAAATTGTTGAGCTTGAGGATTTACAAGGTGTTACAGGGGTAAAGGCTATTCGTGTTAGTATTCTTTACCAACATCAGGAAAATGCCAAAGACTTTTATACTTACGAAGATTTAATGAAAACCATCAAGGCCTAGCGAAACAATATTTACTTTAATTCATTAATTTAAACGAGATAGCGAAAGCTAATACCGATACGATAATACCAATCATAAAGCAAGAATAGGTAATGCGTAAAATACGGTATTTGCGGTCCAGTACTTTTCCTAAAAAATATAAGTCTTTAGTAAGTGATGAATAAACGTAGTCTTTGTCTTTTAGAAGTTCGCTAATCGCCCATTCAAACTCGTTTAGTTCCATTTTATGAAAATTACCAAAGAAGGTCAGGTTCACATTTTTATTAGCCACATCTTCTTTTGTAAACTCTCCGCGTGTTACGTTTGGTCTCGTAGCAATGATGGATAAAACCATAGAAATGACACTAGACGTGGTAAAAATAGCGGTTGGTATAATTAAAAAGGCATTACTAGGATTATCTAATTTTGAAAATAGGTTAGATAAAACCAACGAAATGATAATGGCATTTACCGAAAGCAGAATATTAGCTTTGGTATCGGCAATATCACTAAGTTTTATGTGATTTCTTAAAGCAACGCGATAAAAGGTTTGAATGCCACGTTCCGGGCTTTCGCTCTTGTATTGAGCCTTATACTTTGCTTTGAGTTTTTCTTTGTTTAATTGCTCTTTTAGTTTTTTCTTTCGCTTAATCAGTTTAGCAAGATTATCTTCTTTCTGTTTTTGCCAATGTTTTAAGGCATAATCAGTATAAAATTCGTGTTTTTTGGTTAGTACTTTTATGTTTTCATCTAACCATTCCGAAGCCGAATAATTCTTTACACCCTGAATTTCCAGTTCTTTTCTTAAAAACTCGCTGGCCTCATCAAAATAAGGTTTCCCAAAGTGTGACGAGTCGGCATCGCGAATAATTTTTTCTAATTCGGTAGTTGGTGATCCTTCAAATTTAGTAGCCAGAATACAGTTATTAATGGCGGCAATAGTGGTTTGGTCTACTTCTTTGTCTGTTAAAAATTCAGTAGCAATTTTTACACTTTCTTCCTCATGATTTTCTCTGGAATTAATATAGCCTGTATCGTGAAGTAGAGCTGCTAACTGAAGCATTTCAGCATCTTCTTTGCTGATGTCTGAGTTCTCGATAATTTCTCGTAGGCTTCTTAAGACACGCTCTGTATGTGTAAGGTTGTGGTATAAAAAAGTTTGGTCTAATTGCGACTTAAACAAATTAAAAACAAACGATTCTGTGTTTTCTATTAATTGCGACATAAACTATTGGGATTACACGGGTACAAATTACTAAATTTAACTAAAAGAGACAGTATTTTAATCTATAATCGAGATTTGAAAATTTCATTAAAAACAATCTTTTTGGTCATTAATGTTAAGGGAGATAAGTTTAGGAAGTTTGTTTATCTTTAAAGTAACTTGTTTTTATAACGTAGCGTAACTCAAATTAGTACCTTTATAGTTTAAAAATAACCCTAATGAAGTTATACTTTCAAACCATTTCAGTTTTAGTGAGTTTCATCATTTTAACGGCTTGTGCAACTAAAAAAGCGCAATATAAAAATGAAATCTCCACGAAGGTCGATTTTCCTGATAAAGAAGTTGAAGCAACGTTTTATTTGATTGGTGATGGAGGTTTGGTGTATAATAATGAAGCTTCAGAAGGTATTAAAGCATTTCAGAATTTTATAAAAAATAGGGAAACTAAAAATGACTTTGTCTTGTTTTTAGGTGATAATATTTATCCTGCAGGTATGCCTAAAAAAGGCAAAAAAGGAAGAGCCGAAGCCGAGCAAAGTTTAAAAGTGCAAATTCAAGCGGTAGAAGGCTTTGAAGGCAAAACTATTTTCATTCCTGGCAATCACGATTGGTATGCGAATCGACTGGTTGGATTAAAGGAAGAAGAAAAGTTTATTGAAAAAGAACTAGGGAAAAACACTTTTTTACCGGAAAATGGTTGTCCAATTGAAAGTGTCGATGTTAGTGATAAGGTACAATTGGTTATTGTAGATACGCAATGGTATTTAGAGAATTGGAATAAAAATCCAACAATAAACGACGATTGTGAGATAAAAACCGAGGAACGTTTTTTTGATGAATTAGAAGGAGAAATTAAAAAGGCACAAGGTAAAACTGTGGTAATTGCCATGCACCACCCAATGTTTACAAATGGCGCACATGGTGGCGAGTTTGGTGCTGCAAAACATTTGTTTCCAATGCAGAAGCCTATTCCGCTTCCTGGTTTAGCATCGTTAGCGGTGCAATTACGTGCGCAAGGCGGGGTTTCTCCACAAGATCGTTATAATAAGCGGTATAATGAATTGATGCAACGCATAGAAACCATGTCTATAAATAATGGAAATATCGTGTTTGTTTCAGGGCATGAACACACCTTGCAGTATATAGAACATGAAGGCGTGAAGCAGATTATTTCCGGAGCAGGTTCTAAAGAATCTTATGCCGCGTTAGGAGAAGATGGTTTGTTCTCCTATGGGAAGCAAGGGTTTGCGGTTTATAAGGTTTTTAAAGATGGAAGTTCGCGGGTGTTGTTTTATGCGTCCAATAACGGAGAACCTAAATTATTATATCAAAAGGAAGTCTACAAACCGTATCAGCCGTTTGATGTGTCTGATTTAGAAGAGCACTTCCTGCAAACGTTGGAAGTTTCTGTTTACAGTGATGAAGAAACCGACCGTTCTCAATCGTTCAAAACGTTCTGGGGTGATCATTATCGTGATTTATATAGCACGAAGATCAAAGCCCGGGTAGCGACATTAGATACGCTTTATGGCGGATTGGAAATTGTTAGAAAAGGCGGTGGTCATCAAACACGATCTTTACGATTACAAACTAAAGATGGTCGTCAGTTTAATATGAGAGCACTTCGAAAAAGTGCAACGCAGTATCTTCAGGCGGTATTATTTAAGGATATTTATATAGAAAACGATTTTAAGCAGACCGAAGTTGAAGAGTTGATTCTTGATTTTTACACAGCAGCTCATCCCTATGCTTTCGAGATTATTCCGGAACTGTCAAAAGCAGCAAAAGTATATCATACCACCCCTCAACTTTATTACATTCCGAAGCATAAATATTTAGGAGATTTCAATGACGAATATGGTGATGAATTGTATATGATTGAAGAACGTCCGGAAGAAAACCAGGCGTATAAGAAGAATTTTGGATATGCCGATGATATTGAAAGTTCACATGATATTATTGCCAAAATAAGAAAGGATGAAAAGTATAAAATAGATGAAGAGGCATACATAAGAGCACGATTGTTTGATATGCTTATTGGCGATTGGGACAGGCATCAGGATCAGTGGAGGTGGGCACAATTCAATCAGGAAAATGGAGATAAACTGTATCGGCCAATTCCAAGAGATCGTGACCAAGCATTTTCAAATTTCGATGGCGGTTTGTTAACATTGCTTAAAAAAATTAGTAACCCGGTAAAGCAGCTTCAGGTTTACGATGCCGACCTAAAAGATATTAAATGGATTAATAATGCAGGTGTAAAATTAGATCGCGTATTAATTCAGAATGCAAAAGAAGATTTGTGGTTAAAACAAGCTGAATTTCTTCAAAAAAATATAACCGATGACGTTATAGAAAGTGCCTTTAAAAATGTGCCAGATGCCGTTAAAAATAAACAGCTTCAGGATATAAAACAAAAGTTAACCGGCAGGCTTGGTAATCTTAAGGATATTGCCAGTCGTTACTATGCTTATTTAAACGAATTAGCGATTATCACAGCCACGGACAAAGATGATTATATCGAGGTACTGCGTGTAGATGATTATAAGACCAGAGTTGTCATATCACGAATCAAAAAAGGGAAAAAGGCAGATGTTTTAGTGGACAGAATTTTCGATAAAAACATTACTAAAGAACTTTGGGTTTATGGTTTAGATGATAAAGATATTTTTGAGGTTTCTGGAGAAGGAAAACATCCTATTTTTACTCGATTAATAGGAGGGCAAAACAATGACACTTATATTATAAAAAACGGTAAGGGTATTAAAGTTTACGACTACAAGAGTAAAAAGAATACGGTCGAGGAAAATAAAGGAGGTGGAATTAATTTAACAGATATCTATACATTGAATTTGTTCGATTACGAAAAAGGCATAACCCGAACTAATTTTATTGCTCCAGGTATAGGTTATAATCCTGATGATGGGATGAAGTTAGGAGTATCTTTTACCCGAACAACCAAAGGTTTTAAGCGTAATCCGTTTTCAACACAGCATCGTTTTAATGGCGGGTATTATTTCGCAACCAACGGTTATGATATACGTTATAACGGTGAGTTTGCTAATGTTTTAGGTGAATGGAATTTAGTTTTAGGTGGTGTTTTTGCCAGTGAAAATTTTACCAATAATTTCTTTGGTTATGGAAACGAAACTGAAAATAATGATGATAATTTAGGTTTAGATTACAATCGTGTAAAAACAGGAATTTATGGATTTGATATAGGACTATCTAAGACTACAAATTACGGAAGTGCCTTTGGTGCAAAATTAATGTTTGAAGGAATTGAAATTCAAGATACCCCGAATCGATTTATTTCAGAATTTGAACCGTTAATTAATCTTGATTTTTATGAGCGCCGTTTTTTTGCTGGTGCCGAAATAAATTATAGCTATAACAGTTTCGATAAAAAGTTAAACCCATCACGCGGGATGACCTTTTTAACCGAAGTTGGTGGAAAAACCGAGCTTAAAGAATCGACGTTTACTTACGGTTATATCAATTCGAATTTAGGGTTTTACAATGCCTTATCGGTAAATAAAAGATGGGTGTTAAAAACTGATGCTCGAACTCAGTTACGATTTGGTGATGATTTAATATTTTATCAGGCTGCGAATATTGGGGGTGAAAATGGATTTAGAGGGTATCGTACACAACGTTTTACCGGACGTAATTCGTTTATAGGTAGCGCCGATTTACGTTACAGTTTCAATTCGTTTAAAACCGGATTTGCACCATTACAAATAGGTGTGTTTGGAGGTGGTGATGTAGGACGTGTTTGGTTGAGAGGTGATCATTCCAACAAATGGCATAATGATTATGGTGGTGGTTTTTGGGTGGCAGCTGCCGAAACTGTTTCGGCTACGTTTAACCTGTTTAATGGAGAAGATGGTATGCGATTTTCATTTGGGTTTGGAATGAAGTTTTAAGTGATTTTGACAGCTTTAATTTTTTTGCTTCAACTCAAAACGATAAATATTACTACCTAAATCGTCATTGCTTTCATCAGTGATTAAAATGTTGTTGTCGTCTTCAAAACAAACACCTTCTTTTTGAGAATCGTGTTCAAAAGGTAGTTTAGTTAGCTTCCCTCCAAAGAAATTGTCGTCTGTGAAGTTTGTTAATATCCATACTTTTTCATGGTTTAGTAAAACTACGGTTTTGCCATCTTCGCTAATGTCAGCTGATGTAATGTAATTGTGTTTTCCGTTTAGGTTAAATTCAGTAAGAATTTCAGCGGTATGTTTTCCTATAATATTGGGTACTTTTATTAAAATGGCTTTACCAGATTCTTTACTAAACAAGTAGAAGAAATTATTGAAAAGAAACATCGCCTCAAAGTCTTTAGGTTTTTCACCTTTAGGTAGTTTGAATTTTATCACTTCGGCGGTAGTTTCATCTTCAATGGCTTCTGGATTTGATATTTTTAAAATGCTTAGCCATTTTCGGTTTTTATCATTATTTCCAATATCTCCAATGTAAAGGTTGCCTTCTTTATCGGTGGTTAAATCTTCCCAATCCAGGTTATTTACATTCTTAACATCAATATCTTTTACAATATAACCTTTGTCGTTTAAGCCATAAACATTGTTACGATTTCCAGCGTCTTCAATCACCCAGATTAGATTAGAATTTGTGGTGATTTCATTACCGGAAACTTCCTTTAAATTATTTGGTATATCTGCAACAACAGAAAGTTTTCCTGTGCTGCAAGCAAAGAATAATAAACAGATAGAAAGGGTAAACAGAATTCTTAAGGGCATGATTAATTATTTTGAGCAAAATTAAGTATTTAAAAAATATGGTTGGCTTATTTTCATTTATTAGATTTATAGATTCAATGGAAAAATTAGGGCATGACAACGGTTAATCATTTAATAGATCTTATAAAATTAGGTAAAACAGGCGATACCACTTTTGTTGGTAATAGTGTAACTATAGGTAGTCCGCATGTGTTTGGTGGTCAGGTTTTGGCACAAGCCATTAATGCGGCGAGTAGAACCGATGTTAAAGACCGAATTTTACATTCTATGCATGCTTATTTTTTAGAAGCTGGAGATTTAACAAAACCCATCGAATATAATGTAAGCATTGTGCGCGATGGCGGAAGTTTTTCGGTGCGTCGTGTAACAGCGGCTCAGGAAGGCACGACCATTTTTATTTTATCGGCGTCGTTTCACAAAGAAGAAGAAGGCTATAACCATCAAATTGAGATGCCGAAAGATATTAAACAGCCTGAAGAATTATTAAGTTGGACCGATATGCTCAATCAGTTTGGTGATGCTATTCCATCAAGAACCAAAAGCTTTATAGAGGTTGAGCGTCCAATAGAGTTTAAACCGGTTGAAGTGGTGAATCCATTTAATAAAGAAGATTTGCCATCGTTTACACATGTTTGGTTTAAGTTAAATGGGGATGCACAATCCTTAGATCATGCCACCAAGCAACAGATTTTAACCTATATCTCAGATTATAATATTCTGGCCGCAGCCATGAACCGTCATGCTAGTAAGGCGCACTACGGAAATACACAAACCGCAAGTCTAGACCACTCGATGTGGTATTTTAGAGATTTCGATTTCGATGACTGGATGCTGTATTCCATAGAATCTCCCAACACATCAAATGCGCGTGGCTTTGCCCGAGGAAATATATTTACAAGAGACGGTAAGCTTGTGGCATCTGTAACTCAGGAAGGTTTAATGCGACCAATTAAAAAGAAATAATGAATTATAAAGGTTTAAAAGTGGGACATCGCGGCGCTTTGGCATATGTA
Organism: Aestuariibaculum sp. YM273; assembly: GCF_030908365.1. NCBI lineage: Bacteria > Pseudomonadati > Bacteroidota > Flavobacteriia > Flavobacteriales > Flavobacteriaceae > Aestuariibaculum > Aestuariibaculum sp. YM273. Next base: position 728,703 of record NZ_CP133090.1, on the reverse strand, counting down.
GCAGAAAATACCATCGAGTCGATACAAAAAGCATTAGATTTTAATGTAGACGGTATTGAAATCGATGTGCATGAGTGCGCTTCAGGAGAATTGGTAGTTTTCCATGATTTTACCTTAGATCGAATGACCAACGGAACAGGTGAAATTGGTAAACGAACGTTAAGCGAGTTGAAAGAACTAAAGGTTAACGATCATTATAAAATTCCAACGCTTGAAGAAGTTCTAGATTTGATTGATAAATGCTGTTTTCTGAATATCGAATTAAAAGGAAAACACACAGCGGCAAAAACCTGTGAGGTTATTGAAACTTATATAAATGAAAAAGGCTGGAAGTATTCCGATTTTATCGTGTCCAGTTTTCAACATCACGAATTGGAAGATGTTTATAAACTTAATAAACAAATTCCGTTAGCGGTTTTAACGAAAGCCAATGTGGCTGAAGCTATTGAGTTTGCTGAAACCATTAATTCAAAAATAATTCACCCCAATTTTGCTTTATTAACTCGCGAGAACGTTAATTTTGCCCAACAAAAAGGGTATAAAGTAAACACGTGGACGGTAAATGATGAAGAAACCATTGCCAGAATGAAAAGTTATGGTGTAGATGGTATCATTTCCGACTATCCAGATAGAATATGAAATGAGCTATAATAAATTTTGAATCCAATCGAGGTTATTTTTAGCGAATTACATCTGACCTTTGAAAGGTAATAAGTATGAACAGATGAAACAATACGATGTTATTATAGTTGGTGGTGGAGCAGCAGGTTTTTTTGCGGCCATTAATATCGCTGAACAAAATCCGGAGTTAAAAGTCACTATTCTAGAAAAGGCAAAAGAAGGACTTCAAAAAGTTAAGATTTCTGGCGGCGGACGCTGTAACGTCACCCACGCCGAGTTTATTCCGCAGGAATTAATAAAAAATTATCCACGAGGTGAAAAAGAACTGTTAGGACCTTTCCATCAGTTTATGACAGGTGATACCATCGAGTGGTTTGAAAAACGTGGTGTACCTTTAAAAATTGAAGACGACGGACGCATGTTTCCGGAGTCGAATACTTCGCAAACAATTATTGATTGTTTTTTAAGTGAAGCCAAAAAGTATCAGGTTGAGGTATTGTACAGTCAGAATGTTTTAGATATTCAACCTACAGATGAAGGGTTTGAGGTGAAAACTAAAGAAGAATCATATTCTTGTAAAAAACTGTTGCTAGCTACAGGAAGTAGTGTGAAATTCTGGAAACTTCTTGAAAATTTAGGACACACCATTTCACAACCGGTACCATCATTATTTACTTTTAATATTAACGATAAACGCATTAAAGATATTCCAGGAGTTGTGGCTTCGCATGTTGAGGTTACGGTTTTAGGAACCAATTTATATAGCGAAGGTCCACTGTTAATTACGCATTGGGGTATGAGTGCGCCATCTATTTTAAAGCTTTCGGCGTTTGGTGCGGTAGAGTTGGCAAAACTGGATTATAAATTTCAAATAGAAATTAATTTTATAAGGCTTTCATTTGAAGATTGTCTGGATGAATTAAAAGTCTTGAAACAGGATTTAGCCAAGAAAACCGTGTTTAAATCGACGCAATTCGATTTGCCAAAACGCTTATGGCATCAAATGGTCTTGGCCTCAAATATGGGTGAGCAAACCCGTTGGGCCGATTTAAACAAACAACAATTAGAAGTTTTGGCAGGTCAGTTAACTAAAGGCGTTTTTAATGTGGATGGTAAAAGTACCTTTAAAGATGAATTTGTAACTGCTGGTGGTGTCGATTTAAAGGAAATTAACTTTAAAACTTTTGAAAGCCGAATTCATAAAAACCTGTTTTTCGCAGGAGAAGTATTAAATATCGATGCCGTAACTGGCGGATTTAATTTTCAGAATGCCTGGACAGGTGCATATATTGCATCAAAAGCCATAGCAAAATGAAAACCTACATCGCATTACTTCGAGGCATAAACGTTAGTGGACAAAAGAAAATACCGATGGCAGATTTACGTAAGTTACTGGCTGAAGAAGGGTTTAATAACGTTAAAACCTATATTCAAAGTGGTAATGTGATTTTTCAGTCGGATTTAAAAGATGAGATAACTATAGCTGAACGTATTTCAAAAGCGATATTAAAAAAATTCGGTTTCGACGTGTCGGTTTTAGTGAAAACCCCTGAAGATTTTCAAGCTATTTTCGAAGCAAGTCCGTTTTCAGATGAAGCTCTCAAGAAAAGCTATTTCATGTTGTTGTTTGATAAACCAAAACCTGAATTAGCAAAGCAAATTAAGCAATTAAGTACTTCCGAAGAACAATTCACGATTACCGAAAATTGTATTTATTTCTTCAGTTTAAACGGGTATGGTAAAACGAAATTCAATAATAATTTTTTCGAGCGCAAATTGAACATCATTGCGACAGCAAGAAATTACAATACTATGCTAAAGTTGTTATCTTTGTCGGCAGAATCTTAACACATGACCGAAGCACAATTTATTCCTCAAGCATATATCAAAACAGTTGAACAAGGTAAGGTAACCTGGGAGTCGCCAAGTAATATTGCCTTAGTGAAATACTGGGGAAAGAAGAAAAATCAAATCCCAGAAAACCCATCTATCAGTTTTACACTTAACAACTGTAAAACCATTACGACCTTAACTTTTGAAAAAAAAGAGGATACGTCTGATTTTGATTTTGAAGTGTATTTAGATGGTGAAAAAAAGGACGGTTTTAAACCAAAAATCGAAACCTTTTTCAAGCGTGTTGAAGCGTATGTTCCCTTTTTAAAGGATTATAAATTTGTAGTTGAAACACGAAACACCTTTCCACATAGTTCGGGTATCGCTTCTTCCGCAAGCGGGATGAGTGCCATGGCCTTGTGTTTAATGAGTGTTGAAAAGCAGTTGAGTTCTAACGAAATTTCAGAAGAATATTTCAATCGAAAAGCATCATTTTTAGCGCGATTAGGTTCAGGAAGTGCTTGTAGAAGTATTGAAGGCGATTTGATAGTTTGGGGCGAAAACGAAGTTGTTGAAGGAAGCAGTGACTTATTCGGTGTGAAATATCCGTATGCGGTTCATGATAATTTTAAGGAGTATCAGGATAGTATTCTCTTGGTTGATAAAGGCGAAAAGCAGGTGAGTAGCACAGTTGGTCATAATTTAATGTTTAATCATCCGTATGCCCAAAACCGATTTGCTCAGGCGCACGATAATTTAGAAAAATTAAAACCTATTTTAGAATCTGGAAATCTGGACGAATTTATCAGTGTAATAGAAAGTGAAGCTCTAACGCTACACGCTATGATGATGACTAGTATGCCGTATTTTATTTTAATGAAACCAAACACTTTGGAAATTATCAATAAAATTTGGGCTTTTAGAAAAGAAACAGGATTACACATTGGATTTACTTTAGATGCCGGAGCTAATGTACATGTATTATATCCGAAAAATGAATCAGAAAAAATCTTAGAATTTATAAAGAACGAGTTAGTTGTTTATTGTCAAAACGAGCAATATATTTGCGACCAGATAGGTTTTGGTGCGCAACAAGTACAATAATATTCTTATCTTTGTCTAAAATATTGGTTTTAAGCGTGTAGCTAATTGAATGTAACTTATGAAAGGACCTCTTTTTTACTCGAAAATTTTATTGTTTGGTGAGTACGGTATCATCAAAGATTCTAAAGGCTTATCAATTCCTTATAATTTTTATAATGGGGCTCTAAAAGTTTCAGAGAACCCTACCGAAGAGGCGATACAATCTAATGCTAGCTTAAAACGATTTGCGGATTATTTAGAAAACATAAATCCGGAGTTGGTAACTTTCGATATCGCTGCTTTAAAAAAAGATGTTGAAGAAGGCATGTACTTCGATTCTTCTATTCCGCAAGGTTATGGTGTTGGAAGTAGCGGTGCTTTAGTGGCTGCGATTTACTATAATTATGCGCAGGATAAAATTACGGTTTTAGAAAATTTAACGCGTGAAAAATTATTACAGTTAAAATCGATTTTTTCTGAAATGGAGTCGTTTTTTCACGGTAAATCATCAGGGTTAGATCCGTTAAACAGCTATTTAAGCATTCCAATTCTTATAAATTCTAAAGATAATATTGAAGCGACTGGAATTCCTTCTCAAAAACCAGACGGAAAAGGTGCTGTATTTTTATTAGATAGTGGTATTGTTGGTGAAACCGCACCAATGATTAGCATTTTTATGGAAAATATGAAACAGGAAGGGTTCCGTAGTATGCTTAAAGATCAGTTTATAAAGCATACCGATGCCTGTGTTGACGATTTCTTAAAGGGTGATGTGAAATCGTTATTCCAAAATACAAAACAATTATCTAAAGTAGTTTTAAGTCATTTTAAACCAATGATTCCAAAACAATTTCACGAGCTTTGGAAAAAAGGACTAGAGACTAACGATTATTATCTTAAACTGTGTGGTTCTGGTGGCGGAGGCTATATTTTAGGGTTTACTGAAGATATAGAAAAAGCTAAATCAGCATTGTCTGATTATAAACTGGAAGTGGTTTATAACTTCTAAAACTTCTGTCATTCTGAAACGTTATTCAGAATCTTATAAACATTTATAATTCTATGCTTAACCGAAGACAGAAACATATTCTAATTAAGTTTTTTAGTATGTTTTCTGTAGTTCGTGGCTACAATATTCTTATTATTGTTATTGCCCAGTATTTAGCGAGTATTTATATCTTAGGAAATCATTTGCCGGTGAAATCGGTGGTGTTTGATTTAAATTTATTTATGCTGGTTATGGCAAGTGCGATGACGATAGCTGGTGGTTATATTATCAATAATTTTTACGATTCGGAGAAGGATTTAATTAACAGGCCGCAAAAATCGATGCTGGATCGATTGGTAAGTCAGAATACGAAACTTTCATTGTATTTTGTTCTTAATTTCTTAGCAGTTATTCTGGCAAGTTATGTATCGTTTAGGGCTGTATTGTTTTTCTCTGTGTATATTTTCGGTATTTGGTTTTATTCGCATAAGCTTAAGAAGTTGCCGTTTATAGGTAATTTAACTTCGGCAATCCTCACTATTACCCCGTTTTTTATCATCTTTATTTATTACAAGAATTTTGAGCCTGTAATTTTTGTTCATGCCATGTTTTTATTTTTAATGATTTCCATGCGAGAACTCACAAAGGATCTGGAAAATATAAAAGGAGATATGGCTCAGGATTATAAAACCATTCCTATTGTTTATGGCGAGAAAGCTTCAAAACTAATGCTTACTATTTTGGGAGTGTTAACCGTGATTCCGGCATATTTACTTATTAATAAATTTCATGTGGGGAAGATGAGTTACTTTTTTTACGCGAGTATCTTTTTATTAATCATTTTTCAGTTTCTATTGTGGAAATCAAACAGTAAATTGCAGTATCTTATACTTCATAATATAATAAAGTTCATTATTCTGGCAGGGGTTTTTAGTATTCCTCTTATTGATATTTCACTGGTTTTGAATAAAATTACATTAATTCGTTAAGGAACGAATTATAGATTATCTTTGCACAAAAATTATAACGAATGAGCAGACATCAAGGGACAAATAGAAAAGGGAAACCTTCAGGAAGAAAGCAGCAAACAGGGTCCAATAGAAATTCTAGCAGAGGTGCCGGAAATTCTAATACCAAAAGCTTTGCCAGAGGAAATGCGCCTGTGAAAAAAACAAGCTCAAATCAGCAAAAATCGAATTCAGATGAAATTCGCTTAAATAAATACGTTGCAAACTCAGGAATGTGTTCTCGACGAGAGGCCGATGTGCATATCGCTACTGGGTTGGTAACCGTAAATGGAAAAGTGGTAACCGAAATGGGATATAAAGTGAAGCCTGGAGACGAAGTACGTTACGATGGTTCGCGTATTAATCCTGAGAAAAAAGCCTATGTGTTATTAAATAAACCAAAAGGTTTTGCAACGACCACAAGTGAAGGAAAAGGAAGAACTGTAATGGATTTGGTTGCCAATGCAACCAGTTCTAGAATTAAACCGATTGGTCGTTTAGGAAGAAATTCTAAAGGTCTTATCTTATTTACAAACGATGAAGCTATTGTTAATAAGTTTACCAATTCAAAAAATGGGGTGCCGCGTTTATTTCACATTGAGTTAAGTAAAAACTTAAAGCTGGAAGATTTAAAGAAGATTGAAGCCGGATTTAAAATAGATGATAAACTAATTACAGTAGAAGAGATTAGTTACATTGACGGCGCTTCTAAAAAAGAGATAGGTTTAAAAATTAAGAATACCGGAAACACTATTATCCGAACAATTTTTGAACACTTAAACTACGATATTGTAAGTTTAGATTGTGTGGCTATCGCACATTTAACAAAAAAGGATATTCCAAGAGGTCACTGGAAACACTTAACCGAGCAGGAACTTAATGGTTTACAAATGCTGTAAGGTTTTGTAAATCAATAATAAAGAATGTTAAGACCAGTAAATTGTTATTTGCTGGTCTTTTTTTGTTTAAAATTGACGGTTTTTAACGGTGATATTTAAAAATATAAAGGTTGCTGAGTGGCTGATTTCATTGGAATGCCCTGTGTTTATTGGTTAAAAAAATATTCAAAAAAAATATTCAAAAGAGTTTGAAATTCATTTTTTTGTATTTCATTTGTAACCTAATTAGCTGAACAATTGAAATCTGTTTTTATGTTCGGGCTTTTGAACAATAGGAAGTCATTTTCAAGAGCAGCTTATAGATTAAGTAACCGAATTTTAGAGCTAGCTTCCGCGTATTACATCTTTTTAAGTCAACATTTGTTTGGCTTTATTCCTACGACTCATCCTCAACTACAGGTTTGATATATTTTATTTGATATTGACTTAATATTGAATTATATTATAATTCTCATTTTTAAAATATTTAAAATAAAATAATGAATACCAAATACATCGATTTAATTAATCAAACATTCGATTTTCCACAAGAAGAGTTTAAACTGGAAGATAAACACTTACAGTTTCATGATATTGATTTAATGGCCTTGGTAGAGGAGTATGGAGCACCTTTAAAATTCACGTATTTGCCTCAAATTTCTAATAATATAAATAAGGCAAAAGGTTGGTTTAATAAGGCTTTAAAAAACAATAAGTATAAAGGGAAATACCATTATTGTTATTGTACAAAAAGCTCGCACTTTAAGCACGTTTTAAACGAAGCATTAAAGAATGATATTCATATAGAAACCTCGTCGGCTTTCGATATTGATATTGTTGAAAATCTTAAAAAAGAAGGTAAAATTACCGATGATACTTTTGTAATCAGCAACGGATTTAAACGTTCACAATACGTAACAAATATTGCCAGACTTATTAATAACGGACATAAAAACGCTATTCCAATTATTGATAATTACGAGGAGTTAGATTTACTGTCTCAGGAAATAGAAGGTAAATTTAATGTAGGAATTCGAATTGCATCAGAGGAAGAGCCTAAGTTCGAGTTTTATACCTCTAGATTAGGTATTGGTTATAAAAATATTGTTCCTTTTTATAAAAATCAGATTCAGGGTAATAAAAAAGTAAACCTTAAAATGTTACACTTTTTTATCAATACCGGTATTCGTGATAATGCGTATTACTGGAATGAGCTGCACAAATGTTTAAAGGTATATACGAGTCTTAAAAAGATTTGTCCGACTTTAGATAGCTTAAATATTGGAGGCGGTTTTCCAATTAAAAACTCGTTGGCTTTTGAATTCGATTATGAGTATATGGTTGATGAAATCATCAATCAAATTAAATTAGCTTGTGAGGAGGAGGAAGTTCCGGTGCCACATATTTTTACTGAATTTGGAAGCTTTACAGTTGGTGAAAGTGGTGGAGCTATATACGAAGTGCTATACCAAAAACAACAAAACGACCGTGAGAAGTGGAACATGATCAATTCATCATTCATTACAACGCTTCCAGATACCTGGGCGATTAACAAGCGTTTTATCTTGTTACCAATTAACCGCTGGAACGATAGCTACGAACGTGTGTTGTTAGGAGGTTTAACCTGTGATAGTGACGATTATTACAACAGTGAACAGCATATGAATGCGATTTACTTACCAAAGTATAATAAAGAAAAACCGCTTTATCTAGGGTTCTTTAATACCGGTGCGTATCAGGAAACCATTGGAGGATTTGGTGGGTTGCAACACTGTTTAATTCCGTCGCCTAAACATATTCTAATCGATAGAGATGAAGAAGGAAACATTACAACATCACTATTTAGTGAACAACAAAAAAGCGAAGATCTGCTTAAGATTTTAGGTTACGATAACTAAAATTCGAGAACAAAAGGAATGTGTGTTTGTTGGGTAAATAATGTTTTAGAATGAATACAAATTTCAGAATTGTTTAAAGCAGCATTGTATTATAAAAGGTTAAGTTATAAATTTATACGTGAAGAAGTGATTGAAAATAAGAAATGCTTCAGCGTAAAAACATATTAAAGCATAAAGAAAATGAGTACCAAAGGACCAATTTCACAATTTATAGAAAAGCATTATTTGCATTTTAATGCAGCGGCATTAGTCGATGCAGCAAAGGGCTATGAAGCACAATTGGCTTCAGGAGCTAAAATGTTAGTGTCGTTAGCAGGAGCTATGAGTACAGCGGAATTAGGTAAAAGTTTTGCTGAAATGATTCGTCAGGATAAAGTACAGATCATCTCTTGTACAGGAGCAAACCTGGAAGAGGATATCATGAATTTAGTAGCGCATTCGCACTATAAGCGTGTGCCTAACTATAGAGATTTAACTCCAAAGGAAGAGTGGGATTTATTAGAGCAAGGATTAAACCGTGTTACCGATACTTGTATTCCTGAGGAGGAAGCATTCCGTCGTTTACAAAAGCATATTTTTGAAATCTGGAAAGATGCCGACGATAAAGGTGAGCGTTATCTGCCACATGAGTACATGTATAAAATGTTATTATCAGGTGTGTTAGAGGAATATTACGAGATCGATTTAAAAGATTCTTGGATGTATGCAGCAGCCGAAAAGAATTTACCTATTGTATGCCCAGGATGGGAAGATAGTACAATGGGGAACATTTTTGCAAGTTATGTGTTAAAAGGCGAGCTTAAAGCAAGTACCATGAAATCTGGTATTGAATACATGACCTTTTTAGCAGACTGGTATACCGATAATTCAGAAAACGGTATCGGATTTTTCCAAATAGGTGGTGGTATCGCTGGGGATTTTCCAATCTGTGTTGTGCCAATGTTATATCAGGATATGGAACGCACGGATACACCATTCTGGAGTTATTTCTGCCAGATTAGCGACTCAACAACCAGTTATGGTTCTTACTCGGGAGCAGTACCAAACGAAAAGATTACTTGGGGTAAATTAGATATCGATACGCCTAAGTTTATTATAGAAAGTGATGCAACTATTGTTGCGCCGTTAATTTTTGCATATTTATTAGATCAATAATATAACCAACCCAAAAAATTAAAATGTTACGTAAAATTGTAGATTACAAAAAGTTGAATCAGGATATCTTAAATCTTCTGGTAGACAAATTTCCTGATGGATATGATGACTCCGATGTGATTTCATTTAGAAATGCTCAAAATGAAATTATTGAGGCGGTGGAGGTACGTACCGATGATACTATTTACTTAGTAAAAGTTGGTAAGCGTCTTGTACAAGCAATGGAAGACTTTGGTGACGATGATAGTGATGATAACGATACCGAAGTAGATTTCGAAAGCGTAAAAGTTGAAGACGGTGATGAAGATACTGATGAAGACGAGGATTCAGCAAATGATGTTGCTGATACCGACGATGAAGATGACGATAACGACTAAATAATTGTATGTGTAATGAGAACAGCTGTTTTTAAGTCTTACAAAAAAGGGTATTTTACTTTTTGGTTTGAAAATGGAGAGGAATTGGTTTTCGAAGAAGTTCATCCAAGAGTGTTAAAACAATACGATTTAAAGAACGACAAAAGTTATATCGATCAAGAGTTTAGAATAACGTTTGTTGAGGATTATGAAGATGATGATGCTGTAATTTATAGAGTGGAAAGTTTAAAACCAATCCAATAAATTTAAAATCTTCTACCTTATAAAAGAAAGATAAGAGTCTGCTATTTTAAATAATGGCAGACTTTTTTATACCCAAAGGTTTCTTTAAAATAACTTCCCATGTAAACGCCGAATAGACAATAAGGTATTCTGAGGCAATTATCCAAAGGTTTTCCTGATCCGCAGTATTTGAGTAGGCTAAATAACTTAAAATAATAACAAAGCTCCATATCAATGGGAATTTGTATGTTGTAAACACCGATAAAATTAAAAGTGTGGCAATGTACCATGGATGCACCGTTGTGGCAGCAAAATAATAAAAGCTAAGTACGAAAAGCATTGAAGAAATAAGCAGCGGTATGGATTTGTTATTTCTAAAAAAGGTTACAATTAAGACAAATAGAATAACTAAAACAGGAATATATTTTCCAATAATGGCAATTTCATTATATCCTCTAAAAGTATATCCTATAGCCCTTGCTATGTAATATAAACTTGCATTGAATTCAAATCGTTGGAACCACAAACCAACAGTTTGAGTATAGTTGTTAATAAATTCGGAAGATGTAAACGGAAGAAAACTAATGATAATTACCAACCCAACGATACTATAATATCGTGTTAATTTTAGAATACCTTTAGTTTTTGAAGTCTCTCTGTTCATAAACAATTGAAACAATAATGGTAAAAACATTAAAGGAATAAGTTTTGTAGAAACCGATAAGCCTAAAGTAACAGCAGACAGGATCCAGTGACCTTTGTAAAGTAAATATAAACTCCAAATTAAAAAGAAAATCATGACACCTTCAAAATGAATATTACCTGTTAATTCAATAATAATAAACGGGTTGAGTAAATACCAAAATATGTTATGAACAGGCTTGTTAATAACCTTTAAAAGTTGCTTTCCGTAGTAGAAGGTCCCAAAATCTGCCGCAATAATTATTAAACGCATTACAACCACCGAACCCAAGATATTGGTTTTGGCAAATAGTGCTGCAATTAAAAAACACAACTGATTTAGTGGAGGGTAATTGGTAAAGTGACTAGCGTTTAGCTTACCCATGCCTTTAAATAATTCTTCGGCTTGTGCTACCGGGAATTCATTGTTGTTTATAAAGGATGCAACATTAAATAAATAAGGGTTGTAACCTTCAAGCAATAGTCTGCCATCCCATATAAATCGATAGAAATCTTGAGATAGATTCGGTATGGCAAAAATAAATAGTGCACGGAAACCAAAGGCTAAACCCGTTAACAACTTAATGTTTGTTTTGTTATAATTAACAAGTGAATAAAACAATAAAAATAGTGTGCTATACAATAAAAGTAACTTAGGGTAGTCAGTGCGAACTAAGTCGTAGGCGAATATAAAATATAAAACAGAAGAAGCTGTTGCTAATAGAATTAGGGCTTTCTTATTGTTTTCAATTTGTAAGTTGCTAAACATATTTCAAATATAACATCATTTACAATGTATTACGAGTCTAAAAGTTTTTGACTTCCTTAATTTTTTGAGGACTTTTTTTAAGGACATTTTAAAAGAACAGCCTTAATAAAGTCAATTAGCTAATTCTTTTGTTGAAAATTATTTTTTGGAATAAAAAACCTAAATTTATGTAAGACTATAAATGCCGTTAGTTGACTTTCAGTAACATGAACGCTAACAAAAAGAAAAGATTGATATGAAGCAAAAAGGGCCTGAAGCAAAGCGATTGGAAGTAGCAGACGCTTATAGACATTGGAAAAATTGGGGGCCTTATTTAGCCGAGAGGCAATGGGGAACTGTCCGTGAAGATTATAGTTTGTATGGAGAATCCTGGGAATTTATAGATCACGATAAAGCACGCAGTAATGCATTTCGATGGGGAGAGGAAGGTATTGGCGGATTTTGTGATTCTCGAGAGATTTTATGCTTAGCACCGGCTTTTTGGAATGGTAAAGATGCCATCTTAAAAGAACGTCTGTTTGGTCTAACCAATAATCAGGGTAATCACGGTGAAGATGTTAAAGAACTTTATTTTCACCAAGTATCAACACCTACACATTCTTACTGCAAATATCTTTATAAATATCCTCATAATGAGTTTCCATATAGCGATTTGGTAAACCGAAATCGGAGAAGTCGTGAAGAACCGGAATATGAACTCCTAGATACGGGCTGCTTTAAAAATAATGCTTATTTCGATTGTTATATTGAATATGCTAAAGCCGACGTAGGCGATATTTTATTAAAAGTTACTGTTGTTAACCGCGGGAAAAAGGCAGCCGATATTCATGTTTTGCCTCATCTGTGGTACCGCAATTTCTGGAAGCATAATAATAGGTTTGAACGCCCTAGTATGAGGTTGTCAACATCTCAGGAGGAAGCTGTCGTGGCAAGAAGTATTCGTAATGGGCGTTACTATTTTTATCATGAAGGAGGAGAGCAATTGTTTTGTGAAAATGAAACAAATAATAAACGCATTTATAATGTGCCTAACGATGTGCCTTATGTAAAAGACGGTATCAATAATCATGTTATAGAAGGCAAAGCTTCGGTTAACCCTGATAAAACGGGTTCTAAACTAGCAATTTGGCATCAGTTTAAACTTAAGCCAGGAGAAGAAAGAAGTGTAAAAGTGCGATTAAGTAAAAATAAAATAGAATCACCTTTTGTTGATTTTGATGCCGTTTTTAATCAAAGACAACAAGAATGTGAAGAGTTTTATAATGAAACCATAGAAAACAATGTGCCGGAATCTCATAAAAAAGTGGCGAAAGCAGCTTTTTCTGGGTTATTATGGACGAAGCAGTTTTATTATTATGATGTGTTTAAATGGCTGTTTGGAGGACCTGGAGAAGCAAAACCAGATCGCGTAAATCTTCGAAATTACAGCTGGCAACATCTAACCAACAGGCATGTAATTTCTATGCCTGACAAATGGGAATACCCTTGGTATGCAGCCTGGGATTTGGCCTTTCATATGGTATCTTTTGTTGAGGTCGACCCGTATTTTGCTAAAGAACAATTGTTACTAGTGCTTCAGGAAAGTTATATGCATCCTAACGGACAAATTCCGGCTTACGAATGGAATTTTAGTGATGTAAACCCTCCGGTGCATTCGTGGGCTGTATGGAGTGTTTATGAAAAAGATAAGGAATATACAGGTGTTGGAGATACAGCGTTTTTAGAAAAGGTATTTCAGAAGTTACTTATTAATTTTACCTGGTGGGTCAATCAAAAAGATAAAAATGGTATTGATTTATTTGAGGGTGGATTTTTAGGTTTAGATAACATTGGTGTTTTCGATCGAAACCATATGCCTCCGGGAATCACCAGAATGCAGCAAGCTGATGCCACGAGTTGGATGGCACTATTCACGATTAATATGCTGCGTATGTCTTTGGAACTGGCTAAAACCAACAAGATTTATGAGGAGGTCGCTGCTAAGTTTTTCAGGCACTTTTTAAACATTGCATGGGCGATGCATCATATTGGTCAAAAAGACATATCGCTTTGGGATGATGAAGATAATTTCTACTACGATGTTGTTGAAATGGAATCGGGAGCAACAGAGCGTTTAAAAGTACGTTCGTTGGTGGGTATTATTCCTTTGTTTGCTGTGGAGATTATTCATAAAGATTTATTTGAAGAATTAAAAGAATTTAAAATACGTGCAGCTGAAATTGTAAGAACTCGCCCAGATTTAGCATCGTTAATTTCTAATATTGAAAAAATAAATGACGATGGCTATCATTTATTTTCTATTATGCGTGGTTTTAGGTTAGAACATTTATTAAAACGTATGTTGGATGAAGATGAGTTCTTGTCAGACTACGGTATTCGTTCACTATCTAAATATCATGAAAAACACCCGTTTGTTTTTGAGCATCATGGGCGTCATCAAATACAATATGAATCTGGTGAAAGTAGAACCAATATGTTTGGCGGAAACTCGAATTGGAGAGGTCCGATTTGGATGCCTTTAAATTATATTATTATCAGATCCCTTCGAAAATATTACAGTTATTACGGCGATGCTTATACTTATGAATATCCAACAGGATCAGGAAATAAACTCAATTTGAAGCAGATTTCGAATGAGTTAACAAAACGATTGGTGAAACTTTTTGAGCGTAATAAAGACGGAAAATATCAATACCACTCCGATGATGAGAATCATATGTTTTCCAAAGAAGAACATTTTAAAAATGAACATTTATTCTATGAGTTTTTTGATGGTGATAATGGAAAAGGGTTAGGAGCATCGCACCAAACCGGATGGACTGCACTAATCGCTAATTTAATTATGGAAATGGATGAAGATTAATTGAATGAAATCATCCTAACAGAAACAAAAAAGGCTCGCTAAATAAGCGAGCCTTTTTGTTGTTTTATGTAGACGTTCTATGAAACTTATACTTTAGAGGTTAGCGATTTAATAAATACATAGCCAAACCCAACGAATAACATCAAGTGGAATGGGAAAAGCCCAAAGTCTCCTCCTTGATTTCCTACGATAAAGGCGCTATACATCCCAAACCCAAAATATAACATCAGTAATCCTTCAAAAATTACATGGATAGAAACCGTTTTTTTAAGGTATTTGTTTTTCTTCCAGCTGTCTTTTAATGTATTAATATTGAATTTAGGGGTACGAACAAATTCACTTTTCTTACCCCAATGGCCTTCTAATACCGCAATCGAGTTGTGTAATGAGAAGCCCATAGCGATTGAGAAGAACACAAAGAACATACCTATATATCTGATGAAATTCTTGATGCCACCTCCGTAGGTGTTTTTATACATAAACCAATAACACACAAAGAAAATGATGGTACTAATCACAAAGAAACTCATGACATAAAAGTATGGTTTTAAGTGAGTGTACTCATTTTTAATGTATAACATTGGAATACTTAAAATACCAACGATTAATACGTTTAAGAACATGGTGCTGTTTAAAAGGTGCAATAACCCGTGAAGCTTTGTTTTTGCAGATATGTTTTCACTCTTCAATACGCGCCAAAGCATTTTTCTAAAGTTTTCGGCACCACCTTTATTCCATCTAAATTGTTGCGAACGTGCTGCGCTAATTACAACGGGTAATTCGGCAGGTGTTTTTACGTCCTCTAAATATTTAAATTTCCAGTTTTTTAATTGGGCCCGGTAGCTTAAATCTAAATCTTCAGTTAAGGTGTCTCCTTCCCAGTTTCCTGCGTCAAGAATACAGGTTTTACGCCAGATTCCGGCAGTACCGTTAAAGTTGATAAAATGACCTTTTGAGTTTCTTCCAACTTGTTCTAAAGTAAAGTGTGCATCTAAAGCAAAGGCCTGAATTTTTGTAAGTAGTGAGTAGTTGCGGTTCAAGTGTCCCCAACGGGTTTGAACCACACCAATGTTTTCGTCTTTAAAAAACGGAATAGTACGCTGTAGCCAGTCGGTTTCTGGTAAAAAGTCAGAATCAAATATGGCAACAAACTCACCTTTAGCAATGGTTAGTCCTTCTTTTAAAGCGCCTGCCTTAAAACCGGTTCTGTTGGTTCTGGTAATATGTTGAATATCTAAACCTGTAGCTTGTAGTTTTTCTACGTGCTTACGCGTAGTTTCTATAGTTTCGTCGGTTGAATCGTCAAGAACCTGAATTTCAAGTTTGTCTGTTGGATAGTCGATTTTAGCAATGTTATCTAATAAACGATCCATAACGTACATTTCGTTATACACTGGCAATTGGATCGTGACGAAAGGGACTTCATCAGGATTCGATAAATCGAATGTTTCACAAGTATCCTTACATCTCTTGGATGACAGGTAATTGAAAAGAAGGTTTAGTTGCGCTAAAGCATACATGAAAATAAGCAATAGTGCAATGCTATAAATAATGATAACTGTTGTTTCTAAAATCATTTCTTAATACTATATTTAAAAATCCAACCTAAGATTTTAATGCCCGCAAATATACTACCTTTTATGGTTCCTGAAACTTTTGAGACACCAATTCTATTTCGATAATTTACGGGTATTTCTGTGTATGATAATTTGTGTTTTAATGCCTTTAATTGCATTTCTATGGTCCACCCATAGGTCTTGTCTATCATGTTTAAATTCAGTAATTTATCGTATTTAATGGCACGAAAAGGTCCCAGATCGGTATATTTTGCAGAAAAGAATAAGGTCATCAAGTTTGTGGCCAGCCAATTGCCAAAAATTTGTGGTCCAGTCATGGACCCGGGTTCACGTAAATTTTTTACTCTAGAACCAATAACAAAGTCTATATTATTTTCGATAATAGGCTGCACTAGTTTGGTTAATTCTTCTGGGTAATCGCTATAGTCTCCATCCAAAAATACAATAATATTTGGTTTTTCAATCTTATTTTCAATGTATTGCATGCCTTTTAAGCATGCATAGCCGTAACCTTTATTGGTTTCGGTTAATACGGTGGCTCCGGCATGTTTTGCATTTACCTCAGTTTGATCGGTGGAGTTGTTGTTAATAACTATAATTTCATCAACTATATCTGGAATGTCCTTAATAACTTTGGCAATAGAATCTTCCTCGTTGTAAGCAGGAATAATAACATTAATTATTGTCATTTGGGGGAGAAATATAATTTAGGTTTAATTTTTTTTGGCGCTTCTGAAGGTATTCTTCTTGTTGGGCAGGAACAATATGCTTGTCAAAATACCAAGACGACCATTTTTCTAAAGAAAGAAAAATACCAATACCTAAAACTATAATAATTACAGTAACCAAAATAAGATTGTTTCTTTTACGTTTTGGGTCTATAGAACATTGGTTTTGTTTTTTACGATACATAAAAATACCATAAACACCTATGATTACTGCGATGCCACGTAAAATCCAAGATCCCAACCCAACGGAGCCATCTTCAGCATAAAAAAAATCGGCAAACGATATGGCGTAAATACCTCCCATTAAACCAAACATAAATAAAACCGCAGGTGCAACGCAGCATAAAATACCTGCAATACCTGCTGATGCCGCAAATTTAAAGGCCCATTTAAAAATATTAGGTTCTTGGTTTTTGGTTTTTAATTCGTTCATAGTTTTTTCAATTTGTCCTTTAAAGTTTGGCTACCTTTCAAAAAAAAAGGTTTAATTAAGATGTTAGATAATTAAATATAGCATTATTTTTCAGGTATGAAACGTTTTATAATTATTGGTTTAATGGTTTTGCTGAGTAGTTGCGATATAGCTTCTGTGGCAAACAACAAAATTAACGGCGTTAGTTTTGTTGCTTCCAGAGATTCCATAAATAATGCGCACGTTACCCCGGTTATTAATCTTCAGGCAAATTATGTTGCAATAATGCCTTTTGGGTTTATACGTAATTTAGAGCATCCTCGGATTACATACAATTCAAATAGACAATGGTTTGGTGAAACTAAAGAAGGCGTACAACAGTATGTTAAGGCTTTTAAAACCCAGAATATTCGGGTAATGATTAAACCTCAGATATGGGTGAGTCGTGGTGAATTTACAGGGAAAATAAAAATGAATACAGAAGTC
Organism: Aestuariibaculum sp. YM273; assembly: GCF_030908365.1. NCBI lineage: Bacteria > Pseudomonadati > Bacteroidota > Flavobacteriia > Flavobacteriales > Flavobacteriaceae > Aestuariibaculum > Aestuariibaculum sp. YM273. The sequence goes on along the minus strand of NZ_CP133090.1, from coordinate 711,125 downwards.
GCATGGACAGAATTAGAGGAAACCTATTCTAGTTTTATCTTAGATTTTGCCAAAGTGGCTGAAGAAACTCAGACGGAATTATTTTGTATTGGTACCGAGCTTGAAACGTTTATTGACCATCGGCCGGAATTTTGGTCAGAACTGATTAGTAGCATTAGAAAAGTATACTCCGGTAAATTAACCTATGCAGCTAATTGGAATGAATATAACCGCACCCCATTTTGGAATCAGCTGGATTTTATTGGAATTGATGCTTATTTTCCAGTGAGCAATTTAAAAACACCATCCGTTGAAAGTTGTAAACAAGGTTGGGAAAGTTATAAGCCTCAGTTAAAAATATTTTCAGATAACTTAAAGAAACCTGTTTTGTTTACCGAGTTTGGTTATCGCAGTGTCGATTATGCCGGAAAGCAGCCATGGGAATCTGACAGACGAATGAATGCCGTAAATCTAGAAGCACAGTTAAATACAACTCAGGCTTTGTTTGAAACTTTTTGGAATGAGGACTGGTTTGCTGGAGGTTTTCTTTGGAAATGGCACCATAAACATGATAGTTCGGGGGGAGAGGAGAATTTCATGTTTACGCCGCAGAATAAACCCGTTGAGGTTTTAGTTAAAGATTGGTATACTCGTTATTAATTTTTTAGTTCTCCTTTTATGTATTCGGTAAATCTTCAATTTTAACTTATAATAACGTTGAAGCTTCTTTTGTTTTGAGCTAATCTTTTAGTTTTGTGGAAAAAAGCAAGTATGAGTACATATGCCATTGGAGATATTCACGGCGGTTTTAAGGCTTTAATTCAGGTTTTAAATAAGTTGGAGGTTAAAGACGAAGATACTTTAATTTTTATGGGCGATTATGTGGACGGATGGAGTGAGTCGGCACAAGTTATTGCCTTTCTAATGGACCTATCTGAAAAAATAAACTGTGTTTTTATAAAAGGAAATCACGATGTCTGGTGTGAAGACTGGTTAAAGTCTGATTATGTGAACCCTACCTGGTACATACATGGTGGTAAGGAAACTATGGAGAGTTATGCAGGGTTTTCTAAAGAGGAAAAGTTAGCACATCATGCTTTTTTTAACGACATGCCTTGGTATTATATTGATGATGAAAACAGGCTGTTTATTCATGCCGGATTTACTTCAATGCATGGGGTAGGTAAGGAAGCAATGGCTAGTAGTTTTTCAACAGATCGAACTTTATGGGAAATGGCCTTGGGGTTAGATAAGTCGCTCAATAACGATTCCCCAAAGTACCCAAATCGATTAAAGCATTATAATGAAATTTTTATCGGCCACACGCCAACCATTAATTTCAATTCATTTGAACCTATGCATGCGGCTAATGTTTGGAATATTGATACCGGCGCTGCTTTTTTCGGATGCATTACAGGAATGAATGTCGATACTAAAGCCTATGTGCAAAGTGATATTGTTAAAGATTTGTATCCCGACGAAAAAGGTAGAAATAGAAATTAACTATTCCATAATTTTAAAATCTTTAATAGCTTGATTCGGTTCAATAATGTTGTAGCCAGCCCAGAAATCTGGATCGTAAGCAGGTAAATAAGTCGGAGTTACTTTCGGGTTTTCCTTGAAACTGTTGTATTCATTTTCAGAAATCGTATGGTTTTCAAAAACAACGAGCACTTGTTTTGATGAACTAGAAAGTATAAAATGAATATCGGAAACCAATTCGTTTTGTTTTCTTCGACCTCGAGTATTTTTGTTTTTTTCAACAATTTTTAAAGGTCTTTCAATACCGATATTATGACCTTGTGTATTTTCGGCGAAACGAAGCGAATAGCTTTTGTCTTCATTTTTACCATAAATTAAGGTGCCTTCATGTTTGTATTCTTTGAATGAGAATCCGAGTAAACTAAAATTTCTTAAATCTTTTACATTTCTGTAATCGACACGAACCACTGCAAAATCATCGGTATTTATATAAAGTACGCCTTGGTAATCTGCACCCCGCTTCGGAGTAAAGCTAATTTTATACACAAAATCATCATTTAAAAATGCATAATCCAAAAGTTGATATTCATATTTATTAGATTTATGAATAAAGTTGAGGTCGCTTTTTTCTGAGACAAAACTTTCGTTAATCAAGTTGGATATCACTTGTTTGTTACTCATTAAAAAGAGTTCTTTTCTTGAGTTTTCATCGGCTTCCTGTTCGTCGATTAAGGATTTCGTTTGTTTGTTATTCTCGGTATCAAAAAACGATGAATCAATACTTTCTTTAGTACCAAACCAACCCGATTTAATTTTTAAATACGAATCACGCTTTATGTGTTTTTGAGCAATGTCTTTTAGTTTGTTTTGAAAGCCTTTTAAGTTGATTTCGGTGTCTTTGTTGTATAATTTCGATGCTTTAATAACATTAAGTTTTTCCGATTGGCTGTAATTGTTAGTGTAAAGGTCTCCTAGAAGTTCGGTATGGTAATCGTTGTTTTTAGGAAGCGACTGAATCACGCTGTCGATGAATGTCTGATTGAGTTCGGGAATACTACTTTTTTTAATGTCAATCTCTTGTTTTTGCATTTTGGTGTTGAACGATGTTCTTGAGAAGAGTGTGCTTTTGGTAAACTCGGTACTGTAGTTTTGCAAGAGGTTGTCTTTAACTTTGTCTATGATTTCTTCCGGGGTATAATGTTTGTTTGAAACGAGAACTTCATCTAATTCAATGGATTTTGGACGTAGTAAAACGATACTGTCTTTAAACTTTTTAACTGGAAGATTTTTACTCTCATAACCCAAACACTGAATAATTAAATCGATGTCTTCTGTAGTATTCAGATTAATTTGAAATTCACCATATTCATTACTGATAACTCCAAAATTTTTAGCGGTAGAAATGGTAGCAAAGGGAATGGGGTTTTGGGTTATAGAATCTAAGATTGTGGCTTTTATAGTTTCTTGGGCAGATACAGAAATATGGAGCCATATAATGCAAAAAAAGAAGGTGTAGGTGAGTTTCATAGTATTTTGCTTTACCATAAAAATAGGCGATTCACCTGTTATAATGTAACAATCAGGTGATTATTTTTTATTTAAAGGGTATAATTCCTGACTTATAAAATCTTTCGGAAACGCTTCATCACCTTCAAACCCTAGTTCTATATCTCTCCCGTTATAAGGGATATGAGCAGTATTGAACAAGTAATCCCAAATGCTTAGGGTAATGCCATAATTTATTCCAAATTTAGCTTGTTTGGGCAAGTCTTTAACGTGGTGCCAGATGTGCATTTTAGGATTGTTTAAAATGTATTTTAACGGACCGTAATTCCAGCCTAAATTAGCATGATTTAAATGACCAATAGTAATGTTAAAAAAGTGAATGATGGCTACATCCTGAGCATCAAAACCGCCAATAATAGCCATAGGGATATATAGTAACGATTTGTACACCACCGGTTCCATCCAGTGGTAGCGTAAATGTGCTGCAAATCCCATTTCTTTTACAGAATGATGCACTTTGTGAAAATTCCAAAGGAGTGGCACATGATGCAGTAGTCTATGAGTGTTCCATTGAATAAAATCACCAACTATAAAAAATACAAATAAGCCTAATACTTTTGGTAGGGCGTCGACATCGAAAAGTTGGAAGCTGGAAATGCTTAATCCAAAAATAGATAAGATATCGTTAAAAAACTGAGCCGCTGTATTCGATAAAGCAATGAGTACGATTAAATTCAGAAGAAAAAAGTTGAAAAACATATAAAAGGTATCCAACCAAAAGTCTTTTCTAAATATGGATTGTTGTTTTCGCCACGGGAAAATAATTTCTAAAAGCCAAACCGCTAACGAAATAAAAATGAGACCATAGAAATAATTGTCCCAATGGTTAATGGTAATTAATTCGTGCTTTAGGTAATTCCAGTAACCGGTGTAAGATTTTTGTATTATTTCTATATATTTATCCATAGCCACTAACTAAACGTAAAAATAAGACATTATGAGGACATTAAATAGCTTTTTTAGCTGAGTATTCCGAAAGTCACCAAACAACATATAATAAAAGAATTCATTATGTGTGTGCCGGCTATTTTCTTTTCGGTTGTCGCGCTGTTGGTTAAATCTCGAGCATGAACTGTACTTCCGCAGCCATAATTCATCTCTTGCATGATTTTCGGGATTTTTATCCAGGTAATTCCAAAATGGGATTTGTAGCGCAACACAAACCAACATTGGGCGTTAGTGCAGCTTCTTCGTAAACATTGTGAGTAGTTTCAAGGTAACAACTCATAAGGTGATTTGTATAAAATCGAAGTCCCAATGATGTTGTGAAAATAACAGATTTGGATGAGTTTTTATTCAAGGTGATATTGAATTTTTTTGATAACGACATCTTTTTCTTTAAGCATCTCGTAAATAATAGGTCGGGATTGCTTATTGGTGCCATTTGTCGAATATATCGCGTTAAAAGCAATATGAATTTGTACAAAGGCGTTTAACATATTCCAAAATTGCTAATTTCGGCCAGCCCTAAATTTATTAATATTTAACTGAAAAGTATGAGAAGTTTTTTTTTGAGTTTATGTTCTATGGTATTCGGATTGTTTGCATTTGCCCAGAGTTATGGTGGAAGTCCATGGGTTTTTGAAGCAGGAATTAATGCCGTAAATGTATATTCGGTAGGAGAGGATGCGCCTCAAGGTCCTTTTTTTGATGAGTTTTTTAATGTGAATGATCATTGGAATATTGGCTTACCAACTGTTAAAGTAGCCAGATACATAAATGATGATGTTTTTGTTAGTGTTAGAGCGTCTTTTAATAAATTAAATAAGTGGGGAGAATTTCCTAATGATCCAAAAGCGGAAGTGGATAAACTTACTTATTTAGGATTCGATGCCATGATTAATACAAATATTAACAACTTGTTTGAATCTGAAAAAGTAGAACCTTTCGTTGGAGCTGGATTAGGATATACCTGGATTCAGGAAGGGGAATATAATATGCTTTCACCAGCCAATGGAACCGATGATTTGGTTGGAGCAGCAACCATCAATGTGAGTGCAGGTTTGAAATACTGGTTTACTGAAACTATTGGTTTGAGTTGGGAAACCACTTATAAGCATTCGTTTGAAGATTATTTAACGAAGCATTGGCAACATAGCCTAGGAGTTATTTTCAAGATTGAAGATTGTACCTGTTACTAATATAAACATGAAAAAAAAGGCTTAGTTTTTACTAAGCCTTTTTTTATTTAATACTTTAATAGAAGCTTACAAAGATTTAATAAGATCACGGAATAAAGTAATCATATTAGGTTCGGCTTTTTTAGCCATTTCAATAATTTCGGTAATATCCACAGGCTGTAAGTTATCTGGATCACATTCATCGGTTAAAACAGAAACTGCAGCAACCTGTAGTTTTAAATGGTTGGCTACAATAACTTCAGGTACAGTACTCATACCTACAGCATCGGCACCAATAATTTTTAGCATGCGATATTCGGCTCTGGTTTCCAGTTGCGGACCTAAAACACTGGCGTAAATGCCTTCGTGTAAGGTAATACCATGATTCTTCGCTATAGTTTTAAATTTAGAATTAATAGTTGCATTGTACGGCGCGCTCATATCTACAAAGCGTTCGCCTAAATGTTCAACACCCATAAATGCTAATGGTGAATCGCCTTGAAGGTTTATATGGTCGTCAAGAAGCATCAATTCACCTTTTTTAAAATTGGTATTAATGGCGCCGGCAGCATTGGATACTAATAAGGTTTTAATACCCAATTTCTCCATAATACGAACCGGGAACGTTACATCCTGCAGGCTATAGCCTTCATACAAGTGGAAACGGCCTTGCATAACCATGATTTTTTTACCTTCTAAAATGCCGTAAATCAACTTGCCTTTATGAAATTCTACTGTTGCAGTCGGGAAGTTAGGAATGTGGTTATAACTTACTTCATGTAAAATTTCAATTTCGTTAACAAGCTGACCAAGCCCTGTACCCAAAATAATACCTATTTCAGGATTGTCAAAACCCTTGCCTTTTAAGTAATCTGTAGTTTCGTTTATTATCTTAATCATGTGGTGTAATACGGTTTTAATTCTTGATAGTCTTGAATATCTTCAAAGGTATCAATATCGTTTAACTCTTTTAACATGTAAACGTTGTTGTTTTGTAAATTTTCTAAAGTGTCTTTTAAAACGGTTTCGGTCCCCCAATGTTTATTTTTAAAAATGTCTTGATTTAAAATAGTCATGCCTAATAGGTAGTAACCGCCATCTTTAGCAGGGCCAATAACATAATCACCTTTATTTAATTCTTGAAAAGCTTCGTTGATGATATCTTCATTTAAATCTAATAAATCACTACCTATAATAATTGCTTTTTCATATCCTAAACTGAAAAGATGAGCAAAAGCCTGTTCCATGCGTTCTCCTAAATCCTTACCGTGTTGTAATTTCTTTTTGAAAACATCGGGGTTCCATAAATCGTCTTTAATGATGTTTTTAGAATAGAACACAAACTTGTCTGCTTCAAGGTTTACAGTAATTGATGAGGTATGTTTTAATAGATGTTTGTATATATTAAGAGCAGCTTCGTTACCAACAGTTTTAGCAAGTCGCGTTTTGCATTTTCCTAATTCCGGATTTCTAGTGAAAATGATTAAAGCCTCTTTTGATGTTGGAAAATGAAAATCGAATGTCATGTCGTTATCATTGTCCTGTCTTTTTTTGTTGATAAATCCCATATTTTATGATTTAAGCAACTGTACCCTGACAACTGCTACCGGCACCCGCAGTACAACCGTAACAATGTTGAGAAATCACAATATCTCGACCTTCAAGGAGACTCTCATTGTATTCAGAAATATGTTTTACTTCATTATTTACAGGAAGTTCGAGCATTTGATTAAAATCGCAATCATATAAATACCCATTCCAACTTACAGAAAGTGTATTGGTACACATCACATTACTTACTGCATTCGGATTGAAAGCTTCTACCAGCGCGTACATGTAATCTTCATAATTTTCTGAAGCTATTAAATAATCTAAAAAGCGACTAACAGGTAAATTGGTTAAGGCAAATAGGTTGTGAAAATGAATGCCAAAGTCATCTAAAAGCGCTTTTTTAAAATCTTTCTCCATTGCCATTTGATTTCCTGGTAAAAAAGCACCTGATGGATTATAAACTAAATCTAATTTTAAGTTGCTATCAGGCATGCCATATCCAACATCATTCAGCATTTTTAAAGCTTTAAGTGAAGCCTCAAAAACGCCATCGCCACGTTGCTTATCGGTTTTGCCTTTAGTCCAGTGTGGCATAGAACTTACCACATGAACATTATGATTTTTAAAGAATTCAGGTAAATCGTGATATTTTTTGTTGGCTGTAATGATGGTAAGATTCGATCGAACAATAAAATCTTTTATACCAGCCTTTGAAGCTTCATCTACAAACCATCGAAAATGAGGGGTCATTTCCGGAGCTCCACCAGTTAAATCCAGCGTATGAGCACCAGTGTTTTTAATCACCTCCAAACATTGTAGCATCGTGTCTTTAGTCATAATTTCTTTGCGGTCTGGGCCGGCATCAACATGGCAGTGGCTACACGTTTGATTGCACATGTACCCTAAGTTTATTTGTAAAATTTCAAGCTTTTTAGCTTTAAGAGGGAACTGATTGGTTTCCGAAATTTTAGCTTTAAAGGTTGGTAGCTCACCTTGTTTAAAAATGCCATTAGATAAAATGTCTAATTGCTTTTTAGCATGAGCTAACTCGCTTTCTCTTTTATGCAGGGATTTAATCATAGGTGCTGTATTAGTTTTCGATTCGAAGCAATATAAATGGTTTACATGTCTAGTTTATTCACTTTGTTCATCATTTGAACACCGTGTACTAAAGACGCGCCACCACGAATAGCAGCAGCCACATGTAAAGCTTCCATCATTTCTTCTTTAGTAATACCTCGTTGTAATCCGTCACCGGTGTAAGCGTCAATACAATAAGGGCACTGAATGGTGTGTGAAACAGCTAAGGCGATTAGCGATTTTTCACGTTCGGTTAGGGCGCCTTCCTCAAAAACTTTTCCGTAGTATTCAAAAAATTTAGCGCCAAGTTCTTCATTCCACTCCGATATTTTTCCAAATTTCTTAAGGTCCGCTGGGTCGTAATATGTTTTTTGCATGAATGTTTTTTGTTTAAAGATAGAAATCTATGGTTTTAAAGTCGAAAGGTTTTAATATTCTTAACAAAAAAAGCCCATGATTCACAAAGGAACAATGGACTTAAAAACGTTTCAGTTTTTTGATCTAGAAATTAAAAAGTGGAATTTAATCTTTTGTAATACTTCTGGAGATAACAATTTTCTGAATCTCGGAAGTACCTTCGTAAATCTGAGTAATTTTAGCATCCCGCATTAAACGTTCTACGTGGTAATCTTTTACAAAACCATTACCGCCAAAAATCTGAACAGCTTCAGTGGTGTGTTGCATAGCTACTTTCGACGCTTGCAATTTTGCCACGGCACTTGATACGTCGTAATTTTTGCCTTGGTCTTTGTCCCAGGCAGCGCGCATCACCAGATAGCGAGCAGCTTCAATATCAGAATACATATCGGCTAATTTAAAAGCAATGGCCTGATGATTACATATTTCTGTTCCGAAGGCCTTACGTTCTTTGGAATATTTTAATGCTAGTTCGTAAGCGCCAGAGGCAATACCTAAAGCCTGAGCAGCAATGCCAATGCGTCCGCCAGAAAGTGTTTTCATTGCAAAACGGAAACCGGAACCGTCATCACCAATGCGATTTTCAATAGGAACTTTTACGTCGTTAAACTGAAGGGTGTGGGTGTCGCTTCCCCGGATTCCTAATTTATTTTCCTTAGGTCCAATATGGAAACCTTCCATGCCTTTTTCAATAATAAATGCATTGATGCCGTGCGACCCTTTATCTCTGTCGGTTTGAGCAATTACCAGATATACATCGGCGCGACCACCATTGGTAATCCAGTTTTTTGTTCCGTTTAAAATATAATGATCACCTTTATCAATAGCCGTCGTTTTTTGTGAAGTAGCATCGCTACCAGCTTCAGGTTCACTTAAACAGAAAGCACCCACGAATTCTCCGGTAGCCAGTTTAGTAAGATACTTTTGTTTTTGTTCTTCGGTACCATAGGCTTCCAGACCATAGCAAACTAATGAATTATTAACCGAAACAATCACTGAGGCTGAAGCGTCAATTTTTGAAAGCTCTTCCATAATAAGAACATACGATATGGTATCCATACCACTGCCACCGTATTTAGGATCTACCATAATCCCCAGAAAACCTAGATCTCCCATTTTTTTGACGAGATCATTCGGAAAGTGTTGGTTTTCATCACGTTCAATAACGCCGGGAAGCAATTCATTCTGAGCAAAATCGCGAGCGGCATCGCGAATCATTTTATGTTCTTCGGAAAGATTGAAATTCATAATTCTTAGTTATTTTGTTTATTTGGTAAAAAATATACACAAATATAGCTTTTTAATGATAATTTATTAAAAACCATTCTTATTTTTGTTGAGTATGGCAAAAAATAAATACAACGTAGTAGGAGTCATGTCGGGGACCTCGTTAGATGGTGTCGATTTGGTTTATGTGACTTTTAAGAAAGGTAAGCAATGGGAATTTGACATTGTTAAAGCGGAAACAGTAGCTTACCCGAAATATTGGGTAGAACACTTGAGGGGGTTGGTGTCGAATTCTTTAGAGGAATTGAAGGTTATAGATGTAGAGTATACGAAATATTTAGCTGAAGTGATTCGAAATTTCATTTTAAAACATGACTTAAAGGACATCGATGCTGTGTGCTCTCATGGTCATACAGCGTTGCATCAACCGGAAAAGAAACTAACGTATCAAATTGGTAATCTACCAGAACTGGCAAAACTTTGTGGCCAAAATGTGGTTTGCGATTTTAGGATTCAGGATGTTGAATATGGAGGTCAAGGTGCACCGTTAGTGCCAATAGGGGATAAGTTGTTGTTTTGTGATTACAACTTTTGTTTGAATTTGGGAGGTTTCGCTAATATTTCAACCGAGATTGAAGAACAGCGCATTGCTTACGATATTTGTCCTGTAAATATTGTATTGAATCATTATGTGAAGCACTTAGGATTAGCGTATGATGATTCAGGAAAAATTGCTGCTTCTGGAATTGTTCATAAGGAATTATTAAGCCAATTGAACGATTTAGGTTTTTACAAAGAATCCTATCCAAAATCTTTAGGTCTGGAATGGGTAAAAACAAATGTCTTTCCACTAATAGATCATTTTAAGTTAGAAACACAAGATATTCTTAAAACATTTGTCGAACATATTGCTAAACAATTGGCTGCTGAAATCAATAAAAAGGAAGCTGCTTCGGTGTATATTACTGGCGGCGGCGTTTACAATGTTTATTTAATAGAAAGACTAAAGCAGTATACAAAAAACACCATAATAATTCCTGCAAATACAATTGTAGAATTTAAAGAAGCTTTAATTTTTGGGTTCTTGGGCGTGTTAAAACTTCGTGACGAAAATAATTGTTTAAGCAGTGTAACTGGTGCTATAAACGACCATTCTTCCGGCAAAATATACCTTCAGCAAAAATAATATAAAATTAATCTGTTAGGATTTTTAGTTTTTTATATTTGTGGATTAATAATTTTAAACTGTTTAAAAATGACTCAATTATAGCTACGCTTTAATTTATTATCCACGGAATACATCAATCAAGACTTAGCTAAAACGAATCAATTTTTAAATATCAACAATGAAAGAATTATTAAAGAAATACGAAAATAAAACTCCCGAAATTATATTCAACTGGAAAGATTCTGAAACCGAAGCTGAAGGCTGGGTGGTGATTAATTCACTGCGCGGTGGAGCGGCTGGTGGAGGAACCAGAATGCGATTAGGACTTGATGTAAACGAGGTGCTATCTTTAGCAAAAACTATGGAAATTAAGTTCACGGTGTCAGGGCCTGCAATTGGCGGCGCAAAATCGGGAATTAATTTCGATCCTAAAGACCCAAGAAAAAAAGGGGTTTTAGAACGCTGGTACAAAGCGGTATCTCCGTTACTTAAAAGTTACTACGGTACCGGAGGTGATTTAAATGTAGATGAAATTCACGAAGTGATTCCAATTACAGAGGAAAGTGGCGTTTGGCATCCACAGGAAGGTGTGTTTAATGGTCATTTTAAACCTACAGAAGCCGATAAGATAAACCGCATTGGGCAGTTAAGGCAAGGAGTTATAAAAGTAATTGAAAACCCAAAGTATTCCCCCGACGTTTTAAGAAAATATACGGTAGCAGACATGATTACAGGCTTTGGAGTGGCTGAAGCTGTAAGGCATTACTACAATATTTACGGTGGCGAGGTTATAGGTAAACGCGCTGTAATTCAGGGATTTGGTAATGTAGGAGCTGCCGCTGCATATTATTTGGCTCAAATGGGTGCAAAAGTGGTTGGAATTATCGATATTGCAGGCGGTTTAATTAATGAGGAAGGTTTTACGTTTGAGGAGATTAAAGCATTGTTTCTTGCAAAACAGGGCAATACTTTAGAGAGCGATAATTTAATTCCTTTTGATGAAATCAACGATAGAATTTGGAGTATTCAAGCCGAAATTTTTGCGCCATGTGCTGCATCTCGATTAATAACAGAAGGTCAGATTAATCAATTAATAGATAGTGGTCTTGAAGTGGTGTCGTGTGGAGCTAATGTGCCGTTTGCCGATAAAGAAATCTTCTTTGGACCAATTATGGAGCATACCGATAATCAGGTGAGTTTAATTCCAGATTTTATTTCAAACTGCGGTATGGCACGTGTGTTTGCCTATTTTATGGAACGCCGTGTACAAATGACCGATGATGCGATTTTTAACGATACATCAAATAAAATAAAAGAAGCAATAGAAAACGTATATAACAAAAACCAGCATAAAACCGGTGTGAGTGCCACGGCATATGAGATTGCACTCAGCCAACTTGTATAATTTTTAAATTTTTTATGGAAACAGCGATTATTTTAGTATTTGTATTAGGCTATTTGGCCATTACTCTTGAACATAACTTAAAAATAGATAAACTTATCCCAGCCTTAGTGATGATGGCTATTTGTTGGGCTTTGATTTCTTTAGGTTTAGATAGCTTTCCAAATTGGTTCGATTCTGCTCAACATGCTTTGTTAGATGGTTTTGGTAATTTCGGCCATGAAGAGAAGCTTCATCTGATGGAAGAAACTTTGTTGCACCACTTAGGTAAAACAGCAGAAATATTAGTCTTCCTTTTGGGAGCTATGACGATTGTGGAAATTATTGATTATTTCGATGGTTTCGCAACAATTAAAAGCTTTGTAAAGACAAAGAAAAAAAGCAAAATCTTATGGATTTTCTCAATCTTAGCCTTTGTTTTATCAGCTATCATAGATAACTTAACAGCAACTATTGTACTAATTTCAATTCTTCAGAAAATTGTTAAGGAAAGAGATGTGCGTATTTGGTACGCTGGTTTAATCATTATCGCAGCTAATGCGGGTGGAGCCTGGTCTCCAATTGGTGATGTAACCACGACTATGTTATGGATTGGTAAGAAAGTATCATCAGATCATTTATTTGTTTACCTTTTTATCCCTTCATTATTATGTATGGCGGTACCATCTTTTATCGCATCTTTCTTACCAGTATTTAAAGGTGATTTAGAAATAGATGAAAGTGATGATGACAAGCCAAAATCTAAATACAGTGCAACAATGTTGTATTTAGGTCTAGGAGCAATTGTTTTTGTTCCTGTATTTAAAATGGTAACGCACTTACCTCCTTATGTAGGTATGATGTTATCTTTGGGTGTTGTAGCTGTTTTTGCTGAAATTTATAGCAGTTCAAAATTCAGTATGACTGAGTTTGGCGCTGAAGAAAGTGATGCGCACGCGCACCACAGTCCGGTACACCACTCGTTATCTAAAATTGAATTACCAAGTATTTTATTCTTCTTAGGTATTTTAATGGCAGTAGCAGCATTAGAGTCTTTAGGTATTTTATTCGGTTTTGCTGAATCTTTACAGGAAACAATGCCTATGTTAGGAACAGAAATTCACGTAGGTGAAGGCGTTTCAGATTTAGTAGTTCTATTATTAGGAGTAGGTTCTGCCGTTATTGATAATGTACCTTTAGTAGCAGCATCGTTAGGAATGTTCCATGAGCCATTAGATAACGAACTTTGGCACTTTATTGCATATGCAGCAGGTACAGGAGGAAGTATGTTAATCATCGGATCGGCTGCCGGAGTAGTTGCAATGGGAATGGAAAAAATAGATTTCTTCTGGTACTTTAAAAAGATTTCGTGGTTAGCTTTAGTTGGGTTTTTAGTAGGTGCAGCTGCATTTATGGTAACCAGAACAATGTTCTAACATACTTTTATAAGAAAACCTACGTTATACAATTGCCCAAAAACTTAATTATATGCTTAACACTTTATTACAAAACACTCAAGAAGGCGCCTTGTTATTAACCGATGAGGAGTCTGTTGAAAAAACACTTTCCATTATAGAGCTCATCAGTAGTGGTGGTGTTGCTGGTCAAGTAATTATCCTACTTTTATTTGTGTTGCTTGTTGCAGCGATTTACATTTATTTCGAACGCTTGTTTGCTATAAAAGCAGCAGCTAAAATAGATGCGAATTTTATGAATCAGATTAAAGACCACGTTACGCATGGTAAAATCGATTCAGCACAATTGTTATGTGCTCAGGCCAACTCGCCAGTATCAAGATTAATCAACAAAGGGATTTCCAGAATTGGAAAACCATTGGCCGACATCAATACTGCTATTGAAAATGCAGGTCGATTAGAGGTTTACAGTTTAGAGAAAAACGTAAGTGTGCTTGCAACTATTTCAGGAGCAGCGCCAATGATTGGTTTCTTAGGTACGGTTATTGGTATGATCTTATCTATTTTCGAAATTGCTAATTCAGGAGGTCAAATCGATATTAAACTTTTAGCTGATGGTTTATATACAGCGATGACGACTACGGTAGCAGGTTTAATTGTAGGTATTGTAGCGTATATGGCATACAATCACCTGGTAGTTAAAACCGACAAAGTGGTGTATCAAATGGAAGCCCACTCGGTAGAATTTTTAGATCATTTAAATGAGCCGATTTAATGAATTTAAAAGGAAGAAATAAAGTTACGCCAGAGTTCAGTATGGCATCAATGACAGATATCGTATTCCTGTTGTTGATATTTTTCATGTTGGCCTCTACCTTAGTAACGACTAATGCGATTGATATTTTATTGCCGAAAGCTAGTGGTAAAACGGAGAATAAAAAATCAATTGCTGTTAGCATTAAGAAAGATTTAACCTATTATATCGACCAAAAACGTGTTGGTGAAAGCGTACTGGAAAACGAATTGTTAGCCTTATTGTCTTCAGAAGAAAAACCAACCATTGTTTTAAGAGCAGAGAAATCAGTTCCTGTGGAAAATGTAGTTAAGGTTATGGATATAGCTAATAGAAACAAGTTTAAGGTTATTCTGGCAGTAAGGCCGAATAACTAAGGTGTCTAGAAATCGACGATTCTTATCCGTCGAGGTGAAATAAAGAGAAATGTCTATGTTTTGTAGGCTTATAAGACGTAGACGTTTCTTCTTTTAATAGATCAAAAATAATATTAAAATTAACTGATGAAATATTTCGAAACCAAGCACGAAAAAGACTCAGCAAAGTTAACAGCCTTGATTACTGTTATTTTGTTGTTATTGTTGTTTGTTGTTGGTGCACCTTATATGGATCCGCCAGTGGAATATGGTGTAGCAGTTAATTTTGGAACTACCGATTTTGGTTCAGGAAATGTTCAGCCATTAAAACCTATAAAATCTGAACCAAACGAGATTAATCGTCCAACCGAACCAGAAGTTACTCAAACCGAACCGACTAAGTCCGCTATAGCAAAGGAGGAAGTTTTAACAGCTGATAACGCAGAAGAAATTGCCATCAAAAAGCAAAAGGAAGCAGAAGCTAAGGCGAAAGCCGAGGCCGATGCGAAAGCTAAAGCGGAAGCTGAACGTATTGCTAAAGAAAAACGAGAGCAGGAAGAAAAAAAGAAGAAGCTCGATGCGTTAATTGGTGGTGTTAGTAAATCTGAAGGTTTAGCAACGGGTGGTGAAGGAGACGATAATAAAGCGGGCGATAAAGGCCAGTTAGATGGCGATCCTTATGCACCAAGCTATTTTGGATCTGGAGGTTCAGGAAGCGGAGGTGTAGGTTATGGTCTCAACGGACGAGGTAAAGCTTCATATCAAACTTTAAAACAAGATTGTAACGAATCCGGATTGGTTATTGTTAAGATAATAGTAAACCGAAATGGTAACGTTATTGAAGCAGAACCGGGCGTAAGAGGAACAACCAATACAGCAGCGTGTTTATTGGAGCCAGCAAAAAAAATTGCTTTATCTCATAAATGGCAGGCAGACCCAAATGCGCCAGCAAAACAAATAGGGTTTGTAAAAGTGAACTTCAAATTAGGGCAGTAATAGCATGATATATCAAGATACAATCAATTGGATGTTTACCCAACTACCAATGTATCAACGCCAGGGCCAAACGGCTTTTAAAAAGGACTTATCGAATACCATTAAACTGGTTGAATACCTCAATCATCCCGAACGAAATTTTAAATCTATTCATGTGGCTGGAACCAATGGAAAAGGGTCTTCAAGTCATATGTTAGCTTCTATTTTACAGGAAGCCGGTTATAAAGTGGGATTGTATACGTCACCGCATTTAAAGGATTTCAGAGAGCGCATAAAGATTAATGGTAATATGGTGAATGAAACCTTTGTTGTTGATTTTATAGCTGATAATAAAGTGTTTTTAGAAAGTAACCAATTGTCTTTTTTTGAGATGACCGTTGGTATGGCTTTCGATTATTTCTCAAAAGAGCAGGTTGATATTGCAGTTGTTGAAGTGGGTATGGGCGGCCGATTAGACTCTACCAATGTGATTACGCCAGAGGTGTCGGTGATTACGAATATAGGCTTAGATCATACGCAATTTTTAGGGAATACACTTGATGTAATTGCTGCGGAAAAAGGAGGGATTATAAAGGTGCAGGTTCCTGTAGTGATAGGAGAGACTCAAAAGGAAACCACAGCTGTTTTTACAAAGTTGGCTGAAGAAAATGGGGCGAACATTATATTCGCCGATCAACAACCTTCTAAAACTTATGATAGCGATTTAATCGGGCCTTATCAAGCTAAGAATATTATAACTGTTCAGCAGGCTATAAAGCAATTACAGTTAAAAGGCTTTAGCTTTTCAGAAGAACATATCAAAGAAGGCTTTAAGAATGTGGTTAAGAACACAGGATTATTAGGGCGCTGGCAAACGTTGCAAACAAAACCCAAGGTGGTTTGCGACACGGGGCATAATCGAGACGGATTAACGTATGTGATGCAACAACTTTTAAAAGAAAAATATAAGGTCTTACATGTGGTTTTTGGTGTGGTAAATGATAAAGATATAAGTTCCATTATAGACTTGTTGCCTAAGAAAGCCGTGTATTATTTTTGTAAACCGGACATTCCACGTGGTTTGGAAGCAGAAACTTTAAAACAGAGTTTTGAAGAATATGGACTGAACGGTGAAGCCTATGGTTCTGTTAATGAAGCATATCGATCGGCATTAACAAACGCCAAAGAAGATGATTTTATTTTCATAGGTGGCAGTACTTTTGTCGTTGCTGAAATAATTTAAATTTTTACAAAAAATGTTTTTGTAGAACCAAAAACTAGCTTATATTTGCACACCTAATTGAAGGGCGCGTAGCTCAGTTGGTTCAGAGCACTTGGTTTACACCCAAGGGGTCAGGGGTTCGAATCCCTTCGCGCCCACAAAAAGTTCAAAATACCTGATATAAGAATCAGGTTTTTTAATGACATATTGTGAGGCTAATTTCAATTAGAAATTTACTCAAACCCGAAAATATTCGGGCGCGTAGCTCAGTTGGTTCAGAGCACTTGGTTTACACCCAAGGGGTCAGGGGTTCGAATCCCTTCGCGCCCACATAAGTTTAAAAACCTGATATAGAAATCGGGTTTTTTAATGACATATTGCGAGACTAGTTTCAATTAGAAATTTACTCAATCCCGAAAATATTCGGGCGCGTAGCTCAGTTGGTTCAGAGCACTTGGTTTACACCCAAGGGGTCAGGGGTTCGAATCCCTTCGCGCCCACACACACATATTAAAATCCTAAAGTATTGTGCTTTAGGATTTTTTATTTGCTATTATTTCTTCTTTCAAATAGGTATTTATCTTACAATTCGGCATTTTTTAATACATTTAGGATTACATAAGTTGCTATTATGAATTTAAATGAAATTAAAGGTCTTTATAAGGAAGTGTTTAAAACCTATGATCACCCGTCATTAGAAGAACATGTTAAGAAGATTGTAGAGTTAGATACGTATTTACCTTATAGTTCTACTTTTTTTTGTATTACTAATACTCGGGATCTCAAGTTTGAGTATATAAGTAAGAATATGACCGCTTGTTTGGGGTTGGAAAAGTCCTTATTCGAAACGCAGGGCATGCGTTATTTTTGGGGGAGAATGCATCCTGATGATGTAGAACAATGGTTGCAGGCTTTAAATGAATTGATGAAGTTTACTTTATCTGAAATTGATTTAAAGGATAGGAGTAAGATGAGTTATACCTGGAATTATCGATTGATGAATTCGGATGGGAATTATGTTAACGTCGTTCAGAATACTACTCCAATAGAGTTCGATCACTCCAATAAACCTATAATTGGCTTAGCGCATTATACAGTATTAGCACCTGAAATTAAAATGAGTATTTGTGCCACAGCTAAACTTTTAAATGATAAAAATGAGTACGAAACCGTTTATTTTAACAATTTTTCCCATAAATTGTTGACAGACGCTGTTAGTAATCGTGAGCGTGATATTATAAGACTATTAGTATTAAATCATTCCAGTAAAGATATTGCTGAAAAGCTGAATATTAGTCCAAATACGGTGGATACACATCGACGTAACATCTTAAAAAAGTTCAATATATCGTCTACCGGAGAATTGATTGGTATTATAAAAATGAATAATAGTATTATCTAAACTACTGTGATGTTAAAAAATTAGATAAAAAATACTCAAATTGAGTATTGTTAAGCAATCCATAAAATACAATCTTTGCTAAGCTATTAATTAATTCTTAGGGAGAGTTAAGTAAATATGTGCCTGTTAATATTGAGTTATTTCAGGCACTTTTATTTTAATTACAGTAAATCCAAAATTCTTTCCATAGCCATGCCTCTGGAGCCTTTTATTAAAAGGGTGCTATTGTGTAAATCTGTGCTGTTAATATTTGATTTAAAATCTTCAAACGATTTAAATTTTAACAGGTTTTCAGCAGTGGTTTCGGTATTAAAGAAGTTTTCTCCTATAACAATAACTTTATCGATGTTAAGAGATGTTGATAACTTCAGGATATTTTCGTGTTCGATTTTTGCGTCATTTCCTAATTCAAACATATCTCCAATAATGGCTATTTTATTGGAGTCCATTAACTTATCAAAGTTAAGTAGTGCTGCCTGCATACTTGATGGGTTAGCATTGTATGCATCTAAAATGATTTTACACGTTCCTTTGTTAATAACCTGTGAACGGTTATTTGTTGGTGAATAATTTTCAATAGCAGACTTAATATCGTTGTCTTCTACTTCAAAATAATTGGCAATAGCGATGGCTGCTGCTATATTATTGAAATTATAAGCGCCAATTAATTGACTCTGGATAGTTAGATTATTGTAGCTTAATTTTACGTTAGGTTGGGCTTCGATAAAATTGATAGTAACATCTAAATTATCGGTATTTCCAAAAACAATTCTTTTGGTATTTGTGGTTTTTTCCAATTGAATCGGATCATTACCATTAACAAAAATGGTTTTGTTGTTTGCAATTAGAAAATCATACATCTCACTTTTACCTTTAATTACGCCGTCAACACTACCAAAACCTTCTAAATGCGCTTTCCCAAAATTGGTGATGTACCCAAAGTCTGGTTTAGCAATAGCGCAAAGTATTTCAATTTCTTTTAGATGATTGGCGCCCATTTCAACAATGCCAATCTCTGTGTCTTTGGTCATCGATAATAGTGTTAAAGGCACACCTATATGATTGTTTAAATTACCAATAGTAGCTGTAGTTTTATACTTTTTTGATAGCGTGGCATTAATCAGTTCTTTGGTGGTTGTTTTACCGTTACTTCCGGTTAAGGCAATGATAGGTAGGTCTAAATAATCCCTGTGGTAGGTTGCTAATTGCTGAAGTGTTTCAAGCACGTTATCAACAAGAATGGTTTGTGAAGAGGTGTTGAATTCTTCTTCATCTATAATACAGTATTTAGCGCCGCTTTTTAAGGCTTGCTCTGCGTATTTATTTCCATTGAAATTTTCACCTTTTAGGGCAAAAAACATATCGTTGAATTCAAGTTTACGAGTATCGGTACTAATGGCGCGACATTCTAAGAATAGACTGTGTAATTGGGCTATTTTCAAAAGATGAAGATGTTTTAAATTGGAAAATAAAAGTATAAAAAAAAGTCCTAACGGTAGGTTAGGACTTTTAATATTATTAACAAGTTGTTGAACTAGTTTTTTGTTTTGAATTTCTGTTGAGATTTAGAACCTACTCTCGACATAGCACATCTAAACCCGATGTAATCTGTTGCCATATCTTGAGGGTAGTAGCGACGTTGCGCAGGGTCTAACCAGTACTCTCTGTCTTTCCAAGAACCTCCTTTGTAAACTCTGGCTTCATCGTTGATTAAAGACGTTCTGTTGTTAGATTTGTCATATTGTCTAATAAGGTTTCCTAAAGAGTCTCTTGTTACAACATTTTTAGGTGAGTTGTACATTTTTCTGGTAAGCGCATCAGCATTAGTTCCTTCTTCATCGTCGTTAAAGCTTTCAAAATAACGAGAAGACCTTTTATCTCCGTCTCTATAGTTAACTTGATTACTCTTGTCGAAGTTAGTACGTAAATAAGTTTCGTTTTCATCAACAGGCACTTGTAAAATTTCACCTGGTAGATTTCTTGCTATTATTTTTCCGTTAGAAAGTGTGTCGTACACGATGTCTTCTGGAGTTACTACTTTTACAGTTCCGTCATCGTTCAAGGCATTTTTTGTATAAACGTTACCACGGTAGTAGTTGAAATCGTTGAATTCGTCGTCAACAATAGGACGGTAAACATCGGCAACCCATTCTGCTACGTTACCAGCCATATCGTATAAACCATAATCATTAGGTTCGTATGATTTAACAGCATTTGTGATGTCAGCTCCATCATCAGACCAACCTGCGATTCCGCCGTAATCACCTTTACCTTGCTTGAAGTTAGCTAAATGATCTCCACGGTATTTACGTTTTCCATTACGAGTATATTGTCCTTCCCATGGGTATTTTTTACGTCCACGGTATAAGTTGTAACTTCTAATTTCACTTAAACCTAAGGCTGCATACTCCCATTCAGTTTCTGTTGGAAGTCTGTACTTTGGTGTAATAAGTCCTGTTTCTCTGGTAGCATAGATATTAGTTTCGTTACCATCGGCATCGGTTCTAACAAATCTTTTGTTTCTGCTGTCTGGATTTATAACTTCTTCGTTTCCTCCGTAGGTTAAAGTTGGAGCATTAATATAAGTATCCGTATTAAAAGTGGCATCAGCACCTACATCGGTAACTTTAGCATCACGTTTAAGGTAGCCTTCGCGCTCTAGTGTATATTCGTTAACACGATCTGTACGCCAGTTAGCGAACTCAACAGCTTGAATCCAGCTAACACCTACTACAGGATATTCACCATAAGCAGGGTGACGCAAGTAGTTATCTGTCATTACTTCGTTATATCCTAAACGATTTCTCCAAACCAATGTGTCTGGTAAAGCACCATGATATATAGCTCTGAAGTTCTCATCAGAAGGTGGATAAACCCGTTTAATCCAGTCTAAATATTCCATGTACATGGCATTAGTAACTTCAGTTTCATCCATGTAGAACGATTGAACGTGTTGCTGGTTAGGCGTATTGTTCCAATCGTGCATTACGTCATCTTGAACTCGTCCTTTGGTAAAGGTTCCTCCTTCAATAAAAACTAAACCAGGAGCTGTTTCCTGTTCTTTAAAGTCTGTATTGTATTGAAAACCTCCCTCACGAGAGTTGATTTGCCATCCTGTAGCTCTGGAAGTGTTCTTCGAGCTCGATGATTTTTTACAACTAGTTATGGTCGCGGTTAGGGCTAAAACTAGTAAAACCTTGAATGCTACTACTTTTTTCATATTCATACATTTAAGTAAGCTAATAATATTTTTGGTGATGCAATATAAGAATTAAACCTAACAATGCAAGCGTATTTTTACATTTTACCCAAAAAAATGTGCATTTCAACCTATTTTTTGGGTCTTACATCGATGTTTTTGAGGTTTTTCGATCTTATTTTGTGTTTTATTAACGTGTATATTGCTAAATTATTATTGTATTTTTGAATCTGTTTTTAAAATAGTAGCTTATAGTCATACTATATAGGTATTATTCACGTTAATTTTAGCAATGAAAGAGAAAATTTTATTCATCTTATTTTTAATTTCTGCTTTTGCCTTCGGGCAGCAGAAAACGTTTAATCTGACTTGGAAACCTTCTAAAACGATTTCCAGTGATACGTATACGCTGGAATTACCTGGGTTTAATGATGAGAATTTTAGTTATGATTTTACTGAAGGTCTTCGATTTGTTTCTCAATGGTCGACCTCCAGCACAGTAGATGAAAGTTCTTTGGCGATTAGTAATGTGGTTTACGCTTCAATATCTAAACAGGAGTTAAAAGATTTGGATGTTTCCACTCTTACGTCAAATTTAAAATTTAGTTTAAAAAATGCGATTGCCAGAGATAAACGATATGTGTTGTTTCAAATAACACCTATTATTAAAGATGCTAACGGCACGTTTAAAAAAGTAATGTCGTTTCAAATAAATTATTCACAAGGAGGAAATACTTCGAAAACCAATTTATTAAATAAGACTTATGCAACTAAGGCTATAACTAATTCGGTGCTTAGTAGCGGGGAGTGGTATAAGTTTTATGTCGATACCACAGGTGTGTTTAAATTGTCTAAAAGTTTTTTACAGCGTTTAGGGGTTAATGTTAATAGCGTAGATCCAAGAACCATCAAACTATATGGAAATGGAGGAAGAATGATACCGTATTCCAATGCAGAAGCTTATCCGTACGATGTGCAGCAAAATGCTATTAAATTCGTTGGAGAAGAAGATGGTGTTTTCGATAATAACGATTATATACTGTTTTATGCTCAAGGTCCTCGAATGTACAATTCTGAAAGCAATACGAATATCAATTGCTACACAGACAAAACGTACTATTATATCAATGTTAGTGCTGGTTCAGGAAAGCGTATTCAACCCTTTGCACAGCCCACAGGGACTGTTGGTATGGTAATTAATACATTTCAGGACTACAAGTTTTATGAAAAGGATGAACATAACATTGCGTTTTTAGGTCGTCGCTGGTTTGGCGATCGGTTTGATGTAGATAACAATAAAAGTTTTTCTTTTGATTTTCCTGATTTGGTCACTGCTGAGCCTGTAACTTTAAGGGTTTTTGTGGCTGCTACAGCGTCAACATCAACCTCTATGAATGTGAATGTAAATGGGAACTCATTAGCGACTATGAATTTGAGTGGAGCGAATTCACCAACGCTTGCCAGTGGAGCTTCATACTTTAATACTATTACGGTAAATTCATCAACGATTAATGTAGGGTTGAATTACAATAATCAAGGAAACCCTAGTGCTGTAGGTTATCTTGATTATATCTCGGTAGAAGCGACAAGATCGCTTAAATTTCATAATAAACAGTTCGAATTTAAAAATGATAAGGTAATCTCCGCTTCCGGTATAGGTGAATATCAGATTACTGAAGCTTCTGGTATTTCTGAAATTTGGGATGTGACCGATATCTATAATGTATCGAATTATGTTAATAGCGAGCAAGCCGCCACGCTTAGTTTTACAGCTGTAATGGGGGAGTTAAGGAATTACGTTGCTGTGACTAACAGTGATTTTTATGAACCCAAATATGATTCTAATACCTCTATAAGTAATCAAAATATAAAGGGAACGGTTTTTCAAAATAGTTTAGGAGAGTTTCATGATGTCGATTATATTATTGTTTCGCCAGATAATATGTTGAGTCAGGCTAATCGTTTAGCTCAGATTAATACAACTCAGTATGGGCTTAACGTGAAAGTATTTGGTTTAGATGAAATTTATAACGAATTCAGCACTGGAAATCAGGATATTGGAGCCATAAGAAACTTGGTTAAATATGTTTATGATAATGCTAGTGCGCCAGATAAACGTTTAAAATATCTTTGTTTGTTTGGAGATGGGTCTTTTGATTATAAAGACAGAATGGCCAACAATACTAATATAGTACCATCATGGCATTCCTATAATAGTTTTAATTTGACCAACTCATACATCTCAGACGATTTTTACGGTATGATGGATGATAATGAAGGAACCATGCTAACTAGTGATAAACTGGATATTGCTGTGGGAAGAATTATAGCCGATAATCCGCAACAGGCTAAAGAGCTTGTTGATAAAATTGAATCGTATTATGCCAAAGAGGCCTACGGAAGTTGGCGAAATAATTTTGTTGTGGTTTCAGATGATGTGGATCAGGATTGGGAAGGTATATTGCAATCTACTACCGATAACCTTGGTAATATGGTAACAGAAGCCAAGCCGTTTATGAATGTTGTAAAGATTCATAGCGATGCCTTTAAACAGGAAACTTCTGCCGGAGGAGAGCGTTACCCCGAAGCATCAACAGAATTTTTAAATGCCATTGATAACGGAGCATTGGTGGTTAATTATTTTGGGCATGGAGGAGAAGATGGCTTAGCTCAGGAACGCATTTTAACGAAACCAAATATTGAATCTTTCAGAAACTATAATAAACTGAATTGTTTTGTAACGGTTACTTGCGAGTTTACAAAGTTTGATAATCCGTATAGACAAACAGCAGGAGAGTTTACCTATTGGAACAAAGACGCAGGTGCCATAGGTTTAATAACTACAACCAGGCAGATATTTGTGAGTTTTGCTATCGCTTTTAACAATGTTTTGGGCGAGTATCTTTTTTCTTTTAATGATAATGATGCTTATGGAGATTTTGAATATCCTTCCATGGCAGAAGCTTTACGCCTAACAAAAAATGACCCAATCATATCAGGTCAGAGTCAAAGGCGTTTAATCTTTTTTATAGGAGATCCAGCAATGAAATTAGCTTTTGCTAAACCAAATGTGAGATTAACACAAATCAATGATGTCCCAATTGCTCAATCAACAGATACATTAAAAGCATTAAGCTATGTTAAACTGGCAGGTGAAGTTACCGATTTATCCGGGAATATACTTTCTAATTATAATGGTGTACTTTCTACTACGATTTATGATAAAGATATCGATAGACAAACCTTGGCAAATGATGGCACTCGATTAAACGGAGAGTTAGTGAAGTTGGATTTTAAAACATTAGGTGAAGCTATATTTCGAGGGCAAGCCACGGTTGAAAACGGACAATTTGAATTTGATTTTATAGTTCCAAAGGATATTGGTATTCCTGTTGGTTTTGGTAAAGTAAGTTTTTATTCCGAAAACGGAGCGTTGTTAGAGGATCAGACAGGGGCAAGTGTTAGCACAATAAAAATTGGAGGACTGAATGAAAATGCCGAAGAGGACAATATAGGGCCTGTGATTACACTGTATATGAATGATGAATCATTTGTCTCTGGAGGTATTACCAATGAATCTCCAACATTATTAGTGAAACTAGAAGACGCAAATGGGATAAATACCGCAAGTGGAATTGGTCATGATATTGTAGCTATATTGGATGGAGATGAAACCAACCCTTTCATATTAAATGATTATTATCAAACGGAGTTAGATGTATACACGAATGGTACAGTAAGTTTTCCTTTTCGGGATTTAGAACCCGGTTTGCATACCTTAACTATTAAAGCTTGGGATGTTTACAATAATTCATCAACTGCCGAAATTCAATTCGTGGTTTATGATGAAGATCAGGAACTGGTAATAGATAATGTTTTAAACTATCCTAACCCGTTTGTAAATTACACCGAATTTTGGTTCAATCACAATAGTTCGGCACCTTTAAACGTTTCTATACAGATATTCACGGTTTCAGGAAAGCTGGTAAGAACATTAAACGGTCAAACAGCAGGTGGAGGCATTGTAAATAGCACGCTTTCAAGAGATATTGTCTGGGATGGTCGAGACGATTTTGGAGACAGGATAGGAAAAGGAGTTTACATATATAAATTAACCGTCCAATCTGAAGTGCTCAATAAAAAAGTAGAAAAAATAGAGAAGCTTGTTATACTATAATAAAAATATATATTTGTTGAATTAAAACTAATCCATGAAAAACCAATTATTATTTCTTTTAGCACTGGTGGCTATTATAAACGTTAGTGCACAAACAACTATAATTCCAAATGACAATGATTCTAGGGTAATTACAACCGGTATGCCGTTTGTTTTAATTGCACCAGATGCAAGAGCAGCAGGTATGGGCGATATGGGAGTCGCGACTTCAGTTGATGCTTTTTCTCAACAATGGAACTCTTCTAAGTATGTTTTTTCGGAAACAAAATCAGGAATAGGTGTTAGTTATACGCCTTATTTAAGTAAGCTAGTAAACGATATTTTCTTAGGAAACGTAACATATTTTAATCGTTTAGATGAGCGTAGTGCATTTGCTGTGAGTTTTAAATATTTTTCTCTAGGTGATATTGAATTTGTAGCAGATGAATTCGCTACACCGTTAATTCAGCGTCCAAATGAGTTAACTATCGATGCATCTTATGCTTTACGTTTATCAGATCAGTATGCAATGTCTGTGGCAATGCGTTATTTACGTTCCGATTTAAGATTAGATGGTGTAGATGGCGATACAACACCAGCAGGTACGTTTGGAGTAGATATTTCCGGATATTACCAAAGTGAAGAGGAAGTGTATTCTGATTTTAACGGACGATGGCGAGCAGGTTGGGCGATTCAAAACATAGGTCCTAAGTTTAAATACGATCAAGGGGGGTATGAAAACTTTCAGCCGACTAATTTAAGATTAGGAGGAGGCTTTGACTTTATTTTCGACCAGTACAACACCATTGCTGTAACCGCAGAATTTGCTAAATTATTGGTGCCAACACCTCCGATTTTAGGTACAGAATACGAGTATACAGATAACAATGGTAACGGCGTTTATGATGAAGGGGTTGATGATCGAGGTGCTCAGATATCAGAAACAAATGGTGTGATTTACGATGGAAAATCACAAGATGTTAGTTTTTTGTCTGGAATCTTCCAGTCTTTTGGAGATGCTCCGGGAGGTTTTAGCGAAGAGTTAAAGGAATTTACCTGGGCCTTAGGTGCCGAGTACAGGTATCAGGATTCTTTTGCTTTTAGAGCTGGTTATTTTAATGAAAGCGAAGAAAAAGGAGCTAGAAAATTTATGGCCTTAGGAGCCGGATTTAAAGCGAATATTATAAATATTGATTTATCTTATTTGTTCTCTACGTCAAAAGTACAGAGCCCACTTGAAAATACATTGCGTTTCTCTTTAACCTTTAATATTGGTTCTGGAGAATATATGGAGTATTAAGTAAATACTTAGATATTTAATAACAAAAAAACTATTGCTGTGAGCAATAGTTTTTTTGTTTGTAATAGTTTCTTAACTTTATTGAAGCGAGGAACTGTAAAAGTGATCCTCATCTATCAATTGGGTATATGAAACAAATAAAAATAGAAACGGTTTTACAGGTTTTTGATTCTTTAGATGAATTACCTGTTAATATCAAGTCTTTAATGAAGAAAGCTGTAGAAGCAAGAAGTAAAGCTTACGCACCGTATTCTAAATTTAATGTAGGCACAGCGCTTTTATTAGACAATGGTGAAGTTGTTTTGGGAAATAATCAGGAGAATGCTTCCTATCCTTCGGGTTTATGTGCTGAAAGAACAGCTATTTATTATGCGGGTGCACAGTATCCCCAAGCTAGAATTTTAAAAATGGCAATTACAGCGACTTCTACACATAATCCAACAACAAGTCCTATTCCACCATGTGGTGCTTGCAGGCAGGCTATTGCTGAATATGAAATAAAGCAAAAGCAACCTATAGAAATTTATTTTATGGGGGAATCTGGTTCTGTTGCCATGTCAAAATCTCTTGAAAATCTCTTGCCCTTTGTTTTTGATAAATCGGCACTTTAATTTTCTTAAAAGTGCAAATTATTGGTTTGGTTAAACGTTTGAAATTTTAAAAAACGTATCGTTTTTTGTAAAATGTTGAAAATATGTCAAAGTTGAATATGAAGCGTTTTTTTTTTGACATTTTTTTTTACTTTCATTAGTTTCTGTTTTTGCAATAGCGTTCAATGTATTACTTTTGTAATTCGCTTAAGTAAAACCTAGAAATTAGTCGATGCAAAAAATCACAAAAGAGGTTTACCTCAAATGGTATGAAGACATGTTGTTCTGGAGAAAGTTTGAAGATAAACTTGCTGCAGTTTACATACAACAAAAAGTAAGAGGATTTCTTCACTTGTACAATGGTCAGGAAGCCGTGTTAGCAGGAGCTTTACACGCCATGGACTTGACAAAAGATAAAATGATTACTGCTTATAGAAATCACGTTCAACCAATTGGTATGGGTGTAGATCCTAAACGTGTTATGGCAGAATTATATGGTAAAGTAACAGGAACATCTCATGGTATGGGTGGTTCTATGCACATATTTTCTAAAGAGCATCGTTTTTATGGTGGTCACGGTATTGTAGGTGGGCAAATTCCTTTAGGAGCAGGTATTGCTTTTGGTGATAAATACCATGGTAGTGATGCTGTAACGTTATGTTGTTTTGGTGATGGTGCCGCTCGTCAAGGGTCACTACACGAAACATTTAACTTAGCTATGCTTTGGAATTTACCAGTAGTATTTGTTTGTGAAAATAACGGATACGCCATGGGTACTTCAGTAGAACGTACTGCAAACCATAGCGAAGTTTGGAAATTAGGTTTAGGATATGAAATGCCATCTGCTCCGGTTGATGGAATGAATCCTGTAAAAGTAGCTGAAGCATTTGATGAAGCTATTCAACGAGCACGTAAAGGTGGTGGGCCAACGTTTTTAGAGCTTAAAACATACCGTTATAGAGGACACTCCATGAGTGACGCTCAGCATTACAGAACGAAAGATGAAGTAGAAGAGTACAAGAAAATAGATCCTATTACGCAAGTAAAGGAAACTATTTTAGCTGAAGGATATGCTACTGAAGATGATATCAAGGTTATCGATAAGCGCGTTAAAGATCGTGTTTCTGAATGTGAGAAATTCGCAGAAGAATCTGCATGGCCAGAGATACAACAACTTTACGATGTGGTTTACGAACAAGAAGATTATCCATTTATTAAACATAAATTATAAGATATGGCTATAGTAGTAAATATGCCGCGTTTAAGCGATACAATGGAAGAAGGAACGGTCGCAACTTGGTTAAAAAAAGTTGGTGACAAAGTTGAAGAGGGTGATATTTTAGCTGAAATAGAAACAGATAAAGCCACTATGGAATTTGAATCTTTTAATGAAGGAACGTTACTTCATATTGGGGTTCAAGAAGGTGAAACTACCAAAGTAGATGAGCTTTTAGCAATTATAGGAGAAGAAGGAGAAGACATCTCTGCACTGTTAAGTGGAGGAGACTCTGCTCCGGCGGCTCCAGCAAATGAAGAAGCACCAGCTGCTGCTGAGGCTGCTCCTGCTGAAACAAAAGAAGAAGCATCAGAAGCAGTAGACTTACCAGAAGGGGTTATCGTGGTAACTATGCCGCGTTTAAGCGATACGATGGAAGAAGGAACTGTAGCCACTTGGTTAAAGAAAGTAGGTGATGAGGTATCAGAAGGTGATATTCTTGCTGAAATTGAAACCGATAAGGCGACAATGGAGTTCGAATCCTTTCAGTCAGGTACGTTATTACACATAGGTCTTCAGGAAGGTGAGTCTGCAAAAGTAGATTCGTTATTAGCTATAATAGGTCCTGCCGGAACAGATGTTTCTGGCGTGGCGGCTAACTTTAAGGTTGATGCTCCTGCTGCAAAGACAGAAGAAGCTCCTAAAGCTGAAGTTAAAGCCGAAGCGCCAAAGGCAGCTCCTGCATCAGCTCCAGCTGCTGACAAACCAGTGAAAAGAGCAGCTACTCCTGTTACAGAAAACGGACGTGTATTTGTTTCTCCATTAGCGAAGAAAATAGCTGAAGAAAAAGGTATCAACCTAACAAAAATACAAGGTACTGGTGAAAACGGACGTATTGTAAAATACGACGTAGAGAATTACGAACCAGCTCAAGGTGCAGCTGCAGTTGGTAAATTTGTACCAGCAGGTCAAGAAGATTTTGAAGATGTTCCTAACTCGCAAATGCGTAAAGCGATTGCTAAGGCATTAACAAATTCTAAATTCTCAGCACCGCATTATTACCTAAGTGTAGAATTCGATATGGAAAATGCTATGGCTTTCCGTGCGCAATTCAACACCATTCCGGATACAAAAATATCATACAACGATATGGTGGTTAAAGCTTGTGCTTTAGCATTAAAACAGCATCCTCAGGTGAACTCGCAGTGGTTTGCTGATAAAATGCGTTTAAATAACCATGTTCATATTGGTGTGGCTGTTGCTGTGCCTGATGGATTAGTTGTGCCAGTAGTGAAATTTGCTAACGAGCAAACTTTACCACAAATTGGTGCTGCAGTAAAAGAATTAGCAGGAAAAGCTAGAAACAAAAAATTAACACCTGCCGAAATGGAAGGTAGTACGTTTACCGTTTCTAACTTAGGAATGTTTGGTATTGATACCTTTACATCAATCATCAATCAACCTAACTCAGCAATTCTTTCTGTTGGTAATATTGTTGAAAAACCAGTCGTTAAAGATGGTCAAATAGTTGTTGGTCACACAATGAAATTATCATTAGCGTGTGATCACAGAACTATTGATGGTGCTACAGGAGCTCAATTCCTTCAAACTTTAAAAGGATATATTGAGAACCCTGTAACAATGTTAGTGTAATCATTATTCTGAATAATTTAATTCGGGATTTAGTTATATAATATTTTTAAAAAAGCCTAATTCAAATAGAATTAGGCTTTTTTTATTCGTGTTCAGTGTTCAATTATTCAGAGGTTACAGGATCAATTATAGTTGACACTGTACTTATCATATTAGCCGGAAAGCCACCTTGTTTGGCATGTTCTTCTACCAACTCTTTATTAGGCGCAATATACACACAATAAATTTTGTTTTCGGTTACATAACTTTGTACCCAGTTAATTTCGGGGCCCAGGTTTTGTAAGACCTTACATGAGGTTTGAGAAATTGATTTTAATTCTTCACCAGAAAGGTTACCTGCTCCGGGGATTTCTCTTTCTATTACATATTTAGGCATAATTTGAATGTTTAAAGGTTTATTATTTAGCAATTATCATCCCTTTTAATGACCATAGTATTGCGAGTACATCTTTTTTTGTGTCGTCGTCTATTTTATGTTCATCTAAAGCAATAAAAATATCATCAATGGCACACATATACTCGGTTGGGCTAATATTCATGCCCTTGTGAGCTGTTTCCATATCTCTGCCTTCATAAACGGCAGGTCCGCCACTACCTGAATTAAAGAAATTAATGCTGTGTTGTACAACCGTTTCAAAATATTCAGGTCGGTCTTTGTAAGGAAGAAATCGTGCATTAATGTCTGGGTTTTCCATGTGTATATTAATTGCACGTCTTACGATGGCTGAAATGCCATCATTTCCTCCTAATCTTTCGAATAGTGATTTTGTCATAATTTATTGGTTTTGCGCAGGCAAAAGCACTAGTAGAAAAGAGACAATGAATTTAACTAGGTAGACCTATTTAGGGGAAACATAAGTGTTTAAATGTCTAGTAAGTTTCGCCAGAAGTAGAAGGGTCTATTACAGTTACTACTTTTGCAATAGTATTAGCCGGGAATCCACCTCTTTCGGCGTGTTCTTGAACGAGTTCTTTACTCTCTGCAAGATAAACACAGTACATTTTATTTCCTGTAACATAGCTGTGAAGCCAGGTGATTTTAGGCCCCATTTCTTTAAGTAAACTACAGGACGTTTTTGAAGCTGTTTTAAGGTCGGTAGCAGACCATGTGTCTAAGTTAGGGATTTCTCTTTCAATAACATACATACTTTGGCTTTTTAATGTTGTATTTTCACGTAAAACATCCGGAATTGATTTTTCCTGAGCAAAAAATTGGAATGAAATTAGCGTCAGTACTATGCACAAAACAAATTTAAAAGTTTTCATAATTTTTGGTTTTAGGGTTAAATAAATTAGGTTACATCCCAAAATTAAAATCTTGTTATGAAAGTTGTTTGTACAAATAATTCAAAAACTTGTATTTTTAAATCATTGAATAATAATGTTTTACGGTGTTTTTTGTTGGGCGTATTGTGAAGGAATGGTATTGTATTTGTTTTTAAAACATTTGGAAAAATAGCCAAGGCTGTTAAATCCAGTTTCAAAAGCAATTTCAGAAATATTTCCTTTTTGGTTGTCAATAAGTTTTAAAGCACGATCTAATCTATAATCTCTAATAAAAGCATTTGGGGATTTTCCTGTAAGGGCCTTAAGTTTTCTATACAGTTGAGATTTACTAAATCCTAAATTATCGCTAAACCTATCGATATTAAATTCGGGATTTTGCCAGGTGTTTTCAATTTCATCCATTACTTGTGTCAGGAATGTTTCTTCAGAAGGACTTAAAACCCGAATTTCATGCTTGACAGAAATAGGATGTCTTTGTTCATTTTCATAAAGCATTTTTACTTCAAATGATATATTTATAGCGGAATTAATAACTTCTGATAAACGCGTGGTTAAAATGATTGTTTCTTCAAATATTTGAGGCATATCTGTTACAGGATCACCGGAAGCAATACCGATTTTTGTTCGTGAGGATGCATCGGTGTATTTTGGCTTTAATTCTGTTTCTATTTTTAAAGCTGTATTGATAGCTTTATCGGCAGATTTAAATGAAATTAAATACGTGTGTGATGTGTTATTAACAATATTACCCTCTTGTTCTTTGATGAGATTTTTAATAGCTACTTCAAAATCTGTTGAAATGGATTGTGTAATATTTGAATCCTGATTGTTTATTATCCTTAGGTTTTTAACAGTCATTAATATACGGTGTGCTGAATCCTTAATGATATTTAGTTGGGTATTTTCAGATTTTTCAGGATCTGAAATTCTTCCAAGAAAGGATTCTACAATAGTCGGTTCAACTTCAATAATCGTGTTAGGCACATCGCCATGTGCATGTCTATGCATACTTTCTATGGCGGCTTTATTCGGAGCTTCAATCAGGCAAAAAGCATTTTGACGTCTTTCATCAAACCAATAGGTAAAGCCACGACAACCGTATTCGTGTTCAATTTTTAAGTCTTCTTGGTGTATTTGTGCTAATAACTCAGCCGATACATTTTCAGAGACATCGTGACGATCCATAAATATAGGCATGATTAATAAATTTCATACAAATTAATGATTTATAGTGAGTTACGCAATTCTATTCGACCAGATGTAATAATTGGAATTAATCGGATTTTAATTTTATTAGGGTATTGAACTTTTTTATCTTTAACCACAAATAAAGATAAATGCATAAAAATGTCATAATAACTGGAACGAGTAGAGGGATAGGTTTTCAGTTGGTACAATTGTTTGCTAAAGCAGGACATAACGTGTTGGCACTTTCCAGAAACGAAAAGCCAATAGCAAATTTAAACCTTAATAATGTTACCTCATTTTCTTTCGATTTGGCTGATGCAAAAGCTTATAAAAAGGTTGAAGATTTTATATCGACAAATTGGGAACAGGTTGATGTTTTAATTAACAATGCAGGAATGTTGGTAAATAAACCCTTTTCTGAAATTACCATGGGCGACTTCGAAACGGTTTACAAAACGAATGTTTTTGGTGTTGCAGAACTTACTCGAACTGTATTGCCATATATGAAGGTTAATAGCCATGTAGTAACGATTAGTTCTATGGGAGGTGTACAAGGGAGCATGAAATTCCCAGGGTTAGCCGCATATAGTTCAAGTAAAGGAGCCGTAATTACCCTTTCTGAATTGTTAGCCGAAGAGTACAAAGAATCAGGTATATCTTTTAATGTCTTAGCCCTTGGGGCTGTACAAACCGAAATGTTAGAAGAAGCGTTTCCTGGTTATCAGGCACCAACATCAGCTATAGAAATGGCTGAATATATCTTCGAATTCTCGTTAACAGGAAATAAATATTACAACGGTAAAATGTTACAAGTTTCGAACTCTACACCATAATAAACTCTATGAAAAAATATAAATGTATAATTTTTGATTGCGATGGCGTGTTGGTAGATACCGAAGTTATAAGCAATCAATTACTGGTAGATATGGCTAATGAATACGGTGCTAATATCGATTTAGATTATGCCATGAAATACTTTAAAGGAAGTCATTTTAAGCATTGCTTAAACCTTATAAAAACATTGGTAACTACACAGGTTCCTGATTCGTTTGAGAAAGATTACAGAACAGAATTAGACAGACAGTTTAAAGAATCGGTTCAACCTATTAATGGCATTAAAAAAGTTATAGACCAATTAGAAATCCCGTTTTGTGTAGCTTCTAGTGGTACAGTTGAAAAAATTCGATTGAATTTGGGTTTGGTGGGACTTTTAGATGAGTTTGAGGGAAAAATTTTCAGTTGCTATACTATTGAAAAATGGAAGCCAGAGCCCGATGTGTTTTTATTGGCAGCAAAAACTATGGGTTTTAAACCTGAAGAGTGCTTAGTAATTGAAGATAGTAAATTAGGAGTTCAGGGAGCTAAAAACGGAGGTTTTGATGTTTTTGGATATACCGAACACGATTATTATAATGATTTAGAGGGTTTAGCAACCCAAACCTTTCAGAGCATGAATGAATTGATAGATATGATTTAATTGTAAATACCAAAGTCACGGGATTACAATTGTTCATCGCAACTTTGGTATTCAATCTAGCTATTTTTTTAGTATAATTTTATCTAAAACGCCTTGCTTGCTATAAGCTTTAATTAAATAACTTCCGGGTTTTAAATTGTTAACATCAATATAGTTTTCGGTAGGATTAAATGTTTTTACCAACATGCCTAGCATGTTATAGATTTCTACTCTTTCAATTTTAGAATTTACTGAATAATAAAGCAGGTTATCAACAGGGTTGGGATAAACTTTTAGTTTATTGGCTTCAAATTCATTAGTGCTTAAAGCAGTAGTTTTAAAACTAGCATAAAACAGGTTCGCAACATCTGTTTTAGAAATGGTATGTTCACCGGGTTGTAATGTTACTTCAACAATCCCGGCACTTGCATTATAATCAACCCCATCAATTTTTATTCTTCCGGAAAAATCCGTGTTAAAAACTAAAGTTAAAGTACCTTCAAGGTTAGTGGTAAATGTTATACTGGTAGCAGATTCAATTTTTAGACATTGCGTTAAGGTGAGTCCGTTATAATTTACAGTGCCTTTTGTTGTAGATAAATTCCCAACAATGGTATAATAAGAGCTAACTAAACCTGAAAGCGTAAAGTTATGAACTTCGTCACCTGCATTTACTGTTCCTCCCTCTGTAGGTGTTGCCGAATCTGAATTCGATTCAATACTTCCATCCGCTACCACCCAGTAATAGTAGGTCACATCATTTAAAGCTGTATTATCAGAATAACTTAAGGTGTTTGTGTCACTAATATCCGCAATTTTAACACGTCCCGTTGGGTCGGAATCTGTATTTCTAAAAATTTCATATGCAGAAGCCGTATAGTTGTTGACTTGCCAATTTAATTCTATTAAAGCATCACCTGCATCAGCGGTTAATATTATTTCAGGCTCTGGCTCTGTTTCTCCTTGAATAGATATAAGAGATGTTGTGTAATTTGTTAATGCGCTTTTTAATGCAGTATTAACATCGTAAGACGTGTCATCAACGGTATTGTTAAACGTCCAGTTAAAGTCACCACCATGCATACGCCCTGAATATTGCATTACTTTTGTTTTTGCATCTTCAGGCGTATCAGGTGTATAGTTGTACATGACACTTGTATTAGTGTCAAAATTATTATAGGTATTTGTTCCGTAAGCAGAAGTAACAGTATTACTTACAGATTCATCTCTTGTAGAGGCTACATAGGCATCAAAATCTATTGTGGGGTTAGGGTAGTTTGTGTCGCCAAAAGGAACAAAACGATTTGCTCCAGTAATATAGTTATTAAAGGCTTTTATAGTACCTCCATCTTCTTTTGAAAAGGTGGGGTTATTTGTATAATCATTTGTTCCGGTTGAAGAATTGTAAACATCGGAACCTTGCATTGAGGTTAATATGGGATATTTGCAATTTCTAAAATAGTTGGCTTCTACAAATACCGAAGACCCATTAGTTGATCCTACGCCGTATTTAGAGTTTCCATCGTAATAATTGTTGTAAACATGTGCCGAATAGAATCGTACACGAGGATGACGAGAATCGGAATGGTCATACCAGTTATGGTGGTAGGTAATAAATAGGCCATCGGTTGTATCTTCGCTTAAACCCAATAAGTTAGATTTTCCTGAATCCCAAAAGTGATTGTATGAAAACGTTACATAGGTAGACCGTTTACAGTCTAAAGCTCCGTCACCTTTAGCCTGGTCCGCATCTCCACCAGCATCACCATAAAAGAAATCAACATTATGTACCCAGATATAGTTGTTGTCTTGTTGCAGGCCAATGTTATCACCTTCGCTACTATTGCAGTTCATAGAGCCAAGGTTTCTAATTTCAACATTGGTTGCATTTTTAATTCGTATTCCCCAACCATCTGCTACAGCATCATTACCAATACCTTCAAAGGTGATATGGCTTAAAGTATTTTGTTTGTTTTCAATAACAATATCGCCGTTAAGCATATAGTCGAAATCTGTAATTTGTCCAATAAGCCTAACAATTAAAGGCCTTGTATCATTCCCTTTTTTAAAACCATCTAAAATAGTTTGTAGGCCAACACAAGGGTTACTATTAGCGCCGGTAACATTTAATTCAATAGTATTTTTAGAATTTTCGGTGATATACAATATAATAGCATTGTCTTTTGGTGTGCCATCTAATTTATAGGCCCCGGGAACACGACCATTCGAAAAAGCAAAGCCTGTCCTGTCATGGGCTTCAACTGTAATTGAACTTGTAGATGTTGGTGTGCCTTCAGAACCAGAAATAATGGGTGCAATTTTAAAAGTATAATTGCCAGGTTTTAAACCTAAAATGTCTGCGCGGTAATAGCTTCCATAATTCCGAATAAGTTGGTCATCAATTTTTTGATCCGTGATGCCTTCTCCACTAAAATATACGTTATAGCTTTCGGCTTCTACTATAGGCTGCCATTTTACGTAAGCCGATTCAAGCCATCCATCAGATTCTGTAATTGTTACTGTTTGAGCAAACCCCCAATTTAATAACAGAAGAAGAGATAAGGTGAAAAGTAATTTTTTCATCATTAATTTTATGTCTTATTAGTTGTTGTTTAGATGATTACAACTAAATTTCTGGTTAGCAAATTTTACATTGTAATCGATTACTTTAAAAGTATGATTTTTTTTAATATGAAATTAAAATTTATTTAAAAACCGATGAAATACATTGATTTAACGTTTTGATTTTACTTCAAAATGTATCTCTTTGAGTTTTACACTGAATATTAAATGTCACTTTTTTAATATGGTCATTAAAATAAAACCCTTATTTTTGTTTATATGCATGAGAAACTTCAGGATTACATTCCGCAAAATGCCATTCCGCAAGTTGTAAACCTTTTAGATCATGATGATTTAGTTATCAAGGTAAAAAAAGAACGTAAAACCCGACATGGTGATTATATGCGATTACCAAACGGAAAGCATCAAATCACGGTAAATTCCAATTTAAATGAATATAGGTTTTTAATAACACTTATTCATGAAATAGCTCATTTTGAAGCTTGCAGAACCTTTGGAAGATTAATTAAGCCTCATGGTATTGAGTGGAAGAGAACCTTTCAGTATTTAATGCTACCATTTTTAAATCCGGATATTTTTCCGGAATCACTATTGCCTTTATTGGCTAAACATTTTAAAAACCCCAAGGCATCAAGTGACACCGATGTTACTTTAGCCCTAGCATTAAAGCAGTTTGATGAACCAAATGGTAAAACTTATATATTTGAAGTGCCTTTAGGAAGTATGTTTAAGTTATACAATGGGCGCATTTTTAAAATGGAGGGTAAACGTACCAAGCGTTTTGAATGTGTTGAAGTTAAGACGGGAAGATTGTATCTATTCAATCCTAATGCAGAAGTAGAATTATTAACCAATAATTAGTTTGAAGTTAATAGGGTGTTGAAACTTACATCAACTTTGAACAAAAAACCGACATAGATGAATAAAAATTATTACGCCATTTTAATGGCAGGAGGTGTAGGGTCTAGATTCTGGCCAGTAAGCACACAAGAGTTTCCAAAGCAGTTTCACGATATGCTAGGAACCGGTGATACACTTATCCAAAAAACATTTCAGCGATTATCACGATTAATTCCAAAAGAAAATATTTTTATTTTAACCAACGAGCGTTACAACGACCTGGTATTTGAGCAATTACATGAATTAACCGAGCGTCAGGTTGTTTTAGAGCCAGCTATGCGTAATACAGCACCTTGCATTTTGTATGCCTCTCTTAAAATTCAGAAGGAAAACCCGGATGCTGTTATGATAGTGGCACCAAGTGACCACTGGATTGAAGACGAGGTAGCTTTTTCTAAAAATGTGGAGCAGGCATTTAATTTTTGTGAAAAGAATGATGCATTAATGACTTTGGGGATTCAACCTACATTTCCGAATACGGGTTATGGTTATATCGAATTTGATAAATCGTCGAGAGATGACATTAAATCGGTTAATCAGTTTAGAGAAAAGCCAGATTACGACACAGCAAAAGGGTTTATAGAACAAGGAAATTTCCTTTGGAATGCCGGTATTTTTATGTGGAGCGTAAAGAGTGTTATTGAAGCTTTTAAAAATAACCAACCGAATTTATACGCTCATTTTGAAAAAGGAATAGCGACTTATAACACCGATGCCGAAGAAGCTTTTATAGCTGAAAATTATCCGTTGGCTGAAAATATTTCGGTGGATTATGCTGTAATGGAAACATCTAAAAATGTATATGTTATTGCGGCAGAGTTTGATTGGAATGATTTAGGAACTTGGGGGAGCCTCTACGATAAACTAGGAAAAGATGCAGATGATAATGCTGTTGTGAATGCCAGAACACTTACCGAAGATGCTTCAGGTAATATGATTCGAACTAAGAATAATAAAATTGTTGTGGTTGATGGATTAGAGGATTATATCATTGTCGATAAAGATGATGTCTTACTAATTTACCCTAAAACAAAGGAACAGGATATAAAACAAGTGCTTAAAAAGGTGAAAGATACCTTTGGTGAGCAGTACGGATAGAAGATCTCTATCTAGATTTTAATGGTTCGGTTTTTAATTGAAAAGATTAATAACCGAACCATTTATTTTATATATTAGTATGTTACTAGTAATCTCACACCAATGGAAGAAAACAAGTTCAATTTTTCTGAGGAAGAACAAAAGAAGGAGCAAATTGTTGATGAAACAAAGCAGGCTGTTAAAAAAGATGCACAAGGACTACTTTTAAGTATTAAACGTTTTTTTAGTGAATTACTGGATTTTCGTGATGACACTGATAGGGATGCTACCATTCAGGCGATTAAAAATGATATCCCGTTTAAAGGAGCTACAGCATGGATTTTAGTATGTTCCATTTTTGTGGCATCTATTGGTCTTAATGCGAATTCAACAGCTGTTGTTATCGGTGCCATGTTAATATCGCCATTAATGGGACCTATTCTGGGGATTGGACTCTCCGTTTCTATTAACGATATTGATACGCTAAGAAAATCATTGGTCAATTTTGGAGTAATGATTGTGCTCAGTGTTTTTACTGCGTTTTTATTCTTTTGGTTTTTCCCGTTAAGTGAAGAATCTTCAGAATTACTCGCGCGTACACAACCGGATATACGCGATGTGCTTATTGCTTTTTTTGGTGGTTCGGCGTTAATTATAGCCAGAACTAAAAAAGGAACAATTGCTTCTGTAATTTTTGGTGTGGCCATTGCTACAGCCTTAATGCCTCCCTTATGTACTGTAGGTTATGGTTTGTCTGTTGCTTTAGATCAGGAATTTGGAAAGGGAATGCGTTATGCGCTAGGCGCGTTGTATCTATTTATAATCAATACTATTTTTATAGCCTTAGCAACTTTTTTAGTACTGAAAGTTTTAAAGTTTCCCATGCTTAGATATGCTAATTCGGCACGTCGCAGACGTATTAGCCGATTGGCTACAACCCTAGCCATTGTAGCTATGATTCCTGCTTTATGGACGTTTGTAAACGTATTAAAGCAGAGCCGATTTGAGCTTGATGCTAGTAATTTTGTAAAAAGAGAATTAAGTGCTTTGCCGCACTCAGAATACATAAAAAAGAACGCTTCATATAAATATTCAGAGGATAAAAAGATACCATCAACAATAGAGTTGAATACGTTTGGTTTAGATGAAGTAGATGAAAATTCTATCGCATTACTTGAAGATAGAATGCGGACTTATGATGCTTTAAAGACCAGTAATTTAATTTTCAATCAGAATAAGAGTAAGAATCTAGATAACCTAAAATATATGGAACAAATTCGTTATCGAGATTCAATTGATTTATTAGGACAATCTCAAAAAATTGTATTTCTGGAAGGCCGATTAAAAAGCTTGGAAAAGCTGGAGCGACAACAAATTCCATTTGATGAATTAACTAAAGAAGTCAAGATTCTTTATGATGGTATCGATAAATTATCTTACTCAAGTGTTATTACTTCTAATTTTGATAAAACAGATACTCTATCGGTAATTACAGCCAAGTGGGATACTAAAAAGATTAAGGAAAAGGATATTGCCAGTCAACAAGAAAAACTTGAAAAGTGGTTAAAGCAAAAATATAAATTAGATAGTCTTGTAGTCACCCGACAGTAAAAAGTCGGGTTTGTTTTAGGTTCTTCTAAAATTGAATTACTCATTTTCCTCAATATACATGCGCCTTACTTTTTTGAATAAGTTAGACGAGTATACAAAGTCGGTTACCGAAGTGTTGTCGGTTTTAAATATGGTGTCTTTAGAGCCTTCCCATTCTTTGTAACCGTTTTTCAGAAAGACAATTTTTTCACCAATTTCCATTACCGAGTTCATGTCATGTGAATTGATTACAGTTACAATTTGGTATTCATCGGTAATCTCCTGAATTAAATTGTCAATTACAATAGATGTCTTCGGGTCTAAACCTGAGTTAGGTTCGTCACAAAACAAATACTTTGGGTTGTTAACAATAGCACGGGCTATAGCGACACGTTTTTGCATCCCTCCAGAAGCTTCACTGGGCATTTTGTTATGTGCATTCTCAAGATTTACGCGTTTTAAAACAAAGTTTACACGATCTTCCATTTCACTTTTACTTTGCTTAGTGAACATTTTTAAAGGGAACATGACGTTTTGTGCAATGGTCATAGAATCGAATAAAGCACTCCCTTGAAATACCATACCTATTTCGGCACGTAAATTACGTTTTTCAGCATCAGATAATTTTGAAAAAATCTTTCCGTCGTAGGCAATACAACCTTGCTCATAATCAAATAACCCTAAAAGGCATTTTAAGAAGACTGTTTTACCAGAACCGCTTTGTCCAATAATAAGATTGGTTTTTCCTTGTTCAAAATTCGTGGTGATACCCTTCAGAATTTCGGTGTCTCCGAACGATTTATGTAAATCTTTAACCTCAATCATTAACTTAAAAGCATTTGGGTTAGTAAATAGTTTAATATAATAATAACCACACTGGTCCATACAAACGAAGTCGTACTGGCTTTACCTACTTCTAAAGCGCCGCCTTTCATGTAATACCCATAAAACGATGGTATTGTTGCTAAAACAAACGCAAAGACAAAAGTTTTTATAAAAGCATAGGCGACATGGAATGGTATAAAATCGGTTTGAATACCTGAAATATAATCCTCTAAAGAAGTAAAGCCTCCAAAAACACCAGCAGCTATTCCTCCTAAAATTCCTAAAAACATACCAATAGCAATTACAAACGGATAAAGCATTAAGGCCACTGTCTTAGGAAAAACAAGGTAGTTTAAAGAATTAATACCCATAACTTCTAGAGCATCTATTTGTTCGGTAACACGCATAGTTCCAATACTAGAGGTTATAAAAGAACCTACTTTACCGGCCATAATTATAGAGGTAAATGTAGGTGCGAATTCTAAAATAATAGATTGTCTGGTTGCAAAACCTATCAAGTATTTAGGAATTAAAGGGTTGTCGATATTTAAAGCAGTTTGAATAGTAATAACGCCACCAACGAAAAACGAGATAAAGGCAACAATACCTAAGGAGCCTATAACTAAATCGTCAATATCTTTAAGTATTAATGTTTTCATTACCGACCACTTTGTTGGTTTGCGAAACATATTAACAATCATTAAAGAATATGCGCCAATATTATGTAGATAAGTCATATGCAAAATTAATAGTGCTAAAGTAAAAAAAAGTAACAGGTAATTAACGTTAAATTTAAATTATGATTTTATTTAACGCGTATTTTTGGCATCTTTATAAAAATTTTATCATGAAGAAAATTTCAACTTTTTTATCTCTAGTTATACTTGTTATGGGTTGTAAGGCACAGGAACAACCTAAAGCATCGCAATCAGCAGAGCAATCGTCTTATTACTTCAATCATAAACCAAAATTGGTGGTTGGTATTGTAGTCGATCAAATGCGATATGATTATTTAACCCGTTTTTATACTAAATACGGAGAAGGAGGTTTTAAACGTATGATGAATGAAGGGTTTAACTGTAAAAACAATCATTTTAATTATGTGCCAACCAAGACAGCTCCAGGACATGCTTCAGTGTTTTCAGGAACAACACCTAAATACCACGGTATTATTTCAAACGATTGGTATGACAAAGAAATAAAATCATCAGTGTATTGTGCTGGCGATGATAGTGTAGAACCTGTAGGAACATCCAGTGACGCGGGTAAAATGTCACCACACCGTATGATAACCACCACTTTTGCAGATGAAAATAGATTATTCACGCAAATGCGAGGAAAATCAATTGGAGTTTCTGTAAAGGACAGAGGGGCTATTTTACCAGCCGGGCATTCGGCTAATGCAGCATACTGGTTCTATGGAAAAGATCAGGGAGATTTTATTACCAGTACATATTATATGAATGATTTACCAAAATGGGTGAAAGATTTTAATAGTTCTGATATTGCCGAATCTTACTTAAAACCTTGGACAACTTATTACGATATTAAAACTTACACCGAAAGTGGAAGCGATTTAAATAATTTTGAAGGTGGGTTTACTGGTAAAGAAACAGCGACGTTTCCTTACGATTTAAAAGATTTGAAAGATAACAACGGAGGTTTCGATATTTTAAAAGGAACAGCCTACGGAAACAGTATTGTAGCCGATTTTGCTATCGCTGCTTTAACAGGAGAACAATTGGGTAAAGACGAACATACCGATGTGTTAACCGTTAGTTTTTCAAGTACCGATTATGTTGGGCATAACTTTGGTGTCAACTCAAAAGAGATTGAAGACACTTACATTCGTTTAGATTTAGACTTAGAGCGTTTCTTTAATGCTTTAGATGAAAAGGTAGGAAAAGGAAATTACACTGTGTTTTTAACGGCCGATCACGCTGCGGTTGATGTACCTGCCTATTTACAAAGTGTAAATATCCCTGCAGGTTATGTTACGCCAAAAGAGAATGCCAAAAGAATGAGAGCCTTTTTAGTTGCTAAATACGGAGCAGATTTTATCGAGAATATTAGTAATAATCAGGTGTTTTTCGATCGTGCTAAAATTGCTGAAATGAACTTAGATTTAGATGATGTTCAAGAAGCTTTAGTAAACGAAATTATAAGTTATAAAGATATCGATAAAGCATATTCTGCAAAAACATTAACAACCACTTCTTTTCCAATAGGTCTTGAAGCTTTATTACAAAAAGGTTATAACCAAAAGCGTTCAGGTGATGTTGTGTTCGATTATAAGCCGGCGCATATTTCTTACGGACATACTGGGTCTACCCATGGTTCAGGTTTTGATTACGATACGCATGTGCCATTATTATTCTTTGGAAAAGGCATTAAGCAGGGACAAACGTTTGATAAAACTGAAATCACTGATATTGCTCCAACCATATCTGCATTGTTAGATATTAGTTTCCCTAACGGCGCTATTATTGGTCAACCCCTAGAATTTGTTTTAGAATAATTTGAGAAACAAAAGTATATACACCTT
Organism: Aestuariibaculum sp. YM273; assembly: GCF_030908365.1. Lineage (NCBI taxonomy): Bacteria > Pseudomonadati > Bacteroidota > Flavobacteriia > Flavobacteriales > Flavobacteriaceae > Aestuariibaculum > Aestuariibaculum sp. YM273. The sequence continues at coordinate 667,426 of NZ_CP133090.1, read as the reverse complement.
ATTTGCCGTTGTACTTGTTGTGGGTGTCTATGGCTACGAACACTTTTTAAAAGAAGAAGAAAAGGTTCAAACCATAGAGGAAGGAAAAGTTGTTAAAACAGATACGAACGCGTATTTCCTCCCGACAAGTACAACGGGCCAAATAGTGCATCACGATAGTTATTCGTTAAGTTATAATGAAGCTTATGAGCAAGCCGAATGGGTGGCTTACGAATTAAAAAAATCACATTTATCACATACTAATTTTAGGCGTCCTTATTTTGAAATTGATCAGGCTGTAAAAACAGAAGCAGCACATTGGCGTAATTATAAAAAATCTGGTTATGATAAAGGTCATTTATGTCCCGCAGGAGATAGGCGTTACAGTCAGGAAGCACACGATGAAACCTTTTTAACAAGTAATATTAGTCCGCAGGATCACGATTTTAATGCTGGCATTTGGAATACGCTTGAACAGAAAGTACGGTATTGGGCCAATAAGTATGATGGGGTTTTTGTGGTTACCGGAGGTGTCCTTCAACCTGGATTAAAACGCATTGGTAACGAAAAGGTTGCTGTGCCTAAACAGTTTTATAAGGTGTTGATTGATATGAATTCTGGCCAACCTAAAATGATTGCTTTTTTAATACCTCACAACAACTCTAAAAAACCTTTGTACGACTTTGTGGTTTCGGTTGATTCTATCGAAATACTTACTGGAATCGATTTCTTTCCCGAATTAGATGATGCCATTGAGGCCAAACTGGAAGCGTCTAATAGTTATAAGGGGTGGAGTTTTTAATTTAGCTCCGAATTTTGGTTTAGTATATAAGCCGCTCTTCCAGAACTGATACAACAACCGTTATGCGCTTCAGAGTGGTTGTTCGTAAAATTAGGAGCTATACAACGCTGCTTACCAATCTGGTTATTCACTTTAACCACATCAGGTTTGGGTTGTTCTTTAGTCAAAAGGAAGATTCCAATAACGCAAACTAATAGGAGTCCGAAAGTTTTCATAGACTGAAAATAGCAAATTTTAGAATAATAATCCAAATAGGTTTATCTTTAAATTTGCTTTAACTGAATTTATTAAGCATGCCTTTCCATCTCAAATCACGAATAAACTGGCCTTCTTCAACAGAAACTAAAGGTTCAATATTATGTTTTTGAGCTTTAAAATAACCTGCCATATAATCCTTAAACAACGAAAAGCTCTTTTTCTTATACGCCAGTTTTAAAGCAGAAATGAGAGTGATTGTAAAGCCATAACGCATTTTGTACATCGCTTCTCCTTGCAAGTATTTTGAAGCTTTATTATAACTGATGCCTGTTGGTTTTAAATGCTTGACATGTAAGGATTCATCGGTTAAAATGTCCCAACCATAATATTTAGCTAAAAGTTCATCAACTGTATCCCATCCCATGGAAGGTTTTAGTTTACCTATTTGTAAAAAGCAGGCTTTTGTGTACGCTTTTAAAGCACCACGAATGTGGTCTTTGTTGGTTAAATTTTCCAATACCCAATCCCCATTTTTTTCTATGTAACAGAAACCTGCTGCCATGCCCAATTTGGGGTTGCTTTTAAAATGGTTGGCAATTTTCTTTAAATACTTTTCAGGAAAAATCAGGTCAGCATCAAATTTGCAAATGATGTCGTAATCATCATCTAATACGTCATATCCTTTATAAAAGGCATTAATGATTTTTGATCCGGGTAAGTGTTTGTTGGACGATTGTGAATTTACTAATTGAACCCAATCGTGTTTCGAAGCGTAAGATTCTACAATAGTCTGAGTGCCATCGGTAGAATTGTCGTTAACAATTACAACGCGTTTAGGGAGTAAGGCTTGCTTGGTTAGAGATTCTAAAGTCAGTCCAATAGAGTCTTCTTCGTTATGCGCCGGTATGATGATGTAGAAATTCAAAATTGAAATGTTAAAGGTTCAAAGTTAAACTCTTTCAGCGTAAACAATGTAATATCTGGGTGTAAACCAACGAAGGATAGGACGGATGCCTAATTTCTTTGTTGGATTCGTCCATTTCTGGCGATCTACAATTTTCCAACCCGCTTTTTCAAGTAACCAATCGAACTGCCAATCTTCAAATTCATGGTAGTGTCTGTCAAGCATATCGGTTTTGCTTCTGTAAGCAGAAGAAAACCATAATTTAAGAGGGACACTCGCTACCAATTTATCGGTTTTAATGGATTTTAAAACGGTGAAAGGTGATAAAAGATGCTCAAAAATTTCGAATGCCGTAACCACCTCCGCTTCCGAATTTTCTATTGTTGAGGTGTCTATGTCTAAATCTTCTCCTTTTGTGTTTTCAACAGTGTAGCCTTGCTGAGACATGATTTCAGAAAACGGATTTTCAACTCCAAGATCTAAAATAGTTTCAGAAGTGGACACATGATTTTGTAGAAACTCTAACGTATGTTTAAAGCGTTTGTTAGGAAATGTGTTTTCGTACATTTTGGCATTTCCGCTTTAGCGGCGATATTAATATTTGTAAACAATAGCGTTAATGTGCATTCCTGCACCAACACTTGCAAATATAACAACATCACCTTTGGTAAGGCTATGGTTTTCTAATTTATTATTTTTTACCAAATCGAATAGTGTGGGTACCGTTGCAACTGAACTGTTTCCTAGGGTTTGGATGCTCATCGGCATAATGCGTTCAGGAATTTCGGTTCGGTATAATCGATAAAAGCGTTTTAAAATGGCTTCATCCATTTTTTCGTTGGCTTGATGAATAAAAATCTTTTTTACATCTTTAATATCTACACCACTGGCATCTAAACAACTTTTCATAGCTTTTGGAACGTTGGTAAGTGCGAATTCGTATATTTTACGACCATCCATTTTAATGTAACGCGTCCCTTTATCTAAAGTCTGGTTGTTTGAATTTCCGAAGTATAAAAAGTAGGCTTCATCATAAGTGAAACTTGCTGTTTCGTGGGAAAGAATGCCACCTTCATCTTCAGTAGCCTCAATAATGGTAGCACCGGCACCATCAGAAAAAATCATGGAATCTCTGTCGTGTTTGTCCACCACACGCGATAAGGTTTCCGATCCGATAACCAAACAACGTTTGGCCATGCCTGCTTTAATGAATGCTTGGGCCTGAATAACCCCTTCAATCCATCCCGGGCAGCCAAACAAAATATCGTAAGCAATACATTTTGGGTTTTTAATACGCAAGCTATGTTTTATGCGTGCTGCTAACGATGGTAAAACATCGCTTTGAATGGTGTTGTGTTTTACATCTCCAAAGTTATGAGCTACGATAATGTAGTCTAAAGTTTCAGGATCTATTTTCGCATCTGCAATGGCGCGTTCGGCAGCAAAGAATCCTAAATCTGAAGAGTTTAAATGCGGCTTGGCATACCGACGTTCAGCAATGCCAGTGATCGCTTTAAACTTTTCAATAATGACTTCATTTGGGTGGTTTATAACCGATCCATCGGTATTAAGAAATTGATGCTGATGGAATGCATCGTTTTTTTCAATTGTATCGGGAATATAACTTCCTGTCCCCGTAATTTTTATATTCATAAAAAGAAAATGCCTTTTATTTTTAGCAGTACAGCAATATACTTACTTTCAATAAAAGGCAAAGTCTATTTTAGATTATTTTACGATGTTCAACGCCTATTTTAGGCTTCAGCATAAGCTTCAATAGGGGCGCAAGAACATACTAAGTTTCTATCTCCAAAGGCGTCGTCTACACGTCTTACCGTTGGCCAGAATTTATTGTTTTTAACGTACTCTAATGGATAAGCAGCAGCTTCACGAGTATAAGGTAAATCCCAAGTGTTCGCTGTTATCATTTCTAAAGTGTGCGGAGCATTCTTTAAAACGTTGTTTGTGTCGTCTTTAGAAGTGTTTTCAATTTCTTTTCTAATTGAAATTAAAGCATCACAAAAACGATCGATTTCAGCTTTGCTTTCACTTTCGGTAGGCTCAATCATTAATGTTCCAGCAACAGGGAATGATACTGTAGGGGCGTGGAATCCGTAATCAATTAAACGTTTGGCGATATCTACTACTTCAATGCCATTAGCTTTAAACGGACGACAGTCAACAATCATTTCGTGTGCCGCACGACCACATTCTCCAGAATATAACGTCTCGAAATTACCTTCTAAACGCGACTTGATATAGTTGGCATTTAAGATGGCAATTTTAGTTGATTCTGTTAAACCTTCGGCACCTAGCATTTTAATGTAACCGTAAGAGATTAAACATACCAATGCAGAACCGAAAGGAGCAGCAGAAATAGCAGGAATCGCCTCTGTACCACCTACTTTTCTAACTGGGTTTCCAGGTAAGAATGGAACTAATTGTTTAGCCACACAAATTGGACCAACCCCAGGGCCACCACCACCGTGAGGAATGGCGAATGTTTTGTGTAAGTTCAAGTGGCAAACATCTGCTCCAATGTTTCCAGGATTTGTTAATCCTACCTGAGCATTCATATTTGCACCATCCATATATACTTGTCCGCCGTTATCGTGGATGATTTGCGTAATCTCTTTAATTGCAGATTCATAAACACCATGTGTTGATGGATAGGTCACCATTAAACAAGACAGGTTGTCTTTGTGTAAGATGGCTTTTTCACGTAAATCTTCAACATCGATATTTCCTTCTGGAGTCGATTTAGTAACCACAACTTTCATACCCGCCATAACAGCACTCGCAGGATTTGTACCGTGAGCCGAAGAAGGAATTAAACAGATATTTCTGTGGTGATCGCCACGAGATTCGTGATACGCTTTAATAACCATTAATCCGGCAAACTCGCCTTGAGCACCAGAGTTTGGTTGTAAAGATGTTGCTGCGAATCCAGTGATTTCGGTTAACTGATCTTCTAATTCTTTTAAAACGGTTAAATAACCTTCCGCTTGATTTGAAGGAACAAACGGGTGAATGCTAGACCATTTCATGTTACTTAATGGCAACATTTCTGAAGCCGCATTAAGTTTCATCGTACAAGATCCTAAAGAAATCATCGATTGGTTTAAAGCTAAATCTTTACGCTCTAACCATTTAATATAACGCATTAACTCTGTTTCAGAGTGGTATGTGTTGAATACATCTGAAGTTAAGAATTCAGAGGTTCTTGTTAATGTTTCAGAAATATTATTGCTTTCTTTTAATTCAGAAACTGTGATTGCTTCTTTGTTTGCAGCTTGAGCAAATACAGAAAGAATAGCATTTACATCATCAACAGACGTTGTTTCGTTTGTTGAAATGGTAACGGTTTCAGCATCTGAATAGAAGAAGTTTATTTTGTTCTCTAAGGCTAAGGTTTCAATCGCTTTAGCATCAGCTTTTACTTTAATGGTATCGAAGAAATCACTGTTTTCTTGCTTATAACCTAATGCTTTTAAACCTTCGGCTAAAGTAGAAGCCGCATTATGTACTTTATCAGCAATAAACTTTAATCCTTTCGGACCGTGGTATACGGCATACATACTCGCCATAACCGCTAATAATACCTGAGCAGTACAAATGTTAGAAGTCGCTTTATCACGCTTAATATGTTGCTCACGTGTTTGTAAAGCCATACGTAAGGCACGATCTCCGTTCATATCTTTACTTACACCAATGATACGCCCAGGCACATCACGTTTGTAAGCTTCTTTAGTAGCGAAGTATCCGGCGTGCGGTCCACCATATCCCATTGGTACACCAAAACGTTGTGTAGTACCAACAACAACATCCGCACCAAATTTACCAGGCGCTTCAAGTTTTACTAAACTTAAAATATCGGCAGCTACAGCTACTTTTATATTGTTTTCGTTTGCTTTGCTAATGAACGATTTAATATCGCTTACCTGACCGTCTTTTCCTGGGTATTGTAAAATAGCTCCGAAGAAACCTTCTGAAAAATCGAAATCATTTTCGCTTCCTACTACCAATTCAATACCAATAGGTAATGCTCTGGCTTCAAGAACAGATAATGTTTGTGGTAAAATAGCATCTGAAACAAAAAACTTGTTTACATCAGCTTTTTTCTGAGCACGATCGCGAACTGCGAATAGTAAACTCATCGCTTCTGCCACGGCAGTACCTTCATCAAGTAAAGAAGCATTTGCGATTTCCATTCCTGTAAGTTCGATTACCATAGTCTGGAAATTTAATAAAGCTTCTAAACGTCCTTGAGCAATCTCAGCCTGGTATGGGGTGTAAGCCGTGTACCATCCTGGATTTTCAAGAATATTTCTTTGAATTACTGCAGGTAAAACCGTTGGGTGATATCCTAATCCAATGTAAGTTTTAAAAACTTTGTTCTTATCAGCCAATCCTTGAATATGTAGAGAATACTCATATTCTGTCATTGGTTCAGCTAAGTTTAAACCATTTTTTAATTTAATATCATCCGGTAAAGTTTCGTAAATCAACTGGTCTAGTGAATCTACCCCAATAGTTTGTAACATTTGGTTTTGTTCGTCTTCTCTAGGTCCAATGTGACGCAATGCAAAAGCGTTTGTATTCATTAAAAATTGAATTTTGTTAAATATGCCGCAAAAGTACATAATATTAAGTGTGTTTTCTTGTCTAAAAGGGGGTGTTTTTATTCACAGGATGTTAACTTTAACACTTTGTTTACATTTGTGTTATGAAAATTTTTAAACAGCTCCTGAATTTCTACATCAATAGCAGTTTTCATGTAGCCTTTGCAGTAGTTGCATTAACATGGATAACCTTGCTGGAATTTCACCTTGGTTTTGATAAAAATCTTCTCACTTTTGTATTCTTTGCTTCGGTTACAGGTTATAATTTTGTGAAGTATTTTGGTATAGCAAGATTTCATCACAGAAGCTTGTCTAATTGGTTGAAAACGATTCAGATTGTATCTTTTTTCTGTTTTGTATTCATGTGTTATTATGTGTTGAAATTAAAGCTGGAAACCTTAGTTTTTATTGCTGGTTTTGGTGTTGTAACCTTTTTTTATGCCGTTCCGTTTTTACCAAAACGTTTGTATTTGGATAGCAAACAAAATTTGAGAAATATAGGCGGATTGAAGGTCTATTTAATAGCTTTGGTATGGACCGGTGTTACCGTTTTTTTACCAGTGATTAACAATAATTACGGTATTGAGTACGATGTGATTTTAACAGCGATTCAGCGTTGGATTTTTATTATTGTTTTAATGTTGCCTTTTGAAATTCGCGATTTAAGTTACGACAGTTTAAAACTGGCAACTATTCCACAGAAAATAGGGGTAGAGCAAACTAAAATTATGGGGATGGTACTGCTCGGAACCTTTTATACAATAGAATTTTTTAAAGACAGTACTGCTTCAGGAAATTTGTTAATTATGTTTTTAATTAGTGCAATAACCTTGTTTTTTGTGAAGTATGCCGATGTGAATCAAGGCCGGTATTATTGCTCGTTTTGGGTTGAAGGGTTACCTATTTTATGGTTCTTGTTGCTGCTAATATTTAACTAATTTCCTGTTCTTTTAAAGCTTTGTCAAATTTCTCTTTTAAAGCCGCTTTACACTGTTTATCCATACATTGAATGTTAGATGATTTTATAGCGTCTGTAAGTTTTTTGTTATTCTTCGTATAGTCTCTGCAGCACGGGCAAAGTATTAAGTGAACGTTTAATTTTAGTTTTTCCCAAAGAGAAGCCTCTTGATACTGTGCTTTGTCGCAAACGTGATTTGCTTTGTTACAAGGGTTTGTACTGTTATCTTTACTACTCATATTAAAACCAATTTTCTTTTAAACATTCTGCCATTGCCGTACGTGCTCTGTGAATAATAACCCAAAGGTTAGACGCAGTGATATTAAGTTCATTACAAATAACTTCGGTGTCTTGACCCTCAATCGTTTTCAATCTAAAAACCTGTGCCTGTTTTTCGGGGAGTTTACTTAAGCAATTATAAATGGCATCACCAAGTTCGGTGTTTTCCATAGCATCTTCAGCAGTTTTGTCGAACGGATCTGCCACGCGCTCTTCTAACCAGTCGCCTTCGTCTTCTTCGGTGTTGAAGCTCATTCGCACTTCGGCTTGTCCTTTATTTGAATTAATCTTACGATAGTAATCAATAATTTTCCGCTTTAAAATAGAAATCAGCCAAGTGCGTTCGCTGGATTCACCTTTAAAGTTTTTCATTGATTTTAATCCAGCAAAAAAAGTGTCCTGAACTAAATCCTGTGCGACCTCTCTATCGTTAACACGTGAAATCGTGTAATTGTAAAGGTAATCGGAATATAAATCGATCCACTTATTCGGATTAATTTTATGGTTAGACATTGGTCAGGCTGTTTATTGATACCTACCAAAAATAGAATAAAAAAATGGATTCTTCTACTTTAAGAAGAAGGAAGTAAATTTAAAGTATAAATAGAAAAAATTGATTTAGGCTTTCGGATTTAAAACCGCGTTTTCTTCATCGGTTAATAATCTGGAGTGAATAATAAAACGAAGACCTAAAGGGATTTCCAGAGAGAAACTAGCACCACGTCCTTGGGTGATATCAACTGTTAGGTGCGTATGTTTCCAATATTCAAATTGGTCTTGATTCATGTAAAAGTTAACACCTTCAAGATTGCCTAAAAGAATATCGCTTTCATCGAGATACATATCGTCTTTTTCAAAAATCATAGGGGCAGATCCATCACAGCAACCGCCACTTTGATGAAAGATAAGTTCGCCGTGTTTTGCTTTTAATTGATTGACCACTTTCGCGGCTTGGTCTGTAATTGAAATGCGTTCCATAGTTTTTGAAAGTTAATGAGAGGCCGAATCGAGCAATAATCCGACCTCTGCATTAAGGTAGTCACCCTATTAAAAAAATCCTAACTTATTTTTATCGTATGAGATTAACATATTTTTAGTCTGGCGGTAATAATTAAGCATCATAACATGGTTTTCACGACCAAATCCAGATTTTTTATACCCCCCAAATGGAGCATGAGCAGGGTAGGCATGATAACAATTTACCCAAACACGACCAGCTTTAATAGCTCTCGGAATTTGATATAATTGATGAGCATCACGGGTCCAAACACCAGCGCCTAATCCGTAAAGGGTATCGTTCGCAATTTCTAAAGCTTCAGCTTCATCCTTAAATTTTGTCACACAAACCACGGGACCAAAAATTTCTTCCTGGAACACCCGCATTTTATTGTGGCCCTCTAAAATGGTTGGTTTTATATAAAATCCGTTGGCTAAATTGCCACTAAGTTTATTGGCTTCGCCTCCAGCTAATACTTTTGCCCCTTCTTCAACGCCTATTTTTAAATACGATTGAATTTTTTTATATTGGTCATTCGAAGCTTGTGCGCCAACCATGGTATTAACATCATAAGGGTTATCCTGAATGATGGCATTGGTTCTGGCAACAACACGTTCCATAAAAGCATCGTAAATATCTTCTTGAACTAATAAGCGCGAAGGACAGGTACAAACTTCGCCTTGGTTAAAAGCAAAAAGTACGGCGCCTTCAATCGCTTTATCTAAATAAGCATCGTCGGCGTCCATGACCGAATTGAAGAAAATATTAGGTGATTTACCACCTAATTCCATAGTTACGGGGTTTAAGTTTTTAGAAGCGTACTGCATGATTAATTGTCCGGTAGTCGTTTCACCAGTAAATGCAACTTTATCTACCTTAGAGCTTGAAGCCAGAGGCTTTCCTGCTTCAGGACCAAACCCATGAACCACATTAATCACACCCGGAGGGAACACATCGGCTATTTTTTCCATAAGTAAGGTGGCTGATGAAGGTGTTTGCTCTGCAGGTTTTAAAACCACACAATTTCCGGTTGCTAAGGCCGGAGGTAATTTCCAGGATAACATTAACAGTGGAAAATTCCAAGGGATAATTTGTCCGACGACCCCCAACGGTTCTTTAATGTTCATGGAAAGTGTATTAGAATCCAGTTCGGTGGCACTGCCTTCTTCGGCACGAATACAAGCTGCAAAATACCGCCAGTGGTCTACCGATAAAGGCACATCGGCATTTAATGTTTCGCGAATAGGTTTCCCATTATCGCAGGTTTCCACTAAAGCAAACTCTTCTAAGTTTTCCTGAATAATATCAGCGACTTTATTTAATAATGTAGCGCGTTCGGTAGCTGAGGTATTTCCCCAAGCTTCTTTGGCGGCATTGGCGGCATCCAGTGCCATTTCAACGTCTTCCTTTTGAGAGCGAGGGTACTTTGCTATTAAACTATTGTCTATGGGAGAGGTGTTTTCAAAGTATTCACCAGCAACAGGAGGAACAAATTTTCCGTTTATAAAATTATGATACGTTTCTTTAAATTTAGGTTTAGAATAACTCATTTCTTATTTAGTTTTGTTGTTAAATGTTTAAAAATGCGGTTAGTATTTTAGTTAAAGTTTAGTTTTTATAAAATTATATTGTCATTTTCTTATTATCTTGAACAAGAATATCATTGTTTTGAACATATCTATCATTTCAAATTTTTAAAGCGATTTTTTTGTACTATTGAATATGAGACAGTTATTAAACCACCACAGAAGTCACAGAAAACTATCCACTCTAGTAGAAAATAGAACCACTTATAGCGCAGCATATGCTGAGTTGAATATTTTTGAAACTCATGAATATGCGGAGAAAGTGTCTTTGATTTTCGATTTTCCGGTGATAGCAAGTATGCTTACTGGAAAAAAAGTGATGCATATTGATGGTTTGGAAGCTTTTGAGTTTTTTCCGGGAGAATCCGTGGTGATGCCAACAAGAAAGGAAATGGTGATTGACTTTCCCTTAGCAACGCAAAAAGACCCAACGCAATGTTTAGCTCTGGGAATTGATACCGATAAAATTAATGAGGTAGTTGAAAAGTTTAATTATGAAGTAGCCATTGAAAACGAAAACAATAACTGGGATTTAGATAACAATACCTCGCATTTAACCAATCATCAAGATGTAAATCATTTAATAGAGCGGTTAACATCCACCTTTCTTAATAATAGTAAATCCAAAGACGTGTTGTTGGATTTAATGATTCAGGAGCTAATCATTCGGTTATTACAAACTAAAGCCAAAGCTTTAATTATTGATGATCCGAATCAGGCGTTCAGTGATACCAGAATAGGTACAGTGATTAAGTTTATAAAAGAGAATTTAACCAATAAAGATATTACGGTAGATTTATTGGCAGAGAAAGCGTATATGAGCACGTCACATTTTCATAAGAAGTTTAAAAATACTTTAGGGGTGTCTCCAATAGATTATATTAACTCTGAAAAAATTAAATTTTCGAAGAAATTGATTAAGGAAGCTAAAGATTTTAGAATGTCTGAAATTGCCTTTAAATCTGGTTTTAACAATACCAGTTATTTTAACCGACAATTTAAAAAGATGGAAATGATGACGCCGCAGCAGTTTAAAAAAATGATTTCCGCTTAACTGAAGATGGAGTTATTCAATCAAGCGGAAACCTTAGTTATTATTTTATTAATCCCGCACGTCTTAGTAACGCTTCTGGTTGCGGTTCTTTTCCGCGGAAGCGTTTGTATAAAGTCATAGGATTTTCTGTGCCACCTTGCGATAATACGTTGTCTTTAAATTTCTGAGCCACTTCTGCATTAAAAATGCCTTCTTCTTTAAAATACTCAAAAGCATCGGCATCTAAAACTTCCGCCCATTTGTAGCTGTAATATCCAGAACTATATCCGCCTTGAAAAATATGAGAGAACGATGTGCTCATGCAATTTTCCGCAACGTCAGGATATAATTTTGTGTTTTCGAAAGCCTGAGTTTCGAAGCCTTTTACATTTTTAATGGTCTCTGGCGAATCACTACCATGCCAGCTCATGTCTAATAATCCGAAACTCAACTGACGTAAGGTTTGCATGCCTTCATGGAAGGTTGCCGACTCTTTTATTTTCTCAACCAGTTCCATAGGAATCACTTCGCCGGTTTCGTAGTGGATAGCGAATAATTCAAGCGCTTCTTTTTCGTAGCACCAGTTTTCCATCACCTGACTTGGTAGCTCTACGAAATCCCAGAACACGCTGGTTCCTGAAAGACTCGGGTAAGTCGTGTTGGCTAACATGCCATGTAATGCATGACCAAATTCATGAAATAAAGTAGTAACCTCGTTAAATGTTAATAACGATGGTTTGCTCTTGGTTGGTTTCGTAAAATTACAAACAATTGAGATATGCGGACGGCTGTTTTCGCCATCTTTCACATATTGTGGTTTGTAAACCGTCATCCAGGCACCGTTCCGTTTTCCTGGTCTTGGGAAAAAGTCGGCATACAAAATCGAAATGTAGTCGCCGTTGGTATTGGTAACCTTGTATGTTAATACATCGTCGTGATATTTGTCGATGGTATTTATTTCTTCAAATTGCAATCCGAATAATTTTTCAGCAACAGTAAATGCACCGTTGATAACATTTTCTAATTTGAAATAAGGCTTTAATTTTTCATCATCTAAATTGAATAATTTTTGTTTCAATTTTTCTGAATAATATGCTGAATCCCATTTTTGAAGCTGATCGACACCATCTAAATCTTTGGCAAATGTTTCCAAGTTTTCAAACTCTCCTTGTGCAGCAGGTTTAGCTTTTTCAAGAATATCGTTTAAGAAAGTTTGAACGCTTTCTGGGTTTTTGGCCATACGTTCTTCTAAAACAAAATGCGCATGTGTTTTGTAGCCTAAAAGATTCGCGCGTTCATGACGCAGTTTTACAATTTTTAAAACAATCTCCTGATTATCTAATTCATCGTTTTGAAACGATTTTGCTCCAAAAGCAATGGCTAAGGTTTTACGTAACTCGCGATTATCGGCATAGGTCATAAACGGAATATAGCTCGGATAATCTAAAGTGATTAACCAACCGTTTTTACCTTTGCTTTCTGCTAATTGCGCAGCAGCTTCTTTAGCACCTTCAGGTAAACCCGCTAAATCCTCTTCATTTGTAATATGCAGCTTGTATTTGTTAGTTTCGGCTAAAACATTCTCACCGAAGGTTAATTTCAGCTTGCTTAATTCTTTGTCAATCTCACGGAGTTGTTGCTTTTTGTCTTCCGCTAGGTTTGCTCCATTTCTTGAAAAGCCTTTGTACTTTTTGTCTAAAAGCGTAGCTTGTTCGGTTGTTAAGTCTAACGAATCTTTAGCATCGTACACAGCTTTTACACGTTTAAAAAGCGCTTCGTTTAAGGTAATGTCATTACTGAATTCTGATAACAAAGGGGAAACCTCTTGTGCTATTTTTTGAATTTCATCGTTAGTTTCAGCCGAATTCAAATTGAAAAATATGCTCGATACACGATCTAACTGCTCACCAGAAAAATCTAATGCTTCAATAGTATTTTGAAACGTAGGAGCTTCCGGATTGTTAGTAATAGCGTCTATCTCTGCTTTAGCATTTTCAATGCCTTCTTTTATGGCCGGTAGGAAATCACTATTATTAATTTGTGAAAAAGGCGCAGTATTAAAAGGAGTTTGAAATTTTTTTAATAGGATGTTTATCATTTTAGTAATAAATATGTTAAAACAAAAATTATATTATGCATACATAGTATAATTTTTGTAGATTTGACGCAGTTCAATTGAAAGAGTGACTAACTCAAATGAATTATTCTTAATAGCACTAAACCCCGAATCTCTTCGGGGTTTTTTGATTTATAAGCCTTTTGCCGACTCGTATACCTTTTGCTTTAAGCTTTCTTTATAGTCTACTATTTTGTTTAAAACGACTTCGTCTGAAGAGCCAATAATTTGAGCAGCTAAGATGCCCGCGTTTTTAGCACCGTTTAAAGCCACGGTTGCTACGGGTACACCACCAGGCATTTGTAAAATAGATAATACAGAATCCCAACCGTCTATAGAGTTGCTGCTTTTTACGGGAACACCAATAACAGGTAGTGGGGATAAAGAGGCTATCATACCTGGTAAATGTGCAGCACCACCTGCACCAGCGATAATAACACCGATACCTCGCGTATGTGCATTTTTCCCATAGTCGAATAATTTCTCAGGAGTTCTGTGAGCTGAAACGATATCTACTTCAACTTCAATATTGAAATCTTTTAAAATGTCTACAGCGTCTTGCATTACAGGCAAATCGCTTTTGCTTCCCATGATGATTCCTACTTTATTCATCTATAATTTATTTTATGTTTTTGTCTTTATGTATTGATGAAGCGATTATTCGCTAATCACTTTTATGGTCTTTTTTACTTCTTCAGCAATTTTCCTTGCCTGATTGATGTCTTGGTCTACAATAGTTACATGCCCCATTTTTCTAAACGGACGTGTTTGTTTTTTACCATAAATGTGTGGAGTAACACCATCTAAGCCCATAATGGTTGAGATGTTTTCGTAAATCACATTACCACTGTAACCTTCAGCCCCTACTAAATTTACCATAACGCCACCAACTTTACTATCGGTGCGACCAAGGGGTAAATCTAAAATAGCTCTTAAGTGTTGTTCAAACTGCGAAGTGTAACTCGCTTCGATAGACTGGTGACCTGAGTTATGAGGTCTTGGCGCAACTTCGTTAATTAAAATCTCGTCGTTTTGCGTCTGGAACATTTCAACAGCTAATAAACCAACGTGGTTAAAAGCTTCCGAAGTTTTTAAAGCCACATCAATAGCTTTTTGTGCTACCGCGTCAGGAATTCTTGCCGGACAAATTACATATTCTACCTGATTGGCTTCCGGGTGAAATTCCATTTCAACCACTGGGAAATTTTTGCTTTCTCCAGAAGGTGTACGAGCCACAATTACTGCCAATTCATTTTTAAAAGGTACTAATTCTTCAGCAATACATTCCACATTTGGTAAGCCTTCTAAATCTGAAACAGATTTTACAATTTTAACCCCTTGTCCGTCGTAACCAAACTGAGCTGATTTCCATACGAAAGGCACGGTTAAACTACCATGTTCGATAGCTTCTTTTACTTCTGTAGTATAAGCAAAACGGGTAAAAGGAGAGGTTGGTAAATTATTGTCTTTATAAAACAATTTTTGTCTCGCTTTGTTTTGAATAGTCCTGAGAGTTTTAGATGCAGGATATACTTTGATACCTTCTTTTTCAAGTGCTTCTAATGCATCAACGTTTACGTTTTCAATTTCAATGGTTAATACATCAACCTGTTTACCAAAATTGTAAACGGCATCATAATCCATTAAATCACCTAAATGAAATTCGTTACTTGCAATTTTACAAGGAGCTTCGTTACTTGCATCTAACACACAAGTATATATGTCAAACTTTCTGGTATCGTTAAGAAGCATTTTACCTAATTGTCCGCCACCAAGAATACCTAGTTTAAAATTTGAAGAAAAATAGTTCATTGTTTATCTTTAAAAATGAAATTAAATTGTCTAACCGACAAAATATGATGCAAAAATACACTTAAATATTAATTAGTGTCTAAATCGTAAATCAAAAAATGGTGATTCCTTAATCTATTGATTATCTTTGCACCTTTATTAAAATAAGTTTCAGTGGTAAAGCTACACGACAAATTTTTTAAACCGTTTATTTCTGCCGAAGAAATTGACCGGGCTATGACTCGAATGGCGAGTGAGATAGCAAAAGATATTGGAGATGAAATTCCTGTGTTTATTGGTATTTTAAACGGATCGTTTATGGTAGTAAGCGATTTTGTAAAGAAATATCCAAAACCATGTGAAGTAACGTTTATTAAGTTAGCCTCTTACGAAGGGGTAAAGTCTACCGAAGATATTCAACGACTTATAGGCTTAACACAAGATTTAACAGGACGCACTGTGGTTATTCTTGAAGATATTATCGATACAGGTAATACTTTAGCAGAAGTACATCGTATTTTTAAGAATGAGCAGGTAAAATCGTTAAAAATTGCAACGTTATTTTACAAACCTGAAGCTTATAAAAAAGATTTCAAACTTCATTATGTTGGTATAGAGATTCCTAATAAATTCATTGTAGGCTATGGATTGGATTACGACGGACTAGGAAGAAATTTACCCGAAATATATCAAATAAAACAAACAGAATACATGACAAATTTAGTGCTATTTGGCCCTCCAGGTGCTGGGAAAGGAACACAAGCAGAATTTTTAAAAGAAAAGTATAAGTTAGTACATATTTCTACTGGCGACGTTTTTAGATACAACATTAAAAACGAAACAGCTTTAGGAATGTTAGCAAAATCATACATCGATAAAGGAGAGTTGGTTCCAGATCAGGTAACGATCGATATGCTTGAGGCTGAAGTAGAGAAAAATACAGATGCTAACGGATTTATCTTCGACGGGTTCCCACGTACAAGTGCGCAAGCTGAAGCATTAGATAAGTTAATGGAAAGTAAAGACTCTGCAATTAGCGCAATGATTGCTCTTGAAGTTGACGATGAAATTTTAGTAGAACGCTTAATAAAAAGAGGTGAAACCAGCGGAAGAGCTGATGATGCCGACGAGTCTATTATTAGAAACAGAATTACTGAGTACTATAACAAAACAGCTATCTTAAAAGATTACTATTCTGCCCAAGATAAATACTATGGCGTAGATGGTGTAGGATCTATCGAAGAAATTACAGAGCGTTTAAGCAGCGTTATAGATAACTTATAAAATCTTAATCCGTAAGGATTTAAAGCAATAAAAACCATATCTTTAAAGTATTAAGGGTATGGTTTTTTTAAAAATACAATAGCATTTAATAGCAAATCCACTTTCGTGGAAGATTAAAATAAACAACAATGACAGAAGGAAATTTCGTTGATTATGTAAAAATGTATGTGAGCTCGGGTAATGGAGGAAAAGGTTCAGCACACTTACATCGCGAAAAATATATAGCTAAAGGAGGACCTGACGGAGGTGACGGAGGTCGTGGTGGTCACGTTATTGTTCGCGGAAAATCTAATCTGTGGACCCTTCTGCATTTAAAGTTTAAAAAACATATTCGTGCCGGTCACGGAGAACATGGAAGTAGCGGACGTAGTTTTGGAGCCGATGGTGAAGATGTATACATCGATGTGCCATTAGGAACCGTAATTCGTGATACCGAAACAAATGAAATCCTTTTTGAGATTACCGAAGAAGGACAGGAAAAAATTCTCGCTCAAGGAGGAAAAGGCGGACTTGGAAACTGGCATTTTAAAAGTGCAACCAATCAGACCCCACGTTATGCACAACCTGGATTGCCGTTAGAAGAAAAGTTTGTAACCATGGAACTTAAGGTACTTGCCGATGTTGGATTGGTAGGGTTTCCTAATGCAGGAAAGTCTACGTTGCTATCGGTAGTAACGTCAGCTAAACCAAAAATCGCCGATTATGAGTTTACAACGTTGAAACCGAATTTAGGGATTGTAAAATATCGCGATTTTCAAACCTTTGTTATGGCCGATATTCCTGGGATTATTGAAGGGGCGGCCGAAGGTCGTGGGTTAGGACATTACTTTTTACGTCATATCGAGCGTAACTCTATTCTATTATTTTTAATTCCAGCCGATGCTGAAGATATTAGAAAACAATACGATATTCTATTAGATGAATTACGCCGTTATAATCCTGAAATGTTAGACAAAGAACGCATCATTGCCATATCGAAATGTGATATGTTGGATGATGAACTTAAAGCAGAGTTGAAGGAGGAATTAGATAACGAACTACCAATACCGTATATGTTTATTTCATCGGTAGCGCAGCAAGGTATTAAAGAACTTAAAGATAGGCTTTGGAAAATGTTAAATGATTAATTGATGACATGTGAGACATCATATCAAAAATATGGTTGAATTAAATAACAGTAAAAGAAGTAAGTTCTTTGCGTTATTTATTCAACTGTTAATTTTGATTTCGATAATCATCTTTTCCATTGAAACCATTCCAGATTTAAATCCTCACACTAGAAAGGTTTTACATTACATAGATCTTATTATAGTCATTATTTTTACAATTGAGTATATTTTAAGAATATACTTAGCCAGGCATAAATTAAGGTTTGTTTTTAGCCTTTTAGGACTTATCGATTTGATGGCTATTCTACCATTTTATATATCTATTGGTGTCGATTTGCGAGCACTTCGAGCGTTACGGTTTTTAAGTATTTTCAGAATATTTAAGTTAATACGATACAATCGGGCAATTCATCATTTTGTAAGAGCTATAAGGTCGGCTAAAGAAGAAATACTACTTTTTATATTTGTAACACTTATTTTAATTTTCTTTTCTGCTGTTGGAATTTATTATTTTGAACATGAGGCGCAACCTGAGTATTTTTCTAGTGTGTTCGAAAGCTTATGGTGGGCTGTTATTACACTTACAACAGTTGGCTATGGAGATGTGTATCCCATAACGGTTGGCGGGCGTGTTTTTACTTTCTTTATTTTAATGATTGGACTCGGAATTATTGCTATTCCAACAGCAATTATTTCTTCAGCATTAACAAAATCAATGGATAGAAAGGTAGAAAAGTAAAATTTCGTAATTTTCAGTATCTAAATCTATTCAATAATGAAAACGTTACTTTCAGCTTTAATGATTCTTGTTCTAATCTCTTGTTCTTCTGTTCGGGTTAATCACGATTACGATAAGGAAACCAAATTTTCTCAATATAAAACCTATAATTATTACGCCGATATGAATACTGGATTGAGTGAACTCGACACCAAACGTTTTCTCGATGCCTTAGATAATCAGTTATTTCAGCAAGGTTATAAGCTGGCTAAAGAACCGGATTTCTTTATTGATGTGAGTAGTAAAGAATATGAAGAGGGACCTAAAAGTTCTTTTGGTATTGGTTTGGGTGGAACTGAAAGGCATGTTGGTGGTGGTGTTTCCATTGGTGTACCAGTAGGACAGTCAAATATTAACCGACAAATTACTGTCGATTTTGTTGATGAAAATAAAAAACAATTGTTTTGGCAAGCGGTAAGCGAATCGACATTTAAACATAATGAAACGCCGGAAAGCAGAGAGACGATTTTTAAGGCTATTGTTGTTAAAATGTTATCTGAGTTTCCGCCTAAACCATAGTTTTATAATTATCATAACATTTTAAATGCTTCAATTGATTTTTCGTTTAGTAATTTTACGAAAATCACTAAAAAATAGTTATGAGTTCATTAAAAGATAAAGTAGCCTTTATAACCGGAGGCACAAAAGGAATAGGTTATGGAATTGCACAATCTTTATTAAACGAAGGTGTAAATGTAGCCATTACTGGAAGAGATTTAGCTGCGGCACAAAAAGCTGCAAATGCATTGAATTCCAATTCAACTCAAGGAGCTAAAGCAATTGGTATTCAGGCTGACGTTAGAAGTTATGAAAGTCAGCAAGAAGCGATTCAAACCGTTTTAGATACCTTTAATAAAATAGATGTTGTCATTGCGAATGCTGGAATAGGACATTTTGGTAGTATTGAAGATTTAACAGTAGAGCAGTGGCAGGAAACTATTGATACCAATTTAACCGGTGTGTTTTATTCTATTAAATCGAGTATTGAAGCCTTAAAACAATCAAAAGGATATTTTATTACGATTTCCAGTCTAGCGGGAACTAATTTCTTTGCGAAAGGATCGGCGTATAATGCTAGTAAATTTGGATTAACTGGATTTTCGCAATCTGTAATGTTAGATTTACGTAATTATGGGATTAAAGTAAGTACCATTATGCCTGGATCGGTATCGACCTATTTTAATGGTAATACACCAGATGAAAGTGATGCCTGGAAAATTCAAATTGAAGACTTAGGAGAAATTGTTGTGGATTTATTGAAGTTAAACCCAAGAACATTACCAAGTAAAATAGAGGTTAGACCGACTATGCCTCCTAGTAAATAAATGACGTTAATAATTTAATTATTGATATTATAAAATCACCGACTTTAAGTTGGTGATTTTATTTGATTTAAAAGGATTATTTTTGCTAAAATTAAAATAGTGTAATGCCTCGAATTCTGTTTTTACTTTTCTTTCCTATATTGGCAATGGCTCAGGTGGATGCCAATAGCATTCAAGATTTATTTAATCAAGAAAAATTCATAGAAGCCGAAACTATTTTAAAGTCCCATTTAAAACAATATCCCAATGATGTAGAAGCAGTAGAATTATTGGGGGATGCTTACGGGCATCAAAAGAAATGGGATGAAGCCATCGAGAGTTATCAATCGTTAATCGATTTTGATCATAAAAATGCTAATTTCCATTATAAATACGGCGGTGTTTTAGGTATGAAAGCCTTATCGGTGAGTAAGGTTAGAGCATTAACTCTAATAGGAGATGTTGAAGAAGCCTTTATTAAAGCCGCTGAATTAGACGCAAATCATATCGATGCTAGATGGGCGTTGGTTGAATATTATATGAAGTTACCTGGTTTTTTAGGTGGAGGTGTTTCTAGTGCGTTACTTTATGCTAATCAGTTAGAAATGCTTTCAAAAGTGGATGGGTATTTAGCTAAAGGTTTTATTTACGAAAGCGATAAGGAACCAGAGTTGGCCGAGAACTATTATAAAATGGCCATAACCGAAGGCGGTTCGTTGGTGTGCTATGATAAATTAACCAAATTTTATATTGCTCAAGATGAACCTGAAAAGGCTATATTAAATCTTAAAGCAGCTTATGAAAAGCATCAGGATTCAGATTTACTGATTCAAATTAGAGACCTGGAAAACGATAAACAGTAAAATTTAGAGGGCTTGTATTACCGCTAAAAAAATAGCAATCCTTATCTTTACACACTACAAAAATAACTTATGAACGTACATTTTATAGCCATTGGCGGTGCGGCAATGCACAACCTTGCTTTAGCATTACATAATAAAGGATATCAGGTAACCGGTAGTGATGATGAGATTTTCGAACCTTCAAAATCACGTTTGGCAAACAAAGGATTATTGCCAGAAGCGTTTGGTTGGTTTCCTGAGAAGATCACTGAAAATTTAGATGCGGTTGTTTTAGGAATGCATGCAAAAGCCGATAACCCAGAGTTATTAAAGGCTCAGGAATTAGGACTTAAAATTTACAGTTATCCAGAGTTTTTGTACGAGCAATCTAAAAATAAAACTCGTGTGGTTATTGGCGGAAGTCATGGGAAAACTACCATTACTTCAATGATTCTTCATGTCATGCATTACCATGATCGCGATGTTGACTATATGGTGGGAGCACAACTTGAAGGTTTCGATGTGATGGTAAAGTTAACCGAGGACAATGATTTTATTGTTCTTGAGGGCGATGAGTATTTAAGTTCTCCAATAGATAGACGCCCTAAATTTCATTTGTATAAACCTAATATTGCTTTGTTAAGTGGTATTGCCTGGGACCATATAAATGTATTTCCAACCTATGAGAATTATGTAGAGCAGTTCAAGATTTTTGTAGATTCTATAGTAAAAGGCGGAAGTATTAATTATAACGAAGAAGATGCTGAGGTAAAACGTGTAGTTGACGCTTCAGAAAATCCGATTCGTAAAATAGCTTATCACACGCCTGAATATACTGTTGAAGACGGCGAAACCTATTTGGAAACACCAGAAGGACCAATGCCTATCGAGGTGTTTGGAAAACACAATTTAAATAATCTGGCAGGCGCGAAGTGGATTTGTCAGCATATGGGTATTGATGAAGACGATTTTTATGAGGCCATTTCAACTTTTAAAGGGGCAAGTAAACGCCTGGAAAAAATAGCGGAAGGCAAAACCAGTGTAGCTTACAAAGATTTTGCGCATTCACCAAGTAAAGTTGAAGCTACCACCAAAGCGGTTAAAGAGCAATACAATGACAAAAAATTGGTGGCTTGTTTAGAACTTCATACCTATAGCAGTTTAAATGCTGAATTTTTAAAGGAGTATAAAGGCGCTTTAGATGATGCCGATACGGCCGTTGTGTTCTATTCGTCGCATGCGGTAGAAATTAAAAAGCTCGATGCTGTATCTCATGAACAAATTGCCCAGGCTTTCGAGCGTGACGATTTGGTTATTTATACAAACACGGACGATTTTAAAAACTTCTTATTCTCACAAAATTTCGAAAACAAAGCATTATTACTTATGAGTTCGGGTAATTACGGCGGACTTAATTTTGATGAGGTTAAAGCTTTGATAAAATAATAAAACATCTTTTCTTTTTAAGATGTTTTATTTTCAATAGTGTTATTATTAGGCATACTCTTGATGTGAATATCTCTTTGAGGGAATGGTATTTCTATACCCGCTTCTTTAAAGGCATTATAAACCGCAACTGAAATCTCACTTTTTGTCGTTAAACTCAGTTCGTAATGTACCCAACATTGTAATACGAAATTAAGAGAGTTATCTCCAAACTCAAGAAACAGTCCGCGTGGAGGGGGCGTTTTTAGAGTGTTAGGGTGTGATGCACCCGTTTTAGCCAGTATTTCTAATACTTGATTTGGGTCAGCATCATAAGTTGCGCCAATAAAAATATCGATGCGTTTAATGTTATCTGAAAGCGTCCAGTTAATAAGATTGTTAGACATCAGGTTGTAATTGGGTACTATAACTTCGGCGCCATCAAAAGTTCTAATTTTTGAGGAACGCACCCCAATTTTATGTACACGTCCTAAAAGGTTATCAACTTCAATCGTATCACCTTGTAAAACTGGTCGTTCAAACACTAAAATTAGCCCTGAAACAAAATTGGAGATTAAGGTTTGTAAACCAAAACCAATACCAATACCCATAGCACCAGCGAGCAGGTTAAATTTACTCAAATCCATACCCAAGGATGATAGTGCAAAAACAAACCCGAAGGCGACAATAAAATAACGAATCACTAGGGAAACGGCAGCAGGTATTCCTTTTGGTAATCGTAAGGATTTTAAAACGCCTTCACCATCGCCATCATCAATCATAAACGAAATAAGTGTGGTTAACAGATATGATGAAATCAGGATAATAATAAACGATAAAATCGAACCGATGGTAATGCTTATCGTACCGAGTTTATAGGGTTCAGAAAGTATGTCTGTTAAATAATCTTTCAAGGGTCTGTAGACTTCAATCATATTCAAGAAAAACAGAAACCAGAAAATTAAGACTACGACTCTTAATATTTTCATTAATTTGAGTTCTAAAGCTAATTTTCTGTTGAAATCAATTTCAGCTTTGGAACTAAAATGTCTGTGAATTACACTGGTTGAGATACCTTCAAGAATTAACAATAAACTATAAAAAATGACAGTGATAACGCCAATATGCGTACAGATTTTAAGAGTGATGTCAGTTAGGTTCGTATAGCCCAAGAAATTCGACATGATGGCTACAAAAACCAGAATGTAAATAGAAGGACTTAATTGAATTAAGAACTTACTAAGCGGATTGATTTTAGCATCTTTTGTTGTATACAGTTTTTTTAGTAATAAGTAAACCGCAGCACCAATTAGAATGGCTTCGCACAGTAAGTAAACTCTATAAACTCCGGAATGAAACCATAAATATGTTTTTAATAAATCTATAACATAGAAAAATGTAATAACGTAGTATATGTTTTTAAACTGCGTTTTTATTTGTGGTCGTACTACATACGATGAGACAATGATTAACCCCAAGATTAAAATACTTTCAAAAAGTTTAGGTGTTCCTGTGAAAAATATATTTCCAATAAGTAAAGACAGGAATATATATGATGCAATAGGGTGTTTTAAAATAACATCTTTAGAGATGTGTAAATTTGGGTCGTTCGCTACAAACTCATATTTTTCAAACCCACGTTTCAGAAAGTAGATAATTCCGGAAAGAAATAAAATGAGTGTAAAATACAAGTAGAACGAACTTTTATTGTTTTTTATAAAGCTTACAAGTTCTTTAAAACTATCTGAAGCGGCTTCTAATGCCGAACCATTACTTGAGCTTTCGGTTTGAGAAAAGGAAATTTTCCAAATAGGATTGTGTCTTAAATGAAATAAATCATAGGTTTCAGAGTTTTTAAGGGTTAAAATCTCCTCCATGATTTCGTTAATCAATTCTACTTTAAAATTGATTTTCGACTCTAACTTTAAAGCAGTATTGTTTTCTTCAATAATGGCTTTATCGATCGCTTCAATATCTTTAATTAAATCGCTAATGCGGTTTAATATTTCTTTTGGCGCTTCTTCATTTTTAGCATTTTCAAGCGTTAAATCCCATGTTTTGTGATGCAATTCAATTGTTTCAAGTAAGCGTGTGTTGCGAGAAACAAAGTTATTAACATCATCTTCTATACCTGTTAAATATATTCGATTTCCATTCCATTTGGTATACAGGTTTTCAATTTTTTGTCTGTTTGGATTTGAAGCTAGAACTTTTTCAGTTTGTTCCTGTTGTTTATCAATATATGTGGCATAAGTAGGGTATAAAGAATCTACTTTATGCACAGCTTTGTTAGCTTCCAGCTTACGTTCAATAAGTTTTAAATCTTCATTGGTTTTTTGAATGTTTTGAATAATCGCTGTTAACGGTATAGCCTTGGGAGCATTAACAATTATAGAGTCGATGGTGTTGTCTGAATCTTGTGCCTGTATGTTATTAAAACTGAAACATAGCACAATGAATGACGTTAATAATGTTTTAAGCGAAACCGATGATAAAGTAAAATGCATAAAGTTATAGTTGACTTGTGCTATAAATTTATGCATAAAATGTAAATAAATTAAATGATTTTTAACTTATAAAAGTGGAAATGGAATTCTGTGTTATTGCAGTTTTTCTTTAAAAAAGTCTATCGTTCTTTTCCATGCTAAAGTAGCTGCAGCCTCATCGTATCTTGGAGTTGTATTATTATGGAAACCATGATTAACCTCAGGGTAGATATGTGTTGTGTATTCGATGTTATTTGTTTTTAAGGCGGCTTCATAAACCTCCCAACCTGCATTAACGCGAGTATCTAATCCAGCATACTGAATGAGTAAAGGCGCTTTAATGTTAGCCGTTTCTTCAGCTGAAGGTTGCCCGCCATAAAATGGCACAGCCGCAGATAAGGATGGTACTTTAACCGCCATCATATTGGCAATCCATCCACCAAAACAAAAACCGACCACACCAACTTTTCCGCTACAATCTTTATGGTTTTTTAAATAGTTATAAGCTGCAATAAAATCTTCCAGCATTTCATTACGATCTCGTTGCCGCTGCAAAGCACGTCCATCATCATCATTGCCAGGATATCCTCCGAGTGGGGTTAGTGCGTCTGGAGCTAAGGAAATAAACCCTTCTAAGGCTGCACGCCTGCCAACATCCTCAATGTATGGGTTAAGTCCGCGATTTTCATGAACCACTATAATTCCAGGTAGTTTACCTTTTGCTATTTTAGGTTTAGAAAGTAATCCTTTGATGGTGCCACCGCCGCTAGGAGATTGGTAAGTAATAAATTTGGAATCTAATTTAGGGTCATTGGGGTTAACCAATAATGTATCGGTATAGTTAGGTGTTATAAAACTTAACAGCGAAGACACGGTAATGCCCCCTACAGCAAAAACAGATAACTTTTCAACAAATTGGCGTCTGTTTATTTTATTGTGTGCATAATCATCGTATAAATCGTAAATGTTCTGATTGATATCTTCTTTTTTTAATGGTTTCATTTAGTTGAAGTGTTAAGGTTTGATTTTCAGTGGTTCAAATGTTGAAATATAAATTTACAATATTTATATTTACTCTATGCACGAAAAATCAACATCGTTTTCTATTAAAAGCTGGAGTCAGGACGATCGGCCCCGTGAAAAATTACTCTACAAAGGAAAATCAGTTCTTAGTGATGCCGAGCTAGTTGCCATTTTAATTGGTTCGGGTAATCGAGAAGAGAGTGCTGTCGCTTTGTGTAAACGCATACTAGGAAGCGTAGATAATAATCTAAGCGCACTGGGGAAACTGTCGGTTAAACAATTAATGCAGTTTAAAGGTATAGGGGAAGCTAAAGCTGTTACAATTGCTGCAGCGCTTGAGTTAGGGCGGCGACGACGTGGAGAGGAAGCTTTAGAGAAAAAGCAAATCAGTTCCAGTCGGTCGGTTTTTGAAGTGATGCAGCCCGTTATTGGCGAACTGCAACACGAAGAGTTCTGGATTATTTATTTAAATAACTCCAATAAAGTGATTCAAAAGAATCAGTTAAGTAAAGGAGGTATTACAGGAACGCTGGTTGATGTACGTTTGGTGCTAAAAACGGCTTTAGAAGTTGGAGCTACCGGACTTATTTTGGCGCATAACCACCCGTCGGGAACGTTAAGACCAAGCGAGGCTGATAAGCAAATCACGGAAAAGTTAAAAACTGCTTCGCAAAGTTTAGATATTAAAGTCTTAGATCATCTTATTATAACAGAAAATGCATACTTTAGTTTCGCAGACGAAGGAATTCTATAATTTAGCTATAAATACTGCTCGCTATTACGTATGCTTTTAATTTATACACATAAAATAACACCACGTTTAAAGTATGTTTTTAAACATATATGTACGCGTATTTTAGGTGTTGAGGTCGATTTTACAACACAGATAGAAAGCTTCATTGCGCATGATAGTTTAAAAATGTCGTATACCAAACAACAGTTGGGTAACGAGTTTTTTATTAAAAGTCATGATATGTTGTTTGAACAGGGTTTAAGCGATGTAGAGGTGAATGTACAACCTTGGGAAGAGACTAAGAGTTTCTTTTCAGCAGGCGATAAAAGTGCTATTCCGTTCGATATTTTTGCAGCATCCTTTTATTTGTTATCGCGATACGAAGAGTATTTGCCACATGTAAAAGATGAATATGGCCGGTTTTTAGCAACCGAAAGTATAGCTTATAAGAATGGATTTTTAGAACAACCGGTTGTAGATATCTGGGCATTTAAATTCAGAGAAGCACTTCAGCTACAGTTTGAAGATTTTAGTTTTCCTGATCGCAAATACAGTATCAAGCCCATTATAGATGTGCCAACAGCATACCATTTTAAATTAAAAGGGGTGATGCGTGGTGTTGGCGGAACATTAAAGGAATTGTTTCAGCTAAAATTTAAAGCGCTTTACAATAGGTTTATGGTGAAATTCGGTTTACAACATGATCCTTACGATACCTTTAAATATATTATAAATAAACAGAAGCAGAGTAACTATAAGTTTTTGTTTTTCTTCTTATTAGGAGACTTTTCAACTTACGATAAAGGTACCAATCCCAACAGCAAACACTTTGTGTCACTTATAAAGCATGTTGCCGATTATTGTTATGTCGGGCTAAAGGCCTCTTATTTTGCGCTCGAAAATTCCGAGGTGTTAAAGAAGGAAAAGATGCGCATAGAAGATA
Organism: Aestuariibaculum sp. YM273; assembly: GCF_030908365.1. NCBI lineage: Bacteria > Pseudomonadati > Bacteroidota > Flavobacteriia > Flavobacteriales > Flavobacteriaceae > Aestuariibaculum > Aestuariibaculum sp. YM273. Next base: position 640,234 of record NZ_CP133090.1, on the reverse strand, counting down.
TTTTAAATGTGCCTCTGAAGGCATCTCGTCAGTCATTTTCAAAATTAAACCTTCCTGAATCTTACAGAAACTTGATAGAACATGAGATTTTAGAAGACTACACTATGGGATATGTCAATTACATGGGCTTTCGCGCGGGCACCTGCACCCCTTTTCTGTTTTACGATCTAGATTATGAAGTGCAAACACCTTTAAAAATTAATTCGTATCACCTTATGGATTATACCTTACTCAAGCAGCATTCGTTGTTAGATAAAAAGAAGGCCTTAAATAAAATAATTCGTGAAGTTAAAAAGGTGAAAGGAGAATTTATACCGGTATTTCATAATTATACGTTTAGTGATGTAGAACGATGGAAAGGTTTTAAAGAATTATTCAATATTATTTTAGATTCTCCAGATGAAGATTAACGGTATTACAGATATATTTTTTGATTTAGATCATACGTTGTGGGATTTCGACAGGAACTCCGAATTGGCTTTTGGAAAAATTTTAAAATTAAATCAAGTTGAGGTCGATTTACAGGAGTTTTTAACTCATTATAAAGCGATTAACTTACAATACTGGAAGTTATATCGTGATGAAAAAGTGGATAAGGCTTTTATGCGCTTCGGAAGATTAAACGATACGTTTAACGCATTAAATGTGATGGTAGCGGAAGAAGTTATTCATCAGTTAGCAGAAGATTATATAACGTATTTAACCGATCATAATTTTTTGTTTGATAATACGGTTGAAATTTTAGAGTATTTGTCGGTTAATTATAATTTACACATCCTATCGAATGGGTTTGAAGAGGTTCAAACTAAAAAACTTATTAAGTCAAATATCGATCACTTTTTTAAAACAGTAACCAACGGAGAGACTGTTGGTGTTAAAAAGCCAAACCCTAAAATATTTCATCATGCCATAAAACAGGCCAATACCTCTGTAGAAAAAAGCATCATGATAGGCGATGGTTTTGAAGCCGATATTCTAGGTGCTTTGGGGATAGGTATGGATGTTATTTATTTCAATGAATTTAATAAGGAAGTCGAAGTGCATTTAAAACAAGTGAAAAACTTATTGGAGTTAAAAAAATATTTATAACGTTTCAAATTATGCGATTTTAATATTTTTTACGTTTCAAAAAATAGAAGTAAATAACAAAACGTATATTTACTCAATTATCAAAAACAATAATGTATACGAGATTTATAATTTCAATTAAATTAGATATTACAACAATGAAAACTAAATTTTTATCGCTTTTAGTAATGTGTTTAGTGGCGGGGAGTTTGTTTGCGCAGACCAATTTAAACGCTTATAAATATGTTATCGTTCCTAATAAATATGATTTTTTAAAAGAAAAAGATCAGTATCAATTGAATTCGTTAACCCAATTTTTATTTGAAAAATATGGATTTACAGCTTTAAAGGAAGGGGAAGCCTACCCAGACGATTTGGTTAAGAATCGTTGTTTAGCCCTTAAATCTGATGCAATGAAAGATCCTGGGTTATTTAAAACTAAATTAACAATAGAGCTAAAAGATTGTAATGATGCCGTGGTATACACTACAAAAGTGGGGGAGAGTCGTGAAAAGGATTTTTACAGAGCTTATACTGAGGCTTTAAGAGATGCTTTTACCGATATTGAAGCATTGAATTACAAGTATGAGCCAAACTTAGCGGCTACCGCAACCACTACAGTCGTGGCAGCGACAAATACAAATCAGGAAATACAGGAATTAAAAAATGAAATTCAAGCTTTAAAAGAAAAGGAGGCCCAACAGGCCGCTAATGTTGCTGTAGTTCCGGTTGTTGCTGCTGAAAAAGTAGAAACGGCTAAGGAAGGAAAAACGATGGAAGCAGAAGTTAAAGAGGTTATGAATAGTGTGTTGTATGCTCAGGAAATAGAAAATGGCTATCAGTTAGTAGATGCAACACCTAAGGTGGTTTATAAAATTACTAAAACGGCACAGCCTAATTTATATATGGTAAACGGTGAAAATGCCATTATTTATAAAAAAGGAGATACTTGGGTTATTGAGTATAATACATCAGAAGGTACAAAACAGAAAGAGCTTAATATTAAGTTCTAAATCAAATCATAAAAATAAAAAAGGGAACCAATTGGTTCCCTTTTTTTATCGGGTTAATACCCATATTTATCTTTCCATCGTTGTTTTAAAAATTCGCGATGCGCATTTTCTCGAGCATTATTACCAGGTTCGTAAAATTTAGTATTTTTAATTTCATCAGGTAAAAACTCCTGAGGCGCAAAGTTGTTTTCGTAGTTATGGGCGTACTTATAGTTATCGCCATAACCTAATTCTTTCATAAGTTTGGTAGGTGCATTTCTAATATCTAAAGGCACCGATAAATCCCCGGTTTGTTTTACGATTTGTTGCGCCTTACCAATAGCTGTATAGGCAGCATTACTTTTTGGTGAGCATGCTAAATATGTTGCACACTGACTTAAAATAATACGCGATTCAGGATAACCAATGGTTGAAACTGCCTGAAAAGTATTATTCGCAATAACCAGTGCTGTGGGGTTGGCATTGCCAATATCTTCACTGGCTGATATTAACAATCGGCGGGCGATAAACTTTTCATCTTCACCGCCTTCAATCATTCTGGCTAACCAGTATACAGCACCATTTGGGTCACTACCACGAATTGATTTTATAAAAGCAGAAATAATATCGTAGTGCTGGTCGCCGGTTTTATCGTAACGAACCGTGTTGTTCTGAACCTTTTGTAAGACACTATCGTCAGTAATAATAATATTATCTGATTCCTCTGAATTGATGATGAGTTCAAATATATTAAGTAATTTTCTGGCGTCGCCACCAGAGAGTTTCAAAAGCGCATTAGTTTCTTTAAGCGTTATTTTTTTCTCTGATAGCTGGACGTCTTCATTAATGGCACGTTGTAAAAGTGTTTCTAAATCGGCTTTTTCAAAAGGTTTTAAAATATAGACCTGACAACGTGATAGTAATGCCGAAATTACTTCAAAACTTGGATTTTCAGTTGTAGCACCAATTAGGGTTACCCAGCCTTTTTCAACCGCTTGAAGTAACGAATCCTGTTGCGATTTACTAAAACGATGAATCTCATCGATAAATAAAATAGGGTTTTTTGTTGTAAACAGTCCTCCGCTTTGTTTGGCTTTATCAATGACTTCTCGAACATCTTTTACACCAGAACTTATGGCACTTAAGGTATAAAATGGTCGGCCCGATTCTGTCGCAATGATATTTGCAAGCGTGGTTTTTCCAATACCTGGTGGTCCCCAAAAAATCATGGAAGGGATTAAGCCTTGTTTTATTTGATTGGTTAAAACGCCATGCTCGCCAACCAGATGTGTCTGGCTAACGTAGTCTTTTAAGGTTTTTGGTCTTAAACGTTCTGCTAAAGGTTCATTCATGACTGTAAAATTAAAGGAAATTTTTAAGTTTTTGCTGTGACCTTGCAAAAAAGCAAAGTCGGCCGCGTATTCTATCCTGAGTGCAGTCGATGGGCTATATTTTTTCATATTAAAAAGGAAACTGCTTCTATACCTTACCCAAGAGGTCTGCCATTTTAGCACTAAGTATAATATTGGAGAACTATTTGCTATATTTAGTACAATGAAGACACACAAACATTTCCATTTTTCAACGGGTGTTATCGCTTACCCTTTATTTTTTGTGCTTTTTATTTGGGTGATATTTTGGGCAGAGGTGCGTTTTGGATTCCGGTTGAGTAAATATGGAATCTATCCACAAAGTCTAAAAGGGTTGAGAGGTGTTTTATTTAGTCCGTTGATTCACGGAAGCATAAAGCACTTAGCGCATAATTCGGTGCCTTTATTGGTACTTAGTACTGCCTTATTTTATTTCTACAGGCCAATCGCTTGGAAAGTTCTTGGTTATGGTATTCTTGTTTCTGGTTTTTTAACATGGTGTATAGGTCGACCATCCTATCATATTGGAGCCAGCGGACTTATATATGTGTTAGTGAGTTTTATATTTTTTAAAGGTGTTTTTGCTAAGCACTACCGGTTGATTGCATTATCCCTTTTGGTCGTCTTTCTTTATGGAAGTATGATTTGGTATACCATGCCAATAGAGAAAGGTATTTCCTGGGAAGGACATTTGTCAGGTTTAATTACAGGTTTGTTATTTGCTTTTATTTTTAAAAAGTCGATTGCCAAGCCTAAAAAATACGTTTGGGAACAACCCGATTATAACGAAGATGATGATCCGTTTTTAAAACATTTTGATGAGAATGGCAATTTTATAGAACATATTGAACCTGAAGTAGAAGAGGAGCAAGAGTCCATTATTATCAGTTACTCATACAAAGAGCAGAAAAACGAGGAAAATTAGTTTACTTTAAACGTTGTCTAACGGCTTCGTATAAAAATGCACCACAAGCAACAGATACATTTAACGACCCTATTTCACCCAATAAAGGTAATTTAGCTTTAGCATCAACTACTTTTAAAGTAGATGGATTGATACCGCGATCTTCAGACCCCATAATTATAGCACAAGGTTCAGTAAAATCTACATCGTAGAGGGTTTCGTTTGTTTTCTCGGTGGCAGCAACAACTTTAATACCTGATGCCTGCATATAGAAAACCGCGTCTTTAATGTGGTCTACCTTACAGATTGGAATTTTAAAAACGGCACCAGCACTGGTTTTAATGGTATCGCCATTTACAGGGGCACCACCTTTCTTCTGAATAATAATACCATCAACGCCGGTACATTCCGCCGTACGGATAATAGCACCGAAATTACGAACGTCACTTAACTGATCTAATAAAAGGAATAGTGGTGTTTTACCAGATTCGGTTACTTGCATCACTAAGTTTTCTAAATCGTGAAAAGCGATAGGTGAAATTTGAGCAACGGCTCCTTGATGATTGCCTTTGGTAAGACGATTTAATTTTTCAACAGGAACATACGATGAATTAATAGAATGTTGACGTAGTACAAATTCTAATTCGGAAAACAAGTCACCTTTTAATCCTTTTTGAAGGAATACTTTATCAATTGTTTCGCCTGCATTTATAGCTTCTATGATGGCTCTAATACCAAATATTTGTGTTTGTTCTTGCATGGCGCAAAGGTATAAAAAAAACCATCCTAAAAATAGGACGGTTTCATAATATATAGGGTTACATACAATTGCCCAAATTGGGGTCTAACTCAATAGGTGAACCAGGCGTTAAAGTTTTATTTTTGAAGGCAGGATAATTGGTTGAATATTTGAATGCTCTGAAAACAGCGTTATCAACACCTTCATCCCCTTGTTTTAGAATACCTGATCCAGATTCAGGATTAACATATTCCCATATAATCTCATCATTAGTATTTATTTCGAAAAAATGTCCACGTTGCCCTTCGCATATTAAGGTATTACCGTTTGGTAGCCTTTGTGCGCTTGATATAATTTCTGAGAGGAAGGAACCAATATTTTTATATTGCCATTCGGGTTGTTTTGGAGCAAAGGGTAACCCATCGGTAAAGCTGTAATTACCATTGTTGTCTTTGGTTGGGCTAATAAGATCAACCGATGAATAAGCAACAGGTGATTCTCTGTCAAGCCCATTGTTAAAAACCAAAATTTTGCCTCCGTCTGAATAATTATTTGGAATCCAGTGTGGGTAATGTTGACCATAAAGGGTTCTGTCATTTTCTGTCCCTAATTGGTATACTGCCGGATTTCCCCATCGGTATAATATATCTCCCCCTTTGCCTTTTTTACCTCCACTACTGGAAGCAGCTTCTAAGCTAGTGGTTGAATGATCAATAATCATAAATTCGCTTGTCCCTTGGAAACTTATAATAATCTCATCTAAATCTTCATTGTATTGAATAGAATTTGCATGTAGCCAATCGGCTTTTCCATTGTACCTTCCTATGTAATTTATGTCCATTAGTTGTGGGTTTTCACTAATAGTTCCAAAATTCGCTTTTGTTGAATCAAAATCTTGTACTAAATGGTCCCAAATATTCCATTCCCAAACGATGTTTATTGCGTTATTTCCAATCGGTTCAATCTCAATTATCTGTTCATTGTATAATTCAGAATCGGTTAACGTTTCCGGATCTCGTCCTGCATCAATACATTCCTGTAAATTTTTGCGTGTAGCGATTAATAATAGGATGTTTCCATTCTTCAATGGAATAGCATCATGATGATGACTAAATTGATCAGATGAATATTCATAACTCCAGATCAAGTTATCATTCCAATCTTTTATCTCAATAGCGCCGCCAATCCCCCCAATAGCAATATTTTCATTTAGTATTTCACCAGCTCTAAGAATAGATCCATTTTCTAAGAGATAGACAGACTTTCCTGATTTGTATTTACTAGTCCATTTGTTAATGACCTGACCGCAATTGTTAATAAGGTAGGTGTCTGTAGATTTTGAAGAAGTAAAAAGTGTGTAGCCGTCAAAAACTTTAAGCTTTTTTTGCGTTACTCCCACTGTATTTGTTGAAGGGATATCAATTTCTTCTTCGGGAATATTTGGTTCTATTGGGACGTTATTGTCATTAGAACAAGAACAAAGAAATAAATAAAGTAGGAGGGTGATAAAAAATGGTTTCATTGGTTTGTATGAATAGTTTTGTAAAAATAAAGCTGCCATATGGCAGCTTTATTTATTAATTATCATAAAATTTGCTTATACAATTTTAATGTTCATCTTCTGCAAATCCGGTTCTTTTATAGCCTTTAATGGTGTAAATAGTACCAGGGTCATCAGAGAATTCAATGTCAAAAGAGATACCATCTGTCATGTTTCCTCCAGAAGTTTCAGTGTCTCCTTGAGTAACTTTACCATTTGTAATGGTTACAGTTATATCGTAGCCATCAACACTACTTTCTAAATCTGTACCGGCAAAAGACATATCACTGATATTTACAGGCGTTTTAGATTTAAACCACCAGATGTGTTGATGATCATCAACCCACATTTCATCTGTATTCGCTGCTGTATTATAAGTAGAAATTAATTGGTAATCTAAAGCAAGGTTTTCTCCTACAAATGTTTGAACATACCAATCGCCAGCCATTTTTTCAACAGCTGTACCACCTGGATTAGGATCTTCTACTTCATCACATGATACAAACGACGTCACTAAAAATAAAGTTAGTAACGGAATGGCTATATATTGTTTTATTGTTTTCATATCTATCATTGTTATTAATTAAGGAGTTACTTTGGTCATTTTAACATCAAATCCAAAGGCATAATCAGTAAGTGTTGCTGTCCATGTCATTTCTTTTCCATCAGAGCTAACAACACCGTTAGTTAAAGAACAAGGTCCGAAACCGCCAGCGCCACCAGCAGCAGAAGTTACTGTGCCTCCAGCAACATCAACACTGATGATTGCAGGGAATGCATATGCGTTACCATATCCAACACCAAACTCATAATATCCTCCCATAAGGTCAGAAATATTAAAATCACCATCACCTCTAGAAGATATTAATATTGGTCCTCCAAATCCTCTACTGATTCTAATGCCATCATAAACACCGGCTACACTACCATCATTTTCATATATAATGACTGTTCTTGATGCTGTTGCTTCAAATCCATCTGAATTGGCAGCAGCATAAGTAATGGTGTAAAATCCAGGTGTAGTGGTGTCAAGGTCACCAGATGTGGAATATTCAATAGCAGATCCACCAACAGAAGCGTTAGCTCCAGGGTCATTAAACGGTTGACCAACTTCAGAATATACTAAGGCGTCACCATTTATAGTTAACTCAGGGTACACCGTAATCTGAGAAACATCATCTGTGCTTTCAACGTCACAGGAGAACGTAAGCGCTCCTAATAGAGCTAAAAATATTATACTATACTTTTTCATTTAAATCTTTTTTAAATTAGTTTACATCATACCAAACCGGTTCTGTAATTTTAATTACAGTATTCGGTGCATTCGAATTTCTTTGGCTTTCATCTTGAGGATACTCAAGTCTTTTTGGAAATAAACCTCCAGTAAGACCTTCTACAGAATATGCGAATTGGCCTGGTACGTATGACAACTCAGATTGACTTACAGCTGATTCTTGAGGATAACCTGTTCTGTTGTGTTCGAAGAAGGCTTCGAATCCGTTTCCTGGGAATAGAGATACCCATTTTTGAACCACAATTGCTTCAATATTTTCTGCATCTGTTCCGTTAGGGTAAGCATAAGCTCCTGAAATAAATGAGCTTGCATCTTCACCCCATTGATCAAAAGCTGCAGTTAATCCAGCCTCGTATAAAGCTTGAGCTCCATTACCTCCCATGTATCTTACTCTTGCTTCAGCTTGTAAAAATAAGCTTTCTGCTAAAGACATAAAGTAGTAAGGATCTTCAGGTGCTAATTCTACTACAGACGAAGTAGATGAACCATCTTCAAAATCCCCTTGATTTTGAAAACTTGTGCCATCATAAAAATAACTTAACCTGGTATCTGAATTTGCTTGTAAGAAGCTTCCCATTGTTGTACTCGCTCTTAAGTTTGTAGCAACATTTAGTTGACGTCTATCAGTTTCATATAATGGGTTACTTTTACTATCCTCGTCTGTAAATTGAGTAATTGCAGCATCTGAAGATAGGAAAGTTGCACCAGAGTTCATTAAAGTTGTAATTCCGCTTTGAGCAACAGAAGGGCGAACTTCAGACTGTCTTAAGTATAACTTTAAAAGCATTGTGTTCGCAAATGCTTTCCATTCATCCATATCACCTTCAAAGACAAAATCCGTGTCTCCTGGAGCGTTATCGATTGGAGAAGCAGATAAATCTTTACTTAAAGCTCCTTTTAAGTCCGAAACCATCAAATCGTAAACTTCTTCAGCTGTATTGAATGCAGGGTTTAAAATAGCAGTATTATTTGCTTCTGCATAAGGAATAGAGCCATAAAAGTCAATTAAAATTTGATTTGCATATACTTCTAAAGTCGTTGCTATTAAATAATAGTTCCAATTTTCTTCGGCTAAAGCATTTGCTTTAATATTTCTAACATCTGTTAAAGCATCAAACATTGAAGACCAAGCTCCATTAATCATGTTATCGGTCGTGTTTAATGAATAATCATCAATTTGTTTGTACTGATTAGCAACGGCACTTTGCGTCCAATATTGACTCCAAAATCCTCCAAAAATTGCAAAATAAGATCCTGCACTACCAGCAATACCTGTTAATGCAGCAGGTAATTCAGAAGCCATTGGTACGGCATCAGGTGCTAACAAATCCGGATCTGTATTAATATCTAAATCTGTGTCACATCCCATAAAGAATACAACAACGGCAGTCATAAAGAGACTAGATATTTTTCTATATGTATTTTTCATTTTATATTTTTTTTTAATTAAAATCCTATTTTAACACTAGCTCCATAAGATCTTTGTGAAGGGTTAGTCGCAAACTCTCCAAATTCACTACGAATTCCTCGACCGTAAGTTGTTGTTTCAGGGTCAATATAAGAGTTATCAGAAGGAGTCCATAGGAATAAATTCTTTCCGTAAACAGAGAAAGTTAAACTACTTAAGTTTAAATCACTAATCATTTTCGAAGGAAAGCTGTAAGAAAGTGAAGCATCTCTTAAACGAATAAATGTTTTATCGATAATATTATCTCCTTCAATAGCGGAGTTTCTTTGTGTATTGTAGAAGCCAGTTACAGATTCGAAATCAACAGCTGTTGTGTTTTCAACATAACCACCATTACCATCAGGAACAACTGAATTAGGAACAATCCAAGGGTTTCTGTCGTTATATGTAGTTTCTACACCGTTACCTACGAAATAATTAAGACGTTTGGTGTAAGAATACATTTGCCCACCTTCTTTCCAGTCCCAACTCATGTTAAAACGGAAGTTCTTGTAAGTTAGGGTATTTTTAAGACCCATGATAAAATCTCTTTGAGAATTTCCTAATTCTACTTCTGTACCGTCATATGTATAGTATCCAGTATTTGGATCAACAATATAAGCACCATCATCATTTTTCGCTGGAGCAGGACCATAAAATGTTCCAAGTGGTTTACCTTCCTCAGCATAGAAGTTAATGTTATAAGCATTGTAAACAGATACTTTACCGTCGTCGTTGTTTACTTTGGTTACTTCATTGTCATTTTTGGTAAATGTATAGTTGATTTCCCATTGGAAATTGTCTGATACGATTGGTTTAGCTGATAACAATAACTCAACACCTTTGTTAGTTAAGTCAGCATAGTTACCTGTAATCGTACTGTATCCTGTTGAACGAGCAATAGGAAGGTCAACAATTAAGTCTTTTGTTTTTCTGTTGTAATAAGTTGCGTCTAGTGTAATACGTCTGTTAAATAAACCTAACTCTAAACCTAACTCGATTTCATCAGTAATTTCAGGTTTTAAACTTTGGTTTTCAATACGTCCGAAAATTTCATAAGCATTAACTCCTCCGAAAGGATATGTTATTTGGCCAAAGTAGGCATCATTTGCCGATTGACCTGCTGTTGATAGTACCTGGTACATTCCTGTATCATTACCAATTCTAGCCCAACTTCCTCTTAATTTTGCGAAAGTACTACCACTGTCTAGTAATATCGCTGCAAGGGAAGCAGAAGGATAGAAGTACGAGTTGTTTTCAAGAGGAAGCGTAGAAGAACTATCATTTCTTGCTGTAATAGTTAAGAAATATCTTTCTAAGAACCCTAATTCTACTTGGCTATACACACCAAATACTCTTCTTAAATAATCACTTTGTACTAACGTAGGAGTTGCTGCTGAATTTGCTAACTCATAATAATTAGGTAAGTCTAGACCCTTAACTGTTACACTTAATAGGTCACCGTTTCTTTCATTATAGTTAAAACCAACCAACGCATCAAGTCTTAGGTTTTCTGTTAAATCTTTTCCGTAATTTAAGTTTAAATATGTATCAAATTGACGGTTAGTATATTTTGATTCTTGAACAGAACCAACTACACCGTTAGCTGCAGCATTATCTTGAGGAGAACCCGGAATGTAATCAACAATAGCACCCCAACGTTTTACACTTTCGTTATCAATATCTGTACTTACTTGGTAACTAGCAGAGAAATCATCAGAGAATTGATATGTGAAGTTAACATTACCGAAGAAACGATCTTTTTTAATAGCTACATTGTTGTTAACCAAAGTTGTGTAAGGGTTTGATGCGTAAGGTGTAAAGAAGTAACTAGGAGTATTGAAAATTAGTGATTGATCAGCCATATCAACAATACTTAAGTCCACAGGCATTTGAATTACTTCTTGAGTTAAAGATTTACCAAAACCAGCATCATCTCCTTGACCTGTTGGAATAGCCTTTTGTTCTTTGTGCGCATAGTTTCCACTAACACGAACTTTAAATTTGTCTGAACCGATACCGGCATTAACACCAAAATTGTTTTTTATAAAACTATCGCCATCTGTTGGGAAAATACCATCAACGTCAACTCTAGAATAAGTAAACGATACATCTGATTTTTCTCCACCACCTGATATAGAAACAGAGTTGTTATAGGCATGACCAACATCGTAAAAATCTCTAACGTTATCTTCTAGAGCAACATATGGTTTAATTAATTGAGAATTGTCAATAATTCTACCCCAAGGTCTTACTTCGCCGTTAAAAGGCGCTCCCCATGATCCATTCTCATTACTGGCAGCTAAACTACCTTCCCCGATAACCGAAGAATAAGATAAACCATTCCATCCTTGTCCAAATTCTTGTTGAGTATGTGTAACTCTAGCCACTTCAGAAAAGTCTACTGAAGAAGAAATATTTACTCTTAATTTGTTTTTTCCTTTCTTGGTTGTGATTAAAATAACACCATTAGCTCCTCGAGAACCGTAAAGAGCAGTTGCTGCCGCACCTTTAAGGAAGTTGATGTTTTCAATGTTATTTGGGTCGATATCATTGATACCAGAACCAGCATCGAAAGAACTTGTACTACCTACACTACTATTCGAGGTGTCTAGAATTGGCGAGCCATCTATAACATATAAAGGATTATTACTTCCAGTGATGGAGCTAAAACCTCTAAATATTACTTTGGTAGAAGCCCCTGGTTGTGCTGGAGCAGAAATGTCTACACCGGCAATTTTACCAGACATGGTTTCTAAAGGATTAGCTGTGGCGACCTCAGTTAGTTCTTCACTTGTAACCTTAGTTGCTGCATAACCTAAAGATCTAGCTTGTCTTGCTTGACCAAATGCGGTTACAACAACTTCTTCCAGAGCTGCTGCATCTTCTTCTAAGGTAACATTAATAGTACTTGATGCACCTACAACGACTTCTTTAGAACCGTATCCTACGAAGCTAAAAACCAAAGTAGACCCTTGGCTTGCTTGGATAGAATAATTACCGTCGAAATCAGAAGAAGTACCTGTCATCGTACCTTTTACTAAGACTGTAGCTCCCGGTAAAGGCAGACCGTAATTGTCTGAAACCGTACCTGAAATAGTCTTTTCTTGTGCGAAAGTTAATTGCACAACAAACGCTAGTAATAGCGTTAGAATTCCACTAAACTTTGTTTTCATTTTATAATTATTTGAATTAGTCAGGTTCAAAAATCAAAATAAAAAGTTAAATAAACAATAAATTAAGGTTAAAATTTTTTTAGAAGCTTTGTATTTATCTACTGTTATCGTTTGTTTTTGGACAATTCCCTCGCAGATTTTGTTATTTAAATTTGCCTTTAAAAATAAAAGGGAACCCTTTAAAAGAGTTCCCTTAATTTAAAAAATCAAAGTTTTTAATTTTTACTTTGTATCGAATGCGGTAGATACTTCAGCATCAAATTCACCATCATTAGAGATTTTAACTTCACCATCAATAGATAGAGTATAAGATCCTAAATTAGCACCATCAAACATACCGTCTCCATAAGCATCGAATATAGTTAATGTGTAATCGCGTCCTGAGCATAATGTAAGACTTTCTGAAGCTGTACCTGCGCTGCGAGCATATGGTCCGCCTGAAAGGACAACCCCGCCAAGGGCATCTGTTATTTCCCAAGACGTTTCATCAGAGTAGGTGTCAAAAACAAAATCTAAAGTACCCGTAACTTCTGTACAATTTTGGATGTATTCTACAGCAGTAGAACCTCCATTGTCGTATCCTGACGCTACATCAGTGAAGCTTAATTCAATTCTGTTAATACCTATCCCTAAATCGACGTCAGATAAAGTAAGGGTAAATTTACCTTCGTTACTTCCGCTAGGCACAGTAACCGATGTTGGGATGCTATAAGAACCATCGGCAGCTCCAGAAGCATCAGCTTCAATATTAAAAGTAACATCAGAACTTACTTTTGATGATGTATAAACATATACATCAATGGTATTTGATCCTCCTACGTCTACACCTGTAGAATACGTGGTGTCTCCAAATGAAACATAATTAAGTGATGACTCAAATTGATCCTCATCACAGTTTTGTAACACTACAAAGGAGATTATTAGTAAAAATATATTTATTGTTTTTTTCATAATTTCAATGTGTTAAGTTAAACCTTAGTTTTGGTCTGCTTCGGTTAAGAATGGATTTGCATCAAGTTCATCTTGTGGAATTTGGAAAATCCAGTCGTCGTTAACAGATGGTTTGTCTTGCATAAATCCAGCTTGATAAAGTACTTCTGAAGCACCAGAATTTGTTTGGTCTAAACCTTCGTCCCATCTAATGTTGTCGTGGTAACTAAAGCCTTCTCCCCATAACTCAACACGTCTTTGCCATTTAATTTCATCCATAAGTTGGGCTTGCGTAGTAAAAGCTGTTTTGTCAAATGCAGAATCTCTTGCAGAACCTAAGATGTCTAAGGCATTTTGAGCACCGCTAACGTCATTTAACATGGCTTTAGCTTCGGCTTCAATTAAAACCATTTCAGAAGAACGCATGTAAATAACGTCATCAGGATCGATGCCACCTGGATTTTTTTGTTTGAACTTAACATTCATATAAGGATGGGTGTTGTGTCCAGAAGTAGCTCCGTATTCCGTAATGATTGCTTCCCATGCATCCCAAAAATCATCAGCATTATCATAATTCGGGTCTGTTTCATAACTTCCTCCCAAATCGTTAGAAGCTGCAGGGTTTGTGTTCGGTGCTAATGGTAACCATCCTTTGTTTCTGTAATCTGTAGATGGGATTCTGTCGTACAGTTCTTTACTGATTAACTTAGGATTACTTCTGTTTTGACTTCCGTTGAAAGCGAAAGCAACATAATAGAAGTATGATTGATAGTAATTGGTTTCTGTATCAATTACGTAACCACCCCAAATAACTTCAGATAAATCGTTGGTATTAAATCCAGATAACCAACCGCTTTCATCAAGTAAAGGGTATCCGTTTCTAGCTAAAGCTGCGTTATCAGCTGCGATTTGCCAGTCACCTTTTGATAAAGCCACACGTGCTTTTATTCCGTATGCTGCATTTATTGAGATATGAGATTTGTCTTCTGGAGCACTCGCTTTTCCTAAATAGGAAATTGCGGTATTAATGTCTGAATAAATTTGAGTGTAAACATCTTCAACAGTACCTCTTGGACCACCTTCGTATGGAGCTCCTTCATTTAAAAGGATAGGTACACCTGGGTCGGTACTAGGGTTTCCAATTAGATAACCTTTAGAGAAGGTTGTAACTAATCTCCAGTATGCCCATGCACGGTAAGCGTAAGCTTGTCCTAAAACATTATTTAGTTTTTCTGTTTCGGTGAAATTACTACCTGCCGCTTTATTAATGATGGCATTAGCTACTTCAATAAAATGGTAACGTTGAAACCAAAGATTAAAACCAGTTGTAGCATTGGCATTGGTGTGAGAAGTCCATTTTAAATCTGATGTCATCCATCCGTTACCCGGAGAAGAGTGAATTATATTACCACCAACAGCATCAAACATTGGTAAGAAGTGACTTTCACCAGAACGGCTAGAAGTACCACCAGTTAATTGGTTTTGACCATACATCATTCTGTGCAGTCCGTTAACTACAAGGTACATGTTATCCTCGTTAGAAAGCGCAGTTGATTCAGAAATAGAATCGGTTGGAGCTGTCTCTAAATACTCTTCAGTACAGCCTACAAAGACCATTGCCGCAAAAGCAAGTAGGAATATATATTTTTTATTACGTATCATGTCTATTTTTTTTATTTTCTAATTAAAATTAAAATGCCACATTAACACCTAAAGAAATTACTCTATTCGGGTTGTAGTCGTTACCAGATGGAGTACCAGAAAGGTTGTATTGTGGATTTAATCCTGTTCTTTTAGCAAACATTGCTAAGTTTTCTCCTGTTACAAAAATTCTTAATTTATCAACACCAATTTGATCTGCGGTTGAAGAACTTAGGTTGTAAGCCAGGTTTATGTTTCTTAATGCTAAATAAGATGCATCTGTTAGCCATCTAGAAGATAAACTTGGAGCTAACAAAGTGTTACCATTCTCTAGTCTAGGTACGCTAGTAATGTCTCCAGGGTTTTTCCAAGCTTTTAAAGCATCTGGATGAAGTGATTCACCATATTCTCCCTGGTGCATCATGTCTGCATAACCGTAATCTAAAATGTCTCCTCCAATTTGGTAGGTAAATAAGAAATTAAGATCGATGTTGCCAAACGAAAAGCTATTAGAAATAGAACCAATTAAGTCTGGTACAGCACTAGCTCCTACGTATCCTTTTCCTGCATCTAAATAATCATTTGTTGTAGCATGGGTGCCATTGTCGTTTAATACAGGAACTCCAACAGCGTCTTCTGTTTCTTCATACATATAGAATAAAGCATCACCATTACTTGGATCAACTCCGGCATAGTCGTATACGAAGAAATCGAATCTTGAACGTCCTTCTTCCCAACGTTTAGAGCCGTCTATGAAAGGACTAGGAAGGTAGGTAATTTCATTTTTAAGGGTTGAAGCATTGATTCCTAAGTTCCATGTGAAGTTCTTCTTGTTTACGATTAAACCGTTTAATCCTATTTCTAGACCTTGGTTGAATAAATCTCCTACGTTATCCGGAGCTTCAATTTGTCCTTCAGAAGGAGGAATTGGCACGTTGTATAATAAATCAGATGATATTTTTTTGTAGAACTCAAAAGCACCTGTTAAGCGGTTATTGAATAATCCAAACTCTAAAGCAACATCCCAACTTTCAGATGTTTCCCATTGTAGGTCTGCATTACCTGTAGTATCCCAACGAAGACCAGGAGTTCCAGCATTTGGGTAAATAGCGTAAAGGGGTTGAGAAACATAGTAATTACCTAATTGGTCGTTACCAACCTCTCCATAAGATCCTCTAAGTTTCAAATTGTTTACAAATGAAACATCTTTCATGAACTCTTCCTGGCTAATTCTCCAAGAACCTCCAAAAGAGTAGAAGGTACCCCATTTATTATTTGTAAATACAGAAGATCCATCTCTTCTTGCAGAAGCACTTAAATAATATTTATCTGCAAAGTTATAATTAAGTCTTCCAAGGAAACCTTCTAGTTTGTAATCTGTGCTACTACCACTAGCGTCTAATACAACTGAGAAGTTGTCCAGTTCGTAAATTCCTGAAATAGTCTCAGTGCTTTTAAAGGCGCTGTTTTCAGTGAAGTTTCTGTCGAAACTTTCATGACCTAAGGTTAAATCGAAATTATGATTTCCTAGCGATTTGTTATAAGTAATTAACTGGTTGAAGTTTTCAACAGTTCTTCTAAATCTGTTGTCTTGAAAACGAGCTGTTGGTGCTCCATCACCAACCTCAGGATTTTCGTAGCTTTTGTTGTAACTATCTTGAATATCCTGACCGTAAATTAAACTTACTTTTAAACCTTCAATAATGGTGAAATCAGCATTATATCTGAAACCGTAATTGTTTCTTTTTGTCAATTCGTTGTTAAGTATAGCTTCTTCTAAGGCATTACGTCCAACATTTGTCGGTCTAGATTGAATACCTAATGAAGAAATACTTTCACCGCGATCCCATCTTATGTTACCTGCTTCATCATAGATATAATCTCCGGTAGTAGGATCTAATAAATATGGAGAGTAAATAGATCCCATGTTTTTAGCAAAACCAAATACGTTTGCAATAGAGCTACCTCTAGAAGGAGAACCAGTGAATTTTTCACTTGCAAAGTTTACATTACCTCCCATAGATAACCAATCGGTAGCTTTGAATGTACCACTTAAACGACCAGTGGTTCTATCGTAACCACTTTGAATAACATAACCTTTCTCAGCTAAGTTAGAGGCTGAGAAAAATACAGAGTGGTTTTCACCTCCACCAGACACGTTCACAGAGTGGTTTTGTCTGCTTCCTGTACGCTCAAGTGCATCATACCAATCTAAATCTTTAGCAATTAGGTTGGCATTGGGATTAAGATTACCATCAGTGTCAACAATTTGATCGTTTGGAACATCGAAAGGGTTTCTTCCTAAACGGTTAAAAATAGTCGCCGAAGCTTGAGCTGCAGCAGCTGCATCTCCTCCTAATGAATTTTTGTATGACTGCCACATTAATTCATAGTATTCACCTGGATTAACCGCATCGTATTCGTCTATTCCTTTAGTTATAACACCAAATTGACTTGTCGCGTTAACAGTAATGCCAGATGCTTTTTTTCCTTTTTTCGTAGTAATAATAACAACTCCATTTGCAGCACGAGATCCGTAAAGTGAGGTTGAAGCTGCATCTTTTAAAACTGTGATAGACTCGATGTCATCCTGGTTTAATGTGCTTAGCCCTCCTTGGAAAGACACACCATCTACAATATATAGTGGGTCGGTGTCTCCATTTAAGGTTCCAACCCCTCTAATTACAATGCTGGGAGAAGATCCTGGTGATCCTGATGCTGATAAGAATTGCACACCCGTTGCATTACCTTCGATGGCAGCGACAGGCGATGTCAAAGGTCTCAACTCAAGACTTTCTGCTTCAACTACACTGGCAGAGCCGGTAAACGCTTCTTTAGTTGTAGTACCGAAAGCAACTACTACAACTTCTTCAAGTGCAGCAGCGTCCTCTGTCATTGTTACGTTAATAGTGTTTGAAGAGCCTACAGTAACTTCTTCAGAAGTGTATCCTACAAAACTGAAGACCAAGGTTGCTCCTTGGTTGGCTTGTATAACATACTTTCCATCGAAATCAGATGAGGTTCCTGATGATGTACCCTTTACAATAATAGTTGCTCCAGGTAAGGGTAGGCCATAGCTGTCTATAACTGTACCCGAAATAGTTTTTTCTTGTGCATAACTTAAATGCACCACAAACGCTAGTAATAGCGTTAGAATTCCACTAAACTTTGTTTTCATTATTTATAATTATTTGAATTAGTCAATGCCAAAAATCAAAATAAAAAGTTAATAAAACAATAAAAAATAGTTAATTTTTAAGTAGCACTATAAGTGTCTTAATGACTGTAATTGTTGTAATTACTGTGTGAAAGAGTGGTTTGTTTTGAGGGGTTTGTGTTTTTCTTAAAAAGAAGCAGTTAAACTTATATGAATCTTAGAATTTGATATTTTAAATGCGGTATTCTCATTTTTTCCGTTTGCGTAATTTAGCTTTAGGAGACCAGCTTTTGTGAAGATTCCAAAACCAAAACCAAAACCATAAAGTTTTTCTTCAATATCGGTAATTTGATTTTTATAATAGGCGATGTCTGTAATGGAGTGAATATAAATTGAGTTACTTAGTTGGTAACGGTATTCGGTGTTTAAAACATTGAATAGAGAAGCGTAAATACTGTTTTCTTCAAAACCTCTAATAGAGTTAATGCCACCAAAGCGCATCAATTCGTTTTCAAGATAGTCGTCTGAATTTAAAATGCCTCCAGTTAGTTTGAAGTAAACGGAGTTTTTTAAGTTGATGTTTAAAATTTTAAACGCTTCCAAATTAAATAGAGATTGCTTCTGGTTGTTGTTGTCTTGTTTGCGTGAACCAAAATTGCTTTCTATATAAAATTTGGTGTTTAAAGGGAAAAGTAAATTGTTAGGTTGGTAGGTTTTAAACTCGTAAGCTAAGGTGTAGTAATTGGTTGTGTAATCTATTAAGGTGGAAGGGATGTTTGTTGAAAGTAAATTGTTGGATTCTGTTAATGTTACACCTGTATAAATTTTGTGTTTTGGGTTTATTTGATAATGTAGCTTGGCAGATTGATTGACTGTGGTAAAGGAGGAATCTTTTTTAAAAATCCTTAATAGAAGGTCTAAACCAATAGGTGTTTTAAATAAATAAGGAAGTGAAGCGTTGGCTTCAAAAGTTTTTTGTTCATTCTCATCGCTCTTGTATAATAAGCGTAAAGTTTCTCCGTAATTTAAATTATTGGTCAGGTTTAAATTTAAATACCCGTCAAATTGTAACTGGTTAGTGTCTTCGTTGGTTCCGAAACCTAAAAAACCGTCAAACGCATTGCTTTTTGTTTTTTCGAGGTAGAGATACAGGGTCGTAGAATCTTTTGAGAAAAGAACTTCAGGCGATTTTGTTTCGGTTGCAAATCTTAAATTATTCAGTTGAGATGTTTTTTCTTTTACCTCATTAAGATTAAATAATTGTCCGGGTTTTATTTTCAGGAAATGTTTTAAAAACGATTCTGGGAATTTCTCGTATCCTTTAATGAGGATATTGCTAATCTGTCGCTTTTTGGTTTCAGATGATGTGATTAACGTTCCTTTTAAAGTAGTTACGTTTTCAATGGTGACTTCCGTAAGTTTGAGTTTTGAAAACGGATAGCCTTCTTCGGTTTGTTTTTTATTTATAAAATTTAAAGTGGTTTCAATGTCTTTAAAAGCAATTGTAAAATACTCTGGAGTAATATCTCTGGATATTGATGTTAATACTTTTGGGTTAATATCTGTGTTACTATAATATATATGTATAGACTGATATTGATTTTTTAGATTAAAAATCGTTGAAAATGTAGAGTCGTTTAATTTAAGAATTTCGGAGTGCTCGTTTTCTATAAATCCTATTTTTTGAAGGGAATTTTGTAAAGAATCGATTTTCTTTTTTATTGATAAATAATTAAGGTGCGACGTGTTGTAGTTTAAAGCCTCTAAAACTTTGTTTTCGGTTTCATTACCTCCTTTAACAGTTAAGTATAAGTTTTGGCTAATCAGATTGGTAGCTAAAACAGATTGAAAAACGAATAAGATGATAATTTTTTTTATCACAGTAAATGAAGGCGGTTTTTTGATGTAAATCTAACTGAAAAGCCACACATAAATTTTATGATGTCATATTTTTTTAAATTCTATTGAAAATTAATGATTTAGGATTTGAATTTTTAAATTAAATTTCTACCTTTGCAGCCCTCTTAGAAGAGGATTGAAAATTTTATATATAATTTATATGCCAACAATTTCACAATTAGTAAGAACAGGAAGAGCCAAAATAACCAAGAAGAGTAAATCGGCTGCTTTAGATTCTTGTCCTCAAAGACGTGGAGTATGTACGCGTGTTTACACTACAACACCAAAGAAACCAAACTCAGCAATGCGTAAAGTTGCAAGGGTAAGGTTAACAAATGGTAATGAGGTGAACGCTTATATCCCAGGTGAAGGACACAATCTACAAGAGCACTCGATAGTATTGGTTAGAGGTGGAAGGGTAAAAGATTTACCAGGAGTTAGATATCACATCGTTCGTGGTGCTTTAGACACAGCAGGTGTACAAGGTAGAACACAACGTAGATCTAAGTATGGTGCTAAACGCCCTAAGAAGTAATTTAAAACTTTAAGAAGAAGACATGAGAAAAAGAGCAGCAAAAAAGAGACCGCTTTTACCGGATCCGCGTTTTAACGATCAGTTAGTGACTCGTTTCGTTAACATGATGATGTGGGATGGTAAGAAGTCTGTAGCTTTTAAAGTATTCTATGATGCTATTGATATTGTAGAGTCTAAAAAAACTGACGAAGAAAAAACAGCTTTAGAGACTTGGAAAGATGCTTTATCTAATGTGATGCCTCACGTAGAAGTACGTAGTCGTCGTGTTGGTGGTGCAACATTCCAAATTCCAATGCAAATCCGTCCAGATCGTAAAGTTTCAACTGCTATGAAGTGGTTAATCGGGTACGCTCGTAAAAGAAACGAAAAATCTATGGCACAACGTTTAGCTTCAGAAATTTTAGCAGCAGCTAAAGAAGAAGGAGCAGCGGTTAAGAAAAGAGTAGATACTCATAAAATGGCGGAAGCTAATAAAGCATTCTCTCACTTTAGATTTTAATAAGAAATGGCAAGAGATTTAAAATATACAAGAAATATTGGTATTGCGGCTCACATTGATGCTGGTAAAACAACAACAACAGAGCGTATACTTTATTATACTGGAGTGTCTCACAAAATTGGTGAGGTACATGATGGTGCAGCAACTATGGACTGGATGGAGCAAGAGCAAGAGCGTGGTATTACTATCACATCTGCAGCTACAACTTGTACGTGGAAATTCCCAATGGAAAATGCACAGCCATTACCAGATACTATGGATTATCACTTCAATATTATTGATACTCCTGGTCACGTTGACTTTACAGTAGAGGTAAACCGTTCATTACGTGTATTAGATGGTTTAGTATTCTTATTTAGTGCAGTAGATGGTGTTGAGCCACAATCTGAAACTAACTGGAGACTTGCAGACAACTATAAAGTACCACGTATTGGTTTCGTTAACAAGATGGACCGTCAAGGATCTAACTTCTTAGCAGTATGTCAACAAGTAAAAGATATGTTAAAATCTAATGCGGTGCCAATCGTATTAAACATTGGTGACGAAGCAGATTTTAAAGGTATCGTAGATTTAGTTAAGAATAGAGCTGTTGTGTGGCATGATGAAACACAAGGAGCTACTTTCGACGTTGTAGATATTCCAGAAGATATGAAAGAAGAAGCACGTAAATACCGTGCGCTTTTAATCGAGGAAGTTGCAACTTACGATGAGAACTTATTAGAAAAATTCATGGAAGATGAAGATTCTATTACAGAAGATGAAGTGCACGCTGCACTTAGAGCTGCTGTAATGGATATGGCTATCATTCCAATGATTTGTGGTTCTTCATTCAAAAATAAAGGTGTTCAGTTCTTATTAGATGCTGTATGTCGTTATTTACCTTCTCCATTAGATAGAGATAATGTAGTAGGAACAAACCCTAATACTGGTGACGAAGAAACTCGTAAGCCATCTGTAGATGAGCCGTTCGCAGCATTAGCATTTAAAATTGCTACCGATCCTTTTGTAGGTCGTTTAGCATTCTTCCGTGCTTATTCTGGACGTTTAGATGCAGGGTCTTATATCTTAAACAACCGTTCAGGTAAAAAAGAGCGTATCTCTCGTATTTACCAAATGCACTCTAACAAACAAAACGCTATCGAATATATCGAAGCTGGAGATATTGGAGCTGCAGTAGGATTTAAAGATATTAAAACTGGTGATACTATGTCTGCTGAAAATGCACCAATAGTATTAGAATCTATGGAGTTCCCAGATCCAGTAATTGGTATCGCAGTAGAGCCTAAAACTAAGGCTGACGTAGATAAAATGGGTATGGCTTTAGCAAAATTAGCTGAAGAAGATCCAACATTTACAGCAAGAACAGATGAAGCTTCAGGACAGACTATTATCTCTGGAATGGGTGAGCTTCACTTAGATATTATTGTTGACCGTCTTAGACGTGAGTTCAAGGTTGAAGTAAACCAAGGACAACCTCAAGTAGAGTACAAAGAGGCTGTTACTCAAGTTGCTCAACACCGTGAAACTTATAAGAAACAATCTGGTGGACGTGGTAAATTCGCAGATATCGTATTTACTTTAGAGCCGGCAGAAGAAGGTAAAGATGGTTTAGAATTCGTTTCTGAAATTAAAGGTGGTAACGTTCCTAAAGAATTTATCCCTTCAATTGAAAAAGGATTCAAAGAAGCTATGAAGAATGGTCCATTAGCAGGATACGAAGTTGATGCTATGAAAGTAACATTAACAGACGGTTCTTACCACGATGTGGATTCGGATCAATTATCATTCGAATTAGCTGCGAAATTAGGATTTAAAGCTGCTGCAAAAGCTGCGAAAGCGGTAATCATGGAGCCAATGATGAAACTAGAGGTAATTACTCCAGAAGAAAACATGGGTGACATTGTAGGAGATTTAAATAGAAGAAGAGGTCAAGTAAGTGACATGAGTGATAGAGCAGGAGCTAAAGTTGTAAAAGCTATCGTTCCGTTATCAGAAATGTTTGGTTATGTAACTACATTAAGAACATTATCTTCTGGTCGTGCAACATCTACTATGGAATTCTCACACTACGATGAAACTCCTTCAAACATCGCTGAAGAAGTAATCAAAGCAGCTAAAGGAGTTGAAGCTTAAAATCTAAGAAAATGAGTCAAAAAATTAGAATAAAATTAAAATCATACGATCACAACTTAGTAGACAAGTCTGCTGATAAGATTGTAAAAACAGTAAAAAATACTGGCGCTGTAGTAACGGGACCAATTCCATTACCTACAAACAAAAAGATCTTTACTGTGTTACGTTCTCCACACGTAAACAAGAAGTCAAGAGAGCAGTTCCAATTAAGCTCTTACAAGAGATTAATGGATATCTACTCTTCGTCTTCTAAAACAATTGACGCTTTAATGAAACTTGAATTACCAAGTGGAGTTGAAGTTGAGATTAAAGTTTAAGTAGAACAATCGACATGTCCTTAACGACTGGTTAGGGAAAAACGGAAAAATACAATTCAAGGCTGAAACGTATTTTTGGCCTTGAGTTTTTTTAATAACAAATAGTAATAATTAATAAATAATTTAATATGTCTGGGTTAATTGGAAAAAAAATCGGTATGACCAGCATTTTCGATGAAAATGGGAAAAACATTCCTTGTACAGTAATCGAAGCGGGTCCATGTATCGTTACCCAAGTCAGAACCAACGAAGTTGATGGGTATGAAGCTCTTCAATTAGGTTTCGATGACGCGACAGAAAAAAGCGCAACTAAAGCTGACCTTGGTCATGCTAAAAAGGCTGGAACTTCTGTAAAGCGTAAAACCGTTGAGTTTAAAGGTTTTGGTGAGGAGTACAAATTAGGTGATGCGATCACAGTAGATCATTTTATCGAAGGAGAGTTCGTTGATGTTTCAGGAACGTCTAAAGGTAAAGGATTCCAAGGGGTTGTAAAACGTCACGGTTTTGGTGGTGTAGGTCAAGCGACACACGGTCAGCACAACCGTTTAAGAGCTCCAGGTTCTATTGGTGCAGCTTCATATCCTGCGAGAGTATTCAAAGGAATGAAAATGGCCGGAAGAATGGGGAATGATCAAGTGAAAGTTGAAAATTTAAGAGTTTTAAAAGTAGTTCCAGAAAAGAACTTACTTGTTGTTAAGGGATGTGTTCCTGGACACAAAAACGCTTATGTAATTATTAGAAAGTAATGGAAGTAGCAGTTTTAGATATAAACGGAAAAGATACTGGAAGAAAGGCAAACCTTTCTAACGAAGTATTTGCTATTGAGCCTAATAATCATGCAGTATATTTGGATGTTAAGCAATACTTAGCAAACCAAAGACAAGGAACTCACAAATCTAAAGAGAGAGGTGAGATCTCAGGAAGTACTCGTAAGATTAAAAAGCAAAAAGGAACAGGTACTGCTCGTGCGGGTAGCATCAAGTCTGGAGTGTTTAAAGGTGGTGGACGTATGTTTGGTCCAAGACCAAGAAACTATAGCTTCAAACTTAACAAAAACGTTAAACGTTTAGCTCGTAAATCAGCGTTAAGTATTAAAGCAGGAGAGCAATCAGTAGTTGTATTAGAAGATTTCAACTTTGAAACTCCAAAAACTAAGAACTTCACTGCAGTGCTAAAGGCCTTAAACTTAGAGAATAAAAAGTCTTTATTTGTGTTGGGTGCGTCGAATAATAATGTATATTTGTCGTCACGCAATTTACAAGGCTCTGAAGTTGTAACTGCTTCAGAATTAAACACTTACAAGATTTTAAATGCAAGTCAAGTAGTTGTTTTAGAAGGCGCTTTAGAAGGAATT
Organism: Aestuariibaculum sp. YM273; assembly: GCF_030908365.1. NCBI lineage: Bacteria > Pseudomonadati > Bacteroidota > Flavobacteriia > Flavobacteriales > Flavobacteriaceae > Aestuariibaculum > Aestuariibaculum sp. YM273. The sequence goes on along the minus strand of NZ_CP133090.1, from coordinate 615,239 downwards.
GAAACAAATTTAAGTAAATAGAAACCATGAGTATCTTAATTAAACCTATAATCACAGAGAAAGCGACTGCAGATAGCGAGTTAAGAAACTGCTATACTTTCGCAGTGAACACAAAGGCGAACAAGATAGAAATCAAGAAAGCGGTAGAAGCTGCTTACGGTGTTTCTGTTGAAAAAGTTCGTACTATAAATGTCCGTCCAGAAAGAAGAACACGTTATACAAAAACTGGTCTTCAACATGGTAAAACAAATGCTGTTAAAAAAGCAATTGTACAACTGGCGGAAGGTGAAATGATTGATTTATACAGTAACATGTAATTAAAGACAAATGTCAGTAAGAAAATTAAAACCAATCACACCAGGGCAGCGTTTTAGAGTAGTAAATGGTTATGACGCCATTACTACTGATAAGCCGGAGAAAAGTTTATTAGCTCCGAAAAAAAGGTCTGGTGGTAGAAACAGTCAAGGAAAAATGACCATGCGCTACATTGGTGGTGGTCATAAAAAGAAGTATCGTATTATCGATTTTAAACGTAACAAAGCTGGTATCCCTGCTGAAGTTAAAACTATCGAGTACGATCCAAACAGAACCGCTTTTATCGCATTATTGAATTATCAAGATGGCGAGAAAAGATATATCATTGCTCAAAACGGTTTACAAGTAGGTCAAACTGTAGTTTCAGGAGAGAATGTAGCTCCAGAAATTGGTAATGCAATGCCTTTAAGTCAAATTCCTTTAGGAACAATTATTTCTTGTGTTGAGTTACGTCCAGGTCAAGGAGCTGTTATGGCTCGTAGTGCTGGTGCTTTTGCTCAGTTAATGGCGAGAGATGGTAAATTTGCAACTGTAAAATTACCTTCAGGCGAAACAAGATTAATTTTAGTTAACTGTTTAGCAACTATTGGAGCAGTATCTAACTCAGATCACCAATTATTAGTAGGTGGTAAAGCTGGTAGAACTCGTTGGTTAGGAAGAAGACCACGTACTAGACCAGTAGTGATGAACCCGGTTGATCACCCAATGGGTGGTGGTGAAGGACGTGCTTCAGGTGGACACCCACGTTCTAGAAACGGCGTTCCTGCTAAGGGTTACAGAACGCGTTCTAAAAAGAACCCAACAAATAAGTATATCGTAGAACGTAGAAAGAAATAAGACATGGCAAGATCATTAAAAAAAGGACCTTACGTTCATTATAAATTAGAAAGAAAAGTAGCTGCTAACGTTGAGTCTGGTAAGAAAACTGTAATTAAAACTTGGTCTCGTGCCAGTATGATTACTCCAGATTTCGTAGGACAAACAATCGCAGTACACAATGGCCGTCAATTCGTTCCAGTATATGTTACTGAAAACATGGTAGGTCATAAATTAGGAGAATTTTCACCAACACGTTCATTCCGTGGACATGCAGGTGCTAAAAACAAAGGTAAAAAGTAGTAAGCTATGGGAAGTCGTAAAAAACAAATGGCAGACGCTATTAAGGAAGAGAAAAAGCTAGTTGCTTTTGCTAAGCTTAATAATTGTCCTACATCACCAAGAAAAATGCGCTTAGTAGCCGATTTAGTAAGAGGTGAAAAAGTTGAGAAAGCACTAAACATATTAAAATTTAGCCAAAAAGAAGCTTCAAACCGTTTAGAGAAATTGTTATTGTCTGCAATTGCAAACTGGCAAGCTAAAAACGAAGATGCAAGCATCGAAGACGCTGAATTATTTGTAAAAGAGATTAGAGTAGATGGCGGATCTATGTTAAAAAGATTACGTCCAGCTCCTCAAGGTCGTGCACACAGAATTAGAAAACGTTCTAACCACGTAACTATCGTTGTTGGAGCTAACAATAACACACAAAGCTAAGATAGAAGTATGGGACAAAAAACAAATCCAATCGGAAATCGCTTAGGTATTATCAGAGGATGGGAATCTAACTGGTACGGTGGTAATGACTACGGAGATAAGCTTGCCGAAGATGATAAAATTAGAAAATACGTTCACGCGCGTTTATCTAAAGCTAGTGTAAGTAGAGTAATTATCGAGCGTACTCTAAAACTTGTAACCGTTACTATCACTACTGCTAGACCTGGTATTATTATCGGTAAAGGTGGACAAGAGGTAGACAAGTTAAAAGAAGAGCTTAAGAAAATTACTGGAAAAGAAGTTCAGATTAACATCTTTGAAATTAAAAGACCTGAACTTGATGCATATTTAGTAGGAGCAAGTATTGCCCGTCAAATTGAAAACCGTATTTCATACAGACGTGCAATCAAAATGGCTATCGCTGCTACAATGCGAATGAATGCTGAAGGAATTAAAATCGAAATTAGTGGACGTTTAAACGGTGCTGAGATGGCACGTTCTGAGCACTACAAAGAAGGTCGTATTCCTTTATCAACCTTTAGAGCCGATATTGACTATGCTTTAGTTGAGGCACACACTACTTACGGTAGATTGGGTGTTAAAGTATGGATCATGAAGGGTGAAGTATATGGTAAAAGAGAGCTTTCTCCGCTTGTTGGGTTATCTAAGAAGCAAGGAAAAGGTGGAGCCGGACGTGGAAACTCTAAACCTCGTCGTAGAAAGTAATTTTTTAAAGTAAAGAAAAATGTTACAGCCTAAAAGAACAAAATTTCGTAAGCAACAAAAAGGACGTATGAAAGGTCTGTCTCAAAGAGGACATCAACTTTCAAACGGAACTTTTGGAATAAAAGCATTAGACGCTGTGTTTATCACGTCTCGTCAAATAGAAGCTGCACGTATTGCTGCAACCCGTTATATGAAAAGAGAGGGGCAACTGTGGATTAAAATTTTCCCAGATAAGCCAATCACTAAAAAGCCTTTAGAGGTACGTATGGGTAAAGGTAAAGGTGCTGTTGAATATTGGGTGGCAGTAGTTAAACCAGGAAGAGTATTATTTGAAATTGGAGGTGTGCCTTTAGAAGTAGCGCAAGAAGCGTTACGTTTAGCAGCACAAAAACTTCCAGTAAAAACTAAGTTTTTAATTGCTCGCGATTACGAAGCATAATTTATTTGATATTATGAAACAATCAGAAATTAAAGAATTATCAGTAGCCGAGTTACAAGAGAAACTTGGTGAAACAAAAAAGAGTTATTCAGACCTAAAATTAGCTCATGCAATATCTCCTTTAGAGAATCCAATTCAATTACGTTCTTTAAGAAGAGACGTAGCAAGAATTGCGACCGAATTAACTAAAAGAGAATTACAATAATTCTGCTAAAAGATGGAAACAAGAAATTTAAGAAAAGAACGTATAGGAGTTGTTACTAGTAACAAAATGCAGAAATCTATTGTAGTTTCTGAGGTTAAAAAAGTAAAACACCCTATGTATGGTAAGTTCGTGTTAAAAACGAAAAAATACGTTGCACACGACGAAACAAACGATTGTAACATTGGAGATACTGTAAGAATCATGGAAACACGACCTTTAAGTAAATCTAAATGTTGGAGATTAGTTGAAATCATAGAAAGAGCTAAATAATTATGGTACAGCAAGAATCAAGATTAAAAGTAGCAGACAACACTGGAGCAAAAGAAGTTTTGGTAATCCGTGTTTTAGGTGGTACAAAAAGAAGATATGCTTCTGTTGGAGATAAAATTGTAGTTTCTGTAAAAGATGCTACTCCAAACGGAAACGTAAAAAAGAAAGCAGTTTCTACTGCTGTTGTTGTACGTACTAAGAAAGAAGTAAGAAGACCAGACGGATCTTATATTAGATTCGACGATAATGCTTGTGTATTATTAAACCCAGCGGGTGAGATGAGAGGTACACGTGTATTTGGTCCTGTTGCTAGAGAGCTTCGTGATAAACAATTCATGAAAATAGTATCATTAGCACCAGAAGTGCTTTAATACATTAAATTAAAGATGACAAAGCTTAAAATAAAAACTGGAGATACTGTAAAAGTAATTGCTGGAGACCACAAAGGTACAGAAGGTAAAGTACAAAAAGTATTAATAGAAAAGAACAAAGCGATCGTTGAGGGGGTTAACTTGGTTAAGAAACACACTAAACCAAGTGCCCAAAATCCTCAAGGTGGTATCGTAGAGAAAGAGGCTCCTATTCATATTTCAAACTTAGCGTTGTTAACTTCTAAAGGAGAAACAACAAGAGTAGGTTATAAAGTAGAAGGCGATAAAAAAGTAAGATTTTCTAAAAAATCTAATGAAGTATTATAGTTATGGCATATTCACCTAGACTTAAAGAAGAGTATAAAAGCAGAATAATTGCTGCTCTTACAGAAGAATTTGGATATAATAATGTAATGCAAGTTCCTAAACTAGAAAAGATAGTAATATCTAAAGGTGTGGGAGCTGCAGTTGCAGACAAAAAGTTAATTGACTACGCAGTAGAAGAGTTAACAACTATATCTGGACAGAAAGCGGTAGCAACTTTATCTAAAAAAGATGTTGCAACGTTTAAATTACGTAAAGGGATGCCAATTGGTGCTAAAGTAACTTTACGTGGAGAAATGATGTACGAGTTTTTAGATCGTTTAGTAACATCTGCTTTACCCCGAGTAAGAGATTTTAACGGAATTAAAGCTACAGGATTTGACGGACGTGGTAACTACAACTTAGGAATCACTGAGCAAATCATTTTCCCAGAGATAAATATTGATAAAGTTAATAGAATCTCAGGAATGGATATTACATTTGTAACATCAGCAGAAACCGATAAAGAAGCAAAATCATTATTAACCGAATTAGGATTACCTTTTAAAAAGAACTAAGTTATGGCTAAAGAATCAATGAAAGCCCGCGAGGTAAAAAGAGCAAAAACAGTAGCTAAGTATGCTGAGAAACGTAAAGCTTTAAAAGAAGCTGGAGACTACGAAGCATTACAAAAGTTACCAAAAAATGCTTCTCCTATTCGTAAGCATAATAGATGTAAATTAACAGGAAGACCTAGAGGTTACATGAGAACATTTGGTATCTCACGTGTAACGTTTAGAGAAATGGCCAATCAAGGTCTTATTCCTGGTGTAAAAAAAGCAAGTTGGTAATATTATTTTAAATAATCAGATTTAAGGTTCGGCTACCAACGCCGAAAACCAAAATCGCAAAATCAATTCATTATGTACACAGATCCAATAGCGGATTATTTGACAAGAGTTAGAAATGCTGTGCGTGCAAACCACAGAGTGGTTGAAATCCCTGCATCTAACTTAAAGAAAGACATCACTAAAATATTATTCGAGCAAGGATATATTTTAAGTTACAAGTTCGATGATTCTACAGTACAAGGAACTATTAAAATAGCGCTTAAGTACAACAAAGAAACAAAAGAGCCTGTAATCAAGAAGATTGAGAGAGTAAGTAAACCAGGTTTACGTAAGTATGCAAGTTCAAAAGAACTTCCTAGAATTCTTAACGGTCTTGGTATTGCCATCGTTTCTACTTCTCACGGAGTAATGACTGGTAAACAAGCCAAGAGAGACAATGTAGGTGGTGAAGTTTTATGTTACGTTTACTAAAAATATAAGATATGTCAAGAATAGGTAATAACCCAGTAGTAATTCCAAACGGAGTTACAGTTGATGTAAAAGACAACTTAATTACAGTAAAAGGAAAGTTAGGAGAATTAACTCAAACTTTCGAATCTGTAGATGTTAAAGTTGAAGATACTAATGTTTTAGTAACACGTTCTGCTGATTCTAAAGACCAAAAGGCAAAACACGGTCTTTACAGAGCTTTAGTAAACAACATGATTAAAGGTGTTTCTGAAGGTTGGACAAAAGAATTAGAATTAGTAGGTGTAGGATATAGAGCTAGCAACCAAGGTAACAAACTTGAATTAGCTTTAGGTTTTTCTCATAATATTGTAATGGACTTAGCTCCAGAAATTAAGGTTGAAACAGTATCTGAAAAAGGGAAGAATCCATTAGTGAAACTAACATCTCATGACAAACAACTTGTAGGACAAGTAGCTGCGAAAATTCGCGGATTTAGAAAACCAGAGCCTTACAAAGGTAAAGGTATCAAGTTTGTTGGTGAAGTTTTAAGAAGAAAAGCAGGTAAATCAGCTTAATAAGTAAGTTATGGCATTGACAAAACACGAAAGAAGAATAAGAATTAAAAACAGAATTCGTAAGATTGTTTCTGGAACAGAAGCAAGACCAAGATTAACTGTTTTTAGAAGTAATAAAGAAATTTATGCTCAAATTGTAGATGACGTAACTGGTAAAACTATCAGTGCTGCATCTTCAAGAGACAAAGATATTAGTTCTGTAAAAGCTACTAAAATAGAATTAGCTAAGTTAGTAGGTAAAACAGTTGCTGAGAAAGCTATGAAAGCTGGTATAGAAACTATCGCTTTTGATAGAGGTGGATATTTATACCATGGTAGAGTAAAATCGTTAGCTGAAGGAGCTAGAGAAGCAGGACTTAAATTCTAAAAATTATGTTTCAAAAATATAAAAGCGCAGAGTTAGTAAAACCAGGTGGATTAGATCTTAAAGATCGTTTAGTTGGTGTACAAAGAGTTACCAAAGTAACTAAAGGAGGTAGAGCATTTGGTTTTTCAGCAATCGTAGTAGTAGGTGATGAAGCTGGTGTTGTAGGTCAAGGTTTAGGAAAATCTAAAGACGTTGCAACAGCTATCGCTAAAGCCGTAGAAGATGCAAAGAAAAACTTAGTGAGAATTCCATTAAAAGGAAAGACATTACCTCACGAGCAAAAAGGTAAATTCGGAGGAGCTAGAGTAAACATCATGCCTGCTGCAGAAGGTACCGGAGTAATTGCTGGTGGTGCTGTAAGAACAGTATTAGAGGCAGTTGGTGTACACGACGTATTATCTAAATCTCAAGGATCATCTAACCCTCATAACGTGGTAAAAGCAACATTTGATGCTTTATTACAGTTAAGAGATGCTAACGCGATCGCTAGAGATAGAGGTATTTCACTTGAACAAGTTTTTAAAGCTTAAAAATTTAAAGAGATGGCAAAAATTAAAGTTACAAAAGTTAAAAGCGCTATCAACAAGCCGCTTAGACAAAAAAGAGTACTTGAGTCTCTTGGATTAAAAAAGATTGGTCAAGTAGTAGAGCATGAAACCACACCAAGTATCCTTGGTATGGTTGCTAAAGTTTCACATTTAGTTTCTGTAGAAGAAGCTTAAAAATATAAACTGAAAAATGGATTTAAGTAATTTAAAACCTGCAGAAGGTTCTGTAAAAAACCAAGGGAAAAGAGTAGGTAGAGGACAAGGTTCTGGTAAAGGTGGTACTGCTACACGTGGTCACAAAGGAGCTAAGTCTCGTTCTGGATACTCTAAGAAAGTAGGATTTGAAGGAGGGCAAATGCCAATTCAAAGACGTGTTCCTAAGTTTGGTTTTACTAATATTAACCGCGTAGAATATCAAGGGATTAACTTAGATACTTTACAACAGTTAGTAGATGATAACAAAGTTACAGATACAGTAGATTTTGAAACTTTATTCGCTAACCGTTTAGCTGGAAAGAATGATCTAGTTAAAATTTTAGGTAGAGGAGAGTTAAAAGCAAAATTAAAAGTATCTGCACACAAATTTACTGCTTCAGCAAAAGCTGCTATCGAAGCTGCAGGAGGTGAAGCTGTAACATTATAAGACCTTATTACAAGTATGAAGTTTATAGAATCGTTAAAGAATGTTTGGAAAATAGAAGAACTAAGAAACAGAATTACCGTTACGCTTGGTTTGTTATTAGTTTATCGTTTTGGTGCTCAAGTAGTACTTCCTGGTATTGATGCCGCTCAATTAGAAGGATTGAGTGACAGTACAGACGGAGGTTTATTAGGATTACTAAATGCCTTTACAGGGGGTGCCTTTGCAAATGCATCTGTATTTGCTCTTGGTATCATGCCTTACATTTCTGCTTCTATTGTAGTACAGTTAATGGGAATCGCTATTCCTTATTTACAAAAACTACAGAAAGAAGGCGCAAGTGGTCAAAAGAAAATTAATCAAATTACACGTTGGTTAACTATTGCTATATGTTTATTACAAGCTCCAGGTTACCTGGCAAGTTTACCAGCATTAGGGATTCCTACAAGTGCATTTTTATTAGGTCAAGGACCATTATTCTATTTCTCATCAGTTTCTATCTTAGTAACCGGATGTATCTTTGCGATGTGGTTAGGAGAAAAAATTACGGATAAAGGTATAGGCAATGGTATTTCACTATTAATTATGGTGGGTATCATTGCTCGTCTACCAGCCGCTTTTCTTCAAAACGCAGCCACTAGATTAGAAGGGAATAACGTAATGTTAATTCTTTTCGAACTAGTTATTTGGTTTGCAATTATCTTAGGTGCTATCATGCTTGTTATGGCTGTTAGAAAAATAGCTGTAGAATATGCAAGAAGAACAGCAAGCGGTGGCTATGAAAAAAGCGCTGTAGGGTCTAGACAGTATATTCCATTAAAGCTTAATGCTTCTGGAGTAATGCCTATCATATTTGCACAAGCAATTATGTTTGTTCCTAGTTTAATTGGAGGATCGTCTTTCTTAAAGGAGACAGCTACAGGAATCTGGTTACAAACAAACTTTGCAGATATATTTGGACTTTGGTACAACTTAGTATTTGCCTTTTTAATTATTGTATTTACATATTTCTATACGGCAATTACAGTACCAACAAACAAAATGGCTGACGATTTAAAACGCAGTGGAGGTTTTATTCCAGGTATTCGTCCTGGTTCAGAAACTTCAGAATATCTAGATAAGATAATGTCTCAAATTACCTTACCAGGTTCATTATTCTTAGCATTAATAGCTATATTTCCAGCATTTATTGTTAAGTTAATGGGCGTACAACAAGGATGGGCATTATTCTTTGGTGGTACCTCACTAATTATTTTAGTAGGTGTAGCGATAGATACTATGCAACAGGTAAATTCTTACTTGTTAAATAGACATTATGATGGCTTGATGAAAACAGGTAAAAATAGAAAAGCAGTAGCTTAATTATTATACTATGGCAAAACAGGCAGCAATAGAACAAGACGGAACAATTATAGAAGCATTATCAAATGCTATGTTCCGTGTTGAATTAGAAAATGGTCACATTGTGACAGCACATATCTCTGGTAAAATGCGTATGCACTATATAAAACTTTTACCGGGAGATAAAGTAAAATTAGAAATGAGTCCTTACGATTTGACTAAGGCTCGCATAACTTATAGATACTAATACGATGAAAGTTAGAGCATCCGTTAAAAAAAGAAGTGCCGATTGTAAAATCGTGCGTAGAAAAGGTAGACTTTACGTGATAAACAAGAAGAATCCTAGATTTAAACAAAGACAAGGTTAAAATTGTACATGAGTTATTAGGGCTTAGAAGTTAGATGAGAATCTGTTCGAAATAGAAATGTTTAGGATTCTAACAACTAAAAACTAGCAACTAGAAACTAAAAACAATATGGCAAGAATTGCAGGTGTAGACATACCAAAAAACAAAAGAGGAGTTATCTCTTTAACTTATATCTACGGAATAGGTAGAAGTAGAGCAAAAGAAATATTAGCACAAGCTAATGTTGACGAAAGTATTAAAGTTCAAGATTGGAACGACGACCAAATCGCTGGTATTCGTGAAGCTGTTGGATCTTATACTATCGAAGGTGAGTTACGTTCTGAAACTCAATTAAACATTAAACGTTTAATGGATATTGGATGTAACAGAGGTATTCGTCATAGAGCTGGACTTCCGTTAAGAGGTCAACGTACTAAGAACAACTCTAGAACTAGAAAAGGTAGAAGAAAAACTGTTGCTAACAAGAAAAAAGCAACTAAATAATTAAAAGTCATTAGTATTTAGCTGTTAGATGAATCTGTTTGAAATGTAAAAGTTTAGGATTCTATCACTAACAACTAACAACTAGAAACTAAAATAATATGGCAAAATCAAATACAAAAACTACTAAAAAACGTAAAGTTATAGTAGATTCTGTTGGTGAAGCGCACGTTACGGCTTCTTTCAACAACATTATCATCTCATTAACTAATAAGAAAGGTGACGTAATTTCATGGTCATCTGCTGGTAAAATGGGATTTAGAGGTTCTAAGAAAAACACTCCTTATGCTGCTCAATTAGCTGCGGAAGACGCTGCTGCAGTTGCATCAGAAGCTGGTTTAAAGAAAGTAAAAGTATACGTTAAAGGTCCTGGAAATGGTAGAGAATCTGCTATCCGTTCTATCCACAATGCTGGTATCGAAGTAACAGAAATTATCGATGTTACTCCATTACCACACAATGGATGTAGACCTCCAAAACGTAGAAGAGTATAATTACTCTTAAAAACATATTTATAATAAAAATAATATCAGCTATTTATATAGTTGGTATTATTTTTTTTATGTAAATTTGCAAACTGAAAAATTAACAAGTATTAACGGGAGATTAACGATTATCGGAGGATAAGATTAAGACCTTAATCCATAATCACTCTCAAAAACAATTAGAAATGGCAAGATATACTGGTCCTAAAACTAAAATCGCTCGTAAATTTGGTGAAGCGATCTTCGGAGATGACAAATCTTTCGAAAAAAGAAATTACCCTCCTGGGCAACATGGTAACGCTAGAAAGCGTGGTAAAAAATCTGAATACGCTATCCAATTAGCTGAAAAGCAAAAAGCAAAATATACCTACGGAATCTTAGAAAGACAATTTAGAGGTTTATTTAAAAAAGCTAGAGCAGCTCAAGGAATTACAGGTGAGGTTCTTTTACAATTATGTGAATCTAGATTAGATAACGTTGTTTACAGAATGGGAATTGCTCCTTCTAGAAGTGGTGCAAGACAATTAGTTTCTCACAGACACATCACTGTAAACGGAGAGTTAGTAAACATTCCTTCTTACCAATTAAAAGCTGGAGATGTTGTAGCGGTAAGAGAAAAATCTAAATCTCTTGAAGTTATCGAAAGATCTTTATCAAACTCAAGTAACGTTTACGAATGGATTACTTGGAATGATGATACTAAACAAGGAACTTACGTTTCTGTTCCAGCAAGAATTCAAATTCCAGAGAATATCAACGAGCAATTCATCGTCGAGTTATACTCTAAATAATAAAAATAAATTATTAACCACATTGGTATTTGGCCAAAGGGTTTGTTCGTACTTCTTCAAACTTATAAACCGCGCAACCAAATAACAATTAAAACGAAGAACAAAAAATGGCAGTATTTAATTTTCAGAAGCCCGACAAAGTAATCATGATTGATTCAACAGATTTTGAAGGGAAATTCGAATTTCGTCCTTTAGAACCTGGATACGGTTTAACAGTTGGTAACGCTTTAAGAAGAGTGCTTCTTTCTTCATTAGAAGGTTTTGCAATTACTTCTGTAAGAATCGAAGATGTAGATCATGAGTTTTCAACGATTGCTGGTGTAGTAGAAGATGTTACAGAAATCATCTTAAACTTAAAGCAAGTACGTTTTAAAAGACAAATTGAAGATATCGACAACGAGTCTGTATCAATCTCAATTTCAGGTCAAGAGCAAATCACTGCTGGAGATTTCCAAAAGTTTATCTCAGGATTCCAAGTGTTAAATACAGAATTAGTAATCTGTAACTTAGATCCGAAAGTTAACTTTAACATGGAAATCACAATTGAAAAAGGTAGAGGATATGTGCCTGCAGAGGAAAATAAAAAAGCTGCTGCACCAATAGGAACAATCTTTACAGATTCAATTTACACACCAATAAAAAACGTTAAGTATAGTATTGAGAACTACCGTGTAGAGCAAAAAACTGACTACGAAAAGTTAGTATTTGAAATCATCACAGACGGTTCTATCACTCCTCAAGATGCATTAACAGAGGCTGCTAAAACGTTAATTCACCACTTCATGTTATTCTCAGATGAGCGTATTACATTAGAAGCTGATGAAATTGCACAAACTGAAACATATGATGAAGAATCATTACATATGAGACAGTTACTTAAAACTAAGTTAATCGATATGGATTTATCGGTACGTGCACTTAACTGTTTAAAAGCTGCAGAAGTTGATACTTTAGGAGACTTAGTATCATTTAACAAAAACGATTTAATGAAATTCAGAAACTTCGGTAAGAAGTCTTTAACTGAGCTTGAAGAGCTTGTAAGTGTTAAAGGTTTAAACTTCGGAATGGATTTAAGCAAATACAAATTAGATAAAGATTAATTTCTTCATAGTTTGCTCCTCAGTAGTGAGTTGAGCAAGATGAAGTTTAAAACCAAAAGTCATGAGACACGGAAAAAAAGTAAATCACTTAGGTAGACAAACTGCTCACAGAAAAGCAATGTTAGCTAATATGGCATGTTCTTTAATCGAGCACAAACGTATTAACACTACAGTTGCTAAAGCAAAAGCTTTAAAACAATTTGTTGAGCCTTTAATCACTAAGTCTAAAGAAGACACAACTCACAACAGACGTATTGTTATGTCTCGCTTAAGACAAAAAGAGGCCGTAACAGAATTATTTAGAGGTGTTGCAGCTAAGATAGCAGATCGTCCAGGAGGTTATACAAGAATTATTAAACTTGGTAATCGTTTAGGTGATAACGCTGATATGGCTATGATTGAGCTTGTAGATTACAATGAGCTTTATACTGCTGGTAAACCAGAGAAAAAAGCAACTCGTAGAAGTAGAAGAGGTGGTTCTAAACCAGCTGCTGCTCCTGCTGCAGAAACTCAAGCTTCAAACGAAGAGGAATAAATGTTAGATACATTTTCAAATATTAAAGGATAAACTATTTTAGTTTATCCTTTTTTTTGTGCAATTTTGCAAAACTTTTTTAGTGAAACATGAAATATCAAAAAAGACAAAAAGCCATCATTCTTTTAGCAGATGGTACCATTTTTTATGGTAAGGCAGTAGGAAATAAGCAAGGAACTGCATTTGGAGAGGTATGTTTTAATACTGGTATGACCGGATACCAAGAAATTTTTACAGATCCTTCTTATTTCGGACAAATTATGGTGACTACCAATGCACACATTGGTAACTACGGAACTAATGCAGAAGAAGTAGAATCAGATTCAGTAAAAATTGCTGGTCTTGTGGTTAAGAACTTTAGCTACGAATATTCTAGAGACGCCGCAGATAGTTCTTTGGAGGAGTTTTTAGATAAAAATAATTTATTAGCTATTTCAGATGTAGATACTAGAGCATTAGTAAGCTACATTAGGGATAATGGAGCTATGAACGCTGTTATTTCAACTGAAGTTGATAGTATTGAAGGTTTAAAAAAGCAATTAGCTGAAGTACCAAACATGGAAGGTTTAGAATTAGCTTCTAAAGTATCTACTAAAGAGCCTTACTATTTTGGTGATGAAAATGCAACATACAAGATTGCTGCTTTAGATATTGGAATTAAAAAGAATATCTTAAGAAACTTAGCAAAACGCGATGCTTACATTAAAGTATTCCCATACAATTCTAAGTTCGAAGATTTAGAAGCGTTTAATCCAGATGGATATTTCTTATCTAACGGACCTGGGGATCCAGAACCATTAGCTGAAGCTCAGGAAGTTGCTAAAGAAATCATCAAAAGAAATTTACCATTATTTGGTATTTGTTTAGGTCACCAAGTAATCGCTTTAGCAAACGGTGTGTCAACCTATAAAATGCATAACGGGCATAGAGGTATTAACCACCCGGTTAAGAATATGGTAACAGGTAAAGGGGAGGTAACTTCACAAAACCACGGATTTGCTATTAACAGGGAGGAGACTGAGGCCCATGAGGATTTACAAATTACACATGTGCACTTAAATGATAATACTGTTGCAGGTATTGCTATGAAGAGTAAAAATGTGTTCTCTGTACAATACCACCCGGAAGCTAGTCCTGGGCCACACGACTCGTCGTATCTTTTCGATCAGTTTATAGAAAACATCAAAAATAAATAGTACGAAATCCTCAAAAAACAGTAAGTTTTTTTGAGGATTTTCTTTACTAAAACGTTTTAGCTGTTATTTTGAATATTTCTTAAAAAACTTCATAAATAAAATAAGATTAAAGCGTAAATTTGAATAAATAAAAGATTTAAAAATAACGAATTATGAGTGTAATAATTAATATTCACGCAAGACAAATTCTTGATTCTAGAGGGAATCCTACTGTTGAAGTAGATGTAGTTACTGAAAATGATGTTTTAGGAAGAGCTGCTGTACCGTCAGGAGCCTCAACAGGAGAACACGAAGCTGTCGAGTTACGCGATGGAGGTAGTGCATATATGGGTAAAGGAGTTTTAAAAGCTGTAGAGAACGTAAACTCTATCATTGCTCCAGAATTATTAGGGGTTTCAGTTTTCGAACAAAACCTTATCGATCAAATTATGATTGATTTAGATGGTACTAATAACAAATCTAAATTAGGAGCCAATGCTATTTTAGGTGTGTCTTTAGCAGTTGCTAAAGCAGCAGCTGGAGAACTAGGCTTACCGTTATACCGTTATGTAGGTGGTGTTTCAGCAAACACATTACCATTACCAATGATGAATATTATTAATGGAGGTTCTCATAGTGATGCACCTATCGCATTCCAAGAGTTCATGATTATGCCTGTTAAAGCGAAAAACTTTACACACGCTATGCAAATGGGAACTGAAATCTTCCATAACCTTAAAAAGGTATTACACGATAGAAATTTAAGTACAGCTGTTGGTGATGAAGGTGGTTTTGCTCCAACTTTAGACGGAACAGAAGATGCTATTGAAACAATTGCAAAAGCTGTTGAAAATGCTGGTTACAAGTTTGGTGAAGAAGTTAAGATAGCTTTAGATTGTGCTTCTGCAGAGTTCTATGAAGATGGTGTTTATAACTATGCTAAATTCGAAGGGGATACTGGAGTAACAAGATCAAGTAAAGAACAAGCTGAATATTTAGCAGAGTTAGTTTCTAAATACCCAATTATCTCTATCGAGGATGGTATGGATGAGAATGACTGGGAAGGTTGGAGTTACCTAACAGAATTAGTTGGTGATAAAGTACAGTTAGTAGGTGACGATTTATTCGTAACTAACGTAGAGCGTTTATCAAGAGGTATCGAGAACGGTATTGCAAACTCAATTCTTATTAAAGTAAACCAGATTGGTACTTTAACAGAAACTATTGCAGCTGTAAACATGGCTCACAATGCAGGTTATACGTCTGTAATGTCTCACCGTTCAGGTGAAACTGAAGATAATACTATTGCTGATTTAGCAGTAGCATTAAATACAGGTCAAATTAAAACAGGATCGGCGTCTCGTAGCGATCGTATGGCGAAATACAACCAATTACTTAGAATTGAAGAAGAGTTAGGCGATGTAGCTTACTTTCCTCAAGAAAAAGCTTTTAAAGTGAAGTAAAAAGGTCAAAGAATATTCAAAAAAAGGCGATTATTGTTTAATAATCGCCTTTTTTTATACTTAGATTCTAAACAATATGTTAATTGATGAAATCTTTAGTTTGATCTCCTTCTAAAGTATATAGATATTTATTAAATTAGCGATCCAATAAAATTAAATTAAACAATCATTAAAATACATATGGCTAATACTGCTACCATTGAAATAAACGGTGAGAAACATGAATTTCCATTAGTGGAAGGAACAGAGAAAGAAGTTGCGATAGATATTACAAAATTAAGGGCAGCAACAAAAGGTGTAATAACTATAGATCCAGGTTATAAAAACACCGGATCATGCGAAAGTGGTGTAACTTTTCTAGATGGTGAGCAAGGTATTTTAAGGTACAGAGGTTATAGCATTGAAGAATTAGCAGAGAAAGCAGATTTTTTAGAAGTTGCTTATCTTTTAATTTTTGGAGAACTTCCAACAAAAGAACAAAACGAAAAATTTCACGAAGATATTAAAGCTGAGGCTGTAGTAGACGAGGATGTAAAGAAAATTGTTGAAACATTCCCAAGATCTGCACACCCAATGGGAGTTATTGCTTCTTTAACAAGTGCTTTAACAGCGTTTAACCCTTCTTCTGTAAATGTTGATTCAGAAGAAGATATGTACAAAGCTATAGTTAAAATTTTAGGGAAATTTCCTGTCTTAGTAGCTTGGACATTACGTAGAAAACAAGGGTTACCGTTAAATTATGGTAGTGATGAAATAGGTTACGTAGAGAACATTTTAAAAATGATGTTTGAAAAACCTAATCATCCTTACGAACAAAATAAGGTCCTTATCAATGCTTTAGATAAATTATTAATCTTACATGCCGATCACGAACAAAACTGTTCTACATCTACAGTAAGAATTGTAGGATCATCTCATGCTGGTTTATTTGCATCACTTTCTGCCGGTATTTCTGCGCTTTGGGGACCATTACATGGAGGGGCTAACCAAGCTGTATTAGAAATGTTAGAAGGTATTAAAGCAGATGGTGGAGATACTAAAAAATACATGGCTAAAGCTAAAGATAAAAACGATCCATTCCGTTTAATGGGATTCGGACACCGTGTTTATAAAAACTTCGATCCTAGAGCAAGAATTATCAAAAAAGCTGCAGATGAAGTGTTAGGAGATTTAGGTGTGCAAGATCCTATTTTAGACGTAGCTAAAGGATTAGAAAAAGAAGCTTTAGAAGATAGCTACTTCGTAGATAGAAAATTATATCCAAACGTAGATTTCTATTCAGGAATTATCTACAGAGCAATGGGTATCCCAACGGATATGTTTACAGTAATGTTCGCCTTAGGACGTTTACCTGGATGGATTGCACAATGGAGAGAAATGCGTTTACGCAAGGAGCCAATTGGTAGACCGAGACAAGTTTACATTGGTGCAACCGAAAGAAAATTTGTTCCTATAGACGAGAGATAATATTTTTACAATATTAGTGTATAAAAGAAAAGGCTTCATAAGATTTACTTATGGAGCTTTTTTTATATTTGCGCATGCTAAAACTGAATATAAAAGACGAGACATCTAGACTTAAAGCTGTGGTACTTGGAACAGCCGAAAGTAACGGACCTATACCTAAGCCCGAAGAATGTTACGACCCTAAAAGTATAGAACATGTACTAGCCGGAACTTACCCTAAAGAAGCCGATATGATTCAGGAAATGGATGAAGTGGCTAAAGTTTTCGAAAAGTACAACGTTCAGGTGTTTCGGCCAGAAGTTATTAAAGATTGTAATCAGATATTTTCTCGCGATATAGCTTTTGTTATTGAAGACAAAATGATACGAGCTAATATCTTGCCCAATCGTGATCAAGAAGTGCATGCTATAGATTATATATGGAATCAGGTTGAAGAAGACCATAGGATAATTCTTCCTGAAGAATGCCATGTAGAAGGCGGTGATGTCATGCCTTGGAATGATTATATTTTTGTTGGAACCTATTCCGGAGATAACTATCCAGATCTGATTACAGCACGTACCAATATGGATGCAGTTATAGCATTGCAGGAATTATTTCCTGAGAAAATGGTTAAGTCATTCGAACTAAGAAAATCTAATACCAATGCCAAAGAAAATGCGTTACATTTAGACTGTTGTTTTCAGCCTTTAGGAAAAGGAAAAGCAATTCTTCATAAAAATGGTTTCTTAATCGAAAGAGAATATGAATGGTTAGTAGACTTTTTCGGAAAGGAAAATATATTTGAGATTACTAAAGATGAAATGTATAATATGTACAGTAATGTCTTTTCAATTTCTGAAGACGTTGTAATTTCAGAGAAAAACTTTACCCGTCTAAACAATTGGCTGCGTTCCGAAGGATTTACCGTAGAGGAGGTATCGTATTCTGAAATAGCGAAGCAGGAAGGTTTGTTACGTTGTTCAACAATGCCTTTAATCAGGGTGTAATATGTTTACAGCTATCTAAGCTGCAATCATTTGGTTCAATGTGAATAGAAATATTTCCTAAATTGGGAAGTTGACTATGAAGATAGTCTTTCAGTTTATGCGATAAATCATGTCCTTCTTTTACTGTTATATTACTATTTACCATTGCATGTAAGTCTACATGATAGCGCATTCCCGATTTTCTGATATAGCATTTTTCGGTGCCTAATATTCCGGGAACTTCAAGCGACTTTTTTCTAATGTCAAGAATTAAATCGTCGTAAAGGTGTTCGTCCATAATTTCACCCAAAGCAGGTCTGAAAATCAAATAACTGTTGTAAAGAATAAATCCTGATGCGAGTAATGCAGCCCAGTCATCGGCAGTTTCGTAACCCTCTCCAAAAATAAGCGCAATTGAAATACCTATAAAAGCCATGACCGAAGTTATGGCATCACTACGATGGTGCCAGGCATCTGCCTTTAAAGAAGAACTATGAGTTTCTTTACTTTTCCTTATAACAATTTGAAACGAAACTTCTTTCCAGATGATAATTGCACCCAAAACAATTAACGTCCATGGTTTAGGCTTTTTGTGTGGCGTTTGAATATGTTCGATACTTTCGTAACCGATAATGGTTGCTGAAGTCACTAAAAAAGCAACTACAATAAAAGTAATAAGGGGTTCTATTTTTCCATGACCATACGGGTGATTGTCATCGGCAGGCTTTTTAGCATATTTAAGTCCGAGTAATACCAATACTGACGAAAATATATCGGTAGTCGATTCTATAGCATCGGCAATCAAGGCATACGAATTGCCAAACACTCCAGCCAATCCTTTTAATAAGGCTAAACAGGTATTTCCTATAATACTAAAATACGTGGTCTTTATGGCTGTCTGTTCGTTGCTCATTAGTTTGAAATAAAACTTTTCTTAAAAGCGATAAGTTTAGAAAAACGAAGTTAAATTTTTTATAATTAAAACGAGGATTCTTCTATGTTAAATACAAACACAGATGTGATTTTATCCTGTAAATAATTCTATTTTTGTGATGAAATTTATCAATATGCAACAGACAACAAATACTATTTTAATGATTCGTCCAATACATTTCAGGATGAATGAACAAACCGCAGTAAATAATTACTATCAAAAGGTTTTAGATGATTTATTACCAGATACCGTAAATGCAAAAGCACAGCGGGAATTTGATGCTTACGTTGAAAAATTACGAGGCATAGGTTTAAACGTAATTGTTGTTAATGATACAAATGAATTTGATACACCAGATTCAATTTTCCCAAATAACTGGGTGTCCTTTCACGAAAATGGAACCATAGCTTTATATCCTATGTTTGCTGAAAACAGGCGTTTAGAACGTCGTGAAGAAGTATTGTTGGCCGTTGAAGAAGCCGGTTTTGTAATTCATGATGTGGTGGATTACACCGAAGCTGAAATGGAAGGCGTATTTTTAGAAGGTACCGGAAGTTTGTTGTTAGATCGAGTAAATCGAAAAGCATATTGTGCATTATCGCCTCGAGCAGACGAAGAGTTGTTTATTGAGTTTTGTGAAGATTTTGAATATTTCCCTGTACTATTTAATGCAAATCAAACTGTAAACGGTGAGCGAAAGGCTATATATCACACCAATGTTATGATGTGCTTGGGAGAGACGTTTGCTGTAGTTTGTTTGAGTAGTATTGATGATAAAAAAGAGCGCAAAAATCTATTAACGCATCTTAAATCTGATGGAAAAGAAGTTATTGATATTACCGAAGAACAGGTTAATAATTTTGCAGGTAATATGCTTCAGGTGAAAGGAGCAAACGATGAACGTTATTTAATTATGAGTGCCGCTGCCCATGCTTCTTTAACGCAACAGCAAATTAGTAAACTTGAAAAGCATACAAAAATAGTATCAAGTTCTTTAGATACTATTGAAGCCTGTGGCGGAGGAAGTGCGCGTTGTATGATGGCAGAAGTATTTTTGCCAAAAGCTTAATTATACGGGTTTAGATTTAGGTAGTTGAATGTAGAATGTCGTTCCGACATTTAAGGTGCTTTCAACCCAAATTTTACCGTTATTGAGTTCTACCAGTTCTTTACAGATAGAAAGTCCTAAACCAGTTCCTTTTTCGTTATTGGTTCCTAAGGTGGTGAACGAACTGTTTTTAAACAGTTTATCCATATTTTCCTTAGAGATTCCTATACCGGTGTCGGCTACGCTAATAATGCAACTTCCATTGCTAATGTGGTTTGAAACGGTAATGGTATCTCCACTTTTACAAAATTTAAGGGCATTTGCTAAAAGGTTCTGAATAACAATTTCAATCATACTTCTATCAGCGTAAGCAAAGTCACGTAAAGAATGATCGACCAATTCAATGCCTTTGCTTTCCAGTCGTTGTTCAATAAGTTTTACTTTAGCTTCAAAAACTTCCTGAATATCAAATAGCGAAGGTTTTGGGTCTAGGGACTGCATTTGCGATTTAGACCAGTTTAATAAGTTAAATAATAATAAAGAGGCGTTATTGGCATTTTCGCTTAATTCGGGAATCAAGTTATCGAATTCTTCTCGCGTTAACGAGCCTTCTTTCATTAAATTAATAAAGCCATTTATAGAAGATAAAGAGTCTTTTAAATCATGAGATATAATTGAGAACAATTTATCCTTTACGTTATTCACGTTTTCTAAATGCTGAGTTTGCTCGACAAAAGCTTCGTTTTGTAATTGGATTTTGATATTCTTTTCTTCTAACTCTTGCGTATATTTTATGTTGCTGTTACGCTTAACATAAATGAGGATTAAAAACGTCGAGACAATAGCTAAGGCGGCTAGTAATCCATACAGGACAACTTTGAATTTGTTGATTCCTGAATGGGTTTCCTGAGGTTGACTTTTTAAGTTATTAACAGGTTCTTCAATGGTTGTTGAAACTTCTTTGTCGAAATCTGGATTAAATTCTAAATCTGAAGCCTTTAAAGGTTTGCTATCTATTATATCAGTTTGATCGAGACTGTTTTTTAAATCGTAGTATTCACGTTGCCAAACATAAGCTCTGTCAAATCTACGTTTGGTAGAATCCAGATCTTTCATCAGTTTGTAATAGGTTAGCAGCTCTCTGTTGTTAGCAATACTTTTAGCAATCGTACCTGCTTCATATAGTTGCTGCTCAGCAAGTTTTAATCTGTTTAAGTGTAAATTAAGGTCTCCTAAACCATTTAAAGCCAGTAATAAACCGGCTTTATCATTAGATTTTCTGTTAAGTGTTAATCCTTCAAGGAGGTATTGTGAGGCTTTGTCGTAATCATTAAACTTTAAATATTCCCGACCGAGTTTTGGGTAAACCCTGCCTCGAATAGAGTCGTTGGATTTACTCGCTCGATTGAGGACGGTTTCATAAAACTCTATAGACTTTCGATATTCTTTGTTACTAGAATATAGTTCCGCTAATTGCAAGTTGGTTTTTAAAATGGCTTCTTTATCATTTAACTGTTCCAGTACATCTAGTGCCTTTAAATTAAATTTTATAGCGTAATCTGTAGCGCCAATTTTGGAATAGGCTTCGGCTAAATTGGTATAGGCGAGAGATAAATCATTCTTTAGATTCAACTCTTCTAATACTTTAATAGCTGCTAAACAATATTGTAAACCTTCAGAATAATTTCCCCGTTTAATTTCCAGTAATCCTATGCTATTATTCACTTTAGCAATACCGGTAGTGTCATTATGTTTCTGGTAAATGGATTTTGATTTATGGTATCCGTTTATTGCATTAATATAGTCGCCTTTTTGAGCATAAATTAAAGACTTATAGTAGGTGGTTTCCGCAATACCTTTGTCGTAGTTTAGACTGTTAGATAACTTTTCACTTTCAATAATGTACTTTATGGCCTTATCGTAATTTTTATTGTTATAAAGTAGTTCAATAATTTTAAGCGAGGTTTCAACTTTTAAAGAATCTTGAGTTTCGAAAGCTAATTGTATGGAAAGACTATCTAACTCTTGAGTTTGTGAAAAACTAAGCAGTGTAGAGATAGCAAGTGCAATTAAAGTAATTATTCTCCTCATACAATATTCAAATTACAAAAATGAATAAAGCAGTAACTAAAGTCATCTTAATTGAGGGAATTAAAGATTGCTTTATTAAGCTGTAATGTTATTATGTTAGATTTTTTGTTTAGAGTCTAAAAAAAGGACTTGGATTAATAGCTTTACTTAACAAAATTAGAAAATGCTATGTTATAATCTAATTTCTCTGTTTTATTACCAATATTTTAGATAAACCGACATGATGCTTTTTTGAAAAACATCGACGAATAGATGAACGGTAAAAATCATAGAAAAACGACATGTTTATCGATGAAATACATGTGTTTTTATTACAGTAATAGGGTGTCTTTAGTAATTATTTGTAATAGAGGGTTTTGAGGTGTTTTGGTGTTTGAAATTGATAAATTTAGATTATAAATGGAAAGCTTAATTTTTAAAACCAATTTATGATTAAATGCTTTAAGAAAAGTTTTATCTTTGCTGACCTAAAAAATGACCATAAATGAGCCTTCAACAGACTTTACAAGACCAAGTAAAACAAGCCGTTTTAGCATCTTTTGATGTATCGATAGATACCGTAGAATTTCAAGCAACTCGAAAAGAATTTGCAGGAGATATCACTGTAGTGATTTTCCCAATGTTGCGCTATGTAAAAGGAAACCCGGTACAAATAGGGGAGACTATAGGGAACTATCTTGTGGAACATGTAGATGAAGTAAAAGCGTTTAATGTAGTTAAAGGGTTTTTAAATGTAGAAATTAGCGATGGGTATTACTTGAACTTTTTTAAAGGCATTAAGAACGATTCAAACTACGGTTTTGTAGTTCCTAGTCCTGAAGATAAAGCGATCATGGTGGAGTACTCTTCACCAAATACCAATAAGCCTTTACACCTTGGGCATATTAGAAATAACCTTTTAGGGTATAGTGTAGCCGAAATTTTAAAGGCTTCTGGAAAGAAGGTTTATAAAACTCAAATTATTAACGACCGTGGAATTCATATTTGTAAAAGTATGCTGGCCTGGGAGAAGTTTGGTAATGGAGAAACACCTGAAACTAGTGGATTAAAAGGTGATAAACTGGTAGGTAATTACTATGTGAAATTCGATCAGGAATATAAAAAAGAAATAGAGACGTTAGTTGCTGGAGGTAAAACCGAAGAAGAAGCTAAGAAGGAAGCACCATTATTATTAGAAGCTCAGGATATGTTACGTAAGTGGGAGTCTGGTGACGAAGAAACTGTGACTCTTTGGAAAACCATGAATGGCTGGGTGTATGATGGTTTTGCTGAAACTTATACTAACATGGGTGTAGATTTCGATACTTTGTATTATGAAAGTAACACGTATTTGTTAGGAAAGGAATTTGTAGCAGAAGGATTAAAATCAGGTGTGTTCTTTAAAGAAGAGGATGGCTCTGTATGGTGTGATTTAACCGAAGAAGGATTAGATAAGAAAATTGTACAGCGTGCCGATGGAACTGCTGTTTATATGACACAGGATATTGGTACGGCGATTCAGCGTATTAAAGATTTTCCAGATGTTGGCGGTATGGTTTATACCGTAGGAAATGAGCAGGATTATCATTTTCAGGTGTTGTTCATTATTCTTAAAAAGTTAGGATTCGACTGGGCTGAAAATCTCTATCATTTAAGTTACGGGATGGTGGATTTGCCAAGTGGTAAAATGAAGAGTAGAGAAGGAACAGTTGTTGATGCCGATGATTTAATTGATGAGATGGCTTCTACTGCCGAAGAGATTTCAGAAGAGTTAGGTAAGCTTGATGGTTACACAGAAGACGAGAAAAAGGCCTTATATAAAACCATTGGTTTAGGTGCTTTAAAATATTATATTTTAAAAGTAGACCCTAAGAAACGTATTTTGTTCGACCCGAAAGAATCTATCGATTTCCAAGGGAATACAGGACCTTTTATTCAATATACTTACGCTAGAATACAAGCCATTTTAAGAAAAGCTGATTTTGATTATTCTAAAGATTTAACCGCTTCAGAAATTACTTTACATGAAAAAGAGAAATCGCTTTTAAAGCAATTAGAGTTATTTCCAGAAGTTATTCAAAATGCAGCAGCCCAACATAGCCCGGCATTGATAGCAAATTATACCTACGATTTGGTAAAAGAGTTTAATTCATTTTACCAGAATGTATCGATTTTAGGAGCAGATAATGAAGATGAGAAGATCTTTAGGGTACAGCTTTCGCAGCAAGTAGCAAATACTATTAAGAATGCATTTAGCGTTTTAGGGATTCAGGTTCCTGAACGTATGTAGTTTATTAAAAGGATATTAAAATAAAAAAGGGACCAAATTGGTCCCTTTTTTATTTTATATACTTAAATCCATTAGTGTTTTATTTGAAAAGTTGGGTTTTATTGTCAATTTATGGGGATAAAATGATCAACCTTAATTTTATATTTTGAAAACTATAAAGCGTTTACTTTCTTTAAGTTAGTAAATTAAATGATGAAAGTTGTTCAAAACACATATAGCAAAGCGTCACGTTCGAAATCAGTAACAAAAGTTTTGATACACCCTATTTCAAAATTAATTTTTCATAAAAAGAAAAGAAGGAAAATCTACTGGATTACAGCGATCATCGTATCAATTCTGATTATAGTTTTGATAGGTTGTTGTGTTTATAATTTTGGAATGAAAAACGAACTATTTTCCGTATAAAAAGTAATGATTAGCCAGGTCTATGTATTTACGTTTGGCTTCGTTTTCACTTATGTTTTTTACCTGAAATAAAGCATTGGTTTTGAATGCGTTTATAATGGCTTTTTTACTATTAGGCTTACTGTAAGAGTTGGTTGCCTTTTTGTAATAGGCATAAAGACTTAAAAGGATATCAGCTGGAAATGGATCGGTATGTGAATTTACACGATCTACAGCTTCTTGAAACTCTTTATCTAATGCTTCGGTATTACTCATTGGTCTCTGCAATAATGCTTTCTCCACCTTTTACTTTTTGGTTTAATTTTACTTTAATGTTGGTGTCTAGAGGCAAAAACAAATCGACTCTAGAGCCAAATTTTATAAATCCTGAATCGGCACCTTGAGTAGCGGTATCATCAACTTTAGCATAATTTACTATACGCTTTGCTAAAGCTCCTGCAATTTGTCTGTAAAGCACTTGTCCGTAAGTTTTGTTTTCAACAACAACTGTGGTACGTTCATTTTCTTCGCTAGCTTTTGGGTGCCAGGCAACAAGGTATTTACCGGGATGATATTTACTAAAAACAACTTTACCTCCAATAGGGTAACGGGTAACGTGAACATTTATTGGAGACATAAATACACTAACCTGAAGACGTTTTTCATTAAAAAACTCCTTTTCGAAAACTTCTTCGATAACGACAACCTTTCCATCTACTGGTGATACTACCTGTTTTTCGTTAGGTTTTGTGTGTCGTTTAGGATTTCTGAAAAACTGAAGTATAAGAATTAAAAATACTAAAAGAACAAGTTTTAATGCTAATCGAAGCCAATCGATAGTTACAAAATTATCGACTAATACTGTACCAGAAATTACTAGTATAAACG
Organism: Aestuariibaculum sp. YM273; assembly: GCF_030908365.1. NCBI lineage: Bacteria > Pseudomonadati > Bacteroidota > Flavobacteriia > Flavobacteriales > Flavobacteriaceae > Aestuariibaculum > Aestuariibaculum sp. YM273. Next base: position 589,859 of record NZ_CP133090.1, on the reverse strand, counting down.
TAACAATAATTATCTTATAACCCTCTTTATGAAACATATTGTAACAATCTTAAAAATAAATATATAAACGGGGCAGTAAATATTATGCTATCTAATCGGTCTAATAATCCACCATGTCCAGGCATAATAACACCGCTATCCTTAACGTTAGCTTGTCTTTTAAATTTAGACTCTACTAAATCGCCTAAAGTACCAAAAACACTAATAATTATACTTAATACTAACCAGCTTGTAAAGTTTAAAGTTTCCGCAAAGGTACTAATAAAATAACTTGCTATGCACGAAAAAAATAGTCCACCCATAAAACCTTCAACAGTTTTTTTAGGTGATATTTTTTCAAAAAGCTTTTGCTTACCAAAATTTTTACCAACTAAATAAGCAAATGAATCGTTAACCCACACAAGGAGAAAGGCTCCCAATAAAATGTTTGAGTTATACGTATCGTGATAATCTGCTATTAAAATTAAAAATACAAAGGCGCTGGATAGGTAAAACGTAGTTAAAAGGAAACGCCTAGAGCTAAAAAGAGGTATTGTCTTTTCTGAAAATAAATCCTTAATTAAAAATAGGTTGACAAAAATGCTCAACACCATAAGTATCTGTGTGGCTTCATCCAGACCTTTAGCGTCAATAATTAAATGCCAATAGCCAAAAATAGTGTACAGTGCAACAAAAATGATGTAGGGTATATAACTCTTTAACTGAATGAGTTTATTAAATTCACCCAAACAGATTAAACCAAAAATAAAGAATAAGGCTATTAACAAATGCTCGAATTGCATACAAACAAGCAAAAGCAAGACGTAAAGTACGCCAGAAAGTGATCTAGTTAGAATTTCCTTCATTCTATAAATCTTCTAAAAGGAGTAAGTATAAGTTTTTAGCACTGCTACCATAGCTAAGAAAATCTTTTTCCTGACTCGATTTAAAATGTTTTATGGTGGTAATATTTGTAGGTATTTTTTGTTTGTTTTTAGCTTTAATGCCTCTTAAACCTTCACCTATGTTTTCTACAATTTGGCTGGTAGTGGCAAACACCACAAAATTTTCGGGTAAGTCGGGTAGTTTCTTTTCGAAAATTTGCTTTGAAGAAATTAATAAAGAACCGTCGTTGGCAATTAAATTTTCGCAAGTTGTCAGGAAAAAAGAAGCTTCACTTACTTTATTTGATGCTTTAAAGTTAAAATTTTTAAATTTCGAAATTAAATGTTCGTCGACAACTAAAGCGGTTTTGTTTTCCCAATCGTTTTCTTCAAGGATGTTTTGCAGATTTTGAAAAATCTCATTCAGGTTCTCGCAGTAAAGAAATTTACCTCCATTTGCTTTAAAGTTTATGGTAAACCTTTCATCTATAGGAAGTTTAATTTCAGGCATATACTTGCCTCTTTCTTCAGACTTTAGTTCGTCGTCAGACTGATTAGATTTTGAACCAAAAATTTTTCTAAAAAGACTCATTAGTAAGCTTGCTATTAATACATTTTTCCTTGAGGACAACCAAATATAAAAAAACTTAAATTAACCGTACGGTTAATTTAAGTTTTTTGGTAAAACGTTTATAAAATAAGGCTAAAGCCTACTCTTACTTCGTTTCAACTTCTTCCGTTTCAAACTGACGTTCTCCAAATATTTTTTGAAGATTATCTTTGAAAATAACCTCTTTTTCCAGAAGAACTTCAGCGAGTTCGGTAAGTTTATCTTTGTTTTCTTCAAGTAAGTCTACCGCTCTTTTGTATTGCTTTTCAATGATGTCTGAAATCTCTTTGTCAATCAACTCGGCAGTCTGTTCACTATAAGGTTTTGTAAAACCATATTCATTTTGTCCTGAAGAATCGTAATAGGTTAAGTTACCTACTTTATCACTAAGGCCATAGATAGTAACCATAGCTCTAGCTTGTTTAGTTACTTTTTCTAAATCACTTAATGCTCCTGTTGAAATTTTTCCAAAGATAACCTGCTCAGCAGCACGACCACCAAGAGCAGCACACATTTCGTCTAGCATTTGTTCAGGTCTTACAATTAAGCGTTCTTCAGGTAAGTACCATGCAGCACCTAACGAACGACCGCGAGGGACAATAGTTACTTTTACAAGTGGCGCAGCATGTTCTAACATCCAGCTTACTGTAGCGTGACCAGCTTCGTGGAAGGCAACAGCACGTTTTTCACTTGGAGTGATAATTTTATTTTTCTTTTCTAAACCACCAATAATTCTATCGACAGCATCAAGGAAATCTTGTTTATCTACCGACTTCTTACCATTTCTGGCAGCAATTAAAGCCGCTTCGTTACAAACATTAGCAATATCTGCACCAGAGAAACCTGGGGTTTGTTTTGATAAGAAATCTAAATCTAAATCTTCAGCTTTTTTAAGCGGGCGTAAATGTACTTCAAAGATTTCTTTACGCTCACGAATATCCGGAAGGTCAACATAAATTTGTCTGTCAAAACGACCGGCACGCATTAACGCTTTATCTAATATATCTGCACGGTTGGTTGCTGCTAACACAATAACGTTTGTATTGGTACCAAAACCATCCATTTCTGTTAGTAATTGGTTTAAGGTGTTTTCACGTTCGTCATTACTTCCAGACATGGCGTTTTTACCTCTGGCACGACCAATAGCATCAATTTCATCAATAAAGATAATTGACGGTGACTTTTCTTTGGCTTGCTTAAATAAATCTCTAACGCGAGAAGCTCCAACACCTACAAACATTTCTACGAAATCTGATCCTGATAACGAGAAGAACGGTACTTTAGCTTCACCGGCAACGGCTTTAGCTAATAAGGTTTTACCGGTTCCCGGAGGTCCTACCAGTAAAGCACCTTTAGGAATTTTACCTCCTAGTGTGGTGTATTTTTCAGGGAACTTTAAAAAGTCAACAATCTCCTGTACTTCTTCTTTAGCACCTTCCAGACCAGCAACATCTTTAAAAGTGGTTTTAACTTCGGTATTTTGATCGAACAATTTAGCTTTCGATTTTCCGATGTTGAAAATCTGTCCTCCTGCAGCTCCACCTGCACCACCAGACATACGTCTCATAATGAAAATCCAAACCGCAATTAATAAAATAAACGGAAGAATACCCATTAAAAGATTAGTCCAGGTGTCATGTTCTTGATCGAATGCAATAACAGGAACCTGACTTAAGTTCTCTTTTGCCTTATCTATGTCTTCTTCAAACTTGTTAAGGCTACCAAATTTAAAGGTGTAGTTTGGTAACTTGGTTGCCGAAGGAATAAAACTTGTTGATTTAGAATTTTTATGAATGTCTTTTTGAAGCGCTTCATCTGTAAGATATACTTTAGCAGTACCCGTGTTGGTAATAACATCTACTTTTTCAATATCTCCATCTTGCAAATATTTAAAAAAGTCACTAGGTGTTATTTTTTTACCCTCGTCGTAACCACTGTTTCCGAATAGTTGAAACCCTAAAAAAAGAGCTATTAATATACCGTAAATCCAGTACGGACTGAATTTAGGTTTGTTTTCTTTTGTATTTTTTTTGTTGTTTGCCATGCGTTTTAGTAACTCGTTTCTATAACTGTTGTTTTTGCATCTCCCCAAAGACTTTCAATGTCGTAATATTGTCTGATTTGTTTTTGGAATACGTGTACAACAACGTTAACATAATCGATTAATACCCATTCAGCATTGTCTACGCCTTCAACATGCCAAGGGTTATCTTTAAGTTCTTTGCTTACTTTTTTCTGAACAGAATTTACTATAGCGTTTACTTGCGTATTTGAAGTACCTTCGCAAATTATAAAGTAATCACAAACCGTATTTTCAATTTCTCTTAAATCTAAGATACTAATACCTTGTCCTTTTACGTCTTCGATACCACTAATTATTACCGATATCAACTGGTCTGCGCTTATGTTTTTTTTCGCCATTAAATTATTTTGAGTTTATGCAAAGTTATTATTTTTTTATTTCTTTATGCCTTAAAAAAGTATTAAGATTTTATCTAATAATAATAATAACCAATACATGAACATAATCAAACTTAGTGCCATCGACTCTACAAATACATATTTGAAGACGCTTTGTGCCGAAATGCCTGTTGATGATTATACCGCGGTTATTACAGAAAATCAAACTAAGGGGAGAGGTCAAATGGGGAGTGTCTGGAACTCTCAATCTTCTAAAAACCTTACCTTTAGTGTGTTTAAGAGTCTTTTAGGTTTTGAAATTCAGTATCCTTTTTATATTAGTATGGTGGCTTCCTTAGCAGTTGTGAAGACATTAGAGGGTTTTGATATACCTAAATTAAATGTGAAATGGCCTAACGACATTTTGTCAGAAAACAAGAAGGTTTGTGGTATTTTAATTGAAAATGCCATAAAACAGGGGCAATATGCCAGTTCAATTATTGGAATGGGGTTGAATGTGAATCAAACTGCTTTTGAAAATTTGCCTAAGGCGTCGTCCTTAAAATTAGTTACAGGTAAAACGTTTGATTTGGAAGAACTTGCACATCGCATTATCATACAATTACAAACATATTTTGAACTTTTAAAACAAAGTAAGTTGGAGGTGTTAAAAGAGGAATACGAAAGTTACCTGTTTAGAAAAAACAAACCTTCAACATTTAAAAATGATGAAGGTTTCATGTTTTCTGGTATTATTAAATCGGTTTCCGATACAGGAATGCTTCAGGTTTTACTGGAAGATGATCTTATAAAAGAATTCGATTTAAAAACGATTACGTTATTGTATTAAATTGAATTTGGAATGCTTGTGGCAAGCGTTTCAATAAACTTTTTAATAGGGCCTTTTATCATCATAGCCATCATAGGGTTAAAGTCGCCGCTAAATTCCAATTGTACTTCACTAGATGCTTCATCAACTTTATTGATGTTTCCAACAAGAGAAAAATCTATTTTTCCACCGGCAGCACCTAAAACAATTTTGTTTGGAGGTGTTACTTCCTTTTTCTTAAGCGTAATTTCCGGCATACCGCTTAAAGCAAAAAGAAAGGTGTCGTCACTTAGTACTTGAAATTTACTAATGTTTTCAGGCATTAAAGATTCGAAGTTTTTTATGTTTTCTAAAAAGTTAAAAATGTCTTCCGGAGATTTATCAACTTTAACTTTTGGTGATTCTAAATTCATAGGTTGTCAATTTTTTGAAGAACAAGTTTAATACTTATTCAGCATTCCACTCACTTGGGTTAGAATTCCACACAGAAAGTGTCGCTAAGTCTTTTTCTGAAATGTAGTTGGTTTCTAAAGCCTGTTCTAAAAGGGTTTCGTAGTTACCAAGTGTTTGTAAAAATACATTTTCTTTTTCAAAATTTTCGGTCGCTACATTAAAACCATAAGTAAAGATAGCAATCATGCCTTTTACGTTAATACCAGCATCTCTTAAGGCTTTAACAGCATTTAAACTACTTTTTCCAGTACTAATAAGATCTTCTACAACAACAACGTTTTGGCCATGTTCAATAAAACCTTCAATTTGGTTTTTTCTTCCGTGACCTTTAGCATCAGGTCTTACATAAATAAAAGGAAGCCCTAAATACTCGGCAACAAGCATACCAATACCAATAGCACCGGTAGCAACACCAGCAATAGCATCGGGTTTGCCATATTGTTTTTCGATTTGTTTTGCCATGGTTTCGCGAATGTAGTTACGAATTGGCGGAAAAGATAAAATAATACGGTTATCACAGTAAATAGGTGATTTCCATCCTGAAGCCCATGTGAAAGGCTCTTTTGGACTAAGTTTTATGGCATTAACCTGCAATAAAACTTCAGCCGTTTTTTTGGCGGTATGTTTATTAAATATCATAGCAGCAAAAATAATGATAAATTTAAATTTTTACAGGATATGTTTCATAGTAATGAAAAAATATTTTTCCGGATTGTAATACGTTGTATGTAAAATTGATATTTTTACCGAACAGTAACACAATAAAGTATTGTATGTATAAAGTTTTTGTTGGCGATAAACCTATAATTTTAACCACTCAAATCGAGGAGGAAACCAACTTTAAAAATTATTTGCTGGACACTGTAAATATTAGAAAAGTTATTAAGGAACTTAATACTTCTAATTTACAGGAAGTGCGTTTGATACATAAAAAGGAAGAAAAGCTCTTAAAAAAGTTTTTAAAAAAGCTACCTAATGTTGTTGCCGGAGGAGGTAAAGTATATAACGACGATAATGAAATTCTATTTATTTACAGAAACGATAAGTGGGATTTACCTAAAGGAAAAGTTGAAGGCGCTGAAACGATTGAAAAAACAGCGGTTCGAGAAGTAGCCGAAGAAACTGGAGTTGCAGGTCTGGAGATAACAAAACCTTTAGAAACGACTTACCATATTTTTAAACGTAACGGACGTTATAAAATAAAAATCACCTATTGGTTTGAAATGAAAACCAGTTTTAGAGGTAATTTATATGCTCAGGAAGAAGAGGGGATTACCAAAGTAGCCTGGTTAGATCCAAAACAAATAGATGAAGCTTTACAGAATTCTTATGCCAATATTCAGACTTTAGTTCGGTAGTTTAAAATTTTATTTTATTTGTTTTTGTTTTTAAAAAGTAACTAGATTTGCCTGAGGTTACTTACTGTAATATTGCTGTTATTCTAGGTTGATAGTAATGAAATAAAAAGTCTCTCGATTATAAAATATTAAATGAAAAGTTACAGACTTTCGTTTGGTGAAATTATTATTCATGATAGTAGTTTAGCCGAAGTTATTGTTCGTGAAGGTGAGGTTATGTGTGAGCAAAAGGTTGATGAATATCACGATTTCTTGCTTAGTAGTTTAGTGGCGCCATTTAAAGTGTTGATTAATAAAAGTAATGCTTATAGTTATACTTTTGAAGCTCAAAAGGTAATTGGAGATTTACAGGAAATCGCAGCTATGGCTGTAGTGATAGCTTCTCAGGCAGGTTTGATGTCTACCGAAACCTTAATGAGTGTTAATAATGAAAGTAAGACGTGGAATATTAAATTCTTTAGAAGTAGAGACGCTGCGTTATATTGGTTGAAATCTCTGGAGGTTTGCGCAAACGTTATAGTAGTTTAGTAACTTAATTATAGAAGTATACTGTTGCTTATCTGTATTTAAGCTGTAAATTTGCACCCTTAAAAACCGACAACGCATGACAGATTTTATAAGAAAAATCACTCCAAATTCTAAAGATGATGTTCTAGCAGGAATCACCGTATCATTAGCTATGATTCCCGAGGTGGTTGCCTTTGCCTTTGTAGCGCAGATAGATCCTCTAGTAGCACTTTCCGGAGCATTTATTATTGGTTTAATTACCGCTATTTTTGGTGGTAGACCAGGTTTAATATCTGGGGCAGCCGGTGCTGTGGCTGTAATTTTTGTGCACTTAATTTCAGAGGGGCATACTAAAGGCATGTTATTCGATCAACCCATAGAAAATATGGGGTACTTCTATTTGCTAGCTGCAGTTATTCTTATGGGAATCATTCAGATTCTTGCTGGAGTTTTTAAATTAGGACGTTTTGTTCGATTGATTCCGCATCCTGTAATGCTTGGCTTTGTAAACGGTTTGGCCATTGTCATTTTTATGGCTCAGGTGCGTATGTTTTCACATAAACAATTAAATATAACAGCTGAAGGCGTAAAGGAATATATAAACATTCCTATGCAAGGCGCGGAGTTATGGACCATGATTGGTTTGGTAGCGTTAACAATGGGAATTATTTGGTTGTTACCAAAGGTTACGACAAAACTTCCTGCTGCGTTAACAGCTATTTTAGTAACGACAGGAGTTGCCGTACTTGGAGGTTTAGATGTAAGTACTGTAGGGTCTTATATAGTTGAAGGTGGTGGAAATGGTTTAAAAGGCGAATTCCCAACACCAAATTTAGAATTATGGCAAAATCTTCCGTTTAATTTAGATACATTAAAATTCATTTTACCATATGCGTTTTTAGCGGCTTCAGTGGGGTTAATAGAGTCTTTAATGACCATGAACCTGGTAGATGAACTAACGGAAACCAGAGGAAACGGAAATCGTGAGTGTATTGCTCAGGGTGCAGGAAATATGGTTAGCGGGTTGTTTGGCGGAACAGGTGGTTGCGGTATGATTGGTCAAACCGTAATTAACATTAATGCCGGTGGTCGTGGTAGATTATCAGGTATTATGATGGCTGTAACCTTACTAACGTTTATTTTATTTACCGATAAATATATCGAGCAAGTACCAATTGCAGCTTTGGTAGGAGTCATGTTCATGATGGTTATCGAAACTTTTGCTTGGTCTAGTTTCAGAATTATTAGAAAAATACCTGTTGCCGATGCTGTCGTTTTAGTTATTGTATCCGCGGTAACGGTAATTTACGATTTAGCGATTGCGGTTTTTGTAGGTGTTATCATTTCAGCGCTAGCGTTTGCCTGGGAAAATGCCAAGCGTATTCGTGCCAGAAAGCGTTTGTCTGAAGACGGTACAACCAAAACTTATGAGATTTGGGGGCCTTTATTCTTTGGTTCTATAACTGCATTTAATGAAAAGTTTGATGTGAAAAATGATCCGGAAGAAGTGGTTATCGATTTTGTAGAGTCTCGCGTTAGTGACCATTCGGCGTTAGAAGCCATTTTTAATTTGGTTCAAAAATATGAAGCTGAAGGAAAACGTATTCAACTTAAACATTTAAGTGAAGATTGTAAAGTATTACTGTATAAATCTAGTCCGAAGTTTAAAGAAGTTATTGTAGAAGATGTTGATGATCCACGCTATCATTTAGCTGAGAATCCTGAAAACTTCCCAAAACCATTATCGGAATACAAGTTTTTTTAGACTAAATATCATTATAAAAAAAAGCACATCAATAGATGTGTTTTTTTGTTTAAAATACTTTATAGATTGGCAATTGTAAATAAGCTTCTTCGTAATGCGGAGAATTTTTATAAATAAATTCTAACTGAGCATTCGGGTTTTTAGCAAAAGCTTCATCGGTTGCTATTTTTTGTTCAAAATCAGTTTTTAATTGAGGTGATTCGTTTAAATAGTTTTCTGCAAGGTCTTCAAAAACATAAGCCGAGAAATGTTCTTTTTGTTGAAGAATGGTGTCGAAAAAATTCCAGTTAAAAAATGAATCTGTCGCTTCGGTTTCTAATGTTTCCAACAAATATCTAACACCATTTTGGTTTGTTGGAATATAAAGATCTCCTTTTTGGAATCTCACCGACCTTGTTGCTTTGGTTACCGAGGTATTATTATGTAAATAATGGCCTTCGAAAGGTATTGATGCCGTTTTGTAATCGGCAATGTGATTTGTTTCTACTGTTAGAGTTGTATCATTTTTAAATGTTGAAAACTCAATGTTATTATTTTTTAATCGGTCAATAACCTCGTGCCAGCCTTGTTTTAAAATGTAGGCTTTAGGTATGTTTATAGTTTTGTTAGGTAAGAAGTTGTTGTAATACTTTATGGTTTTGGTATAGGGTTGATTTTGGTCATAAAACAAACGCTTTCCATTAGTAACATTACTCTGAATGTAATAACCTTCGTAACCTTTAAATTCTAAAGTTGTAAAATGGGTAGAGTCTATTTTGAAACTAATCGGAAATGTTTGTTTTGATAGAATATCTCGAAACGCATTTTTACGTAATGATTTTATGGTTTTTGAGTTTTTTTCGGTAAAATCAAAGGCCGAAAGCATTAATTCATAGGTTTGTTTTACGCGAATATCATAGGGTTTAAGCATGTGGGTTTCCACCATTAGTCCTAAAGTATTAAATAGTGTGGTGTAACCGGTGGAATATCTAGGGGAATCGAAAAACTGAGAAAATCCAACTTCAGGAGTACTGCCCCAAACATTTACATAAGGTGTGATAATAATATCTTTATCATTCAAAGATTGTTCTATTTCAGGACGCATCTTATGTTCAATATATTCACCTAAATTACCACCTAATTTATTGTGTTGCGTGAATAGGTGCGTGATTGCATATTGATAGTCTGCACCATTACTAACATGATTGTCAATAAACACATCGGGGTTTATACTATGAAAAATTTCAGCAAAAGCTGCGGCGTTTTTCGAGTCTTGTTTGATAAAGTCGCGGTTTAAGTCGAAGTTTCTGGCGTTGCCTCTAAAACCATAGCTTTTTGGACCATTTTGGTTGGCTCTAGTGTGTGAGTTTCTGTTTAAGGCGCCGCCAATATTATAAACAGCGATAAAAGCCAGAATAGAATTTTGATAAGCCTGTTTTAAGGAATCGTTTTGAACAATATCTCTTAGTAACATCATGGAGGCATCAATACCATCTGGTTCTCCGGGGTGAATACCATTGTTAATAAGAATCCTGTTTTTTGAAGAAGACTTAATATCTTCCAATTTCAAAATAGGCGAGCTGTTGTACACAACAACGTGAAGAGGATTCCCAGAGTCGGTATTCCCGACTTCAAAAAGAGAAACTTCAGGATAAGCATCGGCTAAATCCTTGTAGTAGGCGATAACTTCTTCGTACTCCGGAGTTTCTGTACCATTGGAATTTTCAAACAGTGTTGTGAAATCTTTTTGAGAATCTGTATGAGTTTTACAAGAAATAAAACATAAGATTAAAGTAACTAGCAGAAGTGTTTTGGGCATTTTTTTTAATACTTGATTTAGTTAATGCGAACACTATCTGGAACAAACTTTGTATAATCTCCTTCGTTTTTAATTACATCGCGAACTATTGATGAGGATATAAACGATGTTTTTGCGGAGGTTAGTAAGAATACCGTTTCAATAGTCGCCATACGTCTGTTGGCATGCGCAATGGCTTTTTCAAATTCGAAATCGGCAGGATTACGTAAACCACGAAGTATAAATTCAGCTCCAATTTCATTACAGAAATCAACAGTTAAACCGGTGTAAGTTACCACTTTTACTTTAGGCTCATCAGCAAAGGCCTCTTCGATAAAAGCCTGGCGTTCTTTCAAGGAGAACATGTATTTTTTATCTGAATTAACTCCAATAGCTACTATAACTTCATCAAAAAGGGTAACACCTCGTTTAATAATATCAAAGTGCCCCAAAGTAATAGGGTCGAAAGAACCGGGAAATAAAGCGCGTCTCATTTTTAATACTTTGTATAAAGATAGTTATAAATTATTTTAAAGCTTCTTCAATAGCATTGTCGAATAATTCGCCTAAACTAATTCCGGCTGCAGCGGCTTGCTGAGGTAAGATGCTTTCTCTGGTTAAACCAGGAATGGTGTTCATTTCTAATAGGTGAGGTTCACCGTCCTTAAAGATATATTCACTTCGGCTAAAGCCTTTCATTTTTAATATCTCGTACACTTGTTTAGCAACAGTAGTTACTTTTTGTTCTTCTTCGGGAGTAAGCCTTGCCGGGGTGATTTCCTGAGATTTTCCTAAATATTTGGCTTCGTAGTCGAAAAAGTCGTTTTCACTAACAATTTCAGTAATCGGTAATACTTTGGTGTCCCCTTTAAAAGAGATAACGCCGACAGAAACTTCTTTACCGTCTAAAAACGATTCAATAATAATTTCATCATCTTCTTTAAAAGCAACCTCTATCGCGTTTGGTAAATCTTCTTTTTTATGAACTTTTGTAACACCAAAGCTACTACCTGCTTTGTTGGCTTTTACAAAACAAGGTAATCCAACTTTGGTAATAATGGCGTCTTCATTAATTGCATCACCCAAATTCAAATAGAAAGATTCGGCTGTTTTAATTCCGTAAGGTTTTAATACACTTAAGCAATCCCTTTTATTAAATGTTAAACTAGCCTGATACATGTCGCAACTGGTATGCGGAATATTTAAAAGTTTAAAATAGCCTTGCATAAAGCCGTCTTCGCCGGGTGAACCATGAATAGCATTAAAAACACAGTCGAAAGTAATTTTTGTATCGTTAACAAGAACCGAGAAATCATTTTTGTTTACATTAAATTCTTCATTATTACCATCGACATAAACCCATTTATCTTTAAAAATGTGAATTCGGTAAGCGTTATATTTTTCTGGGTTTAAGGTTTCGTAAACCACGTTTCCACTTTTTAATGAGATTTGATATTCGCTAGAATAGCCTCCCATAATAATGGCAATATTCTTTTTCATGTATTGATATTTACTTTTGTTTTAAGGTCACATGGAACACTAAATAACTATTTGCTTTATGATTAAAGTTTAGCATTAAGTGTTTCATTCAGGTATAAATTGTTAAGGTGTAAGTCTAAATATGTATAATAAAACGTATCTATTATAAGTTAAGCTAAAATATCACATAAATTGCAAAAGAAAAAACAGTTCTGTTTTTATATATTTGCCTAATTGAAAATTTTATAAATGAGCCTTATCAAATTTCTAACAAGTAGAGCATTTTTAATGCAAATACTAATCGCAGCGGTTGCCGTTTTTGTAATTGTTTATCTAAGTTTAAAGTGGTTAAATGTAACCACTAATCATGGTAAATTTGAAACCGTTCCGGAGTTAAAAGGAAAGTCTATTAGTATAGCCGAAATGGAGTTGGAAGATAATCGTTTGGTAATGCAAATTCAGGATTCGGCAAATTACAATCCCGATTACCCAAAGTTTTCAGTAATCGACCAGGAGCCACCGGCAGGGAGTAAGGTTAAAGAAAACAGAAAAATATATATCACTTTAAATCCGTCAGGATATCGCAAAATTGCCGTGCCAGATTTAAAGGAGCGTACTTTAAGACAGGCAAAACCAACCTTGGAAGCCCTTGGTTTTAAAGTGGGTAAATTAACTTATGTTGACAACATCGCTAAAGATGTGGTTTTAAAAATGCAACATAAAGACGAATTATTAAATCCAGGAGATCAGTTACCTAAAACCTCTACAATTGATTTGGTTTTAGGAAATGGTAACAGACCATAATTTATGCAAGATTATACACCAGAGAATTTTGATGAGGAAAGCGAAATGTATGAGCATTTTGCATTTACGGTAAAGGAGGGACAAAAGCCACTTCGTGTCGATAAGTATTTAATGAATTTTATTGAAAACACAACCAGAAGTAAAATTCAGGATGCGGCAAAGGATGGCGGTATTTTTGTGAATGATGTTGCAGTAAAATCGAATTATAAGGTAAAACCCGGCGATAACATTCGTGTGATGTTCGCTCATCCAACCTACGAAAATTTATTGGTGGGTGAAGATATTCCTTTAGATATTGTGTACGAAGATGACGATGTTTTAGTGGTTAATAAGCCGGCAGGAATGGTCGTGCATCCAGGGCATGGAAATTATTCAGGAACCCTTATTAATGCTTTAATTTACAGATTCGATAATTTGCCAAACAATTCCAGTGACCGTCCGGGATTGGTGCATCGCATAGATAAAGATACCAGCGGACTTCTTGTAGTTGCCAAAACAGAAGAGGCTATGACGCATTTGGCAGCGCAGTTTGCTGAGAAAACCAGTGAACGTGAATATGTGGCTATTGTTTGGGGGAATATAGAAGAAGATGAAGGTACTGTAGAAGGCAATATTGGTAGACACCCTAAAAATCGATTACAGAATACCGTATTTTTAGATGAAGAAGCCGATAAAGGAAAACCAGCTGTAACCCATTATAAAGTTCTAGAGCGTTTAGGATATGTTACCGTTGTATCTTGTAAACTGGAAACCGGGCGTACGCATCAAATTCGTGTGCATATGAAACACATCGGTCACACACTATTCAATGATGAGCGTTACGGCGGTGAAAAAATACTTAAAGGCACAACGTTTACGAAATATAAGCAGTTTGTTGAAAACTGTTTTAAAGTATTACCTCGTCAGGCGCTACATGCGAAAACCTTAGGTTTTGAACACCCACGTACCGGAGAGTTTTTAAGGTTTGAAGCTCCTATCCCTCAGGATATGGTAGACTGTATGGAGAAATGGCGTGTATATGCGAAACATCAGTCTTTAGAAACCGATTCGGAAGAGGCTTAAAATAAATGTCAATAAAATCTTTCTATAGTTACATTATAAATAATTGTTGTTTCTTATTTTCAATATGGAGCAGTAATTGTAAATTTGATGTGAAATTATAAGTCATAAAAATAGATTTAAACTGATGAAATTAGTCATATCTCCAGCCAAGTCGCTCGATTTTGAAAGTGAATTACCAACCACAAAAAGTTCAGAAGCTCAGTTTTTAAAACAGTCAGAGCGCATTAACAAGCTTTTAAAGAAGAAATCTGCTAAAAGCCTGTCTCAACTTATGAGTATTTCTGATGCTTTGGGGCAATTAAATTACGAACGTAATCAGTCTTGGGAATTACCTTTTACAACCGATAACGCAAGACCAGCGGTTTATGCCTTTAATGGTGATGTTTATAAAGGTTTAGATGCTTATACTGTTGATGAAAATAAACTAGATAATCTTCAAAGTACCGTACGTATTCTATCTGGTTTGTATGGTTTGTTAAAGCCTTTAGATTTAATTCAGCCATATCGTTTAGAGATGGGAACTAAATTTCCCGTAGGCACTAAAAAGAACCTTTACGAGTTTTGGAAGAAAGATATAACTGCGGCCTTGAATGAAGAGTTAGAAGAGGATGAGTTATTTTTAAACCTTGCGAGTAACGAGTATTTTAAAGCTATTGATAAAAAATCATTAAAGGTTCCTGTAATCACAGCGAATTTCAAAGATTTAAAAAACGGAGAATACAAAGTCATTTCATTTTTTGCAAAAGAAGCTCGTGGCTTAATGGCGCGATATGTTGTGGATACTAACGCAAAATCTGTAGACGATTTAAAAGGGTTTAATTACGGTGGTTATGGTTTTAGTGAAGCTATGTCTACCGATACCGATTTGGTTTTTATCAGATAAACAATTGTAAGGAAAAGCCTTTTTTTTATTGAAATAATCTTTTAATTTAGAGAGGAAATTTAAGGTTGGTTACGACGCTTAAATTTCCTCTTATTATTTTATTTCAATGTTATACTATCTTATTCTAGCCTTTCAGGCATATTGTATTTATCATTTGTTTAAAAACGGAAATGCTTACTATTGGGTGTTTGTTATTCTGTTTTTACCGGTGCTGGGTTCAATCATTTACTTAGTAACTCAGGTATATAACAAACGTGATGCTGAAAAGATTCAGGATGGTATCGTGTCTGTGGTTAATCCTACTAAAAAGATAAAAGATTTAGAAAAACGACTTCGTTTTTCTGAAACCTATCAAAATCGGGTAAACCTTGCTGATGCGTATTTGGCCAAACAAGACTTTTTTAGAGCTATTGCTCAATACGAAGAGGCGCTAAAAGATAAATCTCAGAATCACTTTTATATCATTACAAAGCTTATTGAAGCGTATTTTAAAGTTGAGGAATTCGATAAAGTTATTGCCTACGCAGAAAAGATAAAAGATAAGCATGAATTTGATAAATCGAGAGCACAATTTGTATTTGGTTTAGCGCAGGATAAATTAGGAAATTTTGAAGCAGCTGAAGCAAATTTAAAACAAATAGATATCCGGTATTCGTTTTATGAAGAGCGCTTAACCTTGGCTAAACTTTTAATAGAACGTCATAAGGCTGATGAAGCCAAAGAGATTCTTCAGGATATTGTAACCGAATCCCAAAACATGACCGCTCCAAATAAGCGTATGTATCGAAATACTGTACATGAAGCTAATAAGGTCTTATCGGAAATTGAGGTTTAAAACCTTATTTTGCAATTGCCTTTTTGTTAATATCTATTTTGGTTTCAACAGAAGGTTTCTTTTTTATTCTTGGTCGTCTAACACCAAAAGTCCCTCGATTTATTTTTCCTCGTTTTGTTTTTTTATCTCCTTTTCCCATAATTTGAATTTGTTTAAGGTATTATAAGAAATTAACACGTGATTTCCAAAGAAGATGTGCTTAGAGTTTTTGTAATAAAAGTTTTATTAACGTGTGTATAGGTGTAATTAAATATGTATATTTATTTATGTTAATCTGTTGCTAGTTAAATTAATAGATAACTATAGTTAACTTCTTATGGCTAAATTTAAAACACCTTCGCGTTCGCTTATTATAGGAGGACTTTTTTTTCTCACTCCTGTATTGTTTATTATTTTATTAGGTACAAAAGCTATTGCGTTAATAACGCCTTTAGCAGTTAAAATAACTCAGGCTTTTGGTTTGCATTCTGTGTTTGGTGGAGCTGCCGTTTTAATTGTATGTCTCTTAATAATAATCGCAATTTGTGTTATTAGTGGTTATTTCATTCAAAAGGGCGTCTTTAAAAAATGGAGTACAAATATTGAAGAAAAGTTATTTGTTCATTTTCCTTCGGTTCAGATTTTAAAATATCGTATGATTGGTGATCAGGAAATGGTTATCAATGAATTTTGGGATGCTATTATTTTAGAAGAAGATAAAGACCGGTACAATATTGCTTTTATAACGGCAACAACAGATAAATTTATAACGCTATTTATTCCAGATGCTCCAAGGTTGGATGCTGGCGAGGTGCGTTATGTTCCCAAAGAATCGATAAATTACTATCCAATATCTATGAAACAGGCTATGGCGGGTTTGTATAGTTTTGGTAAAGAAATAGATATAGAAACTGTTATTAATAAAAAGTAAAGCGTTTCGAGGATTATGCGTTTAAGTTGAATTGCAAAAAAATGAGACAGTATGAAAAGAATAATACTTTTTTTAGGGTTGATGTTTTCAGTATCTGCTTGCGTTTGGGCTCAGGAAGAATCTGAAGAAGAATTTAAGCATCAAATAGGTTTTTTATTAGGGCACGCCCATGTGCCTAGTTTATATGCTGAGGGTAAAAAGGAATGGAAAGCGCTTCCATCGTTCACCTTGTATTATAATTATTGGCTAAACGAAAAGTGGGCGGTAGGGTTACATACCGACATTATTATAGAAAACTTTGTGGTTGAAAAAAATTTGGTTTCAGAGGAAGGAGAGGAAGCCTTTTTAGAAAGAGAAAAACCTGTAGCTCCTGCATTAATGGGGGTTTATAAACCAGGAGAACATTTTAGCTATTTGCTTGGGCTGGGAGGTGAATTTGCTAGCGGTGAAAATTTATTTCTAATTCGAGCCGAAGTAGCTTATGCTATAGAAATGCCGAAAGAATGGGAGTTTGAAATATCTCTCGGAAACGATTTTAGGTGGGATGCCTATAATACCATTAATTTAGGTTTGGGGGTTTCAAAGAAGTTGTAAGAAATACATCAGGATACAAAAAAGCACCTAAATTTAGGTGCTTTTTTTATTTAGAGCATTAGGTTTATGATTTTGTAGGGAATAATAGTGTGATTCCAGCACGTATACCCCATTCGGCGGGATTGCCATTACCGTAATGAATTCTGGGACCTGCAAATATCTGAGTCATTTGTGAGCCAAAAGATACCACTTTAGAGGCTACAATATTAAATGTACCCGAAGTCGCGTCGTAATCCCAGTTTTGGGTCAATTCTGTATTAAAAGCTAAAGCATAGCCTCCAGAAAAGTTTTTAGCAATAAACGGTTGAAAGAATGTCGCGTTTACATCGGCACGATCATCTTTTCCCGCAACCGACCATATATGGTTTACTAAACAGCCAACAGTAACCGATTTTATTTGTTTTAAAGCCACTGCTGTTGGGCCTAAACCAAATTTTTCGGAACCTAATTCATCTTTTGTTGCTGTAGGTGCTAAGATAGCAGGTCCCACACCCCAAATTAGTCCGCCTTTAGTTGGGGCTTTAGGAGAGAAAAAGCCACTAATCATGGCATCACCTAGTCCGCTTTGTTTTCCGCTATTGCCATTAACATCACATTGCTTTACAATTGGAATAATAGCACGACCAATAAGATTCCAGTTCTCACTAATGCTAATTGGAATAACCGGCTGTACATTAGTTAAGAATTTTGTTCCGTCTTCAGGACCAACGTTTAAATCATAATTAGCTTGAAAGGGGACGCTAATTAGATTAGCTACGGGATTTTGAAGTTGCTTTGCTAAATCATCAGCTCCGCTTCCATCTTGGGCAGTAATTTCAATAGAACCTAGAGAAAGTACTGTGAGTAATAAAATCTGGTAAAAACTTTTCATATGATTTATAATTAAAAGTGTTTCTGTTTTTTGTAAATAGTTTACTACCAAGATAGTGAAAAAACATGATTTAAAAGTTAATTTGAGGTCTTCTGTTTTTTTTGTCGTTTGTTATAGAACATAATGGTTACAATTTTAGCAGTGAAAGCAACAAAGGCACCAATGGCTAAAAAGGTGTATACCATGGTAAATATTTTTCCTAAGTCTGTTTTTGGGGTAAGGTCGCCATATCCAACGGTAGCCATGGTCATTACCGAAAAATACAGGGCGTCAAGTATAGACCAGTTTTCTGTTTTTGAATAAAACATAGTGGCTCCAATAAGAAGTAAAATAATGGAAACGAAAAGAAATCTAAACTCATAATCCTGTTTAATACCTTTAAATACAATTTTACTTAACCGGAGAATATTAACAAAGAAAGCTATCATAGTAATAAAATAGTATTGGCTTGATTCGACTAAAAATAATGATTATTTTATTAATATACCTATGAAGGGTGATTAAGGGTTTTTCCGACAGGGATTTCCTTTGTACTTATACTTTGGTAAAATTCAATTTGTAAGATTTTAATGTGTCTAAAAGCAATTATTTGTAGTTTGGAAACCGGTTGGTAGTGAGTCTTTTAGTTTTAAGATAAACTTCACAAAATGTCATGATAATCTAAATAACTTTGCTAAACTTGCAATAATTTTACAAAGAGTTAATATATAGGTAAATTGCTTAAAAAGAAGAATGGTTTTAAGTGTTTGTTTTTAAGTTGTTTATGTGTGTTTAGGTTTTCGGAAAAGAACAATAATGAAAGTTTCAGGTAAAACGATTCAGTATAACAGTAAGGAGTTCAAAGCTATTTTTGAGCGCCTTTTTCCGTCGATGTACATTCTGGCTTCACGCATTTTAAAAAGTGAGGAAAAAGGGAAGGATATTGCTCAAGAAGCCTTTGTGAAACTATGGCAAAAAGATACTGAAGATTTTACTAGTGAAAAGGCTTTGCAAGCCTACCTGTATGTCCTGGTGAAAAATGCTTGCATAAGCCAATTAAGAAAGGAGAAGAAAATCTCAAACACATCCTTAGATGAAGGTCTAACTATTGCCCAAAAATCTTTTTTAAACGAAATATTACGGGAAGAAACGTATAAGTTGTTGCATAATGCAATAAAAGAATTATCTCCTCAGGCTGAACGTGTAGTGATGTTAACATTAGAAGGGTATCGCAATCAAGATATTGCTACTGAATTAGAAATTACCATAAATTCTGTTAAAACTGTAAAAAAAAGAGCCTATAATAGACTAAGAGAATTGCTTGGTTCTCAGTTTGTTGCTATTGTTCTAGGTAATTTTATTCAATTTTTTTAGTTTTTTTTAACAAAACTGTCACTCTCTTTTAAAAATCGTACGTCCTTATTATATACAACATATCTGTTTGTTGTAAATTTAAGGATATGGAAGACATAAATAAGCAAATAAATCATTCGAAACTCTTAGTTGGGAAAGTTTTCGATTCTTTAACTAACGAACAAAAGGAAGTTTTTCAAGAATGGGAACAGCAAGGTAATAATAAAGAAATCGCAGATGATATTTTGAACGCTTATTCTTTTATGGAATGGCAAGAGAAATTGAAGGCAATCGACACTACGGAGGAGTGGGCCTCTTTTTTAGAGAATATGGAGAGCGCTTCCGAAAAACCCGGTAAAGTTTTAAGATTGAAAACCATTAAAAGGATGTCTGCAGCAGCAGCTGTACTTGTTGTGGGCTTTGCTGTTTTTACATTTTTTAAGATTACAAATTCAAATTTAAAATCAGTAGAAGATTCTAGTATTGCCCCAGGGACAACTCATGCCGAGTTGGTATTGTCTACAGGAGAAGTTGTAGATCTTCAACAGTCACAAGATAGTAAGATGCAAGAAGGTACTGTGGCTCTTGAAAATGTAAAGGGTGTACTGCAGTATAATACCGGTTCGTCTAAACATGATGGTAATGTAAAAACAAATACATTAAAAGTGCCTAGAGGAGGAGAGTATCAAATTGTACTTTCTGATGGTACTAAGGTGTGGTTGAATTCAGATACAGAATTAACCTATACCGTTCCCTTTGTTGGTTCAGAACGTCGTGTAGCTTTAGAGGGAGAAGCATATTTTGATGTGACGCCAAATAAAGAACTGCCTTTTATAGTTACTTCGGGTACTCAAGAAGTTCAGGTTTTAGGAACAGAATTTAATGTTTCAGCCTACACAGAAGATAATCATATAATCACCACACTTGTAGAAGGAAAAGTAAAAGTAGAAGAAAAATATTCTCATTCTAACGAATTTTTATCACCAAACCAACAAGCTAACTTCGATATTAACACGAAATCTATTGTGAAAAAGGACGTCGACGTTTATCCTTATGTTGCTTGGAAAGAAGGTCGTTTTGTATTTCATAATGTAACACTTGAAGAGTTGTTCTCTAAAATTTCTAAATGGTATAATGTAGATTACCAGATAGAAGGTGAAAAACTTAAGGTGTTGAAATTTACAGGCGATTTACCAAGATATAATGATATGTCGGGTATTTTGAAAATTATCGAGGCAGAAATGTCTGTTAATATTCAAATAGGGCATAACAATAAAGTTTATGTTTCTGAATAAAATTACTTTTTAGATGAAAATTTAGGAGAAGACCGCGCATCTTTTTCACATATTTTGCATCTATAAAAAAAAAGTAATATTCAATCAATTAATTAATGTTTATGAAAATGATGCTATTAACCTCTTTTCAGGCAACTGAGAAGACAAAAACAAACCAAACCTAAAAATGAGATTGACAATTATTTTAATCTTGAGTGCTGTACTCACGTTAAATGCCGCCAATGCTACGCAATCTAAGCGTGTGAGTTTAAATTTAACAGGGGTGAGTTTTTCAACCTTGTTCGAAGAAATTAGAAAACAAACAAATCAGAGTTTTTTCTTTAACGAAGCTAAAATTGCCGAATTAGATAAAATTTCTGTAAATAAAACAGATGTTCCTTTAACCGAGCTTTTAAATGAGGTTTTAAGCGGTACAGGCTTATCTTTTAAATATGTAGATGGTGTGATTGTTATTGTTGATGAAGATAAAGATCAACAACAAGAAACCATGACAATTAATGGTACGGTGGTGGATGCGGCATCTAGCCAGCCTCTTCCTGGAGTATCTATTATTCTTAAAAATAGTAAACTAGGAGCCGTAACAGATTTTAACGGGAAATTTGTTGTAAAACTTCCTAAAAAACCTTCAGTATTAGTGTTTTCTTATGTTGGTTTTACTACTAAAGAAGTTGAAGTTAGCAAAACTTCAGAAGTGATCGTACAAATGGAAGAGGATGTACAAGGTCTTGAAGAGGTTGTAATTTATACTGGAATTCAAGAAATTGAAAAGAATAAAAATACTGGTGCTTCTTTTTCTATGAAGTCAGAAGATTTGGATTTATTAGGTGTTCCTTCATTAGATGGAATGTTTGATGGTAAAGCAACAGGTTTAAGCGTTGTAAATGTAAGCTCTACACCTGGGGCGGCTACAAAAATTAGAATACGTAGTGGTAGTACCTTTACAGGAAACCAAAGTCCGCTTTGGGTTGTAGATGGTGTAATTTACGAAGATCCTGTCCCTCTTTCTGCCGATCAAATTAATAGTTTCGATAATGTTAATATTATTGGTAATGCACTTTCTGGTATTAATCCAACAGATATAGATCAAATCGATATCCTTAAAGATGCTGCAGCAACTGCTATTTATGGTACCAGAGCAGCCAATGGTGTAATTGTAATTACCACGAAAAGAGGTACAAAAGGCAAACCAGCTTTAAATTACAGCGGTAGTTATAGTTTTGTACAAGCGCCATCATATAACGATTTTGACTTAATGAACTCTAAGGAGCGTATTGACGTTTCTAGAGAAATGTACGAAAGAAACCTTGGGTACACTGGGTTTTACCAAAACGTAGACCGTTTAGGATACGAAGGTGCTCTACAAAGTCTTTGGGATGGTACGTATAACCAGGCCGAATTTGAAGCGCAGGTAAAGTATTTAGAGACTTTAAATACCGATTGGTTTGGTGAGTTATACCAAAACTCTTATACGCAAAGACATAATGTAAGTGCATCAGGTGGTAGTGATACATCGCGTTACTTTTTCTCTTTAGGTTACGACGACCAACAAGGTACAGAAAAAAACGTAAGCCTTAACAGGATTACAGCACGTTCTAACATGGATATTGATTTAAGAGATAATGTAACAATATCTTTTAAATTAAGTGGTTCTGTACAAAAGGGGCAATACAACCACCAATCAATTAATTATTTCGATCAGGCGTATTACACCAGTAGAACCATTCCTTTATACGAGGACAATGGCGATTATTTTTATACAAGCCGACAAATTTACAGAAGTGGAAACGGTCAAACTGTTTTTGGAGGATACAACATTCTTAATGAAACAGATAACTCAGATCGAAAAGTAATAAACAAAGATTTAAATATTGCGGTAGCCCTTAACTGGGAGTTAATTGATAACTTAAGATTACGTTCGCAAGCAAGTTATAGAAGTACAACAAATTTGGATGAGCAGTGGATTACCGAAGATACACACTATATTTCAAAATTGCGTACATACGACGATTTTAACGACATGGTGGAAAACCATGTAGATTTAGGTGGATTAGTGCCGTTTGGAGGTATTTACAATGCCGGTATGGTAAGTCAGGATGCCTATACTTTAACCAATCAGTTAAATTATAACTTTAAGATAAATAACGATCATACGGTAAACGTTAACCTTGGTAATGAGGTACGCTCTGCACAATACTGGGGAGCAAGAGGTTTTGCTGTGCCTGGCTATAATCATTTCCAGGGTAGAGGATTTATCGCTTTGCCAAGACCAAGGCCAATTCCTGTGCCAGGAGCTGGAACATCTATAATTGATTTTGAAAACTATCCTTATGATGCAGCGTTTAACTGGTTAACACCACATGGCGGGCAGGATATTTACCCAAATATTACCGATAGATTAACCAATAGTTTTTCTGTGTTTGCTATTGCAAATTACGTATATAAAGATCGTTATATCTTCAATGTTAACGCAAGAAGTGACGGGTCGAATGCTTTCGGTCAATACGAGCGTTTTAAATTTAAACCAGCATGGTCTACATCGGCACGTTGGAACATTCATAACGAATCTTTCATGAAAGATATCATAGATGTAGATGAATTAGCATTAAGAGCGTCTTATGGTGTGCGCGGTACTATGCCTAATGCAAGCCCGTATATGATTATCTCTGGGTATGGAAATAACAATGTTATATATTACCCTGAAAACACAGCTAATTTAAATTCTTTCCCAAATGCTAATTTACGTTGGGAAAAATCGCAAACTGCAAACTTTGGTTTAAACTATAGCTTGTTAGGTGGTAAAATTAGTGGTGCATTTGACTATGCTTACACGAAAAGTACCGATTTATTATTAACGCGTCCTATTTCGAATGTTAACGGAACAGATACGCAACTTTACAATGCTGGATCTAAAGATGTAAACAGTTTTGAGCTTAGTATTAGAACCAGAAATATCAATACCAAGAATTTTGGTTGGACGACGCGATTAAACTTCTCTCACGATAGAGACCGTGTAACCAAAGGATTTGAAGGTGAAAATAACTTAACAGTTACCGATTATTTAAACGGAAGTATTTACAGAGCAGGTTTCCCAACTTACGGATTCTTCTCTTATAAATTCGCTGGCTTAACTGAAGATGGTTTACCAACGTTCGAAAGTTTAGTAGAAGAAGAATTAACGGCCGGAGAGCAATTAGAAAAAATGCTTGTATACGAAGGGTCTAGAATTCCTAAATTTTACGGAGGTTTTGGTACTGAATTTAGATTTGGTAAATTTAACTTATCTGCAAACTTTACTTACAAATTAGCCTACAAAACAAGATTGTTGCCGTTATACGGTGGTAACCAGAACTTACCATTGCCATACGAAAACATGAATAGTGTTTTTGTTAATCGTTGGAGACAACCAGGTGATGAATTAATTACCGATATTCCTGCAATATCTAATTATGCTCAAAATTTTACTGGACAAAGCCTTACTGCCGATGGGTATGATCAAATATATGTAACAAACGTTCAACGCGTAGTACCTTCTGGACGTAACGCTTGGTGGATGTACGATATGAGTGATGCTCGCGTAGTAGATGCAAGCCACATAAGATTACAATCGTTAACCTTAGCATATACCTTACCAAATAAGTTGCTTACTGGTACGGGAATTAAGAGGGTAAGATTGAGTGCGCAAGGTAGTAACCTTGGTTTCTACACTTTTGATAGTAAATTAAAAGGTCAGGATCCAGAGCAAGTAAGAAGTGTAGGTATGCCGCTTTTACCTAATTATAGTTTTAATTTAAACATGTCTTTCTAAAAAGTACAACATGAAAAAGATAATATTTATATTACCCGTCCTATTAACGTTTATTGGATGTAACGATTTCCTGGATGAAGTTTCTCAGGATAGGTTAATCCCGGAAAAACCAGAACATTATGCGGCTGTAATGCTGCAGGAATTTAGTTGGGAATATCCTTTGTTTTACGACATAGATCATATGACCGATAATGTATCGGAATCCGCTGAAGCAATTACGTCACAAAAATTTGGAAAAAAGCCAACCTATACCTGGCAACGAGAAATTGAGTTTGATGAGAATGGTGCCCGAGTAGATAACAACACGGCTTGGCGAAATATGTATGAAGACATTGCTATAATGAATTATACCATCGAACAAATTGACGAGGCTATTGGCGATGTCGAAGAAATTAATTTTGTTAAAGGAGAGGCTTATTTTTTAAGAGCTTTATCTTATTTCAACCTTCTTAATCTGTATGGGGTTCCTTATAATGCCGAAACAGCTAATTCCGATTTAGGAGTGGCATTACGCGATAACTTGGAGGTTAATCAGTTTTATAACAGAAATACGGTTGCCGAAAGTTACGAGCTAATTGAAAACGATTTAATGCAGGCTATAGAATTAATTTCTATGAGTGGATTAACCAAAAGCGACTGGCATCCAGATTTAGCTGCTTGTTACGTGTTAATGTCTCGCGTGAAATTGTATCAGGAACAATGGCAGGAAACTGTAGATTATGCGACTAAAGCCATAGAGTTGGGTAGCTTAACGAAGGTAACCATCGATGAGCCATGGGTAACAGCATCAAATAAAGAAATTTTATTCTCATACTATACCATTAGACCAGCATGGCCGCTTGTTGATTTCGGGACGACTTTAGAGTTTGCAGCTTATAGAGCAAGTTCAGAATTAATAGATCTATACGATGAAAACGATTTACGTAAAGAAGCTTTTTTCATGGAAGTATTGGGTAGCGATGGTTCTAATCATTATAGAACTAAAAAATACCAAACTGGTATGTATACCAACCTTGGTTTTACAAACATTAGAGTAGCTGAGGCTTATTTAAATAGAGGCGAAGCTTATGCGCATCTTGAAGATGTAGGTAGCGCTGTAAGCGATATGGCGGCATTGTTGGCAAAACGTTATTCTAATACGTCTGATATTGTTTATCCTACTACACCAGAAGAAACTTTAACCTTTGTGTTAAACGAACGTAGAAAAGAATTTTGTTTTGAAGACCACCACAGATGGTTCGATTTAAGACGTATGAAAAACAGACCTGAAATAAAACACATCTTTACAATTAGAGATGAGCAAGGTGTTAAATTAAGTACAGAAACATATACTTTATTACCAGACGATTTAAACTATACGTTGCCAATTCCTTTATATGAAAGAAATAGAAATCCATTAATCAGGAATAATGAGCGTTACGAAAAGTTACCAGAAACTGTGGATGAAATTATTGTTAACTAGACAAGTAACCATTGTCAATCTAAATATATTAAATATGAGACTACCAATTTATGTAATGCTTTTGTTAGGAGGACTTTCGGTTATTTCTTGTAGCAACAGCGAAGACGATCTAGAATGGACAAACACCGAAGTAGATCGCGTGGCAACCCAAATGGATACTAATAATCCAGACGTTGTTAAAATTTACGATACCTACAACACAGGTGTGTTGTATGAGTACGACCGTATTATGGATTTTGCCTATGTAGCAGGTTCTAAAACAGATGCCGAAATATGGGGTAATGTTGAAATTCCTCAGTTAAAATCAAAATACTCAGATTCATTAGGTAATGTACTTCCAGAAAATGAAGAAGAATACAAAATGCAGGTAGAAAGTGCTGTAACGTTTATAGATACAACTCTTTTTAAATATTTTAAGCCTAATTCAATCATTTCAGAATTAATGCCTCACAAGGTGTTATTAAGTAATGAAGTATACTTGTCTTCTAGAATATATGGCGAAGTAGGTGCTGTACTTACCGAGTCGGAATCTAGAAATCGATATTCAGCTCAATTTGCACAAAAGTCTATTTATAACAAACATTCTATTGTTTTCGAAGTTAACCCCGATCAATTAACAAGTACTTCGGTAATTAATAAATATAAACGTGATAATTTTTACGTAATGTTATCACGTATTATGGATATGCACGGTTTATATGGCCAGATACCAGCAACTTTTACCGAAGGTAAAGGCGCCTACTATGGTAGAGAAATAGGTGTGGTTTATCGTGAAGAACTTGAAATAGGAGAAGAAAAGCGTGTCGATGTTATAGATAAAGACTGGTTCTTTTCTAAAGGATTTATTGATTCGAGTTACCATTTATATGATTTTGGTTTAAGAACGTTTTATCAATATTACGACGAAGATAATAACCGATTACCAAGTAGAATTGTACACCCTAAAGCTATTAGACCAAATTACGATTTTGTATCTGGTTTACGCACAGATTTTAGATCATATCTAAATGAAATGATCCACAGAAATGCCAATCAATTACAAGCATTTCCAGACAATATAAAAGCAAATATTGTTATGCTTCGCGATTTATTAATGAGTTGGGGCGTAGATATTGTTGCAATGAATCCAGCTTTAGAAACGCTGAACTAATTCATAAAAATTAAAATTATGAAATGCCTAATTGCATTACGTTATTAATTAATAGCTTTTGTAGTCTAGGCATTCCATCTGACATTAAAAACAAATAAAAATTAACAGATGAAAAAAAATAATTTCCTCTATATATTATGCTGTGGTATCTTAGGTTTGTCCCTAATGATGTCTTGTAATAATGATATCGTATTTCCTGATCCAGGATTCGAATTGTCTGATAAAAGAGTATCGGTAAGACGTGATACTGCCGATTATTACGATATTAAATTTAAAATGAACGTGCCTAATAAAGTGGCTAAAATTGAAATTTTAGAAGCTAGAAATTATGAGGTAATGGACGAAGTTACCGAGTATAATGGTAAAACCAATTTTAGTTTTAACTATCGTGTGGATTTAACCCCGTACGAAAAAGATACCTCTTTAGTGTATATTATTAAAGTTACCGATAAGGACGAAAGAAGTGTTAACACCGGTATGCGTATCGATGTAAAACCATTCTCGTTTCCTACTATAGCACTTGTTGGTGGTCAAAACATCGCTGTGGCAGCACCAGCATACTACTTAAAAGGAATTGTAAATACGGGTTTAAATACCATCGCAAACATTAAATTAGTATTTAATGGTGAGCAACAATACGAATTTAATGCCGATCCAAATGATCCGAAATCCGAAATGACTTTAAATGAACTTGTATTTTTCGGAAATCTTGAACTTGGGCAGGTTTACGATTTAGATGTTGTTATTGAAGATGATAAAGGACAGGTTTCAACAACAACCGTTACCGTTCGTAAAACAGATTTTATTAAAAAGCCGAAACAAATTATTTATACGCGTTACGATGAGGGGCAACGTATTTATAATTTCACCTACGACGAACAAGAAAGGATAAGTACAATGGATTTTATCTTCCCTAACGGAAATAACCATTACCACGAATATTCTTATAACGACTTGGGCATGGTTGATACTATTATGTGGAGATCGGGCTACCCAGAAGGAACAATGACCAAAAATTATAGGTATTTCCAATATACTGAAGGAACAAAACTTGTAGAATCTGTTACTCAAAAAAGTTTCGATTACGAAGAAGGTGAACTAACAGGTGAAAGCGATATCAGTGTTAGAGTAAGAGATATTATTTACGACGCAAACGGTAAATTGCTTTCGTTTAGAACGTCAAGCAACGTTACCAACTTAACGTACTTAGATCCATTTAATTTAGGTGAAAATGTTTTTGCAGAGTATTTCCAGACGAATAGTTATATAAGTTCAAGTAGAAGACAACGCAGAACAGAATTCGACCCAGTATTATCGCCGTTATATACAGAAGCTATTCCGCCATTCCCAATAACGTCAGATCAGGCGTTACCTGTAATGACCGATTTATTCTGGCATAAGTATATTCCAATTGAAACAATTCCTAACAGTAGTACATGGAATGACCGCGATTTATTTTATCCTAGTTATTCGTATGAAACCGATATAGAAGGAAATATTACAAAAATAAATTTCGTTTATAACGGAGGACAATGGTATGAAAAAGGATACATATCATCATATACATTTGTGTATTAAAAATGAATATAAAAATTGGTTTAAAGGCCTATAACCTAACACAGGTACAATAGAGAGTAAACCATTAATTTTCGAGTGTTTTTAGTTTAAAGGTATTGACAACTATAGTTATCAATACCTTTTTTTTTATTCAAAAATACCTACTTATATAATGATATGTTTTCGTTTTTTAGGATGTTGTTTTGTGTGAAAATTATGTTAAAAACCTGATGGTGTAATTTCTCAATACCTTGATATTCTGTGTTTTTTAATGTTTTATTTAAGACGGCATTGCGTAAAAACCTTTTTTCAATGTCACTCTAAACGGGTATTTATGCGTCTTTACAATAAAGGCATATTTTATAATTAACATATGTGCCTTTTAAACTAAACCATTTAATAAAACAATATGAAAAAAGTATTAGTTTCTGGAGTGTTATTATTGTTGCTAAGTGTAACACAAGTTTTTGCACAAGGCATCGATTTTCAACATATAACGCTTGAAGAAGCCCTTCAAAAGGCAGAAAAGGAAAATAAGTTGGTGTTTATCGATTTTTACACCACCTGGTGTGCACCTTGTAAGTCCTTAGCAAAATTTGTGTTCCCGCTAGAAGAGGTAGGAGTCTTATATAATAAAGAGTTTGTAAGTATAAAGTTAGATGCCGAAAAGGAAGGTCTAACTGCAGCAAGAAAATATGGAGTAACCAGTTACCCGACATTAATGTTTTTAAATCCAGAAGGTAAAGCGGTTTACAAAGAAACAGGTGCCTTACCTAAAGAAAAATTAATAGAATTAGGTCATAAAGCGGTGGCATCAGTTAGCAGCGAATATAGCCTGGTAAAATTGCGTGAAGAGTTTCCAAATCGCCAAAATGACGAACATTTCTTAAGAATTTATATCGATAAAATGATTGAGTATGGCCAAAGTCCAGATTCTGGTATTGAGGCTTGGCTAAAAGTTCAAACCGAAATCGAGGAAGACGATGTGGACATGATGGAATTCTTATTAAATCATGCGAATTATCTTGTTGCCGAGGGGAAAGCTGAAGCTGTTTTTAATGCTAATTTTGATGAATACATGGATATCGCCACGTTCATGGAAGAAAGAAGACTTGATAATATTAGAGTTGGTTTTGTTAATAAAACCCTTCTAATGGCAAGAAATAAAAAAAGTGAAGAATTAATGAAAACTTTTCTTGATAAGTGGTACACTCTTCCGGATGATTTTAAAAAGAAGTCAGATATTAAAGTATTCGAAATGGAATATTT
The DNA here is from genome assembly GCF_030908365.1 of Aestuariibaculum sp. YM273. Taxonomy (NCBI): domain Bacteria; kingdom Pseudomonadati; phylum Bacteroidota; class Flavobacteriia; order Flavobacteriales; family Flavobacteriaceae; genus Aestuariibaculum; species Aestuariibaculum sp. YM273. The sequence continues at coordinate 559,989 of NZ_CP133090.1, read as the reverse complement.
AAGAATGCTTGATGATAAAAAAGGGTACACAAAGTTGGCACAAACCTATATAGATAGTTTAATGGCAGCTAATACTGTTCAGGTTGTTAAAAAGGAAGATCAAGAAAGCTATGCAGAATATAAGAAACAGTTTGATGAACGACCTAGTAAATATGGACAAATACAATTAGAAAAATACGAAAGAGGCATAAGAGCAACTTCAGTACTTTATCAGGTTGATGCTTTTGTTAGATCTTATTTTAAATATTTAGGAGCAACTAAGAAAAATTACAAAACTGTTAAGAAGTGGATAGATTATGGGAATGAATTGGTAGATAAGGGTAGCTATTTAATGGCTAGCTTAGAATCCGATATTCTAAATCAACTTGGAAAGAAAAAAGAAGCTCTAGAATTAAAACAATTCGCTTTCGAAAACTGGCCGGAAAAGGATAAATATCGTGTGGCAATCCAACGTCAGTTAAATAAAATGAAAAAAGATTTAAGCATTTAATAAATTACAAAGTAAGACAAAATGAAAAAACTATTTAAACTAGTATTAGCCGTGGCGCTTATGCCAGTAATGTTAAATGCACAAGGCATTGTATTTGAAAAAGGAAGCTTTAATGAAGCCCTTAACAAAGCAAAAAAGGAAAATAAATTACTGTTTATAGATGGTTACGCTGTATGGTGTGCGCCATGTAAACGCATGGAAAAAACCGTATTTACCGAGGAAAATGTAGCATCATTTGTTAACGAACATATGGTGTCGTTAAAGGTAGATGTTGAACATGGTGAAGGTCCAAAAATTAAAAATAAATACAGAATTCACTCACTGCCAGGTTTTGTGTTTCTTAATGGAGACGGTGAAGTTGTATACAGAATAACGTCTTCAATGGAGGCCGAAGAATTTTTAGAAGAAGCTAAAACTGCAGTAGAATTTAAGAACGATCCCAACAGTATTGGAAGACTGGCAGAAAGGTATGATGAAAAAAAGAATGATGAAGCTTATTTAAAATTGTATCTAGATAAACTTCTTGCTGCTAAAGTGCCAAATTACGTTGATGTTTTAGAACAGTATTTAAGCATACAAACAACGATTGATGTGTCTAGCAAAGACATGGTGTATTTTTTAGCAGATCATATGAGTCAGATTGTAGTAGGTGGACAAGCCGATAATATTATCGATAACAATATTAAAACGGAGGCATGGAAAAAGTATGTCCGTAAAGACATTCGTGCCAAGTACTTAAAGCTTCCTAAACAAATGGTTGAAAGAACTACCGAATATGCCATTCAAAAAAGAGATACTACAAAATTGGAATTAGCCTTAACGGAAGCTCAAAGCTCTGGTTTAATTGTTGGAGATATTAAAGACCATAGAAAAAGAGTTTACACTTATTATTATTTGAATGTAGGAGAAGGTGAGGCGTACAAGAATTTAGTACATGATGATAACGTAGCCTTGATTGAATCAATCGATCAGGAGGGATTAAGAGAAAGTTATTTAGCTCTAAAAAAGCGTATAGAAGGCGGCGATGTGATGGCGAAAGGTATTATTCACCATTCAACAAAATTTAGTGGTCAAATTATGGATATGGCTAAAAAGTATGCTCGATTTGCTAAATCAGAAGAAGAGCAGGCCGAAGTATTAAGCTGGATTAAGGTAGCAAATTATATTAAACCTGAAGATGCTTTTGTTTTGAGAGATTACGCTAATATTCTATATAAATTTGGTAAAAAAGAAGAAGCATTGTCGTTTATGGCCGATGCTGCAAAATTTGCAAAGGAAGCCGATTCAAAAAGAGCAGTCAGTATTATTACCGACTACGAAGATATGAAAGCGGAAGCTAAGCTATCTCTGTAATTAATTCTAAAATTAATTTTTTAAAATGAAAATTAGTGTAAAACACTTAATGTTTTCCCTAAGTATATTTTTAGTTTCTGCCCAATGTTTTGGGCAGAACTTGTTTATGCCCGAGGGTGTAACGTATAAAAAACTTGATAATGGGTTTTCATATTACTTGTTACCCGAAGATAGTGAGCGTGGCAAAATAACCGTAAATCTTATTTCTACAGTTGGATCCCTTGTGGAAAAACCAGACGAACGCGGTGTGGCACATTTTATAGAGCACATGGTTTTTAAAGGAAGTAAAAACTATCCAGGATCCAATACCATGAAGGTTCTGGATAATATGGGACTCCGTATAGGGAGAGATTATAATGCCAGTGTTAATAGTACCAAAACCGAATATCATATAAACATTCCAGAAGGTAAATGGGATTATTTAAAGCAAACCTTGCTGCTCATGAAAGATTGGGTGGGCGATTTAGAAATGGGTGAGGAATCGTTTAAAATTGAACAAAAAGTTGTTATTGAAGAAATACGTAAACGACGTTCAAAGCTTTCTCCTTATTTAAACGGCACCATTTTAGAAGGACACGGCGGTTTAGGAACCGAAGAACAAATAAACGGTATTACAGCCGAAAGAGTTAAGGCCTTTTACAAGAAATATTATAAACCACACCAGTTTGCTTTAGTGATTCAAGGGAAGGTAAACGAGAAAAAAGTAGCTCGATTTATTGAAAATCTGTTCTCTAAGATTCCAAAGTCCTTAAATGAATCGCAACGAAATTATATCGATTTATCGAATACAACCGTTGTAGATCCTAACTACGTTTCGGTACTTTCTCCAGAAATACCTTCGTTAGTCTTGGCTTTTAAATTTCCTAGTTATGCGTTAAATAATAAAGCGGCTTTTAAAAGGAATTTTATGGAGTATCTATTAAGTAAGATTTTAGAGAACCGTTTGGCTTCATATCCTAATAGAATGTTAAACGGTACCAAAGTGAATACATCGGAAATTTTACCGGGTACGGCCATGTTTAATGTTAGGCTTAAAGGCAATAAATCGATAACTTATACCGAGATGCTTCATAGTTTTTGCGAGGTGGTTGCCGAAGCCCAAACGAATGGATTTAATCAAGACGAAATTAATTTCTTTATCCAAGAGTATATCAATAACATCACTGAAAAACAAAGTGATAGTTTTATGACCTTAGCTGAAGTCGAAAAACACTTTTTAAGAGGAGAGGTGCCTTTAGATAAAGAACAACGATTAGCTTTATTAAATGCGATTCAACAGGACTTAAACCCAGAAGCGTTTAAAACATTACTACATGCGTTTACCAATTATAGCAAAACGATTTTGTTCGATAGCTCTTTAAAGGCCTGGAATAAAGATTTCAACGAAAGTTATATCTTAAATAAAATTGATAATATAGACAGCGAAGAAATTCAGCATGAAACATTTAAATTTTCAGAACCAAACCCAACATTTGTTAAACGAAACAAAGCTAATTTACCAGCTATTGAGTTAGCAGGCCTTTTACCTAACGCCATTGTAAGTAAAAAGGAAATCGGAGTTAATTTGTATTCGCTTACTTTTAATAATGGCCTGACAGTATTGGTAAATAACGACAAAGAGGCGCGTTCGCAAATTCGTTTAATATCAAAATTAGGACTTAAAAATTTGCCGGAATCCGATAGGGTGGTGTTTAAAGAAGCTATCGATTTACTCAATTACCAATTTAATGGACTATCTGGAAAAGCATCCAGAGGCTTATTACGCCGATATATGTTCGCAGCAAGAGGTGAAGTTAATAAACATTATTTCGAGTTTGAACTTCGAGGCAACAATACGCACTTAAACTATGAAAATTTACTAAAAGGGTTTTATTTAATAATGGCAAGGGAAAGCCTACCAGATTCTGAAGATTTTTTAAATGCTTTGAAGAAAAAATCAGCATTAAAAAGTTTAGAAAAGACAGATTTTAATGACGATTTAGTACAACGTTTATTCGGTTATAATCAAACATTTAAACGCAGTTTTAACAATGCTTATGTGTATGTGGGCGGTAATCTTCCTGAAAATATAGATGCTTTAATTGCAACTTACATTGGTGGTATTTCTAAAGTTGAAGAGCCTCATGGTCAAGGTGTTGTATTACAGGATTTCAACGATTTGGAACCAAAATATATTGAAGAAGCCAGAGGAAAAATCCAGAAACGCGCTTCATTTATATTTAAAGATAAATTGGAACGAAATTATACGCTTAAAGATCAATTAATAGCCGATGCCATTGCCGAATACGGTTATGCTCAAATTTTTGAAATTTTAAGAAAAAAACACGGTTTAATTTATTCCTTAGGTGCCGATGCCTACGGAAATAAGGAAAGCAAAACATCAACCGTTAGTTTGCGTTATATAGCCGATAATAATAATTTGGAGCGTTGCAAAGCCGTTATGATTAATGACATTTTGAAACCTATGCGTTCAGGAATCATTTCAAAAGAAGATGTTGCTATAAGTAAAGCAAAGGTTAGTAGTAAAATGCAATTGTATTTTTACGACGAAAATGTGTTGAGTGATACCTATTTGAAGAATGCTTTGAAATATGGACGACTCTTAAAAATAGACGATCTTGAAAAGGAAATTAAAAATATCCAAGGAAAAGATATTCAACAATTAATGAAGCGTTTAATTCAATGGAGTGAAAATAATTTTTAATTACCATAGAGATAATTTTGCTATCAAAAGTGTAAAAACAAAAAATTGTAACTAATTATAAAAGCTGCTCCTATTACAGGGAGTAGCTTTTTTTTATTATTTGTCACTCTTTAGGCCAAAAAATGCGTCTTATTAATATACGCTTTGGTATATCCAAAGACCTAAACTTAATAAAACTATATGAACAAGAAAGCATTAACATTCCTATCATTTTTACTAATTGCTGTTTTAAATGTATCGGCACAGGGTATAAATTTTCAACATATATCTTTTGAAGAGGCTCTAGAAAAAGCCAAAACCGAAAATAAACTAGTGTTTATAGATTTTTACACCTCGTGGTGTGCCCCTTGTAAATTAATGGCAAGAGATGTGTTTCCTTTACCCGAAGTAGGCGCCGTTTATAACAAACAATTTGTAAGTTTAAAGTTAGATGCCGAAAGAGAAGGCGCTAAAGTGGCGGCTAAATATAAAGTCACATCTTACCCTACATTTTTATATTTAAAAAGCGACGGCACAGTGGCCTTAAAAGACACGGGTAGAATGCCAACCCAAGATTTTATTAAAAATGGAGATAAAGCTGTAGCATCGATAGATAGTGAATACAGTTTAGAAAATTTAAAGGCAACATTCCCTAACAAACAAAACGACGAACATTTTCTAAAAATGTACATAAAGAAAATGCAAGGATACGGTCAGGACATAACCGATGGTATTAACGCCTGGTTAAAAGTTCAAACCGAAATGAAAGAAGATAGCCAGGAGATGATGAATTTTATCATGAAAAACATGCGGCTTTTTGTACTAGGCAGTGAAGGACATAGAATTTTAAACGATAACTATAATGCTTATGCTAAATTGGCAACGGGGCATAATGCAAGATTTTTACCCTTCTCTTATGCTCAAATATTAAAAAGCACAAAAAAGGTAGCGCTGCAAAAAGGAGATAAAGTTCTTTTAAAAGAATATATAGAAGCTTATAAAAAGCAACCTGAAGAAGATATTAAAAAGGATGAGTTAGTCAATGCGCAATTGTCTTATTACGCCATGACTAAAGATGGCGAAAACTATAAGGCATTAACAGAAACTTATGTGGACGAAGTAATTAAAGAAAACCCGGTTTCTAAGGTTCATACAGACGATTTAAAAACCTATGCCATGTACAAAAAAGGGTATGACAACGACCCTATTCCTGCGAGAGAACGTATGCTTGCCTCAGCAAAAGATGGTATGAAGGCCAATAAAATACTTAAAGATTTAACCAGTAAAGGGAAAGCGTATTTACACCGTGTAAACACCAAAAAGGAATATAAAAAACTAGATTCATGGGTTAAATACGGTTATAAATTAAAACCGGAAAATTGCTATATGGACGACCTCATGGCTAAAATTTATACAAAAAAGGATAACCTAAAAAAGGCAGTTTTTTATAAAGAAAGAGCTCTTAAAAACTGGCCAAAAGACGATAAGAAATTTGTAAATAAAGAATACGAATTAGAACAACTAAGAAAGCAAGCTAGCTAGGCTAGTTTTTTTAAATACAAACAGCATCCCAAATTTCCCCAAAGGCGGCTATTTTGTTAAAGAATAGCTGCCTTATTAAATTCAAAAGACATGTATAAAAATATAATATTAACACTAAGTGTTTTATGCACTTTTGTGCTGGTCGCACAGGGTCAAATCGATTTAAACCAGCAAGTACCATTTTCTAAAGATTTTAGAATAGGCGTATTACCAAACGGATTAACCTATTATATAAAACACAATGAAACCCCTAAGGATAAAGCAAGTTTTTACCTGTATCAAAATGTAGGAGCTGTTTTAGAGAATGATAATCAAAATGGGTTGGCTCACTTTTTAGAGCATATGGCCTTTAACGGAACCACACATTTCCCTGGCAATACTATGATCGACTGGTTGGAGCAAAAGGGTTTAAAATTTGGTAAGGAAATTAATGCATTTACGTCGACTAATAAAACCGTATATAATATTAGTAATTTACCTGTTACTAACGAAAAAAACATCGATTCTTGCTTGTTAATTTTAAACGATTGGTGTAACGAATTATCACTAACCAATCAAGAAATCGATGCCGAGCGTAACGTTATTCAGGAAGAGTGGAGGCAACGTTACAATGCTAATTACAGGCTCGATCAACAATTAAAAGGGGTTAAATATAACCATAGTATTTATTCAAATCGCGATGCTTTAGGAAGTATGGATGTGGTTAAAAACTTTAAATATAAAGCACTTAAAGATTTTTATCACGATTGGTACCGCACCGATTTGCAAGCTATTGGTATTGTAGGTGATTTTGATGTAGATGTAGTTGAAGAAAAAGTAAAAACTTTGTTTTCTAAAATTCCAGCCATAAAAAATCCTAAGGAACGTATTTATATTAAGATTCCAGATAATGAAAAGCCATTATACAAAGTAGCAACCGATAAAGAGGTAAAAGATATAACCTTAACGCTGCAAATAAGACATTTTTATAAAAAAGACAATTCTCAAGAACAACTCAGAGAATCTTTGGTACACGGCTTTTTCAATATATTATTAAATCAGAGATTAAAAGAGCTTCAGTTTAAAGGCAAAACATCTTTTTCTTCGGCGAGAGCCTTATATGCCGATTTCGAAAAAAATTATAAAGTTTTCAATATTAATTTTAATTCCGCAGAAGCAAACCTAGAAAAGGCTTGGAAACAGGTCTATTCTGAAATACAACGTGTAAGTCAGCATGGCTTTACTCAAAATGAATTGAAGCGAGTAAAAAACATGATGCTCGAAAAAAATGAAGGTAAAGCCAATGGTAAATCTAAAGTAAGTTCAGTTGGATATTGTAAAAATATTATGGAGGCTTATTTAGATGGTATTGCGATTCCAGATACCCAGTTTAATTACGAATTCGCGAAGAATGTAATACCTACAATAACGACTCAGGAATTAACTGCACTTGTAGATCAATTACTCACTAAACAGAATAGAGTATTTACTTTTACGGCGCCCGAAAAGGCGCATCTAAATTTACCATCTTTAGAAGAACTTCAAAATATAATGGTTCAGGTTGAGGGAAGTGCCTTGAAACCTTATGTTGAAGACAAACCAGTTAATATTGCGTTGTTAGATACCACCCCAAAAGGAGGTAAAATAGTTAACGAAAAATTACTGAAAGGTTTTAAAGCTGTAGAATGGCAATTATCTAACGGTGCTACAGTGGTGTACAAAATAAGTGGTACTAAAAAGGGACAACTGGAATTAAATGCTGTAAGTCCTGGAGGAGCCTCGTTATACAAAATTGAGGATTTACCGTCGTTACAGGCTGTTAGTTTGGTTAATAAATACGGCATAGGTGATTTGGACGCCGATACCTATAGAAAAGCCATGAAAGGCAACTCTGCTAAATCTAATGTAAGTGTCGAAAGTTATTTTGAAAAGATTTCCGCTTCAGCTTCAAACAAAGATATCGAGACTTTGTTCCAATTGGTTTTTATGCATTTTGAAACCCCGCGATTCGATAAAAATAAATTCGATGAGGTGATGCGAGGTAATTACTCGAGTTTAAAAAATGAGGAAATTAATCCGAATACCATTATTGGTAAAGCTTACAAAACGCTGGCAGCAAATGGCGACCCACGCTATTTTGAATTTAATAAAACGTATTTAGATCAAATTAATTTCGAAAGATCGAAAGAAATATATAATGAACGCTTTAGTAATCCTGGTGATTTTAACTTTTACCTCATTGGCGACGCACCTTTTAAAACAGTAAAATCTTTGGTTGAAACCTATATCGGCGCCATTACACCTAGTGCTGGTACGGAAAGCCCGGTGATGTTGAAAAATTATTTCCCTAAAGGCTTAAATAAACACGTGGTTAAAGTGCCTATGCAAGCACCTAAATCTACTGTAGTTATCAAAATGCAAAAGGAGATAGAGTACAACAGAAATCAAATTGTACATCATAAAGTGTTAGCCGACGTTTTAAACATGGTATTAATCGAAAATATTCGTGAAAAAGAAGGAGGCGTTTATACCATTGGCGTAAATGCAGGTGATATGCGTATGCCAGTGCCAATGTTGAATATGGATATATCTTTTATGTGTGACCCTGCAAATGCCCCACGTTTAAATGATTTGGTTTTTGCTGAATTAGAACATATAAAACAAGAAGTAAATCAATCCGATTTAGAAAAAGTTATTTTAAATTTAAAGCAGTCCAGACCTTATTTAAAGCGCTCTAACAGGTATTGGATGAAAACTTTGGAAACCTATTATAATTACGGTGAAAACATGATGGTTCCAGAATATTATGATGATATTTTAGAAAAAGTAACAACCGAAGATATTAAGAAAGCTGCACAAAACTTTTTTAATAGTGCTAATACTTTAGATATTATTTTTCTTCCGAAAGATGAGTAGTTTATAAATCGTTTAATTGTAGTCGACAAAAAAAGCCAGTGCATTTGCACTGGCTTTTTTGATTTTGTTTTTAGCAAATTAAAGTGCTTTATGATCAAGTTCTTTAATTATACGTTCTTTTGTTGGGTGCAACAGAATTAAATAAAGTACTATAAGTATACCAAACAGTATAAAATCTTCCTTTAATATTAATATTATGAAAGCAGCACCTTCAAGTATAGCCCAACGAACAATGGCAGCTGTTTGATATATGGCCATATTATCTTCTAACTTAGGTTTTATCTCGGCCGATTTTAATTGCGATTTAAAAAGGAAGTTACTTAAAAGGTATGCGCCAATAGGTACTAATAGGTATAAAATTGAATTTTGATTAATTTCCGGAAGCTCGAAAATCCTAGTAGAACTCCAGTTGCCTAATACGTAATACGCTACTATAACACCTGCACAAATGCCAAAATGTATAATTTTAATCGTTTTTAACTTTTCATTCATGGGATATTGAGTTATGTTGCTTATCAAGCAGATATACTTTCTTTTTTCAAGGCTTTATTTGCAGCTTTAAAACTTAATCCAACAAAAATTAAAATAACACCAAAAGTTAAATAATCCCAGTTAGCAAGTAAACGGTTTCTTCCCATTTCTGAAAATAATACATTTAGAATATTTCCAATGATAAAGCCAAACCCAGAGATAAAAAATAATTTGTTCAACAAAATTAATAGTAAATTGATTTCCACTTTGGGAGCGTTATCTACTTTGTTAATAAACTTATCTTTCAAAAAATTGATGATAAGAATAATGGTATAAATTAAAATTACTGCAATAACAAGTTTTACAAAAAGGAGGGCGTAAGTGTTTAAAATATTACTGTTTAGATTGAATGCTTCCGAAGTTTTCATTAGTTGAATTGAAATTTCATGATTAGTTAAGCCAACTAATATATGATAATTTTAGGATGTAGGAATTGTTTCGTGTACAAAAAGGAAAAACCTTAATTTTTAAAAAGACTTTTAATGATATTTATTGGGTAGACTATTTGGCTAAAAAGTACAATAAACGAAACCAGATAAATGGCATTAGTTAAATGGTCGCCAGCATTGTATTGCATAATAGAAACTCTAAGACAAATGGATATAATCCAAATGGTGAATATGCCCCCAAATGTTAAGGTTATGTGCAGGATGCTTAAGGGTTGGTATAAGCATTTTTCAGCTTTATGCATAATCCAGTATCCTAAACCCATAAATGCAAAAGCAATAGTTATTGATAGAAATAATTGAAAGCGACTGAAAATGTAATAGGTGTCGTATACATTAAACTGCATGGTATCGTTTCTACTATATGCTGCGTTTAAAATAATGATTGGTATGGAGAGCCAAAATACCAGATAGGGACGGTCTAATAGTTTGTACAACATGTCAAGTAGGTTTTGGTTTGGGTTAGGGCCGTGTATGATTTTATACATTCACAAACCAAAAGTAAAAAACACGACAGTATTTTCGTATAATATGTTAATTTTTTCGTTAAACGGTAGATAGTGATATCGTTAAGATGTAATTTGTTGAACTATTTCAGGCTCTCAACGATGGTACGAAAGGTTAAATTAATCCTGGGTGTTTTAATGAGTTTAGTCGGTGGAAGTCGATGTAGCCAGTGGGTTTGAGTGTCGTCTTTCATAATGAGTAAGCTCCCATGTTCTAAAATCAATTCAACTTTTTTCTTAGTGTCTTTGTGCTTAAAAGCAAATTTACGCTCGGCACCAAAACTTAAAGAGGCAATAGCTCCGTTCTTTTTTAAATCTTTTTCACCATCGCTGTGCCAGGCCATGCCTTCACTGCCGTTGTGATAAAGATTAAGTAGGCAGGAGTTAAAGGTTTCACCTGTTTTCTGTTCAATTAAGGTTTTTAAGTCTAATAAACTTTTAGTCCACGGTAGGGCATGTTTAGTGGTATTCGAATACGTGTAAGAAAATGGTTTTTCGCCGTACCAGGCTACTTTGCGTTTAGTTACAATCCGTTTTCCAAAAATAATAGCTTCATCGTTTCGCCATTCTATATCCTCTAAAAGATGGTTTATATAGTTGTCGGCAGCTTTTTTATTTAAAATATAGCCATAATAGTTTACCGTTCCATCGTATGGAAGCCAGTTTTTAGAATGGTCTATTTCTGGTTCAAAAAGATTCATAGCTTATAAAATAGTCTTCTCATATAGATTATAAGTCGAAAGCGGTAACGTTTTCTTCCCAACTTTATTAAAGCCTAAGTTTTCGTAATATTTACAGAGTTTCGGGTTTTTAGAGTCGGCATCCAAACGAAGAAATTTACGTTGCTTACTTTTTGCCTGTCCAGCAATAGCTTCTAAAACTAGTTTACCCAGGCCTGAACCATTATAGGCTTCTTTTACTATTAATGAATGCACATACAATGCAGGTTCCTTTTGTTCTCCCCAATATAAAATATCCTCATTTAAAATACGAACCATGCCTATTGTAGCATGGTTCGTATTTTTTATAAAAAAGTATTCGTTCTTGTTAATACCGTCTTGAACCCATTCAATTTTTTCAGCTGGTGGATTTTTCCAATATTGCCAATGATCGATGTGTTTCTTGGCAATTTTTTCAGCAGCCTCTTTAAATAAGTTTAAAACGGTGGGTAATTCATTATGGAGCACTTGATGAAAGGTTATTGTCATTTAAGTTATTTTTTCTTGTTGCCTTTGCCTGGATTATTCTTTTTGTCGTTACCGGAACTGCCTTTAAACTTTTTGCCTTTATACTTTACCAGATGGTCGTTATTGTATTTTTGTGGCGAATCGCTATTCAAATCTAACTCTATTTTAGCCGCTCTACCTAAGTCGAAACTAGCATATAGCGAAGGTAACTTAGCACTTACACGCCAATTATCACCACTTAAATAGATGTATGAATTCTTCTGTAAATCGTAATAAAAGTTACGATCTGGGAAGTATATGTGTCTGGTTTTTGCATTATACCCATGTGCCGGAGCCCATTTTGGTGGCTGGCTGTAGCCTTCAAAAGAGAAGGAGAGAGTTAAAGCTAAAAAGAAAATAAATGTAAGTAATCCGTGTTTTGTTTTCATTGTCTGTTAATTTTATGGGGTTAACTGTTTTTTGTAGTTACAATATTTTAATTGTATGACCTGTAACATCTAAATTTGGGGCTTTAAATGGAAAAACTAAGATAGTTAATTTTAATGTATTTTTTGGCTTAGCCGTTTTTCAGTTTTCTTATAAAGGTATTCCATAATAAAACATACGGCAATAATGGTAATAGCGATAATAACACCTATGAGGTTAGATTTGAATTGCTGACTAATTAAAATTACGAGGGCAACCATGCAAAGGATGAAGCCTAAAAAAGGAATGATTTTATTTCCGTTAATGGCTTTCGAAAGTTTAAAGCCTACATAATTAACCACTCCAAAAATGAGCAGGAAACCAACACTTCCAGCGGTTGATATGCTTTCCAATTTTAATACGTTTACTAAAACCAAAGTACTTAAAGCTGTGATTAATAACCCTATGGGTTGATTCCAGAATTTCGATAAAAAGTGATGTGGTAGTTCGTCGTCTTCAGCAATTTCATAATTCACACGACTACCACCATACAATGAGGCATTAATAGCAGAAAAGGTTGAGATTAATGCAGCAATAGTTATTATGCTAAATCCTATTTTACCGAGCATAGGTTTGGAAGCTTCAGCTAAAGCATAATCTTGTGCATCGGCAATTTGTTTAAAAGGTAAAGACCCAACGGTAACGAAAGCAATAATAATATACAGGATAATGACAAAAAAAACCGAGTAATAATAGGCTTTCGGTATGTTTTTAACTGGGTTTACAATATCGGGAGCAGCATTAGCAATCAGTTCAAAACCTTCATAAGCCACAAAAATAACCATGCCTCCTGCAAATAATTTTACCGGAGTTTCCCATTCTGAAATCGCTAATTGTGTCATATTAGTGTTTCCAAATAAACCATAGATACCAATACCAATAAAGCCAAGAAGTATAATGAGCTTTATAATAACTGCATAAGATTCTATTTTGCCAACCACCGTAATACTGTAATAATTTATAGCAGTGGCTAAGGCGATTATGGCACTTGCGTAAATATGAAAATCTAATATTTTACTGGTTGTTAAGGTGAAAAGGTTAGGGGCATACGAACCAAATGCTGAAGCATAGAGTGAGAGCATGATAATATAACTTACCCAAAGTAAATTATTCACAGCACCACTAAAGACCGATTTACCAAACCCTTGATTTATGAACTTAACCGTACCGCCACGGTCAGGATAAGCTTTAGAAAGGTTAACATAACTATACGAGGTGATTAATGCCAATAATCCAGCCAGTAAAAAGGCAACTGGTGTTCCGCCTTTAGCCAAAGATACGGCAAGCCCTAATACCGCAAAAATACCACCGCCTACCATACCGCCTATACCAATAGATATGGCTTCTTTAAGTCCAATGTTAGCTTTAGGTTTACCCATTAATTAATCATTAGGGTAGACTTTATTCCATTCGGTTTTCATATCAATAATGGTCCATCCGCGTCTCAAGGCGACTTCCATGCCTTTTTCTAACGTTCCCATAGCGGTATGTTCATCGTATAAAAACTCGCGATCGCCATCGGTATGATTTACATAAATTAGGAGATGAGGTAACGGATTTGCAGTATCACAATACTGCATCATTTCCAAATCGCCATCAGAGTTTCCTCCAATTAATATGGGTTTTTTACCAATAAACTTACTAATGGCAATCACTTTACCTTCATGGTCGTCGTTGAAGTCAAAATCAGTCGTTTGTACTACCCTTATAGAATCCCCTTGTTTTAAAACGTCTCTTTTAAAGGAAGAACCGATAATCTGTTCTTTAGGAATACCATAAATCTCAGGGGCCCATGCTCGCATAAATTCCTGACTGCCACCTGAAACAATGTATATTTTAAATTGATGAGCCCTCAAATAATCTAATAGCTCCAGCATGGGCTGATAAACCAGTTCTGTATATGGTTTTTTCATAACCGGATGTTTCGCAGAGGACAGCCAATCGGTTACGACGGTATCAAAATGGTCTACATTTTGTGTAGCTTGAGCGGTACCTACAAGTTTAAGAACATCTGCGGTATGGAATGTTTTTATAGTTTCAAGGTCATCTTCAATAACGGCTTTAAAAGGTTGTTCCGTTGACCACTCCGGGTGATCTTTAGCTAATTCCTTAATTCTATCTAACACAAAAAAGATTTGAGAAGGCAGCGGTTGTTCTACCCAAAGCGTACCATCATTGTCAAAACAGGCAATACGGTCTTCCGGTTTTACATAACTATTACTTGTAGAGTCTGAAATAGCTTCAACGAACGTAATAATATCGGTTTTTGAAGTGCCTTCGTTAAAGGAGGGTAAGGCATCAATTACTCCTGTAACTGAGTTTGTACTGTTGCTTTTATTTTGTTGTTTACAAGACCAATTTAAATGAGATGCTGCCAGTAAAACAAAAAGTAAGATGGCATTTTTAGAAAATGATTTCATGATTTTTATAGAATAGGTATTCCATAAAGATAAAAGAAAAATAAGAATTAACCTATACTCTTTGAGGACTATACGCTGTATGCTTAAATTATGTTCTTAATATTTTTTCCATGGACTTACCTCTGGCAAGTTCATCAATAAGCTTATCGAGATACCGAATTTTTTGCATTAAAGGGTCTTCAATAACCTCCACACGGTAACCGCAAATCACTCCGGTAATTTTAGAAACATTAGGATTAAGCCGAGGTGCTTCATTAAAGAACGTTTCAAAATCGGTTTTGTTCTTTAGGATGTTTTCGAAATCAGTGTTATTATAACCTGTTAACCAGAAAATAATAATGTCCACCTCTTCTTTGGTCCGTCCTTTTTTCTCAGCCTTATTTATATAGTGCGGATAAACACTGGCAAAAGAGGTGCTAAATATTCTGTGTTTTGTCATAACAGTTTATTATTCTACAATTAAATTTTTGTTTTTAGGATATTTTACGGTGTAGTGTAATTCAAAGTCTTTTTTGTCGTTAGGTGAAATATTAAACTCCCATTTTAGTTCGCCAGTGTCGGTATCAAATTTAGCTTTAGAAGATTCTACAATATCAACTTTAATTTCATCTGATTTAGACACAGGAACTTGGTCTAATACCACCATTTTTATGGTTTTAGATTTATTGTTCTTAATAGAAATAGTCCACGCTCTGGATTCTTCTTTTTTAGTGCCTACAAATTTTTTAGAGGTATAATCGGTTATTTTTTCTCTATTGATACTAACATTTTTATCTCTACCCAGTGAAATTTCCAGAGTGTCGCTGGCAAATCGGGTGTCGAGAATGGTTTTTCCAATAAAGGTGTTTTCAAAGAAAATATTAGCTTCTCCTTCCAGTAAACTATATTGTTCCCAATTACTTATGTTAGCTACTAAATAGGCCTCTTTTTCAATTTTAGGCACAGAATAGTATTGATAGTCTGCTGGTAATTTGTAATTCACCATATCTACAGCATAACTCTTATTATCTGAGTTGATGGTATATGGTATATCGACTTCAAATTCTACCGTAGTTTGATTTTCAGTTTTTTGCATAGGTATGGCCTTGCTTTCTGCACGCTCGCTTTTTGAAATGGAGAGACCGGGAGCTCTATTTGCCAAAACACTACCGACAGCGCGGGATTTTTTTTGACTTCCATAGCCAACAACCACGACTTCTTCTAACTTTTCTTGAGATTCAATAAGCCTAACGTTTAGTGTGGAACTTTTAATTGGTAATACTTTAGTTTCAAATCCTACATAAGAGAATTTTATAAGGCTTGAGTTATCAGGAACCGCTAATGAATAAAAGCCATCAAAATCTGTTGAAGTTCCAATTGAAGTTCCTTCAATCATTACGGTAACTCCCGGTAAAGGTAAATTATCATTACTACTGGTTACAGTACCAGAAACTTCATTAATGGATTTGTTGTATTGAGGTGGTGCCAGGTTGTAGCCCAGGTAATAAGTTCTTAGTTCGGGAGCAATGCCAGACAGGTTCGGGTTTGCCGATGAGAATTTTAATTTTACGTTTTTCCAATCAATTTTTGTGTCTTGTTTAATATTGGCTTTATATACAAGTTGAATAGGTTCATCAATATCTTTCGCCCGAATATCGTATGAAGGAAACCATCCAGCATTATTAACTACATAGGTAAGGGTTAAGTCGGTTTTTGTAGCCTGTTTAGCTTCAATTTTTACAATAATTTCTCCGTTAGCAAAATCTTTTTTACTGGTTAAAGTTTTTAACTGGTCTTCAAGATTACGTTGTTCTCTAATTAAATCACTTAATCCGTTTTTTATCTCTAGCTCTTTAAGTTTTAAACTAGTTAATTTGCTACTGTAAAAGTCTGAAGTAGTTTTTAAGTCGTTAACGTTTAGTGTGCGGTCCCTGCCTCCAATCTGTCTGTTTTCATTTAAAAAAGCAATTTCTTCATTAATGATTGCAATTTGAGTTTTTTCAACATCAATCTTGTCTTCCACATCTTCTAAGGCTTGTTCTAAATCGTTAAGTTCTTTAGATTTTTCTAATTTATCTACAAAGTTTTGTTGATGGTTCACGCCGAGAACGGTAACATTTCCAAGGGCTTTTACCTGAATACTTTTGTTTTGAATAAAAGGTGACAGATTGTTGAATTTTAAAAGTGATACTCCCGATTTTAAAGTCAATTCTTTTTTTCGCGTTATTTGAGCACCTTCTATAAAAACGGTAACCTCACTAACTTCTGTAGTGACAGGTATGATATTGGGCTCTTGAGCATTATTATAATTGAAAATTAGAAGGAATAGGAGTAAGAGATATTTGTTCATGTCAATCTTATTGCAGGATTAGTTAGATGTAATTAATTTTACTTGTTTAAATATAGTAAAACTTTACTTACGGTTTATGGAGTTGTTTTAATGCTTTATTGTTTTGAACTGTATTTATCGTGAAGCCCAATGCCATTTAGAATATTATCAGCACATTTTTCAATACGTGATAATCGTGTTGCAGACTGTTTAGCTCCTGAAAAGTAAAGAATATAACCGCGCTGCCAGCCAGGGGTTAACGATTCAAATGCTGATTTTAATACCGGATCTTCATCAAACTTTTGTTTGAGTTCTTCTGGTAGTGGCTCCGGCTCCTTTTTTAAGGGAATGCTTAAGCCTTGTTTTTCAATTTCTATAGCTTCAAAAATGTAAGCTTTAATATCAGGTGCTAGAGTTTTAACTTCCTCGTTATCCGTAAATTTTAAGAGTCTTACAGCTTGTGAGTTTGGGCCGGGAGGAACCAGCAGATTTTTAGTATCTTTTATTAAAACGCCTTTAAAAAAACTTATGCAGCAAAAGTTTTTATAAGCACTTAGCATGATAACGTTAGTGTTATTGTAGGTGTAACAGGGTACACCCCATTTAGAGGTTGCGGTTAATCCACATTCTAAAATAATATGACGTAATGCGATAAGTTCGCTATCCCAATTATGGACTTTACAATCCGGAGTGCTCGCAAGTGAGCATCTACCGCAGCCATTTATAAAGTAGGTTTCCACATCGGTAGTCATCATGATTTGTAGTGTTTGAAAACTAAGATACTAACTTAATCACGAATAAAAAAAGCCTTAATGGGAGTAGAGATATGGCTAAAAACTTTATAAAACCTATTTTGCCATTTCCTGTGTTAACAAACTGTCTATAAACTGTTGTTCGGTGTATTTTTGATCTTTAGGAGAATGACTGTTAGACATGTATAAATATGGGATAGAATCTCCTTGGTAGAAGTAATAACTATTATCTTGAAATCCGCCATTCCAGCGATCTGGAGAAAAGATGCGAATCTTGTTGCTAAGGTATAACGATTGGTCTAGGTGTATCACATTTTCATTTGATTTTAATTCTTTACTAAAGAGGTCTGTTTTACTAAATCTATCCATGGAATTTTCTTTAACATCATAAATAATTAAAATATACTCTTTGTCTGTTGTAAAATGAATATCGTTAGTACTATTCATGTATTTAAAACCAATATAACCTACAGTACATAATACTAACTCGATTACAAAAATGATATGGTAAGGCGTACTTTTAATGAAGAATCGATCTAAAACATACATGGCAAAAATAAAAACCACAATAGGAATGACCATAATGGGATAAAGAATCATCGGGCTTTCATATGTGAGTCCTATGTAAATAGATTGTATGGCGACTGCGATGCCTAATAATGTAACGATGGTGAATGGGGTAACCGGATAAACCCAGGATTTAAGTCTTTTTAAAGCTGCCATGACTTGTTATATTTAGCATGAAACTAACCCCTATACTAAAGGTACGAAATATAGAGGAGGTTTACTATTAAAGTGGTATATTGTTTCTGGTGAATTTATACGAATTAATGTGATTTTTTAAGCATTACTTCATGTTATTAAAACCAGAAATTTACACCTAAACTTAGGGAAGCTGCTTTGTAATGTTTTTGGTTAATATGTGCATAAGAGGCTATTAAGGCTAGTTTTTCCTTAAAATAATAACCAATCACAGGTCGTAAATAGATGCCTCCGGTACTATCCTCTTCAAACCCGCTACCAAAATAAGTTCCAAGATTACCGTCTATAGCATAGCCTAAATCGAAACCAGCCGCCCAGTTTGTATTTAGTTTAACCCTTCCACTAGCAGCAATTGGAATATAAAAAGCCGGTAAGGAATCAAAAGCTCCAGTCGTGTCCTCTTCAAATAAATAAATGACACCTACTGTTGGTCCTATGTAAACCTTATCAGATACCTGCCAGGAATAGTAAAAGTTACCTTGAAGTGCAAATGAGTAAAAATCGCCGGAATCAGCTAAAGGCACCCCAACATTGGCTTCAAATTTAAAGCCTTCTTGTGCGTTAAGGTTTAGCGAAGAACAAAACAGGAAAAAGACTGCGAGACATAGCCAGTTACTTTTCATAATAGTCGTTTTGCAAGTAAGAAGTCTGGCAGTTAAGGCTTGCTTAAAGATACGATAAAAAAGATTACATAAAAACAAACGCCCTAATTAGGACGTTGATCTATCTAAATAAAGTGTGTTATTTCAATTCTACAAATACAGGAAGATGATCTGAAACACAAAGGCCGTTAGTGCGCCTATCGTCTATATGACGGTAATTAAGTACCGTTGCATTTTTAGTAAAAATATAATCGATGCGATTTTCTAAAGTAGCCTGAGGGTCGAAGTTGTTAAAAGTGCCCAAAGGGCCGTAAAACGGACTTGCAGCGGTTTCTAATCCGTCATCAAGTTTTGTTTTTAAGGTTTGTATTGGGGCACTGTCTGGTGTGCTGTTTAAATCGCCCATCATAACCAGCTTTTCTTTGGTAATACCTAATTCTTCAATAGTTTTTAAAATGAGTTTCGCCGATTCTTCCTGTGCTTTGGGGCCTATATGGTCGAAGTGCGTATTAAACACATAGATGATTTCTCCAGTATACCTGTTTTTAAACAGCCCGTAAGTGCAGATACGCTCCATAGAAGCATCCCAGCCTACCGAAATCAGTTCAGGAGTTTCCGAAAGCCAGAAGGTGTTTTGTTGAAGTACCTGAAACTTGTTGCTGTCATAGAATAATGCTGAGTATTCGCCTTTGGTTTTGCCATCGTCACGCCCAACACCAATGTAATGGTAGTTTGTCGTGTTGTTTTTTATAAAGGCCACCTGATGATGTAAGCCTTCCTGAATGCCTAGAAAGTCGGGATGGTAATAGTCAATAAGTTTCGCGACTTCTGTTTTGCGGTGTTCCCACCAGTTCGCTTTATCGTTAGCCGTATCGTAACGGATATTAAAAGACATCACGGTGGTTTGTGCCTGTAACGTCGATCCGGTAAATAGCAAAGCGAATGTAAGAAGCGTGGCTGTTAGTGTTTTCATAAGAAATCGGACTTTCTATATTATAGATTTTGATGAAAGCCCGATAAAGCTACATAATATTTTTTTTAACATGTTTGTTATTAACAAGGTTAAACTACAAATTCTGATAATATATTTTAGCCGACTCTGCTAGTTCTTCAGAAATTTTAGCATCAAAACTAAAAGAATAAATCACCCACGTATCTTTAGGTTTGTAGTATTGAAAAATAAAACGAAGCGGCTGACGGTCATATTTAGCCATGTAACTTAAATGAACAAAACTACTTCCTAAAGATTTACTATTTATCTTTTCGTTTCCATAGTATTCTCCAACATAGTCTTTGTTTAAACCTTCTAGCTGACTTTTTAAATTAGATATAGCGTCCGCATTTCTAGTAATCCAGCTATTACTTTTATATAATTCATCAATAGCTTTTGAAGCGCCTTCTTTTTTAAAGGTTTTAAAAAAAGTATCTGTAATTTCTTGAGGAGTACTTTGTGCAAATGCAAATGTCATTGATGTTAAGATAAGTAATGCGCTTAAGTAAGTTTTCATAAATATTGGTTTTTTGGGGTTGTAATTTTTCTCACAATATAGATTGCTTTTCTGTAACTTCAAAATAGACATTGCAAATTTAAAGTCATAAAAAAAAACGCTCTGTACAGAGCGTTATCTATTAAAAAGTACTATGTTTTAAGCTTAATTCAGGCTATCGATAACCGTTTTTAGCTTTTGTTGAATCTCCATAGCCACGCTACCAAGGCTTTCGTTTTTCACTGCCATCATGGAGGCTACCGGATCGACGGCTGCCACTTCAATATCACCGTTGTCATTTTCCATAACCACCACATTACAGGGTAAAAACAGACCGATTTTATCTTCACTACTTAATGCCTGATAGGCGTAAGGCGGATTGCAGGCTCCCAGTATGCGGTACTTTTTAAAATCGACATCCAGTTTGTTTTTCAAGGTTTGAGTAATGTCTATCTCGGTAAGCACTCCAAAACCTTCCATTTTTAAGGCTGCGGTTACCTGTTCAATAGCTTGGTCGAAGTCTTTTTCTTTTAAAACGGTACTAAAATAATAACTCATAACGCTGAGGTTTAAGGGTTAATAATGTACCCTTAAGTTACTCATCTTTTTGCGAATAGTTAAAGCATTCCATTAGTTTATTTTAAATCAGTAACAAGATACTTGTAGCTATTCTGTGAAATATTTGAAATCTGAGGTTGTAATTTTAAAGTCATTCATTTTGGTTAATTAGATAAGGGAAAATATATTTTTTAAGAAAATAAATTACTCGTTGTTTATAGAATATTGTTTAACAGATTTTACAAAACCATTCCATTTCTCAGGATTACTTTGAATTGTGAAAGTTTTCTGGTTTTTGAAAAGTCCGGAAATAGCACCTATAATTGTTCCAGAAATAGCGCCAATTGTCACACCACTTGCTAATTCATCGCCAGACGAACCACCAGCCCAAGTAAATGTCCCTCCAGAAGAATCGGTAGGAGGATTTACCGAACCTAGAATAACTCCAGCTATAACACCAGATGTAGCTCCAATAAGTATATTATGGCCTCCAGAACGTTTGGTTTTTATCTTGTGTATGTCTTTTAGGTACAATTCGTTTAGTTTTTTACTCTTGCTTAAAACAAGAAGGGAGTCATTAATTAAATAAATATGTCCTTTTCCTATTTTCTTTCCATCAATATTAAAAACTCTAACAAATAACTTCTTTGTTACGTTGTCTTGCTGTGCTGATAAATTAATTGATATCAACAAGACCAATAATAAAATTACTTTTTTCATTACTTAAACTTGTTATTAATGGTTTTGTATACAAGTTCTTGGCGGATTGGTTATAATCTAAGATAAATAAAATTAACGACTTATGGTTTTGTTTGGTAGGTATAGTGCTTTATAATACCCTCCGTAAAAACATTTATAAATCCTGAAAAAAGGTTGCCTAAAATAACAAGGCTAATAGCTAATATGATTGTCTTGAATAGTTTCCTTTTCATTAGATAGAGTTTTTAAAATGTTATATGGTATTAAAGCTAATTAGATTGAAGGTATTTTTATTATAAAAATAAGGTGTAATGAATTTTATATTTTGTTAGGGGTTGATTTTTTTAATAAAAAAGGCAATAACTTTCGCTATTGCCCTTAAAAATGAAATATATATGTTTAAGTACTGCGAAGAACGGAGTCAATTTGTTCAACGCATCGGTTATTGTGATTAGTTATCTTAATTAAGACGTGATTTGTGCCTTAGCTTTTGGATAATCGATATAGCCTTCTTTTCCAGGGGTATAAAAAGTGCTTTCATCCCATTCTGCTAAATCTAGATTGTTTTCAAACCGTTCTACCAAATCGGGGTTTGAAATAAAAGGCTTTCCAAAAGCTACTAAGTCGGCATCTCCTGCCTCTATTACTGCATTTCCCTTTTCTTGATCAAAATTGGCGTTAATCATTAAAGTACCTTCATATAGTGGTCTAAAATGTTTGGCAATATCTGTTACAGCAAAAGGCACATCGCTAACATCTGTAAATGGTTCAGACAAATGCACGTAAGCTAAATCATAATCATTAAGTTTTTTAATAATGTACTCGAAAGTGGGAATGGTTTCTTCATCCAGGGTGATTCCAAACAATCCATGTAATGACGGATTGAATCTAGTACCTATTTTTTGTTCCGGTATCACTTCCTTTATAGCTTCTAATACTTCAAAAAAGAAACGTGCCCTGTTTTCTATAGTACCGCCGTACGCATCGGTACGAGTATTGGCGTTTTTGCTAAAAAATTGATGAAATAAATACCCATTGGAAGAATGTATTTCAACCCCATCAAAACCAGCTTCCATAGCATTTTTGGCCGCTTGTTTAAAATCTTGTACAGTACGCTTAATGTCTTCTAATGTCATTTCTTTAGGCGTTACCGTCTCCTTAAACCCGTCAGGGGTGTAGGATTGAGCATTTGGATTAATAGCTGAAGGCGCCAAAGGTAAGTTGCCGTTGTGGAAATCTGGATGCGACATGCGTCCCACATGCCATAATTGAATAAAAATCTTTCCTTCTTTGGCATGCACACGCTCGGTTACCTGCTTCCAGCCTTCTATTTGTTCTTTACTATAAATGCCAGGAGTGTTTACATAACCTACGGCTTCTTTTGAAACTTGTGAGCCTTCTGTAATGATTAATCCGGCACTGGCGCGTTGTTCATAATACAGACCTTGAAGATCATCGGTAGGCGTCCTTTCATCATTAATAGCTCGACTTCTCGTCATAGGAGCCATGATTACACGGTTCTTTAAATTTAATTTTTGCGTATTGTATGTTTGTAATAAGGCTTGTTTACTCATGATGTCACAATAATTTTTAGGTTATTAAATGATTCTTTTATAGACTCTTTTCAGAGCTATAATCAAAATTATGAAACATGGTTTTATTTCCCTAGGTATATAAGTGGTTTAACTTGATTTTATGATTTTAGGACTGTAGCTGTTTTTATATTTCACATTATACCATTTGTTGCCTTTATAATATCTAGAGAACCTATTAAATGGAACAATTGTTGGTTGTGGTTATAAAAAAACATGTAAAATAAAATTAGCCCAGCCTTTTGCAATTTTATATTCTTTCATTTTGAAAGTAAGAAGAAGTCTTAGAGTTACTAAAATCTGATTTTTATGATCTTACGCTGTATTGCTTTTTAAACTTTTCGCTGCTAATAATTAAGTAAATACTGTAGATTAAACTACCTATTATAGCTACTTTCATGAGGATGCCATTAAGTATAGACCGTGGTTCAAGTATGTAATTTAGTATATTAATACCTATCATTAAGAGCAACGGGATACTTGTTAATAACAAAGGCTTTTTTTTAATAAAAATAGCACAGAGTAGGAAGATTATAGAAATAATACCATTAAGTATTAAGTCGATTATATCATAAGAACTATTCCAAATTCCAACGATTAAAAAAAGAACATTAAGCCCTGTTATAAAAAATAATATTTGCTGACTTTTTTCGATGGAGTTATCCGAATCTGTAATAACACCTTTCGCACTTATAAATCGCCCAATGTGAATTCCTTTTTCTTTTTCAGAGCCATTAAACGGGAAATTACAATTGTTACAAATAGATAGTTGTTCTTGATATTCTTTTTTACATGCAGGACATTGTAGGTTGTTCATATGATTTTTTGTTAAATTATTTTCCTTCTATAAATGATTGTAATTGGTGTATTTATTCTTTGTGATATAATTATTTACGGTCATAACTTCCAATTAACTCTCGTTTTTATGTATTCTTGTTGTTTTATTTTTAAGTCTACTTTCGCTCTTAGGGTCTATTGAAAACCGAAAGGATATTCCGACTACAAAACCAAGATAGTAAAATTGCGAATATTTTTACATGGGGAAAATATAAAACAATAAATTTAAGTCTTGATAATAGCCATTTCTTTAAATGTTATTAAGTCTGGTTTATTATCAATTTGTGCTTAGTTCTTTTTATAATTACGTTTTTTGTAATTCTTTATCATTTTGCCAAAATCCTTATCTTTCTTGCGTTTTTCGGCAACAGTCGATTCAAAGTGTTCTTTTTCTCGCTCCATTTTCAAGAAGTTTTCGTAGGATGAATGGTCTATTTCGCCACGTTCAACAGCGCTTAAAACTGCACAGCTTACTTCAACGGTATGCGTGCAATCTTTAAACTTACAGTCTTTAGCACATGCAATAATTTCATTAAACGTCATTTCTAAACCTGCTTTAGCATCGGTAATGCCAACTTCCCTCATGCCGGGGTTGTCAATAAGTATTCCGCCATGTTCAAGAATAACTAATTCACGGTGACTCGTAACATGCCTGCCTTTATTTGTACTGGTACTAATGGTATTGGTTTTCATCAACGCTTTGCCCGATAAGTTGTTTAACAGACTTGATTTCCCTACACCCGATGAGCCTAGTAAACAATAGGTTTTACCTTTTTTAATATGCGTTTTAAGAGTTGTAAGTCCTTTTTTAGAGGCGTTGCTTATGGGAATAATCGGGACGTTTTTTATTCTTTCTTGAATGTTGTTAACCACTATTGATAACTCGGTGTCCGAAATCAAATCGATTTTATTAAGCACAATAATCGGACTTACGTTAGAGGTGTGGCAAATGGTTAAATAGCGTTCCATTCTATTCACGTTAAAGTCTCTGTCAACGGCTTGAACAATAAAGGCGTAATCAATATTTGTAGCGATAATTTGTTTTTCTCCATGTTTTCCAACGGCTTGTCTCTCAATACTGGTTGTCCTTGGAAACACCGCGTGAATAAGCACTTTATCAGCATCATATTCAGATATGGCTACCCAATCGCCAACAGCAGGAAAGTCAGATCTGTCCTGTGCAGTAAAGCGTAAATTTCCAATAATTTCAGCGTCATATTCGCTTTGTTCTGTTTTTACAACATACCTTTCCTTATGCTCTGAAATCACCCGACCGACTTCAAAAGCATCAAGATGCTGGCTTTTTCTAAATTGTTCCAGTGCTATGGTATATCCTAAATCTTCGAGCGTCATTGGTTTCTTGTTGTATTAAACACAATGGTTTTTATAACCGTTAGTTACCTGATTAAAGTTAATGATTTTTGGTTTAAGATAGTTCGATTTTAAGGGAAGCTTACAATGTTTTTATAATGGAGGCAAGGTGTAATGTACCTGTTATTTATGATAGATTTTACTTATAAATGTTATTTTATAACTGAGCCATTAATGTAGTTTTTTGTTTCTGTTAAATTACCAAGTTCATCATAATAATTTACTGAACCATTTCCATTTACTAAAGTACCTTTTTGAAGGGGGTTGCCTTTGTTGTCAAAGCATGAAATTATTTTCAAGAATTTACCATCATCCCAAAGTCTTAATTGATAAATACTGTTATTACGATGGTATATTTTCCATATACCTGAAGGTTTTCTGTTAACTATTTCTCCTTCTTCCCACAATTCGCCAGTCTTTCTGTATGTTTTCGATTCTGCTATCCCTTTTCCAAGACTATATTCTCTGGTAATAAACAATTTACCGTTATCATAAAATTCTTTATGAATACCTGTTTCGTTACCGTGATTAAATTTTCCAATAAATTTTAATTGTCCTTTGTTGTTGTATGCTTTCCAAACTCCTGTTTGTTCTCCATTATCATATTCCCCAATTAGTTTTATTTGGCCGTTGTTATGAAATGATTTGTATGCTCCTATTGGTTTTCCATGACTATATTCTCTGGTAACAAATAATTTACCGTTATCGTAAAATTCTTTATGAATACCTGTTTCGTTACCATTGTTAAATTCCCCAATAAATTTTAATTGTCCGTTTTTGTGAAATATTTTTTGTTCTCCTATTGGTCTTCCGTTTTCATGTTTACCAATTTGTTTTAGTTGTCCGTTATCGTAAAAGGCTTTGTGTTCTCCTGTTTTTTTTCCTCTAATATAAGTTCGAGTAAAACTTAATTGCCCATTTTCATAATATGATTTCCATAGGCCTGTTTGTTTTCCCTCGTTATATTTTCCGGTAAATTTTAATTGCCCGTTTTCGTGATATACTTTCCATTCTCCCGTTTTGTGCCCGTTTTTAAATTTGCCAGTATCGCTTATTTTCCCATTATCATGATAGTATTTCCATTCTCCTGTGGCTACATCATTATCGAATTCTGCAATTTTTTTTAATGTTCCATTGTCATGATAGTATTTCCAAATACCTGTTCGGTTTCCATTTTCATGATCGTATTTCCAAATGTTTTTTGGGTTTCCATTTACATCATCATATGTTCCAGAGCGTTTTAATTGCCCATTATCGTAATATGATTTCCATTCTCCGGTTTTTAGCCCGTCATCAAATTTACCAATATCACTTAATTGTCCATTTTCATGATAAAATTGCCAAATGCCTGTTCTTTTTACATTTTTATATGTCCCGATTTCTTTTAAAGTTCCATCTGGATAATATGTTTTGTGTTCTTGAGCATGTAAAAAGTTAAATGCTAATATTGTTAAAAAGGTGAATAATAATTTGGGTGTCATTAGTTGTATTACAGTGTTTGTGGATTTTCAGAAATACTCGAGAACAGCGCCATTACTTATAGAGACAGCAACCATTTTAATTTAAAAATTGTTCGACTACTTTTAAAAGTAAAGTGGTTGGTGCTATTATTAATCCAAGATAAAAAATATATTTTCCGTGTTTTCTATTATTTGCCGAATATGAATATACTTTTTGTCCATTTGGTAATGTTTTTTTAGAAGTCCACAAGAAATACCCAATTATCAGTCCTAAAAAGCCACCTAAAAGCGAAAATATATAGCCGGTAATAATCCACGGTTTTTGGTTTTCTTCTGGTTTTGCTAAATCTTTTAACCTTTCATTTTTTAATGAGTTTAGAAGTTGTTTATCAACTGATTTTCCTCTTTTTTTAAGTATGTTTTGAGCAAGACTATAGTCAAACGCATTCCATTCATCAGACTTTAACAAAATTTCATAAAGCTCCTCGTCTGTGAAATTAAATAGATAATAATCTTTGTCAATGTGGGCAATTAAATGTTCTGCATGTTGTTCAAGAATGTTTTCGGCTTGTTTAAAGTCTGATTGTTTAAGTCTGACTTCGAATTCATGTTGTAATGTGTTTCCCGAAAATGAGATGTCAAACGTAGGAATATTATCATCAAGCACAGATTCAATTCCGTTTTCTTTTAGCAACTCTTTTAATTCATTTGCTTCTTCTAAAGTCGGAAACTTTTTAAATGTTGAATATTTATCTTTCATTTAGGGTTTATTGGTTAACGGTTTGGCTATGATTTCGGCGTGGAATCGTCCGCAGGGCTATTCCGCAGAGAAAACAAGCTGATTTAAGGTTTTTACTTTTGGTTTTTGCACTGTCTCCACGCTGAATTATAGCCGTTGTTGTAACACGTTTTTTTTATTCGTCCGCCCAAAAATCCACCTGCTATAAATGTCGGAATAAATCCGAACAATAATATCCAAAAGAACGGCTTATAATAATAGTCAACAATCGCGTCATAAATTCTATCTCCGCTCGTAAGTCCTTCTTCCACAAATCCAACAGTCGAGCCTCCAAAAACTCCGCAAATTAAAATAATCATTAGTCCGAACATTCCAACCAGGGCAGGATTCCACTTTTTTTGACAAATCAAATTCTGCATTTTGTTTCCGATATAATAACCTGAAACGAATAAGGCTGTTATTCCAAGTGCGAAATTTAACGGGAAGTCCAATATGAAGTCAAACAAATCTTTGATTGGATTTTTAGTACCAGCCAAAAGCCATAGAAAAATGAAAATTGCAATTAGTAGATTTATTCCAATTGTTATAAAGGTGTATTTCACGGCTTTGTTCATTCTGTCAAAATTCAGTCAAGGAGGTTGAGTTAAATGTGTTACAACTGGTTTATATGCGTTATTATTTGTTTGATAATATCCTAACGAGGTAGGATAACAACATATTTCAGGTTTTAAATATAACGCTTATTCTTACATTTTTAAACCGAAGTTACGCACAGTTTTAAAGACTTATTAACAGTTGTGCATAGTTTGTATTCCTGTTTAACAGCACCTGTATACCACCTTTCTTCAGCTAAAGCTGTTTTTTAAAAATATAACCCTGAGCGAGAGCTGAACAATCCTCGAACAAAACTGCAACAAAACCCCTGTTTTTTTGGCTTCAGTCTCAAATCGTCTCAAACTGTCTCAAATGGTCTCATGCTGTGTCAATGTGTGTCAAATGGTGTCACGGGTTTGTGAATCAGAGGGTTGTGTGTTAGTTTCGAACTGTTTAACCCCTAAAAATCATATATCATGGGAAAATTTAGTAAAGGCATCCTTGGAGGGTTCTCCGGAAAAGTAGGTAACGTGGTGGGTGCACGTTGGCGCGGACAAGATATTATGCGCAGTTTACCGCAACGTGGTAATTATGTGCCAACAGCAGCACAGCTCGATCAGCGGGTGCGGTTTAAAACGGCTATAGGTTTTGTAACGCCTATAAAAACTATCTTGTCGGCGTATTATGGTAAACAGCAGGGCGATAAGAGTACCTTTAATCTGGCCACGGGTTATGTGTTAAAAGAAGCCTTATTACCGGATGGCTTAGGCGACTATACCATAGACTACCCCAAAGTGCTGATTGCCAAAGGTGATTTACGCGGTCTGGCGAATGGGGCCGTGGTAGCGGCTGCCAGTCAGGAACTCACCATCACCTGGGATGATAACAGTGGACAGGGTAATGCCACCACAACCGACGAGCTGGTGGTAGTCGTGTATTGCGAGGCGCTCGATTTGTTTGAAACGGCTAACCCGGCAGGAACCAGAGACCTTACCACGGTACAAATTCCATTGCCACCATATTGGGCAGGGCAGCAGGTGCAGGTCTGGGCCAGCTTTGTAACAGCTGATAAGCAACTGGCTGCGACGAGTACGTTTTTAGGTGCGGTGACGGTATCGTAAGGTGTAAGGCGTATGTCGTGAGACGTGAGTTGTAAATAGTGAGGGGTGTTGTGCTTCTCACTTTTTTTGTGATATGCCTGTTCATTTTTTTTATTCGTCCATGTTTATTGTTTTTTGGAGCTCATGATAAGCTTCGCAGTTTGCTTGTCCTAAAAGAAACTAACCTTGTTAATTTTTATTCGGAAGAAGAAGTTAAGATTTGTGCTCTTATTTTGCGACCTATGATTCATTTTGTAGTAATATCAGTTTTAAGGGAGCGCAGGGGAAGAGGAGCATGGCCTAGCGTAGCGTTTGCCATGCGCATGTAAAGCCTTAAAGCTAGATATTCAAGAAAAGAATCAGAAGTCTAGCGTTTTTTGTTACTTTTTTTGGTAATGCAAAAAAGTAAGGTAACAAGAGTGTTATCTGTTCATTTTGACTTGATTCAAAACGAACCAAAAAATCAAGTCAAAAACTAGGAAATTGCTAAAGCACCATTCGTTTCCGGCATTGCATGCTTGAAGCTGTGCTTCGCAGTTCCATGCCTTCACTCATTATTTCTGATTTTTGACAGGGTTAGGTTGTATGTAATATTTTGTTTCTATAGATACTGAAATCGAAGATTCAGCGAAGCTAAACCAGTTCAGCATGACAAACAAACATTGTCATTCCGAACTGGTTTTGGAATCTTTACGGTATGTTTCTTCTATTAAAATTAGATTATAGAGTTTAGTCATGATATTTTTATAGATGCTGAAATAAATTCAGCATGACAGAGGGAGAGTATGGTAAACAAGTTCAGCATGACAGGATAAATATGACAAACAAACATTGTCATTCCGAATGTGTTTCGGAATCTCCATCTTTAGTTTCCACGGGTACCTACAAATCTTCCCAACGCATATTATGCTGCATCAAATTCAGAGTGAAATACTTCGGGTAGTAGCGCGTGCCTCCCATAGTGGTGTAAGGCAGTTGTTTTTGTTTGCACCAGCGATATAAAGTGCTTCGGCTAATTTTAAAGAAGCGTTGTACTTCATCGGCGGTCATCCAGTGCTCATCTTTAAAAGCATGTTTTTTAGGGTGTTCAGGTTTCATAATAGAGGGCTTTGGGTACTTGTGTAACGACATTTATGTCATAAATACATGGATTAATAATTTGTAAATCACATAGTTAATAAAAATCTTACAGATAAAAAATACTTACTTCTACGTATTTTTTGATCATCATGTTTTAGGGATATAAAAAAACACCCGAACCAAAAGGCCGGGTGTTTTGTAATTATTTGTGTGGTAAAGTGATTACTGTCTGGTGTCCGATTTTAAAATGGCATCAATAGCCTTGTTAATATCTAACGATGCAGCTGCCTGACGTGGCGGAAACTCTTTAAATGTTGCCAGATGATCGCTTAACAAACCTATGGCAGGTTGCATAACCCAAGATTTCTCCATAATTAAATGGAAACCAGTGATATCGTCGTATTTTTCAAATGGGTCTTTTCTTAAGTTAAACAACTGCGGCATGGTGTGACTAACCATATCATCAAAATAACGCTCTTTGGTTGCAAAGTGCATTTTCCATGGACCTACACGCATAGCGGTTAAGCCAGATTCGTAGTAATAAAAGAAATAGTTTCTGGCAGACTTATCTGCTTTACCTGTCCAGTAGTCTAGATTTTGGAAGCCGTCTACATAAACTTTATAAGTCATATCGCCGGCTTTGTACCCTTTCTTTAAGTCGTCTTTAATGTTTTCTTTACCTACAGCTGCCATAAGGGTAGGTAACACGTCTTCGTGAGCTGAGATGCCGTTTCTAACTAAACCAGCAGGAATACTTTTAGGCCAGCGTACCATAAAAGGCGAACGTACACCGCCTTCGTAAGTGGTCATTTTTTCGCCTCTAAACATGGTAACCCCTGCGTGTGGGAAGGTACTTTGTTCCGGACCGTTATCGGTGGTGTAAATTACAATGGTATTTTCATCGATACCTAAATCTTCCATATAATCTAACAGTTGCCCTACATGCCCATCATGCTCCATTAAACCCGAACCAAATAAGTCCATATCGGTACTAATAGGTGTAGCCAGATTTCTTGATGCTTCTTTTAAGTGGGTGTACACGTGCATACGGCTGGTGGCGTGCCAAATAAAAAACGGCTTTTTAGCATCTTTAGCACGTTTCATGAAGTCTTTGGTTTTAGCTACCAATTCTTCATCAAAGGTTTCCATACGCTTAGACGTTAGTTTACCAATATCGGTAACTTTTTGTTTACCGATAACGCCAAAGCGCGGATCTTCGGTGCTGTCATAAGAGTCTGTAGCATAAGATTCGATAATACCACGAGGCCCATATTTTTCGTAGAAGGCTTCGCTTTTTGGGTAATCGGCTTGTTCTTCTTCTTCCGATACGTTTAAGTGATACAGGTTACCAAAGAACTCATCGAACCCGTGAACCGTAGGTAAATGCTCATTACGGTCTCCTAAGTGGTTTTTACCATACTGAGCCGTCATGTAGCCCATAGGTTTCAATAATTCCGCCAGGGTAGGGTCTTCTTTTTTAAGTCCCAGAGGATTACCTGGTTGCCCTACGGTGGTTAATCCGGTACGTACTGGTTTTTGTCCGGTAATAAAGGCGGCACGCCCGGCGGTACAACTGGGTTGTGAGTAGTGGTCGGTAAATATCGCACCTTCTTTAGCGATGCGGTCGATATTTGGCGTTGGATATTGCATACCTAAACTATAGCACCCTAAGGAGTTAGGTGCCACGTCATCCACCATAATAACTAAAATATTGGGTTTGTCTTGAGCGAGTGCCAAGAAAGGGAATACGAATGCTGAAAACAATATTCGTTTAAATAGTGGTTTGGTTTTAATCATAATTATAGAAATTAAAGTTTAATATTTAAGTGTTACTCTATACTTGTAAGATAATGCTTTAAAAATACGTAAAAGAATATTTATCGACAAAGTAAATTAGGCGTCTATTTTGTTAAAATTCAGGATACTTTGTAACCGATTGTATGACCTGATTAGCTTAAAAATGTAGGGTTTCTTTTAATTATTATGTTTTGCAGGGAGTGAAAACTGATATTAAATTGGTGCCATTAGCAAACAAAAAGGTCCGGATTATATCCAGACCTTTTTAACTTGTTTATGTGTGTTGTGTTACTGATGGCCTTTTTTAACTACAGCATCCATAACATTCGACATATCAAAACTTTTACCACCTTGTACCGGAGGATAGTCGAGTAAGGTTTTAATATGCTTGTTCATTTGTTCTCCCATTGGAGCCATAAGCCAGGATACTTTTTGCATTAAGTGACCGTAAGCGTCTTCAGATTTATAGCTTTCAAATGGATCCATTCGAAGATTAAAGATAATTGGCGCTGTTCTTGGTTCTATATTACTATAATACGTTTCTTTCCAGTTAAAATGGAATTTCCAAGGCCCCATACGAACCGCATTTAATTTGCTTTCGTAATAGTAGTAGAACATATCTCTCTCAGATTCCTGAGTTTCGTTTTTCCAGTATGGTAAGTTGTTAACCCCGTCTATATATTGTTTTTTCTCTTTCATCATTTTGTCTGCAACGTTATCAACACCCGCAGCAGCTGCTAAAGAAGTAAACATATCCATATGTGCCTGAATACCGTTTTTAACCTGGTTAGGTTCGATAACGCCAGGCCATTTTATCATACTTACAACACGAACACCACCTTCGGTAGTTCCCATCTTTTCACCACGGAATGGTGTAGTACCACCATGAGGCCATGAATTGTGTTCTGGTCCATTATCGGTAGAATACCAGATAATAGTGTTTTTATCTAAGCCTTGATCTTTTAACCATTTTAATACAGTTCCTATATCGTAATCGTGTTGTAACATACCGCTGCCGTAATAATCGGCTTCTGAAGTGAAGTTTTCTGCCGCATAGCGCCATTTATCATTTAAACGGGTGTATAAGTGCATTCTTGACGTATTTAACCAAACAAAGAAGGGTTTCTTATCGTCCTTGGCTTTTTTCATGAACTTTTCTGCCATAGGGATAACTTCAGAACCGTCAAAATCTTTCATGCGTTCCTGTGTTAACGGACCTGTGTCTTCAATACGTTGTTTCCCTACTTTGCCAAAACGCGGATCATCTGTACTGTCTTCTGAATTGGTTGCCCAGGAGTGGATCACACCGCGCGTACCAAATTTCTTTTCGTACGCTTCTAAATCACCAGAATAAAGCTTTGCAAAATTCTGATAATCGCGTTGTTCTGATTCTTCCTGAGTATTTAAATGATAAAGATTGCCGTAGAATTCATCGAAACCATGAGCGGTTGGAAGGTGCTCGTTACGGTCGCCCAGGTGGTTTTTACCAAAGTGTCCGGTGGCGTAGCCTTCTTCTTTTAATACTTCGGCTAAACAAGGTGATGCGGCCTGAAGTCCTAAAGCATCTCCGGGTTGTCCTACGGTAGTCATACCACTTCTAATCGGGTATTGTCCGGTAATAAACGAGGCTCTACCGGCAGTACAGCTGGGTTGCGCGTAATGATCGGTAAATCGGATACCGTCGAAGCCAATCTGGTCAATGTTTGGTGTAGTGTAACCCATGGTACCCATACCGTAAGCACTTACATTTTGCCAGCCAATGTCGTCACCCCAAATAACTAAAATGTTGGGCTTGTCTTGGGCAAATATGCCCAAAGTAGCACTTAAAAACAGTGATGCAGCAATAGTTTTTAAATTCATAATTTAAAACAAGTTAAAGGTTAATAAATAGTTTAAGGTTATACCCCTCTAGAATAAATAAGCTTGTATTGGTTTCTTCTAAAGATACGAATATTTGTGTAATTTACTGATAGTTAATATTTTCTTTGTGTTATGGATACATGAAATTAAAATATTATGTATTTGTTAGTTAAAAATATGGGAGTAAAAAAAGCCCAAGCATTTGCTTGGGCTTTTAATAATTATAAAAGAGATGTTATTGTTTACCTTGCTGTAATTGTTTAATAATTTCAGAAAAGTCAAAACTAGCAGCTTTTTGCAGCGGAGGATATTCAATTAAAGTTTTAACATGTTCCGCCAGAAGCTCTTGCATAGGCTCATTAATAAATTGCTTACGCTGAAGCATGTCTGACCTATCCGTTAAATTATCAAAACTTTCGTAAGGGTCGAAATGTAGGTTGTACATGATTGGAAACTTTTGTTTCACATATACGGCATAATAATCCTCACTGGTTTGGAAGTGCATTTTCCATTGATTTATTCTTACAGCTCTAATATCCGATTCGTGATAGTATATATAGTTGTTTCGGTTACTCTTGTCGCTTTTACCTAACCAATAATCAAGGTTATTAACCCCATCGATATATTGTTTTTTTTCTTTCATCATCTTATCGGCAACATCTGGTACACCTGCAGCGGCTGCTAATGTTGTAAAGATGTCCATGTGCGATTGAATACCTTGAAGTCTTTGTCCGGCAGGAATATGATTTTGCCACATTACCATGGTAGGTACTCTTACACCACCTTCATAAGTGGTCATTTTCTCTCCTCTAAAAGGCGTCGTTCCACCATGGGTACGTGCACTGTGTTCCGGACCATTATCTGTAGAATAAACCACGATAGTGTTTTCCAGTAGTCCCATTTTTTCCAATTCGTCTAGAATATCCCCAACCATCATATCATGTTCTATCATTCCACTTCCATAAAAATCATGCTCGGTAGTATATGGTAAAGCTAAATAGCGGCTTTCAGGTTTTAGACGCGTAAACATGTGCATTCTACTTGGATTAAACCAGGCAAAAAATGGTTTGTTATCTGATTTAGATCTTTTGATAAAGTCCATCATGGCTGCTTTGAACTCTTCATCAGCCGTTTCCATTCTTTTTCTTGAAAGTTGTCCGGTATCTTCAATTTTCTGCTTACCAACTTTTCCGAATCTTGGATCAACCGTTTGGTCGTCCTTATCAGTTGCCCAGGTGTGAAGCACGCCTCGGGTTCCGTATTTTTTGAAATATTCAGGGTCCTGAGGATAGTCTTTTTGTTCAAATTCTTCCTGTGTGTTCAAGTGATATAAATTTCCGAAGAATTCGTCAAAACCGTGTACTGTAGGAAGGTGTTCATTTCTGTCTCCTAAATGATTCTTACCAAACTGTCCTGTAGCGTAACCTTGCTCTTTTAGCACTTCAGCAAGCGTCGGACTTTCCTTTTTCAGTCCAAGTTCAGCTCCTGGACGGCCTACGGTGGTCATACCACTCCTAATAGGGTATTGTCCGGTAATTAATGCGGCACGCCCCGCTGTACAGCTTGGTTGCGCGTAGTGTTCTGTAAACATGGCACCTTCTTTAGCAATACGGTCTATATTAGGTGTTGTATAACCCATAACGCCATTGCCATAGGCGCTTACGTTACTCCAGCCCACATCATCCGGAAAGATGATTAAAATGTTGGGCTTGTCTTGTGCCAGTGTAACTAACGGTAATACAAATACCGCAAATAGTATTCGTTTAATTAAGTGTTTAGTTTTAATCATAATATTGAAATTAGAGTTTAAAAATTAAGTGTTAATCATAATTTGTATGAGTAATTCTATAAAATTAAGAAAATTAGTACTTGTTAGCAAACCTATTTAGGTTGTTAAATTGTTAAAATTTAAGGGAGGGTTGACAGATTGAAAGAGAAAAGCCCCTTGTTATGTACGGTTACAGACCTTAATATTGAGGTTTTACAAATAAATCCTGTGAAGCCATAAATTAGCTGTACCTTTGTGCCTTAACAAAACGAGGTGGTCTACAAGAATGCATGTTCATCTCTACAAC
Source organism: Aestuariibaculum sp. YM273 (assembly GCF_030908365.1). Taxonomy (NCBI): domain Bacteria; kingdom Pseudomonadati; phylum Bacteroidota; class Flavobacteriia; order Flavobacteriales; family Flavobacteriaceae; genus Aestuariibaculum; species Aestuariibaculum sp. YM273. The sequence continues at coordinate 523,798 of NZ_CP133090.1, read as the reverse complement.
CCGCGAGGGTTTACTAAATTATTTTTATGTCATTTACCACCTTAGGCTTATCTGATGCCTTGCTAAAAGCAATTAGCGAAAAAGGATACACTACTCCAAGCCCGATACAACAAAAAGCTATTCCACCAATATTAGAAGGGCACGATGTTTTGGCTTCGGCACAAACCGGAACCGGTAAAACCGCCGGATTTACCTTACCCTTATTACATACCTTATCGGAAAACCCTAAGGAAAAATATCGCCCTATTCGCGCTTTGATTTTAACACCAACTCGAGAGCTTGCTGCGCAGGTATACGATAATGTGAGAGCTTACAGTGCGCATTTAAATATACGCAGTGCTGTTATTTTTGGTGGTGTAAACCAGAAACCACAGGTAACAACTATTAGGCGAGGCGTAGATGTTTTGGTGGCGACACCGGGGCGTTTATTAGATTTACAACGTCAGGGCTTAGTGTCTTTAAAGCGCGTTGAGATTTTTGTGCTTGATGAAGCCGACCGTATGCTGGATATGGGCTTTTTACGTGATATAGAACGTGTGATTAGCATCATGCCGGAGAAGCGCCAGAACTTAATGTTTTCGGCAACCTTTTCACCTGAGATAAAAAAATTGGCACATGGAATTTTAAGACATCCTGTGCAGGTGGAGGCTACACCCGAGAATACGACAGTTGATGCTATTAGCCAAAAAGTATATCGTGTTGCCAAAGGTTTAAAGGCTGGGTTATTAACCAAACTGATTTCTGATGGAAAATGGAAACAGGTTTTGGTGTTTACCAGAACCAAGCACGGTGCCAATAAGTTAAGTGAAAAATTGAAAAAGGCTGGAATAACGTCTGCAGCCATTCATGGTAATAAAAGTCAGGGGGCGCGTACTAAAGCCTTGGCCGGATTTAAAAACGGTAGCGTTCGTGTATTGGTAGCAACCGATATTGCGGCTCGTGGACTGGATATTCCGTTATTGCCTCATGTGATTAATTACGAGTTACCAAACGTTTCTGAAGATTATGTGCACCGAATAGGGCGTACTGGTAGAGCCGGAGCACAAGGGGAAGCTTTATCTTTGGTAAGTGCCGATGAAACGACCTATTTAAGAGATATTGAAAAGCTAATAGGATTAAAGATTCCAGTTTCTATTGAAGCGGGGTTTGAGCCAGACCCAAATGCATCGACCAAGCCAGAGAAGCGTCAGCAAGGTAGACGTAATCCTGGGAAGACAAAGTCTGAAAACAGTGCGCAAAAGGGCAATACCGATAAAAGTCAGGCGCGTGGCAGACGTACCCGTAACAGAAGAAGCAATTCTTAAGTTTATAAATATTAAGTCAGTAGATAATTCAATACTGGAGTATGCGTCAAAGTTTAAAAGACATTATAATAGATGTTTGTAATAAGAAGATAGCAGCCAAAGGCGATCAGGTTGGGATATCTTTTTATGCGTTTTTTAAGAACAAAAATGACAATCCGGAGTTATTAATGGAAGCCGCCACATGGTGGATACAAACCCATAAGCTGGATCATTTTGAAAAAGCATTGAAAGTAAAAAGTTTAATAGAGCACTCTTGATGGAAGCACAACCTAATAACCCGATGCATGGTGTTAAGCTGGAGCAAATTATTAATGATTTGGTGGCGCATTATGGTTGGGAGTATATGGGGCATACGGTAAATATCAATTGTTTTAAAAGTAATCCGACGGTTAAATCCAGTTTGAAGTTTTTGAGGCGTACGCCTTGGGCCCGTGCTAAAGTGGAGGCGATGTATTTAAATATGCTGAAACAGAAAAACCGATAATAAAAAACAACCCCATACTAAAAAGCATGGGGTTGTTTTTTACTTTGAGTTGAGACTTAGTCTACTTGTACCTGACCAATCTGGTCTATCTCTTCTATATTTTCATTTTTAGGATCCGGACCGTATTTGTTAGCTCCTCTTTCGCCTTCCGTTACGGCTAAAATTAAACTGTAAATAGGAATTAATAAAAACCAACCACTTTTACCTACATCATGCATTCTGCGAACACCAACTGCCAGCGACGGAATTAATACAGCAAGAGAATAAATCATGTAAAGTGAAGCTAAAGCATACATTTCAGTTGCTACAGCAATAACACTTAGAGTTATTGATAGTCCATAAGTGAATATCATGTTAAATAAAAAGAACATCCAATACTCTTTGCGGCGTGCGCGACCATTAAAGTTTGCGTAATTATCTTTTACGACTTTTAAGTACCATTTCATAAGATTTGGGGTTAGTTAGTAAATTAATTTTGACAGTAAATATATTCAAATTACCATTTAATATACAACTTATCTGTCGTTATTTGTATTACAAACCTTTAATTTATGATTGTTGCTCGCGTAATTCAATAATGTCGTTAATATAATCTTTTATGGTTTCATGGCATTCTTTTTTAGGGTCCTCGCCATATTTGTTCGTTCCGGTTTCTCCAGCCGATACCGCCAGTATGAAGCTATAAACAGGAATAAGCAAAAACCAACCGGGTTTACCTACGTCGTGCATACGACGCACCCCAACAGCAATAGAAGGAATGGTAACAGCGATGAGGTAAATAATAGGTAGCCACATGAAGTGAATAAAGTCTGTGAGTTCAACCAATATACTTGCTATATAAGCAATACTGTACGCAAAAAGTAGATTAAACGCGAAGAAAATCCAGTAGGCTTTACGACGGGCTCTGCCATGAAAATTGGCATAGTTGTCTAAGACGGTTTTTAGATACCATTTCATAATGTTAGGAGTTGGTTAATACATAGATTTGGATTAACAAGATAGTCAATTTATTTTTAAATCTATGTATTAACCTTCCATTATTGTAGTAAAATACGTGTCAAGTCTTACTGTTTCTTATGTAAATTAAAAATATCCTTACGTCTGTCTTTTAGGTTTTTAACGCTTCCAAACTGGTTGAGTTCACGTAACAGGTCGATATCAACATCAGCAATAAGTATCATTTCGGTGTTGGGCGTGGCTTCAGCTTTAATACCATTGGTTGGGAAGGCAAAATCACATGGGGTAAACACCATAGATTGTGCATACTGAATATCCATATTCTCTACTTTTGGTAAGTTGCCAACACTACCGGCAATGGCTACATAGCATTCGTTTTCTATAGCTCTGGCCTGGGCGCAATGGCGTACGCGGGAGTAGCCGTTTTGAGTATCGGTTAAGAAGGGTACAAACAAAATATCCATGCCTTCATCAGCTAGTAATCGGCTTAACTCCGGGAACTCTGAGTCGTAGCAAATTAAGACTCCAATTTTTCCACAGTCGGTTTCAAACGTTTGTAATTCGTTTCCACCTACCATCCCCCATACTTTAGCTTCGTCGGGTGTAACATGAAGTTTTTCATAACGTTCTGTTGTTCCATCACGTCTACACAAATAGCCTACGTTATATAATTTATCGTTAACCATTTCTGGCATACTCCCTGTAATGATATTAATGTTATAACTGATGGCTAGTTTTGAAAACCGGGTGACGATTTCTGAGGTATGCTTGGCCAGTTCCCGAATGGCATCTGGTGTAGACATGTGGTTGTTTTCAGCCATTAGCGGCGCATTGAAAAACTCTGGAAATAAAGCAAAGTCACTTCGATAACCCGAAACAGCATCTACAAAGAATTCAGCCTGATGCATGAGTTCGTCTAAATCTTTATAAGTACGCATTTGCCATTGTATGAGCCCCAGTCGGACAATCTTTTTTATGGTTGCGGCCTGCTTGGTCTGCTTTTCGTAATAGATATTATCCCACTCCAGAAGTACAGCGTAATCTTTACTGTCCACATCGCCTTCCAGATAGTTTTTCATAATCCGGGTAGGGTGGAAGTCGTTAGATATTTGAAAGTTTAATACCGGATCGTTAATCTCTTTGCTACGTACTTTTGCGATGTATTCTTTTGGGCTTAGCGTATCGGCATACTGTTTGTAATTAGGGATTCTTCCGCCGAAGGCTAAACCTTTTAAGTTTAAACGTTCGCAGAGTTCCTTACGGTAATCGTATAAACGACGACCTAAACGTAGTCCTCGGAATTCGGGTTTAATAAATATTTCTATACCATAGATAATATCTCCTTTAGGGTTGTGGGTGCTAAAGGTGTAGTTGCCGGTAATATCTTTATAGGTGTGATTGTCGCCAAACTTATCGTAGTCTACAATAATACATAAGGCACAACCAGCAATTTGGTTATTGACTTTAATCACCACCTGGCCTTCGGGAAACATATCGATAAGTTTCTTAATTTGAAACTCACGCCAATAGGCATCCGGCATAGAAGAATATGAAGCTATCATGGCTTCTTTCAACTCGTCGTAATCGTCTAAACTCAGGTATTCTAATTCAATATTTTCTATCTCTTCCATAAAATTTTAGGTATGCGTTTAAGAACTAAAAGCGCTATGAAATGGTCTTTATTAATTGATTTTAAACCAGCCGAAAATGATAATAAAGGCATTTCATCTGACTATTTAATAATAAATATTAACAGATGAAATTTAAGGAAATTAAATATAAGATACTGTGCTTTAGCTAAAATTTAATACTAGTCTATGAGGTAGGTGAGCTTCATGGTAATAGATGCTGTTTTCTCTTTTGACGACGTGTTGAAGGCTCCGCCCCATGAGTAATCTTCATTAGAGTTTTGACCAGTAATCTGGAAAATCCCCATTTGTGCTGTGGATAATTCACCAAGTTTAGCTCCGGAGTTTTCGGAAATGCTTTTGGCACGAAGTCTGGCGTTTTCTGTGGCTTTAGAGACCATTTCAATTTTTAAGTCTTCCAGTTGGGTGTAATAATAGCGTGGAGCTACCGAATACAGTTGAATACCTTTGTTTAAAAGTTCGGTAACTTCTCTGGATAATTTTTCAACTTTCTCAACGTCTTTAGAATTGATTTGAAGCGTCTGACTTAATGTATAACCCGTAAATTGTTGTCCCATATACTTACCTTCAGAGGAGTAGTTCTGCTTCATGTTTTTATTGGTTTCTACAGCGCTAAAAATAATAGCATCTTCGGTAATACCTTTAGTTTTAAAATAAGAAACAATCGCTTCTTTGTCTTTTTTTAAGTCGGCGTAGGCTTGTTTTAAATCGGCATTAACCTGCGAAAAACGGGCTTCCCAAACAATAAGATCTGAAGTGAAATCGGTTTTGCCTAATCCGGTAACCGAAATGGTGCCGGCTTTTTTATTACGATTGATGACAGCGTTTCCGAAAATAACGGATGCCACAACGATAGCGATGGCAAACACAAGGGCACTTAGATGCTTTTTCATGAGAAGTAGATTTATAATTTATAGGATTGAATTTGAGATGAGTGTAACAAGAAACATGCCAACTAAGTTAAATAAAAAGAAGTATTTATCCTATAAAATGAAAAACCGATAAGGTTTTAAGTCTTATCAGTTCTAAATATGTGTTTTTTATAAAGTTTTATTGAAGAATACCGTTTACAAAATCACCAATAGTATCTAACTTTTCAGAAGACACATGCTTTATAAATGCACTACCAATAATAGCGCCTTTTGCGTAGGTTGTTGCTTGTGTAAAGGTTTCGTTGTTATTAATACCGAAACCAACAATTTGAGGATTCTTTAGTTTCATATCGGCGATACGTTTAAAGTATGCCGTTTGTTCGTCTCCAAAACCAGACTGACTACCAGTAACGCTGGCGCTACTTACCATATAGATAAATCCGTTGGAAATAGAATCGATATAACGAATACGGTCTTCACTGGTTTGCGGTGTAATTAAGAATACATTAACTAAGCCATACTTATCAAAAATAGCTTTGTACTCATCATGATACACGTCTACCGGTAAATCGGGAATAATTAATCCGTCAATACCTATTTCCTCACATTGTTTACAAAAGGCTTCTACACCATATTGTAACATCGGGTTGAAATACCCCATAATGATTAATGGAATATTAACGGTTTCGCGGATATCTTTTAACTGATTAAATAAGATTTCGGTAGTCATTCCGTTTTTAAGCGCCTGTGTAGAGCTGGCTTGAATGGTTGGTCCATCGGCTAGCGGATCACTAAATGGTAATCCGATTTCAATTAAATCGACACCACTTTTTTCTAAGTCTTCAATAATATTTACGGTATCATTTAAATTTGGATATCCGGCTGTAAAATATATAGATAGTAACTTTTTATCCTCCTGTAGTTTTTGCTGTAATCTGTTCATAAATTAATTTGTTTTATCATTCCCTCGAAGGAGGGAATCCTTTAAACATACTCTGAAAGGTCTTTCCAATCGGGATTTAATCCATTAATTAGATTTATCTTCCATTGGCGATTCCATTTCTTTATTTGTTTTTCACGTTTAATGGCATTATTAACATATTTAGTTGTTTCAAAATAAACCAGTTTGTGAACATTGTATCTTCCTGTAAATGTTTTTTGACTATTGTTTCTATGTTGTTTTAGTCTAATATTTAATTGTTTTGTACGGCCCACATACAGAACAGTATGATTTTTATTTGTTAATATGTACACGTAATAAACATCCATAAATATTAAATAGATTTCCGCCTACGCGGAAATAAAAAAACTAAATCTTAAAATAATCAATATAGTTCTGTAAATCTTTATCACCACGTCCTGATAAACTTACCACCACAACGTCGTCTGGTTTAAAGGGTTTTTGTTCAAAGATGGCTAAGGCATGCGAACTTTCTATAGCAGGTATAATCCCTTCTAGTTTACAAAGTTCCAATCCTGCATTCATAGCGTCATCGTCGGTGATGGCCATAAATTCGGCACGTCCCGTTTTGCATAAATGGGCGTGCATTGGGCCAACACCAGGATAATCCAACCCTGCCGAAATGGAATAAGGCTCGGTAATCTGTCCGTCTTTGGTTTGCATCAATAAGGTTTTACAACCATGGATAACACCTTCTTTACCTAATACCGACGTAGCAGCACTCTCACCAGAATCGACACCATGACCGGCAGCTTCAACAGCGATAATATTAACCTCTTCTTCATGTAAAAAGTGATAATAGGTTCCAGCAGCATTACTACCACCACCAATACAAGCAACTACATAGTCTGGGTTTTCACGACCTTCGTGTTCTTTTAATTGCCATTTAATTTCTTCAGAAATCACTGCTTGAAAACGAGTAACCATATCCGGGTATGGATGTGGGCCAATGGCCGAACCAATAATATAATGTGTGTTTACCGGATTGTTAATCCAATCGCGAATGGCTTCGTTAGTGGCATCTTTTAAAGTACGACTTCCAGATTTTGCAGGAACCACACTGGCCCCTAACATTTTCATTCGGGCTACGTTTGGGGCCTGACGCGCAATATCAATTTCGCCCATATATACAATACATTCCAATCCCATTAAAGCACAAACTGTAGCTGTGGCTACACCGTGTTGTCCAGCACCCGTTTCTGCAATAATGCGGGTTTTACCTAAGCGTTTTGCCATAAGGATTTGCCCGATGGTATTGTTTATTTTGTGTGCCCCCGTATGATTCAGGTCTTCACGTTTTAAGTATATTTTGGTGTTATATTTTTCCGATAGGCGCTTGGCAAAATATAAAGGTGAAGGGCGCCCTACATAGTCTTTTAATAGTTGGTTGAATTCCTCCTGAAACGTAGGTTCAGCCATGACTTTTAAATAATTCTGGCGTAATTCTTCTACATTCGGGTAGAGCATTTCGGGAATAAATGCGCCGCCGAATTCGCCGTAGTATCCTTTTTCGTTGACGTTATAGTTCATAATCTTGCTGTTATCCTGAATTTATTTCAGAATCTTTTTAGTGTTCTATAAAGCTTAACGCTTCTTTAAATTGTTTTAGTTGTTCTATATGTTTTAATCCTGGTTCTATTTCAAATTTACTGTTTACATCAATAGCATAACAGTATGTTGATGCAGGGCTTTGTTTAAATGCATTGAGTTTTTCGGCTTCATCTAAACCAATACCACCACTTAAAAAGAACGGCTTGGTTGATGGATAATCGTTTAATACATTCCAGTCGAAAGTATAGCCATTACCTCCTGGTAGCTTTCCTTTGGTATCAAAAAGGAAGTAGTCACAGACTTGTTCATAAGGTGTTAAAACTTCGAAATTGAATTTATCTTTTATGGAAAAGACTTTAATGATTTCTAATGATTTGTCAACCTGAAGGTGTTTCAGGTCCTTATCGAGAGATGCTGAAACAAGTTCAGCATTACAGTTTTTTAATTGCTTGCAATATTCTGGAGATTCCTCACCATGTAATTGTACTGCTTGTAAGTCGTGTTTTTGAATTTGTTCGATTACAAAGTCTAATGTTTCATTAACAAAAACACCAGTCTTTTTAATGCTTTTAGAAATATCTGGAATAGAGGTGTTGAAACATCTTGCTGATTTTTCGTAGAAGATAAAACCCAGGTAGTCCGGTTGCAAATCTGCCACCGCCTGAATATTATCTTTATATTTCATACCACAAACTTTTAACTTCATCTTTTTGTCAACCTGAACTTGTTTCAGGTCCTATTTATTTAATTGTTCTATAAATGTTTTAGCACTGTCGCCGGCATTATCGGTCTTCATAAAGTTTTCACCAATTAAAAATCCTTTATAACCGAAAGGCTGTAGCGATTTAATAGCTTCAATATTGCTGATGCCACTTTCGGAAACTTTCACGAAATCATCAGGAATCAATGTGCTTAATGACTTACTAATGTCTAAACTAACATCGAAGGTTTTCAAGTTACGGTTATTAACACCTAACATATCTAAACTAGGCATGATGCTTTTGTTTAGTTCTTCTTCGTTGTGAACTTCCAATAAAACATCAAGATTCAGGCTTTTAGCAAACTCTGAAAATTGCTTGATTTCATCGCGTGTTAAGATGGCGGCAATGAGCAGAATGACATCGGCACCGTAAGCTTTAGCTTCCAGTAACTGGTATTCGTCAATAATGAATTCTTTGCGTAATAAAGGTAAATTACAAGAGGCACGAGCTAATAAAAAATCGTCTAAAGAACCTCCAAAATACTTGCCGTCTGTTAAGACAGACATACCACAAACCCCCGCACCTTCATAGCCTTTAGCGACATCATTAACGTTGAGGTTATGATTGATAACCGATTTGGAAGGCGAGCGGCGTTTGTGTTCTGCAATAATACCTGTGTTGCTCGCTTTTAGTTTTTCAGCTAAAGGCACTGTAGGTCTTTCGAATAACACCGATTGTTCTAATTGAGATATCGGAATTAAAGATTTCCTTAAAGCGACTTCGGTTCTTTTATCGGCTGTAATTTTATCTAATATATTCATTACTTACTTAATGCTACTAATTTATCTAAACTCGCTTTGGCTTTTCCTGAGAATAAAGATTCTTTGGCTAATTCAAAACCTTCCTTATGACTAATTTGTTTGGTGGTTGCAATGGCTAAACCAGCATTAGCGCATACTACATTGTTTTGTTGCTCAGTACCGTTTCCGTTTATCACATTCACAAATATTTTAGCGGCTTCTTCAATGGTATCCCCACCATAAATGGATTGCTGTGTAATTTGATTAATGCCTAAATCTTCCGGAGCGAACATGGTTTCTTTATTGTTTGAAATGACTTTAGTGCCTCCGGTTAAAGAGATTTCATCATACCCATCTAAAGCATGAACCACGCTGTAGTTTTTATCGGTGTTTTGATATAGATACCCATACAGGCGTAACAATTCTAAATTGAAAACCCCGACCATTTGATTTTTTGGGAATGACGGATTTACCATTGGCCCCAGCATATTGAAAAAAGTTTTAACACCCAATTCACGACGAATAGGAGCTACGTTTTTCATGGCAGGGTGGAATAGTGGTGCATGAAGCACACAAATACCTGCCTGATCGATACATTTTTTTAAGAAATCTTCATCGTTTGAAAATTTAATACCCAAATATTCCATAACGTTTGAAGATCCGCATGCCGATGATACCCCATAGTTCCCATGCTTTGCTACATTAACGCCAGCGCCAGCTGTTACAAATGAGGCCAGTGTTGAAATATTGAAGGTGTTTTTTCCGTCACCACCAGTACCACATAAATCAATCGCGTTGAAATCTTTTAGGTCAATTGGAATGCATAGTTCTAATAGGGCATCTCTAAAGCCTTTCAACTCATCTAAAGTGATGCTTCGCATCATATAAACTGTTAGAAATGCTGCAATCTGACTTTGGTTATAATCGCCTTTTGATATGTTTACTAAAACCTGTTTGGCTTCTTCTGTAGAGATGCTTTCGTGATTTATAAGTCTGTTTAAAATGTCTTTCATAATCTAATGTCTTAAATCTTGGTTTAGTTCTCTATCCAGTTTTTAAGTATTTGCTTGCCTTGAGGTGTTAATACCGATTCCGGATGATATTGTACACCTTTAACATCGTAAACTCTGTGACGTAAAGACATGATTTGACCGTTAGCATCAAATGAAGTGGCTTCTAATACTTCTGGTAAGTTGGTGTTTACTACCCAGGAATGGTAGCGACCGACTTCAATTTCTTTATCTAAACCGTTGAATAATATTTCGTCGTCTACTGTAATATTAACTTTAGTGGCTACACCGTGATATACATCGTCAAGGTTTTCTAAAGTGCCGCCGAAGACTTCTCCAATGGCTTGCTGTCCTAAACAAACACCTAAAATGCTTTTAGTAGGGGCATAGGTTTTTATAATTTGTTTTAATAAACCAGCTTCATCAGGGATTCCTGGTCCTGGTGATAACACAATTTTATCGAAAGGCTCCACATCTTCTAGGGCAAGTTTATCGTTTCGGTAAACGGTAACTTCGCAGTTTAAATCTTCTAAATAATGTACAAGATTGTAAGTGAAGCTGTCGTAATTATCTATAACTAATACTTTTTTCATTTTATATAGTCCTGTTTAACAGGTGTTTTTTGCTTTGTAGTTTATATGGTTTCAGCTAATTCAATGGCTTTAGTTAGGGCCCCTAATTTATTATATACTTCCTGTAATTCACTTTCGGCGCTTGATTTGGAAACGATTCCAGCACCCGCACGCCAGTGTAGTTCGTGGTTTTTACTTAAAAATGTTCTAATCATAATTGCATGATTAAAGTTGCCATTAAAATCCATAAACCCGATGGCGCCACCGTAAAATGATCGGCTTGTTTTTTCGTATTGCTCGATAAGTTGCATAGCACGGTGTTTTGGCGCGCCACTTAAAGTTCCGGCAGGGAAGGTGTCGGCTACCACTTGCATGGTTGCTGTATCATTATGTTTTTTACCTGTAACCTTACTTACTAAGTGAATAACATGTGAGAAGAACTGAACTTCGCGATAAGTGTTCACGGTTACGCCGCTACCATGACGACTCAAGTCATTTCTGGCCAAGTCTACCAGCATCACATGTTCTGCATTTTCTTTGTCGTCGGCTACCAGTTTTTGAGCCAATTCGGCATCTTTGGTGTCATTACCGGTACGTTTAAAAGTTCCGGCAATCGGGTGAATTTCGGCTAGCCCATCGCTAACAACAAGTTGGGCTTCTGGCGAGCTACCAAAGATTTTAAAGTTGCCATAATCGAAATAAAATAAATATGGAGAAGGGTTGATGCTGCGTAAAGCACGATATACATTAAATTCATCACCTTTAAATTGTTGAGTAAAACTTTTTGAAAGCACTAATTGGAACACATCACCACGTGCGCAATGTTTTTTAGCTAATTCTACGTGCGTTTTGTATTCATCATCGGTTAAATTAGATGAAATATCTCCGTTTGAAGCAAAGTTGTAAGATGCAAAGTTTCTAACCTTAATTAAGTGATCGATTTCTTCAATGTTACTTTCGGTGTTGTGGCAATGCGCAAAAATGTAAGCTTCATTCTTATGATGATTAATGGCTATGATGTTTTGATAAACCGCATAATATGCATCTGGAATAGAAATGGAATTGTCTTTTTTAGAAATCTCAACATCTTCAAAATAACGCACGGCATCGTAGGCAATATATCCAAAAATACCGTTGTTAATAAATTTGAATTCTTCTTCAGAACTAACTTCAAAACGTTTGGTGAACTTATGAATTTCTTCAGCGACATCGGTGGTGTTAGTAATCGCTTCTGTAGAATTGCTTCCGTCAGGAAACGTTTGTGAAATAGTTTCGTTTTCTACTTTAATAGAAGCAATCGGGTTGAAACAGATATATGAAAAACTGTTATCGTTGGCATGATAGTCACTACTTTCAAGTAAAATACTGTTTGGGTATTTATCTCTTATTTTCAGGTAAATACTGACAGGCGTGATGGTGTCTGCCAGAATTTTTTTGTAATGCGTGTATAAATTATAAGTTGTCATTTATGCTGAATTTAGTTCAGTTTTTATTCGTTTATCAAAATCTTTAATACTAAAAAAGGCTTGTCGTGAATGACAAGCCTTTTCGATATTTTAATTTAAATACATAAGGGGTCTACTTCACGAACGTAAGTTTGTAAAGCTCCACCACCAAATATTATTTAAAGTTGTAAACATGTTTTGTTTTTATTTGCTTCAAATATAGAAATGAAAATAAAATTACACAATACTTCTGGTTAATTTTTACATAAAAGATTGTTAAACTAATTTATAACTGTAAAGTATTAATTAAATTTAGGATTCTATTAACAGATTATTAAACCTTATTGATAATTAAAGGTCTAAATGTCCAAATGTTAACTCATGAAATTTAATACGTTACTTATTCTTCTTTTATTATGTTTAAGTTGTAGATCTAAAAATAATAAAGCTGAAACAGCCTTAGCGGAAACATGGCAAACCGAATTTGTTGTTCATAAAGATTTCGAGGTAGATTTAAAAGTTTACGATTTTAAAGGGTTAGAACCATTGCTAAATAAGAAAGACGGTAAAGTACATGTTGTAAATTTTTGGGCTACATGGTGTGTGCCTTGTGTAAAAGAATTGCCATATTTTGAGCGGTTGCGTAAGGCTTACGCCGATAAAAATGTTGAGGTGTTATTAGTAAGTTTAGATTTTCCACATCAATATGATACGAAACTGAAACCTTTTATAAAGAATAGAAAGATTCAATCTGAAGTTGTTGCTTTAGATGATGCCGATATGAACACCTGGATTCCAAAAGTTAATGAATCTTGGTCCGGATCTATTCCGGCTACTATAATATATAAAGATGATGAACGCCAGTTTTTTGAGAAGTCGTTCACTTTTGAAGAATTAGAAAAACAAGTCAAACCATTTTTAAATTAAACCCGTATGAAAAAATTAATGAAATTTATGACCCTCGTGCTTGTTGTGCTCGCAATTAGCGCTTTTACTGTTAATAAAACCACTGTTAACTCAGGATACAAAATAGGGGATATAGCCGAAGATTTTTCGCTTAAAAACATTGATGGAAAGATGGTGTCTTTGTCAGATTACAAAGAAGCGAAAGGTTTTATAGTCACCTTTACCTGTAACACGTGTCCGTTTGCAGTGGCTTACGAAGATCGTATTGTAGCATTAGATAAAAAATATGCTTCAAAAGGGTATCCGGTTATAGCTATCATGCCTAATAATACAGATATTAAACCAGGCGATAATTTAGATGCTATGAAAGAACGCGCCGAAAGTAAAGGCTTTACGTTTCCTTATTTAATAGATAGTGAGCAAACCGTTTTTCCAAAGTATGGTGCCACAAAAACACCTCACATGTTTGTGTTACAAAAAACTAAAAAGGGAAATGTGGTTAAATACATTGGCGCGATTGATGATAACTATAAAGATGCTGAATCAGTGACTACAAAATATGTAGAAGATGCTGTTGATGCTTTGTTAGCAGGGAAAGAAGTCGAGCAAAAAGAAACCAAAGCCATTGGGTGTTCTATTAAAGTTTAAGGATAAAAGCATATCGTTTTAAAGAGCAAAAATCTAAGGTGTAATACTTTAGATTTTTTTTCGTCTATAAAGGTTATAAATATTAATTTTGTGATACACTAAATACATTATAATGGAAGATTTAACACAAGAAGAGTGGGCAGAGCAATTAGCTAACGATGATAACGCAGTAGTTTTAGATGTTAGAACCGATGGCGAGGTAGCCGAAGGCGTTATTCCAAATGCTATACATATCGATATTTTTAAAGGGCAAGGCTTTATTTATGCGCTTGAAGAATTAGATAAAAGTAAAAATTATTATGTGTATTGTCGTTCAGGAAACCGTAGCGGACAAGCCTGTAATATTATGGAGCAGTTAGGTTTTGAGAATGCCTATAACCTTGAAGGTGGAATTATGGAATGGGCAGGCGATATTGTAGATTTTGAATAATTAAAACCTAAATAAAATGAGACGAATAATTGTTTTAGTAAGCGTAATACTTGTCAGTGTTTTTGGCTGTAAAGGATTATCGACTCAAAAGGACATCGCAAATGTACCAGTAGCTTCTGCTAGCGAATTGGTTGATACGAGTGATAATTTGCAACTTATTGATGTTAGAACTCCTGAAGAGTATGAGGCTGGTCATTTACAAGGTGCAACCAATATCGATTTTTTCTCTGATAGTTTTAGGGAGGAAATTGAAAAGTTAGATAAGCATAAACCGGTACTTGTATATTGTAAATCTGGAGGGCGTAGCAGTAAAAGTGCAGCGATTTTTAAAGAGCTGGGCTTTACAAAAATCTATAATATGGAAGGAGGTATTACCAGCTGGAGTGAAGCGGGTTATAAAACCGTTAAGTAGCTTTTTTTTGTTGTTCAACGATTAGAAATAGAGCGGTTTACGACTTAATCTTTTTTTTAAGCACTTCAACTTGTTTATTTTTTAGCAATAGGTCTTTTTGGTAATTTTGGGGTTATAAAGATGTTACTTTTAGATAGTTACGTCTGTTTGTTTAACTCCCTTTTAATTGATAAATAAGACTTATGGAAAATGGTTATGTCATTTTAGGTATTATCGCATTGTTATTTTTGTCTATGTATGGGTTCTCTTATTATTCTGTCTTTAGAGAAAAAGCTAGGCAGAAAAAGGAACAACAACTAGAAGCTGAAGCTGAAGCACAACGCGTGTTAAGACGTCAGAAAATGCAAGCTGAAATTAATGCCAGAGTAGAAAAATTCAATAAACGCAAAGAAGAGATTCAACACGAATTGGAGCTTCTTAAAAAAATGAAAGAACAGCAAATAAGTTAATCTTATTTGCTGTTTTTGTTTACGAAGGGTTTATAAAACTTTCTATATCGGTATCGGATAATTTAGGATTTGCACCTTCACTTTGAGCTACTAAAGCACCAACAGCGCAAGCAAAATCTATAGCTTCCTGAGGTTTGGTGTTATTTAGTAATTTGCTTATTAAAGATCCTAAAAAGGAATCGCCAGCTCCAACAGTATCAATTACCTTAATTAAGTAGCCACTATTGTAATATAATTTATCATTGTATAGTAAAACAGCGCCGTGAGCTCCCTTTGTTACGCATACATGTTTTGTGTTCGTCTGTTCTGCGACAAACATCAGGTTTTGTTCTAAAGAATTATATTTTGAACCTAAATATTTACTGACTTCAAAAAGCTCATCATCATTGAACTTTATAAAATCAGCTTTATTCATTAAGTAAATAAGGATGTCTTTTGTATAATGCGGTGGCCGTAAGTTAAGATCGAAAATTTTGTATTTTGCAACATCTACCAACTTGTATAACGTGTTTTTAGAAGTGTAATCTCTAGCTACTAAACTTCCAAAAACAAAAGCATCGGCATTTTTTACCAGAGTTTCGGCATCGCTGTGTAAATCAATTTTATCCCAGGCACAAGGATATTTTATATCGTAACTCGCCGATCCTTTTTCATTAAGTTTTACGTGTACTTCACTCGTGTCATGGTCTGGTATAGTTTGTATACAACTTGTATCAATACCATTTGAATTTAAATAGTCTAATAATGTTTTTCCGGGAACATCATCACCCACAGCACTAATCATGGAAACGTCATTGTTTAAAGATTTTAGTCTACTGGCTACATTTAAGGGGGCGCCTCCAATTTTTCTATTAGAAGGGAATACATCCCATAAAATTTCTCCGAAACAAACAATATTCGCCATAGCTAAAGTTACCAAATTTAATGCTTAAACAGTAAAGCTAATAAAATAGTATTTAATAAGGAAATGTGTAAGAGTCATTGTTGTGTATCAATGCGTGGTAATGTGAGTTTTACATAGTGTTTCTTTTGTTGAATGATAAATACATCCTTTTTTGAACAATATGTCTACCTTATTTTTACTAGTATATTATATTTTTACTTCATAAAATTTTTGAAATTGTATGAGAAAGCTTCGGGTAGTAGCTATTCTTCTTTTGGTGTCTTTAACAGCAGGTGCTTGTTTACAGAAAATGAATAAGAAGAATGATTCTAACATTAGAATAAAAGAAAGAACATCTCCTAATTTAATAGTAATATTGGCCGATGATTTAGGTTATGGAGATGTTGGTTTTAATGGATGTAAAGATATACCAACTCCAAATATAGATAGAATTGCCAGTCAGGGTGTTAAATTTACAAATGGTTATGTGAGTTATGCTGTTTGCGGGCCAAGTCGTGCTGGATTAATCACAGGGCGTTATCAAGATCAATTTGGGTTTTCAAGAAATCCATTATTTACTCCAAATGATCCGGAAATGGGCTTACCGTTAACCGAAGAAACTTTAGCCGAAGCTCTTAAAAAAACAGATTACAAGTCTATAGCATTAGGAAAATGGCATTTAGGTGCTCATGAATCATTAAAACCATTAGAACGAGGTTTTGATGATTTTTACGGATTTTTAACAGGAGGACATCATTATTTTCCTGAAAAATGGGTGTTGCAAGATGAGTTTGAAGTAAAATCTCAGTATGATGCTTATAAGACGAAACTTTTAAGAAACTCTAAACGGGTAGAAGAAACTGAATATTTGACTGATGCACTTTCTCGAGAGGCGGTTCAATATATCGATAAATATAAAGATAGTTCTTTCTTTATGTATTTAGCGTATAACGCTCCGCATACCCCTCTTCAGGCCACGGAAAAATATTTAAACAGGTTTGATACAATTCAAAATAAAAAACGTAGAACCTATGCAGCAATGGTTAGTGCTGTTGACGATGGTGTTGGTAGAGTTTTAGAACAACTAGAAGCTTTGAAATTAACAGAAAAAACGATAGTTGTGTTTTTGTCTGATAATGGTGGGCCAGAACCTCATAACGGATCAGATAATGGTGAGTTAAGAGGAATGAAAAGTGACCTGTTTGAAGGAGGGATTCGAGTACCTTTTGCTATGCAATGGCCAGGGACAATTCCTTCAGGAATGGTTTATAACAAGCCGGTGATTTCTTTAGATATTTTTGGAACTATTATTAACCAAACTAAAAAGACAATCAAGACTAAAAATAAAATTGATGGTGTTGACTTAATGCCTTTTTTACTTGGAGAAAATAAAGAGGCTCCACACGATTATTTATTTTGGAGGAAATACGATGAACAAATTTATGCTGCTCGAAATGCAAGTGGAGGTAAGTTCGTTGTAAAAGATCAGGATACTATGTTGTTTAATTTGGATAATGATATTTCTGAAACTGAAAATTTAATAAGAAATTCTAAAAATAAATTAGATAGTTTAGAACAGGTGTTTAATATGTGGAATCTAGGGAATATGGATCCCGTTTTTATGGGGTTAATTCATAATAAAAAATATAATGAACTTAATCCGGATAGATTTGAAAAATTAGAAAGTAAAAATAATTAATTCAAAAGTTCGGTAGATTCGGCAACTCGAAAACATTGTTCTTCACCTAAACAAAGCGGGTTGCCGTGTTTTTCCGACCAAAATCCATCTAGTAGGTTTTTGTTAATGCATCTGTAAACTACAACACCTTTGTATATGTTATGGTCGTCGCCTTTGTAACTAAAATTAATGACTAAGATGTTGTCTTTAAAAAAACCAGAACCTATTTGTTCTTGTGAATCATTTATAAGCCATTTCGCTTTTATTCGATAATTCATATCGAGAGATAGTGTAAGCGTACCTGTGTAGCCTGAGGCTTCTTCATCTTGATTACTGCCAATAATATTATATGTGCCTACTAGGTCTTCGATAGTCATTTTGTGAAAAATTTTTGAAGTAAAAGTAAACTATTGATTTAAGTAGGAGTTATAGTTTTCTGAATTTATAATATCTATGGGTAACAACTTTTCTTCTGTAATTGGTTTGTCAAACAAGAAATGCTCTGCTAATTGACTCAACCCGAGATAAATTTGTTGTTTTGGATTTTGATGAATTAGGAAATCAATAGCACCGCTATTAAGATAGCTGATATTGTTTTCAAGTAAGTCGTAACCAATAATCTTAATTGATAGATCAGGGAAATTTTCCATGATTTTTGCCACTTTGTATGTTTTTGAGGTGGTTACGAAAATACCAGAAATGTTCTTTGAGGAATTTATAGCATCGAAAAGGGTTTTATATTCATTCGACTCAATAGAATTACAGGTTTTTAAGTTGTAATCACTGGTGAGTAGATTTTCAAAATAATCTCTAAACCCTTTTTCTTTTTGTTGCATGAAGGATGCGTTATGAAAAAACTCATCAAGATGTGCAATAATAACCTCAGAATCGTTTGGGGTAATCATTTCCATCAAACGAGCTGCTATTCTACCACTTTGCATCAAATCTTGACCTACAAAATTAGTAATGTCTTCACTTCCTATTCTATTGTTTATAATGCTTACTAAAATGTTAGCTTCACTGTAGGTGGTTATAGATTTTTTTGCTTCGTTATAAAATAAGGGAGCCATAATTACGGCGTCGGGATTTATTTCGAGAACCTTAGTGTTGACTTCTAAAAAAGAAGCGGTACTCGTAGGGTCGAAGAGATGTGTGTCGATAGTGATGCCTAACGACTTATATTCATTAAAGGCTTGGTCTATACCTTTTTTGCATGGTTGCCAGTACGGGTCTATATCCGGGTTTGGAAGCAGTGCGCAAATAATATAGTCCTTGTTGTTTTTTAAACTTCTAGCCATAAGATTAGGCTGGTAGTCAATTTCAGCAAGAACTTTATTTACTTTTTCTAAAGCTTTTTCCGATACTTTACCGCGTTTGTGAATAACACGATCTACAGTTCCTTTTGATACGCCTGCTAATTGAGCAATATCTTTAATGGTATATTTTTTCATTACTACAAATATAGAATAAAAGTTGAATTGTTTCATATAAAGTGTGCTCGAACACAAAATAAAATGTTGTCGAGCACATTTTTTGTGTTTTTTCTTTTTTATTTAAAACTTAATCTATACTTTCGCAAAGTTGACAGTTGAAAACCAATTAAATAACCGAATGTTTCTTACATCTAGTTGCTTGTAGGTCAATTATTTGACTGGTTGTTGGAGCTAGAGTTTAAAATCTGAATAATTAAATAAAACATGGAAAAGCCAACCTTAGTAGTATTAGCAGCAGGAATGGGAAGTCGATATGGCGGCCTTAAGCAGATAGACTCGTTTACGCCTCAGGGAGATACAATTATAGATTTTTCTATTTATGATGCTTTAAGAGCTGGTTTCGGAAAGTTTGTTTTTATAATTAGAAAAAGTTTTGAGGCTGAGTTTAAAGAAATCTTCAATAAAAAACTGGAAGGTAAAGCCGAAGTAGATTATGTATATCAGGAGTTAGATTGCGTACCTGAAGCTTTTGTAAATTCAGAGCGTACAAAACCATGGGGTACTGGGCATGCATTATTAATGGCGAAAGATGCTGTTAAAGAGAATTTTGCGATTATTAATGCAGATGACTTTTACAGTAGAGAGGCTTTTGAAAGTATGGCAAAAGCTTTAATGGAAACTGATAAAACATCTTATAATTTTAAAACTATGGCGTATTTGTTGAAAAATACGGTTTCAGACCATGGGTATGTGTCTAGAGGGGAATGTCAAGTAAATGAAAATGGTTTTTTAGTAGATGTGACTGAGCGCACACATATTGAAAAAATTGATGGTAAATTAATGCGTAAGGACGACCATGGTGAATTTATTTCAATTGATCCCGATACGGTTGTTTCCATGAACTTTTGGGGCTTCACACCAAAATGTTTTGAGTTTGGAGAAGAGTTGTTTTTAAACTTCCTGGAGCAAAATAAAGAAAACTTGAAGGCGGAATTTTATTTGCCAACCATAGTTAATGAAATTCTAAAATCAGGCAAAGCTTCAGTAGAAGTATTAAAGTCTGAAGCGAAATGGTTTGGGGTGACATACAAGGAAGATAAAGCTATTGTGCAAGCTGCTATAGAAGCGTTGAAAGCTGCTGAAGTATACCCTGAAAATTTATGGTAATATGAATCAGGAGGCGCTAAAACATATTTTTGATCAGTTTCAGCATGAAGGCGAATTTAGTTCGTTTTCAGAGTTGGCTTCTGGACATATAAATGATACGTATTTAATTAAAACGGTAGATAGGCCGCATTATGTGCTTCAGCGTATTAATCATGGTGTTTTTCCAAACGTGCCGGGCCTGATTAATAATAAAGTGAGTGTAAGTGCACATTTAAAAACAAAGTTGTCACATTTGCCAAAAGTAGAGCAGGAGCGTCGTGTATTGTCTTTCATCTCTACAGTTGACGGAAAACCATTTTACGAAGATGTTCAGACGGGGTACTGGAACTTAACACAATTTATTGATGATAGTGTCACTTTTGAGCGCGTTGTTGATGATGAAATCGCTTATGAAGGAGGAAAGTTATTCGGAGAGTTTTTAAATCAGACAGGTGACTTTAAGGTTAATGATTTGATTGAAGTTATTCCGAATTTTCACGATATGTCATTTCGTTATAAGCAATTCGATGAAGCTTTACAAGGCGCATCTGTCGAGAGAAAAGCAGAAGCGAAAGATTGTATTGTGTTGGTTGAAGCGTCAAGAGAGGAAATGCATATTCTGCAAATGTTGAAAGAATTTGGAGCTATTCCAACTCGGGTAACACATAACGATACTAAGATTTCAAATGCCTTATTCGATAAGAATAATAAAGGACTTTGTGTGATTGATACCGATACGGTAATGCCGGGTATTATTCACTACGATTTTGGAGATGCGATTAGAACCATTTGTAATACAGCAGCAGAAGATGAAACCGATTTAGATCTGGTGAATTTTAATATTGATTATTATAAATCTTATGTTAAAGGGTTTTTAGAAACCGTAGGTGAATCGCTAACACCAACAGAGTTGGAGTATTTACCATTAGGAGCAAAAAGTATTATTTTTATTATGGGATTGAGGTTTTTAACCGATTTCCTAAACGACGATATTTATTATAAAGCGGCTTACAGTCATCATAATTTAGACCGAGCCAAAAATCAATTTAAACTATTAGAGAGTTATGCAAAGCAGTATGATGAAGTAAAACAGATTACGAAATTGGCATAAAACAAAATACTAACAAAACGAATATATTAACTAATAACATACGCGCATGGTATCATTAAGTCCATTAGATTACACGTTAATCATCATTTTTTTCTCGTTAACCTTAGGTATCGGGATTTGGGTGTCTAAAAAGTCTGGAAAAAACTCATCAGAATTCTTTTTATCTGGAAGAAGTATGCCTTGGTGGTTATTAGGGGTGTCTATGGTAGCAACGACCTTTTCAACAGATACACCTAACTTGGTAACCGATATTGTAAGAACACATGGTGTATCAGGAAACTGGGTATGGTGGGCATTCCTATTAACAGGATTGTTGACCGTGTTTGTATATGCAAAACTTTGGCGTAAATCTAATGTGAATACCGATTTAGAATTTTATGAATTACGTTACGGCGGAAAACCGGCTTCGTTTTTAAGAAAGTTCAGAGCTGTGTATCTAGGTGTTATTTTTAATGTGATTACCATGTCGGCAGTAACTTTAGCGGCGATAAAGATAGGGGGGATTATGTTAGGTTTAGAGCCTTGGCAAACCGTAATTAGTGCTGGAATCATCACTGTGACATTTAGTGCACTTGGTGGATTTAAAGGTGTTATTTATACCGATTTCTTATTGTTTTTTGTAGCTATGGGAGGTGCTATTGGAGCAGCTTATTACTTGGTGAATTTGCCGGAAGTAGGAGGTGTAGCAGCAATGATTACCAATGAGCATGTTGCCGATAAATTATCAATATTACCAGATTTTAGTGATACTGAATCTTTAATTACTTTATTGATTATTCCGTTAGCGGTACAGTGGTGGAGTTCATGGTATCCAGGAGCAGAGCCAGGTGGTGGTGGTTATATCGCGCAACGTATGTTGGCGGCCAAAGATGAGAACCACGCGATTGGAGCCACGTTCTTTTTCAATATTATGCATTATGCTTTACGTCCTTGGCCGTGGATAATAGTCGCACTGGCTTCGTTAGTTGTATTCCCGGATTTAGCGAGTATTCAAGAGGCATTTCCAAGTATTGCAGATGATAAATTAGGACATGATTTAGCTTATTCGGCTATGTTAACCAAACTACCAAGCGGATTATTAGGGCTGGTTTTAGCATCATTGATTGCTGCTTACATGAGTACCATTTCAACGCAATTAAACTGGGGGTCATCATATATTGTTTTCGATTTCTATAAAGAACAAATCAACCCTGAAGCTTCTGAAAAACGTTTGGTTGCTGTAGGTAGAATTTCAACAATTGTTTTGATGGTGTTTAGTGCATTGTTAGCATTGTTACTTCAAAATGCATTACAGTTATTCGAAGTATTGTTAGTGTTTGGTGCAGGTACAGGATTGATCTTTATTTTACGTTGGTTTTGGTGGCGTATCAATGCATGGAGTGAGATTGCTGCAATGTTCGCTTCAGGTATTGTTTCAATTATATTAAAATTAACACCTGCCGGAGCATTCTTCTTTGCGAAAGAAACAGGTGTTTTTGCAAGCTATTTAGAATACCCGTTTGTAGTATTAGTAACAACGATTATTTGGTTAGCGGCTACTTATATGACGCAGCCGGAAAGCAAAGCAGTATTACAAAGTTTTTATAAAAAGATTCAGCCAGGTGGGCCTGGATGGTCTAAGGTGTTGCTAGATGCCAAGTCTGAGGACATAGATTTAGAAGATAATAAAGAACCTTGGTCGGTGCCAGCGGGAATTTTAGCCATGATATTAGGTTGTGCTTTAATCTATAGTGCCATGTTCGCTACAGGATATTGGATTTATGGAGAGACGACTCAGGCCTTTGTAATGACCATCATTGCATTGATATCAGGAGGTTTACTGGTACGTATTTGGAAAAAAATTAAAGCAAACATATTGTAAGGATTAAAAAAGATTAAAAAGGAGATAGGTTATGATTAAAAGTAGTGCAGATAAGGCCACAGGTTTTGAAAAACGTTTTGAAAACGTCGATACTGTAGTTTTTGAAGATTCATTAGCAGCATCAAAAGCAGTAGCAAAGGAGATTGCAGAGCTTATAAAGCAAAAGCAATCTAAAAATGAAAATTGTATTTTAGGATTGGCTACAGGGTCAACTCCAAAAGGTTTATATGCTGAGCTGGTGAGATTACATAAGGAGGAAGGTTTAAGCTTTAAAAATGTAATTAGCTTTAACCTGGATGAATATTACCCCATGGAGCCGGATTCAGTGCATAGCTATGTGCGTTTTATGAATGAATTGCTTTTTAATCAAGTAGATATCTTACCAGAAAATGTTCATATTCCAGATGGGACCTTATCGAAAGAAGAAATCTCTGCATATTGTAATGCTTACGAAGCTAAGATTGAAGCTTTAGGCGGTATCGATTTACAAATATTAGGTATTGGTGGTAACGGACATATCGGATTTAACGAATCAGGATCTCTGCAAAATTCAAAAACGAGATTGGTTGCTTTAGATCATATTACACGTGTAGCTGCAAGTAAAGATTTTGGTGGCTTAGATAAAACACCAAGAACAGCGATTACTCTTGGAGTTAAGAAAATTATGGAAGCTAAGCGCGTGGTGTTAATGGCTTGGGGTGAAGGTAAATCTAACATCATTAAAGCTTCGGTTGAAGGACCTGTAACTAATCAGGTTCCTGCATCATTCTTACAGGAACATCGAAATGCAACTTTTGTAATTGATAAGAGCGCATCTTCAAAATTAACTCGTATCGATACACCATGGTTAGTAGAGAAAGTAGAGTGGACCGATAAGATGGCAAGAAAGGCTGTATTAGGATTGGCTTTAAGCTTAAAGAAACCAATTTTAATGCTTACCGATGCCGATTATATTGAAAACGGAATGAGCGATTTATTAGCTGATTCAGGGCCTGCATACGATATCAATATTAACATATTCAATAAAGTACAACAAACGATTACTGGATGGCCAGGAGGAAAACCAAATGCCGATGATAGTAAGCGTCCGGAGCGTGCGGAGCCAGCAAGAAAGCGTGTTTTAATTTTTAGTCCACACCCGGATGATGATATCATTAGTATGGGAGGAACGTTTAAACGTTTACAAGAGCAAGGGCATGATGTGCATGTAGCATATCAGACTTCAGGGAACATTGCGGTGGCAGATGATGAAGCCTTACGTTTTGCAGCTTTTGTTTGTGATTACAATGAGAAATTCGGTATTGAAAGTCCAGAAGCAAACGCTATTTACGAAAAGGCAATCGACTTTTTAAAGAATAAAAAGGACAGTGAAATTGATATTCCGGAGGTGCGTTACATTAAAGGAATTATTAGAAAAGGTGAAGCTCGAGCGACATCTCATTTTGTCGGATTGAAAGATGAAAATATCCATTTCATGGAATTACCGTTCTATGAAACGGGGACTATAGAAAAGAAACCAATAGGTGAAGAAGATATCAAAATCACTATGGAGCTTATCGAGAAAGTTCAGCCACATCAAATTTATGCAGCAGGAGATTTAGCCGATCCTCATGGAACACATAAAGTGTGTTTAGACGCTATTTTCGAATCGGTAAAACGCCTGAAAGAAAAACCATTTATGAGTGACTGTTGGGTATGGTTATACCGTGGTGCATGGCAAGAGTGGGGGATTGATGAAATTGAAATGGCCGTACCAATGAGTCCAGGACAGGTATTAGAAAAACGTCATGGAATTTTCAAGCACCAGTCTCAAAAGGATGGAGTGGTATTCCAAGGAAGTGATAGTAGAGAGTTCTGGCAACGTGCTGAAGATAGAAATAGAGAAACTGCAGAATTATACCATCAGTTAGGTTTAGCGCATTATGCAGCTATGGAAGCCTTTGTAAGATGGATATTCTAAATATATAAGTTAATGTTAACATTAAAACATAACACTAAAACTAAGCCATCCAATTTCCAAATAAAGGAAATTGCATTAGTAGATAGTAAGGTAGCCTATTGTCGGTTTTTAAATTGGGTTATTGGTGAATTTGATTTATTCCTTAAGAACGAAGAATCAGAAGCATTGAAAGTGTTTTTTCCTAATGGATGGTTTAGTATTAGTTGTTTTCAGAATACTGAAAAAGAGTTAAATGTAGCATTACAAGTTGAAGGTAAGACTGAAGCGACTTGCCAAAGTATGATGAAACAAATTAAAAGCATACATAAACATATATGCGAGTTTCATGAAAACAAATCTTATTAAGAGAATAAACTAAGTTTACACTCACAACCTTAGCAGGTAGCAGAAATTAAATTTTGAGGCTCCTTTAAAAAATTCACCTCGATTATCGAGTAAAAATACAATGACATTAATAAAATCAATCTCAGGAATTCGCGGAACTATTGGTGGTAACGTAGGCGATAATTTAACACCTGTAGATGCAGTAAAATTTGCTGCAGCCTACGGAATGTGGTTAAAGGATCAGAATTCAGATAAAGAACTAACGGTCATAATAGGTCTTGATGCAAGAATTTCTGGAGCGATGATAAGTACGTTGGTGAGTCAGACCTTAGTAGGTTTAGGCGTTCATGTAAAAAACATAGGATTATCAACAACTCCAACTGTAGAAGTGGCAGTGCCATTAGAGGGAGCCGATGGAGGAATTATCATCACGGCAAGTCATAATCCGAAACAATGGAATGCCTTGAAGTTGTTAAACAGCAAAGGGGAGTTCTTAGATGGGGTTGAAGGTGCTAAAATTTTAAAAGTAGCCGAAGAGGATGCATATACCTTTGCCGAAATTGACGATTTGGGTGTTTATACTGAAGTTGAAGGTTATATTGAAAAACATATCGATGAAGTTTTAAAACTAGAATTGGTTGATGTGGAAACCATCAAAAAAGCTGGATTTAAAGTAGTTGTTGATGCGGTGAATTCAACGGGAGGAATTGCTATTCCAGCGCTATTAGAGCGTTTAGGAGTAGAGTGTATTCAGTTGTATTGTGAGCCTAACGGACATTTTCCTCATAATCCGGAACCGTTGAAAGAGCATTTAACCGATATCTCAAAATTGGTTGTGGATGAACAAGCCGATTTCGGTATTGTAGTTGATCCGGACGTGGATAGACTAGCGCTTATTTGTGAAGACGGTTCGATGTTTGGTGAAGAATACACGCTTGTAGCCTGTGCCGATTATGTTTTAGGTCGTTTGAAAGGAGGTAACACGGTTTCTAATTTATCATCATCTAGAGCGTTAAGAGATGTCACTGAAAAACACGGCGGGACTTATACAGCAAGTGCTGTTGGTGAAGTCAATGTGGTTATTGAAATGAAAGCAGCCAATGCTGTAATTGGAGGAGAAGGCAACGGTGGAATCATTTATCCAGATGCGCATTACGGAAGGGACTCTTTAGTTGGTGTGGCCTTGTTCTTATCGCATTTAGCACATCAAAAAATATCATGTAAAGCATTAAGAGAGTCTTACCCGAATTACTTTATGAATAAGAAGAAAATAGAGTTGACACCAGAAATAAATGTTGATGCTATTTTAGAACAAATGGCTGAAAAATATAAAAACGAAGAGGTGAATACGATTGATGGTGTAAAGATTGATTTTGAAACCGAATGGGTACACCTTCGTAAATCGAATACAGAACCGATTATCAGAATTTATACTGAGGGTTCTTCTCAAGAAGGGGCCAATCAGTTAGCTGATACCATTATTGAAAATATAAAAACCTTATATTAAGGTTTTATTTAACGTTATTAGTTAAGGTCCGTTTTTTAACGGACCTTTTTTAGTTTTAAGTTCTGTTAACCTCTCTGTATTTTACCTTTCTAGTTATTAAAATACTATGGGTTTCTGAGGAGTAATCGCTTTTAGTGTATTGTTTTTGATAAATTGCTGGAGTATCAAAGTTATAAGTTTCTAATTGGATTTTGAGATTTTTTAGGTTGTGATAATAGAAATAGACACGATCTCCAGTACTGCCAGATATAAATCCGGATTTTTCATAATCGCCTTCAACAAAGCTTAAGTACAGTATACCATTATCGTTAAGCAAATGGTTGCAACCTGAAATGAATTTAGAGCAATCCTCTTTAGATAAATAGGGTATGCAAAAACCGCAAATAATACCATCAAAAGTTTCTTTTAACTGGTTTAAATTTCTAATATCCATGATTTCAAATTCAGCCGTTTTATTATTCTTTTTAGCTAAATCAATCATGTTTTTAGAAATGTCAATACCTTTAATTGTAAGATTAGGGTTTTTATCCAAAAGATACTTGGTTATGTTTCCAGACCCACACCCTACATCTAAAACTTTCGATTTTTTACCTGGAAGATTGTCTAAAAAGAAATTGTACGTGTCGTTGTATAAATCTAAATCAAAAAACGCGTCTTCATAGCGCTTGGCTATGCTATTCCAGGTGTTAAATGTTTCTTGGTATTTATTCATTTTATTTAAACTAAAGCCTGTTCTATTTCTGAATAAAGATAAGGAAAGTGTTCGGTTATGGTTTGTATAGTGTGTTGGTAAGTGGATTAGTTTGATTGCTTGGTTAACTTTCGTAAATTTAATAGATGTTAAATATGTTTGTTTTATTTTGAGATTATCGCAAATAAATTTTTATAAAATTGACCATCGTTTAAAATTAACATGTTTTTATTATTAAAATATAAATATTAGAGCCAACAAACTAACAAATAAGCATGTCGAAACAATTATTAAGCCTAGGAATAATTATAGGTAACAGGGATTTTTTTCCTGATAGTTTAGTAGAAAAAGCCAGAACGGAAATTATTAATGTTCTGTCTGAGCTAGGTATAAAACCTATTTTATTAGAAACCACAGATACTAAATTGGGAGGTGTAGAAACTTACAAAGATTCTCAGAAATGTGCAGACCTCTTTAAAAAATACAGAGAAGAAATAGCAGGAGTACTGGTATTACTTCCAAATTTTGGGGATGAACGTGGGGTGGCTGATACATTGAAACTTGCAAATTTAAACGTGCCAGTTCTTGTCCAGGCCTATCCGGATGAATTATCTAAAATGAATGTTGCTAACAGACGAGATTCTTGGTGTGGTAAAATATCGGTTTGTAATAACCTGTATCAATACGGTATTAAATATTCGTTGACGAGTCAGCATGTATCTTTCCCATCAGAGAAACCCTTTCAGAACGATTTAAAAGACTTTTTAGCGGTATGCCGCGTGGTAAAGGGGATGAAAAATATTCGTATTGGGGCTATTGGTGCTAGACCAGGCGCTTTTAACACCGTGCGTTTTTCAGAAAAAATATTGCAAAGAAACGGTATTACAGTGGTTACTGCCGATCTTTCCGAGATTTTAGGTAGAGCCAATAAGTTGACCAAAGATGATAAAGCTGTCAAGCAGCATCTGGAAAGTATAAATGCATACGCTCCTAAGGGGAAAACTCCTGATGACGCTATGATCCAAATCGCTAAACTGGATGTGGTTTTAAACGAGTATGTAGAAGAATATGCCTTGGATGCTACAGCCATTCAGTGTTGGACTTCACTACAGCAAAATTACGGATGTAATGTGTGTACAAGTATGAGCATTATGTCTGAAAACATGTTGCCTTCGGCTTGTGAAGTTGATGTTACCGGAACTTTAAGTATGTACGCCATGCAATTGGCATCGGGGTCACCAAGTGCTTTGGTAGATTGGAATAATAATTATGCCGATGATGAAAACAAGTGTGTTTTATTTCATTGTGGAAACTGGGCAAAATCATTTTTACCAGACATAGAAATCAGTAATGCGCCTATTTTAGGAACTAGTATAGGGGTAGAAAACACCTATGGGGCACTAGACGGAAGAACTCCGGCCATGCCGCTTACCTTCGGAAGAATTAGTACAGACGATCCTAAAGGAATAATAAAAGCCTATGTTGGAGAAGGGGAACTTACCAACGATCCTCTAAATACCTTTGGAAATAGAGCCGTTGCTCAGATAGGAGATTTAAACGGATTAATGCATCATATATGCAGAAATGGTTTTGAGCATCATGTGGTTATGAATGCTTCTAAAACAGCTTCAATTCTAGAGGAAGCTCTGGGGAATTATATGGGGTGGGAAGTCTACAATCACAAGGGATAATATTAAACTTCAAATTAGAGAGATGATGACAAACAAAGAAATGAAATTGAAGTCAGTTTATCTACGGAAGAACCTTCTTAAATATATATACCATGCGAAGGCTGGGCATACAGGAGGGAGTCTTTCTTGTGTCGATACGTTGAATGTGTTGTATAATCGTGTGTTAAATGTAGACCCTAATAATTTTAAGAACCCGAATAGAGACCGCTATGTACAAAGTAAAGGCCATTGCGTAGAAGCTTTATTTGTGACTTTGGCAGATCGCGGATTTTTTCCTGAATCAGATTTAGAGACTTTATGCCGATATCAATCCCATTACATAGGTCATCCTACGAAAAAAGTAAACGGTGTTGAGCAGAATACCGGGGCATTAGGGCACGGGTTGCCTATTTGTGTAGGAGAAGCTATAGCAGCAAAACTAGATAATAAATCACACCGCATTTTTACATTGTTAGGTGATGGTGAATTGCCAGAGGGCTCTAATTGGGAAGCTTTTTTGTCGGCTTCACATTATAAATTGGATAATCTGTATGCGATTCTTGATTATAATAAACAACAAATCACCGGAGACAATAAAGATGTGATGAACACCGATTCCGTTCGGGAAAAGTTAGAAACTTTTGGTTGGGCAGTAAAAGAAGTTGACGGGCATAATTTAGAAGACTTAGAGAACGCATTAAATAACGGGCCGTTTGAAACTGGTAAGCCTAATTTTATTATTGCTCATACCATAAAAGGAAAAGGGGTGAGTTATATGGAAAGAAATATAAAATGGCATCACGGTGTGCCAAGTCCGGAACAATACGAATTGGCTTTAAGTGAACTAAACCAGACGGAAGCATTAATTAAATAAGATAATGGAGCTAGATAAAATAGAAGATAAATATTTAAAAATGGGTGAGGCTAATCAGATTGTGTTTTCTGAAACACTTCAGGCTTTAGCAGAAACCGATAAGGATATTATAGCTGTAACCAGTGATTCCCGAGGGTCTGGTAAATTGGTGCCTTTCGCTCAAAAATATCCCAAACAAATTGTAGAAGTAGGTATCGCAGAGCAAAATCTTGTAGGAGTTGCAGCTGGGTTAGCTTCCGCAGGAAAAAAATCATTTGCTGTATCACCTGCGTGTTTTTTAAGCGCTCGGGCATTAGAACAAATTAAAAATGATGTGTGTTATTCCGATAACCCTGTTACATTGGTTGGAATCAGTGCCGGGGTAAGTTATGGCGCTTTAGGAACAACGCATCACAGTTTACACGATTTTGCAGCTTTACGAGCTATCAACAATATAACGATAGTAGCACCAGCTGATAATTTTGAAACTGAGCAAGCAGTGAAGTTAGCTGCTAAGCACGATAAGCCTGTTTATTTAAGGTTTGGAAAAAAAGCCATGCCTTTTCTAAGTGAAGAGAATCAAACGTTTCAATTTGGGAAAGGTCGTGTTGTAAAAGAAGGTAAAGATATTACCCTAATCGCCACCGGAGAAACAGTTTACCCTGCGTGGTTAGCTGCCAAAAGGCTGGAGGAAGATCATAATATAAAAGCAACGGTTGTTAGTATGCATACAGTTAAGCCTTTAGATGTTAAATTGTTAGAAACTTTAGCTTCCGGTAATTCGCCAATTGTTACCGTGGAAGAGCATATGATTAATGGAGGTCTAGGAGAAGCCTGTGCTTCTCATCTGTTTCAAAAAGGTTTTACTAACCCCTTTAAAATTATTGGAATTCCTGACGAATATACTATTACGGGTTCTCAGGTTGAAATATTTAACCACTACGGTATTTCGGAAATTGGGTTGTATGAAACTTGTAAAACCTTGTTGAATCTTAAAATTTGATGTCATGACTTTACCAACTAAACTAATACCACCACCAATAAAATACTTACTGCTTTTTCTTTTTTCATTTCTAATTACAGATTGTAATAATGATAAAAAGGAATCTGCAAAAAAAGTAGCTGTAGTTATATCTACGCTTAATAACCCATGGTTTGTTGTTTTGGGAGAATCGGCTGCAGAACGGGCTAGAGAATTAGGCTACGAAGCCACGATTTTCGATTCCCAGAATAATACATCTAAAGAAGCAGAACATTTTGAGAATTTAATAGCGGCTGGTTATAGTGCAATTTTATTCAATCCTACGGATTCAGAAGGATCGGTGTCTAATGTTAAACGTGCTAAACAAGCTGGCGTGCCTACATTTTGTATGGACAGAGAAGTGAATTCTTTGGACGATCCAGCATCCCAAATTATTTCTGATAACTTTTCTGGTTGTGTAGAGCTTGGCGAATATTTTGTCAGGAAGCTTCATAAAAAAGGAAAGTATGTGGAACTACTTGGTTTGGTTGGAGATAATAATACCTGGAACCGATCTAAAGGATTTCATAGTGTGGTCGATCATTTTCCAGACCTAAAAATGGTGGCACAACAAAGTGCAGACTTCGACAGGAGTAAAGCTATGGAAGTGTTAGAGTCTATTTTACAATCGAATCCAGATATTGATGCTGTATTTTGTGGTAATGATGCCATGGCTATGGGAGCCTATCAGGCATTGGTAGCATCTGGAAAAGCTGATAGCGTAATGGTTTTTGGCTTTGATGGCGCCAAAGATGTTATGGATGCCATTAATAATAAAAGAATCATGGCTACAGCTATGCAATCACCTAAGCAAATGGCCAGGACAGCGGCAGAATTAGCAGACCAGTATATAAAAGGCAGGCGTGATTTTGGAGCCAAAACACCTCTTGAAGTAGAGGTAGTTACTCAGGAAAATATTAATCAGTTTAATGCATACGGATCAAACGAATAAGCCATGAAAAGAGTCATTAAATATATCCTTGTAGGTGTTGTTATTTGTGTGTCGTTATATAATTCGATATACATAGAGAATTTAACTGAAGTAAAAGAAAAACATGGTAAATCTAAGTTTGATGCTAAAGGTTTTGCCAATACGTTTATGACATCTGAAGCTAAATCGCTAAAAGGCATAGCAACGGCTGTGTTTTTGGATGAATTAGCAAAAGATGTTACGGCTTATTGTGAGGCGCAAGGCAATAAGCTAGGTATCAGTAATAGCTATTATTTTATTGTTGAAAGTGATGCTGTAGTTCGTTATATAGGTGATGAAAATGTCATAGTATCTTTGATTGACGGTAAAGATCAAAATATTAAAATCGCTACCGATTTTATATTCGGGAATGCTATTCGTGAAGGAACCAAAATGGCTAATATTAGCGATTACCAAAATACTATGGACTATAATAATATATCGGTTGAACTAAATAATTATGTTCGTGAAAATATTATTCCTCCCTTTAAAGAGAACGTGAAAATAGAAGACACTATCCATTTTAAAGGAGCAGTGAAAGTGAACTTAAAACAGGTAAATCTCGATGATTTAAGAGTAATTCCTATTGATGTTAAATTCAAAAACGAATAGCATTGAAGAATCAACCAGATATTTTGCTCCAAGCTAAAAACATTACTAAAAAGTTTGGAGGTATAACTGCATTAGATAACGTAAACCTGAATGTACATACAGGAAAGGTAAATGTTATTGTAGGTGAAAATGGAGCAGGTAAATCTACTTTAATGAAAATTCTCTCTGGTGTTTATCCAGATTATGAAGGGGAACTTATTTTAAATGGGGAGGTTGTGAATTTTAGCAACCCTAAAGAAGCCATGAAGAATGGCATTGCCATTATTCATCAGGAACTCAACTTGATTCCTTACTTGTCTATTTACGAGAATATTTTTTTAGGAAGGGAATTACAAGATCGTTTTGGAATGCTGGACACCAAAACCATGATAAGCAAAACCAAGGAACTGCTGTTGCGCTTAGATTGTCAATTAAATCCTAAAACTCTGGTTTCTAAATTAAGAGTAGGAGAGCAGCAGCTCGTAGAAATAGCTAAAGCACTTTTAGAAGAAGCTAAAGTGTTGATAATGGACGAGCCGACTTCGGCGATTTCAGATTCAGAAATAGAGGTGCTTTTCAGGATAATCGGTACGCTAAAAGATCATAATGTGTCCATTCTTTATATTTCACATAAGTTAGATAAACTATTTGCTATAGCAGATCGGTTTACAGGTTTAAGAGACGGTAAATCGGTGGGTACGATTGAAGATGTTGCAAACACAAAAAGAGACGATCTTATTCGTTTAATGGTTGGAAGAGATATTGATAATAAATTCCAAAAGGACGAAGTGGTTTTAGGTGAGGAGGTTTTAAGGGTGGAAAATATTAGTCTTCCGCGAGTAAATGATAAATCTACATTTTTAATTAAAGATGTAAGTTTCAATGTGAAAAAAGGAGAGGTGCTCGGGGTTTTCGGATTAATGGGAGCAGGGCGTACAGAACTTTTGGAAACTATTTTTGGATTACATCATAAACATATGTCTGGCGCTGTTTTTATTGAAGGAAAACAGGTTAAAATTACTTCTGTAATTGATGCTATAAAATACGGTATAGCTTTAGTTCCCGAGGATAGAAAAGAAGATGGCCTTATTTTGCAGATGCCCATAAGTAAAAATATTAGTTTGGCTAGTATTGATAAAGTGGTAAAGAAAGGATTTTTAAGTACTATACTTGAGGCTGTACTTTCACTAAAATATATAACAGCATTAAAAATTAAAACGCCTTCTGAGAAACAACTGGCTAAAAATTTAAGTGGAGGAAATCAGCAAAAAGTAGTTTTGTCTAAATGGCTGGCAACAAAGCCCAAAGTGTTATTTCTCGATGAACCAACAAGAGGGATTGATGTTAATGCTAAAAATGAAATTTATCATTTAATAAATAAACTGGCCAAGGAAGGATTAGGTATTGTAGTTGTTTCTTCTGAGTTACCTGAAATTATGGCGATAGCAGATCGTATACTGGTATTAAGTCAAACTCGAATTTCTGGTAGTTTTAATCAGCAAACAGCTAGCGAAGAATCAATCATGTCTGCTGCAACATTATAGAAAAAATAAAATAATTTAATTAAGATTATAAGATATTATGGCCAATGTTAAATCTACTTTA
Organism: Aestuariibaculum sp. YM273; assembly: GCF_030908365.1. Taxonomy (NCBI): domain Bacteria; kingdom Pseudomonadati; phylum Bacteroidota; class Flavobacteriia; order Flavobacteriales; family Flavobacteriaceae; genus Aestuariibaculum; species Aestuariibaculum sp. YM273. The sequence continues at coordinate 489,343 of NZ_CP133090.1, read as the reverse complement.
GTACGATTTCAGTCAATCATTGCACTTTTGGTATTATGTATTGTATTAACAGTTTTATCCGATAAGTTTTTTACCATAGAAAATGGGTGGAATATAGCGAGACAAATTTCTATCAATGTTTGTATCTCTGTAGGGATGACTCTTGTAATTCTAACAAAAGGTATCGATTTATCGGTAGGGTCTATATTGGCCTTCAGTGGTGCAATAGCAGCAGGAGTTTTAAAATATGGATTAGAAATACCACCTTTAAATGCCTACATAGGTTTCACTCTTTTTGGAACTATTTTAGCTGGTTTAATTACAGGAGGAAGTCTGGGGCTGTTTAATGGCTGGATGATTACGAAATTTAAAGTGCCTCCCTTTGTGGCAACCTTAGCGATGCTTACCATTGCCAGGGGAGCTACGATGCTATGGACTGGAGGGTTTCCAATAACTGGTTTTGGTCTCAATTTTTCTTTTATAGGAACAGGATGGTTTTTAGGTGTTCCAATGCCGGTTTGGATTACAACTCTTGTAGTTGTTATAGCGGTTATTGTAACAAAAAAGACAAAATTTGGAAGGCATATTTACGCCATTGGAGGAAATGAAAGTGCAGCACGCTTATCAGGTATTAATATTAACAGAGTAAAGGTTTGGGTTTACGCAATTGCTGGGGTGCTGGCGGCTGTGGGAGGTATAATGCTTACGTCTCGTTTAGACTCAGCACAACCAAATGCAGGTATGAGTTATGAGTTGGATTCGATTGCAGCTGTTGTAATAGGTGGAACATCCCTGTCTGGTGGTCGCGGGTCTATTATGGGTACTGTGCAGGGAGCCCTTATTATAGGAGTACTAAATAGTGGTTTGGTTTTGTTAAACGTATCTCCGTTTTGGCAGCAAATTATAAAGGGGTTTGTAATTCTAATTGCAGTTATTATGGATAGGTTGAATTATCCAAATGAAGATTAAAAGTTAAAATTTCAGTTACATGTCTAAATCTTATTTTCTATCTATAGACCAGGGAACTAGTGGGTCAAAGGCTATTATTTTTGATTCGCAGGGTCAAGTAATTATTAAAAGTACAACCCCTTTAAAATCTTTCTATCCGTCCTCTGGATTTGTTGAACAGAAGCCAGAAGAAATTTATCAATCGGTTATTAGTGCGGTTAGAAATTGTATTACTGAGTTTAAAGAGAAATATGTTGGTGAAATAGATAAAATTATTGCGTGTGGCATTTCAAATCAGAGAGAAACTTTTGTTTTATGGGATAAAGAAGGTAATCCATTATGTGATGCAGTAGTTTGGCAGTGTAAGAGGTCAATTTCAATTTGTGAAACCCTAAAAGAAAAAGATTTAGAAAGTTTAATTAGTTCTAAAACCGGATTAACAATAGATCCTTATTTTTCGGCCACTAAAGTCATGTGGCTTCATGAAAATAATGAAAAAATTAAACAAGCTATAGATAAGGGAGAAGCTTGTTTTGGAACAGTAGATACTTGGTTGTTATACAAATTAACCCATGGAAATTGTTATAAAACGGATTTTACTAATGCGTCTCGAACTTTGTTTTTTAATATTTATGATTTGGAATGGGATTCTGAATTATTGAAGCTGTTTAATCTTGAATTATTGAAATTACCAAAAGTAGTCTCTTCGGCTGATGATTATGGAGACTCTAATTTCGAAGGTGTTTTCGATATTTCAATTCCAATAACTGGGGTCATTGGAGATTCTCAAGCTGCATTTTTTGGTGAAAGGTGCTTTAAAAAAGGATCGGCAAAGGCAACTTTAGGCACAGGGTCTTCAATATTATGGAACTCGGAAAATATTAAGGGGCAAACCGAAAACGGTATGTTAACCACTATAGGTTGGGGTATTCGTGATCAGGTTAATTATGCTTTGGAAGGAGTTATTGTAAGTTGTGGATCAACGTTAGAATGGTTAAAAAATCAGTTGGATGTTTTTGAAACACATAATCAGATAGAAACCATGGCAACATCATTGGTTACCAATGAAGGCGTGTATTTAGTTCCTGCTTTTAGTGGAATGGGAGCCCCCTATTGGCAGGATCAGTGGAAAGGTTCTATTCACGGACTAACGTTTGGAACTAATAAGTCACATTTGGTTCGTGCCGCTTTGGAATCAATCGCATTTCAAATTAAGGATGTAATAACTTCCATGGAGCAGGAAACGCAAACAGAATTAAAGGAATTAAAAGTTAATGGCGGAATCACGGCGAATTCCTTTTTAATGCAGTTTCTAGCTGATTTATTAAAAACTCCTGTTGTTAATATGGGAATTACTGATGTATCAGCATGGGGGGCTGCTCTTATGTCCGGACTCGGTATAAAATTTTGGTCTGGTTTAGAAGAATTACCTGAACCTATTGAAGAAAATGTTAAGACTTTTGAACCTAATTTAAGAGAGTTTATACCACATGAAGCTTACAAAGGGTGGAATAAAATTTTAGAAGAAAAAATGTATTAAAGTTTAACTAAGAAAGTTGAGATTAGATTAAAACCCATAATCTCGTTCTACCTTAGCAATTCTTACTTTGTAGGCTTTATACCATTCTTTTTTACCTCGCTTTTGAGCAACTTGATGGTCTACTTGGTTTTTCCAGTTTCGTATAGATTCAAAATCTTTCCAATAAGATACGGTAATACCTATTTCGTCTCTAGCACTTTCAATACCTAAAAAGCCTTCCTGTTGTTTCGCTAAGTTTACCATAAACTCAGCCATTTCTTCATAACCTTCATCTTTATTTGTTTTTATAGAACTAAAGATTACGGCGTAATACGGTGGTTCCGGTGTATTGGCTATTAACATGTCGTAAATTTAGGTAAAAATAAAGCCTATTGAAACAATTATTTCAATAGGCTTATTGTGGAGTCGGAGAGAATCGAACTCTCGTCCAAACAAGTAATCAAAGGGCTTTCTACACGTTTATTCTTTTCTTGAGTTTTCGACTAAAAGCTGGTTAAAGACAACCTACTTATTAGCTTAGCTTCTTAAGTTTCGAAAGGGCATCGAAGCAGGACCCAATCTATGTCAACATTTACGATGCCTCTAAAAGGAACGCCGTTAACCAAGGCTTTCCGGAGACATTTAGCTTACGCACCTTGTGCGCCTAGGCAAATCTTACTATAATTCAGATTAAGCAGCTAAAGCGTAGTTATTCTCGCCGTTTAAAGTTTGATTTAGCCTTTAACGTGTTTCAAAATCATTACACGACGTGCTTACCGTTCAATTAATCTCGCTGTCAAAACCAGTCGACCCCTTAATGAAATAGTAAAATGTATTTTACGTAATTGAATTAATCCTGAACTTGTTTCAGAAACTCATCAAAATTGTAATGGCGTTACCCTGTGGGGTCAGGCTTTCGGCAGTCGCTCTTTTCAAGGAGCTCCAACAATGCCTTAATCCTTAACGCGAACGCAAAGTTATCAAAAACTTTGTAATTCAATAATAATCCACCTATTTTAGAGCAAGAATTATTCCAAATTCATTTTCAACTAAACTTAAATACCAAATAAACCAGTAGTTTATGCCTATAACATTTGCTATTATTAAAGAACGTAAAAACCCACCAGACCGCCGTGTGGTATTTTCACCATCAAAATTAACCGAAGCTAAAGCCCAATTTCCTAATGCCATTTTTAAAGTTGAGACTTCCGATATACGTGTGTTTCCAGATTCAGAATATGAAGCTCAAGGATTTGAGGTTATTAAGGATGTGTCTTACTGCGATGTTTTTATAGGTGTAAAGGAAGTACCAATTGAAGCATTGGTACCTGACAAAAAGTACTTTTTCTTTTCGCATACCATAAAAAAGCAACCCTATAACCGAAAACTGATTCTGGCCATTTTAGAAAAGAATATAGAACTGTATGATCATGAAACCATAGTAAACAGTAAAGGATTCCGTTTAATAGGTTTTGGTCGCTATGCAGGAATTGTGGGGACATATAATGGTTTCCGGACTTGGGGTTTAAAATATAACACTTGGCAATTGCCTAAGGCAGGAACCTTGGCACATCAGCAAGAGTTAATTCAACAATTAAAAACATTAAAACTTCCTAATATAAAAATACTGTTAACAGGTAGTGGAAAAGTAGCGAACGGATCTCAGGAAATGTTAGATGCTATGGAAATTGAGCAGGTTTCAGTAGAAGACTACTTAAATAAGACGTTTTCTAAATCCGTTTACTGTAAAATTGATGTTTTAGATTATAATAAACGAAAAGACGGACAAGTGATTGATAATTTCGATTTCTTCAATCATCCAGAAGATTATCAGTCAGACTTTATGAGATTTGCTAAGGTTACCAATTTTTACATAGCTGGTCATTTTTACGGCGATGGTGCGCCTTATTTATACACACGAGACGATGTTAAGTCACTCGATTTCAATATAAAAGTAGTGGCAGATATTAGCTGTGATGTCGATGGACCGGTAGCAACCACTTTACGAGCGTCAACCATTGCTGATCCTATTTATGGTTACGATCCACAAACAGAATCTGAAACCGATTATACGAAATCAGATGCTATTGCCGTTATGGCAGTAGATAATTTGCCTTGTGAATTGCCAAAAGATGCGAGCGAAGGTTTCGGAGACATGTTTTTGCAACATGTTATTCCTGCATTTTTTAACGATGACAAAGATGGTGTGTTGCAGCGTGCAAAAATCACTGAAAAAGGCAAATTAACCAAACGTTTTTCGTATTTACAGGATTATGTGGAAGGAAAACATTAGATTTAGCCTTTTAACGCCCCAATTATTTTAAAAAATTTATGACAAAAACAGCATTAATAACCGGAGCCGCTTCAGGTTTGGGTTACGAACTTTCATTACTATTAGCTAACGATGGGTATCAATTAATTTTAATTGATATTGATAAAAACAATCTTGAGAAAGCACAGGATCATATACAAGAAACCTTTAATTGTAAGGTTGATATTCAGGCAAAAGATTTAAGTCAGTCGAATGTAGCAGCAGAGATTATGGAAGATATTAATGGTGTTAATGTCGATGTTTTAGTTAATAATGCTGGTTTCGGACTTTTCGGCTCGTTCACAGATACCGACTGGGAACGCGAGCAGGCTATGCTAAATGTGCATATAATGACCACAACTCATTTAACTAAGCTTATACTTGAGGGTATGGTAAAGCGTGGCTTTGGTAGAATATTAAATATGTCTTCGTTGGCAGCGTTTCAGCCTGGACCATTAATGTCAATTTATTACGCTTCAAAAGGCTATATGCTATCCTTTTCTGAAGCTATTGCTAACGAATTAAAAGGTACAGGAGTAACTGTAACTGCACTGTGTCCCGGACCTACAAAAACAAAGTTTCAGCAAACCGTTTCAGCAGACAGCTGCGATAATAAAATTAGTTTTAATATGGGCTGTGCTAAAGCTGTAGCTGCCTACGGGTATAAGGCTATGCTGAACGGTAAGAGTTATGCTATTCCAGGTAAATTCAATAAGTTTCTAGCTGTTTTGCCCAGAGTAATGCCGCGTCGAGCAGCTACCTCAATTGTTCGAAAAATTCAAGAAAAGAATAGGGAAGAAGTTTAGTTTTTAGGTGCTGTTTTATAAAAGATATTTAGCGTCTGGTACATAAGCGCTAAAAATATACTAAAAACAAAAGTAAAGATCCAGGCTTCATAATGAAGCATCGGATGAATAACTATATCTAGTATGTCCTGAAATAATTCGATTGGATTCTGAATAATTTCCCAGGAGTTGTAGCGTAAAAACCGGCCCAAATAGATACCGAATGCGGTTAATGGGAAAATTGATGTAATGATAAGTTTATATAGGCTGACACTAAAATATTGAAGCAGTATTTGTTTCATTTCTTTTACAGATAGAAGAAATAGCAAAACCCCGTTGCTAGAGAATGATGCTAACATTAAAACATCTAACCATAACAAGTGGTGATCTCCAAAACGCAAATGCAGAAAGTCGGTAATGATATACGGTGCATTTGGTAAAAAGACGAGCCAAGTGGAAAAGCATAAACCAAAAGAGATTTTATGTTGCCTTGGTCTTGTCGATAAGTAGCTTGTTAGCGCAAATGGTATAAAGGCTAAAAATAAATTCCAGATTAAAAACAGATAGAAAAAAGAATGATTTAGTTTTATTCTAATCATTAATAGTAAGATGCTGAAAAGCATGGATGAACCGATTAAAACTAAAATGTTAAATTGATTACAAATGTAGGTTTTGAAATTAGTCATGATTAAAAATTTTTATATCAACACTTAAAATAGTTAGAACACCTAGGGTATAGGCTATTAAATCGAACACGCTAAAAGTTGTTCCAATTAAAATGCTCAATATCTTTTTGTTTTGAAGGTTTAGTAGATTAACAATGTTTATATATTGAAGAAATTCAATAAAATAAGCGAAAAGAAGAACGCCAATTGCGATAACTTTTGATGTCGTTTTGAAGAAGCTTTTAATGGTACAGTAGATTAAAATGACAACAAGATAATCTCCAAATGTATGCCGAATAAATCCAGTGTCCAAGTGTAATGCGATTAGTACTTCTACAATCAATATTAAGATTGCCAGCATGAAATAGGGTTTGTTTAATGTCATCTGATATCAATTTTTTTACCTAAAAATTGGGGTTGAACATTAAACAGTAAATCAATGGATGATTTTACTCTGGCTAAATACTCTCTTAATCTGGTTTTAATTGCGAAGTAACTTTTAATGTCTTCGGCGTTGAAGGCAATAGCATTTAAACCATGTGATTGTGCAAGATATATAGCACGTTCATTATGAAATTTTTGAGAAATAATAGTAAACGAGTATAAACCAAAAACATCTCTTGCACGTAAAATAGAGTCTAATGTTCTAAAACCAGCATAGTCGAGATATATTTTTTCTTCGGGTAGACCTGCGGCTATTAAATCGTGTTTAAACGTTGTGGGTTCATCGTAATCGGTCCTGCTGTTATCACCGCTAACTAAAATGAAATCAATTTTACCTGCTTTAAATAATTTAATGGCAGCAATCAATCTATATGTATAGTAATGGTTTATTGAACCGTTGGCTAAAAATTTTCCTGTCCCTAATAGTAAACCGACTTTATTAGTAGGTACGTTTGAAACGCTATTGTATAAATACGGATTCGCTTTGTTAGAAATCCAATAATTGTTCATTAGAATTCCTGAAACTGAAATAAGTATTAGAACTATAAAGGATGTTAGGTGTTTTGTCATGACTTAGATGGCGTAATTGATAACAATGATGAAATATATTAAGGCAATAGGGATATTAGAAGCTATAATTACTAGTGATTTTAAAATGGATTTTCTGTTTTTATCGAAAATCAGGGTAATTAATAAAGTGATAACAATTAAACAGTTAAGGATTGCAGCAAAAAGAACATAGTATAAACCGATAAATGTAACTAAGGTTATTTTATTAATGATTAACTGAATTAAAAATAGAATGGTTCCAATACTAAAAAAGGTAAAAGCTATTTTAAGGCTAAAATGTAATTTGTTCATAAGATGAGGTTTTAGGTTGTAGATAGGATTTCGAAAAAATGACTTCTCTGAAATCATGAATGTTAACATGAAGTAACTTTTTATAATCGTAATGATGGAAGGAATTTGCTGTTTTGCCCAATTTATATGATCTGTAATAATATGGGAAGTAATCGGGTAAAATTATAATACCTAAAATCATGGCACCGTATAAATAGAGACTTCGTTTGCCATTGCCAAAACAAAGGCATTGTAAAGCAATTTCATTTTCTACATAAGTGCCATAACCCGTAATGGTATGATAAGCATCATGACGCTCGACTTTTGCAATTAATTCAAAATTATTTTTATCCAAAAACAACCCCAAATGTTTACCGATACTTTCTGAAGGGTAGGTAAGAAGCTCATGTTTGCTTACGTCCCATGGTTTATGATGTTTAAACATGTCTGTGTATGCCTTCTGAGATTTATTAAACAGCCATTCGATAAGTTTTTTTCTTAAATTCATTTTTAAAAGTACTTTGTTTTTCAAAGTTAATGTGTAAAAAAACAGTTATTGTTTGTGTATCAATTTTTCAAGAGCATCAATATGCTTTTTAAATTCAACTTCACCTAATTTGGTTGTGCTGTATCTGGTATTGGGTTTTCGGCCTATAAATTGTTTTTCTATGGTTATATATTCTGCTTTTTCAAGTGCTTTGGTATGGCTTGCCAAATTACCATCGGTAGCGCCCAGCAGTTCCTTCAAAGTATTAAAATCGGCATATTCATTTACCATTAAAACAGACATAATGCCTAAGCGAATACGATGATCAAAAACTTTATTTATGTTATTAATAATACTCATAGTCTATTTTTAAAGGCAATGCCCAATGGGTGTTAACTTCCGGCTAATGGTGTTCCAAAAATACCAACGGCTAACTCGGCCCATGTTAACAGAAAGAGCAAAAATAGTATAACTATTAGAACTATCTTAACGGATGGCTTACGGAATGTTCTCATAATTAATTCAAAAAAAAGTCCGACGGTTAATAATAAACCACCCATAACAATAAAATCGAAAGGACTCCAGTTTACTTCAGTACTAAACTGCATAGCTATAAACGGAATGATAAGTACTACCGATATAACGCCTAGAATAATATAAATTCTTCTACAATTAGTTAACATAGTGTTCATGTTTAAAGTTATTTTTTATCGTGTTTAAAATGCATCCAGGTACCGTAAACAATGTGCATTATTCCAAAGCCTAAAACCCAAAACCAAAAGCCATAACCAGGCAATAGGGCTGCGATTAATCCCAGAATAATTTCAATAACTCCTAAATATCTGATATCACCAATACTGTACTTCGATGCATTTATTAAAGCTAATCCGTAAAATATAAGCATTAAGGCCCCGGTTTGACCATATTTTTGATTTCCTAAAATGATGAGAATGTAAATTCCTCCTGAAACTAATGGAATTAAAAAATTTATAAGCAGACGTTTTGATGAAGCATCCCAGATTTTTGATCCGTTTTGCTTGGCTTTTCGGGTTGTTAAAATAACAGCCGTTATGATACTGAATAAGGCTACTAAAAATAAATCAAGTAGAACTAATTTAAAAACAGTGCCATCTAAAATTAAATACTCATGTTTAGAATTACTTACCAGCCAATAGGCATAGCCTGCTCCTAAAAGGGCATAAATTCCGGCCATGATTCCAGATAATCCACTAAGTGAAATAAATCGCGAAGATTTATTCATTAAATTTTTAATTTCACTAATGTCTTTTAAATAGTCTTTCGATTCCATATTAAAGTACTTTGAATTACAAAGTAAATAAATAAATTTCAATATTTCCAAATAAAATGTAGCTAAGATTAAAAGATTTTTTTTGAGGAGTTCTATTTAACTGAGGACTATTCAATATGAATCCTAACAAAAAAGTCCCCAAACCGGGGACTTCAATTGTATTTATGTTACTAAGAAAATTAGATTCTAAACATACCACCAATAGAAATTACATTTTGAATAAACATAAAGTGTTGCGAAGCACTTTCGGCAGTATTACTAGTTGTTCTAATATCTGGCATGTTAATATAACCACCTCTTAAATCCGTTTGAATAAAGAAGTGTTTGAAGAATAATAAATTTAAACCTGCTGTCGCTGAAATTCCGTAACCTGACAAGTGAAATTCGTCGTAGCGTTCTTTTTGTAGTAAGGTTGTGTTGGTTTTCGGGACTAACGCTCCTGCAGCTAATCCTTCAGTAAAATTAATCTGAAATTTGTCTGTGTTATTAATTCCGAAAATAGAGGATATATCATCAAAGCGCGCAATTTCGGCATAGACATAATTTAAACCGTTTGTGTGTTCAAATTTTAAAAACTCCTCCGATACTAAAAAGGCATCATTGTTATACGTGCCGTTATATATAGAGCCAGCTTCGCTTTTCGGTAAATCGATATGCCCATTTAAACGTCGTGATTCATTTCTGTCCATAACGTATTTCATATGGTCGATACCTAATGAAATGGTGTATTTATCTGAAATAAAATATCCCACTTTTACATTGGTTTGCGGAATAGTAATTCGGGTTGGGTTAATATAATCGATATGCCAGCCTTTGGGCTTGTCGTGAGCTGTTGCATCTTTTATTGTAAAATGATAATCTTCACCTTTAAAAGTAATATCAGATTTTGAATATCGTTCGCGGTTACCTCCCCAACTAATAAAGAATTTTCCTTTGTTGTTAGTAGTATATTTGGTGGAAATATTTTCCTGGGCAATTATTGTGAAACTCGACAATAAAAATGCGAAACCTAATAGAATAGGCTTTAATTTGTTTTTCGTCATTTAAGACTATAATTATAAATTATTAATTGTTTTTCTAATGGCAACTAAGTTGCTAAGAAGTTTTTCAAGGTTATCTAAGTGAAGCATGTTGGCGCCATCACTTTTGGCATTTGCAGGGTCGAAATGAGTTTCAATAAATAAACCATCAACATTGTTTACAACACCCGCGCGGGCAATGGTTTCAATCATATCAGGCCTTCCTCCGGTTACACCACTGTTTTGATTAGGTTGTTGTAAACTGTGCGTAACGTCTAAAACTGTTGGAGCAAATTCTCTCATGGTTGGAATACCACGGAAATCTACAATCATATCCTGATATCCAAACATAGTGCCTCTGTCTGTTATCCAGGCCTTGTCGTTTCCGGAATCCTTAACTTTTTGTACAGCGTGTTTCATCGCCTCAGGACTCATAAACTGTCCTTTTTTAAGGTTAACCACTTTACCTGTTTTTGCAGCAGCAACCACTAAATCGGTTTGGCGAACTAGAAAGGCAGGAATCTGCAAAACATCAACGTATTGCGCTGCTAATGCCGCGTCTGAAACTTCGTGAATATCTGTTACTGTAGGTACATCAAAAGTTTGGGATACTTTTTGAAGAATTTTTAATGCTTTTTCATCTCCAATACCCGTAAAGCTGTCAACTCGACTACGATTAGCTTTTTTAAAACTTCCTTTAAATACATACGGAATTTCTAATTTGTTGGTAATCGATACTACTTTTTCGGCAATACGCAAGGCCATATCTTCTCCTTCAATGGCACATGGTCCACAAAGCAGGAAGAAATTATTAGCATTTACATGTTTTATTTTAGGGATCTCTTGAAGATTCATCTGCTTAAATTTTCATAAAATTAAGCGACAAAGATAGTCATTTTTAGAATGCTCTATTTAAACTATTTCTAATAATCCATAGGGCCATTAACAGATTACATACTATAAATATGGCACCGTTAAAAATGAAATTTTGTGAATCTTGAAAATACCCGGATATACCTGATATGTTTAATAAGTAGCCAACAATTAAATAAGAAGACAGACAAACAAATGTAATACCGAGTGTAAAGTTTAAGCTTTTGTTAGGTTTTATAAGTTGCCATAAAAATGGAATGCCAAAAAGTAAAACAGGGTAAGCTGTAATGCCCTCGGTTTTATTTATTAAGGTAAACCAGTATGCGGTAACGGCTAAAAAATATAGATAAGGTATAAACTTTGAATATTTATGTAAGGTTTTCATTTTTGTGAGAGATATTAATTGTAATATGTATAACGTTATACGAGAGATTTTCGTGTTTTGGATTACTAATATACAATGAGTTAGCGTTAAAATGACGTTAAAATTAATTCAAACTCTAAATGTAACATTTTATTAACTAAATCAAAAAAATATGACGTACCTTTGCAGACTTAAAATCAGGCACTACTATGGCTAATATTAAAAACATTGCAATTATTGCACACGTTGACCACGGAAAGACAACTTTGGTTGATAAAATTATGTATCACTGTCAGTTATTCAGAGAGAATGAGAATACAGGTGATTTAATTCTTGATAATAACGATTTAGAGCGTGAAAGAGGTATTACTATTACTTCTAAAAACGTTTCGGTAATATATAAAGACACAAAAATCAATATTATTGATACGCCTGGTCACGCCGATTTTGGTGGAGAAGTAGAGCGTGTACTTAATATGGCTGATGGTGTGTTACTATTAGTTGATGCTTTCGAGGGACCAATGCCACAAACGCGTTTCGTGCTTCAAAAGGCAATCGATTTAGGTTTAAAGCCTTGTGTGGTTGTTAATAAAGTAGACAAAGAAAACTGTACGCCTGATGAAGTTCATGAGAAAGTATTCGATTTAATGTTCGAATTAGGAGCAGAAGAGTGGCAGTTAGATTTCCCAACCGTTTATGGTTCGGCGAAAAACAACTGGATGAGTGAAGATTGGACGAAGCAAACCGAAAATATCGAGCCATTATTAGACATGGTTATTGAGCATATTCCTGAACCAAAAATTGAAGAGGGGACAACGCAAATGTTAATCACGTCTTTAGATTACTCGTCGTTTACAGGACGTATTGCTATCGGTCGTTTAACACGTGGCGAGCTTAAAGTAGGACAAAACATCTCGTTAGTAAAGCGTGATGGAAAAGTGGTTAAGAATAAAATTAAAGAACTTCATATTTTCGAAGGTGTAGGCCGTAAGAAAGTAGATGAAGTTCAAGCTGGAGATATCTGTGCGGTTGTAGGTCTTGAAGGTTTTGAAATTGGTGATACTATTGCCGATTTTGAAAATCCTGAAGGGTTAAAAACCATCGCTATCGATGAGCCTACAATGAGTATGTTATTTACCATTAACGATTCGCCTTTCTTTGGTAAGGATGGTAAATTCGTAACGTCACGACACATTAAAGAGCGTTTAACTAAAGAGCTAGAGAAAAATTTAGCTTTACGTGTGAACGAAACAGATAGCGCCGATAAATTTATGGTTTTTGGTCGTGGTGTACTTCACTTATCAGTTTTAATTGAAACGATGCGTCGTGAAGGGTATGAGCTTCAAATTGGTCAGCCACAGGTAATCATTAAAGAAATTGATGGCGTGAAATGCGAGCCAGTAGAAGAAATGACTATCGATTTACCGGAAGAGGTTTCTGGAAAAGCTGTAGAAATGGTAACCTTACGTAAAGGTGAAATGTTAAGTATGGAAGCTAAAGGAGATCGTATGGTTTGTGAATTTGTTATTCCATCTCGTGGTATTATCGGTTTACGTAACCAGTTATTAACAGCAACTGCCGGTGAAGCGATTATGGCCCACCGTTTTAAAGAGTATCAACCATTAAAAGGAGGTATTCCAGAGCGTTTAAATGGATCTTTAGTTTCTATGGAAAAAGGTACAGCGATTCCTTATTCTATTGATAAATTACAGGAAAGAGGTAAGTTCTTTATCGATCCGGGAGAAGAGATTTACGAAGGTCAGGTAATTGGTGAAAACTCTCGTGGTGATGATATGACGGTTAACGTAACGAAAACTAAAAAGTTAAGTAACGTGCGTTCTGCCGGAGCTGATGATAAGGCTAAGATTGTACCTGCAATTAAATTCAGCTTGGAAGAAGCGTTAGAGTATATTCAAAAAGATGAGTACGTTGAGGTTACACCAAACCATTTACGTATTCGTAAAATCTTTTTAACTGAAGTTGAGCGTAAGCGCAATAAAACGGTTTAAAAACTAAAATATATTTTTTAAATAGAGGAATGCTAGATTAGTATTCCTCTTTTTTTTATGTTTGATTTATTAAAATTGACTTAAATTAATTTATGCTTTTTAATTCTATAGATTTTGCTGGTTTTTTACCAATAGTGTTTGTTTTGTATTGGTTTGTAGCAAACAAAAATCTAAAAGCACAAAATTTACTAATCTTAATTGCTAGTTATTTTTTTTATGGTTGTTGGGATTGGCGTTTTTTAAGTCTTATACTTTTTAGCACTCTCATAGATTATTTTGTAGGTCTCGCTTTGAATATCTCTAAAAATAAGAATTCTAAAAAAATGTTACTTTCTCTGAGTGTTGTGGTAAATTTAGGATTGCTCTGTTTTTTTAAATATTTTAATTTTTTTATTGATAATTTTAACGCTGTCTTTTTATTATTGGGAAGACCTTTAGGAATAAGTTCTTTAAATATTATTTTACCTGTAGGTATTAGTTTTTATACATTTCAAACCATGAGTTATACCATTGATGTGTATAAAAACAAAATAGAACCAACTAAGAATTTTATTGCCTTTGCGGCTTTTGTTGCTTTTTTTCCTCAGTTAGTGGCTGGTCCAATAGAGCGAGCAAAAAACTTTTTACCACAATTTAAAAAGAAACGTTATTTTGATTATAGTAGAGCTGTAAACGGATTGAAACAAGTTTTATGGGGACTTTTCAAAAAAATGGTGATTGCAGATAATTGTGCTGTTTTTGTTGATGATATTTTTTTAAATCATACAGATTATAACGGAAGTACATTACTTATTGGGGCTTTCTTTTTTACAATTCAGATTTATTGTGATTTTTCAGGATATTCTGATATAGCTATTGGTGTATCAAGATTATTTGGTTTTAATCTTATGAAAAATTTTGCCTTTCCTTATTTTTCCAGAAATATAAAGGAATTTTGGAGGCGCTGGCACATATCTCTAACTACGTGGTTCAAAGATTATGTTTATATTCCTATTGGAGGAAGCTGGGGATCTAAACTTATGCAAGCACGAAATACCATTTTTATTTTTGTTATTATAGGTTTTTGGCATGGAGCACATTGGAAGTTTATTGTATACGGCTTAATTAACGGGCTTCATTTTATTCCTTCAATTATTAAAGGAAAAAGTAAAACCTATGAAAATGTTGTGGCATATAAAAAAATTATGCCAACTACAATAGAGTTTATGGGTATGATAAAAACGTTTACGTTTCTTGTCATAGTAAGAGTGTTTTTTAGAGCAAATAGTTTGAGTGATGCTATATCTTATTTGTCGGGAATCTTTTCTAAATCGTTGTTTTCTGTTCCAAATTTTGGTAATCGCTTCATGGCATTAATTGTTTTAATATTAATAATGATTTTCTTTTTAATAGAGTGGTTAGGAAGGCATGATGAATATGCAATTGAAAATTTAGTAGATAAAAGGAAGCCTATTTATAAATGGGGTGTTTATTATTTGTTGGTGTTTTTAATTTTCTATTTTTCCGGAGAACAACAGCAGTTCATATATTTTCAATTTTAATGCAAAAGTTTCTATATAAAATCTGTCTTTTTGTAATTCCAATTATAATAGTCGCTGTTGTAATGGAAATATTATTAAGACAAATTCCAAATGCTTTTGAGGCTAAAACGGCATATTTTGAGGAGAACAAAAATAAAATTGAAGCACTTATTTTAGGGAGTTCACATACAATGTATGGTGTTAATCCGGACTTTTTGAGTTCTGAAGCACTTAATTTTTCTAATGTTTCTCAAACATTAGATATTGATTATACATATCTTCAATATTTAGGAGGGCAAATGCCAAAATTAAGATATGTTATTATTAGGTTGTCTTACACAACACTTTTTGAACAATTGAGTCTTTTAGAAGACAAATGGAGAATTAAGGATTATAATATTTATGGACCAAAAAGGTTAGATTTTCAATTAAATCACCAATTTGAAATATTGAGTGTTAAGTTAAGAACTAATATTAATAGAATTTTGTCTTACTATGTTTTTAAAGATTTTAAAATAGATTTTTCAAAAAAAGGCTGGGGAGTTGGACGAATCGATAAAGAGTTGTCTTTGATTGATTTAGAGGAAAGCGGAATGTCCGCTGCAAAGAGGCATACAATTTTAGACCAACATTTATATAGTGAGAATTTGAGATTTCTTACTCATATTTTGGAATATTGTAAGTCTAAAAGAATTAAGGTACTATTAGTAACGACTCCAACTCACGAAAGTTATTATTCTAATTTGGAATCGGAGCAATTAAAACTTACTATAGATATTGGAGAAAGGATGGAGAGAATGTATTCTAATTGCTATTATTATAATTTGTTAAGTAGTGAATTGTTTAGTGGAAAGGATTTTTTAGATGGAGATCATTTAAATGCAGAAGGAGCAACTAAATTATCAAAATTTTTGAACCAAAAAATTATTAACTTTCACGAAGAATCTAAAAATAAAGATTAGTATGGATTTTCTAGGAGTTTCTTTTACAGAATGGGTTGGTTATGCTGCTATGGCTATGTTATTGCTTTCATTTACTATGAAGGCGGTTACAAAACTTAGAATCATAAACTCAATTGGTTGTTTACTGTTCGTTATTTATGGATTCATGCTAGACCCGATAGCGAAGCCCATTATTATTACCAATGGAGCCATTCTTTGTGTGAATTTATACTACCTTTTAAAAAAGTAAAACGATTGTTTGTAGTTGAGCTAGAGTGTTTGTACATTTAATTTTAATTGCTACATTAAACAACCACTTAACTTATTTCGATTAATTGAAAAAATTAATAGATTACATAAATGATAACGTTTTAATTAAGGTTACTTCGTTACAGACAACATCTGTTGTTACCCGGTTAATAGCTGGTATACTAACATCAAAGGCTATAGCGGTGTTTATTGGTCCGGTGGGTTTGGCTCTTATTGGAAATCTTCAAAATTTTGTCAGTGCTTTTCAAACCATTTCTATCACTGGTTTGTATAATGGAACAGTTAAATATATATCGGAATTAAAGGAAAGTGTTACCGAATTAAGTAAGGTAATCTCAACTGTGTTTTATGTCGGTTTTATTTCGACAATGTTGGCTTCGTTTTTTTGTTATTTTAATGCCGATTTAATTAATGATCTCATATTTCCTTCATATAATAATTATGCCTTTGTTGTAAAAGTGTTTGCTTTTGTGTTGCCATTTTATGCTCTGAATATGTTTTCATTTTCAATAATGAATGGTTTTTCGAAGTATAAAATCCTGATTGTAATAAATATTATAGGTCAGATCTTAAGCATGTCTGTTGCGTTGTTGCTGATTTATCAAAATGCAATTAAAGGCGCATTGATTTCTGTGGCTATTGCTGAATCTTTGATCTTTTTAATAACACTTGTTGGGATTATTAATAGAAGAAGTTTGATTCCACTTATAAAAGTTAAGAGTGTTAGTTTTAACTTTTTAAAACAAATGAGCTCTCATGCTCTAATGGCATTATTTTCTGCAGTGTTACTACCTTTGGTCGCTATTGCAATTCGTATGTATATTGTTGAACATGTTGGTTATAAAGATGCAGGTTTTTGGGAAGCTATGACGAGAATATCAAAGTACTATTTAATGATGGTAACCTCATTGATGACGCTTTATATTTTACCACGGTTTTCAGAAATTGATGATGTTAAAGAATTTCGAAAGGAAGTTTTCGGATTTTATAAAATTATAATTCCGATTTTAATTGTGGGATTTATTCTTATTTACTTATTGAAAGGAGTTATTATAGATGTAGTGTTAACAGATGAATTTCGGCCTGTAGAGAGTTTATTTTTGTGGCAGTTATTAGGAGACTTTCTAAAAGTTTTGTCAGCTGTAATAGCCTACCAGTTTCTGGCTAAAAAAATGTTTTGGCATTATATTTTAACAGAGGCATTTTTAGTAATAGCACTATATATAACCAGTATTTATTTTATCGATTTATTTGATAGTGTTGTTGGAGCAGTAGTAGCTCATTTTGTAACCTACATCATGTACTATGGTATTATTCTACTCATGTTCGGGAGCTCTCTTTTTGGGGTGGTAAATCATGATGAACAAAGCTAATTAGAGTATATGCAAAAAAAGTTCGATGATTATAAGGTTGTAAAGTACTCCAAGGAATTCTATTCTCAATGGAATGATTTTATTCTTAATTCTAAGAATGGAACATTTTTATTTCATAGAGATTTTATGGAGTATCATAGTGATCGTTTTGAAGACTTTTCTATTTTAATATTTTATAAAGGAAAATTACAAGCTGTGTTACCTGCGAATGTTATTGGTGGAGAAATACATTCGCATCAGGGGTTAACTTATGGAGGGTTGGTGTTGGTCAAGGAGATTAAATTTGAAGGTGTTTTAGAATTATTCAAATTATTATTAAAGTTTTATTTCAAGGCTGAAATTAAAACAGTTTATATAAAACAAATACCTTTTATTTATACGTCATTCTTCAATGAAGAATTAGAGTATTTAATGTTTATTGTTAAAGCGGAATTGGTGAAAAAGGAAACATTATCTGTAATAAGTCAATGTGATAAATTAGGTTTTTCAAAGGGAAGACTTGAAGGATTTAAAAGAGGAAGGAAGTATGGTTTAGTAATTAAAGAAGAACAAGATTTAAGTTTGTTTTGGAATGAAATACTTTTACAAAATTTAAAAAAGAAGCACAATGCCAAGCCGGTGCATAGTTTAGAAGAAATAACTCTGCTCAAAGGTCGTTTTCCAAAAAACATAAGACAGTTTAATGTTTATCATGATAACAACATTGTAGCCGGAACAACAATTTTTGAGTCTAAGCATGTAGCGCACTCTCAATATATTTCAGGTAATGATGATAAAAATAGACTAGGTAGTTTAGATATTTTGCATGTGTATTTAATAGAGGAGGTTTTTAAAAGTAAGAGATATTTTGATTTTGGTATATCAAACGAAAATAAAGGTTTGAATGTAAATAAAGGATTGCAATTTTGGAAAGAAGGGTTTGGGGCAAGAACAGTAACTCAAAATTTTTATAAAGTAGAGACGAAGAATTACTCCTTGTTTGAAAAGCTTTTTGTATGATTAAATTTTTAGACTTAAAAAAGGTTAATGCTCAATATAATGAAGAGTTTAAAAAGCAGTTTGAAGCGTTTTTAAATTCGGGGAGTTATATTTTAGGGGAGGAAGTAGCTGCCTTTGAACATGAATTTGGATCTTATTGTGGGGCTAAGTTTTGTATTGGGGTGAGTTCCGGTCTTGATGCGCTTCAACTTATTCTTGAAGCTTATAAAATTATGGAAAAGCTTCATGAAGGTGATGAAATTATTGTGCCAGCTAATACATATATAGCATCAGTTTTGTCCATAAGTAATTCTGGTTTAAAACCTGTTTTAGTAGAACCAGACTTAGAAACATATAATATAAATCCTCAGGAGGTTTTAAGAGTAATTACTCCTAAAACAAAAGCAATATTAGGCGTACATCTTTATGGCTCTTTGTATGATGTTGAAATGTTGGAGAAAATTTGTAGAGAATGTAACTTATTGTTAATAGAGGATGCTGCTCAAGCCCACGGAGCTGTCAGTGAAGATGGAAGGAAAGCTGGAAATTTATCAAATGCTGCGGCCTTTAGTTTTTATCCGACAAAGAATTTAGGAGCTTTGGGTGATGCTGGAGCTGTAACAACAAATGATAAAGAATTAGCAGATTTATTGTTTAAATTAAGAAATTATGGAAGAAGGACTACTTACGAGTATGAGTTAAAAGGATATAATTGTCGATTAGATGAGCTGCAGGCAGCTTTTTTAAGAATTAAATTAAAGTATTTAAATAGGGATAACCTTAAACGCAGGGAAATAGCTAAATTTTATAATGATAATATTAATAATAATTCACTCGTATTGCCAAAAATAGGTTCATCCAATAGTCATGTGTACCATCAATTCGTGGTTAGACACCAACAAAGGAATAAACTAAAAGAATATTTGTATCGCAATGGAGTTGAAACTTTAATCCATTATCCCATTTCTATTTACAAACAACAAGCCTATAATGAGTTTAAAGGTCTTGAATTCCCCATTACAGAGAGGTTGCTTAATGAAATTTTAAGTTTACCTATTAATCCCAAATTAGAGAAAGAGGAATTAAATAGAATAATTAATAGCATTAATTCTTTTTAGAAAGCTATGAAACGACTAAGGTTAATATCTAATAATCTTATTCTTAAAATTACATCATTAAATGCTGTAGTTTTGGTGGTTAAGTTGTTGATTTCGGTTTTTGTTCAGCGATTTTTAGCTATTTCTTTGGGGGAAGCTGGTATTGCAAAAATAGGACAGTTGCGTAACGTTATGGAGCTGTTAAATAGTTTTTCCACTTTGGGAGTTTTTACAGGTATTGTGAAATATGTTTCAGAGTTTAAGAGAAATGATAAGAAGTTAAATGAATTATTTTCAACAACACTTGTTTTAACAACAGTAGCTTCTATTGTATCAATTTTGGTTCTGTATTTTGGAGCTTCATTTTTTTCGATAAAATTATTTGGTACTACTGATTACGTTATAGTAATAAAGTTTTTGGCTTTTATTATTCCATTTATTGCTGTGAAAAGTGTTTGTTCTGGAATTATAAATGGCATGTCTGCCTATAAACCTTATGCTAAAATAGAGTTGGTTTCTTATATTTTATCTAGTTTGGTATTAATAGTGTCTCTATACAGGTTTAATATGCATGGAGTATTATTTGCAATTGCTCTTGCTCCGGTTGTGTATTTTATAATTTTATTTAGTGTTTGTGGGAAGTTAATTGTTAAGGTTTTAAATATTAAATCGTTACGGTTTAATATCCCATTTGTTAAGGGATTATTGGGATTTACGATAATGTCTGTTTCTTCTCATGTTCTGTTCAATTATGTTGATATTGATGTAAGAAATATTATTACAAGACGATTAAGTATTGAAGAGGCTGGTAATTGGACAGCTATGACTAATATTTCTAAAAATTATATGATTTTTGCTTCGACTATTTTTACGTTATATGTTCTGCCTAAATTTGCCGAAATACACTCATTTAAAGTGTTTAAAAAAGAGGTTTTGATTATTTATAAGTCTTTATTGCCTTTGTTTGGTTTTGGAATGATAGTTATTTATTTGTTTCGTAATAAAATTATAGAATTTATATATCCAAATTTTTCAGGATTAGAGCCTTTATTTAAATGGCAGCTTTTTGCTGATTTTGTGCAATTGGCATCTGTGATTATGGCCTATCAGTTTATTGCTAAAAGACAAGTTGCTTTGTTTGTGCTTTCTGAATTATTTTCGGTTTTATTGTTCTTTTTTTTAGCAAAATACTTTGTGGATATTTATGGTGTACAAGGAGTTGTTGTTGCTCATTTTATACGTTGTTTGTTGTATTTTGTATTGGTTATTATTTTTGTTGGTATGTATTTTAAGAAATATAAGTTTGATTTTTATTAATTTATGCAAAATGAACCTTTAGTCTCAATAGTAATTCCTGTATACAATGGTGAGCATTTCTTAGAGCAAACATTAGTTTCAATAGAAAAGCAAAGTTATTCAAATATTGAAGTATTGTTGGTTGATGATATGTCATCAGACAATAGTTGTAATATTTTAAGGATATTCGAAAAGAAAGATAGGCGTTTTAAGGTATATACTAAGGAGCATGGAGGTATGGTTCCTAAAACATTAAATTTTATAATGCCATATGTGAAGGGGGAATATTTTTTTTATAGCTCGCAAGATGATATCTTTTCTGAAACTTTAATTGAGAATCTTGTAACAAGGCAATTAGAAACCCTAGCTGATACTGTTTTGCCAGATATGGAATTTTATTATGAAAATAAAAATAATAACAAAAGAATTATAGGTTTAAATTCTGACAGAACTGCTATTTTATCAGGAGAAAATGCTTTTATAGAATCATTAAACTGGAATATTCATGGATTTGCATTGTTTAAATCAGCTTGTGTTAAAAAGGAGTGGTTTCCAGAAGATGCTTTTGATACAGATGAGTTAGTGACTAGAAAATTATTTTTAAAAAGTAATAAAATAGCGTTTAGTGATGGTGTTTTTTATTATCGACAGGATAATAATAAAGCTATCACGAAAACATTTACTGTAAAAAACTTTTATTTAGTAAATACAGGTTATAGACTTTATAGTTTAATGATGGAATACGGGATTGATAAAAAGTATCTTTTAGATGTACAGGAAGCCTTGTTAACAAGTTATTTCAAGAAATTAGTTATTTGTAATTTATATAAATTTAATTCCAAAACTGAAAAAAATGAGGTGATAATTTTTTTAAGGAAATTTAGGACTGAAAAATTAACTAAAGCTTTTCTTGATAAAAATTTAGGTTATGCTTTAAAAAATGTAAGACTTAAATTTTTAATACTTCATGTGATATATGCTAACCCAATGCTTTTTAAGTTTGCAGAAGCTGTTTGGTTTAATTATTTAAAGGGAAAGAAATTTTTTTAGGTTGGAAAAAAATACATTTTAAATTAAATAAATGAAGTACAAAATAATAAAGATCCCTAAGATAGAAGATAGAAGAGGGAATCTTTCAGTAATAGAAAATAATACAATACCTTTTGAAATAAAGAGGGTTTACTACTTATACGATGTACCCGCTGGCGCCGAACGAGGAGGGCATGCTCATAAGGAGCTACAACAATTTTTGGTTGCTTTATCAGGAAGTTTTGATGTTATTTTAAAAGATGGCGCAGAACAAACGATTATAACTTTAAGTAAGCCTTATGAAGGGTTGTTAATACCGAGGGGAGTTTGGAGAGAAATAAAGAACTTTTCCTCGGGTGCTGTATGCCTAGTGGTAGCTTCAGAAGTTTTTAAAGAAAGTGATTATATTAGAGATTTTGAAGAATATGTAAAATTACATAGCCAAAAAAATTGATTTAAGTTTCTCTAAAAGGGCGGATAAGATAACGAAATAGCCTGTTTTGACTACTTAAATAATAAGTTATATATTTTAAATGTTTAGGCTTATTTAGTTTTAAGTACATTTCTTTTCCAAGTTTTTTGTTGCCAAAAAGACCTGCTAAGTATAACTTGGCTAAGTAAAATTCTTTTTGGTAATTATTTAAGATGTTGCTGGGAAGTTTATACTTTTTAGTAAAATGCTCAATTAATAATAGCATTTGTGTTCTTAGTTTTATTTGTGTTTCAAAATCTTGAATTTTTGAAATAGACTTACTATGAACTCTATAGATATGTAGGGATTGATTAATTCTATAAAAATCAGAGTTCATTACAAGGTCGACTAAAATGGGGTAGTCTTCAAAAGTAATATTTTCTTTAATATAAAAGTCGAAGTCAACAAAATCGTATAGTGCTTTTCGATTGTAGCAGACCCCAATTGGTAATATTTTTCCTTTTAAAACATTAAGTTTATAGTATTCTTTATCGCAAAGTATAGATGCTTTATTAGTAAAGTAACTTTTCTTTTGGTTTTTCTCATAATACCTGTCAAAACCACTGTCAATAAATCCTAAGCCTGGATTTAGACTAAAAGCATCAACTATTTTTTGTATCGAATAAGAGTGTTTTAGTAAATCGTCACCGGCAATATCAAAAACATATTTGCCTTGACATCTGTCCAGAGTTGCTTTAAAATTTTTCAAAATCCCCAGTTGCTTTTTGTTTTTTTTATAATTTATTAAATTGGGGTATTGATGTATATATGTCTTTATTATCTCGTTGGTTGAGTCGGAAGAACAATCATCTCCTATTACAATTTCATAAGTGAAATTTGTTTCTTGTTTTAAAACAGATTCTAGGGTGTCTTTTATATATTTTTCAGAATTGAATGTTAAAATATGTATAGATAGTAAAGGTTGGATCTTCATGTTCCTAGAGGATGTTTAATCTGAAAAATTTAATTATGGGCATTTAAATAAATGTTATTTTTTAAAAGGTAAGTTTGTGTTTTCTTAATTAAATAAAGAATGTAATTTGGGCAATTTAAAAGTATCTTTTGCTTTAAATTTAGGTTTTTGTAGTTTATTTCAGATTTTAGCTTTTTGTAAAGTTCTTTTTCTTTGTTCATTTTACATCTTAAAGCTATTGCATATCTGTTAACATCAAGGTATAACTTTAACGAATTGTTTTTTATCTCATCCTTTTTGTAGTAATTAACGAAATTATATCTTGTGCTATTAATTTCATTTTTAGATAAGCTTTCTTTTACATGTTTGTTGTAACTCATGGTTATTACAGGGTTGAAGACAATTTCATAATTGAGGGCAAAACGAACCCATAAATCTAAATCTTCTGCTATTTCAAGTTCAGAATTAAACCCTCCGAGTTTTATAAAAGAGTTTTTTGTAAAAGCTACAGAACCTATTATGGCTACTGTGTTGATAATACTGCTTTTAAAGAAGTCTGAAACAATTAATGGTATTTTGGTGAAATTAAAATTAAAAATTGCAGCTTTGGTTATTTGCTTGTTAAATTTTAATTCATAATTGTTACAATATAAACCTGCTTTAGGAAATAGGTCAATTAATTTTTTTAGTTCCGATAAGTGGTTGTCATACCAAGTATCATCGGCATCCAAAAGAACAATGTAAGATGATGAAGCTAATTCAATGCCTTTATTTCTAGCTTTAGATGCTCCAGAGTTTTCTTGATTTACAATCTTAAATCTTTTATCACTAATTTCTTTTGCTTTACTTAAACTGGAATCTGTAGAGCCATCATTAACAATAATAACTTCAAAATCGGTAAAAGATTGATTAATAACACTATTTAAAGTGTCTTTGATATAATTTTCCTTGTTATATAAAGGTATGACTACAGAGAAAAAAGGCATTATTTTTTAAGATTAATATACGAAAAGAAGCTTATTCTGAAAAGATCAAAAACAAAAAGATATGGCCGGTTTGATTTCAAATTATATTTAAATAAACTTTGAAGGAGTAAATAACATCCAGCAAAAGGATAATTTAATTTATAGGTTTTTAAAGTTTTAAAAAGTTTTAAGAAAGTAACAAAATCTGGATTAATAATTTTATTTTGATAAATTACATTTAAATTTTTCAGCGCTTTTTGGGTTTTTAAAAAGTATACAGAATTTAAATCGACATCATTGTGTAATACAGGATTATCAATATGAAATATTGAGGCATTTAGTACTTTTAACTTGTACGCGAAAATAGTGTCTTCATGACCATATTCTTTTATGCTTTTTTCAAACCTGATTTTATTAAAAATCTCTTTTTTTATTAAAGTGTTATTAAAAAGGGTTGATTTATAAACATTCTTGTTTCTATGATTTGAGGTTGTGTCTTCTCGATATATTCCATATTTCCATCGTAGCTTTCTTGAGGGAGATATGTTTTGCGGGTGAATTCTTCCCCCGTAAATCACATCTGTATTTTCTTTTATTGCTGTGATATAATTAGAAATATAGTTGTCGTTTTGAAGCAATGAGTCTCCGTCTATAAATAAGAGTAAATTGTATTTAGACGCATCGGCAAGTTTATTTCTATTATTACTTAAGCCAACATTTTCAGAAAGGGTTTTAAAGTTTGAATTATTTAGTTGGTTTATTTTGTTGTTTCCTTTATTTAATTCAGATTCTGAACCATCATCATAACATATAATTTCAAACGTTATTCCGCATTTACCACATTGATCTTCAAGTTGGCATGCTAAAGGATAGACGTTATAGTTATATGTTGGTATTAAAATAGATAGCATTATTATTCTCCTTCTTTTTTGTAAATACCAAAAACGAAATCACTTTGATTATTTTCTAAATAGAGGTCCTCTTTTTCAAATAAATTCAATAAAATTTTAGAAGTTTCATCATTTAAATTTATAAAATGATGAGAAATGTCTTTTAGAGTAGAAAGTAGAATATTACCGCCATAATTGGCTTCATAAACTGTTTTGTAATGGGTGCGGATAGTTGGTAGTATTTTTTCTGATTCTATACACTCAGAGGGGTCAGCTAAAATCATTCTAAGTAAACCAGATCCGTAAACCTTATTTTTATATAGTTTTAAATTAAATCGTTTACGGTATTTTTTGGGGATTGATTTTAAAGCGTCATTAATAGTTTTTATTTGATGCTTAGGAAATTGAAGCCTGTTAGGCCCAACGTATTCATCAATAATTAAATATCCATTTTTCTTAAGAGAATCCTTTAAGCTTTTACTTATGAAATATTCTAAATTTTCAAAATGATGCAATGAAGCTCTAAAGTAAATAATGTCGTAATAACTTTTGGGGAAGTTAAATGTATTTGCATTTTGTACTTGAAATTTAATGTTGGAGAGCCCTTTTTTATGAGCAATTTTTTTAGCTAGATTTAGGGGGATTTCTGAAATGTCAGTACATAAAATTTCACTAAATTGATTGTGTTTGGCAAATTTAAGTTCACTATTGCAATTTCCACTTCCTAATGATAACATTTTTAAATTCGATTGCCCCCGTAGAAAACTCTTAACAGAAAAATCTTCGATAGATAGATTTTCACTTCCCGTAACTAGTTTGTTCCATCTTTTAATAACCTCTGGAATAATCCACCAATTTGATGATTTTATAGATTCATGATTGAAAGCAGTTTTAGATCGTCGTTCTTTATTGAATTGAAATTTTGAAACAATAAAATTTATGCCTCGCTGATTTAATTTTGCGTAAGTTTCTATAATGTCATCTAAGGTTAATATTCTCATTTACTTTGTTACAATTAAAGTGGTTTCAGGAGATATAAGTCCATGAAAGAAATCGTCATCAGTTTTTAAAAAAGTAACTGCCTTGACCTTAAAACCTGTATGTTCTAATCTTGATTTTAGACCTTCAATAGAATAAATCCTCACATGATCATGTTGACCAAAATGCATGGTTCTTTCTTCAGGGGTGATAATGGAATTATTCTCAAATATGTCACCTTCTTTAAAAGGAGTTTGGATGAAAATTGTTCCCTTAGGTTTTAAAACTCTGTAAAGCTCTTTCATAGCCTTTAAATCATCTTCTATATGTTCCAAGATATGATAACATATAATGGTGTCAAATTTAGAACTTTCTTGGTTAATATCTGTGATGTCAAATTTATAATCGGCTAGAAATTCGTTTTCAAAATCTGTACTGAAATAAGAAATGTTTTTATCTTTTTTAAGATTCCTATAAAGACTTCTTGAAGGAGAAAAATGTAGAATATTTCCTTTTATGTGGCCATAATCATTTAATTGTTTCCATAACCGTCGATTTCTTGATAGGCTACCACAAGAGGGGCAAAGAAGATCATCATTTTTTAGGTTGATAAATGATCGTAGATTTTTATGGCAAATATTGCACTCATGGTTATGACCGATATAGAATAAACTGTGAAATGATCTAAAAAACATTTCATTTTTAAAAAGCAGTTTTTTAGGAATTAGTGCTTTTATGCTTTTCTTTATAGAATTATACATAAACTACCCCTTTCTCTGTACTACTTCATACACCTGATTCTCATCGCACTTTAAAGTCTTACTGGGATATTTTAATAACAAGGCATAATCGTGTGTGGCCATTAAAATAGTATTGCCATTTTTGTTAATGTCTTGAAGGACTTCCATCACTTCAATACTGGTCTGTGGGTCTAAATTACCGGTAGGCTCATCGGCAAGAATAAGTTCTGGATTATTAAGTAAAGCTCTGGCGATAGCAATTCGCTGTTGTTCACCTCCAGAAAGTTCATGAGGAAATTTAAAACCTTTAGTACTCATACCAACTTTAGTTAAAACCTCTTCAATCCTGGTTGTCATTTCCTGTTTGTCTTTCCAACCGGTAGCTTTTAAAACAAATAGTAAATTGTCGTTAATCGTGCGATCGGTTAATAGTTTAAAATCCTGAAAAACAACACCCAGTTTTCGTCGTAAGTAAGGGATGTCCTTTTCTTTTAAACCATTAAGATTGAAATCTACAATATGACCTTCACCTTTAGTCAATGGTAAATCGCCATAAAGTGTTTTCATAAAACTACTTTTACCTGTTCCAGTTTTTCCAATTAAGTACACAAAATCTCCTTTATTAATTTCAACATTTATATTAGAAAGCACTAAACTTTCTCCTTGAAATATAGAGGCGTTTTTTAATTGTAAAATAGGGTTCGACATAGTGTTATGATGAAAAGTTTTTTATGTGTTGTAAATGTATTATTAATAAGTTAAAACTTAAAAATTAATGTTTAAAAAGTTTTTTGTCTATATGTTGAAACGTTGATTGGGACTTGTTATTTTTCAAATATTAATAACTTGGTTTATAATTATAGTACGATTGTTGCGTTATACCTTTTATATAAATTATCTTTGATTTTAAATTAAAAAACGAATCGTTAATGATTAAAATAAATAGTGTTTCTCTTTTGATCGCTCTCGGATTAAGCTATCAAATTTCAGCACAACAATCGGCTGCATATACCAGCGATTTAGTAGATTATCAAAAGGCGTTGTCGCTGTATAATAATCAGCAATATATGGCAGCCCAGGCTTTATTTTCAAATGTAAAAAAGCAACATAAAGATGAAGGTTTACAATCAGATTGTACTTATTATATTGCTAATTGTGCCGTACGTTTAAATCAGCAAAATGCCGATAGACTTGTAGAACGTTTTGTAGAAGATTACCCAACAAGTACTAAAAGAAATACGGCGTATTTAGATGTGGCCGATTATTACTTTGTTAATGGTAAGTATGCCTATGCCAGAAAATGGTATGAAAAAGTAGATGAAAATGGTTTAGCGTACAGTGATAAAGAGAAATTTTATTTCAATAACGGGTATTCGGCCTTTTCTGTAAAACAATATAAGGAGGCAAGAAAATATTTGTCGCGCGTGGAGAGCTCTAAGGAATATGGTTCTCAGGCCAAGTATTATATTGGATACATGGCTTACGAGGGTGATGATTATAATCAGGCCAACGAGTATTTCGATCAGGTAAGTAATCAGGAGCGTTACAAAGAAAAATTATCGTACTATCAAGCCGATTTAAATTTCAAATTAGGAAATTTTGAAAAGGCTATCCAGCTAGCAAAGGCTCAGCTAAAAAAGAGCAACCGTGAAGAGGTTTCTGAACTTTCCAAGATTATAGGAGAGAGTTATTTCAATTTAGAACAATATGCTGAAGCGATTCCGTATTTAAAAGCGTATAGAGGAAAACGCGGAAAATGGAATAATACCGATTTCTATCAATTAGGTTATGCGTATTATAAGCAAGGCGATTACGAAAATGCGGTTTCAGAATTCAATAAAATTATTGGTGGAACTAATAGTATTGCTCAGAATGCGTATTACCATTTAGGTGAGAGTTATATTAAGCTTGATAAAAAGCAAGAGGCTTTGAATGCCTTTAGAAATGCGTCTCAAATGGATTTTGATTTAAAAATTCAGGAAGATGCGTATTTAAATTATGCTAAAATCAGTTATGAAATTGGTAATGCGTATCAATCAGCACCTCAGGTGTTAACGGGGTATTTAGATAAATATCCAAAATCAGCATATCGAGATGAGATTGAAACCCTGTTAATTGATTCTTATATTACTTCAAAAAATTATAAAGAGGCCCTTGGTTTATTAGAAGGGAAAAACAGCTTTGAAAACAAAGTGGCGTATCAAAAAGTAGCATTCTACAGAGGTTTAGAGCTTTATAACGAAAGTCAGTTTTTAGAATCTAAAGAGATGTTCGAGTCTTCTCTAAAGGAACCTCGCGATGCTAATTATACGGCAAGAGCAACCTTTTGGAAAGCAGAAACCGATTATAATTTAACAAACTACGACGATGCCTTGGTAAGTTTCCAGCAGTTTAAACAGCAAACGGGAGCCACGGCAACACCCGAATATGAAAACATCGATTACAATTTAGCCTACACCTATTTTAAACTGAAAAATTATGAGCAGGCTTCAAAGTTTTTCAGCTCCTTCATTGCGGCGACGAAACAGCGAGATAATGTACGGTTGAATGATGCTTACCTGCGACTTGGTGATGCCTTTTTTGTTTCCAGTAACTATCAAAATGCTATTAATGCTTACGAAAGTGCGATTCAGTTAAATGCGATTGAATCTGATTATGCTTTTTTTCAAAAGGCTATTAGTGCTGGTTATATAGGAAAGGACTCCAAGAAGATTAGTGAGCTGGAGACCTTTATTTCAGATTACCCGAAGTCTAAGTTACGAGACGATGCCATGTACGAGTTAGGAAATACATTGGTAAAGGTGAATCAAACAGATAAAGCCATGCGCAGTTATGATCGATTAAATTCGGAATACCGCATGAGTTCGTTTGTGCCAAAATCGTTATTACGTCAAGGATTGGTGTATTATAATGCTAATCAAAATGATCAGGCCTTAACGAAATTTAAAAAGGTGGCAGCTGATTATGAAGGCTCGCCGGAGGCTGTTCAGGCAGTTGCTACGGCGCGACTTATTTATATAGATATGGGGCGGGTTAATGAGTATGCAAACTGGGTGAAAACACTAAATTATGTAGAGGTCACCGACGCCGATTTAGATAATGCCACTTACGAAGCGGCAGAAAAACAGTATTTAGATAATAATGCTGATAAAGCCATTAAACAGTTCAATGGGTATTTAAATCAATTCCCTAACGGGTTACATGTGCTTCAATCTCATTTTTATGTCGCACAATTATATTACAAGCAAAATTTATCGGCTAATGCAGCACCACATTACGAGTATGTTGTTGGTGTTTCGCAGAACGAATTTACAGAAGTTTCGCTTTCTCGATTATCACAGTACTATCTGGAAAATAAAGATTGGAGTAAGGCGATGCCTTTGCTAGAACGTTTAGAAGAAGAAGCTGGTTTGCCACAAAATGTCATATTTGCTCAGTCGAATTTAATGAAAGCTAATTATCAGTTAGAGCATTATAATGAAGCTGTTTCTTATGCAGAAAAGGTGTTGGCTAATTCTAAAATCGATAATAAAATTCAGGGTGATGCACATATTATTATTGCGCGTTCAGCGATGAAAACGGGCAACGAAGCAAAGGCTAAAACGGCTTATGCCCAGGTTGAAACCGTTGCCACAGGCGAGACAGCAGCCGAAGCATTATACTATAACGCCTATTTTAAAAATAAGGAAGGTAGTTATGAAGCTTCAAATATTGCTGTTCAAAAACTGGCAAAAGATTTTTCTGGGTATAAGTATTACAGTGCGAAAGGTTTGGTGCTTATGGCAAAGAATTTTTATGCATTAAAAGATGCGTTTCAGGCGACTTATATTTTAGAAAGTGTGATAGAAAACTTTAAAGAGTTTGATGAAGTGGTTGAAGAGGCCACCAATGAGTTAAGTGCAATAAAAGCTAACGAAGCTAAGACAAATTCGTCTGTACAACCCGAAGGTAATTAAACCCTGAATCTAAAACGAAAATAAGAACTTATGCGAAAGCAAATTAAACATATATTAACAGCTGCTGTAACCTTTTCAGGTATGGCAGTATTTTCTCAAAACAATCCAAAGGATACACTTAATACAGGCGTAATTGATGTGGTTAAACCGTATACACCAACTATTTCTGACGCCTTTAAAGTAAAAGAAGTCCCGACTTTAGATGATGAAACTACCGCGACAAAAAAGGATATAAAGTATAATATTTTTTCTTTTCCGGTAGCTTCAACCTTTACGCCTGCTAAGGGAAAAGCTGAAGGAGTAGAAAGAGCGAAACCTGTAAAGTTGTTTGATAACTATGCAACTTTAGGTGTGGGCTCGTATACCACGTTAATAGGAGAGTTGTACGTAAACCATGCTTTAAGCCGAACCGAAACGGTAGGTGGATATTTTAGTCATCATTCTTCAGGCGGCGGTATTGAGGATTTAGTGTTTGATGACAATTTTTCAGATTCTAAAATCAATGTGAACTATGCATCACGATTACGTTATATGTCGTGGAAAGTTGAAGGAGGTTTTCAGCATCAAAACTATAACTGGTATGGGGTTCCGGAATCTCAAATCGATCAGGCACAGTTAGATGGGGTTCAAGTAGATCATAAATTTAACAATGCCTATGTTGGTGGAGATATTACGTTTGAAGATACCTATTTAAATTCAGGAAATGCGTTATTTAGGCATTTTGGTGATAATCAGGGTTCGGGAGAAAACCGATTTATATTGAAAGGTAAAGCCGATATTCCTATTAATTATGAAGAAATTGCAACCGAACTTAAAATCGATTATTTAGGTGGGCGAT
This sequence comes from Aestuariibaculum sp. YM273, assembly GCF_030908365.1. Lineage (NCBI taxonomy): Bacteria > Pseudomonadati > Bacteroidota > Flavobacteriia > Flavobacteriales > Flavobacteriaceae > Aestuariibaculum > Aestuariibaculum sp. YM273. The sequence goes on along the minus strand of NZ_CP133090.1, from coordinate 457,535 downwards.
TTGATAGAAGTTACAATGTCGATGAAGAAATAAAGTATAGCAATTTTCAAATAGGTTTGTCGCCAACCTATCAATTAAAACAAGACGATTTAACGCTGGATTTAGGAATTTCAGTTTATTTTATGAGCGATATTGAGGCTAGCGATAATAAATTGTACTTGTATCCAAATGTTTCGGCTAGCTATAGAATTGTAAGTGATGTGTTGATTGCATATGGAGGAATTCAAGGGGATTTGCAACAAAATTCATATTACGATTTTGCTAAAGAAAATCCGTTCGTGTCCCCAACATTATTTGTGCAGCCAACCGATCAACTTTACAATGCGTTTGCTGGAATAAAAGGAAAGGTAACGAGTAATACGAGTTATAAGTTTGAAGGACATTATATTTCTGATAAGAGTAAAGCTTTGTTTAAAAATAATGCGATTCAAACCGAGAATCAGTATGCTTACTCATATGGAAACTCCTTTGGAGTTGTGTATGACGATATGAAATCGTTTGGAGTCTCAGGGGAATTAAGTGTCGATCTTAATCGAAACTTTACGGCATCGTTAAAAGGGCAGTATTTTGCATATTCAATGGATAACGAGGAAGAGGCCTGGAATTTGCCAGACTTTAAAGGTTCGTTGTTTTTAGATTATCAAATTGATGAGAAATGGTTCGCGGGTGCTAATATTTATTTTGTAGGCCAACGTAAAGATCAATACTATGTAGCTCCAGGAGATGAATTTGTTAATACGTTACCTCCTGTTACAGTTAGTTTAGATAGTTATTTTGATGCTAATGCCCATGCTGGATATCACATAACGGAGCAGCTTTCTATTTTTGCAAAAATGAATAATATCGCAAGCCAGGGGTATCAGCGTTGGCAGAATTTCCCGGTACAAAGTTTTCAGGCATTGGCTGGAGCAACCTATAAATTCGATTTTTAAGATATAGTTTATATAAATTATGAAAAGCATCGCGTTAGCGATGCTTTTTTTTATGCTTATAAGTTAAATAATGTTAAAAAAAAGTGTTTTATAATGGTACAGTAGTTTTCTTGAGTATTAGTTTAAAGTAGAGAAGTATTCTACTAAAGCTCAATTGAAAATTAATAAGACAAACTAACAAAATGATTAAAAAACAAATTCTTTATGTATTGGTTTGCTGCACGTTTGTAATGAATGTGCTTCACGCTACATCTAAATCAAATTTGTCGACTGTAACCGGACATTTAAATTTCGAATCGAAAACAGGAGAGGTAACACTACATCATGTGGTAGACGGACAGTTAGAAGTGCATTCTACAACTTTGGTTAACCAGCAAGGCGATTTTGGTTTTCAGTTGCCAGTAGTAGAGCCTGGTTTTTACTTCGTAGATTATGGTCAATATAACAACCGCTTAAGAGGGCAGGTGATTCGCCTTTATATTCAACCCGGTTTAGAAATTAAATTGGATATTAATGAAACCGACTATGAATTAAAAGGAAAAAAGAATGGGTATAACGACTTAGTTCAGGAAGCAAACAATATCAATAATGCCTTTAGAGTTTATAATCGTTTAGGCGGTATTTTAACTTATAAAGAGTTTTTTCCGTTTATAGAAGGTGAAGGTGCTAAAATGGTAGAAGAATTTAAGAACGCTATTGATACTAAAGATGAAGCGTTTAATGAACTTTTAAAATTGGCTGTTCAGGCAGATTTTGAAACTGAATTGTATTTCTTTTTCCGTTTACCAAGAATAGCACATCCTGAAAAAGATAACTGTCCACAGTTATATGCCGACTTATATATAGACGACATTAAATTCTCAAATCCTAATATTTTAAAATTAGATAATGGTTTAGGTTGGATGACTCATTATTTTAGTTATTACAGACATATCGAAGGAAAACCTATTTCAAAATTGGATATTATCGATAATGAAATAAAGCATATTTCAAACGACAGAATAAAGGAAGTGTATATTCTTTCTACTTTAAAAAGTTTGAGATTAAAGCCGGCAGAATATAAAAAAGTTATTCCGTCTTTATATCAATATTTAATTTCAGAAAAGAGTAAAGCTTATACTTTGGAATACGAAAAGCAACTTCATAAAGAGGAAGGACAACCGGGTTTTGAATTTACTTACGAAGATATTAATGGTAATCCAGTCTCTTTTAAGGATTTTAGAGGTAAATACGTGTATATTGATATTTGGGCAACCTGGTGCGGACCTTGTAAAAAACAAATTCCATATTTACAGGAATTAGAGCATGATTACAAAGGAAAAGATATTGTGTTTGTTAGTATTTCGGTAGATAATATTAAAGACAAACAAAAATGGAAAGATTTTGTAAAAAGCGGAGCTTTAGGTGGAGTACAATTAATGGCTGATAAAGATTTTGGCTCAGGTATTACCCAGAATTATGAAATCAATGCTATTCCTAGATTCTTATTATTCGATAGAGAAGGGAAGATTATTTCAACCGACGCTATGCGTCCGTCAAACCCCTTATTAAAAGAACAATTTGATGAGTTGTTAAACGCAACCAAATAATTAATCTAAGTTCTAAATATTTAAAAAGCATCCGTGATAGGATGCTTTTTTTATTTCTGTTTTATTCTGGCCAGATAATCGAAATGGTCGCCTTCTAAAACAAGCTCACAGGTTAAGCCAACCGATTCACAGGTCATTTTTAAATTATTGAAATCAAGATAAAGCCATTTCATCGGGTCTTCATTTTCTCCTTTATAGCTTAAGTAATAATCCAGTTCGCCGTAATATTCAGCATTGGTGTCAATCCAGAATCCGCCATCTTCTTCATCTTCATACATGTATTTAATATCGGAAGAATCGATTAAAATTTGTCCGTTAGGATTTAGAAGACTTTTCAAGTGATTAAGATATTTCGAAACTTGCGAAGCCTCTTTAAATATTCCGGTGCCATTCATCAATAACAGGATAGTATCGAAAGTTTCTGTTTCATCAAGAATATCTCTTACTTCAGCATTTTCAATGCCACGTTGTTTCACAACTTCAATAGCGCCTTCAGAAATATCGATAGCTTTTATGGTAATGCCTTTCTCATGTAAATACAAACTATGACTTCCGGCACCACATCCTACGTCCAACGTTTTTCCTTTAGCAATTTGCAAGGCTTTTTGTTCTAGTTTGGGCATCGCTTTATAGCTTCGAAAAAGGTAAGGAATGGGTAATTCGTCCTCATCTGAAATGCTGGTAGAGGTGATAATGTCTTCTGTATAATTTCCGTTTTGGAAGTCTAATAAAGCCTTTCCGAATAGATCCTTCATAAGTTGATGGGTTAAGAGATTCAAGATCTCATTCAAAGTCGTATTTTTGCACTATGCAAGACATTATTAAAAATCTTCCAAAGCACGCCAAAGATAAACAAAACGAGAACAAGAAATTCTTTAAGAAGCTAAAAAGTAAGCCTCCAAAGGATTTAGATTATATTATGCAGGAGCTGCATGATGAGGAGTTTCAGCGTACCGATTGTTTACAGTGTGCGAATTGTTGCAAAACGACGGGGCCTTTGTTTACCGATAAGGATATTGAGCGTATTTCGAAGTTTTTTAAAATGAAACCACAACAGTTTATCAGTCAGTATTTGCGAATTGATAGTGATAACGATTATGTATTACAAAGTGTACCTTGTACCTTTTTAGATGCTGAAAACTATTGTATGATTTACGATGTTCGACCAAAGGCCTGTCGTGAATATCCGCATACCGATAGAAAGAAGTTTCAGCAAATATCAAATTTAACCATTAAGAATGTTGCGATTTGTCCGGCTGCATTTAATATAGTAGAAGAAATGAAAAAGCGAATCAAATAATTGATTCGCTTTTTTTAGTTTTTACAATATGTGGATTATGAACCTTATTTTTTAGGATGAACTAGTTTCATCTCTTTAATAAGTCTCTTCGCGTTAGCATATTTATCAACAATAAATAGCACATATCGTGCATCGACCATAATGTTTCTGCATATTTCAGGGTCGTAATTCATGTCACTCATAGTACCTTCCCATACGCGATCGAAATTCAACCCAATTAAATTACCTTCAGCATCCAGAACAGGGCTTCCAGAATTACCTCCCGTAGTATGGTTTGTACCAATAAAACATACTGGCATTTTTCCATTACTGTCGGCATATTTTCCGAAGTCTTTGTTGTTGTACAATTCGATTAGTTTTTCAGGCACATCAAATTCATAATCACCCGGGACATATTTTTCCATCACACCATCGAGGTAGCTTATGTGATTATAATATACTGCATCTCGAGGAGCATACCCTTTTACTTTACCATAAGTAACACGAAGCGTGCTGTTGGCATCTGGGAAATAACGCTCCTCAGGTAAAGCTTTCATCAAGGCTGTCATGTACTCGGTTTGCAAAGCTGAAATGGCTAAGTTTTTTTCTTCGAATTCAGGGTTTACTTCATTGAAGAATGCTTCAATTATTGGCTTTGCGTAGGCATACGCCGCGTCACTATTTAGTTTTTGTAAAATGTCTTCAGTCGAACCTTCAAATAAAGCTAAAGCTCTGTCTAAATTGGTGAATGCGGTGTTCTCGTAGATTGAAGCATTAACATTAGTATTTTTGTATAAGGGCATTACAGCCTCAAAAATACCTTTATCTACAGTCGCATCGTAGTTTTTATGAATCTTTTTAAGCGTACCTTCAATAGACGCTTTGGCACGTTCAAAAGCTGCTGGGTTTTTTGAAACGGTTTGCTCGAACTGATACGATCTAAAGGCCATTTGCATAAGTTCGTTGGTTACTAAAAAGACTTCAACGAAATTACGACGCATGATGTTGATGTTGGCAAAACTTTCGTACTGACTTTCAAAATCAGTAAGAATATGACCGTATTCGTCTTCGAGATCTTTATCCTTTAACGCTTTTTTAAACTTTTCTTCAAATGCTTTACGCTTAGCAATGGCATTCGATTTTTCAATACCTAAATTTTCACCAACCCATTTTTTCCAGGCATTTGCAATTGTAGCTTGTTTAGCAGCGTATTTAATTCTAATATCGTCACTCGCTTTCATGTTGGAATTTATAACACCTAAAGCAGCTTCGCGAATAGCTATGTTACTGGGGTTAAATTCCTGAGTAATATGTTCGATAGCTACTGCTGGTAAATATTCTTCAGTTCTACCAGGGAAACCAAATACCATAGTAAAATCGTCTTCCTCAATACCATCTAACGATACAGGTAAAAAGTGTTTTGGTTTGTAAGGTACATTGTCTTTACTATACTTTGCTGGTCGATTATTTTTATCGGCGTAAATTCTGAATATTGAAAAGTCCCCCGTATGTCTTGGGAATACCCAGTTATCGGTGTCGCTACCAAATTTACCTATGCTAGTAGGGGGAGCACCAACCAAGCGCACATCATCGAAACGTTCGGTAACAAATAAAAAATACTGGTTGCCTTTGTAAAATGATTTTACTTTGGTGTCTTGCCAGCTTTCTTTTTCTACTTTAGTTTGTAAGTTGTTGCTGTTTTTGTCAATTAATGACTGTTTTTCTTTTTCCGTCATATTCTTCGTTACACCTTCAAGAACTAGACTTGTAACATCTTCGATACGAATGATGAACTCTACATACAATCCTTCATTTGGTAATTCTTCGTCATAATCCATAGCCCAAAAACCATTTTTCAGGTAATCATTTTCTAAGGAAGAATGTGATTGAATTTGACTGAAACCACAATGGTGGTTAGTTAAGATTAAACCTTTTGGAGAAATTACCTCACTGGTACAGCCTCCGTTAAAATGTGCGATGGCATCTTTTAGACTGGAATGGTTAACATCGTAAATGTCTTTAGCTGTAAGTTTACTGCCTAAACTGGTCATTTCGGTTTCATTCATACCTTCTAAAAGTGAAGGAATCCACATGCCGCCTTGTTGTGCTGTGGCTTGAATGCAAATGAAAAGGATAAATAATTTTAAATATCTCATGTTTTAATTTTATAAAAGTTTTCAAAAATAATAAGTAATGCGTTAATCAACCGAAGAAACCAGGCAGACGAAGGTTAAATATTTCATAAAATAAGGAGCTTAGACTAAGAGTTGTAGGTGTTTTACTCGGTGAACACAAAATTTATGTGGCGGTAACCGAGAAGAAGTTGTTTTTATTTTAAAAACACAGATTCTAAGGCATTACCAAATTCCACCATGCTTACGCCACTAAGGTTAGTTAAAACACAAATAACGATGCCTTCTTCGGGGTAAACGCATAAAATACTAGAAGATCCCATGCCTCCACCCGTGTGATAGTATTTAGGGGTTTGGTTTACTGAGGTTCTAATGGAAAGACCAATACCGTATCCCGTTTTGTAACCATTATCTAAACGTTGTGAAGTGGTAAGTTTAGACAGAACATTTTTCGAAATAATTTGAGGCGTAATGAGTTCATTTCCGAATTTAATAAGGTCTTCTGATGTTGAAAGGAATCCTCCTGCGGCTACTTTGTACTCGTTAGCAACCGGTTTAGAAATAACAGGCTTTCTAAGTAAGTTTAGTTTATGAAATTCTGTAATATTTTGTGTCGGAACATCAGAATGCTCCATATGAGTATATTCCATTTTTAATGGTTTAAAAATAGCATCGTTTACCAATGTGTCAAATGGAATTTTAGCAGCTGTTTCCATAACCGAACTTAGTAGCACAAACCCCAGACTACTGTAACGGTATTTTGTTCCGGGTTTCCAAAGTAAAGGGTCATATTTAAAAAGATTAAGCCCTTCAGTAATGCTCATTTTTTTATTTAAAGCATATTCTTTGTTGTTTTTATAATGCCGAATTCCGGCAATATTGCCGCCAAGTTGCTTTACGTTAAAATCATAGTTCTTTCTTGGGTACTCGCGGAGATAATAATAGACGCTTTTGTTAAGGTCAATTATGCCATCGTCAACTAACTTACCTAAAGCTACAGCTGTGATGGATTTTGAAATACTCGCAATTCTAAAAATTGTTTTGTCGGTTTCAACGGGTGTTTTGGTGTTTAGATGGGTATACCCAAAACCTTCGGACCAAATGAGTTTACCGTGCTGCGAGACTGAAATTGCCATGCCAGGAATATGTTCTTTTTTTAGAAATGTTCTGGCAATAGATTCGGCCCTTTCAATCTTTGATATTTGAGATTGGGCGAAAGTCGAGACTACTGAAAAAAGAAATAAAGGGGCAAACAGGTATTTCATGAGGTGTTAATTATACAGTAGGTATTTGCGTCGTATGTGTTTGAAACTATTCAAGTCGTTCGTCCAACTAGCTCTAATGGCATCAGCAGATAGACCAGATTCGATTTGCTCCTGTAGTTTTTTTGTTCCTGCTAATTTAATAAAGAAGTTGTTGAAAAATGCCGATTTATCTTTTGTGTTATTATAGGCATCAACTAGCCATTGTAGATTTAAATGGTTTAGAGGTTTAGTTTTAGTAAGATTCATTCCATAACACAACTTGTTTTCATGTTTCGGATATTTCGCTCCGGCATTTGATTTTGGCGTGTAGCTGAATGTAAACACTTTCGGATTTAAAAACGGGCTACCAAAAATTTGAAATTGGTTATCAGTTCCGCGGCCAGGATTCACGTTTGTACCTTCAAAAAAGCAAAGGCTAGGGTATAAGTTAATAGCAGTGTCGTTTGGTAAATTCGGACTTGGTTTAATAGGTAAGCTATACGATGATTGGTGTGTGTAATTTTTAACTGGTATAACATTTAATTCACATTGAATCCCATTGTTAAGCCACTTTTCGCCATTTATCATTTTAGCATATTCACCAATGGTCATCCCGTGAACCACTGGAATAGGATGCATACCCACGAAGCTATTGTTGTTAATGTCTAAGGTGGGACCATCAACATAATGTCCGTTTGGGTTTGGGCGGTCTAAAATAAGAACAGGAATGCCTTGTTCGGCGCAAGCCTCCATAACGTAATGTAAGGTTGAAATATAAGTGTAAAAACGAGCACCTACATCCTGTATATCGAAAATGACTAAGTCTAAATTGTCAAGTTGTTCTGGTTTCGGTTTTTTGTTGTCTCCATAAAGTGAAATAATTGGAATACCGGTTTTTTTATCGATGCCATCTTTAACATGTTCGCCGGCATCTGCTTTACCTCTAAAACCGTGTTCGGGAGCAAAAACCGTTTTAATATCTATTTTTAAAGTAGCTAAAGAATCTACTAAGTGCGTATATGTATTATCGGTTTTAAAAATAACTGACGTTTGGTTGGCTACAATACCGATATGTTTTCCTTTTAAAAGAGGTAAGTAATTTTCGGTTTGGTTGGCACCAACAATTATACTGTTGTCATTCTGAGTTTCTCTCAGAATCTGTTGTTTTTCTGTTTGTTCTGCAACTGAATTTTGGGGCTTTTTATCTCCTTTTTTATTCGCACAGGAAATCATGACTAAAACAAATAATAAAACTGTATTTTTGAAAACATTAAATCGCATAAAAGAATTTTGAATTACGAGTATTTTTTAGCTAAACGCATTATTGGTAGTAAAGCGTATAAAAGTAGTGTATCGGCACCAATAATAAAAATTGGTATTGCAGCAATTACCATTGGTATTGTGGTGATGATGATTGCCATTGCAACCGGTATCGGGCTTCAGCAAAAAATACGAGATAAAGTAGTGGCGTTTAATGGGCATGTAACCATTACTAATTACGATAGTAATAATTCGCAGGAAAGCCTTTTTCCTATTTCTAAAAATCAGGATTTTTACCCGGAGTTTACCTCTGTTGAGGGCGTGAAACATGTACAGGCTGTAGCGGTAAAATTTGGAGTGATTCGCACAGAAACCGATTTTGAAGGTGCTTACCTAAAAGGCGTTGGTGCTGATTACGATTGGAGTTATTTTAAGGAGTTTTTAATTGAAGGCCAATTACCGGATTTTACTAAAAAACGGAATGAAGATGTTTTAATCTCTGAGTATTTAGCTAACCGATTAAAATTTAAGTTGGGTGATAAATTTCAGATGGTATTCCCGAAGGATGACCCAGAGAAACTTCCAAATATTATTACGTATCACATCGTAGGGATTTACAATTCAGGTTTTCAGGATTTAGATGCGCAGTATGTCATAGGAGATATTCGTCATATGCAGCGCATTAATAAATGGGACGAGGATCAGGTTGGTAATTTCGAAGTGTTTATTGATGATTATAATCAAATTCAAGAAAAAGGCATTGAAATCTATCAGAATACACCGTCCACTTTAAATAGCCAAACTATAACCACAAAATACGCTTCAATTTTTGAGTGGATAGGTATTTTCGATACCAATATTTATGGTATAATAGGCATCATGATATTGGTTGCCGGAATAAATATGATAACGGCTTTACTGGTTTTAATTCTGGAACGCACACAAATGATTGGTATTCTAAAAGCTTTGGGAAGTAACAATTGGAGCATTAGAAAACTGTTTTTGTACAACGCCAGTTACCTGATTATTTTAGGGCTATTCTGGGGGAATCTTATAGGTCTTGGGTTGCTTTTTGCCCAAAAATATTTAAAGTTGTTTCCACTAGATCCAAGTGTGTATTATGTCACCGAAGCCCCTGTTTATATTAATTTCGGGTATATAGTTGCTCTAAATATTGGAACGCTTCTACTGTGTTTGTTTATGCTGTTAGTGCCGTCATATATCATAACAAAAATCTCTCCAGTAAAGGCGATTCGATTCGAATAATCTGGGCGTTACCCTTCGGGTCGGGCTTTCGGCAGTCGCTCTCTGTGAGTAGCTCCAACAAAGCCTTAATCCCTAACGCGAATCTGTATTGAAGAACCTTTTATTGAAATATAATGCTTTAACTTTACTATTCCTTACTTTCAATATCACTAATATGATGTTCTAAAGCTTTTACCGAAATCTGAATTTCCATAATTAATAAAGAAAGCGATATAATAAGAAGTATTAAAGCAACGCCAAATACCCAAACGGCAAGCGTGTGTTGCTGTATGTAAATTAGAAACATGGTAAGCACACAAAGCAATAAACTGCTAATGCCAAATATTTGCATCGATCGGGTAAGGTAAAGCCTCGTTTTAATATTTTTAATTTGGGCGTATAGTACTCGGTCTTTATTTTTTTGATATTTACTGTGTAAATCTCGAATTGTAGAAGCATAAGCTAAAAATCGGTTGGTGTAAGCTAACATGATTAAAGAGATTGCCGAAAACAAAACGGCAGGTGTGGTAAGTGTTAATTCTTCCATAGTGTTGTAATCTTTACTCAAATTTACCAACTTTAATTGGTATACTAGTTATAAATTTCGTCAAAAAAGTTTTACATTAGTGTATGCGAGAAGACTTTTTACATTATTTGTGGAAACATAAAAAGTTTCGGTTAAATATGTTGGAAACTGTTCAAGGGGAACCGATTGTTATTTCCTCTGTTGGTCAACATAATTTAAATGCAGGTCCTGATTTTTTCAATGCGCAGATAAGCATTGGAAATCAGCTTTGGGCGGGAAATGTAGAAATTCATGTCAAGTCTTCCGATTGGTATTTGCATAATCACGAACAAGATACTGCGTACGATAATGTTATTCTTCACGTGGTTTGGGAGCACGATACAGAAATATTCAGAAAGGATAATTCCAAAATTCCAACCCTAGTTTTAAAAGGCATTGTTTCTCAGGAGACTTTGGCTGGCTACAATAATTTATTTTTGAAAGCCGGTAAGTGGATTAACTGCGAAAATGATTTTGCCTTGGTAAACGATTTTGATTTACAGCATTGGTTAGAGCGTTTGTATATTGAACGTTTAGAACGTAAATCTAAAGGTATTCAAGAGGTGTTGAAAGAAACCAAAAACGATTGGGAGGCTGTTTTGTTTATTATGTTGGCTAAAAATTTCGGACTCAAGGTAAATGGAGCGGCTTTTTTAAGTTTGGCACAATCTATAGATTATTCGGTAGTGAGAAAATCACAAAGCAATCAAACTATACTTGAAGCATTATTTTTTGGTCAGGCCGGACTTCTTGAGAGTGATATACAAAACCCATATTATCAGAATTTGGTTGGTGAATATCGCTTTTTAAAGCAAAAGTTTGGGTTAAGTAATCAATCGGTGTTGCCGGTACAATATTTTAGGTTGCGTCCGCCAAACTTTCCAACGATTCGGTTGTCGCAATTGGCGAGTTTATATGCAATTCATATAAATCTGTTTTCTATGATTTTAGAGATTAATACTTTAGAAGGGTTTTATAAGCTGTTTAAAATATCAACATCGGAGTTTTGGAAAACGCATTATACTTTTGAGAAGGAATCGAAACCTTCAGCAAAGGTGCTGACAAAATCATTTATCGATTTGTTGCTCATTAACACCATATTACCATTGAAATTCTGTTTTGCTCAAATACAAGGAAAGCACGTTGGAGAAGATGTTTTGCAAATCGCTTCAGAAATTAAATCAGAGAAAAACGGTATTGTCGAGGCGTTTAATAAATTAAAACACGTTTCTAAATCGGCATATCACTCTCAGGCACTTCTTCAGCTTAAAGCCGAGTATTGCGAGAAAAATAAATGTTTGCAATGCAGTATAGGGAATAAGGTTATTGTAAAAAATACATAGAAAACAAGGAGTAGAGACTTGCGAAACGTATTAATGAAACAGTCGTATTTGTTTGACTTTAATTAATTTGAGCAATTGTCAAACTTTATGGTTAAATTGCGACGGGTATTAAAGATTGAAATAAGAAATTATGAATGTAGTTTATAAGCCACTATTGTTTTTTCAAAAGCATGGGTATTACGTTTGTCAGCGTATTGCCGACCGTTTTGGTATACGAGCCAAGGTGGTTAGAATATCTTTTATGTATTTAACGTTTGTGACTCTAGGTTTTGGTTTTGCTCTATATTTATTTTTAGCGTTTTGGATTCATATAAAAGATTTGTTGTACACCAAACGCTCTTCAGTTTTCGATTTATAAGTCTCTATTTTGAAAATTATTTTTAATATTACCATATGAGTTACATCTGTCTTAAAACCCTAAATAGCTAACAGATGAATCCACTATTAAAATTTTTTAAAACTAAAATCTATACCGCTATATTTCTTTTGGCGGCTATGATTTCATTGGGGGTATTTGGTTATAAGCTAATAGCAAACTACTCCTGGGTAGATGCTGTTTATATGACAGTTATTACTATGACTACCGTTGGGTTTGGTGAGGTCGTGCCTTTAAATCAGGAATCTAAAATTTTTACTGTATTTTTAATTTTAGCCAGTGTGGTAATTATGGGTTACGCATTATCTATTATTACAGAATACATTTTGAGTAAAAATAATGTTGAAGAATTAAAACAGAAAAAGATGCAGAAAAACATTGATAGCTTTAAAAATCATGTAGTGATATGCGGTTATGGAAGAAATGGTAAGCAGGCTGCAAGAAAGTTACTGGCACATAAAAAGCAGTTCGTTGTTATTGAAAAGAACAAGGAGATGGAGGAGCGCCTTCAGCAAGATGAAGTGCCCTATGTTATAGGTAATGCTAATGATGATTCTATTTTAATTCAGGCAGGAATTGATCGCGCTTCAAGTTTTATTTCGGCTTTACCAAACGATGCCGATAATTTGTTTGTAGTGCTTTCAACAAGGCAAATAAATGGTTCTATTAATATTATAAGTCGTGCTTCCCACGAATCGTCATATACTAAGTTAAAGTTTGCAGGTGCTAACAATGTAATTCTTCCCGATAAAATTGGGGGAGACCATATGGCGTCATTAGTGGTAGTTCCGGGATTAATGGAATTTATCGATAACCTTTCTATTGTAGGGAAATCAAATATCAATATTGAAGAGGTGGCTGTTGAAAAATTATATAGAGGTAATCCGTCTGTAAAAACCATTCGCGATTTAGACTTACGCCGCAAAACAGGTTGTACTATCATTGGGTACAAAGACGAAAATGGCGAGTATGTGGTAAACCCTGAAGCGGACCTTGAATTAGCAGCGAATTCTAAAATTATTGTGTTGGGAAGACCAGAGCAAATAGAAATATTAAACGACGCATACAATATTACCTAGCTTGGTACTATTTTACCTAAGATTAGTATTTTAACAACAGATGTTTTAGAAATCGATTTTTTTTTAGCATCTTGCCGACTTTTAATAAGAATACTTCAAAAAAAAAAAAAAATTAACTTTAAAATTTTCTTTATGAAGAGATATCTTCTTTCATTATTCACATTAGTATTACCAATTATAACATTTGCACAAGAATCGACATCAGAAAAATTTGACCGTATTTTTAAGGAATATACCGGATGGTTTGTTGATGGTATTTTTTACGAAATACCTTTTTCAGATGATTATCACATTCCATGGGTCTTAATTGTTTTAATCGGTGGAGCATTATTCTTTACTTTTTATTTTAAGTTTATTAATTTCACTGGGTTTAAGACTGCTTTGCTTGTTGTTAAAGGGAAATATGAAGATATAGAGAAACATGGAGCAGATACGTTATATGGGGATGTTACTCATAATGAAGAGCATAATATTATTGAAACATTGAGAGATGATAGCGTTCATGGAGAGGTATCTCACTTTCAAGCTCTAACTGCGGCTTTATCGGCAACGGTTGGGCTAGGTAACATTGCCGGAGTTGCTGTAGCTTTGTCTATTGGAGGTCCGGGGGCAACGTTTTGGATGATTGTAGCAGGGCTTTTAGGAATGGCTTCTAAATTTGCAGAATGTACCTTAGGAGTGAAATATAGAGACGTAGGTGAAGATGGGACTGTTTATGGAGGTCCAATGTATTATTTAACTAAAGGTTTCGCCGAAAAAGGAATGAAGCCATTAGGAAAAGTATTGGCAGTTGTTTTTGCAATCTTCGTGGTTGGTGGTTCTTTTGGTGGAGGAAACATGTTCCAAGCAAATCAAGCCGCTGCACAGTTTACAAAATTATTTGACTTACAAAGTGATAATGCCGGAATGTATTTCGGGTTTATTATGGCTGCTCTTGTGGCTGTAGTAATTATTGGAGGTATTAAGCGAATTGCTTCGGTAACTGAAAAAGTAGTGCCATTTATGGCTGGAATTTATGTTTTAGCATCACTGATAATTTTGGGAGCAAATTGGCATTTAATTGATGATGCATTCGGATTAATTTATGAAGGTGCATTTTCAGGTTTAGGTATCGCCGGAGGTTTAGTTGGTGTAATGATTCAAGGGATCAGAAGAGGAGCCTTTTCTAACGAAGCAGGTGTAGGTAGTGCAGCTATTGCGCATTCTGCAGTAAGAACGAAATATCCAGCGAGTGAGGGAATTGTAGCACTTCTAGAGCCTTTTGTAGATACTGTTGTTATTTGTACGATGACGGCACTGGTTATCGTTATTACAAATTTCGATGGAGCATTTATGGAATATGGTGTGCCAATTAAAGAGGGGGTTGAGTTAACCGCTACAGCTTTTGATACAGTTATTCCTCACTTTTCTATTATCTTGACAATTGCGGTAATTTTATTTGCGTTCTCAACTATGGTGTCATGGTCTTACTATGGTATGCAAGGTTGGGTGTTTTTATTTGGAAAAGGAAAAAAGAGTGATTTGATGTATAAAATTTTATTCTTATTTTTCGTAATCGTAGGATCGTCTATTAGCCTTGGTGCAGTAATTGATTTTTCTGACGCTATGATTTTTGCCATGGTAGTACCTAACATTATAGGTGTTGTTGTGTTATCTCCAATAATTAAAAGAGAACTAACAAAATACATGAGAGCGATAACAGTTAAGGAAGACGCCTTAGAAGAGGGCGCTGAAGATCTTACAAAGCACATGTAAAATTAAAACTCAAAATATTATGAAATCCCATTTCAAGTTTACTAAACAACAACGAAATGGGATTTTTTTATTGTTGCTTATTATTGTAATTCTTCAGGTAACGTACTATGTTGTTAATCGCCCTTCAGACGATTATACAGTCGATCAGGTAGTGTTGGAAAAGTTTACGCATGAGTTAGATTCGCTTCGTTTGGCTAAGTTGGAAGAAAGTAAACCTAAAATCTATCCATTCAATCCCAATTATATAACAGATCATAAAGGAAGTATGCTGGGGATGTCTAATGAAGAAATCGATCGGCTTTTAAATTACAGAAAGCAGAACAAGTGGGTTAATTCTGCTGAAGATTTTAAAAAGGTTACTCAGGTTTCAGATTCACTGTTAGAAATAATTTCTCCCTATTTTAAATTTCCTGAATGGGTAACAAATCCGAAGCCTAGTGTTTCAAAATCGTATGCGAATACCGAAAAAACATTTGCAGAGAAAAAGGACTTAAATACCGCAACAGCCAAACAATTACAGCGCGTTAATGGAATAGGCGAGGTGTTGTCTGGTCGTATTGTGAAATTCAGAAATAAATTTCCGGGAGGCTTTATTGCAGATATTCAGTTGAAAGATGTATATGGTTTAACGCCTGAGGTTATTCAGCGCGTTTGTATGGATTTTACGGTGAAAACGCCTAGACAGATTGAAAAAATAGCATTAAATACAGCTACGGTAGATCAGTTGGTCACTATTCAGCATATCGATTACGAATTAGCATATCGAATTACAGAACAAAGAAAGTTGAGAGATGGTTATAAATCCATCGACGAATTAACAAAAGTTAAAGGCTTTCCTATTAATAAAATAGATATAATTGAATTATATTTGTCGCTCGATTGAAAAAAATAGACAGATTAATGAATAGTATGTACTTCACCGAAGAACATCACCTTTTTAGAAAAAGCCTTCAAGATTTTTTACAAAAAGAAGTTGTACCTCATATAGAAAACTGGGAGAAAACCGGAACCATCGATAGATTTATTTGGAAAAAGTTTGGCGATATGGGATTCTTCGGAATCAATTATCCGGAAGCTTACGGCGGATTAAATTTAGATTTGTTTTATACAGTTATTCTTCTTGAAGAACTTCAAAAGATTAATTCCGGTGGATTTGCTGCTGCCATATGGGCACATATGTATTTAGCTATGACGCATCTTAATGCTGAAGGCGATGAAACTATTAAGCAAAACTATTTAGCCCCAAGTATAGCCGGCGATAAAATAGGATGTTTATGTATTACGGAACCTTTTGGAGGTAGCGATGTGGCTGGTATGCGATCTACAGCGGTTAAAGAAGGCGACTATTATATTTTAAACGGATCTAAAACGTTTATTACCAATGGAGTTTACAGCGATTATTTAATTGTTGCTGCTAAAACAAATCCTGAATTAGGAAATAAAGGTGTTAGTATTTTTGTGGTCGATCGTGAAACGGAAGGTATTACCGCTACCAAACTTAATAAATTAGGTTGGCGAGCGTCGGATACCGCAGAAATAGCATTTGATAACGTTAAAATACCGGCAGCCAATTTAATGGGTGAAGAAAATAAAGGCTTTGCATATATTATGCAGCATTTTTCTTTAGAGCGTTTAATTATGGGGATTAATGCGCATGCTAGAGCTGAATTTGCTTTAGAATATGCGGTGCAGTATATGTCGGAGCGTATGGCCTTTGGGAAGTTTATAGATCAGTTTCAGGCGTTGCGTCATTCCATTTCTGATTTATATACCGAAATGGAAATCTGTAAAGAGTTTAACTATTCGGTGGCATATCGATTAAATAAAGGGGAGTATGTGGTAAAGCACGCCACCATGTCTAAGTTAAAATCGACCAAAATGGCCGACGACGTTATTTACCAATGTCTGCAATTTTTAGGAGGTTATGGTTATATGGAAGATTATCCGTTGGCGCGTTTGTTACGCGATAGCCGTTTGGGACCAATCGGTGGAGGTACATCGGAAATTCTTCGAGAAATTATTGCTAAAATAATTATCGACAAAAAGGAGTATAAACCTGCGACTAAATAGTCGATTCGGTTTTAAAGATTCAACAATATAGTACTTTGAAAACCAGCCTATTTTGGCTGGTTTTATTTTTTTAAAATTTTTAGTTGTTAATTATAAATTACTTTCTATATTTGCACCCCGAAATGCTAAAAGAGAGGAGGTTAAGACCTATGTTAATAATACCAATTAAAGAAGGAGAAAATATAGATAGAGCGCTGAAGCGTTTTAAGAGAAAGTTCGACAGAACCGGAACTAAACGTCAGTTGCAAACACGTAAGCAATTTACAAAGCCTTCAGTTGAGCGTAGAGCGCAAATTCAAAAAGCACAGTACGTTCAAACATTAAGAGATGCAGAAGATATCTAGTAGATTCTAAAGAATCAATGAAAGCCCGCTTATTTAAGCGGGTTTTTTTTGCGCTAAACTTTTAAACCCAAATAAACTTTGTACATTTAGCTTAACCCAGTAAAAAATGAGTGTTATGCCCTTTAAGTCTTTTGTTGATTATCTGTTATTAGAAAAACATTATTCGGCATTAACGGTAAAAGCCTATCAAAGCGATTTAGGTGAGTTTTTAGAATTTGTAAATACTAAGTATCAAATAAAATCTATAGAAGATGTTAATTATGCCCAGATTCGAACTTGGATTGTTGTTTTGGTGGAAAACGGATTATCTAATCGCAGTGTCAACCGAAAAATATCATCTTTAAATACCTATTATAAATTCCTTTTAAAAACCGAATCGATATCTGTAAATCCTTTAGCGAAACACAAAGCGTTAAAAACAAAGAAAACGGTACAGGTGCCTTTCTCTGAAAATGAAATAAATCAGGTGCTTGATGCATTTAATTTCGACGATAGTTTTGAAGGTATTCGAGATAAGCTAATTATAGAATTGTTTTATTCTACTGGTATAAGACGTATTGAATTGGTTGAATTAAAGTTAAATAGTGTTAACTTAAATAATAAAACGTTAAAAGTATTAGGTAAAAGAAATAAAGAACGCATACTCCCGTTATTAGGTTCAGTATTAAAAACCATGCACCGGTATTTAGAAGAGCGAAACAAGCTCGGTATTATCGTAGATCAGGAAAATCTTTTTTTAACAAAAAAAGGTGCTAAAATATACGAAACGCTTGTTTACAGAATAATAAATGATTATTTTAGTAAAGCATCTTCTAAGGTAAAAAAGAGTCCTCATATACTCAGGCATTCTTTCGCAACACATTTACTAAATCAAGGTGCCGATTTAAATGCTGTTAAAGAGCTTCTTGGGCACACAAGTTTGGCTGCCACTCAGGTATATACGCATAATAGTATAGCAGAGTTAAAAAAAGTGCATGTTAATACACATCCCAGAAGTAAAAAATAGTATAGAATATTGTTTAACCAAAAAAACTAAGTAGTATGAAAGTAAACACGCAATCCGTTAATTTTAGTGCAGATAGAAAATTAATAGATTTTATCCAAAAACGTATGGATAAATTGGATTTGTTTTATGACAAAGTCATTCAATCTGATGTGTTTTTAAAAGTTGAAAATACGAGTGATAAGGAGAATAAAATATTTGAAGTGAGGTTAAGTGTTCCAGGTGATAGTTTTGTTGTTAAAAAACAATGCAAAACCTTCGAGGAAGGAGCAGATACAGCTGCAGCATCGTTAGAAAGACAACTAAAAAAGCGAAAAGAGAAATTAAGAGCACATTTATAAAAATATTTTTCAAAAAATGTTTTGAATAAAGAAATTTATATATACATTTGCAGTCCGTTAGAAATAGCGGACTTTTTTTGTGTGAAAAAAAGGTGAAAACAAGCCGATATAGCTCAGCTGGCTAGAGCAGCTGATTTGTAATCAGCAGGTCGTGGGTTCGAGTCCCTCTATCGGCTCAAGTTCTTTAAAATAAAGTGAAATAAAATAAGGTAAAATTGGGGAGATACTCAAGCGGCCAACGAGGGCAGACTGTAAATCTGCTGACTATGTCTTCGCAGGTTCGAATCCTGCTCTCCCCACAATTTTATTTTACTTCATGAAAAAGATTATTATTAAATAATTGCGGGAGTAGCTCAGTTGGTAGAGCGTCAGCCTTCCAAGCTGAATGTCGCCGGTTCGAACCCGGTCTCCCGCTCTAATATTTAACTGCCGGTGTAGCTCAGGGGTAGAGCGTTTCCTTGGTAAGGAAGAGGTCACGAGTTCAAATCTCGTCATTGGCTCTATAATTGAAGAAGAAAGATTAGAATACACTAATATTATTATATAACTAAGATTAAATTATTTAAAAAACATGGCAAAGGCAACTTTCGATCGTTCAAAACCACACTTAAATATTGGTACAATTGGACACGTAGATCACGGTAAAACAACTTTAACTGCTGCTATTACTAAAGTATTAGCTGATGCAGGTTTATCAGAAGCTAGATCATTTGATCAAATTGACAACGCTCCAGAAGAGAAAGAAAGAGGTATTACTATTAATACATCTCACGTAGAATATTCAACTGCAAAACGTCACTACGCGCACGTTGACTGTCCAGGTCACGCCGATTACGTTAAGAACATGGTAACTGGTGCTGCTCAAATGGATGGTGCTATCTTAGTGGTTGCTGCAACTGATGGTCCTATGCCACAAACTCGTGAGCACATCTTATTAGGTCGTCAAGTAGGTATTCCTCGTATTGTTGTATTCATGAACAAAGTGGATATGGTTGATGATGAGGAGTTATTAGAGTTAGTAGAAATGGAAGTTAGAGATTTATTATCTTTCTACGAGTACGATGGAGATAATGGACCTGTAATCGCTGGTTCTGCATTAGGAGCTTTAAATGGTGAGCAAAAGTGGGTTGATACTGTTATGGCGTTAATGGAAGCTTGTGATGAGTGGATCGAAGAGCCATTACGTGATATGGATAAGCCTTTCTTAATGCCAATCGAAGACGTATTCTCTATTACTGGTCGTGGTACTGTAGCAACAGGACGTATCGAAACTGGTGTTGCTAACACTGGAGATCCTGTAGAGATCGTAGGTATGGGTGCTGAGAAGTTAACTTCTACTATCACTGGTATCGAGATGTTCCGTCAAATATTAGATAGAGGTGAAGCTGGAGATAACGCTGGTATCTTATTAAGAGGTATCGATAAAAACCAAATCTCAAGAGGTATGGTTATCGTTAAGCCAGGATCTGTAACTCCACACGCTAAATTCAAAGCTGAGGTTTATATCCTTAAGAAAGAAGAAGGTGGACGTCACACTCCATTCCACAACAACTACCGTCCACAGTTCTACGTACGTACAACTGACGTAACTGGTAACATTTCTTTACCAGAAGGAGTTGAGATGGTTATGCCAGGAGACAACTTAACTATCACTGTTGAATTAATCAACACTATTGCAATGAACGTAGGTTTACGTTTCGCAATCCGTGAAGGTGGTAGAACTGTAGGTGCTGGTCAGGTAACTGAGATTTTAGACTAATACAGTTTAGATAGATAAATAAGTTTAGGTATTCCTAGCAATACGAATACCTAAACTATCTACGGGTTTAGCTCAGTTGGTAGAGCACTGGTCTCCAAAACCAGGTGTCGGGAGTTCGAGTCTCTCAACCCGTGCAATAAGGAACTTAATTTTAGGTTCCTTTCAATAAATAAGGATGTAACGGTTTTAGGAGGCTTTTTTAACGAAGCGAAATACTAAAATGTAATCTGTTGATAAAATATAAATAAATGGCTGGAATTGTAAATTACGTAAAAGAATCATTTAGCGAACTTAAAAACAATGTAAGTTGGCCAACTTGGGCAGAAGCACAAAGTTTAACTGTTTTAGTGGCTGTGTTCTCTATCGTGTTTTCCTTAGCAATCTGGGGAATTGATACGGTATTCAGTAAATTTATGGCTTTTTATTTTCAACTGATTAACTAACACGGGAAAACTAGAATTTTATGTCTGAAGTGAGTGAAAAAAAATGGTACGTTGTTAGAGCCGTAAGTGGTCAGGAGAATAAAATCAAGACCTACATCGAGAATGAAATAGCTCGATTAGGAATGCAGGATTATGTTGATCAGGTATTAGTTCCAACAGAGCGTGTTGTTCAAATAAGAAATGGAAAAAAGACGCATAAAGAAAAAGTATTTTTTCCGGGTTATATTATGGTTCAAGCCAACTTGACAGGAGAGGTACCTCACATTATTAGATCGGTTACTAACGTAATTGGATTTTTAGGTGAAACTAAAGGTGGTGATCCTGTGCCGTTAAGACAATCTGAAGTTAACAGAATGTTAGGTAAAGTTGATGAATTAGCGGTTGAAGAAACAGCCAATGTAGCTATTCCTTTTACAAAAGGAGAAACAGTAAAAGTTATCGATGGACCATTCAACGGGTTTGATGGAACTATCGAGAAGATAAATGAAGAAAAGCGTAAGCTAGAAGTAATGGTGAAAATATTTGGAAGAAAGACACCATTAGAGTTAAGCTATATGCAGGTTGAAAAAGTATAATAATTGTTACACTATATAAAGGATAAGCTTTTTGCTTCCAACTAGAAGTTTATCACACTAAATTATTAAAAATGGCAAAAGAATTAAGTAAAGTAGTTAAGTTACAAGTTCGGGGAGGTGCTGCGAATCCGTCGCCACCGGTTGGACCCGCTTTAGGTGCTGCTGGGGTTAACATCATGGAGTTCTGTAAGCAATTTAATGCTAGAACTCAAGATAAAGCTGGTAAAGTTTTACCTGTTGTTATCTCGGTTTATAAAGACAAGTCTTTCGACTTTGTTATTAAAACTCCTCCAGCTGCAGTACAATTATTAGAAGCGGCCAAAATTAAAAAAGGTTCAGGAGAGCCTAACCGAAAAAAAGTAGCTAAAGTTTCATGGGATCAAATCAAAACTATAGCAGAAGATAAAATGCAAGATTTAAATGCATTTACAATCGAATCTGCTATGAAAATGGTTGCTGGAACAGCAAGATCAATGGGTATCACTGTAACAGGTCAATTCCCATCTTAATCTTTAAAAACATTAGAAAATGGCAAGATTAACAAGAAAGCAAAAAGAAGCTTTAGCAAAGATTGAAAAAGGGAGAGTTTACTCTCTTAACGAAGCATCAGAGTTAGTAAAAGAAATTACTAATACAAAATTTGACGCTTCAGTTGATATCGCTGTACGTTTAGGAGTTGATCCACGTAAAGCAAACCAGATGGTAAGAGGGGTGGTTTCATTACCTCACGGAACTGGTAAGGATATGAAAGTATTAGCATTAGTAACTCCAGATAAAGAAGCAGAAGCTAAAGAAGCTGGAGCAGATTACGTAGGTTTAGATGAGTACCTTGATAAAATCAAGAGCGGATGGACTGACGTAGATGTAATCATTACTATGCCAAGTGTTATGGGTAAATTAGGTCCTTTAGGACGTGTATTAGGTCCTCGTGGTTTAATGCCTAACCCAAAAACTGGTACAGTAACTATGGACATCGCTAAGGCTGTAACAGAAGTAAAAGCTGGTAAAATTGACTTTAAAGTTGATAAAACTGGTATTGTTCACGCGGCAATCGGTAAGGCATCTTTTAGTGCTGATAAAATTGCTGGTAACGCAAATGAATTAATTCAAACATTAATAAAACTTAAGCCAACAACTGCAAAAGGTACTTACGTAAAGAGTATTTTCCTTTCTAGTACAATGAGTCCTAGTGTTGCTGTTGATCCTAAAGTTGGTTAATTAGTTAAATACTTTTATTATGACAAGAGAAGAAAAATCACAAGTAATTGAGGAGTTAACTTTAGAATTAGCCAATAACGCAAATATCTATATTACAGATATTTCAGGACTAAACGCAGGTACTACCTCAGATTTACGCCGTGCTGCTTTTAAAGCAGACATTAAGATGGCAGTTGTAAAAAACACATTACTTGAAAAAGCAATGGAGGCATCAGATAAGGAATTTGAAGATCTTCCAACAGTTTTAAAAGGGAATACTACAGTAATGTATTCTGAAACAGGTAATGCGCCAGCTAAGTTAATTAAAAACTTCCGTAAAAAATCTGAAAAGCCTTTATTAAAAGGAGCATTTATTGAGGAAGCGGTATATATCGGTGATAACCAATTAGACGCGTTAGTTGACATCAAGTCTAAAGAGGAGTTATTAGGAGAGATTGTAGGATTATTACAATCGCCTGCTAAGAACGTTGTTTCAGCACTTAAGTCAGGTGGTGGAAAAATCGCGGGTATCATTAAAACACTATCTGAAAAAGAAGGATAGTATTAGCAGAGTACGCACTATATTACAATTATATTAAAATTAAAATTTATTAAAAACGATAGAAAATGGCAGATTTAAAAGATTTCGCAGAACAATTAGTTAACTTAACAGTAAAAGAAGTAAACGAGTTAGCTACTATATTAAAAGATGAGTATGGTATCGAGCCTGCTGCTGCTGCTGCAGTTGCTGTAGCTGGTCCTGCTGCTGGTGGAGACGCTGAAGAAGCTCAAACTGAGTTTGACGTTGTATTAAAAGCAGCTGGTGGATCTAAATTAGCAGTTGTAAAATTAGTTAAAGAATTAACTGGTTTAGGATTAAAAGAAGCTAAAGAATTAGTTGACGGAGCTCCAAGTAACATTAAAGAAGGAGTATCTAAAGACGAAGCTGAAGCATTAAAAGCATCTTTAGAAGAAGCAGGAGCTGAGGTTGAGCTTAAATAAGCTTAGCTTTTACAAATTATAAAGGTTTAGGTCTGGAGGTTACCTTCAAGACCTAAACCATTTTGCGTATATAATATTTACATACGCCACAACTATTTTTTTTTAATCATAATTCCGTCCATTGATGTTGTCAACACAAGCTGAAAGATTAAATTTCTCGTCTATTATCAATAGAACAGAATACCCGGATTTCTTGGATATTCAGATAAAATCCTTCCAGGATTTTTTCCAGTTAGAAACTAAATCGGAAGAAAGAGGTGATGAAGGTTTATATAACACCTTCATGGAAAACTTTCCAATTACAGATTCACGTAATCAATTTGTTTTAGAATTTTTAGATTACTTCGTAGATCCACCAAGATACGCTATAGATGAGTGTATAGAAAGAGGACTTACTTACAGCGTTCCGCTTAAAGCCAGATTAAAGTTATATTGTACAGACCCTGAACACGAGGATTTCGAAACTATTGTTCAAGATGTGTACTTAGGAACAATTCCTTACATGACCCCTAGTGGTACTTTCGTAATTAATGGCGCTGAGCGTGTTGTAGTATCTCAATTACACCGTTCACCTGGTGTATTCTTCGGACAGTCTTTCCATGCTAATGGAACCAAGTTATACTCAGCCAGAGTAATTCCATTTAAAGGATCTTGGATTGAGTTTGCTACCGATATTAACCAGGTAATGTATGCGTACATTGATAGAAAGAAAAAGTTACCCGTAACAACATTATTTAGAGCTATTGGTTTCGAACGCGATAAAGATATCTTAGAGATATTCGATCTTGCAGAAGAAATTAAAGTATCTAAAACTGGATTAAAGAAATACCAAGGAAGAAAACTTGCAGCACGTGTACTTAACACATGGCACGAGGATTTTGTTGATGAGGATACAGGAGAGGTAGTATCAATTGAGCGTAACGAGATTATTCTTGATCGTGATACTATTTTAGACAAAGACAATATAGAAGAAATTCTTGATGCAGACGTAAAAACCATTCTGTTACACAAAGAAGCGTTAGAACAAGGGGATTACGCCATCATTCATAATACATTACAAAAAGATCCAACAAACTCTGAAAAAGAGGCTGTTGAACATATCTATAGACAATTACGTAATGCTGAGCCGCCAGATGAGGAAACAGCACGTGGTATTATAGATAAATTATTCTTTAGTGACCAACGTTACTCTTTAGGGGAAGTAGGTCGTTACAGAATGAACAAAAAATTAGGTCTTGATATCGAAATGGATAAGCAAGTGCTTACTAAAGAAGATATCATTACCATTATTAAATATTTAATCGAGCTTATTAACTCTAAAGCTGAGATTGATGATATTGATCACTTATCTAACCGTCGTGTACGTACAGTAGGTGAGCAATTATCTCAACAGTTTGGTGTTGGTTTAGCCCGTATGGCACGTACTATTCGTGAGCGTATGAACGTTCGTGATAACGAGGTGTTTACACCAATCGACTTGATTAATGCGAAAACATTATCGTCGGTAATTAACTCGTTCTTTGGTACGAACCAGTTATCTCAGTTTATGGATCAAACCAATCCATTAGCCGAGATTACTCACAAGCGTCGTCTATCGGCTCTTGGGCCTGGAGGTCTTTCACGTGAGAGAGCAGGTTTCGAGGTTCGTGACGTTCACTATACACACTATGGTCGTTTATGTCCGATTGAAACGCCTGAGGGACCAAATATTGGATTAATATCATCGTTATCTGTTTACGCGAAGGTAAACTCAATGGGATTCATTGAAACGCCTTACCGCCCTGTTCAAAATGGAACAGTAGATATTAAAAACGATCCTATTTACTTAAGTGCAGAAGAGGAAGAAGGTAAATTAATTGCACAGGCTACTGTAAAAGTAAATGATGATGGTAAAATATTACACGATAAGGTAATTGCTCGTATGGAGGGTGATTTCCCGGTAATTGAGCCAGATAATATTCACTATACAGACGTTGCGCCTAACCAGATTTCATCTATTTCGGCTTCATTAATTCCGTTCTTAGAGCATGATGATGCCAACCGTGCGTTGATGGGATCGAACATGATGCGTCAGGCAGTACCATTACTATTGCCACAGTCTCCAATCGTAGGAACTGGTTTAGAGCGTCAGGTAGCAACAGATTCTCGTGTATTAATTAATGCAGAAGGAACAGGAGAAGTACTTTATGTAGATGCAAATGAGATTCAAATTAGATACGATCGTACTGAAGATGAGGCTAAAGTTAGTTTCGATAGTGATGTTAAGACGTATCAATTAGTAAAATATAGAAAAACCAACCAAGGAACTTCTATCAATCTTAAACCAATTGTAGTTAAAGGTGATGTTGTAAAGAAGGGTCAAGTTTTATGTGAAGGTTATGCGACACAAAAAGGAGAGCTTGCTTTAGGTAGAAACATGAAGGTTGCCTTCATGCCTTGGAAAGGTTATAACTTTGAGGATGCAATTGTAATTTCTGAAAAAGTTGTTCGTGAAGATATCTTTACATCGGTACATATCGATGAGTATTCTTTAGAAGTTAGAGATACGAAATTAGGTAACGAAGAGTTAACTAACGATATTCCTAACGTTTCTGAAGAAGCAACTAAAGATCTTGATGAAAACGGAATGATTCGCGTTGGTGCTGAAGTGAAGCCTGGCGACATCTTAATTGGTAAGATTACTCCAAAAGGAGAAAGCGACCCAACTCCGGAAGAGAAATTATTAAGAGCAATCTTCGGTGATAAAGCCGGTGATGTTAAAGATGCATCATTAAAAGCATCTCCATCATTAAATGGTGTTGTTATCGATAAGAAATTATTCTCAAGAGCCGTTAAAGATAAACGTAAGCGTGCTCAGGATAAAGATGATATCATCGCATTAGAAGGTATTTACGATAGAAAATTCGACGAATTAAAAGAAGTTTTAATCGAGAAATTATTCAACATCGTAAATGGTAAAACTGCACAAGGTATTTATAATGATTTAGGTGAAGAGGTATTACCAAAAGGTAAGAAGTTCACGCTTAAAATGTTAAATGCTGTTGATGATTATGCACACTTGGTGTCTGGTAAATGGACCACTGATGACCATACAAATCAACTTGTTGCAGATTTAATTCACAACTACAAGATTAAAGAAAACGACTTACAAGGATCTTTAAGACGTGAGAAGTTTACAATCTCTGTAGGAGACGAGTTACCATCAGGTATTATTAAATTAGCAAAAGTTTATATTGCTAAGAAACGTAAACTTAAAGTAGGTGATAAGATGGCAGGACGTCACGGTAACAAAGGTATTGTTGCTCGTATCGTTCGTGAAGAAGATATGCCATTCTTAGAAGACGGAACGCCAGTAGATATCGTTCTTAACCCACTTGGTGTACCTTCTCGTATGAATATTGGTCAGATATACGAAACAGTACTTGGTTGGGCAGGTCAAAAATTAGGTCGTAAGTTCGCGACTCCTATTTTCGACGGTGCAACTATCGATCAGATTAATGGACTTACAGACGAAGCGGGTATTCCAAGATACGGTCATACTTACCTTTACGATGGAGGTACTGGAGATCGTTTCGACCAGCCAGCAACTGTAGGTGTTATCTATATGCTTAAGTTAGGTCACATGGTAGACGATAAGATGCACGCACGTTCTATTGGTCCTTACTCATTAATTACACAACAACCATTAGGAGGTAAAGCTCAGTTTGGTGGTCAGCGTTTTGGTGAGATGGAGGTTTGGGCACTTGAAGCCTATGGTGCATCAAGTACTTTAAGAGAGATCTTAACTGTAAAATCTGATGATGTAATTGGTAGAGCCAAAACTTACGAAGCAATCGTAAAAGGTGAACCAATGCCAGATCCTGGATTACCAGAATCTTTCAACGTATTAATGCACGAATTGAAAGGTCTAGGATTAGACATTAGATTAGAGGAATAATATACAGCATACCGCTTAAAGTAATTTAAGCGGTATGCTAAAAGTTTACAAATAATTCGATAGCACCATATATTATGGCAAGAAAACAAGATAAGAATACAGTAAAGAGATTTAACCAGATCTCAATTGGTTTAGCGTCACCAGAGTCTATTTTAGCAGAGTCTAGAGGTGAGGTTTTAAAACCTGAAACTATCAATTATCGAACTCATAAACCAGAAAGAGATGGTTTATTCTGTGAGCGTATTTTTGGTCCTGTAAAGGATTACGAGTGTGCTTGTGGTAAATATAAAAGAATTCGCTACAAAGGTATCGTTTGTGACCGATGTGGTGTTGAAGTAACGGAAAAGAAAGTACGTCGTGATAGAGTTGGACACATCAACTTAGTTGTGCCAATCGCTCACATTTGGTATTTCCGTTCGTTACCAAATAAAATAGGTTATTTATTAGGGTTACCATCTAAGAAATTAGATATGATTATTTACTACGAACGTTATGTAGTAATTCAGCCAGGTATCGCTAAAAATGAAGAAGGTGAACCATTACAAAAAATGGACTTCTTAACGGAAGAAGAATACTTAAGCATTCTTGAAACCCTTCCTCAGGATAACCAGTATTTAGATGATACTGATCCAAACAAATTCTTAGCTAAAATGGGAGCTGAGTGTTTGATTGAATTATTAGCTAGAATTGATTTAGAATCATTATCATACGAATTACGTCATAAAGCGAATACAGAAACGTCTAAGCAACGTAAAACTGAAGCTTTAAAACGTTTACAGGTTGTAGAATCGTTACGTGAGTCTAACAATAACAGAGAGAATCGTCCGGAGTGGATGATTATGAAAGTAATCCCTGTTATTCCACCAGAATTACGTCCGTTAGTGCCATTAGATGGTGGTCGTTTCGCAACGTCAGATTTAAATGATTTATACCGTCGTGTAATTATTCGTAACAACCGTCTTAAGAGACTTGTTGAGATTAAAGCACCTGAGGTAATTTTACGTAACGAAAAACGTATGTTACAGGAATCTGTAGACTCGTTATTCGATAACACACGTAAATCATCAGCGGTAAAAACAGATTCTAACAGACCGTTAAAATCATTATCAGATTCATTAAAAGGTAAACAAGGGCGTTTCCGTCAAAACTTACTTGGTAAACGTGTCGATTATTCAGCACGTTCGGTAATTGTTGTTGGACCTGAGTTAAAACTTTATGAGTGTGGTTTACCAAAAAATATGGCGGCTGAATTGTACAAGCCTTTCGTAATTAGAAAATTAATTGAAAGAGGTATTGTAAAAACAGTTAAGTCTGCTAAGAAAATTATTGACAAAAAAGAGCCTGTTGTATGGGATATCTTGGAGAACGTTCTTAAAGGACATCCAGTATTGCTAAACCGTGCTCCTACGTTACACCGTTTGGGTATTCAAGCGTTCCAACCTAAGTTAATCGAGGGTAAGGCGATTCAATTACACCCATTAGTGTGTACGGCGTTTAATGCGGATTTCGATGGTGATCAGATGGCGGTTCACTTACCATTAGGCCCAGAAGCTATTTTAGAGTGTCAAATGTTAATGTTGGCTTCTCATAATATCTTAAATCCAGCGAACGGTTCACCGGTAACAGTACCTTCTCAAGACATGGTTCTTGGTCTTTATTATATGACTAAACACCGTAAGTCTACTCCAGAAGTGCCAATTAAAGGTGAAGGTTTAACATTCTACGCACCAGAGGAAGTAGAAATTGCTTTCAATGAAAAACGTGTTGACTTAAATGCCGGTATTAAAGTAAGAACATTAGATATTAACGAAGATGGTAAGTTAGCACCAACAATTATAGAAACAACTGTTGGTCGTGTATTATTTAACCAACACGTGCCTCAGGCCGCTGGTTATATCAATCAAGTACTTACTAAAAAATCGTTAAGAGATATTATTGGTCAAATTCTTAAGTATACTTCAGTTCCTGAAACCGCAGATTTCTTAGATGCGATTAGAACTTTAGGATTTAAGTTTGCATTCCAAGGTGGTCTGTCGTTCAGTTTAGGTGATATTATTATCCCTGCTGAAAAACAAGGTATGATTGATAAAGCTAACGGATTAGTTGAAGGTATTACAGGTAACTATAACATGGGACTTATTACCAACAACGAGCGTTACAACCAGGTAATTGATATCTGGACATCGACCAACGCAGAGTTAACCGAGTTATCTATGAAGCGTATTCGTGAAGATCAACAAGGGTTTAACTCGGTATTCATGATGCTTGATTCTGGAGCGCGTGGATCGAAAGAGCAGATTCGTCAGTTAACAGGTATGCGTGGATTAATGGCGAAACCTAAAAAATCGAATGCTGGTGGTGGAGAAATTATTGAAAACCCGATTCTTTCTAACTTTAAGGAAGGTCTTTCAATTTTAGAATACTTTATCTCTACGCACGGTGCTCGTAAAGGTCTTGCCGATACCGCTCTTAAAACGGCAGATGCTGGTTACTTAACACGTCGTTTAGTAGACGTTTCTCAAGATGTTATTATCAACTCAGAAGATTGTGGTACATTAAGAGGTGTTGAAGTAGAACCATTAAAGAAAAATGATGAAGTTGTTGAAACTTTAGCTGAACGTATTGTTGGTCGTGTATCATTAAACGATGTATACAACCCATTAACTGACGAGTTATTAGTTAGAGCTGGGGAGTTAATTGAAGACCACATAGCAAAAGCTATTGGAGAAACACCTTTAGAAAAAATAGAAGTACGTTCTCCATTAAGTTGTGAGGCTTTACAAGGTATCTGTGCTAAGTGTTACGGTCGTAATCTGGCAACAGGTAAAATGGTACAACGTGGTGAAGCTGTTGGTGTTGTTGCAGCACAATCAATTGGTGAGCCGGGTACACAGTTAACACTTCGTACGTTCCACGTAGGAGGTATTGCTGGTAACATTTCAGAGGAGAACAAATTAATAGTTAAGTTTGACGGTATTGCAGAAATCGAAGACTTAAAAACTGTTAAGGGTACAGATTCAGAAGGTAACGAAGTAGATATCGTAATTTCTCGTACGTCTGAAATTAAATTAATTGATAAGAAAACAGGTATTGCATTAAGTACTAATAACATTCCTTACGGATCTACTTTAATGATCGAAAATGGTCAGGAGTTAAGTAAAGGTGATGTGGTTTGTACTTGGGATCCATATAACGGTGTAATTATTTCGGAATTCGCTGGAAAAGTGAGATACGAAAACATCGAACAAGGTGTAACTTATCAAGTAGAAATCGATGAGCAAACAGGTTTCCAAGAGAAAGTAATCTCTGAATCTAGAAATAAGAAGTTAATTCCAACACTTCATATTGAAGATTCTAAAGGCGAAACCATGCGTTCTTACAACTTACCGGTAGGATCTCACTTAATGATTAATGACGGAGATAAGATTACTGTAGGTAAGGTATTAGTTAAGATTCCTCGTAAGTCTGCTAAGGCAGGGGATATTACTGGAGGTTTACCACGTGTAACTGAGTTATTCGAAGCACGTAACCCTTCTAACCCAGCAGTAGTTAGTGAGATTGATGGTGTGGTTTCTTTTGGTAAGATTAAACGTGGTAACCGTGAGATTATCGTTGAATCTAAATTAGGAGAGATTAAGAAATATCTAGTTAAATTATCGAATCAAATTCTTGTTCAAGAGAACGATTACGTTAAAGCAGGTATGCCTTTATCAGATGGTTCTGTAACTCCTGAAGATATCTTAAATATTAAAGGACCTTCAGCTGTTCAACAATACTTAGTAAACGAGGTACAAGAGGTATACCGTTTACAAGGGGTGAAGATTAACGATAAACACTTCGAGGTTGTTGTTAGACAGATGATGCGTAAAGTTAGAATCATTGATTCTGGTGATACATTATTCTTAGAAGATCAGTTAGTTCACAAAGCAGACTTTATCCAGGAGAACGATGCAATTTTCGGATTGAAAGTTGTTGAAGAAGCTGGAGATTCTGTTAACCTTAAAGCCGGGCAAATTGTTACTGCTCGCCAGTTAAGAGATGAGAACTCATTGTTAAGAAGAGAAGATAAAGCACTTGTATCGGCTAGAGATGCTAGACCAGCAACTGCTACGCCAATATTACAAGGTATTACTAGAGCATCGCTTCAAACGAAATCATTTATTTCAGCGGCGTCGTTCCAGGAGACAACTAAGGTACTTAACGAAGCAGCAGTGGCTGGTAAAGTTGATAGCTTAGAAGGCTTGAAGGAAAATGTAATTGTAGGACACAGAATTCCTGCAGGTACAGGTATGCGTAAATACCAAGACATTATCGTTGGGTCTAAAGAAGAGTTTGACGAAATGATGCAAGTAAAGCAAGAATTAAATTATAACTAAATGAGGACTCAGGTTTTATAAGCCGAAGGGAACTAAAACCTGTTAGCCGAATTTATGCTGAGCACAGTCGAAGCATCAAATAACATAAAAGCCTTCTTGTAGTTAATACTCGAAGGCTTTTTAATTTTAAAAACATATCAAATTATGGCAGACGAAAACGATAAACCAAAACAAGGACAAATAAATATTGAATTGGATGAAAAGGTTGCCGATGGGCAATATTCTAATTTGGCAATCATCAATCATTCGATATCTGAATTTGTTGTTGATTTTGTAAATATTATGCCGGGTGTTCCGAAGAGCAAGGTTAAATCCAGAATTATTTTAACACCACAGCATGCGAAGCGTTTGCTGAAAGCTCTGGGAGAGAATGTAGCACGATTTGAAAATGCGCATGGGGAAATTAAAGATTACGAACAACCGCCAATCCCATTAAATTTCGGACCAACAGGTCAGGCTTAATAAAGGATGAGTAGCAAATTTAAAAGGAACTTATAAAGTTGTTCGAAATGTAACAAGTAGCAACCGCCAATTCCATTGAATTTCGGGCCAACGGGCCAGGCTTAATAAAGGGTGAGTAGCAAATTTATAAGTCATGTCATTCTGAATTTATTTCAGAATCTTATGTTATTTGTTTACGACATTATCATGTGTTTTGATGTTTTAGGCAAACAGTGTTTACGCTTTTTTATATCAAATGCTCGAAATAGTTTTTATAAATAACCACCAATTCCATTGAATTTTTGACCAACAGGTCAAGCATAAATAAAAAAAGTCCCATTGAACTATTCAATGGGACTTTTTTTGCAGTTTATTTATACTGCTGTTTCTAATACAGGCTTCTTTTTTACTTCAGCCTTTTTGATACTTCGTTTACGTTTGTATTTTAAAGCACCAGACGGACAGCGATTAACCTGTTTTATGATACGTTCTGCATCGCTGGCGTCTAAATCAATCCAAGGAATTATAGAGGTTCTAAAAACGTCTGATAACTCTTTTCTACATTTTTCAGCATGGATACAAACGCTGGGTTCATAAGTCACAGTAATTTCCGAATTACTGAAAGTATTAGCTTCTGTTTTCATAGGTTTTAGCAATTTTTTGGGGTATGAACGTGTTACAAATTTAATCAACTATAACGTTGTAGTATAATTTATCTGACTAACGTGTGATATACCCGATAATATGCCGGAATTAAATTTGATGAATTATTATAATTTAGTTTTGTGTTGTTATAATTTAAAATTCTGAGGTAAAATGGAATGTAATACTCGGGTAGGTTTGCTGTGTCATTTGCAGCGAGAACGCCGAGTCTGCTAAAAAGACTAACTGTCCGTGTTTGTCTTTTGCTAAATAGCGTTGTTTTACACGTAAAAACTCTTTGTACTCTTCACTTTTCTCGTCTTCAGCTTCTACCCAACATGCTTTATGTACATTTAAATTCTCATAAGAACACTTGGCTCCATATTCATGCTCCAGGCGGTATTGGATAACTTCATACTGTAAAGCACCAACGGTACCAATTACCTTTCGTCCGTTTAATTCTAAAGTAAATAACTGAGCTACCCCTTCGTCCATAAGCTGGTCGATACCTTTATATAATTGTTTAGATTTTAAAGGATCGGCATTATTAATATATCTAAAGTGCTCTGGAGAGAAACTCGGTATACCTTTGTAATTAATAGTTTCACCTTCGGTTAGGGTATCTCCAATTTTAAAGTTTCCGGTATCGTGTAATCCAACAATATCACCGGGGTAGGAGATATCTACAATTTCTTTTTTCTCAGCAAAGAAGGCATTAGGACTTGAGAACTTTAATTTCTTACCATTCCTTACATGTAAATACGGCTTGTTTCTTTCGAAAGTTCCCGAAACAATTTTAATAAACGCCAGACGGTCTCTGTGGTTAGGGTCCATGTTGGCATGTATTTTAAACACAAATCCGCTGAAGTTTTTTTCATCTGGATTAACCAAACGTTCCTCACTGTGTTTTGGTCTTGGTTTTGGAGCAATTTCAACGAAGCAATCTAATAGTTCGCGAACACCAAAGTTATTTAATGCAGAACCAAAGAATACGGGCTGTTGGTTTCCGCTTAAATATTCGTCTTTATCAAATTCAGGGTAAATACCTTCTACAAGTTCAATTTCATCTCTTAACGTATTGGCAGACGATTCGCCAACTAATTCATCGAGTTCTGATGACGATAAATCTGAAATCTCAATAGTCTCTTCAATATTTTTTCTACTGTCACCACTAAACAGATTAACGTTTTTCTCCCAGATGTTATAAATACCTTTAAACTCGTAACCCATACCAATAGGGAAACTTAAAGGCACTACTTTTAATCCTAATTTTTGTTCTACTTCATCAAGTAAGTCGAAAGCATCTTTACCTTCACGGTCTAATTTATTGATGAACACAATCATTGGAATGTTGCGCATTCTACAAACTTCAACCAGTTTTTCGGTTTGTTCCTCAACCCCTTTTGCAACGTCAATTACAACTATTACACTATCAACAGCCGTAAGTGTTCTGAACGTGTCCTCGGCAAAATCTTTGTGACCAGGCGTATCTAAAATATTAATTTTAGTGCCATTATATTCAAAGGCAAGTACCGAAGTTGCTACCGATATACCACGCTGACGCTCAATTTCCATAAAGTCACTGGTAGCACCTTTCTTGATTTTATTACTTTTTACCGCGCCAGCTTCTTGAATAGCACCACCAAAAAGAAGTAATTTTTCGGTTAATGTTGTTTTACCGGCATCGGGATGTGAAATAATACCAAAGGTACGACGTCTGTTAATCTCTTTTTGAAAACTCATAATTATAATTTGCAAATGGGCTGCAAAGATACTATTAATAAATGCAAATTAAATAACAATAATAGCTTTAACTTAAAATTATTAGAAATACTAAATTTAATGTTTTTGCAGTGCCTTGCTTGTGTATTCAAGCAGGGTATTGTGTTTTAAAAAAAGATGTTTTAAAGCATTAGTAAAGCGCATTGTATTTTGTACTTTTGTTACACTATGAAAGAAGAACAAGTCATTTTAGTCAATGAAAACGATGAGCCAATTGGATTAATGCCAAAAATGGAGGCTCACGAAAAAGCATTATTACACCGCGCATTTTCTGTATTTATTTTTAACGATAAAAAAGAACTGATGATACAGCAGCGTGCCGCTCATAAATACCATTCTCCTTTATTGTGGACAAACACCTGTTGTAGTCACCAACGCCAAGGAGAGTCAAATATAGAAGCAGGAAAGCGCAGATTACAGGAAGAAATGGGGTTTGTGGCAGAACTTAAAGAAACCACGTCGTTTATTTATAAAGCACCTTTTGATAACGGATTAACGGAGCATGAATTCGATCATATTATGGTTGGGTACTTTAACGATGAGCCTAATATTAATCCGGATGAGGTGGCAGACTGGAAATGGATGTCTTTAGAAGCTGTAAAGGAAGATATAGCACAACAACCAGGAATTTACACCGAATGGTTTAAAATTATTTTCGATAAATTCTATCAACACATTAATGTGACAAAATAATGAGAGTAACCGTTAACAGAAAGGCTCACTTTAATGCTGCGCACAGGCTTTTTAAGGAAGGCTGGAGCGATGAGAAGAATCTTGAGGTTTTTGGCAAATGTAGTAACGCTAATTATCATGGGCATAACTACGATTTGGTAGTTAGTGTTACCGGAGAAATCGATGAAGAAACAGGGTTTGTTATGGATATGAAAATCTTAAAAGATATCATTAGAGAAGAAGTAGAAGAACCCTTGGATCATAAAAATTTAAATTTAGAAGTTGAAGCGTTTAAAACTTTAAACCCTACAACAGAAAACATAGCGGTTTATATTTACAATCAAATAAAACCAAAATTAAATCAAGATTTAAGTCTCGAGGTTACGTTGTATGAAACACCTCGAAACTTTGTAACGTATTCAGGAACTTAAACTATGAGTCAATTGTATCCATTAAAATTCAACCCGATTTTAAAAGATAAAATCTGGGGTGGTCAAAAATTAAAAACTTTATTAAATAAAGATTCTAACCTTCCTAATATTGGTGAAAGCTGGGAGATTAGTGATGTTGAGGGCGATACATCTATCGTTTCCAATGGAAGCTTAGCCGGACAATCCTTAAAGGAATTATTAGAAACCTATAAAGGGGATTTAATAGGGGAGAAGAATTACAAGGTTTTTGAAAATAAGTTCCCGTTATTAATAAAATTCATCGATGCTAAACAGGATTTGTCTATCCAATTGCATCCTAATGATGAGTTAGCTGCTAAAAGACATAATTCTTTTGGAAAAACTGAAATGTGGTATGTGTTTCAGGCCGATGAAGATTCTAATTTAATAGTAGGCTTTAATCAGGATATGACTCCTGAAAAATACTTAGAACATCTGGAGAATAAGACACTAACCAAGATTTTAAATTTTGATAAGGTTCAAACTGGAGACACTTATTTTATAGAAGTTGGTAGAGTGCATGCCATTGGTGCAGGCGTTATGGTTGCCGAAATTCAGCAAACTAGCGATATCACTTATCGTGTGTATGATTGGGATCGCGTTGATGATCAAGGAAATGAACGTGAATTGCATAACGATTTGGCTATTGATGCGATTGATTTCGATATGCCTGATAATTTTAGAGTAACCTACGGCAAGACTGAAAACACGTCTAATGAAATGGTAAGTTGCCCGTACTTTACAACAAGTTATTTAAAAGTTACCGAACCCTTAAAAAAGGAGAACAAAGAAGATTCCTTTTTAATTTATATGTGTGTTGAAGGCGATGCCGAAATTTCCGCGAATGGTGTTACCGAATCCATTAAAAAAGGAGAGACGTTATTACTTCCGGCAGCAATAAAGAATTTTGAAATAAAGGCTAAAGATGCTACACTTTTAGAGGTGTATGTATAAACAAAAAAAATCCCAAGTCATGCACTTGGGATTTTTATTTAACAAGCTGTTTTGCTTTCGTTAATCTGGACGTTATCTACCGGGAAATTAAATAAAGCACTACAAACTCTTTCGTGATGATTTAAGGTGTTTTTTGGTTTTGTAACCAAAATATTTACCAGATAGCCATTAGCCGTTTGTTTTACTAATTGCGCTTGTATGGTAAGTTTATCTTTCACAAAAGCATTTTTATGCATTTTAAATTTGTAATCTGTAAATTCAGGAACCTCCTGTAAATAAAATCCTTTAACAGGAATTGCAGCAATATCCTTTACGGTATCGTAAAGTGTGCTTGGTAATAAAAATCCGTTAGCGTTACTTATTTTTTTTGTTACTATAAATGGTACGTTTGTATATGTGTTAGTGTTCATAATTTTAAATTTTAAGTGTGCAACAATATGGGTATGAGTCTGTAGTGGCTAGGCATAAACCATAAGGCCTTGGCTGTATAACATAACTTAATAAACGATTGGACGGTTTGGGTAATGGATTTGATTGTTTTCATGATTCAAAAAATTAATGGTTATAAATTGTTTTAAAATAAAAAAGGTGCTTTTTGTAAAAAGCACCTTTTGTTGTTTATA
Source organism: Aestuariibaculum sp. YM273 (assembly GCF_030908365.1). Taxonomy (NCBI): domain Bacteria; kingdom Pseudomonadati; phylum Bacteroidota; class Flavobacteriia; order Flavobacteriales; family Flavobacteriaceae; genus Aestuariibaculum; species Aestuariibaculum sp. YM273. Next base: position 420,126 of record NZ_CP133090.1, on the reverse strand, counting down.
GTTGTATAATATACGTTACATGTATTCAAGATGCTCACAGGATTGTTTAGACTTTAACATAGCAAAAGCGACCGTGCTCCACTGTTGCGAAATACGGGTACAAATCTGCTTATATGACATTCTAATTGTGTTCATCGAAGTAAATTTAAGTATAATTTTTTTATTATCGATTATTTAATTTAAAAATACGTGATTTTATTTAGGATTAATGTAATTTTGCGGCAAATAAAACACAAATAATTATGGCAAATAAAAGAGACCTTAAAAAAGACATCAACTATGTATTAGGAGACATTATTGAGGCAGTTTATGTTTGGGAGTATGCTAATACAGATAAGGATACTAAAGAAAGTTCTGCTATTGTAGATGAAGCTATTGATACTTTTGATGAGTTAATTGCAAAGGTAAATGCTAAGCCAGTTGATAGTGCAAAGGCTCATTTTAAAGCAATTAAAAATGAGTTAGAAAGCAAAGGAAATGAACTGATTGAAAAAATTAATAAATTAAGTTAATTTTTTTTGACGGATTGTTTGCAGATTTAATTTAAGAGATTATATTTGCACCCGTCAAAAACGCCGATATAGCTCAGCTGGCTAGAGCAGCTGATTTGTAATCAGCAGGTCGTGGGTTCGAGTCCCTCTATCGGCTCTAAAAGCTTCACATAATGTGAAGCTTTTTTATTGACGAAACAGCATTCAAATTTATCTTGTTTATTTTGAGTGTATTAAGAATGCCGATGTAGCTCAGCTGGCTAGAGCAGCTGATTTGTAATCAGCAGGTCGTGGGTTCGAGTCCCTCCATCGGCTCAAAAAAGCTTCACATTATGTGAGGCTTTTTTATTGGGATTTATTAATAAAGGTGCTATTACGCATTAGTTCATAATGTAGGATAGTAAGGGTTAGACAAAAAAAAGACATTCAGATTACTGAATGTCTTTTTTGTTTTTTTGTCTAGTGTTATTTATTCCGAAGCTTTTATTTTGTCGATAAAGCTTTGTAATTCTTTACCGTATTTAGACATTTTTACATTTTCTGATAAAGAATTATTAATCGTGTCTAATAAATTTATTTTAGCATTGTAAATTTCAGATAAAGCTAAGTAAGGGGCTACCTCACTGTTTTTGTTATTTAAAGCGAAATTAACCGTAAACAAATAGCGTCTCTTAATAAGGTTTTGAGACATTTTATCCAGACTATCTATCTTTTCTTGATCGTTTTCTTTTTTAGCCTCGAAACTAGCCTTAATTAAATCCAGGTTTTGGTAGTTAAGTCGGCTAATCATGTCGTTATAGCTTTCTAAAACCTTTTGCTGTTCAGAACCTTTAATTTTAGCATCTACGGCAAAATTTTTAACCGTGGTATTAATTTCAGTAATGCCTTTATCTGCGAAAAAAGAGATTCTTTCGTTTTCAGCTGTATTTTTATTTAAATATAAAAAGAACATTTCTGGAGATTCAATAGTGCTATGTAGTTCTAGTTCAGAATTTCCGTTTACTACAACAGAATCAACGGTTACCAATGCTGTGTCTTGAATTTTTTTTAGATAAACCGTTCCTTTTTTTAAGCCTTTAATGTTTGTTTTTACTGTTAAATCGTGTTGTTCCTTTCCGCAGGAAATAATAGATAATGCTAAAATTAAAAATGCAATTTTTTTCATGTATTAGTTTGTATTTAAAGTCGCAAATATGCTAATAAAATTTGGTAATTATCAAGTGGCAGAAGCCAATTCCATTAAAATAGTACAAACAATAGCAGAAATGGTTCCTATGGCGTAGCCGAATACAGCGAGTAATACACCAACAGTGGCCAGTGATGGATGAAAGGCCGAAGCAACAATAGGAGCCGAGGCAGCACCGCCTACATTTGCCTGACTACCGACCGCTAAAAAGAAATAAGGTGCTTTTATAAGTTTGGCAACTAAAATTAAAAGTCCGGCATGAATACTCATCCAAACCAATCCAACAGCAATAAGTCCTACGTTATCGAAAATAAGTTTTAAATCCATCTTCATTCCGATAGAGGCTACTAAAATATAGATGAAAATACTACCAATTTTACTGGCACCAGCACCTTCGTAATTTTTCGCTTTGGTATAAGATAAAAGAATAGCTGTAACCGTAGATAAACTAATCATCCAAAAGAATTCAGAATCTAAAAAAGTGAACATATTACGAGTCGTTGCATTTTCTATAGTAGCAACTAGGCTACCAAAAAATGGAGCAATGTATCCCGAAAGAAAATGCGAAATACTTACTGTACCAAAAGCAATAGAAAGCATGAGCATATAATCTGTTAATGTAGGGTTCTTTGTAATGCTTTCAGTATAGGTAGATACCTTTTCTTTTAAATTCTCTATTGATGAGGTATCGGCTTTAAGCCATTTATTTATTTTATCTCGTTTACCAATACCTATTAGTAATACAGCCATCCAAATATTAGCAACTACAATATCGACAAATACCATACCTCCATATAGTTTTTGGTTGTACCCGTAAATTTCCAGCATGGCCGTTTGATTTGCTCCGCCACCAATCCAGCTTCCAGCCAGGGTAGATAGTCCGCGCCACACTGCATCGGGACCTGCACCACCAACGGTTTCAGGAGAAAAAATAGATATTAATAGAATAGCAATGGGACCACCTATAATAATACCAACGGTACCTGTGAAAAACATGATAAGCGCACGCCAACCTAAGTTGAATACGGCTTTTAAATCTATACTTAACGTCATTAAAACAAGAGCGGCAGGTAATAAAAACCGACTAGTAATGAAATAAATACTGCTCTTGTGTTTTACAACTTCATTTGCCTCGTTTACGGTTTCCCATTCGGGAGCAATAAGTCCGATGGATGTTAAGATAGCCGGGACCATATAAGCCATGAATAAACCAGGAACAATTTTGTAAAATTTAGGCCAGAATCCTGTAGTTCTGGATTCTGTGTAAAATACAAACCCTAGAGACAACATGAGTAATCCAAAAGTAATCGTATCGTTTGTAAATAGAGGAGAATTATGCATTATGTATTTGTTTTTTTAAAAGGCAGCAAATTAGTAATAATATGTCAATCTATTTAATAATTACTCAATAATAACGCGTTAGCAGACTTAAAGGAATAATAATGAAAATATGGAATAAGGAAATATTACTTTGGCACAGTAATTGTTTTCTAATAAACAGTTGCATTCTAATAAAACGTTTATTGAGTGGTTACTTTAAACTTTTAGAATTGCACTTCATATTTTTGGTTGGTTAGTTAAAGTAAAAAGCATCCTGTTTAGGATGCTTTTTTATGTTAGCCTATTAATCGTAAGGACAGGCACAATATTTTTTCCTAAATAAATCGCTGAGCTTCATGTCTGTTCTTAAAATATCAATAAATATACTCAGTCGTAGTGAACTGGCTTGATAAGGTTTTAAATCGGCCAAATTAGTCCCGTAATCACTATATATAATATCTAGTAATTCTTCTTCTGTAGTGTTAGTTGCTTGTTCAAATCTTAAGTCTATACCAAAACGATTATATCTTAGCATGATACCAAAGTTTAAGCTCATGGTGTTTTTGTCTAAATCTGGTCCTCCATCACTATAAGATGTAACTTGTACACCTTCTAGTTCTGTGTCGTTATAAAAATTAAAACTAGGACCAAAATATATGCGTAAGGGTTTTAGGAGCCTTACGCCTGCTAAAATTGGAATTTCTAATTTAGAGGTTTTCCATTGGGCTTTACTTCGGGGTAATTCGTAATTATTGTTGAATGTAACGTAATTAAATTCAGGCTGAACAAAGAATATTCCAAATTCGCCGGTGACATACGCGCCTAGCTGATATCCTAATTCTTTATTTGGTTGATGATTAATGGCAGGCTCATTATTGTAGGCTCGTTGATATAATGTTCCAATTTTGTTATTATTAATGCCTCCCTTTACACCAAATGCATATTCCTGGGCATAAGTATTAGCACATATAATAAAGATTATAATAAATGGTAGTTTTAGTTTCATATACTGATAGTTTTCAGGGCTTTGTGTTTAAAATTAATTAGCTTGGTATTGTTATGGGTAATTTATTCGTTGAAACTGTTTTTTTATTCGATAACCATTTCTTTTTCGATTAACCTATCTACTTTATAGTAATATTTATGATTAATCCTATGTTGATTAGTGATGAAATTATAATTCTAAAAAGTGCATTTCGTCGATAAAACACTAATTTTAATCTTTAAATGTTAAAATTTTGTGTATTTGGTCGAATATTAATGTATTTTATCGTTGAGTAATGTTTAATAATTATATCTTTGGAGTGTACTAAATAATATACTTTTTAGTTCAATGGATTAATTAATTAATATTTGCATTATGTTGTTATTAAGGAAACCCTAAATCTACATCGTAATATAAAAGCAAATTAGAAAAGACCGAGTTTGAGGGAACTCGGTTTTTTTGTTTACCATAGTTTGAGATCCCTGTATTTTAACTATTTTAGCAAGCATGAATTGCTTTGTTAAACTCTTTTTTCTTTTCTGTATTTCATTTTCATTCGCCCAACTGCCAGAAGGCTTTGTATATGCTAAAGAGGTTATTCCGGATTTAGATGTAGATTTGAGATATTATTCCTCAAATAATTTTGTAGGAAAGCCGGTTGAAGGCTATCTAACCAATAAATTAATCCTGACAAAACAAGCAGCTTTAGCTTTAAAACAAGTGCAGGAGGAACTACAGAGCCAAAATTTGTGCCTATTGGTGTTTGATGGTTATAGGCCACAACAAGCCGTTAACCATTTTATGAGTTGGGCTAGAGATTTAAATGATACCGTAAACAAAGCCAGGTTTTATCCTGACGTTGCAAAACAGCACCTGTTTAAAGAAGAATATATTGCAACGCGCTCCGGACATAGTAAGGGGAGTACGGTGGATTTAACTATTATAGACGGGAATACCGGACAAGCTTTAGATATGGGTAGTAATTTTGATTTTTTCGGAGAAGCTTCATGGGTTAATTACAGTCATATCACGGAAAAACAAAAAGCTAACCGAAAGCTATTACAAACGGTTATGTTAAAACATGGTTTCAGAAATTATCCAAAAGAATGGTGGCATTTTACCTTAAGGAAAGAGCCGTTTCCAGCTACTTATTTCGATTTTCCAGTTAAGTAAGTTAATACCAACGCTTTTTTTTCTTTTTAGAAGCCTCACTCTTACGTCCCTTTTTATGTTTGCTACCCGTTTTATTTGACTTATGAACTATGGGTTTTGCTTTTGGATCTAAGGGGTATGGATGGTCTTCAACAATATCCAGTTGTAATTGAATAAGCTGTTGAATGTTTTTAATATACGTTTTTTCATCTGCCGAACATAAAGAATATGCTGTTCCGCTTTTTCCTGCTCTTGCCGTTCTACCAATACGGTGTACGTAGGTTTCAGGAATGTTTGGTAAATCAAAATTGATAACGGCATCCAATTCATTAATATCAATACCACGGGCAGCAACATCTGTAGCGATTAAGATATTTACGTAGCCATTTTTAAATTTGTTTAAGGCTTCTTGACGTAGGTTTTGGGTTTTATCACCATGGATGCTATCTACTTTATAACCGTTCTTTAATAAGGTTTTTTCCAGTTTATCAACGCCAAATTTGGTGCGTCTAAAAATAATAATACTTCCCTTTATGGTGTTTCTTAGTAAATGCAGGCACAATTCAATTTTATTACGTTTCGGGACGTAATATAATACCTGATTGATGTTTCTTGAGGTTGAAGAATTTTGAGCGACTTCAATACGCTCAGGAGATTTTAAAATAGTGTTTGCTAACTGTTCTACTTTATAAGGAATCGTTGCTGAAAACAATAAAATCTGTTTCTCTTTTGTACACAGACGTTCAATTTTTTTAACATCGTCAATAAAGCCCATATCTAACATTAAATCGGCTTCATCTAAAACTAAGGTCTCGACATAATCGAGGTTAACGATGTCTTGTTTGTGTAAATCTAAAAGCCTACCAGGCGTGGCTATTAAAATGTCAACACCTTTATTTAAAATATCTTTTTGAGGCTCGATAGATGTGCCCCCAAAAATTACAGCGGTTCTTAAATTAGTATACGTGCTGTAAGTTTTAAAGTTTTCAAGAATTTGAACAGCCAGTTCTCTGGTTGGACTTACAATTAAAGCTTTAATTTTTTTTCCGTTTTTAGGCGCATCTTGGTAATCGAAAAGCGATTGCAAAATAGGAAGTGCAAAAGCAGCGGTTTTTCCTGTTCCGGTTTGTGCAGATACAATAACATCTTTCTTTTCTAAAACAAATGGAATGGTTTTTTCCTGAACTAAAGTGGGATTGTCATAACCGGCTTCGGCAATGGCTCTTAAAATGGGTTTATTTAATTGTAAGTCTTTAAATGACATAGTATAATTTTATGCCACAAAGATAAGGTAATTTTAAATGAGGATTTTTTTTATTTTAATGGCATTCCAGGTATCATCTACCGAAAGTAGTTTTGTTGGTTTTAATCGGTAATCACCCAGAAAATCCCAGTCGAATTCAATGTGTAGCTTAGAAATTTCACTAATCGTCGTTTCATTGGGGTAAAATACCCAAAGGATAGAGGAGTCTAACAGACGTGGAAATAACGTTAGCATTTGGTTTACAAACTCTTCTTTAGTATCTACAAACACTAAGGCGCAATCTACACAAGAGGTAGTAACTAAGGATTCTGAATAGTTAACCTCGTCAAAAATGGCACTAAAAGATTCTGGCTTATTTAGAATATAAACGTCTTTAAAATGCTGTAGTTTTAATTTTTTAGGTAGTGTTCGCATATCTTAAATATACAAAAAATATCAAAAAGTTAGAATAGGATTTCACTAATCTTCTTATTTCAAATACTTCTTTAATTCTTCTCTTTTTTTCGGAGGAACAGAATCACTTTCAAAGAGTTTACGTAATACATCCTGACTTTTATTTTGAGAAAAAAGTAAATTGAAAAATTGATGTATGGTTACACTGTTTTGGGTACTTTCTATAAGCTGAAAGGTATCACCAATATTTACGTCACCTTCTTCTAAAACACGAACGTAGGTTCCTGAAAAGCCATGATTAATAAACTGTTTTAAAACCTCCTGCGAACCAAATTTAACACCTAATTTCCAACAAGGCTCCCGAGGTTCTGTAATTTGAATTATGGCCGACCCTACTTTGTATGTATCACCTACATAAAGTTTTGTTTCATCAAGATTTGATACAGTTAGGTTTTCTCCAAACATACCCCAGTTCCAATCAAGGTTAGGGTAGAGCAATTTCCAGAATTCATATTGATTTTCAGAGAACAAATAGCAGGCTTTAAATTCTCCACCATGATATTTTCTGTCAATAACACTATCATGCTTTACATCACTTTTTCCTAAATAAATAGGTCCTTCTGTTGGCGTCTTGTATATGCCGGTCTGTACGGGTTTATTGTTCCATATAACAGTTTTTGGGATCGAAATATTAGTGGCTTTTATTTGCATTTTACACGCTGTTGTATTGCTTTCCGAAAGGTACCAATTTTAATATTTGAAAAAAAATAACAGAATTTAAAACCCCAACTTTCTTTTTTACGTAAGTCTCGGTACGCCCCGAATATTGAAATAGTTATAATCAATAAATTATATATTATGAGAACAATTCAATTATTCGCATGTGGCTTTATGGCCTTAACACTTTCTAATTGTCAAACCGAATCTGTTGATGGTACACCCATGGATGGTTATAATAGTATGGCAAGTAAATCGGCTAAGATTTCTGAAAAAATGGAAGGGCATTCGGTTTACGTTTCTTCAAATACCTCTGGGATGTTAAGTATTTTTAATATCCACGAAAGCTTAGAAATGCCAAGTATGAAATCTTTAAGTCTGCCTTATATGGATGCCGATGGGGTAGAGTATGATGCTAATCGTGATGCTATTTATCAGGTAAACAGATCAGATAAAGCTTTGGTAGCTTTATCAAATATCGCAGAAGCTAAGGGTGGAGATGCTATGGTGCCAACAGCAATGGGACCTTCAACTTTTGAAAACGGTAGAGGTTCTGCATTATACAATAATAAGGTAGTTGTTGTAGATGATGTAACACCTGGTAAGCTTGTCAGTTATCATGTTAATGAAGATGTAATTACAGATTTCAGACAATACCATGTAGGTTTTGAGGTTTGGGATGTACATGTAAACGGTAAAGATTTATGGGCTATAGAAGATGTGACTAGTAATCTGGTATATTTTGAAAATTTCCACAATGCTAAAAGCGGAGATTTAATGTATACCGCCAAAGTGGCTATTGAAGGATTGGTACGTACGCATGGTTTAGACTATGACGCTATGACTGATACGATGGTGTTAACTGATATAGGGTCTGCAGGAGTTGCCGACGATGGAGCCTTGGTAATAATACATGATTTTTCAAGTAAGTTTATGGCTGCTATAGATAGTGGAATGCTGATGATGGACGATCAAATTCGTATTGAAGGTGATATGACCGAGTTAGGAAATCCTGTAGACGTTGCCGTAAGTCCTGATAAGGGAGCCATTTTTGTAGCCGAGCGCGCTCAACAAAAGTTATTAATTTTTGAAATGCCAATGTCTGGTGGGAATTATGCGCCTGTGTATTCAACGGCTGTCCCTGGCGCAAGCTCTGTAACAATCGATTTCTAATGAATAAAATCTCCTCTATATTTAATAGTTGTTTTTGGATTAAGTGTTAAATGGAGGTGCCTCTTACGTATTAGTAAGAGGCTTTTTTAAATGCAAAAGTCACCTTAAATTTAAGGTGACTTTTGTGTTTTTTAAGTATTAAAATTTAGTTTACAGACTTTAATTCTATATCGAATAAAAGAACAGAGCCTCCGGGAATGGTATAATAATCGAAGTTGCCATAACCTAAATGAGCAGGAACAAAAAGCGTGCCCTTGCTACCTTCATTAAAATAAGGAATACCTTCTTTCCATCCTTCAATAACTTGATCTAAATCAAAACTAACCCCAGATAGTGTGCTTTCATCAAATGTTTCCCCATTAAGGAAGTAGCCGGTGTAAGCTACGGTAACATTATTGGTTGTTGTTGGGTAGGTTCCGGTACCAGGTTCGGTAATTGTATAATACAAACCAGAATCGGTACTTTGCGCTTCTATTTCATTTTCTGTTAAATACTCTTGAATTAGAATGTCGTTTTCGGTTTTATAATTCACGTAAACTAATTCAATGTCGAATATGATAACAGATCCGGCAGGAATATCGTTGTAATTATTGCTACCATAAGCTAAATGCGCAGGAATTAATAATTTACCACGTCCCCCTTCATTAAACTTTGTTAAGCCTTCTGCAAAACCAGGAATAACATATTGCAGCAGGAAAGAAGCGCCTTCAGTGCTCTCGTCGAATACATCTCCATTGGTAAGGTAACCTTTATAAATTACTTTTACCCGATCTGTAGCGTTTTCAGGCATTTCTCCGGTACCTTGTTCTTCGATAACGTAATATAAGCCCGTTTCTGTTTTTTCAGCATTTAAATTGTTTTCGGTGATATAAGCCTGTATGTCTTCGTCATTTTGAAGACCGTAATCCACAGGGGCATCATCACTACTACACGACACAAACAAGACCAATGCCGTAGCAAATGCAAATAATTTTTTCATAAAATTTTTTTAGGGCAAATATAAGAGAACTTACCGTTTTAATCTATCTTTTTAAGAGTAAGCGTTTCATTGCCTTCGGTATCGAAAAAAGTTAAGCTTAATGCTTCTTTTTTATAACTAACCGATGCATTTAAAGCTTTATTAAAAGCATTAGGAATCGTCATATCCATACACATTTTTCTGGTTGAAGCAATTGGTCCGAATTCAATATTTCTCGCTGTAATATTTTTAATGTCTCCGGTAAAGTTATTGCAGCCATCGGTACCTGAAACTTGCATTTTAGAAATATTGATTTCCAAACCAGGAATTTGTCTTGTTTTACCAATGGCAGAATTATTAATTTTCGTTACTGTCCAAATATCGTTTAAAGCCATTTTAGGATCCTGTTTTTTTTCTAATACTTTAACTAACTTATATTTTATTGATGAAGCATCGGCAGGAACATCCTTAGGGTCTAACTGAGTTTCTGTAACTTCAATTTTTTGGAAACTTCCAAATTCAAATTCAAAACCTTCAATTGGTGCATAAAAGGTGCTCCAGGTTGCTTTGTCAACATCAACACCTTTATAAACTTGTAAACACTGCATTTTACCTGCTCCGGAACTACAGTTTACTTTTATACTGTTTACCCAGTAGGTGGTTGTTTTTATAGAATTACAAGATGTAAAAAGTGTGGCTATAATGGTTATAGGTAACATGGTTTTTAGTAATGACATATCTCAAATGTTTTTAAAGTTGTTTTCTATGTCTTTCAAATGTCTTGCCAATTTTGAAATCATTAAGTTAATGAAATGTTATAAAACTTAAAAGCCAGAATTATTTAAATGAATTTATTGTTGTTTAACGTTTTAAATAGGTGTTATTGTTGTGCGTGATGAATTTAACAGCTCCCTTTATTATTTTTATATCTAATGTGCTGAATGCGCCAACTATTTCACCATCTAATTGCAAGGTTCTCTCTTGATTGAAGGTGATTTTAGCTTCGGTTGTACTTATTACCAATGCATTTTCATTGTCTATAAAACTATCGCTAAAAATTGAGAGCCCTGCTTTTGCTAAAATATTGACATCCATTTTTTTTACCAAAACAATTTCGAACATACCATCCATGGGGTTTCCGTTGGCGTTTAATGGAACGCCTGTGCCGTACTTTCGGGAATTACATATACCTAGCATGATTCCTTGTTCATTAATAGTTTCGCCGTTTGCTTCTATTTTTATATCAAAGGTTTTAATGCTGCTTAGTTCTTTTAGAAAGTATTTGGCATAAGTAGTTATACCTCTGTTAACATCTTTGTCGTAACCTTTAACAATTTGAGCATTTAGACCAACATCACCAATATGTATGGAGTAGTTATTGTCATTAACCTGAACCATATCAAGATGACCAATGACTTCAGACATTATAATGTCTTTAAGAGCTTCTTCTGGTTTGGGGTTTACAAATAGTTCTTCGGCCATGCCATTTGCCGAACCTAAGGGAATAATTCCCATTGGAATGTTTAAATGAAGCAAAGCAGTGCAAGTAAATAAGGTTGTGCCATCTCCACCAACTGAAGCTACTTTTGTAGGTTTAAAGGTGTTAATAATATCGGTTAATTTTTGTTGGTCAGCTTTACCACTGGTTTTAAAAATGTGATAATTTATTCCGTATTTCTCACAAATAGTTACCGCATTTTTTAAAAATGGTTCTTTGTCTATACCTCCGGAAATTGGGTTAACGACTAAAAGTAATTTCATAAGGCCATGGTTTTTAAGTTTGAAACTTCTTGCTCGAAATCGATAGAGGTATCTGTTTTAAAGTAGTAGCTCGGGGTGCTTAAGGTTTGTAATTTTAGCCACATATTCTGCTGATGCGTTTTCCTTTGATGCTTGGTTTGTCGTATAAATATTTTTAAAATCCGATCAGGATACTTACTGGCAATATGGTAGTATATAATCATATCGCGTTGCGTGTCATCTCCAATAAGAATGAATTTTTGTTGAGTTAAATTTAAAATTTTGGTTATCGTTTGATACTTGAAATCTTTAGGCTTTTTATCAAATATTAATTGTTTTAAACTAAGGTATGGTGTTAAAAATAAAGGCGCTTCAGGTAGTTTGTGGTCTAATTGAATAAAGTAATTTAAAAGACTGAATAAATTGCTTTCACTTTTTGAAACGCAATAAATGTTGGACTTTGTCTTGTTTATGGATTCAAGGAAATTTAATGTGAAATGTATAGGTTGTCTTCTTTGGGGAGGTGTGAACGAAATGGTGCTAATGCGTTTTAAATTATTAGCTGTATAGGATTTAATCAGGGTATCGTCAATATCTGAAATTACGCCAAAAGCACTATTGTTTTCAGCGAAGCTAATAGGGTAATTTTGAACACTTTTAAGAGTCGAACCATTATTTGTTATAGATATCGGGAGTTGAATTGACTGGTCTAAAGTTAATTGGAATCCACCATGAGCATCGGTTTTGGTTTCAAAGGACTCATTTTTAGTGTTTATAAGAATGGGCATGTTCGAAAAGGGTTTTGTAAAATATGTCTTCAAAACATGATTTAAATTCTTTAAAATCCCAACATTTTTGTTGAGAACTGTTGGGGCTTTTTTTAAAATGACTCCGGTGATTAAGGTTTTATTATTAAGTAAATTAATAATAGAAAGTTGCCAGATTATAGGTGTGTTTTTGGGTTTAGCCAATGTGAGGTGCTTTAAATTGCTTTTCTTTAAATATACTGAATTAAATCTCTTTTATAAAACCATTTATTGCGTTCTGCTTTCTTCAAAAAAAACACTCCGAAAAAGCGGAGTGTGTTTCATGTGTTAATTTTAGTTTCTATGTTGATTTTTTTTAATCTGTTAAATTTTCAATAGGCTTTAAATTATCGTCGGGTATTCTGTCAATCATTTTGTTGTATGGATCTATTCCTGCTTTAACGGGTATTTTACTGGTTATAAATGTTAAGCTTGATTTTCCAGGTTTTATCCACATTTTTTTTAGTATAATTGGAGATTTAACAGTCATACCATTGTTGTTAACAGTATCATTATTAAAAATTCCAATTTCTAAAATGTTTGGTTGGTCTCCGGTTTTTAAAAGTTTACCGTTCCCGTCGAAATAGTTTTTAGTGCTTTCAATATAAATAGAGACTTCATATTTGTTGTCGTCTAGTTTTTTATACGTTGCATTTGAAATTTTGTTGCTGTAGAGTGTGATATTTTCAAAGCTATCTCTCAGGTAATACAGCAATGAATCTGGTGTTACAGATTTCATATAGTTATACCATTCTGTAGTGGTTGTAAATGGGGCTTTCGGACGAAACCGCGCAGCTTCGGTATACGCTTTAAAGCCACTATTTAAATTGTCTTCACCAATTAAATCCTGAAGTGCATACAGGATGAGACCGCCTTTGCGGTACCAGACGTAAGCCTGATTGTCATTATCAAGTAATGTTTTTTCAAATTTACTTTCATTGGCTCGGCTTCTTAAATAGGTGTCTAATTCTCTTTTTAAGAATTTTTGCATGGCATCTACGCCATATTCTTTTTTCATTACCATTAAAGAAGAATATTCGGCCATAGATTCAGATATTTGATTCGAGCCTCTCGTCGCCGATGGTGTGATTTGATGACCCCACCATTGATGCGCGACTTCGTGTGCCGTTACTGTAAAAAGGTAATCCAGATCGTTAGGGTCGCTAAAATCGCCCACCCATCCAAAACTCTCGGCGTAGGGTACCGTATTAGGAAAGGATTGCGCAAAGGTGGAATAGCGCGGGAATTCTAATATGCGCATCTGGCGGTATTGGTATGGACCATAATTTTTTGAATAATAGTCCATAGAGCGTTTTACGCCTGTAACAAATCGATCGATATTGTAAGTGTGTGTGGGATGATAGAAAATTTGAATGGCCACTTTTTCTCCAGAATCGCCAATCCATTCATCTTCATGAACACTGTAATTGGCCGAAGAAATATTATAGAAAAAGTCTAATTCGCCCCGCATTTTATACGTGTAATATTTCCGTCCATTTTCTTCCCATTCTTTTTGAAGATTCCCCGGCAGAATAGCTATTTGATTTGGTGCTGTGCTTACGGTGCCTTCAAAAGTGATGTAATCGGCGTCATTGTTAAATAACAAATTACTGGTTCCCCAAGGGTCGGTTTGTTCTGGTAAACTATAGTCCTTAACAGGTAAATCATGCTTTCTTCGATCTAAATCGCCCATGATTTCACCATCCGGATTATATCCAAATGAAGGGAAAAAATTATTATTTAAAAACGTACCGTTATAAACTATGCTAGAACCAGTGCCTTCATTAGGGAAACCTTTATATGTTCCTGTAACATCTAAAGTCATGCTAATGGTATCGTTGGGTTTCAGCGGACTATAGAAAGCATATATTTCGTAGCCGTAATCATCAAATCGTTTTCCTAATTTGGGATTTATGCCGTTAATTGTAAACGTGTTGATATCTTTTTTTATTAACCCTTCGGCGCCCCAGTTTAAATGTAAAGAATCAATGACTTCATCGGTTTTATTAACCATGATGTAATGGACTTTAATTTGGGCTTTTCTCTGTTCTGGGTATAGATTAGCATTTAGCTTTACATCAATCACTTTGGGTTGAGCGATCTTATCGTACTTACTCAATTCTTTTTCGTAATTAGCTTGAGCTAAGATACCCTGATCTTGGGTTTTGTAATGATTTATGGTTTTAGTGTTGTAATTTATGAATGCGCCAGAACCTATAAATAGGATGAATAAAAGGAGAAAGGTTCCTGAAGTCTTAAGGTTTAGCCTGTTTTTTAAGATGTTCCATCTTGATTTTATTCCCGAATCTGTTCCGCGAATCCAATATAGATACCCAATAACAACTAATACACCTCCACAAGCAAGCCAATACGTTCTAAACCAGAATAAGGCCGTTCCGAAGTGCCCAAAACCATTCATGTCTGATACGATATATCGCGGGGCATAGCCATATAAATATAAATTATTATCGACTTCGGCCAAAGCATTTAAACCGAAGAGCAGGGCCCATATTGCAATGGCGATAACGTGTCCTAAAAACTTTTTGGGTACTATGGAATGCACAAAAAATGCGAGCATTACAAAGGTGATGTATTTTGGAAATTCAATTAAATATAAATCGATAAAGTATTTGTCGAATTCAAAATTGAAATAGCCTTTTAATATTTGAGTAAGAACACCGCTTACTAAAACTAAATTTACAAGTAAGAAACTTATAAAAACAAGAGCTATAAATTTTGATCCGTATATGATTCTATTGGGGATAGGTAGTGCTCCAAAAATCTGATTATAATTAACATTTTGTTCTCGATGGATAACTTCTCCTGTCATGAATACAATCAGAATAAATATCAACACAATGAAATTAAAATCTTTAACTTCCAGCATGTAATAGGTGAGTGGCAAAGAGGGCGTGCCGTAAACAGGAAAGCCGTACCAGGCATCAAAAAGTAAAAAGGCAACTGCAGCAATTAAAATTGCTTTAAAGAAGTTATCTCTAACAATATTTTTTAACTCCATAAAAGCCAAACCGAACAGTAATTTTAAATTTAAACCAGCTGAAAATACTTTACTTGCTTGAGGTATTTTGGTAAGTTCGGCAGCATTATTGGTTTCAGGTATATCCTCAGTTTTCTTCTTTTTAGCATTGTAATTTTTATTCAGGAACTTTTGAAAATCGAATTTGAACAGAGCATAGGCAAAGGTAAGTAAGCCAATACCAACCCAAAGTAATCTGTTCCAGAATAATAAACTTGAAGTAAAGGGTACAGTTAAGGTGTTTTGTTCTTCGGGAGTCCAGTATTGAGTGATATTACTTAATGCCGATAGCCCAAAGGGATCCAGCATACTAACCAAATCTTTATTCTCTATATCTTGTGTTAGCGTGAGAGTAACCAGATAAGTGATAAACAGGACGGCTCCACCAGCATAGGCAAGCATGACTTTTTTGGTAGTACTGACTAAGGTGAAAAAAATACAGCCCGTAAATAAAAAGTTAGCCCAGTATAAGGTAAATGTTGGTTGAATATAATTCCATAAATTAAAGCTGGTGAACCTGTCGGCTTCTACATATCCTGCGAAAGGACCAATGGCAAAACCTATAATTAAGCCTAAATGAAGCCCAAAACCAACAAAAAATAAGGTGAATAAGGAGCCTAAAAACCGACCTAAGATATATCCTTTTTCAGATATGGGATAGGAGAAATAATAGTTCTCGGTTTTATGTTCAATATCCCTGTAAACAGGTACACCTAAAATAGCACTGGCGAGCATGGTGCCAAATATGCTTACCACACATAGCATTCGTGCAATAGCAATAGGTGAGTTTACAAATACCTTCTCTGAAGCCGGGCCGTTACCGCCAATAGCAATAATAAGTCCAAAAACTAATAAGATACCAAAATAGGCCCATGTTGCGGGTCTTTTAAATCGGTATTTAATCTCGAATAAAAAGATTTCTTTAAACATAATACAAAAGGTTTTATGAGTGAATTATGCTAAAGCAGAATCCATACGAGATGAGATTTCTGAAAAATAGACATCTTCTAAATTAGCAGGGCTGGATTCAAAAGACGCGTCTGGTTGCACATCACTTAACACATGAATGATGGTTTGTCCGCTTTTTAGGTGGGTCGAAATAACGTGCATATCAGCTTTATACTGTTCTAAATCTGATTTTTCGATGGCTTTCTTCCAGATTTTTCCTTTTACTCCCTTAGTTAATGAAATCGGGTTGCCTTGTAAAACAACTTCGCCTAAACATATGATAGCCATATTGTTGCATAAGTTAGAAACGTCGTCAACAATATGAGTGGATAGAATAACAATGGTGTTTTCACCAATTTCACTTAAAAGGTTATGAAAACGGACACGTTCGGCGGGATCTAAACCAGCTGTAGGTTCGTCTACAATAATTAATTGAGGATCACCAATAAGGGCCTGAGCAATACCAAATCGCTGTTTCATTCCTCCGGAATAGGTGCCTAAACTTTTATTGCGAACATCCCAAAGGTTGGTTTTTTTCAATAACGATTCCACCAGATCTCTTCGTTCGCCTTTATTTGAAATGCCCTTTAAAGCAGCGATATGAGATAACATATTGTAAGAACTTATTTTTGGGTATACTCCAAATTCCTGTGGCAGATACCCTAATAGTTTCCTCACTTTATCTTTTTCTTTTAGCACATCAATACCGTTAAGCGTTACCGAGCCGGAATCGGCTTGTTGAAGGGTGGCCAAGGTTCGCATCAATGAAGATTTTCCAGCGCCATTAGGGCCAAGTAATCCAAACATGCCTTTCGGAATAGTTAAGGTGACGTTTTTTAGGGCTTGTACGCCATTGGAGTACGTTTTACTTAAGTTATTGATGTGTAGCGCCATAGAAGAAGTTGTTTTAAGGTTAGTGCTACGCTAAAGATAAGTAAAAATGTAGTATTTATCTGTTAATGAGTGGGTTGTTTGTAAGGAGCGTATAAAAAAACCACTTTGCATCTGCAAAGTGGTTTCCTGTATATAAAAAGTAAAAGTGTAATTACTTTAAAATCTCGTAGCTGCGTTTAATGAAGTTTGTTAACTCTTCACCTTTTAATAACCCCTGAGATAAGCGTGCTAAATCTAAACTTTGGTTGATTAAGCGTTCTTGTTCGGCTTTATCACCTTTGTTTAAAATATCACTTACTAAATCGGAGTTGGTGTTAACAACCAGGTTGTACATTTCCGGCATGTTACCAAACATGTTCATGCCGCCACCTCCGGTAGCCTGCATTTCTTTCATACGACGCATAAATTCCGGCTGTGTAATGATGAAAGGCGATGCGTTACTATCCATAGCTTCCAATTGTACCATGAATTTTTCAGAAGGAATCACTTCTTTTAATAATTCATCTAAAACTTTCTTTTGATCTTCGTCTAACTTAGAAATGGTATTTTCATCTTTCTTAATTAAGTTATCGATGTGATCGCCATCTACACGTGCAAAAGAGATGTTTTCTTTAGTGGTTTCTAGTTTTTGGATTAAGTGAGAAACAATTGGAGAATCTAATATTAGAACCTCATAGTTTTTCGCTTTAGCGGCTTCAATGTAACTGTGTTGTGCATCGGTATCTGAAGCGTAAAGAATAACTAACTTACCATCTTTATCGGTTTGATTTGCTTTAATTTTGTTGAAAAGCTCCTCGTAAGTGTAGTAAGTGCCATCAACTGTTGGATATAAAGCGAAAGCATCAGCTTTTTCGAAGAATTTATCTTCAGAAAGCATACCGTACTCAATCACCACTTTAATGTCGTTCCATTTTGCTTCAAAATCTTCACGGTTATTGTTGAATAACGATTTTAATTTATCGGCAACTTTACGGGTAATGTATGATGAAATCTTTTTAACCGCACCATCGGCTTGTAAGTACGAACGTGATACATTTAACGGAATGTCTGGCGAATCGATAACCCCGCGTAACATAGTTAAGAATTCAGGAACAATACCTTCTACATTATCGGTAACGAACACCTGGTTTTGGTATAGTTGAATTTTATCTCGTTGCATGTTCATATCCTGTCCTAACTTAGGGAAGTATAAAATACCAGTTAAGTTAAACGGATAATCTACATTTAAGTGAATGTGGAATAACGGATCATCGAATTGCATTGGGTACAACTCACGGTAGAAGTTTTTATAATCTTCGTCCTCTAAATCGGTTGGTTGTTTTGTCCATGCCGGATTTGGGTTGTTGATGATATCGTCAACTGTAATTTGTCTGTGAGGCTCCTTAGTCTCTTTTCCTTCTTCGTCGGTAATAGTTGCAGGCTCATGCTCAGGGTCGTTGATTTCTTTGGTTCCAAATTTAATTGGAATAGGCATGAATTTGTTATATTTCGACAGTAATTCACGAATACGAGATTCTTCTAAAAATTCTGTTGAATCTTCAGCAATATGAAGAATAATTTCCGTTCCTCTATCTTCTTTAGTAGCCTCTTCTAATGTGAATTCCGGAGAACCATCACATGTCCAGTGAGCAGCAGGTGCACCTGTGTGTGATTTGGTAATGATTTCTACTTTTTCAGCCACCATAAAAGCCGAGTAGAACCCTAAACCAAAGTGACCAATAATACCTGAATCTTTAGCTGAATCTTTATACTTGTCTAAAAACTCTTCAGCACCAGAAAACGCCACTTGATTAATATATTTCTCAACCTCTTCGCCCGTCATACCAATACCCTGGTCGATGATGTGAAGTTTTTTACCTTCTTTATCTATTTTAACTTCAATCTGTGGATTGCCATATTCTGAAGTCGATTCACCAATACTGGTTAGGTGTTTTAATTTTAAAGTGGCATCGGTACCGTTACTAATTAACTCACGTAAAAAGATTTCGTGGTCGCTGTATAAGAACTTTTTAATGAGCGGGAAGATGTTTTCAACCGAAACATTAATATTTCCTTTTGTCATGATATATTGTTTTTATTCTGTTTATAATTATATGTTTTTGGGTTATTCAACAAAAATGCCAAGGCAAAAAATGTGACAAACTGACATTAAAAAAGGCCATTCCAATTACAGAATGACCTTTTTATACATTTTATAAGAGATTTTGTTATTCTTCTACTTTTCTGTTTTTTACATGTTTTTCTAACCATTGGTCTTGTTCCCACAGTAAGTGAAGAATAGATTCTTCGGCAGCATAACCATGACTTTCTTTTGGCAGCATAACTAATCTTACCGGTGCGCCTAAGCCTTTTAAGGCATTAAAATAGCGCTCACTTTGTAGAGGGTACGTTCCGGAATTGTTATCGGCTTCCCCATGAATTAGTAATAAAGGGGTTTTCATGGTGTCGGCATGCATGAATGGAGACATGTTGTAGTAGATCTCAGGAGCTTCCCAGTAATTACGCTCTTCACTTTGGAAACCGAAAGGGGTAAGCGTTCTGTTATAAGCGCCACTTCTGGCAATTCCGGCAGCAAATAAATTAGAGTGTGAAAGCAGGTTTGCTGTCATAAAAGCGCCGTATGAATGGCCTCCAATGGCAACTTTATTTCTGTCAATATAGCCTAAATCGTCAACAGCATCAATTGCAGCTTTGGCATTACCAACCAACTGTTTTATAAATGTATCGTTAGGTTCTTCGTTACCTTCACCAACAATAGGGAAAGAGGCGTCATCTAAAACCACATAGCCTTTGGTTACCCAATAAATTGGAGAACCATAGTAAGGGTAGGTGAACTCATTAGAGTTCGAAGTACTTTGTCCTGCACTGCTTTTGTCTTTATATTCCCTTGGGTAGGCCCACATTACCATTGGGTACTTTTTACCAGCTTCATAATCGGTAGGTAAATATAAAGTTCCTGTGAGCTCTAAACCATCATAACGTTTGTATTTTATAATTTCCTTATGAACATCCTGAATGCTTTTGAATGGATTTTCAAATTGTGTTAATGGCACTGGAGCTATTCGTTTTTTAATATTTCGAATGTAATAGTTAGGGTATTCATTTTTAGATTCTATTCTCACTAAAATTTCACCTTTATTCATATCTAAAGCCATAGAAATATCTTCTATTTTGTCTTTAAGTGAAGACTGATATAATCGGGTTGTTTTTTTTGTTTTAAGATCTAATTGGTCAATAAAAGGGAATTTTCCATTTTCGGTATAACCATCACCAATTAAGAAAATTTTGTTTTTAACAATGTCTAGGGTGTAACGTCCGTATTCATTTCTTGAAGTGACTGGATTTCCAGGGTCGCTGTACACATCCTGATAGTTTCTGTCTGAAATAATTTCAGGTTTTGCTGTATTGTTCGATGGATTAAAGATATAAGATTTTGTGTTTCTCGTATTCCACCAATAGTCTAAGGCTATGGCAGTATTGGCATTACCCCACTGTATACCTCTAAAACGATTGATAGTTTTTACTAATGAAGTCGGTTCACTGGTAAAAGGAGCTTCTTGCTGAAATACTTCATCTCTGTAATCAACTTTAACTTCAGGGTCTCCTTTGTCTAAGGCTTCAGCCCAAACTAAAGTGGCAGGTTGGTCACCTCTCCACGACAGGCTTCGCATTCCTGTTCTTACGGCCATAAAGCCTTGCGGTAAATCTTCAATTAAAGGGACTTCCAATACGGTTTTTATAAGTTTGGCATTGGTGTCGTAAACAGCAGTAGTTGAAGGGAACCTGTAATAAGGAACTAAATAAGAAAAAGGCTTATTAATGGTTTCTACCATAATGTAGTTACCATCTGGGGAAAAAGAAATATCTGAATACATAGCGCTAGACATCCATGAAGATGCATTGCCATCTAAATCTACCTTATATAATTCTGAAGTTACTAGTTGCTCAAAGTTGTGTTCGTCGGCTTTGTTTTTAAGTAAATCCTGATAGGTTCTGTTTTGAGCCATGACGCCGGCTTCACTCTCAGAAACTGTAGGTCCGGTAGGAACTGCTGTTTTAGTGTCGATTAAATCTTTTCTGTTTTCAGGTAACATTTTAACAAGTAAGGACATGTTGTCTTTAAACCAGTAGAATGGATCTCCTGTATTGGCATTTAAATTGTCGCTGGTGATTTTTTTAGCCGATGTATTGGCAATGTCTAACACCCATAGTTCAACACCGTTTGAAGTGGTATTGGTAAATGCCATTTTTTCCTGGTTTGGAGACCAGGAGAAATTAGAAAGCCTTGGGTTTTCGGGTAAGCCACTAACAGTCGTTTCGGTGCTTTTTCGTCCAACGCGGACTTTTATATTGTTATAATAACGTTCTCTACTGCTAATATTAGTTTTAGGATTTATACGTAAACCACCCAGGCGCATTTCGGTTTCCGATAAGGTAGCAATACTTTTAAAATTGCTTCGGTAAAGGAATACCATGTTTTCACCTTTGCTATCAATTCGAATGGAAGGAGCTAAAGGAGCAGTAGCAAGTTCTAAGATTTCTTTTGAGGGTTTTTGATACGTTAAATTTTCTTGACCGTGGATACTAAGTCCGGTGACAAGAAAACAGTAAAATAGAAATTTTTTCATTTTGAATGATTTGAATTAGTCAAGCATTAAATTTAATTAAAACGGGGTAATAAAATTAAAAAGTAATGTTAAAAGGTCCGATATTCTCACTTGAGGTATTAGAATACATTTTAATGCTTTTTGTAGTTTTGATAGTAAATAATATATAACTTGTAATGAGTATAACTAAACTAAATTCAAAATAATGTACAATTCAAAAATTATTGGCTTAGGAAAGTATGTGCCGGATCATGTGGTAACCAACCACGATTTATCTAAAATGATGGATACCAATGATGAGTGGATTCAGGAACGTACCGGAATACAGGAACGCCGTTGGGTAGAAATCGGTAGTGGAGATACCACGGCCACCATGGGTGTTAAAGCCGCTAAAATAGCAATCGAGCGCGCAGGTATCGATAAAGATGATATCGATTTTATCATATTCGCAACCTTGAGTCCGGATATGTATTTCCCAGGACCAGGAGTTCAGGTGCAGCACGCTTTAGATATTAAAACAGTGGGTGCTTTAGATGTCCGAAACCAGTGTTCTGGATTTGTATATGCCATTTCGGTAGCCGATAATTTTATTAAAACCGGGATGTATAAAAACATCTTGGTTATTGGTAGTGAATTACATTCGCACGGCTTAGATAAAAGCACACGAGGGCGAGGGGTTTCAGTAATTTTTGGAGACGGTGCGGGGGCCGCAGTTTTAACTCGTGAAGAAAACAACAATAAAGGCATTTTGTCGACGCATTTACATTCGCAGGGGGAACATGCCGAGGAATTGGTATTGACTGCTCCTGGAATGGGAACGCGCTGGGTAAATGATATTTTGGAAGATAATGACCCTGATGATGAAAGTTACTATCCGTATATGAACGGACAGTTTGTATTTAAAAATGCAGTGGTGCGTTTTAGTGAAGTAATAATGGAAGGGCTAATGAAGAATAATTTAACGCCAGAAAATATTGATATGCTGATTCCGCATCAGGCAAATTTACGCATCGCTCAGTTTATTCAGAAGAAATTTAAGTTGAATGACGACCAAGTATTTAATAATATTCAAAAGTACGGTAATACCACTGCAGCGTCTATTCCCATTGCTTTAACCGAAGCCTGGGAGGAAGGAAAAATTAAAGATGGTGATACTGTGGTTTTGGCTGCTTTTGGTAGTGGGTTTACTTGGGGTAGTGTTATTATAAACTGGTAGAAAAAACAACAAAAAAACCCAAAACGGGGAGTTTTGGGTTTTAAAGCTATTAATCAACTTCAAATTAACACAATCTGTATTTTTGAAGAATGTATTATATAAGACGTTAAAAGTTGCGTTTTATTGCAGTAGCCTTATGGTTTAACGCCATTTTAACACAATAAAAAATCCGGAAGTTTGAGAACAACCGGATTTTATTTATACAATTCTTACGTTTTGTAATGTTATAATAATGTGTAGACGACTAACTCTAAATAATTATTTTTTTGAATAATAGCAAGATTGTATAAAGACGTAACGTAAACAGGTTTTAGTTATTGTGTAACAAATGTAATTTTTTGAAAATTTTAACATTTTGATAATTAAGTTGTTAGGGTGGTTTGAATACAAACCCTCAAAGTAATTAAACTTTGAGGCTTCTTTTTTGACGTCAAAAATGAAACACTAATCAAAAATCCGAATTCAACATGTTTTAATGTTAATTATTATAGGAATCCGCCGCCGCCAGACTTCGTGTTATTGTCTCGGTTTTTTCTGGATTTCGCTTTGTATTTTCCGCCTCCAAATCTATAAGACAAACCAACATTCCAAGTGTTGCTTTCCCAGTTAAAGGCGCCTTCTTGAATAAATGGTTTGTCTCCATAAAAGGCGAATTCCATGGTGTTGAAAATATCGTTATAATTTAAACTTAACATTCCTCGGCCTTGAGCAAAGGCAATACGAGCTCCCAGATTCACAAAATACATGGGTTTTCTTTCGAATTGAATGGTTTTATTTTTTCCGCGGTAAAACCCAAAAGCTGTCAAGCTAACCGCTTTGCTTACACTGAAATTATTGTACATCCTAAAATTCCACAGAACATTATCGACTTCATCAATATTAGTTTCTATATCATTTATGGTTGCATTTTCAATGGGAACGGTTAAATTTTCGGCAATACCTTTTTGGGTTTGAGAATACAAATCGAAACTCCCGTTAATATTCCACCACTTGAAAGGACGGTAATTGCTACTAAGTTCCACACCATAAGCAGAAGTGTCGTCGAAATTATCATGGGTTAAAATAACTCTGCCTGAAGTAACGTCGCTACGATCTATAAATAAGGCGCGGTTAATTTCATCGGAAATCATTCGGTAGAATACACCGCCAGTTACAGTTCCTTTTCTATTGTTAAGCGTTCTTGTATAATTAGCTTCAATGGAGTTCGTAAATTGCGGTTCTAAATTAATGTTTCCGTAAGAGGAAATTAACGGCGTGCTCCATTCTTTAATCGGGTTGACCTGGCCGATTCCCGGGCGGTCTACACGACGACTATAGCTAAACTGATACGCATTTTTTTCTGAAGGGGTGTAAGTGAAAAAAGCAGAAGGGTACACTTCAAAATAATCGTTTTTAAAACGCTGTGTACTTGAGGCTTCCGAAGATAAAGCAAAAGCATCTTCTTTTACGTTTTCAGCACGCAGCCCGATTTGGTAATTCCATTTTTCGAAAGATTTGCTGTAAGTTGCATAGGCTGAATAGATGTCTCGGGTGTAATCGAAATGGGTATCTGGTGTTGGTCTTAGAATGCCTTCGTTGTTTAGTGTTTGTCCTGTTGATGAATAAGCGATATCGGAATTGAATAACCGGGCTTGCAAACCGGCTTCTAATTTAGCTGTTTCAGAAAGCGGATTTATATAGTCTAAGTTTAAGGTAATGCTTTCTCTATCGGTGAAGTTGAAATCTTCATAATCTTCGTTCGGTCCAAGTAAAAAATCGAAATCTACAGGGCTTTCATCATCAAAGACATTGTAGTCGGCTTCAAATTCTATATTATGTCCTTCTTTTTTAAAATCTAATTTATAATCAAAATTGTATTGCGATGAATTGTTGTTGCCTCTGGAATTGAAAATCTGACTTTGATTATAACGTTCATCATCATAGAATATAGCATCTGTTTTTCCATAGGTGCTATTGTCTGATGTGTTTTGAGTAGTGAAAACCGATATCGTATTTTTTTCGTTTAAATAGAAATCTACACCAACTTTATATAGATGTGATTGTCGTTTTTCTAAAAACTTAAAAAACTGTTCGGAGTTATTTTCAGGTCTATAAATGAAACCATTGTTTCTGTTTTTAGCAATATCGTTACTGTAACTTCCGTAAAAATTGAATTTCCCATTGCGATAATTTAGCCCCAGAGAACTATTGAATTTAGCTTCATATTCATGAGTGAGTCCAATAGAAACATTACCGTTAAAGCCCTGCATGGTGTTTTTATGAAGAATAATGTTTATAATACCACTCATACCTTCGGGATTGTATTTTGCCGATGGATTGGTAATAAGTTCAATCGATTTTATAGCTGTCGATGGAATTTGCTTTAGTAACTGCGCTGTTGGAATGTTTGATAGTTTGCCATCTACCATAACGCGAACATTTTGGTTGCCGCGCAAGCTAATATCTCCGGTTTGCGCATCAATGCTTACCGATGGTATGCCCACCATAAGTTGCGAGGCGCTGCCAGTAGCGGCTAAGTCTTTTCCAATAGTTATAACTTTTCGGTCTACCTTTTGTTGAATTGTAGATACATCGGCAACAACAGTGACCTCGTCCAGACCTTCGGCTTCTTCTTCTAAGAGGATATTCCCTAAGTTAATATCGTAACTGTTTTTACCTATTAAAATGGGTTTGTTAATGCTTTTGTATCCAATATATTGAATGTTGACAATAAGATTACCTTCTTCCAGTTTTTCAATTTTAAACGAACCATCTTCCTGAGTAATTCCACCCGTAATAATGGTTCCATTATTAGATTTTATAACAACATTTACGTAAGGCAAGGGTTGGTTTAAATTAGCGTCTAAAACGGTACCATAAATAGAGCCTTTTTTGTCTGTGGATAAAGCATAAGCTTGAGCAGTAGATACAATTACTACTAAGCATAGTGCTAGTAAGTTTTTCATTTTGATTGATTGATTTTTTGATTGATGTATGTATATGACGCCTCAATTGAAAATCTGTTACTATATTTATTAATAATTCTTGATTTTTTAACATATGAATAAAAAAACTCTAGTTCTTGGCGCTTCCTTAAAACCGGGTAGATATTCTAATTATGCCATTCATAAATTGGTTGAAGAACATATTGAAGTGGTTGCGATTGGAAACGTTACAGGTGAAGTTGCAGGGGTTAAAATTGATACAGAAAAGTTACCCCATGAAGATATTCATACCGTGACCTTGTATTTGAATCCTAAAAATCAGATACCGTATTACGATTATATTGTTTCGTTAAAACCAAAGCGTGTTATATTTAATCCCGGCACAGAAAATCCGGAATTATATAAAATTTTAAAAGAGAATGATATTAATTTTGAAACAGCCTGTTCTTTAGTTTTGCTTTCTACGAATCAGTATTAAACCTAAAAATGTTAGGAGGCCGTTGATGATTAATATTTCAAAACCAATTTGGTATCCGTTAAGTAAGTCTACGGAGTATGCGTTTATAAAATAAGACACAATTGGAGCGACTATAGCGATAATCCAAACGTAGTTGTCTTTTAAATGCTGTTTGGTAAAAATACCAAAGGCGAATAAACCTAGTAAAGGTCCGTAAGTGTAGCCGGCAGCTTTAAATAATTCCCAGATAACAGATACATCTTTAAATAGAGCATCGAAAATAATGATGACAACAACAAGCAAAGCACTAATAAAAGCATGCGCTTGTTTTCTGATACGTTTTCTGTTGGCTTCTGGTTTTTTGTCTAATTCTATAATGTCAATACAGAATGATGTGGTTAAAGAGGTTAAAGCGGAATCGGCACTACTGTAAGCTGCAGCAATTAAACCAAGAATAAAAAAGGCTGAGGTGGCAAAGCCTATTTCAGGTAACATAGCAATGGTTGGGAACAAATCGTCTTTTCGTGCGGTTATATTATTCTGAATGGCGTACTGTGTTAGTAGCAGTCCTAAAACTAAAAACAGAATATTCACAAAAATTAAAACCACACTAAAGGATAGCATATTCTTTTGCGCTTCTTTAATATTTCGACAGGTTAAATTTTTCTGCATCATATCCTGGTCTAAACCTGTCATAGTAATGGTGATAAACATGCCCGATAAAAAACTTTTTACAAAATACTGCGCATCATTAATATCTTCAAAAAAGAAAACTTTGCTCATCGCATTTGTTTTTACATTGTTGTAAACATCAGAAATACTATGTAGGTCTAAAGCATTAGCTAAAAAGAAAATGGTTACTACAACCGAGATGAGCATGAATAGGGTTTGAAGCGTATCGGTAAAAATGATAGTTTTTATACCGCCTTTAAACGTATACAACCAAATAAGCAGAACCGTAATAATTACGGTAATTGAAAATGGAATGCCATATTGATCGAAGACTAAAAGTTGGAGGACTTTTGCTACTAAAAATAGTCTAAATGAGGCGCCGACGATTCTCGAGATTAAGAAAGCAATAGAGCCTGTTTTGTAACTGGTATTTCCAAATCGGTCTCTCAAGTAAGTGTATATGGAGGTTAGGTTGAGTTTATAGTAAATAGGAAGTAAAACATAAGCAATAGCGAGATAGCCAAATAAATAGCCGAAGACAACCTGAAGGTAGCCAAATTGTTTAGTTTCAACTGCGCCGGGAACTGAAATGAAGGTCACACCTGAAAGCGAAGCTCCAATCATTCCGAAAGCAACCAAATACCAGGGTGCCGATTTGTTAGCCTTAAAAAAGGCATCGTTAGAATCTTCCTTTCCTGTGAAATAAGAGATTAATATTAGAACACCAAAATAAGCTGCAATTAGGATTAAGATTTGAGTCGCCGACATTAATTTATTTGTTTTAACGGCCAAAATACAAAATTACTTTTCAGTCTTAGGGAATCATTTATTTTATTATTTTACTGTTTAAGTATTGATGTCTTTAAAAAACATTAAATTCGCCGCATGGAATTCTCGTCAAAATTATTAGAGCGTGCAGTAAACGAAATGTCGCAACTACCAGGTATTGGTAAGCGTACGGCATTGCGTTTGGTATTGCATATGCTAAAACAGCCCAAAGAGCAAATAACAATGTTGGCAGAGGCTTTACAATCCATGAGAAATGATATAAAGTTTTGTAAGTCTTGCAATAATATTAGCGATGAAGAATTGTGTGAAATATGTTCCAATCCAAATCGAGATGAGTCGGTTGTTTGTGTGGTAGAGGATATTAGAGATGTTATGGCGATAGAAAATACAAGCTCGTTTAAAGGTCTGTATCATGTACTTGGTGGTAAGATATCTCCAATGGATGGGATCGGTCCTCATGACCTTAATATTCAGTCTTTAGTAAAAAAAGTTGAAGAAGGTAAAATAAAAGAGCTCATTTTTGCGTTAAGTTCTACTATGGAAGGCGACACCACTAATTTTTATATATACAAACAAATACAGGAATACAATATTTACACGTCTACAATAGCACGAGGAATATCGGTTGGCGACGAATTAGAGTATGCCGATGAGATTACTTTAGGTCGAAGTATTGTGAACCGAGTCCCTTTCGAATCATCACTAAAATCTTAATTAAGCTAACAAAACCAACGTAAATTGCAACCTCCCAAAAGTAGTATTAATTACCCTTTGAAACTCTCAATAGTCATTTTAAATTATAACGTACGTTACTTTTTAGAGCTTTGCTTGAAAAGTGTACAGGCTGCTGTCACAGATATTGAAGCAGAAATTATTGTTGTCGATAATAAATCTGAAGATGACAGTTGTAAGATGGTGAAGGAATTGTTTCCCGACGTAAAACTTATAGAGAATGAAGAAAACTATGGGTTTTCACGCGGAAATAATATTGGCATAGCTCAGGCTGAAGGAGAGTATATATGCATACTTAATC
Source organism: Aestuariibaculum sp. YM273 (assembly GCF_030908365.1). Lineage (NCBI taxonomy): Bacteria > Pseudomonadati > Bacteroidota > Flavobacteriia > Flavobacteriales > Flavobacteriaceae > Aestuariibaculum > Aestuariibaculum sp. YM273. The sequence goes on along the minus strand of NZ_CP133090.1, from coordinate 391,364 downwards.
CAGATACCGTAGTAGCTGAAGACACGTTTCTTAAATTATTAAAGTTTGCTGATAGTAAATCTGATTTAGGAATTGTAGGTTGTAAGCTAATTAACGGAGTGGGTGAGTTTTTGCCGGAAAGTAAGCGTAATGTCCCTTATGTTAAAGTGGCCTTTAAAAAGATGCTTGGCAACTCCGAATTGTATTATGCGAATCATATCGATGAAAATGGTATTGGGAAAGTAAAAATACTAGTAGGTGCTTTTATGCTTATGAAAAAGGACGTTTTTCTTGATGTTGGAGGATTCGATGAAGACTACTTTATGTACGGTGAAGATATTGATTTGTCGTATAGTGTATATAAGGCAGGTTACACCAATTATTATTTTGGTGAAACTACAGTATTGCATTACAAAGGAGAAAGCACCTTGCGAGATAAGCATTATGTGAGGCGGTTTTATGGAGCCATGCAGATTTTCTATCAGAAGCATTTTAAAAAGAATGTACTGTGTGATTTTACCGTTTGGTCTGCAGTAAAAATGGCGTATTTAATTAATAGGGCTCCGGTAAAAAAAATAAAGCAGGTTAATACATACGCTTTCATGTCAACAAAAATGAATGAAAGCTTAAAAGCGGTTTTACCAAAAGAAGTGGTTTTAAAAAACTGTTTAGAAAGTATTCAGGGTACGACAGAAATTATTTTCGATGGTAATTCATGGAAATACAAAGATATAATCTCGGCTATTGAAAAGAAAAAGAACTGTAAATCGGTTACTTACAAAATCTTACCTAAGGATAGCTACTTCATCATAGGGAGTGATAATGCCATCTGTCGAGGTGAAATTATAAGTTTAAGTTAGTTTTATTTGAAAATTCTTTAAAAGAATTGATGATTTTTAAGTAATTTTGCAAGCGAAAAATAAAAACTAAGTATTACTTTATTGATATGGCAAAATTTGAACTCAAATTACCTAAAATGGGAGAAAGTGTTGCAGAAGCAACCATTACGTCTTGGTTAAAAGAAGTCGGAGACACGATTGAACTGGATGAAACCGTCTTAGAAATTGCAACAGATAAAGTAGATAGTGAAGTTCCTAGTGAAGTAGAAGGAGTTCTTATAGAAAAACGTTTCGAGGTTAACGATGTGGTTCAGGTAGGACAGGTTGTTGCTATTATTGAAACTGAAGGTGAGGGAGCAGTTGACGTAAAGGAAACTGAAGAAACATCCGTGGTAGAGTCTAATGAAGAAGAAACTGTTGCTGTAGAAGAAGTTGTAGAATCTATAAAAAAAGTAAAAGAAACCTTAGCGCCTGTTGCTGTAGCTTCAACAGAAGATAGATTTTATTCACCGTTAGTTAAGAATATAGCAAGAGAAGAAGGGATTTCTCAGGAAGAACTTGATGCGATTTCAGGAACGGGTAAAGAAGGACGTGTCACTAAAAATGATATTTTAGAATATATTTCCAATAAGGAAAATGGTACAGTTGTAGCTCCAAAAGTAGAGACCAAAGCCGTAGCGCAACCAAAAGCTCCTGAACAGCCAAAAGCTGCACCTGCTCCAGTAGTTAGTAGTGGTGAAGATGAAATTATAGAAATGACGCGTATGGGTAAACTCATTGCGCATCATATGGTAGAGTCAGTTCAAACTTCTGCTCATGTACAAAGTTTTATTGAAGCCGATGTAACAAATATCTGGAACTGGAGAAAGAAAGTGAAAGATGGTTTCATGAAACGTGAAGGAGAAAATCTGACTTTTACACCAATCTTCATGGAAGCGATTGCTAAGGCATTACGTGATTATCCGTTAATGAATATTTCTGTGCAAGGCGATACCATTGTAAAGAAAAAGAATATCAACTTAGGTATGGCGGCGTCTTTACCTGACGGAAATTTAATTGTTCCGGTAATTAAAAATGCCGATCAGTTAAACTTGGTGGGTATGACCAAACAAGTTAACGATTTAGCAAAGCGTGCAAGAGCAAATCAGTTAAAACCAGACGATATTCAAGGTGGAACGTATACGGTTACTAATGTAGGAACTTTTGGAAGTATCATGGGTACACCAATTATCAATCAGCCACAAGTGGGTATTTTAGCACTTGGAGCGATTAGAAAAGTGCCTGCGGTTATTGAAACACCAGAAGGCGATTTTATCGGTATCCGATACAAAATGTTCTTATCGCATTCTTACGATCACCGTGTAGTTAATGGAGCCCTGGGAGGAGAGTTTGTAAAAGCTGTTAAAGACTATCTTGAAGCCTGGGATGTAAACAGAGAAATCTAGAAAATAAGATCTTCAAAATATATTAGAACCAACCTATAAAAGGGTTGGTTTTATTTTTTACGCTTAGTCAATTTAGTATCTTTAGTCAAATTATACTTAAACATGTTTTAGACCTTGAAATCAAGCAAATTTTTCTTCATATTATTTATTTCTTGTATTTATTTTGTCAGTGCCCAACAAGATACCTTGTATTTTGATGAGAATGAAAATCGTATATCAAAGGAGTTTTTTTATGAAAAGAGTAGCTTGTCTTTCTGCAAAGGAGTTCGTTATTCCACAGACTCTTTAGTTATTGAAGAAATAAAAATTAACTACCTATATGGTGAGTTAGAGTCGGTGCAAAGGAAAAGTTTCTTTCAGCTTATTTCAAGCCGATATAATATGGATACCACAAAAACAATGGTAATTCATTATACTCAAATTTTAAAAAAGAAGGAAGATTATCCTAAATATAACGCTGTGTATAAATACGATAGTTTAGAGAGTAAATATATTTTGCTAAAAAATCATCCTCGTTTTAATTTGGACCAAGATTTGCCAGTTTCTAAACATATGAATGCTAATATTTTTAAAGAAGTTGTAAATGGTTATAAAAAGTGTGAGAAATACCATGAAAATTTTAGTGATGATATTGTTGTAATACACTTTTATGGAGAAAATAGAGGGTTTCCTATTGAAAAGAAAAGATTACAATGGTATCCAGATAATAATCATTTTTTAAAAAACATTTTTAAAATACCTAAATCATCATTTGAAATTATAATTTTACAACCCAATGGAGAATTTTATGTTCAGTATAGAGATATGCAGCATGATTATGAGGATTTAATAAGGCCTAAGAATTGGGATTCTTATAAAAGAGAATTTTTGAATGAGATAAAATCTTTGAATAGTATAAAATGAATTTAAATTTAAATAAGCCCATTTGTTTTTTTGATTTAGAAACAACAGGGGTAAACATTACAACCGACAGAATTGTAGAAATCGCCATATTAAAAGTACATCCTAATGGAAAGGAAGAGAGCAAACGCTGGTTGGTAAATCCAACCATTCCTATCCCGAAAGAAGTAACGGCCATTCACGGTATTTCAGATGAAGATGTCGCGGACAAACCAACCTTTAAGGAAATAGCAAAAGAAGTTTATAATCTTATTAAGGATTCCGATTTAGGAGGATTCAATTCTAACCGTTTCGATATTCCATTGTTAGCCGAAGAGATGTTGCGTGCTGAGGTCGATTTCGATATGAAAAACCGCTTGGCGGTCGATGTGCAAACTATTTTCCATAAAATGGAACAACGGACTCTAAGTGCAGCTTATAAATTCTATTGTGATAAAAATCTGGAAGATGCGCATACAGCAGAAGCCGATACTTTGGCGACTTATGAAGTGCTGAAAGCACAAATTGCCAAATACGACGATTTAGAAAACGACACGAAGTTTTTGGCGGAATTCAGTTCAAGAAAGCAGTTTGCTGATTTTGCTGGATTTATTGCCTATAACAAGAAAGGTGAAGAGTGTTTTTCTTTCGGCAAACATAAGGGGAAATTGGTGACCGAAATTTTAGAAAATGAACCAGGATATTTCGGCTGGTTGCTTAATGCCGATTTTCCACTTTATACCAAAAAAGTGTTGACTTCTATCAAGCTTAGAAGTTTAAATAATAAACTGGGGTAATCTGTATTTTCAATCCGTTTAAATTATGAAGATTATTTGCATCGGTAGAAACTATACCGAACACATTAAGGAGTTAGAGAACGAAAAACCAACCGATCCAGTGGTGTTTTTAAAGCCCGATACTTCTGTTTTATTAAAGAAACAACCCTTTTTTATTCCGGACTTTTCAAACGACGTGCATCACGAGGTGGAAATTCTGGTGAAAATTAATCGTATCGGTAAACATATCGATAAGAAGTTTGCACATAAATACTACAGTGAGATTGGTCTGGGGATAGATTTTACAGCACGAGATGTTCAAAGCGAATTAAAGGCAAAAGGCTTGCCTTGGGAAAAGGCAAAAGCATTCGATGGGGCTGCTGTAATTGGTAATTGGTTGCCGGTATCTGATTTTGAGGATATTGACGCTGTTGAATTTTCGTTAAAAAAGAACGATAAAATTGTACAATTAGGAAATACCAGCCACATGCTTTGGAAAATTGATGAATTAATAGAATATGTTTCTAAATATTTCACTTTAAAGATAGGAGATATTATATTTACAGGAACTCCATCTGGCGTTGAAAAAGTGAATGCAAACGATAAGCTTAAGGGCTATATAGGAGAAAAAGAAATGTTTTCAATAACAGTAAAATAAATGGAACAGCATTACAAATTAGAAAGAGTACGCGAATTAGCCGATAACGACGAAGATTTTATAAAAACCTTGGCAGAAGCCTTTTTAGAAGAAGTACCGGAAGATGCCGAGCGTTTAAAAAAAGCCGTTGCCGAAAAAGATTATCACACCGCGTATCAGGCGGCACATAAAATGAAACCAACGGTAGATTTATTCGAATTAGGGGTTTTAGATACTTTAATAGAAGTGCAGGACTGGGGTAAGTTTACAAAAACAGATTTAGATATCACGAATCAACTGGAAATAGTAATAACAGCGGTCGATAATGCCGTAGCTGAAATAAAATCAGATTTTAATATATAGAATTACATGTTAGCCGAAATCATCACTATAGGAGACGAACTTCTAATAGGTCAAGTTATTGATACCAATTCTGCATTTATTGCAAAGCAGCTCAATAAAATTGGGGTGTCGGTGTATCAAATAACGTCGGTTCAGGATGATAAAGACCATATATTAAAAGCGCTTAAGGATGCCGAGTCCAATGTCGATGTCGTAATTCTTACAGGAGGCTTAGGTCCGACTAAAGACGATATTACTAAAAAAACCATCGCTGAGTATTTTGGTGATACTTTAGTTAGAAACGAAGCGGTTCTAAAAAATATTGAAGATATTTGGGCTACACATGTTCGTGGAGCGCTGCTTCAGGTAAATAAAGATCAGGCTTTAGTACCGTCTAAATCAAAGGTCTTAATGAATCTTTTGGGGACTGCACCAGGTATGTGGATGGAAAAAGGCGAAAAGACCTTTATATCGCTTCCTGGCGTACCACACGAGATGCAGGCTTTAGTTGAAAACGAAGTGATTCCAAAAGTAAAAGGGAAATACAACTGTCCATTTATATTGCACAAAACTTTACTGGTATATGGTTTAGGAGAAAGTGCGCTTGCCGAACGTATTGAAGTGTGGGAAGATGCCTTACCTAAAAATATTAAACTGGCCTATTTACCAAGTTTGGGTAAAATGCGTTTGCGTTTATCGGCCAAGGGTTTTGAAGAGGCTGAGTTAAGGATAAATGTGGACGCCGAAATTGCAAAAGTCATCCCATTAATAAAAGATGAGTTTTTTGGATTAGAGGATGAAGATGGTTCTGTTGAAGTGGTTATTGCCAATAGGTTAACCAAAATAGGGAAGACCTTAGCGATGGCCGAAAGCTGTACCGGAGGAAAAATAGCCGAACAATTTACATCACATCCAGGAGCATCATCATATTTTAAAGGTGGTGTGGTTACCTATTCTACACAATCAAAAATCAATATTTTAGGAATTTCAAAAGACCTTGTAGAAGAACATTCGGTGGTTAGTAAAGAAGTGGTGGAAGCCATGGCTAAAAACGCCTTGGATTTATTTCAATCGGACTTCGCAGTGGCCACAACGGGTAATGCCGGGCCAAGTAAAGGCGATTCTGATGCCGAAATTGGAACGGTTCATATTGCTATCGCTACAAAAAATGAGGTCTATTCAGAAAAATTTATGCTCGGAAATCAACGTGTAAAAGTCATAGATAAGGCCGTAAATAAGGCTTTGGAAATGCTATTGAAAGAAATTTTTAAAAATTGATTAAAATTAAGTTGTTACAAATGAAAGAATTTGTATATTTGCACCTCGATTTTAAACAACAAAGAATTTTTAAAGTTATATAATAATGTCAAGAGTTTGTGAACTAACAGGAAAGAAGGCAATGGTTGGAAACAACGTGTCTCATGCTATGAATAAAACTAAACGCAAATTTAATGCGAATTTAGTAAAGAAACGTTTTTACATTCCAGAAGAAGACAACTGGATAACTTTAAAGGTTTCTACATCTGCATTAAAAACTATCAATAAAATTGGTATTTCTGCAGCGTTAAAAGAGGCAAAGTCTAAAGGATTTTTAAAATAATAGCCACATTTAATACGATAGAAAAATGGCAAAGAAAGGTAATAGAATACAGGTAATTTTAGAGTGTACTGAGCACAAGGAGTCTGGACAACCAGGAACTTCAAGATACATCACTACAAAAAATAAAAAGAATACGCCAGACAGAATGGAGATTAAGAAATTTAATCCTATCCTTAAGCGTATGACTGTTCACAAAGAAATTAAATAATATTAAGTCATGGCAAAGAAAACAGTAGCATCGTTACAAACATCTTCTAAAAGATTAACAAAAGCGATTAAAATGGTAAAGTCACCTAAAACTGGTGCTTATATGTTTGTTGAGTCTATCATGGCTCCAGAATTTGTTAACGACTTCCTTAACGAGAAGTAAGAACAAACATTTTTGATATATACAAAGCTGCTTTCATTTCGAAAGCAGCTTTTTTATATTTATATTTGACAGGTTTCTGACATAATTGCCGAAATTAATTGTGGTAAGAAATTTGACTGTAGTGTTTTAACAGTTTTAAACTAGTCGGTTTAGCAAAACGTTTAAAATAGTAACCAACCAATAAAAGTGAACAATGAGCTTTTTTAAAAAAATATTTTCTTCAGAAAAAAAGGAGACTCTTGATAAAGGGTTAGAAAAATCAAAAACCAGTTTTTTTGGTAAGTTAAGCAAAGCCGTAGCAGGAAAATCTAAAGTAGATGATGAAGTTTTAGATAATCTGGAGGAAGTGTTGGTTAGCAGTGATGTTGGTGTAAATACCACATTAAAAGTTATTGAGCGTATTGAGGAGCGCGTTTCTAAAGATAAGTATTTAGGGACCGAAGAGCTGAATCAGATTTTAAGAGAAGAAATTGCTGGTTTGTTAAGTGAAACCAATACCGGTGAAGAAACGGAATATACCATTCCAACGTTAAGCCCCCAAGCCGATGGTTCTAAAACACCTTATGTTTTAATGGTAGTTGGTGTAAATGGTGTTGGTAAAACAACGACAATTGGTAAGTTGGCCTATCAGTTCAAGAAAAAAGGATTGAATGTGGTATTGGGAGCAGCCGATACGTTTAGAGCAGCAGCCATTGATCAGCTTCAGGTGTGGGCCGATCGTGTAGATGTGCCATTAGTGAAGCAAGCTATGGGAAGTGATCCTGCTTCAGTAGCTTTCGATACTTTGAAAAGTGCCGTTTCACAAAATGCCGATGTGGTGATTATCGATACTGCAGGGCGTTTACATAATAAAGTTAATTTAATGAACGAGCTAACCAAGGTGAAGCGTGTGATGCAAAAAGTGGTTGGTGATGCACCGCACGATGTGTTGTTAGTGTTAGATGGTTCCACAGGTCAGAATGCCTTTGAACAAGCAAAACAATTTACAGCAGCAACCGAAGTAACATCATTAGCCGTAACTAAGTTAGACGGTACAGCTAAAGGCGGTGTGGTTATTGGTATCAGCGACCAGTTTAAAATTCCGGTAAAGTATATCGGTGTAGGAGAAGGAATAGAAGATTTACAGGTATTTAATAAATACGAATTTGTGGATTCGTTTTTTAAATAGTGCACGATAGTAAAAAGAATATAAAAGGTGGTTGATTTTGATTAACCACCTTTTTTTGTAGATATTTTGTAACTTTAGATATGAGTTTTAATATTTACCATAACCTATTCATTAAAGCATCTCAGGAAGCTGTTTTTAATGGGGTATCCATACCCAAACATCTAGATAATTGGTGGTCGCTAAAAAGTTCAGGAACACCTGAACTTGGTGCAGAATATAATCTGAATTTTACGGATAAATATAACTGGTTTTGTAAGGTTTCGAAATTAGAACTAAACAAACTCATTGCTTTTAAGATGACAGTATCTGATAAAGATTGGGATCCCACAACGTTTCAGTTCGAATTGGAACCACACAACGAAGGAACCATGCTAAAGTTTAGCCATGTGAACTGGCCGGAAGCAAACGACCATTTTAAGTATTCTTCGTTTTGCTGGGCAATGTTATTAAGCGGATTGAAAAATTATCTTGAAAAAGGCCTTGTAATTCCTTTTGAAGAACGAAATTAATTGCACGATTTCAGGATTATAGAATCGTATATCCTAAATCATTCCGTATCTTTGCGCCCTGATTTAATAAAAATTATGCGTACAAAATCACTTAAAAAGAACAAGATTAATGTAGTAACTCTGGGTTGTAGTAAGAATGTTTACGACAGCGAAGTGTTAATGGGGCAACTGAAAGCCAGTGGCAAGGAGGTTGTTCATGAAGAAGAAGGTAATATTGTTGTGATTAATACCTGCGGATTTATCAATAATGCCAAGGAAGAAAGTGTAAATACTATTTTAGAGTATATGCAGAAAAAGGAAGAAGGCGATGTTGATAAAGTCTTTGTTACGGGGTGTTTAAGTGAACGCTATAAACCAGATTTAGAAAAGGAAATTCCAGATGTCGATCAGTATTTCGGAACCACTGAATTACCGGGATTATTAAAAGCTTTAGGCGCAGATTATAAACACGAATTAATAGGAGAACGTTTAACGACAACACCTAAAAATTATGCCTATTTAAAGATTGCTGAAGGTTGCGACCGTCCGTGTAGTTTCTGTGCGATTCCTTTAATGCGTGGAAAACATAAGAGTACACCGATTGAAGACTTAGTCATAGAAGCTGAAAAATTAGCAGCAAATGGCGTGAAAGAATTGATTCTTATTGCTCAGGATTTAACCTATTACGGATTAGATTTATACAAAAAGCGTAATCTTGCCGAATTATTGGAGGCCTTAGTAAAAGTGGAAGGTGTCGAATGGATTCGTTTACATTATGCGTTCCCGACAGGTTTCCCAATGGATGTGTTAGAGGTGATGAACCGTGAGCCTAAAATCTGTAATTATTTAGATATTCCGTTACAGCATATTTCAGATGCTATTTTGAAGAGTATGCGTCGTGGAACCACAAAGGAAAAAACAACAAAGTTGCTTAAAGACTTTAGAGCAGCTGTGCCAAACATGACCATTCGTACCACATTAATTGTGGGATATCCGGGAGAAACTCAGGAAGATTTTGAAACCTTGAGAGATTGGGTGAAAGAAATGCGTTTTGAGCGTTTAGGATGTTTTACCTATAGCCACGAAGAGAATACCCATGCCTATACTTTAGAGGATGATGTGCCAGAAGATGTAAAACAGGAGCGTGCTAATGAAATTATGGAAATTCAGTCGCAGATTTCTTGGGAATTAAATCAGGAGAAAATCGGTCAGGAGTTTAAAGTGGTTATCGATAGAAAAGAAGGTAACTATTTTGTGGGGCGTACCGAATTCGATTCTCCCGATGTTGATAACGAAGTGTTAATTGATGCCAGTACTACTTATTTAAAAACTGGTGAATTTGCTACGGTAAAAGTAACTGATGCTGCCGATTTCGATTTATACGCAGAAGTGGTTTAATCGAGCAGTTAGACACATTAGAATTTAAGAAAGTAGGAAGTTAGAAGTTGCATCAGTTCGAGTGATTCCGAGTAACGAGGAATTGTATCGAGAATCCTTAGTGCCATGCTTATTTAGGTTTTAAGACTTAAATAGCCTTGACTTTTTTGGTTTGTTTTTGGGTCAAGATAAAAATGAACATATCTGAATCATTTCTTTGTTTAATATTTTCTAATTTAGATTATTAAATTTTTGACAACAAGGACATGAAATTATTCTCAGAAACGCTGAATACGTCAACAATAAAACCAACACGTGTTTTAGATATTCCAAATACGGGAAATAATTATATCCCCATAGATTTATCTGAAACGAATGAAAAGTTAAAAGATGTTGATGTGTCTTCTTCTGAAAGTTTCAATCAATACATTGAGAGCTATCTTAGAGAGCATAATGCAGATGTCGCCTATGGAGGCTATCTGGAAAACCGAAATATTTACAAAAGAAGTCAGCATTTCAATCAGCAGGATTTAGATACCGAACGTAATATTCATTTAGGTACCGATTTGTGGTGTCCCTCGGGAACGAAGGTTTTGGCTTGTTTAGATGGGGAAATACATAGTTTTAAGAATAATAAAAACCATGGCGATTATGGGCCGACTATTATTTTAAAACATGAAGTTGAAAACGGGGAGTTTTATACCCTTTACGGACATTTAAGTTTGGAATCTATTGCATCTGTAACAGTTGGTGAAAAAGTAAAACAAGGACAATCTATTGGAACCTTAGGAGTAGCCCAAGTTAATGGCGATTATCCACCACATTTGCACTTTCAGATTATAAAAGATTTACAGGGTTTGCAAGGGGATTACCCTGGAGTTTGTAATATTAAGGATATAGACTTTTATAAGACAAACTGCCCTGATCCTAATGTATTACTTAAGGCTATTTTACAATAACTCTTTTGGTGTGATATGTGTTGTTTTGGTAGTATGCAACATTATAAATGCCTGATTGAATGTTATCAATAGGTACTTCATTTGTATTCAAACCAATAAATTGCCTTTTAACAGTTCGGCCTGTGATATCAATAAATTGTATCTCTAAACTTTCATTCGATTTGTTTTCAATGTAAAGAATGTTGTTTGCAGGATTCGGATATATTGAAATGAAATTTTTATCGTTATTAAAATCTGTTGTATTTAGAATTAAATCTGATTGACTTAAGTAATAAGCATATGAGGCTACTAATTGGTCTTCACTATATACTTCAGTTGTACTGGCTAAATATGCATTGTTGTTAATGTCGTACCATATATTTGATACTTCTTTAAAGTTTAATACAATTAAACCTTGTAATACATCAGTGTAGGTTGACGTCATTTTTATTTTTAAAACATTAGTAATGGTTGTATAGGGAAGAATAAGATCTCCATAGCCATCGGCTGTAATTTCAATGGTTCCATTTTCATCATAAGTTTGATTAGCTATTAGGTTTTCTTTTGTTCCGGAAAATGTTTCATTAAATGTGTCTCCATAAGAAATTGGGAATTTCAGACCTTCCCTCGGATCGGTATAAATAACTTTTACATTATTAGGAGAATATTGTCCTATTGCTGATAAGCCAGAACTTGAAGATATATAATAAGTTTCTCCATAAAAACCATCTATAGTCGAAGTGGCTACTACATTTGACTGGGCGTATGTTGTAGGGTCACTAGAGCTTGCTAAATCTATATAGTTTGCTGTTTGTGATGTGCCTGTGGCAGTTGAAAAGTCCCAGGTTTGATTCGCTCCGCTTTGACTGACATCAAAGGTATAGTCTTCGTTATAAATATATTCAAAAGAATCACCAATTTTTGGAGTGTGGGTTGCGCTGGTTAGAGTAATCTGTGCTTGAGACAGATTAATAAAAAGAAAAACGAAAATAGAAGAGTAAAATTTAGCCATGAGTTACAATTTAAATATTTGAAAAGCATATAGATACATAACTAATTTAAGGAATTTTTTACATAATTAAGACTTCTATAGGAATTTTCGGCATTAAATAATTGAAAATTAAAACAGTAGAGTTAGGTTTTTTTGTTTTGAGTGTTTTATGAAACAAAAAAAATCCCGGTAGAAAATCTACCGGGATTTTTATGTATGATGAATTGTAGATTAATCTTCAACAAGAACCCATTCGCCTTTAGCTAATAAAGGTTCAGCTTGTTTAAATTTTACGGTTTTGTTTTCTCCGTTAATAACATTTTTTATAGTAACACGATCGTTACGGCCAATTTTAGCATGCTCGCGTACAATGGTTTCTGTTACCTGCGGTTGCTGTTGTTGTGTGTTTCCAGCCGCTCTGTTTTGAGCAGAACGTTCGTCTAAATTCGGAATTTCTTCTTTTTGAACGTTTAATTTTTCCTGTCGGCGTTCTCTGGCTTCCTGGATGGTTTCCTGAGTTTCCTGAGGTAATTCACCTTTAAATAAGAAGGAAATCACATCTTTATTCACCTGATCAATCATCGCTTTGAATAACTCAAAGGCCTCAAACTTGTAAATTAATAACGGATCTTTTTGCTCGTGAACCGCTAACTGTACCGACTGTTTCAACTCATCCATTTTACGTAAATGCGTTTTCCAGGAGTCGTCAATAATCGCTAAAGTAATGTTCTTTTCGAAATCGGTAATTAATTGTTTACCGTTGGTTTCGTAAGCTTTTTCAAGATCGGTAACCACATTTAAACTCTTAATACCATCGGTAAACGGCACTACGATACGCTTGAAGCGGTCACGTTGGTTTTCGTAAACATTTTTAATCACAGGGAATGCGATTTCAGCGTTACGAGCCATTTTATCTTTATAGTGATCAAATGCAGCACGGTATACTTTAGAGGTGATTTCCTGAGCCGAAAGTTTACCGAATTCTGCTTCAGTAATTGGAGAGGTTAAAGAGAAATAACGAATCAATTCAAACTCGAAATTCTTATAATCATTAACCCCTTTGTTACCTTCAGAAATACCTTCAGCCGTATCGAATATCATGTTCGCTAAGTCTACACGAAGACGCTCACCAAATAAAGCATGGTGACGACGTTTATAAATCACTTCACGTTGTGCGTTCATAACGTCATCATATTCTAATAAACGCTTACGAACACCAAAGTTGTTTTCTTCTACTTTTTTCTGAGCACGCTCGATAGATTTAGAAATCATAGAATGCTGTATCACTTCACCTTCTTTAAGGCCCATTCTGTCCATCATTTTGGCGATACGCTCACTACCAAATAAACGCATCAAGTTATCTTCAAGCGATACGTAGAATTGTGAACTTCCCGGATCTCCCTGACGACCAGCACGACCACGTAACTGACGGTCGACACGACGTGAATCGTGACGCTCCGTACCTATAATGGCTAAACCACCGGAGTTTTTAACTTCGTCGGTTAATTTAATATCGGTACCACGACCTGCCATATTGGTAGCAATGGTAACCTGTCCTGGGCGACCTGCTTCTGCAACAATGTCGGCCTCACGTTTATGTTGTTTCGCGTTTAAGACGTTGTGAGATATTTTGCGAATACTTAACATTTTACCAAGTAATTCACTAATCTCAACCGAAGTGGTACCAATTAATACTGGTCTGCCTGCTTCAGATAATTTTACAACTTCTTCAATAACCGCGTTATATTTTTCACGCTTGGTTTTGTAAACTAAATCGTCTCGGTCATCACGAGCGATTGGGCGGTTGGTTGGGATTTCAACAACATCCAATTCGTAGATTTCCCAGAACTCACCAGCTTCAGTAACCGCAGTACCCGTCATACCAGATAGTTTACGGTACATTCTAAAGTAATTTTGAAGGGTTACCGTCGCGAAGGTTTGCGTCGCATCTTCAATTTTTACATTCTCTTTAGCTTCAATCGCCTGGTGTAATCCGTCTGAATAACGACGACCATCCATAATACGACCGGTTTGCTCATCGACAATCATCACTTTGTTGTCCATAACAACGTACTGAATGTCTTTTTCAAATAGGGCGTAAGCTTTTAATAATTGATTTAAGGTGTGAATACGTTCAGATTTCACGCCAAAATCTTTATAAAGCTCTTCTTTTTGAGCTGCTTCTTCTTCTTTAGATAGGTTTCGTTGCTCGATTTTAGCAATTTCTAATCCTATTTCAGGAAGGATAAAGAAGTTTGGATCGTCTTTACCTGAGATATAATCAACCCCTTTATCGGTTAACTCAACCTGATTATTTTTTTCTTCAATAACATAGTACAACTCGGCATCAACCTTAGGCATTTCACGGTTGTTGTCTTGCATGTAGAAGTTTTCAGTTTTTTGTAACAGTTGCTTAACACCTTCTTCACTTAAGAATTTAATAAGCGCTTTGTTTTTCGGCATACCACGGTACACGCGAAGTAATTGAAACGCACCTTCTTTGGTGTCACCTTCTTTAATTAATTTTTTAGCTTCAGCTAAAACACCAGTTAAATATTTACGTTGTACCGATACAATATTGTCTACTTTCGGCTTTAATTCGATAAACTCATGGCGTTCACCTTGAGGGATAGGACCAGAGATGATTAATGGCGTACGCGCATCATCAACTAATACAGAATCGACCTCATCGACAATAGCATAGTTGTGCGGACGCTGAACTAAATCGTTTGGCGAATGTGCCATGTTATCACGCAAGTAATCGAAACCAAACTCGTTATTCGTTCCGTAAGTAATATCGGCATTATAAGCATTTCTACGACCTTCAGAATTAGGTTGGTGATAATCAATACAATCTACTGTTAAACCGTGAAACTGGAATAACGGTGCCATCCAGGCGCTATCACGTTTTGCTAAGTAGTCGTTAACCGTTACCAGGTGCACCCCTTGACCAGAAAGTGCATTTAAGTAAACCGGTAAGGTAGCAACTAAGGTTTTACCTTCACCCGTTTGCATCTCAGCAATTTTACCCTGATGCATAGCCACACCACCTATTAACTGAACATCGTAGTGAATCATATCCCAGGTGATGGCTTTACCGGCAGCATCCCAGGAGTTTGCCCAGGTAGCTTTTTCCCCGTCTAAAGTGACATAGTCTTTAGTTCCTGATAATTCTCTATCGTAAGTGTTTGCAGTAACAGTAATAGAGGTATTGTTCGCAAAACGCTTTGCGGTTTCTTTTACTACAGCAAAGGCTTCTGGTAATATATCGTTTAAAACCGTTTCGGTTTTTTCGTAAACTTCATCTTTAAGTTTGTCGATATCGGCATAGATATCTTCACGACGATCGATATCATCGGTATTTTCGGCTTCTTCAAGAAGCGTATTTATTTTATCGTTTAAAGGTTTAATAGCTTCAGCAATAAGACCTTTAAATTCGGTTGTTTTAGCACGTAAAGCATCGTGAGACAATCCTTCTAAAGTAGATTCGAAAGATTTTATTTTATTTACTATAGGGGTGATGGCTTTTACATCTTGTTTCGATTTGTCGCCAACAAATACTTTAAGTACAGAATTTAAAAAACTCATGTGTATATATGTTATTTAATTCCAGGGTGTTCCCAGATATGTTTTCAGTTAGTTAAGTGCAACTCTGAATTGCTTCAAAGATACAGTTTGTAATGTGTTTTTATAAAGATTAGGAACAAAAAAAAGTCTCGACTCGAGACTTTTTAACTTTTCTTTATACTTTATATTAATATTCGTCCTCGTTCCAGAGGTAATCTTCATCCGAGGGATAGTCTGACCAAATTTCCTCTATTGAATCGTAAGCGTCACCTTCGTCCTCAATAGCTTGCAAATTTTCCACAACTTCTAAAGGTGCTCCAGTTCTAATAGCATAATCTATCAACTCATCTTTTGTTGCCGGCCAAGGAGCATCGCTCAAATAATTTGCTAATTCTAAAGTCCAATACATGTTATAATGCGTTTTAATTTTGTGCAAAAATAAATTTTTAGGTTAAACATGCAAGAAAAAAATCATTTATTTAACGGTAATTTAAAAGAACGTATTTTTTTACAGGAAAAACTTAGAAATTAATAGTTGCGTTACTATAAATTAATAATTTGTTTTTTCGTTAAGCTTTAAAGTTTAGGATTGCTTTTCAGGAATCCATTTAATTTCCTTTGCTTGCAAGTCGTAGGACAACTTCCGTGCCAACACAAAAAGATAGTCAGATAGGCGGTTTAAGTAAATTAAACAGTTGGTGTCAATCGGTTCTATGTCATTAAGGGCAGTGGCTAAACGCTCGGCTCTACGGCATACACAGCGTGCTATGTGACAGAATGACACGGTTTGATGACCGCCGGGAAGCACAAAATGTGTCATTGGTGGTAAGGTAGCATCCATCGTATCCATTTCATGCTCTAAACGAGCAATATCTTCTTCAGATATTTTAGGAATGTTTAAACGCTCCTTGCCATTTTTTAAAACCGCTTTTTCTGGATCGGTTGCCATGATAGCGCCGACTGTAAATAATCGATCTTGAATATGGATTAATATATGTTTATAATCAGGGTTAATCTCTTGGTCTCTAATAAGACCAATGTGAGAGTTTAGTTCGTCTACGGTCCCGTAACTTTCAATTCTAATATGGTGCTTAGGAACGCGAGTACCTCCAAATAGAGCAGTAGAGCCTTTATCGCCGGTTTTAGTGTAAATTTTCATTTGTTTGTTTTAAAGCCTTATAGCATATTGCTAAATTATAGGTTATCTGTGAAAAGGTAAAAGGTTTTAATTAGAATCTTAAAAGTTCTAGCTATAACCGAATGGTAAAATGTTCCTTTTCCTGTTCTTTTCTAAAGAATACAAAACCCCAGTAAAACGTATCGATAGTGACGGTTACTTTAGGGTGTTGTTTGATGGTGTTCCAGGCTTCGGTCATACCTTCAGACCAATAGATATCATCAAAAATAAACACCGAATCGTTGTGTGCGCTATTGAGTAAAGCTTCAAAATAGGCTAAAGTAGCTTGTTTAGTATGATTGCCATCAAAGAAAACCAAGTCGTAAGAATTTGATTTTAGGTTTGCAATAGCTGAACTAAAGTCAGAATTAACGAGTGTGATATTACTTAAGTTGTTCAGATGTTTATGAGTGAAATTATAAAGATTGGAACAACCTTCTATAGAAGTTATTTTAGTGTGATTCCCTAAAGCCATAGCATGAGTACCAATACCTAAGGAAGTACCTAATTCTAAAATCGATTGACATTCTAAATAGCTAACCAAACGGTATAATAATTTAGCGCGTTTTAGTGGTGTTCCGGAATTCTGGGCTATGGACTTAATCAATCTGGTATTTTGATTTGTTGTCTTTGAGCCTGCGCCTAAATCGGTTATTGAAATACGCTCCTTGTTTTTTAATAGTGCTTTTTTGTACGCTTTAATATTTTGGTATGCTGGATAGTGTTTGCGGTCGTAAAAACATTTCGTTACCAAATTGTATACAAAGGGGGAGTGCACCCCATGTTGATTGGTGGAACGTATTAAGAATTTTAGGTATTGAGAAACTTGGTATGTCATACGGTATACTACTTGAACTAAAAAAGATGCTAAACCAAGTTCAGCATGACAAAAGGTATTGTCATTCCGAACTTGATTCGTAATCTTAATCTCGTTTTACTCCTCCAGTTTAGATGATAACTCAAACCAGCGTTCTTCTTTCGCTTCAATAGCATCAATAATGTCTTGAAGCTTTAACGAGAGCTCATTAATGTCATCTTGAGTTAAATCTGGATTATTGAATTTTGCCTCCATTTCCTTCTTATCGTAAGCTAAGGAATTCAGTTTGCTTTCTATGTTTTTGAGTTCTTTTTCCTCATTATAACTCAGCTTGCTGGCTTCATTCTGTTTCCAGGATTTTTTCTCTTTCTTGTCTTCGGTAACGGTTGGTTCGGCGGGTTGACTATCTTCGTATACACGGTAATCGGTATAGTTGCCCGGGAAATCTTCAATTACCCCATCACCTTTAAAAACTAAAAGATGGTCAACGACCTTATCCATAAAGTAACGGTCGTGAGACACCACAATAATACAACCCGGGAAGTCCATAAGGAAGCTTTCCAGTACATTAAGGGTGACGATGTCTAAATCGTTGGTGGGCTCATCGAGAATTAAAAAGTTAGGATTCTGAATAAGAACGGTACATAAATATAGTCGCTTACGTTCACCGCCACTTAGTTTTTCAACAAAATCGTATTGTTTTTTTCTACTGAATAGAAAGCGTTCCAGAAGCTGTTGTGCACTAATCTGACGTCCTTTTTTTAATGGAATATAATCGCCAAACTCACGGATGACATCAATAACTTTTTGCTCCGGTTTTATCTCAATACCATTTTGGGTATAGTAACCAAACTTAACGGTTTCACCTGTAACTACTTTACCAGAATCGGGTTGCGCAGATTGAGTAAGAATATTTAGGAAAGAGGTTTTACCGGTTCCGTTTTTACCAATAATACCAACACGTTCGCTTTTTTGGAACGTATAGTCAAACTTGTCTAATATAACCTTGTCTTTAAAGGCTTTCGATACTTTATGAAACTCCAGAATTTTACTGCCCAGGCGTTCCATATTTAGCTCCAGTTGTACCTGATGGTCTTTACGACGTTGGTGTGCACGATGTTTGATATCGCTAAAATCGTCAATACGAGATTTCGATTTGGTGGTACGTGCCTTAGGCTGGCGACGCATCCATTCCAGTTCCTTTTTAAAGAGTTGCTTGGCTTTACCTGTTTCGGTTTCAAATTGCTCAATACGAGCTTCGCGTTTCTCTAAATAATACGAATAGTTGCCTTTATAGCTGTATAGCTGCCCTTCATCAAGTTCTATAATTTCATTGCAGACGCGCTCTAAAAAGTAGCGGTCGTGCGTAACCATAAAAAGCGTAATATTTTCCTTAGCGAAGAAGGCTTCCAGCCATTCAATCATTTCCAGATCTAAATGGTTAGTAGGCTCATCCAGAATCAGTAAGTCTGGTTTGTTGATTAGGGCATTGGCCAAAGCGAGCCGTTTCTTTTGTCCACCAGATAGCGACCCGACCTTCTGGTCTAAATTATCCAGTTTTAACTTGAACAGAATTTGTTTGTACTGGGTTTCAAAGTCCCAGGCCTGGTGCAGCTCCATTTGTTCGAAAGCCTTCTGGTAGGCATCAGTATCTTCTGGGTTTTCGAGAGCTTTTTCGTAATGACCTATAACCTTTAAAATATCGTTATCACTGGCAAAGATGGTTTCTTCCACCGTTAGGGCCGGATCGAACTTTGGGTCCTGCGACAGGAAAGATACGGTAATATCTTTTCGGTAGGTGACCTGACCAGAGTCCGGGGTGTCTTCACCCGAAATGATTCGTAAAATAGAGGTTTTACCGGTTCCGTTTTTAGCAACAAAAGCAATTTTCTGGTCTTTGTGTATGCTAAAAGAAATGTCCTGAAACAGGGTAAGTTCTCCGTAGGATTTCGATATGTTTTCGACAGTTAAGTAATTCAAAAGCTATAATTTTTTGCAAATAACGTATAAAAAACCAAAAATACGGGTATATATTTTATTGTTCCCCCTTAAAAGTTATATTTGTGATAAAGCTAAGCTCCATATGAATAAACAATTGTTCGGTATCTTCTGCCTTGTTATGAGTGTGTTATGCAGCTCTTGTATTACCAACAAGGATATTGTATATCTGCAGGATAAAGGCAAAACGACTGCAAGCGACTCTTTACAAATTCTAGCCTTATCGAAACCGTATCGTGTTCAGGTTAACGATATTTTAAGTATTGATGTAAAGGCTCTAGACAAGGAACTGGTGCAAATATTTAATCCGACCAATAAAGGCAATGGTAATACCAATTCTGAGCAGGCCATGTATTTTAATGGATTCACTGTGGACTTACATGGGAATATCGAATTTCCTGTTCTCGGGGAGATCAATGTTTTAGGCTATACTGTAGAAGAAATTGAGGCTATGGTAAAACGAGAGCTTTTAGCACAGTACTTTAAAGAAACGGCTCAGATTTTTGTGACAGTCAAGTTGGCCGGACTAAAGTATACAACTTTAGGTGAAATGAGGTCAGGTACTCACGTGATTTATAAAGATCGGGTGAATATTCTGGAAGCCATTGCCAATGCCGGTGATATCCGGGTAACGGGAGATCGAAAAGATGTGATGATTGTTCGACAATATCCTCAGGGCCAAAAGATTCATCATATCGATTTAACCGATATCAATGCGACGAAGTCGGAGTTCTATTATATTCAGCCTAACGATATCATTCTGGTGAAACCTTTAAAACGTAAAGCTTTAGGTGGCGGACAAACCGCTGTCCAAAACTTAACGACTATTGTCAGTGTATTTTCGGTATTGGTGAGTACCTATTTTATTATTAAGAGTTTATAGGCTATGGAAGGAGAGTATGCATCACAACAATATGAGCTTAATTTCGATTTTAAAGCGTTTATATTTCGTGTTATCAGCTATTGGAAATGGTTTATTCTGGCGACCTTAATAGGTGTTTATGTGGTATACCAGCAAAATATACGTCGTGAGTTTCCTTATACGCTTAGTGCATCCATATCCATTCAGGATGATAAAAATCCCTTATTCACTTCCAGTACCAATTTAATTTTTAATTATGGCGGTATTTCCGGTAAGATTCAGGATGTGCTGTTGAATTTAAAGTCACGAAAACACCACGAGCAGGTTGTGGACAGTTTGAATTTATGTTTAAACTATTTAAAAGATGGGCGTTTTCGAAAACAGAATGTATATAAAGGAACGCCATTCACGTTTGTAGGCGATGAGACTGCATTTCAGGTGATTGGCTACCCCATTAAAATAAAACTTCTTGATGAGGAACGCTTTGAATTGTCTTATAATTTTGGAGAGGCCCAACAGGTGTCGGTTCAGAATTTTAAAACCAAGGAGATAAAGCGTGTGCCGGTGTCTGCATCGGTGTTTAGTCAGGTTTTTAAATTTGATGAGTATATTAATCTCGATGTCTTTAAAGGCAGTGTGCTTAAAGAAGCAGGTAAGAAAATTGTTTCCGAACAAGAGTTTTACATTCAGTACAATAGTTTTAATGGAACGGTGTCGCAGTTTATGGGCCAGTTTTCTGTAGTGAGTGAAGGGGGATCTTTGGTAGTCTTACGGCTTACCCATGGAAACAAGGCTCAGATTGTAGATTATTTAAATGCCTCCGTGTTTATTTTAGATCGTGATTTGTTGCATCGAAAAAACCAGTATGCTATAAACGCGGTCAATTTTATCGATAAGCAACTGGCAAGGGTACGTGCCGAGCTTGGAGAAAAAGCCGATTCGCTGAATAACTTCAAACAGCAGAATAAAATATATGATATAAAAAATGAGAGCTCTACTTTGGTGAGCAAGATTGAGGCCTATGATGTCGAAAAGCAATCGCTTGAAGAATCTTTGTTATATTACGATTTGTTGAAGAATTATCTGGAGACCAGTAAAGACTTTACTAATTTTCCGGCACCGGCTGTTCAGGGTATTGGTGATGGGAATATTACCGGAGCTATTTCTAAAATTATAGACTTATCGGGAGAGAAATCCAAGCTGGAATATTCGGTGCGAAGTGATGCTGCGGTATTTGATGATTTAAACCGACAAATTGAGGCCTTAAAGCAGGTTATTTATGAAAGTATATCGTCTAACAAGGCGAATATCCGTTTTCAGATTCAAACCATAAATAGAAATGCAGCAGCTTTAGAACGTGAGTTTTCCACGCTTCCTGAAAACCAGCAAAAATTGATGGGGATTGAACGGGAGTATTTGCTGAGCCAGAACACCTATAATTTATATCTGGCGAAACGCGGTGAGGCCGATCTGGTGAAGGCGAGTAATACGTCCGATATCATATTGATAGAGCCTGCAAAAGACATTGGTCAGGGACGTAATGTGGTGAATTTAAATATTCGTTATGTGTTTGCGGTTATTGCAGCCTTTATTCCTATTGTTTTAATAGCCTTTATCATCACCTTTTTTGATAGAAAAATCCATGTGCCAACCGATCTGGAAGGCTTGACTAAAATTCCTTTACTGGGAGTTGTGGGACGCAGTGAGACCGATACGAATCTGGTGGTACTTAAAAAGTCCAATGCTCCGGTGGCTGAAGCCTTTCGTGCCATTCGTACCAGTTTACAGTTTATCTATAAAAAACAGGAGGTGCCCGGTGCTAAAACCGTATTATTAACCTCTTCGATTAGTGGGGAAGGAAAGACCTTTTGCTCCATTAATATCGCTTCGGTATTTGCTTTAAGTGGTAAAAAAACGGTGTTGGTAGGTCTGGATTTGCGCAAGCCTAAAATCTTTGATGATTTTGAAATTAAAAATGACGTAGGAGCGGTTAATTATTTAATCGGTCAGGCCTCGTTAAAAGATATTGTTCAGGAGACAGGAGTGGATCATCTTGATGTGATAACCTCCGGCCCCGTGCCGCCTAATCCTTCGGAATTATTGATTGGGGATTATATGCATGATTTAATTACTGATTTAAAAACACAGTACGACTATATCATTCTGGATACGCCACCAGTCGGCTTGGTATCGGATGCATTGGAGTTAACACCTTATGTCGATGCGACCTTATATGTGGTGCGTCAGGATTATACCAAGAAGGATATGCTCAAGCAGATTAATGATAAATATAAAAAGGGTGAGGTTAAAAACATCAGCCTGCTATATAATTTCTACGATCAGAAGTCTAAGTATGGGTATGGCTACGGCTATGGCTATGGCTACGGGTATCATGGTGAAGATGCGAAGAAGAAAGGTTGGTTTGGGACATTGAAAAAGCGATTTAAGGGGTAAGGGTTGTCAGTTCTTAGTTGACAGTTGTGAGAAGTTGTTAGCAGTGAGATTCCGATATAACCTTTCGACAAGCTCAAGGTGACATCTTCGGAATGACAGGATGAAGTAGTTTGTAGTGATACTTGAGAGGCGAGAAGTGAAACGATTATTTTGACAGTCTGAGTTTAGCCTGTTCTGAGCCCAGTCGCAGAATCGAAGACTAATCAGTACTTTAGCGTATCAAAGACATCCTGCAAAAATGCTTCGACAAGCTCAGCATGACAATGTTATAGGATTTGATTTAAGATGAGCAGAGGGTTTTGAGTGTTGTCTATTGTGATAATTGAGAGGTGTCCCTTATATACGTCGACAGGGATTAGTACAGGAGGAGCTTAGTGTATCAGTGAGAATTAATAATACGTGACGTCATACCGAGCGCAGTCGAGGTATCTGATTAGAAATAGAGCGATAGCAATTATGAATTTTTGTTATTGTGTTTAAATGTTGTGAATTTTAAGTCATAATGAGTGAAAAAGCGAAAGTGCATCGCAAGGCGATAAGCATGCAGCTTTGAGAACTCATAGTGCTGCGCAATGACCTATAAATTCACTTGATTTTTTGTTTCGTTTTTTATCAAGAAAAAATGAAAGTATTAAAATATTATGAATAAATACTTGCTTATAGCCATAGAAGCAGCCGTTGCAGCAGGAGCCGAAATCATTGAGGTGTATTCGAAGGATTTTGAGGTACAGCTTAAGGATGACGATTCCCCTTTAACAGTGGCTGATGAACGTGCTAATACAATTATCAATAGTTTTTTAACAGGAACCACTATTCCTGTAATTAGTGAGGAGAATAAACAGGTAGATTATGCCGTGCGAAAGGGCTGGACCACCTGCTGGATGGTCGATCCTTTGGATGGCACCAAAGAGTTTGTAAAACGTAATGGGGAGTTTACTGTGAATATCGCCCTCATCGAAAAAGGAAAACCTGTGTTGGGGGTGATTTATGTGCCGGTTACAGAAACCCTGTATTATGCTGAGGTTAAAACAGAAAAGGCATTTAAGTGTAAGATTCCTAATCATGCGTTTAGTGAAGATCTTTTAAACACCTCAGTTTCCATTAGTCCGGACTGGAATTTAACATCGACATTACGTGTAGTAGCTAGTAAATCTCATCAAACGCCGGATACCGATGTGTTTATAAAAGAATTGAAGCAGGAGGGGTACGAGGTGGAACTGGTATCTAAAGGCAGTTCCTTAAAGTTTTGCCTAATGGCCGAAGGCGCTGCCGATATGTATCCGAGATTCGCACCCACGATGGAGTGGGATACAGCTGCCGGGCATGCTTTGTGTCTGGCAGTTGGGCTGGAGGTGTTGCAGGTTGATAATGACAAGCCTCTGGTGTATAATAAAACTGAGTTGTTGAATCCGTATTTTATAGTTCAGTAGGTATTATGGAGCATAATAAAAAGCAAGACTACAGTATCACCAAAGGAGATCGCGTTGATTTAAATAAACATAAACCTTGTTTAATTTGGTTTACCGGGCTTTCTGGGTCGGGGAAGTCCACCATTGCCAATCTATTAGAAAAGGAATTACATAAACAACAGATTCATACCTATACGCTGGATGGTGATAATTTACGACGTGGCCTAAACAAGGATTTAGGGTTTACAAGAGAGGATCGAGAAGAGAATTTACGACGTACCGCTGAGGTAGCGCGTTTGTTTATTGATGCCGGAATGGTGGTGATTGCTGCCTTTATTTCGCCATATAACAGTATCCGGGAGATGATAAAAACCATTGTTGGGGAACCTTATTATATTGAAGTGTTTGTAAATACCCCACTGGAGGTTTGTGAACAGCGCGATGTTAAAGGCTTGTATAAAAAGGCGAGAGCCGGGGAGATTACTAATTTTACTGGTATTAGTGCGCCTTTTGAGGAGCCTCTAAATCCAACAGTAGAGATTAAAACGGTAGAGGTTGCTCCTGAAGAGGCGGTAAAACGGATTTTGGAGGTCTTGAAAGGAAGGATTTAGATCCTGAAACCACCTTTCGACAAGCTCAAGATGACATCTTCAGGATGACAGACGTGAAGCGAGAAAGATAAAATATTGTCATGCTGAGCTTGTCGAAGCATTTTGATAATTATCAGTTATCGGTTGTCTGTTGTTAGATTCCGAAATCGAAGATTCAGCATAGCTAAACAAGTTCGGATTGACAGGTGAGAAGTGGGAAATTTCATTTTTCGATATGCTCAAAAACCTTGTTTGTCATGCTGAATTTAGTTCAGCATCTTTTCAATCAACCGTCATTACGAGGAGGGGACGACGAAGTAATCTGTTTAATTTGAGTTTCTTATTCAACAGACAGCATCTCACGTTTTCACCAATAAACCCCGTATTTTATCGAATTAGTTAACGAATGATTTTTTTACATGGGTTCACGTGATTATATTTACTTCTTTAGGTGAGTCATTTTAGTATTTTGTGCTATTTATTATTGTATGCCCTCATTTTAATTATATTTTATGATCAATGTTACCAAAACCTTTTTACCACCTCAAAACGAATATCAGGCTATTTTAGAAAGAGCCTGGGAAAGTGGGTGGATGACAAATCGTGGTGTTTTAGTACAGGAGTTGGAAATGAAATTAAAATCTTTTCTAGGCAGCTCTCATATAATTACTATGACTAATGGTACGTTGCCATTGCAAATTGCTATAAAGGCTTTAGGGTTAACAGGTGAAATTATTACGACACCATTTAGTTATGTGGCGACGACCAGTAGTATTGTATGGGAAGGGTGTACCCCTGTGTTTGTTGATATTCATCCGGACTATTTAACCATTGATGAAACGAAGATAGAGGCCGCTATTACTCCTGAAACCTCAGCTATTTTAGCGACTCATGTGTTTGGTAATCCTTGTGCGGTTGATGTTATTCAAGCAATAGCCGATAAGCATGGTTTAAAAGTTATTTATGATGCCGCCCATTGCTTTAGTGTTAAATACAAGGGGCAGTCTATTTTTAATTATGGCGATGTGAGTACCTGTAGTTTTCATGCTACCAAATTATTTCATACCGGTGAGGGTGGTGCTTTGTTTTGTAAACCTGAATATTATGATAGGATGTTTTATCATCATAACTTTGGTCATCAAGGACAGGAAGCTTTTCAGAGTTTAGGTATTAATGCTAAAATGAGTGAGCCACAAGCTGCTATGGGGTTGGCTGTAATGCCTTATATGAGCGTGATTTTAAATAAGCGAGAGAATATTGTTACGTTATATAATAGCCTTTTAGTGGGTACTAATTTAAGTAAGATTAATCTGCGAGCTGATACAATTTGGAATTATAGTTATTACCCTGTAGTTTTTAAAGAAGCGACTCAATTAATGGTAGTAAAGAAGGCTTTGGAGGCTTGTGAAATTTTTCCTAGACGTTATTTTTACCCTAGTTTAAACTCAATGCCTTATGTGGATTATGTTAAGATACCTCAGGCAGAATTTATTTCTGAGAGGATTTTATGTCTGCCTTTGTATCATGATTTACCATTATCTGCGGTTGAGACTATTTGTGACATAGTAAAAAGATATATATGAATTTAGGCATAATGCAACCATATTTTTTGCCTTATTTAGGGTATTTTGCATTAATAAATTATGTTGATGAATTTATATTATTTGATACTCCTCAATTTATAAGGCATGGATGGATAGAGCGAAATAGAATTTTAAAATTGAACGGAGAACCGTTTTATTTTAAAGTTCCATTGGAGAAGCATAGTCGGGAAATACCGATACAGGATATAAGAATCAATAATAATATTCATTGGAAAAAAAAAATATTAGCACAAATAACCCATTATAAAAAGCACGCTTCTTATTATAATGAGGTTGTTGAATTGTTGGAATTTATTTTTGACCAGGATTATACTAGCATTGTAAGTTTAAACCATAGAGCATTAAAGGTTATTTGTTCTTATTTGGAAATTACTACACCAATTTTTATTTGGTCTCAAATGAATATTGAAATATCGCCTGCAACAAAGCCCGATGAGTGGGCATTAAATATATCTAAAGCAAAAGGAGCGAATTGTTATACAAATTTACCAGGTGGCAATCTTTTTTTTGACAAGAAAAAATATTCGAACGCTTCTATAAATCTTGAATTTTTAGAAATAAATTCAAGAGCTTATAAGCAGTTTGGTAATGAATTTGTATTTGGCTTATCTATAATTGATGTTCTGCTTTTTAACAGTAAAGCAAATATATTAAATATGTTAAACGATTTTACAATATTAAAATGAAGGACTGGAAGGTATTTTGGCAAAATTACAGATTAATAACGATTACAACGAAGTCAGATTTGTTATTTCAGGTAGGCAAAACTGTTGGGGGCGAAGTTATTACAGAAACTCAATTAGAACATGATGTAAATGAAATTATAGAACACTTATCGTTAACAAATGAAGATGTGGTATTAGATTTATGTTGTGGTAATGGTGTGCTTAGTAATGCACTCTCTTTTCATGTTAAACATATTGTAGGGGTCGATTTTTCGGCACCTTTTATAAAAAATGCCAAGGAGTTTAATAACCGAGATAATATTGTTTATTGTGAGGCGGATATATTAGATAAAGATTTGATTAGTAAGGTTATAGAAGAGTATCGGGTAACTAAGGTGTTGATGTATGATTGTCTTGCCTATTTTAATCCAGTATTAATAAATGAACTTTTGGAGGGTTTAAAGGATTATAGGCTTAACATATTGATGAGTAGTGTTTTAGATAGAACAAAAAAATGGGTTTTCTATAATACCTTCAAAAGGAAATTGGCCTATGTGATGGATCTATATATTTTAGGAAAATCTTCAGGAATTGGCTATTGGTGGGATAAGCAAGAATTGATAGATATTGGAAATAAAAACAATTATCAAGCACAATATTTTTATCATCACGAAGCAAACCATACACAACATTATCGGTTTAATATAAAGTTAAGTAATACATGAATTTAGATGCTGTAATATGGATAAATGGTATGCCTAGATCCGGTACAAGTTGGTTGAGTCAAATATTTGATAGTCATCCAGATGTTAATTTTAAATTATCACCATTATTTTCGTATGAGTTTAAAAATTATGCCACGGTTAATTCGTTGAAACCACGTTGGGAAAAATTGTTCAAGGAGGTTTCCGTCTCTGAAGATGAATTTATAAATCAGACTTATAGACGTTTAGCAGGGGAATATCCCGTTTTTATGAAAAGCGGCATTAATAAATTGGTAATAAAAGATACACGATACCATAATTTAACCTTGCGTTTATTAGAATTGTTTCCTCAAATAAAATTTATTCATATCATAAGACATCCCTGTGGAGCCGTAAATTCATGGTTAAGAGCGCCTAAGGAATTTGATCAATCATTAAATCCGTTAGAGGAATGGCGTTCTGGACAAAGCCGAAAAACATCGGAAGAGGAGTTTTGGGGGTTTGAGGACTGGTTAAAACTAACTAAGCTATATTTAAATCTAGAAAAAAAGTATCCTAATAATGTGAAGGTTGTTAATTATGAAAAGCTAGTAAATGATCCGGTAAATGAAACAAAGAAAATGTTTGCTTTTGTCGGATTGGAAATGTCATCTCAGACGTTTGATTTTATAAGAAAAAGTCAAGAAGCGCATCATAATGGAACATATGCTGTTTTTAAGGATAAATCTGTAGCACAAAAATGGGAAACACAATTGGATAGTAGTATTGTAGAAGACATACAACGTACATTAATTATAAACGAATTAGATTATTTATTTAATGAGTGAAACTATATATTCAACAAAGCCATTGGTAAGTATAAGTGTTGTTACCTATAATCATAAGCATTATATAGAACAATGTATAGATAGTCTCTTAAAACAACAAACTACTTTCCCGTTTGAAATTATTTTAGGCGAAGATGCCAGTCAAGATGGAACACGCGATATATGTCTCGAATATGCAAAAAAATATCCAGATGTTATACGATTGTTTTTAAGAAAGCGAGAAGACGTTATACATATAAATGGTACAGCAACCGGGCGCTTTAATATGATGGAGAATATTAGAGATTGTCGGGGTAAATATATTGCGCTTTGTGAGGGTGATGACTATTGGAAAGATCCGTTAAAATTACAAAAGCAGGTAGATTTTATGGAAGCTCATCCAGACTATGTAATTCATAGCGGTGTTGCCAGTATCTTACATAATGATTCAAACCGATGTGGTCACCAATATATTGGGGCAGAACGTGTAGACAGCGATTATAAGCTAGAAGATTTCTATGGAAGAAACCATTTGGTTACCTGTACGGTTTTGTTTAGAAATTGTATTACGCATTGGCCAGAAGTCTTTAAAACGGTGACTTTAGGCGATTGGTTTTTATATACCGTATTATTGAAACAAACCGGTTTAAAGGCTTATAAAAGTAGTGACGTATTATCGGTTTACAGGGTGCATGGTACCAGTATGATGCAAACCCTACAGCCTCGGGTTAAATATGAACGTCGCATATTTCAAATTAAAGCTATTAAACAATATATAGGTTATAAGTATTATCCAATGCATGTTATGCAGTGTATAAATGCCAATTCTATAGGGAAAGTTCGGGTTGAGTTATCTCATAAGATGTACAAGGCAGCATTGCTCACCTTTTTTAAGAATTTATATTATTGTAAGCATCGTATTTCTGTAAGAAAATATTTTAGTGCCTTAAAGCATGATTTCAAGTAGTTTTAGTTGACTTGAGTTGTGATTGATTAATTTTTATTTGAGTGAACCCCTTACATAAGAAGGTGAACTCATGACAGGTTTTATTTAAGACATTCGAAAAGAAATATTATTTTTAAAAAAAAATAAATATTAAGATTGGAAACCCGAGTTTATTCTAGTACCAACACCTACAGCTTAAGCCAAATTTTAAGCGCCAGTATCAGGGGCTATAAAAAGTCTTTTTATTTGGCTAAACAATTGGCAAAACGAGATATTACTTCACAGTACCGACAATCGGTACTGGGGTTTTTCTGGGCTTTATTTCCAGCGATTATGAGTGCGTTAGTCTGGATTGTTTTACAAGGTACCGGTACAATTAAATTAAGTGCTACCGAAATACCTTATCCTTTATTTGTATTTATAGGGACGACCTTATGGTCAGTTTTTAGTGATTGTTTAAATATGCCTACTAGTGCGGTAAACGGTAATAAGGGACTTATTAGTAAGATAAATTTTGATAAGGAAGCTTTAATAAGTTTAGGCTTTTTAAAACTCAGTTTTAATTTGTTGTTTAAGTTTCTGTTAATCGGCTTTTTTATGTTGTATTTTAAGGTGACCTTATGTATGTCTATCTTGTTATTTATACCCTTACTCGTTATTATCATGTTATTTTTTATGAGTATAGGCGTTATTTTGGTGCCTTTAGGTGTTTTGTATAGCGACATTAGTCGGTTTGTGCCTATTGTTATGCGTTTATTGATGTACATTACCCCTGTATTGTACGCTGTGCCTGAAACCGGCCTTATAAGTCGGGCTATGTACTATAATCCTTTAAGTTATTTTATGATGGATTTACGGCATAGCTTAACGGGGTTTAGTATAGCTTATCCTTTGTTTTGGGTAGGCTTAATAGGCGTGACTTTGTTTTTAGGGGTGCTGGCGATGATTATTTATCGGGTGTCGATACCTATAATAACGGAACGTATGGGGTAGTGTGAATGTGTAAGGTGAGACGAGAGGAGTGATACTTCGTTTATATCGCAAACTATGTTTGCTCCTCTTAATATAAAATGATCAGTTCAGGTCTTCGACAAGCTCAGACTGACAATGTAAGCTCAGGATGACAGTGAGATGTGAGATGTGAGATGTGAGATGTGAGACGATTTACAAATTATGAAAAGTTAAGTCATCGGTTGGCTACATACCATTCATGCTTTACGTTTCACGATTTATAAAAAAATGAATAAAAAAAATGAACATATAGTGACAGATCAAGAGGTGTTGGTTCGTGTAGAGGGCGTGTCGAAAAAGTTTGCCAAAAGCTTAAAACGCAGTTTGCTTTACGGTGTGCAGGATGTGCTTTACGGTATTAGCAGGAAAGCACAGGATAAAAGCTTGCGTAAGGATGAGTTCTGGGCAGTAAACCATGTGAGTTTTGAGCTGCGCCGCGGCGAGTGTCTGGGACTTATAGGTCATAACGGGGCCGGAAAAAGTACCCTGCTTAAAATATTAAATGGTTTGATAAATCCTGACACTGGAACAGTTACTATTAAAGGGCGCGTTGGGGCTTTAATCGAACTGGGTGCTGGGTTTAACCCCATACTTACGGGGCGTGAAAATATTTATAATAACGGGGCTATCTTAGGGCTTACACGAGAGGAGATTAATGCCAAAGTAGAAGCTATTATAGACTTTGCCGAAATACGCGAGTTTATCGATATGCCCGTGCAGCATTACAGTTCTGGTATGAAAGTGCGTCTGGGCTTTGCCGTAGCGGCACAACTGGAGCCCGATGTGCTCATTATAGATGAGGTATTGGCAGTGGGGGATATGGGGTTTATAATGAAATGTTTTAAAACTATAGACAATCTTTTAAGTAGTACGGCTATTATCTATGTGTCACATAATATGCCTACAGTGTCTAGATTGTGCAATCATATTATTTTAATGGATAAGGGTAAATCCATTTTTTATGGAGATAATGTAGGGAAAGCTATAGACTTGTATTATAGTAGTTTTACTGATAATATAAGTCATGTGGTTTATTCAAATAATAGTATTGAATTTATAAGCGCCGAAATTGATAAGGCAAGAAAAGATATAGATGGAACTCCCCAATTGGATTGGTTGGATGACTTTTTACTTCATTTAAAATTTAAAATAGCTGATGGAAACGAGCCACCTTTGTTTAGGATATTAATATATGACAAGGAGCAAAGACCATTAAGTATTTTTGAACCAAATTATGATTCAAATTTACTTACAGTTAAAAATAATTTACTTGATTTTAAAGTGCAACACAAAAAAATACAATTATCCAAAGGACTTTATTCAATTAATATTACAGCGTTTAAAAGAAACACGAATGAACCTATTTTAAGAGTAAATAACATTATAACTTTTCAAGTGTTACATGAAGAAGACCATTTTCAACCTTTTCTATTGTCTGCTAATTTTCTTAATTAATTGAATTTATTATGATTTCCCACGAACATAAATGTATTTTTATCCATATAGCCAAGTGTGCAGGTTCATCAATAGTCAGTGATTTAGGTATAGATATTAATGACTTAATTTATAAGAATGACAATTCTGCTTTTGGATGGGATGAGCAAAATAAAATTTGGTTACAGCACGCTACTCCACAACAACTAATAGACCTAAACTACATTAGTAATGAACAATGGGACTCTTACTATAAATTTATTGTCTATCGTAATACTTGGGATAAATGTTATTCAGACTATTTATGGATGTTAAGGGTAAAACGGGTAAAAGGCTCATTTTATGATTACTTGTATAAAAGAAAGGATTTTAAAAAAATACTAACAGAAAAATATGATTATGATTATGCAGGAGATCATTTATATAAGCAAAAATCATACTTTTTTTTAAACGGAAAAGAAATCAAATATGATAAAGAAATAAATTTTGACAAGTTGGATAATGGTTTAAAAAGTGTAGCTGAAGATTTGAATCTAGATAATACTTTTTTTTCGCATCATATTAACAAAGGACAGGGTAAAAAAGATCATTACAGTAAATTTTATAATTTTTGGCAAAAATGGTTGGTATATTTTAGATATAAAGAGGATATAGATTTTTTTAATTTCAAGTTTGTAAACAAATAATTATTATCAATTTTTTAATGCACATTTATTCCCTAATATATAAAAATACTATTTGTTCTAAAGTTGAAGATGTATCAATAAAGGACTTGAAACATCTTTATAAGAATGGTTATGGTTTAGGTGAAGATTTGGTTGAACATTTAAGCAAAGTTCGAATCAGTTTATATAAATGTCCTAAATCTAATTTCTTTTTTTATATACCATCTAATTTAGAAGGAGACGCAACTTATTACAAGCAACTGGAACTTAGAAATAAAAATTATTACAATACTGATAGCTGGGAATTTTTTAAAGCAAAAAAATTAATACACAGGAATGAGAAAGTACTTGAAATAGGTTCTGGTAATTTATCTTTTTTAAGAATGCTAAAAGATAAAACCTCAAATTTGGTTGGTATAGAATTAAATGATACTTCTGTATACGCTGGAGTTTCTGAAGGTTTTAATATGTATAATATACCTGTGGAAGAATTTTCAAAAACACATAATGAAGAGTTTGATGTACTATGTTCCTTTCAAGTTTTAGAGCATATTAGCTACAATAACCTAGACTCTTTTATAAAACATAGTTTGAAATGCCTTAAGAATGGAGGGAGATTTATTGTAGCAGTTCCAAATAGCTCATCCATTTTTTTTAAAGAAAAACAGTTGTTAAAATATTATACCAACGACTCAAGTTTTAAATTACATTGTACAACACTAGCCTTAAATATGCCGCCTCATCATATGGGGCTTTGGAATGAAAATTCTTTAAAGAGTTTAGTTAAAAAGTATCCTATAAAAGTAAAATCAATTCATAAAGAGAAATTAGCACATTTTAGGGTAAACTTAGTTAGGGATATCTTAATTTCTAAAGCATCTAAATTTTTAGGGTTAAAGTTGTCAAAGTTTTTGTGCAACAAGCTTTTTAGTAATGAATTTATAAAAAAATATTTTAAAGGTGATTCAATTTTAATTGAGTTTGTAAAGAGATAGGTTTAATGAAAAATATGTTATTTATAAGCATTAACGATCATGTGCCTTGGGGGGGTAGTGAGGTATTATGGAGTGAAACGGCTAAGGCTTTGCATGAAAAGGTACAGGTTAGTGTGCTTGTTAAGAAATGGCAAAAAGAAGCTGAAGGTATTGCTAAAATAAAGTCCTTAGGGATTTCATTATATTATAAACATACGCAAAACAAACCAAGTTTTAAAAGTAGGGTTTTGAAAAAAGTCATGAAGAAGGATTTTGAAAAAAATCATTGTCTGGAGCAGGAAGGCTTATCTAAACCAGATTTGGTAATTATTTCGCTAGGGAATCATTTAGACCGACAGTTATTTTATTACACTAATTTTTTGATTAAGAATAAAATACCTTATGTCCTCGTTTTTCAGTTGGTGAGCGATTTAAAACTTGTTCAGGACGATGTAATAGAACAGTTCAGAGCTAGTTATCTACATGCTGAAAAATTATATTTTTTATCTGAAGACAATTTTGATAAAGTAGAAATGCAATTATCAATAGTATTTAAAAATAGAGATTTTGTGAATAATCCTTTTAATTATATTCAAAATTATACAGAGTTAAAACCTGCGGACACTTATAATATAGCTTGTGTTGGAGCTTTAGTGACTTTTCATAAAGGGCAAGAGTTATTACTAAAAGTTTTGGCCAAACAAAAGTGGAAAGGAAGAAACTTAAAGTTAAACTTATATGGAGAAGGTATTAACCAACAACAAATACAAAGGCTCATTAATTTGTACGATTTGCAAGATAAAATTAATTTAAAAGGGTACTTGTCTGATAAAAATAAGATTTGGAAAGAGAATGTAGCTTGTATTATGCCATCAAGAATGGAAGGACAGAGTTTAGCGATGCTAGAGGCTATGGCTCATGGTAGGATGGTAATAAGTACGAAGGTTGGTGATGCGGAGCGTTTGGTTGTACCTGGAGAGACCGGCTTTTTAATAGACGCCCCCACCGTAGCACTGATTGATAAGACTTTGGAAGAAGCCTGGCAGCAGCGTGATAAATGGATATCTATGGGAAAGCAATCGCGTAGGCATTTGTATAAAATTATTGAAAAAGACCCGGTAATTGATTTTTCGGAAAAATTAGGGGCATTATTATGATAAAAATCCTTTTTATAACTCACGATGCCTCACGTAGTGGTGCCCCAATGGTGTTGTTGCATTTTATGCGCTGGCTTAAAGTACACCAACCCCATATTGTTTTTGATATCTTATATATTATAGGTGGAGTTTTAGAAAGTGATTTTGAGGCATTGTGTACACATGCGTATTATTTGCCTGTACATGTTGAAGAAAAAAGTGTAAAGAAACTGGTAAGGCAACGCATTAAAAAGAAACTGGGTATAACACTTGATAAAAAAACACCGCAAATGCTTTATGAACAGCTGGCGCTAAATAAATATGATCTTATCTATGCGAATACGGTAGTTGCTATGCCTTATGGGTATGCTATAAAACGGTATAGTCCTGAAACTAAATGTGTGGTACATATCCATGAACTACCAACCATAATTTCCAGTCGTGTCCCCAATTTTGAACATTACATTTCTGGTGTTGATAAGTTTATAGCCGTAACGCCTCAGGTAAACACCCGTTTGATAACAAATTTTAATGTACCACAGGATCGTGTAAACGTGGTTTATGAATGTGCCGAGGTTAAGGTTAATAAACAGCCAAAAGATACGCAAGTTTTTACCGTAGGTGCTAGTGGTATTTCGCATTGGCGAAAGGGAAATGATGTGTTTTTACAGATAGCCCGGTATATTGTAAAGCATTATCCTGATTTGAAAATACACTTTGTTTGGGTAGGTAATGAATCTTCAGATAAACCTGTTATTGATGCCGATATAGAAAAGATAGGCTTAAATAATAAAGTTAAGTTTGTGGGAGAAGTAGAGGACCCGTCAACCTACTTTAATAACTTCGATGTATTCTTGTTAACGTCACGAGAAGATCCCTTTCCGTTGGTTTGTATTGAGGTGGCTATGCTAGAAAAGCCTATTATTTGTTTTGAACAGGCTTCTGGAACTGCAGAGGTGGTAAAACAAGGAGGAGGCTTTGTTGTGCCTTATTTAGATATTGAAGCTATGGCTGAAAAAATAGTATACTACTATAAAAATAGAAACCAGATGGTTGTAGATGGCAAGAATGCATATGATTTATTTAAAGATTATAGTCCTGAAAATATTTGTCCTCAATTGTATACAGTAATTGAAAATACCATAGGTTGATGCTTAAAGTCTCTATCATCATCCCCAATTATAATCATGCACTGTTTTTACAGCAGCGGTTGGATACGGTGTTTCATCAAACCTATCAGGATTTTGAGGTGATTTTACTGGATGATGCTTCTACAGATGGGAGTCAGGGAATATTAAAACAATATAAGGATCATCCTAAAGTGTCTCAATTGATTATTAATGAAACTAACTCCGGGAGCCCATTTAAACAATGGCAAAAGGGTATTGCTCTGGCAAAAGGAGATTTTGTATGGATTGCCGAGAGTGATGATTATTGTGAATTGGAATTTCTTAGTCATACAATTAAATCTTTAGAGCAGGGCGTAGATATTTGTTATACTCAAAGTTTGGATGTTGATGAACATGGTGAGGGGGGTATGAGCCGGTTACCTTATACCAATGAATTTACCCCTAATATTTGGAAGCAGGATTTTAAAATGGATGGTAATACATTTAATAAACATTATTTATTGGTTAAAAATGTAATACCTAATGCCAGTGCAGTGGTCTTTAAGCGCAGTATTATAAAGGATGCTTTTTTTAATGCAGACTTGTTAAGCATGAAGATGTGCGGAGATTGGTTGTTTTGGATTCAGCTGTGTATGAACCAAAAGCTTTCTTTTATTAGTCATCCTTTAAATTATTTTCGATACCATAAAACCATAAGCCGTAGTCATGATACTGTTAAAAAAAGAAAACAACGTATTTATGAAGAAGCTGTTTTACGAAGCATTGTTTTTAAAATATTTGGTTTACGGCACGTTGGAAAAGAGCGACAACTGTACTATGCTTGGTTTCGTTTTTTTAAGTTAAGCGAGGGGTTGAGGAAATCGTTTTATAAAATTAGAATGGAGCAAACTCCAATAAAAAGATTATTTTTAGACTTTATTATAATAAAGTTAAAACATCGCTTCAAGTCTTGAATATAGCCTTATTTTCTTCAAATCAAAACCCGTATTCAGAAACATTTATTCAGGCGCATAAGACTAGGCTTAATGGGAAAGTACATTATTATTAGATAACCTCTTATATGGAATTGAAATAAAATGAATAAAGAATACTTAAATATAGCCATGGTGGCGCCTTCTTTAAATGCCTATTCAGAAACCTTTATTCGGGCCCAAAAGGAAAGAATAAAAGCTAATGTTTTTTATTATTTCGGAGGTTTTTTACCACTTTACTTAGAAAATTACGGTAGGTTAACTGATCGGTTTGTTACGTTTAGAATGAATTTGAAACGTAAATTAGGCATTCAAATTAAAAATACAGAGGAAAAATCATTTGTTTATTCACTTAAAAAAAATAGTATTCAGCTTGTTTTGGCACAGTATGGTCCTACAGCTAACCGAGTAGCAGATATATGTAAAAGCTTGAATATTCCATTAATTACTCATTTTCATGGATACGATGCTTCTAATGAAACTGTTGTAAAAGACTGTAATAATTATGAAAAAGTATTTTCATATAGTTCATATGTTATAGCTGTTTCTTTAGTAATGCGAGACCGTTTAATAGCTTTGGGATGCCCAAAGGATAAGGTAATTTATAATGTTTATGGACCGCATCCTGATTTTGAAGCGGTAGAACCCAAGTTTTCCAAAAAACAGTTTTTATCCATCGGGCGTTTTACTAATAAAAAGGCACCTTATTACACTATTATGGCTTTTAAGAAAGTGCTAAAAAAGCATCCGGATGCTGTGTTGTTAATGGCTGGGCAAGGGGAATTGTTTGATACTTGTCAAAATTTGATTAAGTATTATGGCATAGAGCATAATGTGAAGTTATTAGGAGTTATAACACCAAAAGAATATCGTGACTTGTTAGCTGAGTCTTTAGCGTTTGTACAGCATAGTATTACAGCTGTAAATGGCGATATGGAAGGGACTCCTCTAGCGGTATTAGAGGCAAGTGCAGCTGGTGTGCCAGTTATAGCGACCAACCATGCCGGTATTCCTGATGTTGTTTTACATAATGAAACGGGATTGTTGTGCGAAGAACATGATATTGATACTATGGCAGGGCATATGCTTAAGGTGTTGAGCGATGTGGGGGTGGCCAAACAATTTGGAGAAGCAGGAAAACAAAGAATTAAGGAGCATTTTAGCTTACAGAGACATATAGACAGTTTGCAAAAATTATTGATATCCTGAAACTGTTTTAGCATTTCGCATAATCATCATTGTGAGGCGCTGAGCAATGAAGCAATCTGTTTGTTTTTTTCATACTAAGCCTGTTGAAGCATATTGTAAAATATTCAATTCTTTTATTCGCGCATGCTATTTTTTTAGAGGAGCTCATCATGTACTTCGTAATTGCTTGACTAAAAGAAATGGTGGTAGTCTCAGGTAAGGTTGAAATTTGAGAAGAAAAAATAACTTAATTTCTTCTTATTTTTGTCTTATTTTGCATTTAAATACTATCAATAATTAAACATGAATTAGAAATAATCAACCAAGAAATTATATGAGTGTAAAAAGAAGATTATATAACTCAATTCGACCCCAAAAAAAAGTTGAACTCATTTCTATTCACATACCAAAAACTGCAGGAACTTCACTTACTAATATTTTACGAAGGCAATATCCTGATGCTTTAGAGTTATTGTATCAGCATAACAATAATTCAGAAAAAAATAAACAAATGTGGAAAGGTGAACCAATTGTGCTTGGCCATAGGGGAATTAGATGTATTCATGGACATTTTCCAGCAAAATTAAGTCTAAAACAATCTTACCCTGAAGCTAAAATAATTACTTGGATGAGAAACCCAGTTGAACGAATGATTTCAACCTACAATTATTATAAAAAATTACCTCTTCATCATAACCAAATACATCGGAGGTTTATTAATGAAAATTGGGATATAATTGATTTGTCATACAATCTTGTTCACGAGGTAAAATCTTACTTAGGGGATTTTAGACTTGAGGATTTTGATTTTATAGGTTTTACAGAATGTCAACAGAAATCCTTAGTTTCGTTAACTAAAATGATGAATTGGAATATGATAAATACAGATGTTTTTGAAAATGTTAATTCTACAAAAACCACATTTGATTATGGAGTTAAAGAGAAGTTAAAACAAATACTTAAAGAAGAAGTAGAAATGTACGAACTCGCACAAAAATTATTTATATCAGCATAAAAAATACTACGGAAGCCACCGCGACAGATGTAAAGAAACTCGCTGCGCTCAAACAGATTTTCATCCTTAATCTTCTGATTCTTCCTAGGTTTTTAAAGTTTTTATCGATAGGTCGGGTTTGCTTTTTCGTCATTGCGAGGCGCGTAGCAACGAAGCAATCTAATGTATTGGGGTTGAAACGAACAGATTACTTTGTTGTCCCGACTAATGGGATTCCTCGTAATGACTTAATTTTGTCATGCTGAGCCTGTCGAAGCATATTGTTCCCAATTTTCTTATATTAGCGTAACTATAAATTGCTGCCATGACCAACAAGCCATTGGTTTCCGTTATTATTCCAACTTACAATAGAGCACATCTTATTAGTGAAACCCTAGACAGTGTTTTGGCACAGACTTATGCTAATTGGGAATGTATTGTGGTGGATGATGGCTCTACAGACAACACGGAAAATATGATTAAGAATTATGTGGCTATAGACCATAAGTTTAAATTTTATAATAGGCCAGAAAATGCCATTAAAGGGGCTAGTAGTTGCAGAAACTTTGGTTTAAAAAGGGCTAGTGGAAAATATGTAGTTTTTTTGGACTCTGATGATTTGCTTTTGCCCCATTGTTTGTCAAATAGAATACTAAAAGCAAAAGAGGTGCCTAACTTGTATTTTTGGGTATTTCCTATGGCAGTTCAAAATAACGGAAAGCAGCATATAATTAGTATTCCAAAGTGTGATGATTATTTAAAGGCATTTTTGTCGTGTAATATCTATTGGCAAACCATGTGTACATTATGGGATATAGAATTTTTGAAAGCACTAAACGGGTTCAATTCCAGATACCCGCGATTAAACGATCCTGAAATTCATATTAGGGCTATGTTCCATGCTAATTCTAACTATAGGGTTTTTGGTGATGGTATCTATGATAGTGTTTACAGAGAAGCCCCTATTACAAACAAAAGTGCCTATGCTTTAAATTATTTTAAAGCCTTGCAGTTGTTTGTCCCTGATATGTGTAATCAACTTGTTACCCATAAAAAAAGAACACAAAAGAAGCTGTTAAAAGGGTATTTAAACCACTACATAAAAGATTTTGAGAGACATACACCGTGGAAAAATATGGTAGCTCTTTATGGTGTTTTTTACAGAAATAATGTAATCCCATTCAGCGAATATTTGTCAAGTACTGGCAACTATTTACTTTTAAAACTTTTTAATGTAATTTTCAAAAAAATGAAATTTGGTTATTAGAAGAATCATTATATTTTTTATTCCTTACCATCATATTGGTGGTGCTGAGCGCGTTCATTTGGAAATTATCAAAGCACTGAAGCATAAACCAATTGTGTTTTTTGATAGAACGGATGGTTCAGTGCTGTCTGATGAATTTAGGAAACATGCATATTGCTTTTTTGCTACAAATAACAAGCGGAAGGCCTATGTTGAAAAAGGGCTAAAGCTGATTTCTTATTTTGTACCATTGACCTTATTTGGTTGCAACAGTCTTTTTTTTTATCAGGTCATACAGAATATTAAAAAGAATATTAAAACCATAGATCTTACACATGCATTTTCGTATACCGATGAAGGTATTGAAATACTATCCTTGCCTTATGTGCATTTATTGGATCATCGGGTAGTGATAAATACCAAAACACTTCTGGATTATAAAGCACTGTATGAAAAGCAAGGTATGGAAAGCCATTTTTTAAAAAGGTTTTCAATTATTCCCAATGGGATTCCAATAGGTATGTTTAACCAACAGGATGTAGTTTCCAGATTCCATTGTTTTACCATAGGTTTTGTTGGTAGGAATTCTGTAGAGAAACGACCTGAACTTTTTTTTGATATTGTTAAAGATTTAAAACATCAAGTAAAAGTTATAGGTAATCGTTTTGAAAATTTTAAAAAAAGCCATCCAAATGTTTCTTTTTTAGAAAATTGTAATGCCCCCAAAACCATACAAAACGCGTTTTCTGAAATTTCAGTTTTAATAGTGAGTTCTAGCCGAGAGGGTTTTCCTTTAGTAATTATGGAAGCAATGGCCTTAGGTATTCCTGTTATTTCAACAAACGTAGGCAGTATTCATGAACATCTTATAAATGGTATTAATGGTTTTATATCTGAAGATAATTCTGAAAAAGGTTTTTTGAATTTTACACAAGATAAGATTTTGCAACTTTCTAATAATCTGGAATTATATAGTAAATTAGCACATAATGCTCGTGTTTATGCCGAAAGCCATTTTGCATTAGATACATTTAAAAAAGAATACAATACTTTGTTCTATGCCTAAAGTCTCTGTTGTTGTTC
The DNA here is from genome assembly GCF_030908365.1 of Aestuariibaculum sp. YM273. Classification (NCBI taxonomy): domain Bacteria; kingdom Pseudomonadati; phylum Bacteroidota; class Flavobacteriia; order Flavobacteriales; family Flavobacteriaceae; genus Aestuariibaculum; species Aestuariibaculum sp. YM273. Next base: position 350,104 of record NZ_CP133090.1, on the reverse strand, counting down.
CCTGTTACAATCATGCTCAGTATTTAGATGAAGCATTACAATCGGTATTGTGTCAAACATATAATGATTGGGAGTGTATTATTGTTAATGATGGCAGTCCGGATGATACAGAACAAGTGGCAAACGTTTGGTTGGAAAAAGATAATCGTTTTAAATATGTTCGCCAAGACAATCATGGCCTGGCTAATGCCCGTAATATTGGAATAAGCCGAGCACAAGGTGAATTTATACTACCCTTGGATGCTGATGATAAAATTTCTAAAGATTATGTGGCTTTGGCACTTGAGGCATTTCGGCAAAACGATTCATTAAAAGTGGTGTACTGTAAGGCTGAAAAATTTGGAGCGGAGACAGGACTTTGGGAATTAAAACCATTCTCCCTTTTTAATTTAAGTCAGGAAAATTTAATATTTTGTACGGCACTGTATAGAAAGAAGGATTGGGAGGCTATTGGGGGGTATGATGAAAACATGCGTTATGGCTGTGAAGATTGGGAGTTTTGGATCGCACTGTTAAAGCAAGGAGGACATGTAAAACAACTAGAGCATGCGGGTTTTTATTATAGGACACAACAGAATTCCATGCTTAAAAATATGAGCAATGCTCATTACAAATACTTATTGGATTACTTGAGTATAAAACATGCCGATTTTTTTGTGGCGCACCAAGGTTCTTTTTTTGAATTGAGAGCAAAAATTGAACAAGCTAAAAAGAAGGAATTGAACAAGCTGAAAAGTGAAAAATATGTAATAGATGTATTTTGCAAACGGTTTTTAGGTTTTACACTGTTTGGGCTTTATAAAGTAAACGATTAGTTATGTTAGCCATTGTAATTCCCTATTATAAGATTACTTTTTTTGAGGAGACCCTACAGTCTCTGGCAAACCAGACCGATAAACGATTTAAGGTGTATATTGGTGATGATGCCAGTGCTGATGATCCAAAACATATTATAGCGAAATATGGGGAAGCATTAGACTTAGTTTATCACCGGTTTGAAACTAATTTGGGAGGTGTGTCGCTTGTAAAACATTGGGACCGTTGTCTTGAATTGATGAAGCAAGAAGAGTGGTTTATGGTTTTAGGGGATGATGATGTGTTGGGAGCTGAATGTGTACAGCAGTTTTATCTTAATCTAAAAGAGGTTAATGCCTTTAGTTTGTCTGTTATTCGATTTGCTACAGTAATAATTAATGATGAGAGTCAGGTTGTATCGGAGGTTTACAAGCACCCTAAATTGGAGAAGTCAACCGATTTTTTTTACAAACGTTTGACTAATAAAACACGCAGTTCGTTATCAGAGTATATTTTTTCTAAAGCTGTTTATGATGATATTGGTTTTTATCATTATAATCTGGGGTGGTTTACAGACGACAGAGCGTGGTTAGAATTTTCTCGATTTGGAAATATTTACACCATTAATGAGGCTTGTGTGCAATTTAGATTGGGCGCAACCAATATTTCAAGAGATACTTATTTAATGAACGAAAAGACCACAGTAAGACTAATGTTTTTTAAATACTTACTTACCGAGTGCCTTCAGCACTTTAGTATAAAGCAGCGTAGGTACTTATTATTATACTATGAGCAATTGGTTTATAAAAATGATAAGTTGAGTTTTAACTTTTGGTGGTTAGTGTATTTCTCATTTATAAAGCAGCTTAATTTTATTCAAAGTATTAAATTTACCCGACGTGTTATTTTACAAGCTCTTAAATAATGATTAATGCCCCGGAAATATCTATTATTATTCCAGTTTATAATCGCGCAACCTTATTGCCTGAGACTTTAGATAGTATTATTGCCCAAACCTTTACGAGCTGGGAGTGTATACTGGTAGATGATGTAAGCGAAGATACTTCGTTTGAAGTTATGGAACTATATGCAAAAAAAGATAGTAGGTTTAAAGTATACAAAAGACCAGTGCATTTAAAAAAAGGGGCTAATGCCTGTAGAAATTATGGGTTTTTAAAAAGTAACGGTCAATATATTAAATGGTTTGATAGCGATGATATCATGTTACCTGAGCATTTGGAAATTTCATATAACGCCATAATAACTAAAAGTCTGGATTTTGTGGTAACAGATACTGTTAATTTTAGTCATGAAAATGGTATGTTATTAGGTAAGCCTTATGAGTTTGATAGAAATATGGCGATTATTTCATCAATGAATTTTGCCCAAAATAAGATGGGTTGGATAACGGATGATTTTTTAGGTACTCGTCAAATAGTTGAGAATGTTAAGTTTAATGAGCTCATTATAACCGACGGTGATGAATATAATTTTTTTGTTAAATTGTTAAAACAACCATTTAAAGGAAGGTTGCTTGAAGATGTATTAACTCATAGACGGGTGCATAGCAATTCTCTTACTAAGATGAATGATGAGAGTTCTAATCTTTTTTTAGCTAAGATTGCCAATATAAAGTACCTTACAGCTCAAGATTTAGTGGTGTACCAAGATAAAGAATTAATACAGTGGTTTTTAATTGGTTATATGCGAAATTCATATGAATTAGCTATATCTAAACAGAAAGTGCTCTTTAAGAACCATGCGTTTATGTTGATTTGTAAGTATTTTACAATTTTTAAAGGATTTGTTTTTTTACTGGCGCTCTTTATGGCTTGGTATTTTAATAGAGGATATAATATTATGAAATATGCCAGAAGCTAAAAAACAAAATAAGCCATTAGTATCTGTGGTTATTCCTTGTTACAATGATCCTGAATATATTAAGCAATCGGTAACATCGGCTTTACAGCAAACCTATCCGTTTACAGAGGTTATAGTAGTAGATGATGGTTCAAACGAAAAAACCAAAAGCGTTTTAAAGGCAATTGAACCCAAAATAACAAAACTAATTACTCAAGATAATCAAGGGCAAAGTAAGGCAAGGAATGTGGGGATTAAACAAGCCCAAGGCGATTATATTTTGGTGCTGGACTCAGACGATTATTTTGAGCCTACTTTTTGTGAAAAAGCCATGTTACATTTTGAACAGGATGATTCAATTAAAATGATTACCTCTAATGTAACACGTTTATTCTCTAATGGAAAAAAGGAACTTTTTAAGCCATGTGGAGGTACCATCAAAAACTTTATAAAATTTAACTGTGCTACTGGAAGTGCCATGTTTAAAAAATCTGACTGGCAAAGTGTGGGCGGTTATGATGAAGCCATGCGGCAAGGGTTTGAAGATTGGGAATTTTACATACGTTTGGTGAAAGAGGAAGGCTATGCTTATATTATTCAAGAACCGCTTTTTAATTATAGAATTAAAGAGTATTCTACAACCACAAAGGCCAATAAAGTTAAATATGACTTATTAAAATATATTTATAATAAGCATAAAGATATTTATACCACTCATTTTGAATTGTTTGTTGATTACATGTTGCATAAAATTAAAAGTGAAGAATTTGGAAAAAAAATGAAAACAGAACGATTGGAGTACAAAATAGGACATGCTGTTTTGAAACCTATTAGATATATTAAATCATTTATAAAATAATGAATCCAAAAGTTTCTATCATCATGGCGACCTACAACAGGTCGGGTTACATTTTAGAATCTTTAGAGTCCATTAAGAACCAGACTTTTAAAGATTGGGAGTGCTGGATAGTCGATGATGGTAGTACGGATGATACCCATAAGGTATTGAGGCCTATTTTGGATAAGGACCATCGGTTTAAATATGTTCTTAGGACACCGGATTATGTGAAGGGGTTGCCGGGTGCTAGAAATTATGGATTGGATTTAGCCAAAGGTGATTATATCATTTTTTTTGACGATGACGATATTGCGCACCCACAAAATTTGGAATTGTGCGTAAAGGAATTAACCAAAGATTTGGAAATATCATTTTGTAGATATATCAGGGGAGTTTTTAAAGGTGATTTTGATTATCAATTTGATTATACTAGGGCATATGATACTTTTTATATTGATAAACATGATATCAATAAGATATTGAAGAATGAATTGCAGTTCAATTCCTGTGCTGTTATGTGGAAAAGGGAATGTTTTTATAATAATAGATTTCAGGAAAATTTGATGTTTGCGGAGGAACTGGAACTTTATACAAGAATCATTTCTTCTGGTTTAAAGGGGATTTCTATAAAGAAATGCTTGTTCTATGGTAGAAAGCACCTAGAGTCCAATACAGGGGAATTTCATAATAAAGACGCAATCCGAAGAGCTTCTTTTGCTGATGCCATCCAGTTGGTGGTTGCGAATTTAAAAGAAAAAGATTTGGTGTCTGATGACATAGTTCGCTATTTTATTCAAATATCTTTGAAATACAAGCGGTATAATTTGTTTGAACGTATTATGGATGCCTTGGAATTAACATCATTTGAAAAATTGAAATGGCAGTTGTTTTATTGGCAATTGCCTTTGCGGTTGCTTTTTTATAAAACAAAAAAAAAGCTATTAAATTAAACAGCATACAGAGTCATGAAATTTTTAATAATAGCTCAGGATTTAAGAGTAAGCGGTACCAGTGAAGGAGTGGTTTCCAGATCGTTTGTGGCCAAGTTAAGAACTGCTTACCCACAATGTATTATAGATGTGATGTATTTAAGGCATGGAATCAATGAAGATGCGCTTAATCTGCTTCCCGTTAACCATATTGAAGTTTATAACATCAATCGTAAGGTACCGCTTTACATGAGATGGATTAATAAAGTGTATTGGCGTATATGGCACAAATCATTAAATGAATGGTATATTCAGAATAAGTATAAAACAATAATTTCAAAGATTTCCTATAAAGCTTACGACCATATTTTTATGAGAAGCTGTGGCTTGCAATTTGAAGCCATATTAGCAATTAAAAATTTACCCATATTAAAAAAATCTTATATCAATTTTCACGATCCGTACCCTGTATTTTGGTGTGCTGGTTCTAACAATAAATTGAATAATTTAGAACTTTTTCGGTTAAAACAAATGAACCAGGTTGTTAGTAATTCGAAAGGATGTATAAGTCCTGGCAAAATACTGTCAAATGACTTGGAAGTTTTATATGGTTCAAGAAAACCATTTAAAGTGCTTCCACATCAATATGATAAAAGCGTTTTCGATTTTTCAGATACTTCCAAAGTTAGGAAGAAAACCAAAAAGGTAGTCATTTCATACCATGGAATCTTGCAGTTTGGTAGAAATATGGATATTTTGTTAGATGCTTACCTTAATTTAATTTCTGGTAGTCCTTTGTATAAGGAAAACACAGAATTTTTACTTCGAATTAAAGGGAAGCAAGCCAAAAGACTAAAAAATAAATATGTAGATTGTGAGAATATTATTTTGTTAGAACCATTGAATTTTTCAAATGCTGCTGTAGAACAAGAAACAGCATCTGATATTTTGATAATCTTAGAAAATGGTCCATTAAAAAGTAATATTTTAGTTGGCAAAGCGCCATTTATAGCATCATTAAATAAACCCATTTTGTGTTTGTCTCCTAAAGTGAGTGAGTTGAGAGGTATAATAAAGGAAGACCAATTTATAGCTGATTGTGATGACGAAAGTCAAATAAAGAATAAACTCGAAAATTTAATTGAGAATAGGCTGAGGTTAAATGAGCCAGTGTATCCATTTGGAGATTATTTTAGTGATGCCAATTTTAAAAAAATGCTTGATACAGTACTCGAAGCTTAAAATGTTATAAAACTATGAGAAATCTGGCAGTTTTATTGCCGACCTATAATGCGGCACCTTATTTAAGCGATAGTATTGATTCAGTTTTAAACCAAACGTTTCAAGATTTCGATTTGTATGTCTACGATGATTGTTCAACCGACAATACCAAAGAAATAATAGAGTCGTTTAAAAGTCCTAAAATTCATTATATAAAGAATAAATTCAATATTGGTCTTACAAAAACACTAAATAAAGGATTATCTCTGTTACTTCCCAAGTATGAATATATTGCAAGAATGGATGCTGATGACTGGTGTTTTCCCGAGCGTTTTGAAAAGCAACTTCATTATTTGGAAACATATCCTGAAGTTGTAATGTGTGGCACACAAGGGTATTGGTTGAAAGACATGACACAAGTCCCTCAAGATGGTTGGACATATCCTCTAGAAATGTCCTATATAAAATATAATCTGCTTTTTGGGGCTACCTTTGGGCATTCATCAGTTATTTTAAGAAGCCAAAAAATATTGGAATATAGTTTAAGATATGATGAGTCTAAGATTAATTGCCAGGATTGGGAATTATGGACTCAAATATCAAAAGTTGGTAAGATGGCAAACTTGCCTGATTTTTTGATGAAGTACCGTATACTAGAGCATAGTAACCATCGTTCGCCCGAGAAGCAAAAACTGAATATAGAATACCGATCTAATATTATAGCGTCCTATTGGAAGCATTTTGGTTTCTCATTTTCTGAAAAAGAGATTTATCATTTGTATTATAGTGAAACAAATATAGATAAAGATCTTTTTAAGATGAAAGTGGAGAAAATGATTAATGCTTTTAATGGCATTTTTGAACAAAGCATGTCGGAGCTTTCAAAAGCAAACCAAAAAAACTTTAGTTATAAATTGGCTAGAAGGGTTTTAAGTTATTGGAAGCGTTCGGGTGTAAATAGGATGAACCCATTCGTATGGTTTTTTATTTTAAACAAAATAAGGTTTATGGGGAAAATGAGATTGATAAAAAGTTTAATAAGATAATTAATGCAGGCATCCATTTTAATTGTTTCCAAAAATAGAAAAGAGGAGCTTGAAAAAACATTATTGATTCTCGAGAATCTGATAGATTTAACCTCTCAGGAGGTTTTAGTTTATTTGGACGGTTGTACTGATAACTCATTCATTTTAGAAGATGGGTTTGATTGGGTAAAATGGTTTGCGGGCAAAGATAGTATAGGGGCTTCTGCGGCTAGAAATTTACTTTTTAAAAACGCTAAAGGGAATATTTTAATTGGTCTGGACGATGATGCTCATCCTTTAAGCAATGACTTTGTGGTATTGTCTCAACAACTTTTTAAAGAGTTTCCTAAAGTTGGTGTTTTAGCGTTTCAAGAAATAAAGGGGGTTTTTAAAACAGATGAAGATGCTTTAAATAACAGTTCAAAACTGGTTGAAGAATATTTTTGTAGGGAATTTGTTGGTTGTGGTTTCGCTATCAGAAAAGTAGTTTATGAGGTCACAAATGGATTTCCTGATTGGATAGATATTTATGGTGAAGAATCCTGTTTGTCAATCGAGGTATTAGCCAAAGGTTATGAAATACTGTATACCACCAAAATTAAAATAAACCATAGGGTTGATAGGAAAGAACGTATCCAAAAAGGGCGAAATTATTTTAGGTTTGGGAAACAACTAAAAAATACGGCCTTTTATTATTTAGTCTATTACCCCAATCCAATTTTTAGGATAATAAAATTGTTCAGGCATAACTTCAAAAAATATGGTTGTAAAGACTGGAGTTATTTTAAGGTGTACATAATAGCAATGTTTAAAATATTGTTTTTTTTACCAAAATTAAAAAGGTACAGAAATCCAATAACCAAAAAAACGATAAAAAAAAGTGTAGCGTTGCCATTGCCTAAATATTATTAAATTTTAGGTTATATTGTTGTGGACAAGTGGTTGTTTAAGCTATAACTTCGTTTTACGAAAACCATTTTAAAATGCTACATTTGAATTATAAATAGGATAGGTTGATAAAAACAATAGCAGAAATAGGTCAAGCGCATAATGGTAGTTTAGAATTGTTATATGCATATATAGATGCTGTTGCAATTACGGGTGCCGATGCCATTAAGTTTCAAACGCATATAGCTGATGCCGAGAGTAGTATTTATGAGCCTTTTAGGGTGAAATTTTCTGAAGATAAGACTCGGTTTGATTATTGGAAACGAATGGAATTTTCGTTGGCTGAATGGATAGATATTGGAAAGTACTGTAAAAAACGGGGCTTACAATTTATTAGTAGTCCATTTAGTAATGCAGCAGTTGATATTTTAGAACAAGCTGGGGTTGATATTTATAAAGTAGGTAGTGGTGAGGTTACTAATCATTTGTTGTTAAAAAAAATTATAGAAACAGAAAAACCTATTATTATTTCTAGTGGGATGAGTTCTTTTGAGGAACTGGATCATACGGTGGCTTTTCTAAAGCAGCATAAGGCCGATTTTTCTATATTACAGTGCACTACAAGTTACCCCACGATGCCCGAATCTTATGGGTTAAATGTGATTAACGAACTAAAATTAAGATATGGTGTAACAGTTGGGTTTTCTGATCATTCTGCGAAGGTGGCCACTGGGATAGCTGCAGTTGCTTTGGGAGCCGAGATATTGGAATTTCATGTTGTACTGGCTAGAGACCAAAAAGGACCTGATGTATCTTCTTCGTTAACCATTGAAGAATCTATTAGTTTGATAGCCTCTGTAAAAGATATTGATACAGCACTTACAAATCCTGTAAATAAATATGATAACGCTTCTTTTTCAGATTTAAAACAAATATTTGAAAAATCATTAGCTGTAAATAAAGATTTAACAAAAGGGCATATCTTGCAGTTTGGTGACTTAGAAGCCAAAAAGCCAAAAGGTTATGGTATAAACGCTGGTGACTATAAAAAAGTGATAGGAAGAGCCATTAATAAAAATTTAAATAGGTGGGAATTCTTGAATGAACAAGATTTAGTTTAAGTAAAGAAATCGAATGAAAAGTTTAAAACAAAGTGCAGTAGAGACCTATCTGGAATTTTCAAGTTTTGAAGGTAGTCAGCATATTGCCAGTCAATTTGCCATTTATAAAACGCTACAAATTATAAGAAAAAATAACTTAAAGAATATTTTAGAGATAGGTTTAGGAATTGGTACATTGCCTAGTGCTGTTTTAAATTATTTTGGAAGTGAAATAAATTACTCGGGGACTGAAGACAATGAATTCTGTCTAAAAAGTTTAAAAGAACATTTGAAATCTAAAAAAATAGAAATTTTTAAAAATTTAGATGACGTAAATTTAGAAAAGAAATACGATTTGTTGATAATTGATGGTAAAGAGCCTAATCTTAAACGAATTGCTAATTCACTGTCCCAAAATGCCATTATAATAATTGAGGGTGATAGAATGAATCAATATCAGGAGATATTACATATGTTTTCTAAATCACTCTTTGTTCACATGACAAGTAATAAAAAAAACCACCCTAAGGGGGTTTTTGATGAAAATAATTGGCAAGGAGGGGTAAAAGTGTTTTTTATTAATCCAACTATAAAACAAAAAATATATTGGGTTAAAGAAAAGTTGAATACAAAGTTTAATTATTTAAAAAGAAAGAACTTTTAAATTGATGAAACGTAAAATTTGTATAGTAATTACTGCTCGACCTTCTTATAGTCGTGTTAAAACAGTTTTACAGGCGATTGATGCTCATGACGATTTGGAATTGTTGCTGGTGGTTGCGGCTTCAGCATTGTTACCGCGGTATGGGTCGGCCATTAATTATATGGAACGTGATGGGTTTAAGGTGGCAGCTAAGGTGTTTAATGTGTTGGAGGGTGAGAATTTAACTGCAGCAGCCAAAACCACAGGCATTGGTATTTTGGAATTATCTACAGTTTTTGAAAATTTAAAACCGGATATAGTGCTTACGGTGGCAGACCGGTTCGAAACCATGGCCACAGCTGTAGCCGCGTCTTATATGAATATTCCGCTTGCGCATATTCAAGGCGGAGAGGTTACGGGTAATATTGACGAAAAGGTGCGCCATGCCATTACAAAACTGTCAGATTACCATTTTGTGGCCTCTGAAGATGCTAAATCTAGAGTGATTAAACTGGGAGAACAACCTGATATGGTATTTAATACAGGCTGCCCGTCTATAGATTTAGCTTTAGATATAAAAAATATAAAACACTTATCGTTTAATCCCTATGAAAAATATGGTGGTGTTGGATCTGAACCCGATTTGTCGGAAGGCTATTTGGTGGTGATGCAGCATCCTGTAACGACAGAATATAAAGAGTCCAGAGCCCATATAGAATTAACTTTAAAGGCTGTAAATAGGATTAACAAGCCAACCTTGTGGTTCTGGCCTAATGTGGATGCAGGAGCCGATGGGACATCAACGGGTATAAGGGCTTTTAGAGAGCATTTTGAATTGCCGCAGGTGCATTTTTTCAAAAATATGGAGGGTCAGGATTTTCTGGAACTGCTACAATGTAGTAGCTGTTTGATAGGGAATTCGAGTGTTGGCATACGGGAATGTGCTTATTTGGGCGTACCTGTGGTAAATATTGGTACCCGTCAAAACAGGCGTTTAAGAGGAGAAAATGTTTTGGATGTCCCTTATGATGAAACTAAAATAAAGGAAGCTGTTGAACTTCAATTGTTCAACCCCAAAAACCAAAAGAGCAACGTATATGGAAATGGTGATAGCGGTAAAAAAATAGCTCATATTTTGGCTGAAATTGAATTTAGTTTTCATAAAACCATTACATATTAATGAAAATATTAGGGATTATACCGGCTAGAGGTGGTTCTAAAGGCGTACCGTATAAAAACAAAAAAAATCTCGCAGGAAAACCATTGATGCAATATACTATTGAGGCTGCACTGAAATCAAAATTATTGGATGATGTCATTTTCTCTTCAGAAGATAAAACACTTATGGAAATGGCCAAGGCCATGGGTGTGCATGTCCCCTTTGTGAGACCTTCAGAATTGGCAACCGATACAGCCGGGACTATTGAGGTGGTAAAACACAGTTTAAAAGCATTATCAAAAATAGGTAAGCATTATGATGCGGTTTGTTTGCTGCAAGTAACAAATCCTTTTAGAACTAGTGCTTTTATTGATGAAGCAATTTTAGAATTCACAAAGTCTAAAAAAGATTCTCTAGTTTCTGTATTGAAAGTGCCGCATCAATTTAATCCGCACTGGGTGTTTGAAGTCAACGAAAATGGTTGCTTAAAAATAGCTACAGGAGATGAACAAATTATAAAACGACGTCAAGAACTTCCTGTCGCTTACTATCGTGACGGCTCTATCTATTTAGTTAAAACAAGTGTTGTGTTAAATCAGGATTCATTATATGGGGAAACAACGGCATTTATAGAAGCTAACCCAGAATGGCATGTTAATATTGACACCATGGAGGATTGGAGCAAAGCAGAGGATTTAATGAAGAGAAAACAAAGTCATTCTAAATCATAAGATTAATGAAACACAATAAGGTTTTTGTTTTGTTACCAGATGGTATTGGATTGAAAAATTTTGTTTTTTCTTCTTTTCCTGTTATTGGAGAGAATATGGATTTTGAAGTGACGTATTGGAACCAGACGTCATTTGATCTTTCTGAACTAGGGTGTCGTAACTTGAAACTTTTTGGTAAGGCATCTCCCAAAACAGATCTTTACAAACGGGCAAGGAAAGAAATAGAATTAAAAAAATTTGAAGGCCAGTTTCAAGATGATATATATAGAAAATATAGTTTTAAGCCATCAATAAAAACCTTAAAGCAGTTCATAAAAAATGGTTTAGTTCATTATTATATTTTAAAATATAAAGGAAATAAACTAAGTAGATTGCGCGATAAAATAAAAACATCGGAGCGAAAAACTGAGTTTTATAAATCTTGCGTTGAAACATTAAAAAAAGAAAAACCAGATTTTGTGTTTTGCACAAATCAACGGCCTGTTAATGCCATTTCTCCAATTCTTGCAGCTCAAGATTTAGGTGTTCCAACAGCGACATTCATATTTTCATGGGATAATGTACCTAAAGCTACTATGGTTTTAGAAACAGATTATTATTTTGTTTGGAGTGTTCATATGAAAAATGAATTATTAACCTATTACCCTTATATAAATGAAGCGCAGATTCATGTAACAGGAACACCTCAGTTTGAATGTCATTTTCAAAAGGAATTAGTGCTTTCCAAGGATGAATTTATAAATTGGAATAATTTACCGAAAGGAGTCGATTATATTTGCTTTTCCGGGGATGATGTTACAACATCTCCACACGATCCACAATATCTTGAAGCTACGGCCAAAGCTGTAAGACAATTAAATGATAAAGGATATAATATTGTAATTTTATTTAGAAAATGCCCTGTAGATTTTTCAAATAGATTTGATTTGGTTTTGAAAACCTATAAGGATGTTGTTTATGAGGTTAGTCCAAAATGGGAAAAAAGAGGTGCCTATTGGAATGAAATAATGCCTTTAAAAGAGGACGTATTGCAATTATTTAATACAATAAATTATTCTAAATTGGTTATTAATGTGGGGTCATCTATGGTGTTTGATTTTATATGTCATAATAAACCATGCGCCTATATGAATTATAACCCCAAGGCGATTGAAAATTTAAAAGATATTCATACGATTTATAAATATGTTCATTTTAGGTCTATGCCTACTAGAGAATCCGTGGTTTGGTTAAATAATTCAGATTTGATATCAGAGCAGTTAGAAACCATGCTAAATGATGAAAACCAGAGCGTATTAAGTAGTGCAAAAAAATGGTTCAATATCATTGCTGGTGAAAAACCTCAAAGGGCATCAGAAAATATTTGGAAAACGATTAAAGGTATTTTAAATGCATAAGAAAATTATTTTTTCAAATTCGTATTCACCTAGAACAGGTCATAATTTTGTTTCAGAGGCATTAAAAGTATTTACAAACCATCAGGTTTTAGCTCATGGGCATAGTGAAACTAAACTTTCTACATTTTTAGAAGCTTATTATAAAATATATAATGAGAAAATTTATCATGAAAAAGACAAAGTGTTTTTTGATAAAATAATCATTAATAATATTCGTAAGCATATTACTAATGAATCTTCTAAAGAATATATAATGATAAAAGATACATCGTTCAAGGGAGTATACTATTTGAGTCAGGTATTTCCTGATGATATACACATCATTTTACTTCGTCATCCTAGAGACGTGTTTAGTTCTTTGTTTAAGAGTATGAACTTAAAGAAGAAAGGCTTTAAGTATTTAATAAAACGTTTAACTACCCCTATAGGTTTATATCCCTATTTTTATTGTAAAAAAGTAACCCGCCAAGTCATAAATGATATGCCCAAAATAACAGACAAACACTACGTGCTACGTTATGAAGATTTAGTTTTGAAAAACGATAAAGTGTTAAACGAGCTAAAAATTAAGTTTTGTACAGGTAAAACTTTAAAACAAATAAAAAGTGAAATTGATAATATAGAGGTTATCAATACATCATTTATAGAAGAAACAGGGGCTAAGCATATATGGAATGCCTTACCTAAAACAAAGGACTTTAACCCGGTTAATAGAAAGAAACATTCATATTTAATGCGAAAGGGAATTGAATTAGGTAGTAAAAAATTGGCTGAACATTTAAAGTATTAGAGAATGAGAATAGCCTTTGTAACGCCCGAATATCCGCATCCAGATTTTGAGAAATCGGGAGGTATTGGAACCAGTATTTATGGATTAACCAAGGCGTTAAAGGAGCTGGGGCATACGGTGAGCGTTCTGGTGTATGCTCAAAAGAAAGATGCTTATTTTGAAGGACAGGGGATTCATTTTTATACCGTAAAGAATGTAAAGATTAAGGGCTTGTCTTTAATCCTTACCCAAAAAAAGGTAGAGCGTTTAATCAATACCTTATATAATCAAGGGAAACTCGAACTTGTGGAGGCGCCGGACTGGACAGGGTTTACAGCTTTTGTGAAGCCGAAATGCCCGGTAGTCATTCGTGAAAATGGTAGTGACACCTATTTTTGCCATTTGGAGCAAAGATCGGTAAAATTTAAAAACAAGTATTTGGAACGTCGGGCTTTAAAACAAGCCAATGGTATAATAAGTGTGAGTAAGTTTACTGGCGAGCTAACGAATACAGTATTAGGGTTAAAACGTGATTTTGAGGTGATTCCAAACGCTGTGGATGCCACTCAGTTTATGCCGGTTCTTAAAAAAGCATCTGAGCCTGTGATTTTATATTTTGGAACCCTGATAAGAAAAAAAGGTCTTTTGGAATTGCCTGATATTTTTAATAAGGTAGTTGAGGCTAATCCAAAGGCTAAACTGGTGCTTGCAGGACATGATAGTGCCGATATACAAACGGGCACGGATTCTACCTGGGCGTTGATGCAACCTTTGTTTACTTTAAAAGCCCTTGCTCAGGTAAGTTATCTGGGAGTGGTGAAGTATGAAAAGATTCAGGAATTGATAGCAGAAGCTGCCGTTTGTGTGTTTCCGTCATTTGCAGAAGCTTTTCCTTTATCCTGGTTGGAAGCTATGGCCATGGAAAAGGCCATTGTGGCATCGAATGTGGGCTGGGCAAAAGAAATGATCAATGATGCCAAAGAAGGGTTTTTGGTTCATCCAAAAGCACACGATAGTTATGCGTATCGTATTTTAGAGTTGCTGAATAATCAACAAAAAAGGGATGACTTTGGAAAGGCGGCCCGAAAGCGTGTCATAAAGGATTTTAGTCATATTGAGATTGCCCGGAAAAGTGTGGAATTTTACAAACAATTTATTAAGTAGTCAATGATTATAATCTATCACGAACATAACAAACCTATAGGGATTCAGGATGTTGAAGACCGGGATATTAGGTTTGATGAGAATGCTTATATGTCCGTTGTGTTATTTGAAATCGCTACAAAGTATCCTGAAGAAATTTTGGTATGGTGTCATAGGTCATATAAATCGAATCTAAATATTTCTGCTCTAAGTAATATGAATGCTAACCAGACGGTGCTGCAATCTTATTCGGGTGGCGAATGGAATTATCTGGGGGAAGCCATAGGGTATGTGGACGAGTCGGTTTTTATAAAAGTGAATAAAGGTGTAAAGTATCCAACCTGGCAGATGAGCAGTCTGGTGGGAGCGGTGCAGGCTTCACTATTGTTGAGTGTGAAAAATCAGATTCATCATAATAAAAATTTTGATTATGTTTTGAATTCTCTGGCAAAAAGAGGCATGTCTCAGGGGGTCTTTTGTTATTCTAATCCAGAACTCATCAAAGGAAACTTGGAAGTTTCTCATGTTAAAGCTAACGCATATGAGCTTTTTCGTTTTGTAAAGCAACATTATAAGGCAATCTGGGTGTTTTTGTTATTCATGAATTTATTGGTTTATGAAAAACGTATGCCATTTTTGCCATGCATATATGCCTTATTTTTCAGGAGAAGAAAAGATTTAAAATTAGAGAACAGGTCTTTACAACTGGATAATCAGGAACCAAATGTTAAGAATGAAAGTGTAGACGTTATTATCCCAACTATTGGGAGGAAAAACTATCTGTACGAGGTGTTATACGATTTACGGGAACAAACCTGGTTGCCTCAGAAAGTAATTATTGTCGAGCAAAACCCTGAAGAGGGAAGTGATTCGGCATTAGATTATCTGGAAACAGAGGACTGGCCTTTTACTATTCAACATAGGTTTACACACCAGACAGGAGCCTGTTATGCTAGAAATTGGGCTTTAGAACAGGTGGATAGTGAATGGGTATTTATGGCTGATGATGATATAAGATTGAAAACGGAATTTATAGAAGAGGCTTTTCAGATTATAAAGGAGCATACTTTAAATGTGTTTACATTTGCTTGCCATTCTCTAGAAGATATTAATGATTTGAAAAATCAAAAGCAATGGGAGGCCTTTGGTTCTGGTTGCAGTATTATTAAACCTAGTGTTATTAAAGATTGTTGTTTTGAGATGTGTTATGAACATGGTTTTGGAGAGGACGCCGATTTCGGGATGCAGTTGCGTAATATAGGTGAAGACATCTTGTATGTTCCAGAACCACATATTACGCATTTAAAAGCGCCTCGCGGAGGTTTTAGAACGGTTTTTAAGCAACAGTGGCACGATGATGCTGTTCAGCCAAAACCATCACCGACGGTTATGTTATTTAAATTAAAACACCAGACGAGAACCCAGTTGTTAGGGTATAAGACCACGTTATTTTTTAAGTACTATAAACAACAGTCGATTAAAAATCCATTGAAGTATTTTAAAAATTTTAAAAAACAATGGGATAGAAGTGTGTACTGGGCTGAGGAATTGAGGTCTTTAAATTAGAACAGGACTTGGACAAACTCAATCTTACAGTATGAAGAATAGATTTTTGTCAGTCTGAGCTTGTCGAAGACTCACTATCCTGAGCTCAGTCTGTCCGTATGAAGTATAGAGTGTTGTCACACTGAGCTTGTCGAAGTGTTTGGTTAGAAAATAAAAGTGATTAATGAATTTTAATTAATGACAAAGTTTGAGACTGGACTTCGATTTTTTGGCTATAGTTTTGTGAAAGACTTCGACTCTTCGATAAACTCAGAGTTTCCGTATGAAGTGTAGAGTGTTGTCACACTGAGCTTGTCGAAGTGTTTAAGGGTTTGGTCTAATAATTAAAAGATCGGAGTATCCGTACGGGACTTATACTTTTCGACTAAGATAGATATAGGAGAGGTTCATACAGAGAGTGTGAATTTTAAAGTGTTGTCACCCTGAGCCTGTCGAAGGGGTAAAGTGTTGATTATAAACTAAGAAGCGAAGTGTATAATAGTAAAACGAGTAGAGTATGAAAACCTATTTTGTATACATCCTAAAATGTAGTGACAATGCCTTCTATACGGGAATAACAAATAATATGGAAAGACGGTTACATGAACATCAAGAAGGAAAAGATATAGAAGCTTATACCTATACGCGTCGTCCTGTTATACTGGTTTGGTTTGAAATGTTTACAACACCAGATGAGGCTATAAAAACAGAAAAACAAATCAAGGGGTGGAGTAGAAGAAAGAAACAGGCTTTAATTGATAAGGATTGGGAGAAACTTGTTAAATATTCTAAGAATTATACACAGTTTGGAAAGAAAGGTAGGTCTTCGACAGGCTCAGACTGACGATGGTTTGTTACTTTGGTTATTAAGATGTGTTAGTGTGTTTTTTCGATAAGCTCCGACTGATAGTATTTTGTATGAAGTATAGAGTTTGTCACACTGAGCTTGTCGAAGTGTTAGGTTAGAAAATAAGAGTGATTAGTGAATTTTAATAAATGAGAGAGTTTAAGGCTAGACTTCGATTCGTTGGCTATGGTTTTGTAAATGACTTCGCCCCTTCAATAGACTCAGGACAGGTTAAGCTCAGTCTGACGATGGTTTGTTACTTTGGTTATTAAGATGTGTTAGTTTGTTTTTTCGATAAGCTCCGACTGATAGTGTTTTTTTGAAGTATAGAGTTTGTCACACTGAGCTTGTCGAAGTGTTAGGTTAGAAAATAAAAGTGATTAGTGAATTTTAATTAATGAGAGAGTTTAAGGCTAGACTTCGATTCGTTGGCTATGGTTTTGTAAATGACTTCGCCCCTTCAATAGACTCAGGACAGGTTAAGCTCAGTCTGACGATGGTTTGTTACTTTGGTTATTAAGATGTGTTAGTTTGTTTTTTCGATAAGCTCCGACTGATAGTGTTTTTTTGAAGTATAGAGTTTGTCACACTGAGCTTGTCGAAGTGTTAGGTTAGAAAATAAAAGTGATTAGTGAATTTTAATTAATGAGAGAGTTTAAGGCTAGACTTCGATTCGTTGGCTATGGTTTTGTAAATGACTTCGCCCCTTCAATAGACTCAGGACAGGTTAAGCTCAGTCTGACGATGGTTTGTTACTTTGGTTATTAAGATGTGTTAGTTTGTTTTTTCGATAAGCTCCGACTGAAAGTGTTTTGGTTTTGAGTAATAGGTTGAGCCTTAGTTTTTTTTGTGAAATCAGGATAAGACTTTAGTTAAGTTTAGCCAGGCAAGAAAAACACTTTGCTGTCATTCCGTACTTGATGCGGAATCCACTTGTAGCTACTTATGTTTCGCAACCATAACGTTCTTGCTAGGTACAAAAGCCTGTACTGAGCGTAGTTGAAGTAAAGCCATCTTTAAAAAGGAGCAGAGAAGTACAATTAAACAGATTACTTCGTCTCTATTTACCGCAAACCATGTTTACTCCTCTTAATTAAACCCTCGTAAAGACGTTGGAATACGTGTGAAGAGCATTTAGGAATAGCAGCCTGTCCTGAGCATAGTCGAAGGATCACCCTTCACGACTCACACTTTGTAAACCCTCCAAACATCACAATCAAGAAAAGAGTCATAATTCCGTAAAAATTCAGAAATAATAAGAGTAGAAATGAAACTGGGATGCGTAGCATCAAAAAATAAATCCTAAAAATGGCCTACGATTAATTTGGTAGTAATTTCAGGTTCAAGGTGCGGTATGGGCAGCGGAGCATGGCCTAGCGTAGCGTTTGCCATGCGCAGGCAAAATCTTGAAGCTAGAAATTCAAGAAATTTATCGTTAGCCTAGACTTTTTTTGTTACTTTTTTAGGCAATGTAAAAAAGTAAAAGAGATGAACAAACCCTCATTATAATACCAATTTCAATATGAACCACATCATAAGTTCCTCAAAACAATAGGCACATATTAATATAAGAGATGAACAAAAATAAATTTTAAAGAACTAATAACTTTCTAAATTTTAAGCAATCATTAATTTATTAAATTAGATGCTTAAAATTATATAAGAAATAGCTTTCTCAAAATATGACCTTTACCTTAATTGTATGCACCTATATGCGACCACAGGCCTTACAGAATGTATTACATTCGGTAAAGCAGCAAACGGTGTATCCTGATGCAATTTTAATAGTAGATGGATCCATTGATGAAGAAACACGAAAAGCCATAAATAACCACGACTTTAAAAACGTGACGTACTACAAGGTAAGTGAGTCGTTTCGGGGCTTAACTAGACAACGTAATTTTGGAATTTCTCAACTACCAGAGGAAACAGATGTGGTTTGCTTTTTAGACGATGATGTGATTTTAGACCCAGAATATTTTAAACAGTTGCTAAGTACACATGAGGCGTTTCCGGAAGCCTTAGCGGTAGGTGGTTATATTACGAACGAAGTAAAATGGCAACATTCAGATGGGAAAAAGAATCCTGAAAAGTTTTATTTTGATGGCTGGATGCGTAATGAACCATCACGGTTTAAGATGCGACGTAAATTTGGGCTGTTACCAGATGTTAATCCTGGGTTTATGCCGTCGTTTTCGCATGGACGCTCTGTTAGTTTTTTGCCGCCTTCGGGCAAAATTTATCAGGTAGAACAGATTATGGGAGGGGTATCATCCTATAAAGCCGAAGTTTTTAAAGCCTGTAAGTTCTCAACCTATTTTGAAGGGTACGGCTTATATGAGGATGCTGATTTTTCATTGCGATTAGCGAAAAAGGGAAAACTATATATAAATACAAAGGCGCAATTAGAACACTATCATGACGGTTCGGGACGCCCCAACCGGTTTAAATATGGCAAAATGGTTTTGCGTAACGGTTGGTACGTATGGCGGGTAAAATATAGCCATCCGGATTTCAAATCCCGATGGAAGTGGCATGCCACGGCTTTATTGTTAACTGTAATACGCTTAACTAATGTTTTGACAACTAAAAAGCGACAAGAGGCGTTAACAGAGAGTCTTGGACGCATTACAAGTTGGTTGTCGCTATTTTTAAGTCCACCAAAAGTTAAGCGATGAGGTTTTTAATCATAACACATGTATTGCATAAAAAAAGTCAAAATCAATATTTTGGTTATGCACCTTATGTGCGTGAAATGAACCTTTGGTTTAAACATGTCGATCAGGTAGAAGTTTTGGGGCCTTTAGAGGATGGAATACCGACAGACATAGATTTACCCTATGTACATAGGGATATTCAGTTTACAACAATATCTGAGATTTCTCTTATTAGTTTTATACAAATAATTAAAACCCTATGGTTTTTACCTATTATATTGTTACGTTTATTTCAGGCTTGCAGGCGGGCAGACCACATTCATTTGCGGTGCCCTGGAAATATTGGGTTACTGGGGTGTCTGGTGCAGATCTTGTTTCCAAATAAAATAAAAACGGCTAAATATGCGGGAAACTGGGATCCGAAGGCAAAACAGCCTTTGAGCTATCGCTTGCAAAAGTGGGTGTTATCAAATACATTTTTAACCAGAAACATGCAGGTACTGGTTTACGGACATTGGCCAAAGCAAACAAAAAACATTTTACCGTTTTTTACAGCGAGTTATACTGAAGGAGAAAGGGAGATTTTAAAGGAACGGAAGTACGATGGTCAGTTACATTTTGTGTTTGTAGGTAGTTTGGTGTCAGGAAAACGGCCCTTACTAGCCATACAAATAGTAGAGACTCTTTTAAAACAAGGGAGAAAGGTGCAACTGGATCTTTATGGAGACGGGGTGTTAAAAAGTCTACTGGAAGATTATGTGCAAGAGAATGGATTAGAACGTGTCGTACGTTTTCACGGCAACCAATCAAAAGAGCAACTAAAAGCCGCTTATAGAGCTCCTCATTTTTTAATATTGGCATCTAAATCGGAAGGCTGGCCAAAAGCCGTCGCAGAAGGGATGTTTTTTGGAGTTATACCCATAGCAACCGATATATCCTGTGTTTCGGATATGCTTGGTAGAGGAGAACGCGGCATTTTAATCCAACCTGAATTGGAACTGGCACTACAATCCGTAAATAACGCTTTGAGAAACGAAGAGACTTTACAAAATATGTCTGCCTTAGCGATGAAATGGTCTCAAAAGTTTACCTTAGACCGTTTTGAAAAGGACATAAAAGCCTTGATACAATCAACTCAAAAATAATATTTTAATTTGCGCGTACTACAGTTAATAGATAGTTTAGAACCAGGAGGTGCCGAGCGTGTGGCTGTTAATATGGCAAATGCATTGGTGTCCAGAGTAGACAAGTCTTACTTGTGTACGACACGTAAAGAAGGTGATTTAAAAGGGCTTTTGAAAGATGAAGTGGGGTATCTGTTTTTGGAAAAACAGTTTGTTTTAGATGTAAATGCCGTGCTGAGGTTACATCGATTTATTAAACAGGAAGCGATTGATATTATTCACGCACATGCATCATCCTTCTTTTTGGCGACCTTAGTTAAATTTGTAAACAACAGTATTAAAATAGTCTGGCATGATCATTTTGGGCATAGTGAATTTTTAGATCAACGCAGAACTCCAACGCTAAAGTTTTGTTCTCAATATTTCAGTTATATTTTCAGTGTTAATGATAGGTTAGTGACCTGGGCTAAAGAAAACCTGAAAGTAAAACAGGTAGAATACATACCTAATTTTGCGGTTATAGATAAGAGTGCTCTACAGCAAACAGAATTAAAAGGTGAGCCAGGGAAAAGAATCGTTTGTCTTGCTAATTTAAGGCCCCAAAAAGACCATTTAAACCTATTAAAGGCTTTTAAAAGGGTCGCTAAAGAATATCCTTTATGGACATTGCACTTGGTGGGTAAAGATGATAATGACACTTACTCAAAAGAATTAAAAGATTATATAGAAGATAATAATCTGGAAAATAATGTTTTTATTTATGGCAGCAGAACAGATACGGGCCATATATTGTCGCAATGTGATATGGGCGTATTAGCATCAAAGTCGGAAGGGCTGCCGGTAAGTTTACTCGAATATGGATTGAGTGGTTTAGTGTGTGTGGTGACCGATGTTGGACAATGTGCAGCGGTCGCGTTAAATGGAGAATTGGGAAGTGTTGTGCCTGCAAATGATGATGCAATGCTGGGCAAGGCTATAAGTAACTATATGGATCATCCGGCGTTAAGACAAGAGCATGCATTGTTGTTTAAAAGGCATGTTGAACATACCTATTCAGAAGGGGTGATTATGGATAAAATAACAACGATTTACAATACGTTATAAATTAGGTTTAAGTGCATAGTGGTTATTTAAAAATAGTAGGTTTACATATCCTGATAGGTGTATTGGTTTATTTTTCCAGAGCATTGGGAGATGTCTATTTTTATAGCATTGTAGCTTATTTTTTCTTTAAAATATTTACCGCACCTGTTCCCATGAAATCCTTTGAGATTATAAAGGCCTGCGCTTATATTCTAGGAGCAGAAGTGCTGTTGCGAATGACAGGTAGTGGACTGTTTTATGAATCCAGTAAATATCTGGTCGTGGTATTTACCATTATGGGATTGTTTTATAAGGGGTTTAATTTACGAGCCACGCCTTATGTCCTTTACGTGTTGTTATTAATTCCTGGAATATATGTGTCCTTATATGCTCTGGATGTAAGTGCTGATATTCGAAAGGCCGTGGCATTCAACTTAAGTGGACCTGTGTGTTTGGGCCTGGCAGCGTTGTTTTGTATGGGAGTGAGTATTACCAAAGCACAACTGGAGCAGATTATAAATTTTGCGGTGTATCCTTTAATAAGTACGGTAATTTATATAGTCGCGTTCAACCCTAATGTGTCCGATGTGGTGGCTAGTACGGGGTCTAATTTTGTAACCTCTGGAGGCTTTGGACCAAATCAGGTATCGACGGTGTTAAGTCTGGGGGCTTTTTTTATGACGGTTAAGTTTTTTATGTTCACTAAGACCAGAGTTATGCGATACATAGATCTGGCATTCATATTATTGTTTTCATTTCGAGCTATTGTTACTTTTAGTCGGGGAGGGGTGTTGACAGCGATAATTATGGTGGGCTGTTTTATATTTTTTCAGTACCGTTTTATGGATAGGAATAAGAAGAGCAGCATGTTTATGTCTTTATTGTTATTCATTGGAGTGATAACGGCAACATGGGTGTATTCGTCAATCCAAACCAATGGCTTGATTGCAAATCGCTATGCCAATGAAAATGCTCGAGGTGAGGAAAAACAGGATGTAACGACAGGACGGGTCTACCTCATTAAAAAAGAAATAGAAGAGTTTTTTGAGAATCCGTTTTTAGGCGTTGGTGTGGGAAGAATTAAAGATTTACGATTTCAGGAAACAGGTATTCAGGCAGCATCTCATAATGAAATGAGTCGTATTGTTGCTGAACATGGGCTGCTGGGGGTCATTGCTTTTGCAATTTTACTCTTTGTGCCTTTGCTTTTTAGATTGAGAGATCGCAATAACGTCTTGTTTTTCTCTTTTTATTTTTTCTGGTTTTTAACAATTAATCACTCGGCTATGCGTATTGCAGCCCCCGCGTTTATATATGCCTTGAGTTTATTACATATTAGATATGATCAACCTCGTTTACATAGGGAACAAATTAAATAACACCAAAGCGACGGTCACGTCCATTGACGTTCTGGGGCCTTTGTTAGAGGATGAAGGATTTCATGTGAAGTACGCCTCAAGTAAATCGAATAAAGCACTTCGGTTTTGGAATATGGTTTTTACGGTAGTGAAACACCGAAAGTCTTCTGACTATGTGTTGATTGATACCTACAGTACCTATAATTTTTATTATGCCTTTGTTGTTAGTCAGCTGTGCAGGCTGTGGAATCTAAAATATATTCCAATATTGCATGGAGGAGATTTGCCTAATCGGTTAATAAGAAACCCTAAAATGTGTCAGTCGATTTTTAATCACGCGTTTAAAAATGTCGCACCATCGCAGTATTTAAAGTCGAAGTTTGAGCATGAAGGCTATTCCAATATTTTAAATATCCCCAATAGCATCAACTTAAAGGCTTATATATTTCAACAACGAACGGTTGAAGCTATGAACCTGCTCTGGGTACGTGCTTTCGATAAAACCTATAACCCTTTATTGGCTATTGATATTTTAAAAGCATTACAAGGAGCAGGACAATCAGCAAGCTTAACCATGGTTGGACCGGATAAGGACGGAACCTTGCAACAGGTCAAAGATTATGCTGATAAACTGGGGGTTACCGTGAATTTTACTGGTAAATTGGAAAAGCAAGATTGGATTAAAGTATCGCAACAGTGTAATATATTTATTAATACCACGAATTTCGATAATATGCCGGTGAGTGTTATTGAAGCGATGGCTTTAGGCTTGCCGGTGATTTCTACTAATGTTGGTGGTTTACCATTTTTAATTGAAAATGAACAGTACGGTATGTTGGTACCACCGAATTCGGTGAAACCTTTTGTGGAGGCGGCTATGTGTTTAAAAAATGATTCTGAATTGACAAAAAAAATCACATTAAATGCACGTAAAAAAGTCGAACAGTATGATTGGGGAATTGTTAAAGAGTTGTGGCTTAGTTTGTTGGTTTAAAGTGGTTTCAATTCAATAAACTTTCTATCTTTACACTATCTCAAATCATTACCTACATAAAAAATGTTCAAAGGGGGAGTACATTTTAATATTTCGGAGCGCAGGGTGTTATTGCGTCTGGTTGATGTTGCTTCCATGTTATTTGTGCTCTGTTTTGTAAGTAGCACCTTTAGTTTTGATTATTTTACGATTTCTGAAGAGCGCTGGCGCTGGGTATTTGTGCTCATCCTTTACATTAGTATTTTCGGGACGATTTTTGAACTTTACGATTTACAGAAATCCAGTAAACTTGATAAGATTTTCACCAGTATCGTTTTTACGGTATCCACAACCGTGTTGTTTTATTTTTTAACGCCCTTCTTTACACCAGAACTTCCGAATAACCGATTGCAAATTCTCTATTTCTATTTTTCGATACTGTTTGCTCTGTTGGTTTGGCGCTGGGTGTATTTAACCTTTATTGTGTCGCCACGGTTTTTTAAAAGAGTACTGGTAGTTGGGGAAACGTCTAATCTGGGTGCGATTATTGATGTTTTTAAACAATCGGATCCCAATTATAAGATTTCAGGTTTTGTTAACTGTGAATCCGATAGAGTAGCATCCTTAAGGTTTGATGATGTTAAAGAATATCAAACGCATGAAATTTTAGAAACTGTTAGGCAAGAGGGTATTATGGAAATTGTGGTGGTTAATTATAAACCGGATACCATTACGCCAGACGTGTATCAGTCCTTAATTACGGTATTGGAATCAGGAATTCCTGTTCGGGAGTACACCCAGGTATTTGAAGATCTGACCAATCGGGTGCCTGTTCAGTTTGTTGGTAAAGATTTTTATAAATATTTTCCCTTCAGTCGAAATAATAAAAACCGGTTATACCGATTTTTTCAACGTGTATTTGATATTGTTATATCTGTTGTTGGTATGGTATTGAGTTTAGTTTTTGTACCATTTATTATACTTGGAAACCTTATAGGGAATCGTGGACCGTTATTTTATACCCAGGAACGTGTGGGGCTAAATGGTAAGGTATTTAAAATTATTAAGTACAGAACCATGGTAAAAAATGCCGAAGCCGCTGGTGCGGTTTGGGCGGTTAAAAACGATTGCCGTATTACACCTTTCGGGCGTTTTTTAAGACATTCCAGATTAGACGAAATTCCGCAGTTTCTTAATGTGCTATTGGGTGATATGAGTTTTATAGGTCCCAGACCGGAGCGTCCCATTTTTGTAAAGCAATTATCGGAAGTCTTACCATTTTATGAAACCCGCCATATGATTAAACCCGGGTTAACAGGTTGGGCTCAGGTAAAAACACGATACGGTTCGTCGTTAGATGATAGCTTATTAAAACTGCAATACGATTTATATTATATAAAACACCGCAGTTTGTTTTTAGATATTAGTATCATGATAAAAACCTTAACCACGGTTATTTTCTTTAGAGGACAGTAATGTTTGGTTAAAAAATTAAAAGTGCTAGTTGTTAAACAACATACAATACCATAACACTTCACGACTCACGTTTCACGCCCACACCACACTGTCATTCCCCTTCCAGATGCGGAATCCATCGCAATACAAACTACGCCTTAACACCTCACGACTCACGACTCACGCTGCACGTTTTTCATGTCATTCAGAACTAAGCCTGTCCTGCGCTTTGTCGAAGGGTCTTACCAATCAGCAACTCAGATGACTTATGACAAATTTCGTAGCAAAATCAGCTTTAAGATGCAGCAAAGGCACAAGAGTATGGTCTAGCGAAGCGGTTGTCATACGCAGGCAAAATCTTAAAGATAGAAACCCAAATTCCATTTGTCATCCTGAACTGGTTTCAGGATCTTGGCAATGTAAAAAGTTGATATAAATAGCTTTTGTAAAATTATGGGGTAGCGGTCATCCAGAGCTAAGTCTGTACTGAGCTTTGTCGAAGTATCCAAGGATTGAATAGGCAATTATATAATAAACTTCCCGCTGTCATTTCGCACTTGATGTGGCATCCATCGCAACACAAACTACGACTTAATGCCTCACGACTCACGTCTCACGCTTCACAATGTTATAAGAGATGATCGAATGAAGTTTATGCTTTGTCAGTCTGAGCTCCGCCTGCCCTGAGTCTATCGAAGGGTCGAATGGACAAGGATACAATAAACATCCCTCTGTCATTCCGTACTTGATACGGAATCCATTACTCTAAAACTCACAACTGATAACAGACAACACCTCACGACTCACACCCCACTTTCATTCCGCACTTGATGCGGAATCCATCGCAACACCAACTACGACTTAATGCCTCACGTCTCACGTCTCAAACTTCACGTTTAACGACTGACACGTATCAAATAAACATACCTAGCGAGCAAAGCAATGAGCAACGGAATTAATCCAACGGAGAAGACTTGCACGCCAATAATCCAATGAAGGGTTAAAAGACACATTAAAATCACTAAAAGTTTCAAATACTTCACAAACCAGATACTGAATTTAGGTTTTAATAACTGACCAATAACAAAAACATTTAAAGCAAAAGCCCATAATAAGTTGTAGTTTTGATGCGTGCCTTTGTGGTCAGTAGCAAACCAAAGTAGTAATAGAAGAATCCCAATAATTCCGGTGACAGAAAACAGAATAATATCCAGCCATTGACTTCTTTTGTTGTGCTTTTTATCCTTATAGGTAATGTATAGAATGAATATAGCTATAAGACCAAATACAAACAACGGACTGGTAAAGAAAGTAATGGCTTCAGGTGTTTCTATTTTTTTGTAGATAACAGTTTCAGATTTTACCAGGGGCTTATTGTTTACCGTAGCAACTTCAAAAAAGCGGTAGATGTTTTCGGGTAAAAACATGTGGTCTTCGGCAGGTGCCTGGCGATCGATTACCGAACCTAAGGCCACATTAATACCGAAACTGCCCCAGGAATTAGCGTTTAAATTATTATTGATTAACGTTCGAAAAGTGGCTTCTTTAAAATTTTTCGGTTTGTTAAATTCAATACTGTTGTTTACAGCAATGTTAGTAACGTCTTTTATTTTGGTAGCGCAATTGTCGTAAAAGAAATCATAAAGGTAACGTCGGTTAGCAGGTTTTATATTGTTGCGTAAGTAATCAAAGAGTTTTTGTTTTTCAGCAGCATCTAAGTTTAAAACCTGTGCTTTAATGCTTCGGTTTTGTGAGATGTAGGCATTATAAAAGTCTTCATAATAATTCATACCACATAGGTAGTTTAACCTACCCTGGGCAAATTTTAAATAGAAATTAGGGGTGTTAAAATCATAAATTCCATAGTTAAATACCAAATCAATGCCTTTTATTGGATCTTTTACTCGAAATCCGCTATGGCCAAAAGAGTCATTTAAAGAACTTCCGGGGCCAATGGTTAAAACACTGATTTCTGCACGTTCAGATAATACATTGGGTTGCGAAAAACTAAGTTGAGTGACAACAAATAATAGGAAGGAGAAAAGAAAATGTTTCATCTGGTTGTTATAAATTATATATCGGCAGATAGGTGGTTGCCCAATGTGCATTATGGACTTATCTAAAGATACTAAAATCGAGTTTCAATGAAAATACATTAGAGTACAAAGCTACACTTTGGTCACCAATATCGGTAAACGCATAATCCACCTGAATGCCGTTGTATTTAAAACCAACACCAAAACTTGGCTGAAAGCTTAATTGTTCGGTATTATCGATCTGTAACTCATTTTGAAAATTACCCACGCCACCTCGCAAATAGACCATGTCGATATAGCCGAACTCAAAACCTAAAGCCGGGTTGATACTCGCAAAAGATGATGAAATAATATCGTTATTTTCTTCGAATCGCACATTTAAATTAGCTGCCGCCAATAGGGTGTAGTCGTAATGAAAGGTGAATAGTTTCGAAACGCCTAACTGTAATTTAGGAATGGTGATTTCTGTGGTTTCCGGTAACTCCTGATTCTGACCTTCAACGGCATCCTGCACTTTTTTAAATTCATCTTCATCTATAGCCCAGGCATTGAATGTGGTGGTAATATCGCGAGCCATCAACCCGAATTTCCAATTGTTATCGGTTTCAAACTGAACGCCGGCATCAAACCCAAAGCCCCACGACGAAGCAAAATCTCCAATAATTCTACGAATCACTTTGGCATTAACACCGTAATTAAGACCGTCAACCGGTAAGGCACGGGCATAAGAAAAGGTTAAAGCGTAATCGGCAGTAGAAAACAAACTAATGCGATCGTAATTAATATTGCCCTGTTCGTCAATTAACTGTGTGGTGTTTAAAATATCATCTACAGCAAAGCGAATTAGGGAAACAGCAAAAGCACTTTGGTTATCTATAGGTTTGGCGAAAGCGGCATAGTCGTAATTGGCAATATTGGCAAAATAACTGGAGTGCATTAAGGCCATTTGGTTGTCTTCAAGTTTGAGTAAACCTGCCGGATTCCAGTACCCGGAATTCACATCGGAAGTGTGAGAGGTTACGGCATTACTCATACCCAAAGCCGCCGCGTCAACACCTATATTCATAAACTCGTTAGAATATTTTCTAACCGTCTGACTGAAGATGGACGCCGTAATAAAACAAAACAATACAGTAAGGGATGTTCTCAACCGCAATTTTTTTTTACAAAGATGCATATTATTTATAATCTTTTAAAACTTGAAAATAGAATAGATATTGTTTTAGACGAAAATTGTTTGCTATTTTTACCGAAACAAAACGCCTTTTATGAAGAAACACATCCCAAATGCTTTAACCCTTCTTAATTTATTCTGCGGAAGTATAGCTGTTATTTATGCGGTTAACGATAATTTTTCGGCGGCAGCCTTATTTGTGTTTCTGGGGATTTTCTTTGACTTTTTCGACGGTTTTGCAGCTAGAAAATTAGGGGTGTCGAGTGAATTAGGGTTACAGTTGGATTCGCTTGCCGATATGGTAACCAGTGGTGTGGTTCCGGGTATAGTGATGTATAAGATGCTGGAGTTAACTCAGGAAAAATCGGTAGTGATGAAGGTGATTCAGGAATGGAATTCAGATATCGAGCTATCCGGATTTAAATTATCGGCATTACCATTAATAGGACTTTGCATTACTTTGGCGTCGGCATACCGTTTGGCAAAATTTAACCTCGACGACGAGCAAAAAAACTACTTTAAAGGGCTGCCAACACCTGCTAACACCTTATTAATTGTGTCGTTGCCGCTTATTCTAGAATTTCAGAATAGTGATGCTATTAATAAGATCATAATCAATAAATGGTTTTTAATCGCCCTCACGGCCGTTAGCTGTTATTTATTGAATTCTAATATTAAATTATTTGCTCTTAAGTTTAAAGACTTTAGTTTTAAGGCCAATGCCTTACGTTATACTTTTATCATACTTTGTGTAGTACTGTTAATCGTGTTGCAATACGCCGCAATTCCATTAATCATATTAACTTATATTTTGTTGTCCTTATGGGACAATATAACTTCAAAATAAACTTCTACTAAATACAGAACGACTTTTATGGCCTCAGGTTTTTTCGCATTATTAGATGATATCGCTACATTAATGGATGATGTAGTGGTAATGAGTAAAATTACAACAAAAAAAACAGCGGGAATATTAGGCGATGACCTTGCTGTAAATGCTGAAAAAGCTACAGGATTTGTATCGTCCAGAGAGCTTCCGGTTTTGTGGGCTATTACTAAGGGATCATTTTTAAATAAGTTGATCATCTTGCCGATAGCCTTTTTGTTAAGTACTTTTTTGCCTTGGGCGGTCACCTTAATTTTAATAGCAGGAGGGGTGTATCTGGCGTATGAAGGCGTTGAAAAAGTGATGGAATATTTTTTTCCGCATGAACATAAGATTGAAGTTGTAAATCATGAAGATGTGTCGCCGGAGGCGCAATTAAAAGCGGAACAAAAGAAAGTGAAATCAGCGATATTTACAGACTTTATTTTGTCGGTTGAGATTGTTATTATCGCTCTCGGAACGGTTTTAGGAGAGCCATTAGTATTTCAGGTGTTGGTGGTTTCAATTGTTGCAATCATCGCCACTATTGGGGTTTATGGCATTGTCGCACTTATTGTACGTATGGATGATATGGGGTTTGCATTAATTCAAAAGAGCGACAACCAAAAAGGAGTGTTATTTAGCATAGGAAATGTATTAGTGAAAGCCTTGCCGATAGTAATTAAGAGTTTGTCGTTTATAGGAACTGTGGCCTTGCTTTTAGTGGCAGGCGGAATTTTTACCCATAATATTGAAGTCTTACATCACTTTGCGGAATCCATTCCCGGAGTCATTAAAGATTTTGTGATTGGTATTGCTGTTGGGTTACTGGCGGTATTGGTTGTGAAATTAGTGAGTAAAGTTTTAAAGAAGTAGGGACTAAATAGAAAGAATGCGACCAATAAAAAGTCGCATTATGTCAATCTGAAAAGGTTTTAGAGGCTTTATGTTCTTCAGAATAGGACTGTTGCCATTCTGAAATAAATTCAGAATATATTAATCTCTGATTTTCTTTTTACGTAACTCGAAGTTCTGACCTAAGTACACTTTACGTACCATTTCATCATTGGCCAGTTCTTCAGGTTCACCGGCTTTAAGAATGCTACCTTCAAACATCAAATACGTTCGGTCGGTAATCGCTAAGGTTTCCTGAACGTTGTGGTCTGTAATTAAAATACCAATATTCTTTTTAGTCAATTGAGCTACAATACGCTGAATATCCTCAACCGCAACCGGGTCAACCCCAGCAAAGGGTTCATCTAATAAAATAAAACTCGGGTCGGTTGCTAAGGCGCGTGCAATTTCGGTACGACGACGCTCACCACCGGATAATAAGTCACCACGGTTTTTGCGGATATGCCCCAAACCGAACTCTTCAATAAGCGATTCCATTTTATGAAGCTGTTCTTTTTTGCTCAGTTTCGTTAGTTGTAATACACTTAAAATATTGTCTTCAATACTTAACTTTCTGAAAACAGAAGCTTCCTGTGCCAAGTACCCGATACCGTTTTGTGCACGCTTGTACATGGGGTATTGGGTGATTTCGGTATTATCTAAAAAGATATGCCCGCCGTTTGGTTTTATAAGACCTACAATCATGTAAAACGAGGTTGTTTTACCAGCACCATTGGGCCCTAATAATCCAACGATTTCCCCTTGATTAACTTCAAGAGAGACATCTTTTACTACTTTACGTCCGTTATAGGACTTCATTAAATTTTCGGCTCTTAAAATCATATGTTTAACTCACTACGTGAGGTTTTAATGTTTTATAATTAATTGAAACAATAAACGCAATTTCAATTTAAAACGCTAAAAATAGTAAAATACTATAATAGCGGTCTTCTATTTTTGAGAAACACCCATAAAAGTATGTGTTTTACTCAGAGGCATCCTGTGCTTCCAAAGCATCCCAGAATTCATACGCTTTACGTAAATGGGGGATAACAATGGTACCGCCAACCAGAGTGGCAATACTTAAGGCCTCAACAACTTCTGCTTTAGTTAAACCTTCTTTATAACTGGTTTCTAGATGGTATTTTATACAATCGTCGCAACGTAAAACGGCTGATGCCACCAATCCAAGAAGTTCTTTGGTTTTTACATCTAAAGCACCTTCGGCGTATGCGTTAGTATCTAAATTAAAAATACGCTTAATAACTTTATTGTTATCAGATAGAATCCTGTCGTTCATCTTAGAACGATAGGCATTAAATTCAGAAACGATATCAGACATTTTTTTTAGTTTAAAGTTAAAAAGTTTTGTGGAATCGAGAGGACAATTTTTATCTGTCATCGGTCATCCCTCATCCGTCACCCTTAGCTCCTCCTGTACTTAGCACAGTCGAAGTATTCAAGGGTTATTTTTTCAGTTCTTGAGTTTCTATGTTTTGTTTTTTGATTACCATTTTAGAGATATAAATACTCGCTTGATATAGAATTAAAATAGGAATCGCAACAATAACCTGACTTGCAATATCTGGCGGTGTAATCACAGCCGATAAGATTAAAACGATAACTAGAGCAAACTTTCTGTATTTTCTTAAAATTTCAGGGGTTACTAAACCAATTTTGGTTAAAAAGTAAATCACGATGGGAAGCTCGAATATTAATCCTGAAGCTAAAACCGACGAGCGTACTAATCCGATATATGAACTGATGTCAATTTGGTTTTCAACAACTTCTGAAATATTATAATTAGCTAAGAAGTTAATTGATAGAGGCGTAATAATATAGTATCCAAACAAGGCTCCTAAAAAGAATAGTAAGGAGCAGATGATGATAAATCCGCGTGAATGTTTGCGTTCGTTATCATGTAATCCCGGGCTGACAAATTTCCAAAGTTGATAAATAGTATACGGGAACGAGATGATGAAACCGGCTAAAATCGCAGTCCATATGTCTGCCGAGAATTGCCCTGCCATAGTTCTGTTCTGAATCATCATCGGGATTTCATCATTACAGAACGTGGTTTCTACATTAATAAGTCTTCCCATATTACAAAGGAATTCATAGGTAGGGAACCCCATACTTAAAGGTGCAAAAATAATGTCCTCAAAAATGAATCGACTAAACGTAAAGGCTAAAACCGCAACAATCATAATACCGGCACAAATACGAATAAGATGCCAGCGTAAATCTTCAAGATGGTCTAAAAAAGACATCTCATTTATACTTTTCTTTTCCTTTTTAGCCATTATATGATGCCCTCCTTAATTAAATCGTGAAGGTGAACAACACCGGCGTAGTTACCGTTGTCTTCAACCAGAATTTGTGAAATTTCGTTAGCTTCCATAATCTCTAAAGCATCAATAGCCATAGCGCTGGCATCGATACGTTTGGGATTGGTACCCATAATATCCTTTGCGGTTAACGTGTCGAAATTATTAGCTTTGGTCAACATTCTACGTAAATCACCATCAGTAATAATACCTATGATTTTATCGTTTTCAACTACCGCTGTAACCCCTAGCATTTTTTCGGTGATCTCAATAATCACATCTTTAATATTGGTAGAGGCTTCAACCTTCGGTTTTTTATTGACCGATGAAATATCCTGAACGCGTAAATACAGTTTTTTACCCAAAGCACCACCGGGGTGGAACTTGGCAAAGTCGTTACTTGTAAATCCGCGGAGTTCTAATAAGCAAACCGTTAAAGCATCGCCAATAACCAACTGTGCAGTGGTACTTGTTGTTGGAGCTAAATTGTTCGGACAAACTTCTTTATCGACGTAAGCATTTAAAATATAATCGGCGTGTTGCCCAAGAAACGAATCTTTATTTCCGGTAATGGCAATCATTTTATTGTTAACACGCTTAATAAGCGGTACCAGTACTTTTATTTCAGGGGTATTACCACTTTTAGAAATACAAATAACAACATCCTCTTTTAAGATTAACCCTAAGTCGCCGTGAATGGCATCAGCGGCATGCATAAAAACAGCTGGTGTACCAGTGGAATTTAATGAGGCCACTATTTTACTTGCAATAATGGCACTTTTACCAATACCAGTAATGATAACACGACCTTTAGAATGGTATATAAGCTCTACAGCTTCAGCAAAATCAGAATCCACAAGATTCGATAAATTTAAAATAGCTTGGCTTTCAGCTTCGATAGTTTCCTTAGCTATTTTAATAATTGAATGTTTGTTATTCAAAATTTATGAAATTTTTTAGTTGATGCTTTTGAAGAAATTCTTAACTTTAAATGTAAATAGAATTTAATTTTATAGTAATTTCGATTTTCGTTACAAAGCTAACGAAAAAAATACGAGGGTTTTCTTAATGCACTATTAAAAAGTCAATTCAATTTTTGACAGGGATAGGAGCATGTAATAATTAATTAAAAATAAATTTTAAAGTTTTCTGATTGATGGAAAAGAGTGACTTGCATTCTTCGCTAAAAAAATATTTTGGGTTTAGTAAATTCAAGGGGCTTCAGGAAGATGTTGTAGAAAGTATATTATCGGGTAACAATACATTTGTAATTATGCCCACTGGTGGCGGGAAATCATTATGTTATCAGCTACCAGCATTAATGCAGGAAGGGACGGCTATTGTCGTATCTCCTTTAATTGCATTAATGAAAAATCAGGTAGACGCCATTCGTGGCGTTTCTAATGAAGAAGGTATTGCACACGTGCTGAATTCTTCATTAAATAAAACAGAAATAAAACGCGTTAAAGAAGACATTGTTAATGGTGTTACCAAATTATTGTACGTCGCACCAGAGTCTTTAACCAAAGAGGAAAATGTTGAGTTTTTACGTTCGGTAAAAATATCGTTTATGGCGATTGATGAGGCCCACTGTATTAGTGAGTGGGGACACGATTTTAGACCAGAGTATCGTAATTTAAGACATATTATTGCCCGTATTGGTGATGATATCCCCATTATAGGTCTTACCGCGACGGCAACACCAAAAGTACAGGAAGATATTATTAAAAACTTAGGAATTACAGGAGCAAGAACGTTTAAAGCATCCTTTAATCGTCCTAATTTATATTACGAAGTACGACCAAAAACTAAAAATGTCGATGCCGACATTATTCGTTTTATCAAACAAAATTCTGGTAAATCGGGTATTGTATATTGTTTGAGTAGAAAGCGTGTGGAAGAGCTGGCACAAGTGTTACAGGTTAACGGTATTAATGCCGTGCCTTATCATGCCGGATTGGATGCGAAGTCGCGTTCTAGTTTTCAGGATAAATTTTTGATGGAAGAAGTCGATGTGGTGGTGGCAACCATCGCTTTTGGTATGGGAATCGATAAGCCCGATGTGCGTTTTGTAATTCACCACGATATTCCTAAGAGTATTGAAAGTTATTATCAGGAAACAGGTCGTGCAGGACGTGATGGAGGCGAAGGACATTGCCTGGCCTTTTACTCATATAAAGATATTGAGAAATTAGAAAAATTCATGTCTGGTAAGCCTGTAGCCGAACAGGAAATTGGGCATGCCTTATTACAGGAAGTCGTCGCTTTCGCGGAAACCTCTATCTCGCGCCGTAAGTTCATCTTACATTATTTTGGTGAAGAATTCGATAATGAGACCGGTGAGGGAGGCGATATGGATGATAATGTACGCCATCCTAAAAATAAACATGAAGCTCAGGATGATGTGGTGGTATTGTTAGAGACCATTTCGAAAACCAATGAAAAATATAAGTCTAAAGACTTGGTGCAGGTCATTACAGGTAAGGAAAATGCCTTAATCAATTCACATAAAACCAACGAACAACCTTTCTTTGGGAAAGGAAAAGATAAAGACAAAAAGTACTGGATGGCTTTATTGCGTCAGGTACTGGTTGCCGGGTTGCTTCGAAAAGATATTGAGACCTACGGGGTTATTAAATTAACACCAGCCGGAAGGACTTTTATTGAAACTCCGGAGTCCTTTATGATGACCGAAGATCATGAATTCGATAGTGCTCAGGATGATGGAATCATTGTATCGGCGTCAAAAGCTCAGGCCGCCGTAGCCGATGCGCTGTTAATGGATATGCTTAAAGATTTGCGTAAAAAGAATGCGAAGAAACTGGGTGTACCGCCATTTGTGATTTTTCAGGATCCGTCTTTAGAAGATATGGCTTTAAAATACCCGGTGAATTTAACCGAGTTAGGTAATGTGCATGGCGTAGGAGAAGGAAAAGCTAAAAAGTACGGAAAAGATTTCGTGGCTTTGATCGCTAAATATGTGGACGAGCACGACATTGTCAGACCGGATGATTTAGTGGTTAAAACCACAGGAACCAATTCTGCAAATAAGCTATATATAATTCAGAATATAGATAGAAAATTACCGCTTGACGATATTGCTTCGGCAAAAGGTTTACCCATGGAAGATTTTATAAAAGAAATGGAAGCCATTGTGTATTCGGGTACCAAGCTAAATATTGATTATTGGATTGATGATATTTTAGATGAAGACCAGCAGGAAGAACTGCACGATTATTTCATGGATTCAACTACCGATAATATAGCCACCGCTATAGAAGAGTTTGATGGCGATTACGACGATGAGGAATTGCGTTTGTACAGAATAAAATTCATCAGCGAAGTCGCTAATTAATTGTCATTCTTTTTATTGAACTATTTTATTTTTTAAGTTTCAGAGATTTATAAGTTGTTTTAAACTTGTTTTCTCTGAAACTTAATTGTTTTATACCGTCCTGTGTTTGCATATTAAAAGGCAGGACTTAATTGTCTTAAGCAAATTAGAGGTATGGGTAAAGCCTGGATAAAGTATGGATATAGTATGAAATAGACGTTTTGTAAGGACGGCGCTTCTATAAAAGTATAATATTGAGACCGCTTAATTGTCAAATGATAATTAATTAAGTACCTTTGCACTTTCTTAAAAATTAGAACCATGCAAGACGGATTATACGCAAAATTCAATACAACAAAAGGAGAAATTCTTGTGGCTTTAGAGTACAAAAAAACACCTGGAACAGTAGGTAACTTTGTAGCTTTAGCAGAAGGAAATTTAGAGAATAAAGTAAAACCTCAGGGAACACCTTACTACAACGGATTAAAATTCCATAGAGTGATTCCGGATTTTATGATTCAAGGTGGTTGTCCTCAGGGAACAGGTTCTGGAAACCCAGGTTACCAGTTTGATGACGAGTTTCACCCGGAATTAAAGCATGATGGTCCAGGAGTTTTATCTATGGCTAATGCAGGTCCTGGAACGAACGGAAGTCAGTTCTTTATCACACATGTTGAAACACCTTGGTTAGACAACAACCATACTGTATTTGGTAAAGTGGTAGAAGGACAGGATGTGGTTGATGCTATTGCTCAAGGCGATGTTATCGAGTCTTTAGAAATCGTACGAGTAGGCGCTGATGCTGAGGCTTATAACGCTGTTGAAGCGTTTAGAACCTTTGAAGGCTCTAGAGAGAAGCGTTTAGCAGAAGAAAAGGCAGCCATTGAAGCTGAATTAGATAAATTAGCTGCAGGCTTCGAAAAAACCGAAAGTGGTTTACGTTACCAGATCATTCAAAAAGGAGACGGAGCAAAAGCTACTAAAGGTAAAAACGTATCTGTACACTATAAAGGTCAGTTAGCAGACGGTACCGTTTTCGATTCATCTTACAAGCGTAACCAACCAATCGATTTTCCTGTAGGTATGGGACAAGTCATCTCTGGATGGGATGAAGGTATTCAATTATTAAATGTTGGTGATAAAGCACGTTTTGTAATCCCTAGTCATTTAGGTTACGGAAGCAGAGGTGCCGGTGGTGTCATTCCTCCAAATGCAACTTTAGTATTCGACGTAGAATTAATGAACGTTAAATAAGAGATTTAACTCTGTTTATAATATGTTAAAGCACCTCATTTCTGAGGTGCTTTTTTTATATTTACTCTATTCGATGAACTTAATTTTAAAAGCTTTAGAATGATACGACCTGTTAATTATGCTGATGCTCAGCAATTACTAAATATTTATAATTATTATGTAATTAATACAGATGTGACTTTCGATTTGGAACCAACGTCTTTAAAAGCATTTCAGGAGAAACTTCATAGTATCACTAAAGATTATCCTTTTATTGTTTATGAAGAAAATGGCGAGATTTTAGGGTATGCTTACGCTGGAAAATTTAGGGAACGTCCTGCCTATAATTCTACTTTAGAGTCTACGGTTTATGTAAAACATAATCAACACGGAAAACAAATAGGTTCAATGCTCTATGCAGAACTTCTATCACAATTAAAACAAACCGATTGCCGTGTGGTTTTAGGCGTTTTAACGCTTCCAAATGAAGCGAGTGTAAAACTGCATGAAAAATTTGATTTCGAAAAGGTAGGGCATCTAAAAGAAGTCGGTTTCAAATTCAATACTTGGCTTGATGTCGGTATTTTTGAGTTGAAACTTGCTTAACGTTTCCATTTTATATTACAGCCAATACTCGGTTTTTGAGTTTGTGTATTTTCGATGCCTTCAATTAAACAATCTAAAGCATGTGTTAAATCAGCTCCGGTAACAGGAAGTCCGTTGCCAGGTCTTGAATCATCTAATTGTCCGCGGTAGGTCAGTTTCAATTCTTCATCAAAAACAAATAAATCGGGAGTACAGGCTGCATCGTAAGCTTTAGCGACTTCTTGTGTTTCATCATATAAATACGGAAACGGATAGCTTTCGGCTTTGGCATGCGCTTTCATTTTATCAGGGCCATCCTGTGGGTAATTAACAACATCGTTACTAGAGATGGCGATAAACGCAATGCCTTTTTCCGCGTAAGCGTTAGCAATAGAAACAATGGCCTTATTGATATGAATAACAAACGGACAGTGGTTACAGATAAACATAACGACAGTTCCTGTTTGTCCTTTAGTATTTTCCAGACTTATTAAAGAATCACTTACCGTATCTGGAAGCATAAAAAGTGGCGCTTTGGTGCCTAAAGGAAGCATGTTTGACGGTGTATTTGCCATGGCTTTAATTTTCTTCAAAGTTCGTAATTATTTATATTTTTGAGAAATGGATAAAACAATAACTTTCGAAGATTTTTCGAAAACAGACTTACGAGTTGGGACAATAATTGAGGTAAACGACTTTCCGAAGGCACGAAAACCAGCTTATCAATTAACTATTGATTTTGGAGATTTAGGAATTAAAAAGACTTCAGCTCAGGTTACTACACTATACCAAAAAGAAGATTTATTAAATAAGCAAATTGTCGCTGTGGTAAATTTTCCGAAGAAACAAATCGCTAATTTTATGAGTGAGTGTTTAATTTTAGGAGCTGTTAATGGGAAAGATGTCATACTACTTAACCCTGAACACAAAGTAAAGAATGGTAGTGTTGTAAGTTAAAAATATAAAACCCGTTAAGTAATTAACGGGTTTGTTTTTGTTTGGCTCTAATTATTACAATTCTTCTCTAAAGAAAATAGCATTCATCATGAGTTTGTTGGTGCCATACCAAAAAGCTCGAAAATTGGTGTTGTCTGTAAAGGCAACAACCTTACCTTTCCCAAAGCGCTTTATTTGAAGCGGTACGGTATTGCTTAAACTATCTAAATTAGATTTAGAAATGTAGCCGCTTAAAAGTGGTTTTTCGGTGTATTGAATAGGGTTGTTGTAGCTGTCCTTATCTGGTTTGATGAAAATATTCGTATTTCTGAATAATGCAATTTTATCATTTTTATATCCGAAATTTATAGGGTGAGAGCGGTCTAGTTTGGCCTCAAAAATAGCACCTTTAATACGTTGAGCTCCTCTAAATTCACTTTTGTCTTCAAACGAAATATTTTCAGCTAGTAATTCCTGTTCTTTAAATTCGAGTTTTATAAATTCATTGGAATTTAGCCACTTAACAGTATTTCTAAACCCGATAATAGTTCCTCCTGTTTTTGTCCAGGTTTTTAATTTTTCGGTAATTTCTTTACTCAAGGAACTTGTGCTCGGAATAATAATGGTATTGTATCTACTTAAATCGGTTTTTTCCAGGTTTTTGGTGTCTAGCTTAGTCGTGGTAATGTTATATCTGGTATCAAATAAATGCCAGATTTCACCAGCATCTAAAGATGAAATACCATCGCCAACTAATAAAGCTATTTCCGGTTTTTTTAAGGTTTTAAAATGACGACTACCTAAATCGATTCCGTTGGTTAAACCTGTGTTTACACCGTGAATTTGAACGTAGCTTTCTTTCGATAAGTTATTTAAAAGACTGAAAAGCGCGTCGCTATTTAGTTTCTGATTTTGGACAGGTATAAGAATGGTTCCGTAATCATATGTTTTGTTGTTTAAACTAAATTGTTTCATGGCTACTTTACTTCGAATACCATGATTTAATAGTTGATTAAGGATTTTAGGGGTGTAATATTCATGCCATTCCATCAGGTAAGTAATATCGCTTTTTTCAGACACCGAGCCTTCGTTAAATATTACGTTTTTAACCTGTTCTCCTAAGTGTTTTGTTGAAACTTTTTCTTCGTAGTCAAGGTTAAAGGCTAAAGGAAATGACCAGGCCGAAATATCGTAGAATAAACTATCTTGAAAGCTGGTTCTTTTTTCGAACATAGCATCAATTAAACGACTATTTTTCTGGTTTTTAGGAATGATATAACTATATCCTTTTTTGAAGGATTTATCATTTTCGGTAAAATCTTCTTTTATATTGTAAATTTCAACCTGATGTTGCTCTAATATTCTAGCAAGCGCATTGGTTTTCGCTGCATCTTTTTCATCGCCAAAGACAATGGCTTGCTTTGATATTTTTGAAGCCTCTTTTCTGGCATTATTATAAAAATTGTATTGGTACTCTAATAAATCTTCTCTCAATACTGTAGCCGCTTTAAGAGTTGATAGGGCAGTGGTATACTGGTTTCTAATTGTGAAAGGAAAAGATATTAAACCGTTATCAGATTCCTGCAGATGACCTCGGGAACTCGCTTGCTCGAACAAAATACCAATGCCACCGTTAATATCAGGAAATGTGGATCCTTTTCCATAATAAAAGTCATCATAACTTTCTTCTGTAAAATATAACGAGCCAATTTTATCTAAAGCTTCGGCATGAAAATTTCCAATTTTTTTGGTTAATTCTTGATTTAACTTAGGAGTTAAAGGATGTGTTCTTGAAGGCACTCCCGGTTGAAAAAAGAAGGTTGAGTTGGTGCCCATTTCATGATGATCGGTTAAGATATTGGGCAACCATTTATGAAAGGTCTTTATTCTGGCTTGCGATTCGGGTAATTGAACCGGTAACCAGTCTCTGTTCATGTCAAACCAATAATGGTTTGAACGGCCTCCTGGCCAAACTTCAGAATATTCTCTGTCGTTAGGATCTGATGTTAAGTTGATGTTTTTATTGGTGTTTGCCCAATAAGCAAAACGTTGCATCCCATCCGGGTTAAAACAGGGATCAAATAGAATAACGGTATTATCAAGTACTTCTTGAGTAAATTCGTCTTGCGCTGCGGCTAAGTAATAGGCTACTAACATCGCTGCGTTTGTACCACTTGGTTCATTACCGTGAATTGAAAACCCTTGATAAACGACCAGTGGTCTGTTAAAATCTTCAGGTGCATTGTCATCGGTAGCAGCAAGGTGTTCAGTTCTTATAGATTCCAGATTGGAATGGTTTTTAGGAGAGGTGATTGTTAAGAGCAATAGAGGTCGGTCCTCAAAAGTAGTACCTCTGTTCTCTATAGTGATTCTGTCTGAAGCATTAGCAAGGGCATACATGTATTGAATAACTTTATCGTGTGAGATATGCCATTTTCCAATGTCAAAACCTATAATACTTTTGGGTGTTGGAATGTCCGGGTTTAAGGGAGTGTTGGAATCGATGTAATAATTCAGGTCAAGATTGTTTTGGGCAGATAAGGCAGAACAAAACAAAAGTAAGAGTAAAAATGCTCGCATTAAATCATGTTTTGGTTAAGTTATAAATATAAAAAAAGTCATTAAACTTTTCGGATTAATGACTTTCTGTATGTTTTATTTTGACGTGATTTTAAATATCGTCGAAATCGATATCTGTAAAGTTTTCTGTAGATTGGTGTAATTCACCATTTTCACTAGCCGTTACTGTATCGTATTCTTTTTTGAAATCTTTTTGGTGACGCTCGCTAATCACTTCATCGCCTCTTTCATTAATAATGAAATCAGTCATTTCAGATAGAATTTCTTTAAACTCGGCAAAATCCTCTTTGTAGATATAGATTTTATGTTTCTTATAGTGGAAAGATCCATCGTCGTTAGTAAACTTTTTACTCTCAGTAATTGTTAAGTAATAATCGTCTGCTTTTGTCGATCTCACATCAAAAAAATATGTACGTCTTCCTGCTCTTAATACCTTAGAAAAAATCTCCTCTTTCTCCATCATATCATTATTGCTCATAGTTGTTAATAGAAATTATTTAAATATTCTTTCAGTACCAAAAATCTAAAAAAAAGTGTTATTAACCAACATTTTATAAGATTTCTTTTTAAAATCTCAGTTTTTGTTGCATTTTCTTAAAAGAAAACCAGGCTATGTTGTTGATTTTTAATTATTTAATATTTTTAATCAGAAGTGTTTTCGCTTAATTGTTTCAAATATAAGTGTTTGTAATAGCCTTCTTCGTTAATTAAAGATTCGTGCGTACCCTGCTGAACAATTTTGCCGTCTTCTAGAACAATAATTTTATCGGCATTTTTAGCTGAAGACACACGGTGGCTAACAATAACCGATGTTTTTTGTGCTGTAATTTTATTAAGTGTTTTTAAAATTTTCTCTTCAGTTTCGGTATCTACAGCCGACAGACAATCGTCGAATAGCAAGATTTTTGGTGTTTTAATAATAGCACGAGCAATAGAAACACGCTGTTTTTGTCCACCAGACAAGGTAATTCCGCGTTCACCTAAAACCGTATCATAGCCATTGTTGAATTTGATAATGTTTTTATGAACCTGAGCATTTTTGGCGGCTTCTATAACTTCTTCATCAGTGGCATTTTCTTTACCGAATTTAATATTGTTTTTAATGGTATCTGAAAAAAGGAAGGCGTCCTGCGGAACATAACCAATACTGTCTCTTAAATTGGTTAAATTATGTTTTTCGATGGAACGCTTGTTAATTGTTATGGATCCGGAATTGATATCATATAACCTACCAATAAGATCTAGAATGGTTGATTTACCGGAGCCAGTTTTTCCTAAAATAGCTAAAGTTTCACCGTTTTTAATATCGAAACTAACGCCTTTTAATGCCTGAATATTTGTGTCGTCGTAGGTGAAGGTCACATCCTTAAAAACAATATCACCAGAAACTTCAGTTTGTTCCTGAACATTATTTTTTATTTCAGGTTCTATTTTTAAAAATTCATTGATGCGTTTTTGAGAAGCTTCGGCCTGTTGCACTATAGATGTTACCCATCCTACGGTTGCCACTGGCCATGTAAGCATATTTACGTAAATAATAAACTCCGCAATAGTTCCTAAACTTTCTATTTGTCCGTTTATATATTGCATGCCTCCAACATAAATAACCAAAAGATTACTGGTACCAATAAGTAAAACCATCATTGGAAAAAACCAAGCCTGAACTTTTGCCAAACTAACTTGTTTGTTTTTGCTTTCTTCAGCTAAATTTTCAAAACTTTTTGAAGTTTGTGGTTCAATGCCGTAAGCCTTAATAACTGAAATGCCACTGAAGGATTCCTGTGAATAGGTTGATAGTTTTGATAAATACTGTTGTACAATAGTACTTCGGTTATGAATCTCTTTACTTAGTTTGTAGATGGCTACCGATAGAATAGGTAAAGGAATCACGGTATACATAGTAAGTAAAGGCGCCTCATTGTACATGTAAATTATAGAAATAATAAACAAAGTAACAGTATTAATGCTGTACATGATAGCCGGGCCAACATACATACGAACTCGACCTACATCTTCACTAATTCGGTTCATTAAATCACCAGTTCTATTCTTTTTGTAAAAGTTTAAAGATAATTTCTGGTATTGGGCGTAGACTTCATTTTTTAAATCGTACTCGATGTAGCGTGAAATGTTAATAATATATTGGCGCATAAAGAAGGTTAGTATAGCCCCAATAATGGCAGCACCAATAATGTAGAGGATAATTTCAAGGAGCTCACTTTTTATTACTTCTTTAGTTATTTTTCCATCTAGATAATTTTCTACTACAATAAAAATTTTCCGAACATAACGTGGCGTATATAGTAAAAAGATGCGAGCAATAATGGTGATTAAAATGCCCAGAGTCAGCTTCGTTTTATATTTTAAAAAGTATTTATTTAAGTGTTGTAGTTCTTTCATTTAAATCAATAATCTGCTATGAAGACGTATTTTATATACTAACAGGCAAATATACAGCATTAAAACAACAAAAGAATAACGAAGCTTTAAGCGATTTGTTAAATATAGATTAAAGTTGAAGCTATTTAAAACTGAGACAAAGCCTTTAAGTCCTAGTAGGCGATGAAATAATGAAGAAATAACTTAAAATATGAAGCAAATGTTTTAAAATAGTATTATTTTTGCAGCCTGAAACCAAATGATTTTTAGGTTAAAATAAATTTAAGTTCCT
The DNA here is from genome assembly GCF_030908365.1 of Aestuariibaculum sp. YM273. Lineage (NCBI taxonomy): Bacteria > Pseudomonadati > Bacteroidota > Flavobacteriia > Flavobacteriales > Flavobacteriaceae > Aestuariibaculum > Aestuariibaculum sp. YM273. The sequence goes on along the minus strand of NZ_CP133090.1, from coordinate 305,929 downwards.
TGTAATTATGTTAAACAGAAGACATATACGTGTAAAAGTAATGCAAACCCTTTATGCTTATAAAGGAGGAGAAAGTGATGATTTTAGTAAAGATCAAAAGTTTTTACTGTTTAGCATAGATAATATGTACAACTTGTACTTATTAAGCATTTCCTTACTTCTGGAAGTACAAAAACGCGCTGAAAGCGACCTAGTAAAAAAGCAAAACAAAATTTTAGCAACTAAAGAGGATAAAGATCCTAACCGTAAGTTTGTTAATAACGAAGTGCTAAACTTACTTCAGGAAAATTACCAGTTAAAAAATCAGTTAGAAGTACATAATATCAACAACTGGCAGTTAGATGACGAGTATGTTGAGGTGATTTTTAAAGCCATCACATCAAGTGAATTGTATGAAGAATACATGAAAACCCGTGTATCTGATTTTAAAGAAGACAAAGCCTTTATCGTTGATGTGTTTAAAGATATTATCGCACCAAACGAGAAGCTTTACGAATACTTAGAAGATAAAAACTTAACCTGGTTAGACGATCTTCCAACGGTAAACACAACAATCTTAAAATTATTGCGTAAAGTAAAACCATCATCTCCGGAGACACATTTTACGCCAAAGCTTTATAAAGATTTAGACGATAAGCAGTTTGCTATCGATTTGTTTAAAAAGACATTATTAAATAGAACGGCTGTTAACAAGGAAATTGATAAAAAGACACAAAACTGGGATGCCGATCGTATAGCCAATATCGATTACGTGTTACTTCAAATGGCTATTAGTGAGATTAAGCATTTCCCTTCAATTCCTGTTAAAGTAACGATTAACGAATATTTAGAAATTGCTAAAGAATACTCAACACCAAAAAGTAGCATTTTTATTAATGGTATTTTAGATAAGCTGGTTAAAGAGTATGAAGATGCAGATTCGTTAAATAAAGTTGGACGCGGCTTGATGTAGAAGACCAAACAAAGGCCTTAAATGCGATAAAAACTCTTTTATAAAACAAAATAGTGTTAACGCACAAACAAAAATTTTTAAACGGGTAAATAATTTCTATTTTTACATCATTAATACTAAATAAATTTTACAATGAAAAAATTAATATTAGGATTAAGTGCATTAAGCTTAATAGCATTTACATCTTGCAAAGAAAACGCTGCTAAAAAAATAGAAGAGGCTAATGTAATTGCTGCGGCTGAAAGGGATGCAGTAGCATCGAAGTTTCCTAAAATTGAGTTCAATGAAACCGAGCACGACTTTGGTGAAATAGAAAAAGGAACACCAGTAGAAACCACTTTTACCTACAAGAATGTTGGTGAGGCGCCATTAGTAATTACCGATATTAAAAGTTCTTGTGGATGTACAGTGCCTAAAGATTGGAGTAGAGAGCCATTAGCTCCTGGAAAATCAGCTGAGTTTTCAGTAAAGTTTAATGGTAGCGGTGCTAATAAAATATCAAAAACAATTACAGTAACAGCAAATACAGAAAAAGGATCGGAAATTGTTAAAATTACTGCCTTTGTAAAACCTGAAGCTGCAGAGTAATTAGGGAACGTAACCAAGCTGTGTAAAACAGCATTAAACATATAGAATAATAATGGGAGAAGGAATCAGTAGTTTTTTACCGTTTTTACTAATGTTTGCGGTGGTATATTTCTTTATGATTGCACCACAAATGAAAAAAGCAAAAAAGGAGAAAAAATTCGCAGCAGAATTAAAACGTGGCGATAAAGTAATTACCAAAAGTGGTATGCACGGTAAAATCTTAGAACTTAACGACAAAGATGGAAGTTGCGTTATTGAAACTTTATCAGGTAAAGTTAAGTTTGAACTTTCGGCTATATCAATGGACTTAAGTGCTAAATTAAATCCAGCCGAAACTAAAAAGTAATTCGGTACTAATACATAACAAAAAAGGCTTCCTGTTTGCAGGAAGCCTTTTTTGTTTGTAATTACTACAGCGTAGGGTAAATTCTTGATAAGGTGTCTTGTTTATTGAAAACTTTCAACACAAGTCTAACGAAACATCTATACTATGAATATTATTCTATCCTTTATTTATGCATATCTATTAAGTTTAAACATTTCTCAAACTCAAAAGGAAGGTGATTTAAAACATATTCAATCTATTGTCATTGAAATTTCCTTTTGTAAAATGGGGTATTCATCTGTTTTACTAAAGAAGATATTACCAGGAGTAGAAAGTGAAAATGACCAAAAAAAGTCATGATACATGGGCTTTTTTGCTGATAATTGCATCGAAATATTAATTAATTTAATTTTTTTTTAATTTTTTTCAATCCTTTTAAATCGTAATGTTAAACGGTCCGCTAAAACGTTAAAATCTATTTTACATAATCTTTGTTAAGTGTTATAGCTACACGTGTTAAAAGCCTTTTGTTGTCTTCTGAAATCCGACTTAAATTATTGAAAATAAGCACTCCAATATCAGGTTTAATTAACAGTTCTTCACGTTCTGTTAGCGTTGTCTTAACGGTTGTGATTTGCTTTAAGTCTAGCATTTTCGTACATTTGCAGCATGGAAAAAGGTATTCACGAAATACAAAACAAACGAATTTTTAATTTTAACTTTCTGGTATTTAGAAACCAGTCCGATAAATTCATTCCACCAAGCACTTCTAATTAATTATTCAATTGTAAGACCAATGAGTCTTACCCGAACGCGTTATCGCAATTAATACTTTTTTCAAGTATTTAAGCTTTAATTAATTCTAACAAGATAAACGTATACCTATTAGCTTAGGTGTACCAAAAACTTATATCTGTTAATGACTATTAAAACATTTGATGCCTTTTCGAGGCTGTCAATTATTGATATAAATCGAATAACTAATTTTCTGTATCGCTATTCTGGAGAGTTTAGAGATACTAAAAGTGCCATTAGGAAATCTATTATGTACGCGGCCAAAGAAATACCCGGGTTAGGGGGCTATGTGTTTGTGGTAGAAAAAAACAATGAAATTGTTGGTGCTACCGTTGTAAACCGAACAGGAATGAACGAGTATATTCCTGAAAATATATTGGTCTATATTGCGGTTAAAGAAGAATACAGAGAAAACGGTATTGGAAGTGAATTAATTAAGTATACTAAAAAGTATTGCGATGGCGATATTTCAATTCATATAAATAAAGATAATCCGGTAATTAAATTATTTGAAAAACAAGGTTTTGAAACAAGAAACATTGAAATGAGATTGGTTAGAGATTAACCTATAATTACCAACAACTTCGACACATGAAAATCATTTACATAAAAAGAGAAACGAAATACGAAAAGCGCCATACAGTTAAAATGGGGGAATTAACCACCAAAGTAACTTATATAAAAAAATATTTGCTAGGCCTGCCTTTAAAAACATTACACAAATACCGTGAGACTTATTACGGAGAGGTTAAGGATTGTGGTGATTGTATGCTATTCGTATAATTCGTTTTTGTAAAACAATAAAAATTAAATAACTATAAAATAACTAATAGTTTCTAGTAGTTTCCGTAATTGGAAACTATAGGAGCGTTATGTCTAATCACTAAACATTTAATACGTAAACAAACAAAATGAAAGTACTAGTAATTGGAGCAGGTAACATGGGACTTACCTATGCCGAAGGGATGTCTAAATCCAAATTGTTAAAAAAGAAGAACATCATGGTTTTAGATAAATCTGAAGAAAAGCTTGAAGAGCTTCATCAAATTTCACACTTTGATGCTTTTAGCGAACTTAAAGATTGTGTGCCTCAGGCAGATATAATCTTTATAGCGGTTAAGCCATACCATGCGGAAAGTGTATTCCAAGCTATAAAGCCGCTTGTAAATTCGCAACAAATACTTGTTTCCATTATGGCAGGTGTTACTATAGCATCTATACAGGAAATTACAGGCTTAACTAAAGTTGTTAGAGCCATGCCAAATTTACCGGCACAAATAGGTAAAGGATTAACATCGTATGTTATTTCTCCAGACGTTTCAAGAATTGAAATGTTAACAGTAGAAAGCCTTTTAGATACTACAGGAAAATCTATTCAAGTAAGCAGCGAAAAATTTATCGATGCTTCTACAGGTATTTCAGGTAGTGGACCAGCTTATGTGTTCTACTTTATGCAAAGTATGATGGAAGCTGCTTTAAAAATGGGGTTTTCAAAAGAAGATTCAACCGTTTTAGTAAGACAAACATTTACAGGAGCTGTCGAGCTGTTTAACCAATCCAACTTATCACCTAATTCATGGATGGAACGCGTCGCTTCTAAAGGAGGAACAACACGAGCAGCATTAGACTCGATGGAAGACAATAATGTAAACGAATTAATTAAAGATGCTGCTTTTGCTGCTTTTAACAGAGCGGTAGAATTAGGTAAAGAATATTAATATGTACAAGGAAAAAATAGTGATTAAGGTCGGGACAAATGTCATGACCAACAGAGACAATAAAATTGTTAGACCCGTACTTAAAGAACTCGTAAGACAAATCGCCGAGCTTTACGAAAGAGATATCATGACCATTTTGGTGTCTTCTGGATCTGTAATTGCAGGTAAAGAGGTATTGGGAAAATCAAAAATTAAAAATAAAACGCAAAAGCGTCAGGTATATTCGGCCATAGGCCAACCGCGTATGATGCGTTTATACTATAATATTTTCCATGATTATGGAATGAAATGTGCGCAGGTGTTACCTACCAAACGCGATTTTAGTCCTGGAGTTCACCGTCAAAACATGATTAATTGTGTGGAGGGGTTATTATCTGAAGGCGTTATTCCTATTGCTAATGAAGATGATGCTGTTTCGGTAACCATGTCTATGTTCTCAGATAACGATGAATTAGCGAGTTTAATTGCACAGTTGGTAAATGCCGATAAGCTAATTATTCTAACAGATATCGATGGTTTATATACCGGACATCCAGACGCTGAAAGTAGTGATTTAATAGAAAACGTAAATCCAGACGAAAACCTGGATAAATATATTAAAGACAGTAATAAAAGTGAAGGTGAAGGCCGCGGAGGCATGGGCTCTAAATTAGACTATGCCCAGCAAGCAGCCTCAAATAACATCCCAACTTATATTGCTAATGGTAAAAACAACAATACCATTATAGATATTATAGACGGAAACTTTGTAGGAACTAAAGTATCTCTATAAACAAAACAAAAACAGAAAGATGAAATTATTATCAGAAGATAAGAAGAATGACGTATTAGTAAGTATGATAAAGCAAATTAAAGCTAATTATCCTGCTATACTTGAAGCTAATAAAAAAGATATCGAAGCCTTTAATAAAGAAGATCAGGCCATGTACGATCGTTTAATTTTAAACGAGAAGAAAATCGACGGCATGATTCAGGCTATTGAAGAGGTTCATGTACAAGCCGATCCAGTAGGAAAGGTTATTGAAAGTAAAACTTTGGACAGTGGTTTAGAGATCATTAATAAAACAGCACCGTTTGGTACTATTATGATTATTTATGAATCACGTCCTGATGTGACTGTTGAAGCGACTGTGCTGGCATTTAAGGCCAATAACAAAATCTTGTTAAAAGGAGGTAAAGAAGCCATCCATAGTAACAAAGCTATTGTTGAGCTTTGGCATAAGGCGTTAGCTGAAAATGATTTAAGTACCGATTATATCCAATTGCTAACCATGAACCGAGAGGAAACACAAGAGTTCTTAAGGAACCCAACAGAGCAGTTAGATTTAATTGTGCCTCGTGGAGGAGAGCGATTAATCAAGTTTGTAAAAGATCATGCTAAATGTGCTGTATTAGTCAGTGGACGTGGTAATAACTTTTTATATGTAGATCCTGAAAGTGACTGGCAACAGGTTATTAAAGTGATTTTGAATGCTAAGACTCATAAAATTTCGGCATGTAATGCTTTAGATAAGATATTAGTAAATACTAATATTGCCGATTATGAAAATAAATTAAAGGATTTAGATGCTATATTAAAGTCTAATGGGGTTTCTGTATTAGTAGATGCTAATGTACAGGAAGTGTTAAATGAAAACACCTTAATTCAGGACGAATCGGTTTGGTATGAAGAGTTTCTTGAGATGAAATGTCTTGTCGGAACGGTTGATTCACTTGAAGAAGCCATCAATCAAATCAACAAATATTCTGGCGGGCATTCTGCAACGATTATGACGACTAATAAAGAAACAGCGCAACAGTTTATGGAACAGGTAGATTGTGCTGCGGTTTATCATAATGCGTCCACTCGATTTACCGATGGCGGACAATTAGGAGCAGGAGCAGAGTTAGCTATTAGTACAGATAAATTACACCACCGCGGACCATTAGGTCTTAAAGAGTTGGTGACCAATAAATACTATGTTTATGGCGACGGCCATGTAAGAGCATAGTTAGGTTTAGCGATATTTGTCGTTTAAACCGATACCCTGCAAAACCAAGGGAATAATTTTTTCCATACGCGTTTGTTTCGTGATTTCCCGTTTTGCAGAGCTTATATACTCGCAATATTCGCGTTGTTTGTAAGTGGTAAGTGATTCGAAGCTTGTTTTAAAAGCAGCGTTATCACTTATCAAATCTTTTAATTCCAAAGGCATGCTAAGACTTTTAGTGTGCCTTTTTGGTTTTAATTCCTTGCCTAATTTTTGATTTTCAATAGCTTCTTTAACATAATTTAAAACCAAGTTTTTATCTATGTCTGTTATTGTTTGAAATCGCAATTGACGTAAAGCTTTGGTTTTATCTTCCTGTGCATTAACCAAAACCTTTTTTTCATCCTTAAGGAAAACACCATTAAAAAACCAGATACCAAAATGGTGTTTAAAAGCGCCTAAACCAATCACATTTTTGTTATTCAAAGTATATACGGGCGAACTCCATTTAATAGTTTCTTTAAGCTCTGTTAAATTAATAATCTCTCGTAGAAGTTCTAATTCATTTTTAAAAACAGGATGGAGTTCAATGTATTCTTCAACGGAAGTGACTTTTTCCATGTGCTAAACTTAGTTGTAATCTAATGCTTTTAAAATACGTTCTTTTTGTAAAAATACTGAAGAGTCTGCTTTTTTAATCAAGCGCTCTTTATCGGTAAAATAGTATTTATACTTCGCTTTTACCAGTTTTATATGGTAATCTGAAAAATTACTCCCAGAAATATCAACCCCCATTTTTATGGGAATGGGAGATTTAAGTACTGAAACATGATAGTCGTAACTCATGTCTATACGTTGTACGCCACCCAAGGCAATTCGGTATTTGTCGACTTCTAAAAGTGCTGGAAGAATTTGTACTTCCCCCTTTTTAAATTCTACTTCGGCATCAAAAGTCTTGACCGGGTTTTTTTGTTTGGGTTTAAAACTAATGGCTTTTGCGACATCATTAAAGGCTGGGTCGTTTATCACCATAATATCTCTGGCTTTTAAGGCTGCGACGCCTCTTAAGGTGGGGAGTTTAAAGTCTAAGTTTTCGTTTAAAAGTACATTACCTTTTATTCTAAAATCGGCTTTACCTTCAAACGATTTTATAGCAGGGAAGAGCGTATCCATTACAGGAACAACATCATTAATCTGGTTCATATCAATCTGACTGATATAAAATCTGAAATCCAGATTAGCTTCCGTATTGCTTTTAGGATTGTATTTCATATAGGCATCCATATTAGCAGATAAGGTGGTAAGATTAATGTTGTTCATATTTACTACGCCATCTTTTACTGTCATTTCACCATGAATATCATTAATGTTTATAAACCCCATTCTAAAGGCTTTAACGTAGGTTGAAAATTTAAAGTCACACTGTTTAGGTATTCTGAAAATACGCTTTCCAGGCGTTACATTGGCAGCTTTTACGGAATCTAAAACAACTTCGTCTTTAGCGGTAACAATTTCACCAGTTTCTGGTGGTGCTAAAGCCAGCATAAGTTGGTTGGCATCGGTAAAATTAGATTCTACTTTTAAATTTGCTGTGACCAGTTCGCCATTTTGGAAGCCTCTGGCATGTTTTAATTCTCCCGTAAGAGTCATGTCGGTATCACCAAAATTAATTTTAGTGCGGTTCAGTGTAATGTTGTCATTTACGAAGGCAATGCCAGATTCAGAAGTTTTTAAATTATAAACGTATTCTGGTGCATGGGCATAAATACTTTTAAATGATAAGTTTCCTGAAGGTTCCCATAAATTGGAAGGTGTTTTGCTAACCTTTAAGTGAGTTTGAGCTCCCATAATAGTCACGAATGCTGTTTTTTGTGATAAGGTAACGCTATCGGTAACAATTTCTGAAGCCATATGGGCTAAGTTTTTTTCAGATTTGGGAATAAACTCAGCATCCATTTTTAGGTTTTTTATATAACTGTAAATAGAATCGGTAGCCTGCATTTCAAAGTCTTGTAATGCAATATCGGCTTTAAACTGTGGTAGAGTGGTTGGCTTATCATCGGCTTTAAAATCAATATTCACCTGTTTCATACTAGTGTCTAACCATTGTTTATATTTTGCAACTGTATTGTAAACCACTAAAGTTGATGTAAGTGATTTAGCGTTATCTTCACCTTTATGAATTTTAAAGTTGATATTCTCAGAACTTACAACGGCTGAATCTTTTTGGGAACTAATAAGTAGGTCTTTAACCTGAACAATAGCATCTAAATTAACTTTATTAAAATGAAAATCTTCTAAGTCGGCGCTGTTGAAATCTGCTAATAAATCTGAGTGAATAGATCCTTTTAAGGTTACAGAAGGATGAACAGGGAAGTTCTTAGTTATAGTATTAAAATCAATATCTGCTATAGATTGAATATTGACGATGGGCTGTTTTGTAAGTTGCTTGATGTCGCCCGATATATCCATATTTATACCTGTCCCCAGTATGTTCAATGTTTTAATTTCGGAAAAGGATTCTTCTGGACTGTTTTGGTTGATATATGTGTGAATATCAGCATTCATATCTTCAATTTCACCCTTAAAGTTTTTATAAGCTATAGAACCGTTATCTATTTTGAAATAGCTGTTCACGACAGGAAAACTGTCTTTGCTATAAATGCCTTCTATGTGCGTTTTCAAGTTAATAGCACCTTTAGCTTTTAAGCCTTCCTGACTTAAAAAGCGAGGAGGAATAGTGTTGGTAATATTTTTTAAAGACCGGGTTGAAAGTTCACTGTCTATATTAACTTTAATTTTTTTGTGATGCGGGAACAGCTGGACATAACCTTTGTTTTCAAAATGCACATCGTTAATAGACACGTTGCTATTTTTAACAGTAAGTAATGTATCGGCGAATGTGAGTTCAAGGTCCGATTCTACCGAAATGTGATCCAGATTATAGGGGCGGCTTTTAGGTTTTGTTATGGCAATTCGGTCACTGTTTTTTTCAACTTCAAGTTTTATCCCAGTGTTCGTCGTTTTAGATTTTATCGATAAGTTCAGGTTTTCAACAGCATAATCAAGTTTCGACAAGCCATCTACAGCATGAGCTTCAGCGTTAGTTATAATGATTTTTGGAATATATATTTCTGAAGCTTTAATTGGTTTTTTCTCTTTTGAAGCACTGGTTGTGTCTGGTGAAATTTTTGCGAGATTGTTCCAGTTCGAGTTTCCTAAGGAATCGACATAAAAGAAAAGTTTCGGACTGTTAAGTTCGATGCTGTGTACGGCTTCTTTGCTTTTTTTTATTAACCCTAAGACACTTAGATTTACTCTGGCTTTTTTAAAGCGGATTAAAGTATCCTGCTTGTAAAACGATTTGTTAGGTAATAAAGCACCATTGGTAAGTTGTAAGGAAAATGTTGGAAAGCTTGAAAAATAGGTAAGTTCGATGCGTTCGCAATCAACTTTGCCTAATAATTCCTGATTGAGTAATTCCAAGGCTTTAGGTGTAACTTTTTCAGGTGTAATAATCACATTAAAAACAATAGCGATAGCAAGAAAAACCAATAAAATAATACTTAATAATGCTATTAAAAGGCGTTTAATCCATTTTTTCATGTTATAATTTATTAGTTGATAACCAGTAATTAAGGACTAATAAATTTATGAAATATTACTGAGGAAGACGATTAATCATACAAGTTTGTTAATATGAATATTAATAAAAAAAAAAGCACACCTTAGGAGAGGCGTGCTTCTAATACAGTTGTGTATTTGTTTAATAATTATTGCATTTTATAGACGGTTTGTCCTTCTTTAATAGATTCTAAAACTTGAATGGTGTTAATTTGTAAAGGATCTATTTTTAGAGGATTTTTATCCAGAATTACAAAATCGGCAAGCTTGCCTTCTGTAATGGTTCCTTTGTTGTTTTCTTCAAAATATTGATAAGCTGCCCAATCGGTTAAAGTTTTTAACCCTTCGTAGGCAGAAATTCGTTGATCTGGACCTAAAATCTTTCCACTTCTGGTAATTCGGTTTACCGTAGCATCTAAAACACGCATAGAATTAGGAAACGTTACTGGGGCATCGTGGTGAGATGTGATTTTTAAACCGGCATCAATAGCATCGCGACATGGTGAAATGTAATCGGCTCTGGGTTCTCCTAAAACCGATTCTACATGCCAGTCTCCCCAGTAAAAGGTATGCATAGGGAAAAGAGAAGGCATAATATTTAATCTTACCAATTCAGGAATTTGATCTTTACGCAATGTTTGTCCATGGATAAGCACGGTTCTATGGTCTGGGTATCCAAACTCTTTTTCAGCAGCATCAACAGCCTTAATGTATTGGTCTATGGCTGCATCTCCGTTGCTATGACATAGTATCTGCCATTTGTTGTTGAAAGCTGTTTTAACATAATTGATAGCTTTATCATCATCCATAATGGGGTAGCCTTCGTAACAACCTGTTCTGCCTTCAGGGTTAACATGGTAGCATTTGGTAAGCCATGCCGTTTTGCCTTGAGGAGAACCGTCCAAAGTTAGTTTAACACCACCTACTCTAAATTTGTTTTTGTATCTGTGGTTTGGTGCGTATTCACCCTCTAAAATATAGTCTGTGCCCAGAGTAATATCTGGATAGGCTACTACATCCATATAGTAAGCTTCATTGGTTGCAGCTTTTCTTAATGCGGCTAACTGTTCCTTTGTTGTCCGTCCGTCCTGTGCAGTAAGATATCCTTTTTTAGCATACTCATCTTGTCCTTTTTTGATACATTTAGCCGCCATTTCATCATCCATTTTGCCTAACAGAGGAATTAAAACTTTGAAAAAAGCAGCTTCTTCTAAAACACCATTAGGATTTCCCTGGTTATCCTTTCGAATTACACCGCCCTCAGGATTTGGAGTGCTAGCATTGTAATTCATTAATTCTAATCCTTTGGTATTAATCGATGCTAAATGTCCTGATTGGTGAATGATAAGAACAGGTATGTCTGTGCTAACTTTATCTAAATCGGTTGCTTTAGGATGGTCTTTTTCATCTAACTGGGAATCATCATAACCGTTACCAATAATCCAGCCTAATTTAGATAACATATACTTCCCATCCTCTGTGTTTTGGTAAGTTTTTAGTGTTTGAACAATCCTTTCGTAATCTTTTCCTGATCCATCAGGAGGAGGTAATACATTTGCTGCAAGTGCTGTGAACCCTACATTGTAAAAATGACCATGTCCGTCTAAAAATGCGGGTACCATAGTTTTACCCATTAAATTCACTTCTGAAGCTTTACCTTGGTAGGTTTTTAAAGCTTCATTTTTCGAACCTACGAAAACAATTTTTCCTTCGCGTTCTACAACAGCTTCAGCATAAGCAGGAGAATCTCCTTCCATTGTTAAAATATCACCACCAAAAAAAATGGTCTGTCTTAATTGGTAGGGTTCGGCAACTGGCGTTACTTTTTGTTGTTTTTCTTTACATGATACTAGTAGTAGTGGGACAAATAGAATAGTGAAAAGTTTTTTCATGATTTGTTAAGTTTTATAAAAGTAATCATGAAGTTAATTTACGAAAATTAAGTCGGTTTTATTTATTTTTGATATTGTATTTGAGGTAGTTAGGTTAGGTTTAAGTGAAGGGTATTCGTTTTAGGGTGTATATGAGTTGGTATGTGCTTTTGAATATTAAACAACAGCAAGTATGGAAACTACAATTATTAAATTTATAGTAATGGCCGCAATGTTTATACTGAGATGCGATTGATAGTTTTTTAGTCTTTTTCTGAAAAGAAAGTCCATGACTATAAAAAATAAGGAAGTTAAAATAATGAGTACTGGGATTACAAAACCTATAGGAGGTGTATGGCTACCGCCAATACCATCAGTTATTATAGAGTATATTGTAAATAATAAACTGATGGTATAAAGAATGAATTTTATAGGTCTATAGGTTTTATTCATTTCAAATATGTGCTCTAATACATAAAATAGAAAACGTTTACTGGGTTACAAAATCTATTTGTTCCCATGTAAAATCAATAGCGTCATTTGATTGTGGTTTTCCAGGTGTGCTTCTGCCTTCTTCAATATATTTTATTAATAAAGCCTTTAATTCTTTTACTTTGTCAGGTTTATTAGCTTCTAAATTGGTTGTTTCTCCCGGGTCGTTCTCTAAGTTGTATAACTGTATTTTAGGTAAGGTTTCAATAACTTCTTTATTGCCTGGTTTAGGATAACTCCATCCTCCAGATCCTGGACACATCGTTAATTTCCAGTCGCCTTGTCTAATGGCAAAACTTCCATTAATAGAATGATGAACTGTAGCTTCGCGTGTTGGTTTTTTAGGATTTGTTTTTTTAAATAGAGGTAACATGCTGTAGCTGTCTTCACCTTCGCTATCTGATAATTTGTAGTTTGTAATATCGGCAGCAGTAGCCATGAAATCGGTAGTACAGATAATATCGTTAGATACTATGCCTTTCTTAATATAATCTGGCCATTTAACAATAAAAGGAACACGGTGTCCGCCTTCAAAAATATCAGCTTTATGCCCGCGGTACTTGTCACTTGGATAATGACCTAATTCCTCTAAGCCTTTAATATCCGCTGCAGGAGAGCAGCCGTTGTCACTTGTGAACACTACTAAAGTATTGTCTTCAATGCCAGCGTCTTTTATAGCTTTTATAAGTTGTCCCATATAATCATCCACCATCATAACGAAATCACCGTAAGGATTCAAATTACTTTTACCCTGCCATTCATCGGTAGGTAAAATAGGGGTGTGGGGTGATGGTAGTGCCAGATATAAGAAAAACGGTTGGTCCGTTTTTGCTTGCTCTTCAATATGTTTAAACGATTTTCTAAAAAAATTAGGGGTTACATCTTCATGAATAAAGTCTCTTGATGTTGGGCCTTTTCGCCACCAATGAAATTTACCACCTCTTGAAGACACCGTGTCCGGCACCTGTGTAGGCATTCCGTTTTCAACATATACATAAGGCGCCATGTCTAGAGAACCGCTATGTCCGTATGAGTAGTCGAAACCAAGTTCTTTAGGTCCGTTTTGTATAGGTTTAGAAAAGTCAATATTATCAAAATCTTTAGCGTCCCAACCTTCTTTTGCAGGAGCATTTTCATCTTTTAACGCCCAGTCCCAGCCTAAGTGCCATTTACCAATAAACGCAGTGTGATAACCTTGTTGTTTTAGCATGTAAGCTACCGTAGTGCGCTTTGGTGAAATTAGCGCTTTGGAATTTCCAGTAAGAACCCCCGATTTTAATGTGCTACGCCAGTTATATCGACCAGTAATAATACCATATCGAGTTGGTGTACAAACAGAAGATGAGGTGTGGGCATCGGTAAACATTAATCCATCTGCTGCCAATTGGTCAAGATGGGGTGTTTGTATTTTACTATTTGTATTATAAGCAGAAACATCACCGTAGCCCATATCATCTGCTAGAATGTAAATGATGTTTGGTTTTTTTGCTTTTTTAATGTCGTTTTTTAGAGGTGTAATACTTGTAAATGTTATAAAACTTATAAGCAAAGTGATGATTTTCATACTGAAAGAAAAAAATTATGAATTAATGTAGTTCAAGTTTATAAAATACGTGACGGTTTAGCAATAAACTTCGACGGACAGAGCGTTTTGAACAGTGAAAGTGTTATTTAATGTATTTTATCTTAATTATTATTGTATAGGGCTATTGTGTCTATTAACGCGATTACAAAGAAAACAATAAATAACAAAAATCCAACAGGAATAGTAAACATACCCAGCCAAGGCAGCACCATCCAGCTGCAATTGCCTTCATGACAAGGTTCTCCTGTATTTAATTCGGTTATCCAGGCACCAATTAGCCCAATAATAACGGGAGCTAAACCAATAAAGACAATAAGAAAAGTTAAGAACGGTACTCGTGTTAACAGGTGTTTTTTGCGTTTTACAATAAGGGGCATAGCATAGGTTTAATAGTTTGGGTATTTGGTAAAAATACTATTATTCTAATAATTCGATGTTATTTTAAATTCGTTTTGTAGATATTATAGTGGTTGTTTTAAAGTCATGGATGTTTATTTTGTAAACATTAGAAGATGGCGTCTTTGTATACTCATCTTCTATATTTCCACCCAAAAGATACAGATGATTGTCATAGTAATGCATTTGAGCATTTTTTAAATATAGGTTGATCTTATAGGTGTTAATGACGTTGTTTTCGGTGTTATAAGTGAGTATTTTATCTTCGTTAAAAATGTAAATAATATTTTCGTAAAACGCTAAAGAAGGGCGTTTCATAGGGAAAGGTAAATGGGTTTCGTGTTTCCAGATGCCAGACTTTATATTGTAAGATTCAATTGTGTTTAAAGGGGTTTTGTTAAATCCACCGATGAGATATATTATATCTTTTACAAGGATGCCATTAACTTCTTTTGGGGTTTTCATAGGTGCTAGTTCATACCATTTTCCTGAAGAGATATTAAAAATATGAGAGCTATTGGTGTAGACTTTTTCTCCATTTGATTTTTGTCTTACGGAGCCTCCTGTAACAATAATGTTATCGTTAAATGAAAAGGCAGCGAAATTTACGGCCTGGTGCGGATTGGTATGGTCTACTATAATCTCATTAGAATTTATATCGAAAACCTCTATGTTATTACCCAAATATTCACGCTTTCTGCTTAGCGATAAAGTTTTACCTCCCAAGACGTAAATTTTATTATTTACATTTACTAGTTTATGATATGCTCTTGGTTCAAATTCTAAATCTTTACTTTCCCAAGTATCGTTTTCTATGTTGTAGATTTGAAGTAAATCACTATAGTTTTCCCAGGTAAAGTTGTCTTTAAGTGTTCTTAAAAACTCTCCATAAGCAAGTGAGTTGTCTAGCGCCTCTTTTTCTGCATCATGATAAAAACTAGCGTCACCACCAATAACATATAATTTGTTTCCAACTCTTGTGGAACCAAAATTATATATGGCTCTTTTTAGTGGGGCTAATTTTTTAAAGGGTATTGAAGGTTTTAATTCATTTTTGTTGTAAACGGTTATTTCATTTAATAATTCCGTTTGTTTTGATAAATGAACAATGAAATTGATAGTCTTAAGTTCTGAAACTACATATTGCTTTGTAGTATAACCAATAGAAGAAAAGATAATGGTGTCTGAAAGGGTTAGGTTTATTTGAACAGGTACATTATAAACCCCTTTTTTATTTGTTGTTGTTCCTGTATTTTGTTTTTTTAAGTAGATTGTTACATTTTCCAGTGGTTCATTGGTTTGATCATCTAATACCTTTCCGCTTATCGTTTGTGTATAAGCTGACAACGTAGAGAACAGTATGAGTACCAATAATTTCATTTAGAAAAGCGTATATCATAATTTGTTAAAAAATCAACTTAAAGATACGTAATATTCTTACTTAAGTGAAATTTAATTACTTGATATTTAGTTGTTTGGGTTTTTTTAGGTCAGCTGGTCTTACAAAAAAACGCCTGAAAGTTTAGTCTCAGGCGTTTTAAATAAATATAGTGAAATATGTTTATTGTTGTTTTAAAGCGGTAAGTTCAGCTATTTTGCAAATCACTTCGGTTGCTTTAATCATACTTTCTACAGGAACGTACTCGTAACGTCCGTGGAAGTTATGGCCACCAGCAAAAATGTTAGGACAAGGTAGGCCCATGTAGCTTAACTGAGATCCATCGGTACCACCACGAATAGGTTTAATAAGAGGCGTAATGTCTAATTGTTTCATAGCTTCTTCGGCAATATCAACAATATGCATTACTGGCTCTACTTTTTCACGCATATTAAAGTACTGGTCCTTAATGTCGGTGGTAATGACTTCACGACCGTATTGCGAGTTTAGCTCATCAGTTAATTTTCTTAAGACTTCTTTACGAGCCTCAAAATGACCTAAATCGTGATCACGGATAATGTATTCTAAAGTTGTTTCTTCAACTTTTCCTTCAACAGAACTTAAGTGGAAAAACCCTTGATAACCTTCAGTATGTTCCGGTGTTTCAAAACGCGGTAGCGAATTAATAAATTCCTGAGCAATATACATAGAGTTTACCATTTTCCCTTTGGCATATCCAGGGTGTACAATTTTACCCTTTACTTTTACTACAGCACCGGCTGCGTTAAAGTTTTCGTATTCTAATTCTCCAATTTGGCTACCATCCATGGTGTAAGCCCAGTCGGCACCAAACTTTTCTACGTCGAATTTATGAGCACCACGACCAATTTCTTCATCAGGGGTAAAGCCAACACGAATAGCACCGTGTTTAATTTCAGGGTGGTTAATAAGATATTCCATAGCTGAGACAATTTCGGTAATACCGGCTTTATCATCGGCTCCTAAAAGGGTGGTTCCGTCTGTAGTGATTAAAGTTTGACCTTTGTATTGCAACAGGTCTTCAAAATAATCTGGTGATAAAACAATGTTTTCAGCAGCATTTAATACGATATCTTTTCCATCGTATTTTTCAATAATCTGTGGTTTTACATTGGCACCAGTAAAATCTGGAGACGTATCAAAGTGAGAGACAAACCCAATAACAGGTACGTGATAATTTACGTTACTCGGCAGAGTTGCCATAATGTATGCGTTTTCGTCAATAGTAACATCTTCCATACCAATAGCTTTTAGTTCTTCAGCAAGCTTGTTAGCTAAATCCCATTGTTTTTCGGTACTTGGTGTGGTTTCAGATTTTGGATCCGATTCGGTGTCTACAGTTACGTAACTAACAAATCGGTTTATAATATGTTCTTTAGAAATCATATTAAAGACAGTTAAATGGATTAAATTTTAGTGTATTCTGGTATAAAATATACCCCAGTGATTTTCAGACTTCAAAAATACGATTATTAATTTTTTTGCTTTTAGATTTTACTGATTTTTTATTTAGAAGAATTAAGAGTACTTTTGCACAAATAATCGAGATGTATAAATTATTACTTCGTCCCATATTTTTCGCGTTCGATCCGGAAAAGATCCATCACTTTACGTTTTCATTAATAAAAATCACCTCTAAAATACCTGGTTTTAAAGCCATATTTAGAAGCTTGTATGTGGTTAACGATGCCCGTTTAGAGCGTAAATTATTCGGCTTAACCTTTAAAAACCCTGTTGGTCTTGCTGCTGGTTTCGATAAAAATGCAGTCTTGTATAACGAGTTGGCAAACTTTGGTTTTGGTTTTATTGAAATTGGAACCGTAACGCCAAAGGCACAGCCAGGAAATCCGAAAAAGCGTTTATTCCGTTTAAAAGCAGATCAAGGCATTATTAACCGTATGGGTTTTAATAATGAAGGTTTAGAAGCGGCTATTGAAGCTTTAAAGAAGAATAAAGGAAAGTTAGTTATTGGTGGAAATATTGGTAAAAACACCAATACGAAGCCAGAAGATTATACTAAAGATTACTTAGAATGCTTTAATGCCCTGCATCCGTATGTTGATTATTTTGTGCTTAATGTAAGTTGCCCGAATGTAGGGAGCCATGCCAAATTAAATGATAAAGATTATTTAGAAGAATTGATCGGAGCCGTGCAAAATGCAAATAAAAATTTCGACAAGCAGAAGCCTATTCTTTTAAAAATTGCACCAGATTTAAATAATAATCAGCTTGATGAAATTGTAGAGTTAGTGCAGGATACAAATTTGGATGGCGTTATTGCCAGTAATACGTCTACCGATAGAAGCGGACTTAAAGCAAGTAAAGAGCAGTTAGCCGAAATTGGTAACGGTGGTTTAAGTGGCCAACCAATTAAAGCGAAGAGTACGCAAACAATTAAGTATTTGGCTGATAAGAGTAATAAATCGTTTCCAATTATTGGAGTTGGAGGTGTTCACTCGGCTGATGATGCGCTTGAAAAGATTAAAGCCGGAGCCGACCTAGTTCAGGTTTACACCGGATTTATTTATGAAGGCCCAAGTTTAGTCAAGTCAATTAACAAGGCTATTCTTCAAGAGAAATAAACGAAATCCCTGGTTCCTTTCCTGAGTTTGATTAAAAAAATGTACTATTTTTATCAATCTGTTATATTAAATTAATCAATGTCAAGTCCGATAAAAATTATTGAATGTCCGCGTGATGCCATGCAAGGCATCAAGGCTTTTATTCCTACAGAAAAAAAGGTCCAGTATATTCAGTCTTTGTTACGTGTAGGGTTTGATACGATTGACTTTGGAAGTTTTGTCTCACCTAAAGCGATTCCTCAAATGGTTGATACTGCTGAGGTTTTGGCACAATTAGATTTAAGTAAAACGAAGAGTAAACTGCTTTCTATTATAGCGAATACCCGAGGCGCAACCGATGCCAGTGTGCACAAAGAGATAGATTATTTAGGGTATCCGTTTTCAATATCAGAGAATTTCCAGATGCGTAATACGCATAAAACTATTGCTCAATCGGTAGTGACGCTTCAGGAAATTTTAAATATAGCCGATAGAACCAATAAAGAAGTCGTTGTTTATATTTCTATGGGCTTTGGAAATCCTTATGGCGATCCTTGGAATGTTGATATTGTAGGGGAGTGGACCGAGCGCTTGCATAAGATGGGCGTGAAGATTTTATCGTTAAGTGATACTATTGGTAGTTCGAATCCGGAAAGTATTCAATATTTGTTTTCGCATTTAATTCCGCAATACTCACAAATAGAATTCGGAGCGCATTTACATACGACACCAGCAACCTGGTTTGAAAAAATTGATGCAGCCTACAAGGCGGGATGTAAACGATTTGATGGCGCTATTCAGGGGTTTGGTGGGTGTCCAATGGCAAAAGATGAATTAATAGGGAATATGCCTACCGAAAAATTACTATCCTATTTTACTTCAAAACAAAATAACAACTTAAATGCATTAAGTTTTGAAAGTGCTTTTAACGAGGCATCTAAGATATTTAAAACCTATTTTTAGATTCGTTGAAAAATTTTCAATGTTAGTCACTTAAAAAAATAAAAATATCACTTTATTTATTTTTAATCTAAATAAACTTTGGCTATTTGTTAAAGAGTGTTAATTTTGCAGACGTCAATTAATTTATACTAAGTCTAAATAAAAAAATGAAAAAGTTTTTATCGATGGCAGCTGCGGCTGTGGTCTTATTTGTATCGTGTTCAGACGATGATAATGAATCAAATAATATTCAGAATCCAGCAACGTATTCTTTTACACGAAATGGGGAGTCGACCGTAAGTTTTGGAGGTCAAACCACAAGAATAGCTATGGCAACCGAATTGGTTTCTGCTTTAAGTGTTTCTACTAATACAAAAGAAGATTTGTTAGCTATGTTTAACCACCAGTTAGGAGAGCCAGACTTTACTGATGTAAATCTAAACACTTCCGATAAAAATGTTCGTAGCAAAGTAGCAGCATCAGCAGACTTTTTTGCAACAAACACAACTGATGCAATTGCAATTAAAGCAGATTTTGATTCTTGGATTTCAGAGCAGGCAGATAACGTATTTGTGAACTGGAATGTTTCAGCCGGGGCAGGTGTTGCAGGTAATATGCAACAGCTAGGAAGTACGACAGTCCGCTATTTTAATGCTAAAGGTCTAGAGTTAAACCAGGCGGTTGCCAAAGGTTTAATCGGCGGTTTAATGGCAGACCAGATGTTAAACAATTATTTAAGCGATGCGGTACTTGATGCAGGTGCTAACGTTACTAATAATGATAGTGATGTGGTTGAAGAAGGGAAGTCTTATACTACTATGGAGCATAAATGGGATGAAGCTTATGGATACCTTTACGGAGCGGAAGAAAATCCTGCGAGTCCGGTTTTAGATGCTGACCGTTTCTTGAATACTTACTTAAGACAAGTGAATGACGATGCTAATTTTGCTGGTATTGCCGATGAGGTTTACCAAGCTCTAAAATTAGGTCGTGCAGCGATTGTTGCTAAAAACTATACCGTTCGTGATGCTCAGGTAGCAGTAGTGAGGGAAAATATATCGAAGGTAATTGCAGTGCGTGCGGTACACTATTTACAGGGCGCTAAATCGGATTTGGAAGCAGAAGGAACTGTTGATTATGCGCATGCGTTCCATGAGTTATCAGAAGGTTTTGGTTTTGTTTACAGTTTGCAATTTACTAGAAAACCAGGTACCGATGTACCTTACTTTACACATGAAGAAGTGAACGCTTATGTTGATGCGTTATTGAATGATAATACTAATGGGTTTTGGGATGTGACGCCTGAAACTTTAGATACTATTTCCGCTGAGATAGCAGCAGCATTTGGTTTTACAGTTGAAGCAGCCGCTAACTAAGCGAATAATATTAGTTTTTTCTAAAATAAAGCAGGTGGAATTTGTATTTGTTCCATCTGCTTATTGATATTTGCAAAATATTTAAGAACACAGTAGGTTATGATTAAAAAAGTTGTTTCTATACTATTTATATCGCTTGTAGTTGTAGCGTGTAGTAGCTCTGGTGGTGGAGAAAGTAAGCCAACAGATGATTTTGACAGACAAACCATGTTAGTTAACTGGGCTGATAATATAATTATTCCGGCCTACGAGGATTTAGATAGCAAGTTAAGCGCATTGGTTGCGGCTAAAAATACCTTTACAGTAACAGCCGATCAAACCAATTTAGAAGCATTGCGTACAGCTTGGTTAGATGCTTATAAAGTGTGGCAACATGTTGAAATGTTTAACATTGGTAAAGCAGAAGTAGATTATTACAGTGCTTACATGAATATTTATCCAGCTAGCGTAACTGAAATTGAAAGCAATATAGCTAATGGCGGTTATGATTTAGGTTTGGCTAACAATCAGGATGCCGTTGGTTTTCCAGCCTTAGATTATTTATTACATGGCGTGGCGGCAGATGATACCGCTATTTTAGCAATGTATACTACAAATGCCAATGCAGATGGTTATAAACTGTATTTAAGTGATGTGGTTAATGAAATGAAGTCACTAACCGAAGCGGTATTAGCCGATTGGACAACGTCGTACAGAACTACTTTTGTTAACAGTACAGCAAATACAACAACAAGTTCAACAAACAAAATCACTAACGATTTTATTTACTATTTCGAAAAGGGGTTACGAGCGAATAAGTTTGGTATTCCAGCGGGGATTTTTTCAGGAGGTGTTTTGTATCCCGAGAAAGTAGAAGCGTATCACAACCAAGAGGTGTCTAAAATTTTGGCATTAGAAGCTTTACAAGCAAGTCAGGACTTTTTTAACGGGAAAGCCTATAATGGAACTTCAGACGGCAATAGTTTTGATGATTATTTAGATTATTTACAAACCATTACCGATGGTGAAGATTTAACAGCGTTAATCAATAATCAAATGAATGCTGCCCGTACTCAGATTCAAATGGTAGATGTTAATTTTTCCAATCAGGTAAATACAGATAATACTAAAATGACCTTGTCTTATGACGAGTTACAAAAAGTTGTTGTATTACTGAAATTAGATATGGTACAGGCTATGAATATTAGTGTTGATTATATTGATGCTGATGGTGATTAGTAACATGTTAAAATAAATGATTTAAAGATTCTCTGATGCGTTAGGGAATCTTTTCGTTTTTATATGGGGTTTAATACAAAAGCATATCTGCAAAGCAAAACAGATGCCGCACCATTAGCGGTGTTTAGGATACTATTCGGTATTATGATGCTGTTTAGTATTATTCGCTTTTGGGCTAATGGTTGGATTGATAAGTTATATATTAAACCTAAATTTCATTTTTCATATTATGGTTTTGAATGGGTAAAACCTTTGGGTGATTATACCTACTTGCTTTTTATTATTTGTGCTGTGGCAGCTTTGTTTATAGCACTGGGTTTAAAGTATAGAATGGCAATTATTGTATTCTTTTTGAGTTTTACCTATATCGAACTCATGGATAAAACCACCTATTTAAATCATTATTACTTTATTAGTTTATTGAGTTTTTTAATGATTTTTTTACCTGCTAATGCGTATTTTTCGGTAGATAATGTATTAAGGAAAACGTCTTATAAAACCATACCGCAATGGTGCGTAGATAGTGTAAAACTCCTTTTAGGAATCGTTTATTTTTATGCGGGATTGGCTAAATTAAATTCCGATTGGTTATTTCGAGCCATGCCATTAAAAATATGGTTGCCCTCAAAATACGACTTACCATTTATAGGCGAAAGCCTCATGCAACAGGAGTGGTTTCATTATGCTATGAGTTGGTCTGGTATGCTTTACGATTTAGCCATTCCGTTTTTACTGCTTTATAAGCGTACCCGTTGGTTTGCTTTTGCCTTGGTTGTGTTTTTCCATGTATTTACAAGGGTGCTTTTCCCAATAGGTATGTTTCCTTTTATCATGATTGTTTCGACGTTGATTTTTTTCAAAGCCGATTTTCATCATAAAATAATCAATACTATAGAAGATATTTTAAAACTTAAAACTTCGGTAGATTTGAAGCCTGTTTTAGAGGTTAAAAAGGAAAAGGCCCTGGTGCCATTTTTAACGGTGTTTTTTGTCATTCAGTTGCTATTTCCATTTCGATATGTATTATATCCTGGAGAATTGTTCTGGACCGAAGAGGGGTTTCGGTTTTCATGGCGCGTGATGCTCATGGAAAAAATGGGGCATACCACGTTTACCATTAAAAATGCAAAAACAGGAGCAGCATTTGTGGTTAGAAATCGCGATTTTCTGAGTTCGTTTCAGGAAAAGCAAATGAGTTTTCAACCCGATTTTATTTTACAATACGCACACTATTTAGGCGATCATTTTACATCGCAAGGGCATAAAAATGTACAGGTGTTTGTCGAAAGCTATGTGGCGCTTAACGGGAGGTTGAGTCAGCCATTTATAGACAAGACCGTCGATTTATATAAAGAAAAAGAATCATTCTGCCATAAGGCATGGATATTACCATTTACCGATGAAATTAAAGGACTTTAAATTATTAGTAATATTACTTTTGGTTGCAGGTGTCGCACAGGCGCAACATAAAATTTATGGAACAGTAACGAAAACAGGAAGCAATGAAGCAGTTGCCGATGTTGAAATTTTCGACAAGACTTCAGGTTTACTAGCAAAAACAAATGTTTCAGGGTATTTCGAATTTATTACTAACAAGCAGGATTTAGATTTAATTTTTTTTTCTTACGAGTTTCAGGTTAAGGAATTGCCGGTTTCTGTAGCTAATGATGCTGAAATTAATGTAGAACTTATTCCGTTATCGGTGAGTCTTTCGGAGGTTGAAATCACGGCTAGAAAAGCTAAGTTATTCGAATTATCACGTTTAAAAGATGTTGAAGGCACGGCTATTTATGCAGGTAAGAAGACCGAAGTGGTTTTGGTAGATCAGTCTATGGCCAATTTAGCATCTAACAATGCACGTCAGATTTTTAGTCAGGTGGCCGGTTTAAACATTTATCAGAATGATGATGCGGGATTACAGTTAAATGTTGGTGGTCGTGGATTAGATCCAAACCGAACGGCCAATTTCAATACGCGCCAAAATGGGTATGATATTAGTGCTGATGTTTTGGGATATCCTGAAAGTTATTATACGCCGGCATCAGAAGGGTTAAAAGAAATTCAGGTGATTCGTGGGGCGGCATCGTTGCAATACGGAACACAGTTCGGTGGTTTAATCAACTTTAAAATGAAGGCGCCAAATCCGAATAAACCTTTTGAACTAATTACAAGAAATACTTTAGGGAGTTTCGGATTGTATACCAATTTTACCAGTATCAGCGGAACAAAAGATAAGTTCAGTTATTACAGTTATTTCAACTACAAAAAAGGTGATGGATTCCGACCAAATTCAGAATTTGAATCTAAAAATGCCTTTGCACATTTAGGGTATCAGTTTACAGATAACACTAAAGTCACTGGAGATATAACGTATATGCGTTACCTGGCACAGCAGGGCGGTGGTTTAACCGATAATATGTTTGCCACAGATCCTTACCAAAGCAATCGTGAGCGCAACTGGTTTCAGGTAGATTGGTTGTTGTATAATTTAAAATTAGACCATAAGTTTTCAGATCAAACCAATTTCACATTTAACTTTTTTGGTTTAAATGCGTCCAGAGATGCATTAGGGTTTAGATCAAATCGTGTCGATCAGGTGGATTCTGGAGAGGAGCGTGATTTAATAAAAGGCGATTTTAAAAATTTCGGATTTGAAGCGCGTTTATTGAGTAAGTACAATATTGGTAAAAAAGACGCAACTTTTTTAATTGGAAGTAAGTTTTATAAAGCCAATAATTACCAACAACAAGGTCCGGGTAGTGATCGTAGCGATGCGGATTTTAACTTTTACAATGATGAGTTTTCAGATTACCAAAATCAGTCGCAGTTTGATTTACCTAACTTAAATGCTTCTGTTTTTGGAGAAAATATTTTCTATTTAAATGATAAATTATCGGTAACACCAGGTTTCCGTTTTGAGTATATTAGAACACAAAGTGAAGGGTTTTATCGTCAGATAAACAAAGACGCTGCGGGTAATGTTATATTGGATCAGACTATTGATGATAATCGAGATTTTGATCGCGCTTTTGTGTTACTAGGGTTGGGCGTGAGTTATAAACCTGTAAACGGAATGGAAGTTTATGGGAACATTTCACAAAACTACCGTTCGGTAACCTTTTCAGATATAAATATTAATAATCCTGCATTTGAAATTAATTCGGATATTACTGATGAAAAAGGCTTTACAACCGATTTAGGAATTCGTGGAAATTTAAATAATGTCGTGTCTTATGATTTAGGTGCATTTGCTTTGTTTTATAACGGGCGTATCGGGTTTAAACAAATAGAAACCAGTCAGGGCGTAAAGAGCGAACGTGGTAATATTGGTGATGCCGTGATGTATGGTGTAGAGTCTTTATTCGATTTTAATTTGAAACAGGTGTTAGATCTAAATAACGATTTTAGTTTTAATTATTTTGTAAATACATCTTTTATTAATTCGGAATATACGGCTTCGGAAGCAACAGGAGTAGAAGGTAATAAAGTGGAGTTTGTACCAGATGTGAATTTAAAAACTGGTTTAAGGTTTGGTTTTAAGGATTTATCTTCCAGTATTCAGTATACGTATTTATCGCAGCAATTTACAGATGCAACCAATTCTGTTGATGGAGGAATAAGTGGTGTTGTTGGTGAAATACCAAGTTATGATGTGTTAGATATATCTTTAGCCTATTCTTATAAGCGCTTCAAACTGGAAACCGGAATTAACAACATTTTAGATAATGCCTACTTTACCAGACGTGCCACAGGTTATCCAGGGCCAGGTATCATTCCGTCAGCGCCAAGAAACTGGTATACAACTCTTCAAGTAAAATTTTAAGGCTAAAACCTTAGGTTTTTTTTAACATTATTAGGTTAAACTTTACAAAAAAAGTAAGGTCTAAGCTACTATTAACCTAACTAGAACATGTTGAAAAAGTTATTGCTTGTTTTTCTGTTGTGTTTCACAACGACACTATTTGCCCAAAAGTTTACTTTAGAAGGTATTGTAAAAGATGAATATACCAAAGTTTTAGAAGGAGCAACAGTATATATTCAAAGTATAAAAGATAGTGTGCCTATGGCTTACGGTATAACCAATAAGAATGGAGAATTTTCTATTCAGGTTAATGCCGAAGACGATAAAAAGGCTATTTTTAACATTGCTTATTTAGGCTATAAACCTTACTTAAAAGATATCGATGTACCTGAAGGCAATACATTAAATTTAGGTGAAGTAGTATTACAAGATCAGGTAGAAGAACTTAATGTGGTATCGATTGTAGGTAAGGCTCCACCAGTGGTGATTAAAAAAGATACTATTGAATATAACGCCGATAGCTTTAAAACCTTACCTAACGATAAAGCCGAAGACTTACTTAAAAAGTTACCCGGTGTAGATATAGATTTAGATGGGAACATTACTGTTAATGGAGTAGATGTGGAAGCTGTAAATGTGGATGGCATGCGCTTCTTTGGTGAGAAAAAGGGAGATATTGCCTTAAAGAATATTCCAAGTCAGGCTATTAGTAAAGTTCAGGTTACCGATTATAAAACTGATATGCAAAAGTTTACCGGAGAAGAATCGACTTCGGGAACCAAAGAAATCAATTTAAAGATTAAAAAAGGACAAAACCGTGCCATGTTTGGTGATGTGAAAGGTGGTTATGGAACCGACGATAAGTATCAGGCGAATGCCAATTTGTTTCAAATGATAGATGGCAAACAGATTGGACTTATAGCTGGGACCAATAATATAAATTCGTCTAGAGGCTTTAATGCACTACCAGATACCGATACCAGTAATGGATACATAGAATCGGATTTTGTTGGAGCAAACTTCTCAAAAGGACGTTGGGACGAAACCCGTATTAATGCAAATTACCGGTATAGTGCCCAAAGTTCAGAAACAGAACGTAAAAGTAATCGGGAAACCTTTTTGCCGGATTTAAATTATATAACCGAATCTAACAATAAAGGCTTTAATGATTCTGAATCGCATACTGGAGATTCAGATTTAAAATTTATCATAGAACCCAAAAATAAGGCATCGAATAATAGAGTTCAGATTTCTAATGAAACTTCTTTTAACACGGCAAATACAGATTCGGGCTCTACGTCTAAAAGTACTTCGGAATACACCAACGGCGACTTAGTAAGCGATTATACAAGTACTAATCAATCCACATCGTCTAATTACAATATTAATAACAGGTTTCGCGTAACGCCTGCGCGAGGTGGTGGTGGAAACTATTTTAATATTGGCTTAAATACCGATTTCAGTAAATCATCTTCAGACAGCAAGAAGTATTCTGAAAATATTTTATATAACAGAAATGAAACCGTTATACAAGATCAGATAAGTAATACCGATAGTAATAATAGTAATATTGGTATTAACGCAGAGTGGAGTGCCGAGTTGTTTGATGATTTTAGAATTATACCTAGCTATAATGCCGATGTAAATTCACAAAGCAGTGAGCGCTATATTTATGATTATGATGCAGGTAGTGATTCATATGATAGCTTTAATGATATGTTAAGTACCGATAGTAAATATATTGCGACTACAATCCGACCGTCGTTAAGGTTAAGATATCAACTCAATGATTTCCGTTTCGAAGTTGAAGCCGGCCACACAACTACCTATAGAAGTTATAAAGATCAAATTGTTGAAGCACGTAATTTTAAAGCTGATTTTGAGTATTTAACATATTCAGGTCGCATTCGGTACCGTGATGAGAATGGCTATAAAAGAATTTCATTAGATTATAATCAAAATGTGAATTTGCCTTCGATGAGTCAGTTGCAACCCGTTGAAGATGTGAGCAACATTACACATATTCGTGTGGGTAATCCGTTTTTAGAACCACAGATTAATCATAGATTACGTTTCAGATACCAAAACAATTTAGCGTTTCATAATATCAATATTTCTGGAAATGCTAATGCGGGTATAACTCAAGATAAAATTATCAATTCTACAACCACCGACAGTGATTTAAATAAGCTAACGACCTATACCAATATTAATGGTGATTATTCTATAGATGGTAATGCGTCCATTTCAAAATCTATTTATAGTAAAAAGACTAATATTAACTTTAACGGGTCATTTTCGGCGAGCTTCAATAATAGTCTGTCCATGCAAAACGGTGTTAAGTTTACTGGCCAGACAACCAGATTTACACCGTCTATATCATTTAGATACGCTTACGATAATAAAATTGAGTTGAGTGCACGTTATAATTATTCAGCATTTAAAAATGTATATGATACCGACGCATTTAACGATAACGATTATTTTGTACAAAATGTGAATTTCGATTCTAACATATTTATTATCAAAAACCTCTTTGTCTCGAATAAGGTAGCTTACCGCTATAACAGTCGTGTAGGAGATGCCTTTGATGGTGATGCTGTGTTCTGGAATGCAGGAATAGGGATGGAGTTATGGGATAATAAAGCGACAGTAACTTTAGTAGGCTACGATGTTTTAGGAAAAAATAATGGCTACAGGCGTAATGTAACCGAAACTTATATTGAAGACGTAGAGAATAGAATATTGGAGCAGTATTTTATGTTGAACTTCACCTATAAGTTTGGAAGCTTTGCCGGACAACCTATGAATGTCGGTGGTGGGAGACGTCGTCGCTAAACACATATAAAGTGTCCGATTGTAAATAAACATTCGGACACTTTTCTTTTACAGATTTTGAAATAGAAAATATTAACAATAATTTAGTTTCTTATTTCTTAAAATCAACTTAAAAATTGTGTATATTTGCACGCAATTAAAATGTAATTGCATCATGATCGCACATCAAAATAAAATAGTAGGAGAAGGACTAACCTACGATGATGTCCTTTTAGTTCCAGCTTATTCAGAAGTTCTTCCTCGCGAAGTAAATATCCAAACAAAATTTACGAGAAACATTACCATTAACGTGCCTATTATTTCGGCCGCGATGGATACCGTTACTGAAAGCAAAATGGCTATTGCTATGGCGCAAGAAGGAGGTATTGGTGTGTTACATAAGAACATGACAATTGAAGCACAGGCTTTAAAAGTAAGACGTGTTAAGCGTGCAGAAAGCGGTATGATTATCGATCCTGTAACTTTGCCTCTTACAGCGACTGTTTTAGATGCAAAGGCATCGATGGCAGAGCACAGTATTGGTGGTATTCCTATCGTTGATGATGAAGGAACTCTAAAAGGGATTGTAACTAATCGTGATTTGCGTTTCGAGCATGACAATAAACGTGCTATTGTTGAGGTGATGACAAGTGAAAATTTAGTAACTTCATCAGTAGGAACTTCATTAAAAGATGCTGAAAGTATTCTTCAAAAGCATAAAATTGAAAAGCTACTTATTGTAGATGACAATTATAAATTATCAGGGTTAATTACCTTCAGAGATATTACTAAATTAAAGCAAAAGCCAATCGCAAACAAAGATGAGTATGGACGCTTACGTGTTGCTGCAGCTTTAGGTGTAACTGCAGATGCTGTGGTAAGAGCTGAAGCTTTAGTTAATGCAGGGGTAGATGCCGTTGTAATTGATACAGCTCACGGGCATACGCAAGGTGTGGTTAAAGTTTTAAAGGAGGTAAAAGCTAAATTCCCTGATTTAGATGTTATCGTTGGAAATATTGCAACAGGTGAAGCTGCGAAATATTTAGTTGAAGCTGGCGCTGATGCTGTAAAAGTTGGTATAGGCCCAGGGTCAATTTGTACAACGCGTGTGGTTGCAGGTGTTGGTTTTCCTCAGTTTTCAGCGGTATTAGAAGTAGCAGCAGCTATTAAAGGTTCTGGTGTTCCTGTAATTGCAGATGGAGGTATTCGTTATACAGGAGATATTCCTAAAGCGATTGCAGCAGGTGCAGACTGTGTGATGTTAGGGTCGCTTTTAGCAGGTACTAAAGAATCTCCTGGAGAGACTATTATTTACGAAGGACGTAAATTTAAGTCTTACCGTGGAATGGGTTCTGTTGAAGCTATGAAAGAAGGTAGTAAAGACCGTTATTTTCAAGATGTAGAAGATGATATCAAGAAATTAGTTCCTGAAGGTATTGTTGGACGTGTCCCTTACAAAGGTGATTTATACGAAAGTATTCACCAGTTTATTGGTGGATTACGCGCAGGTATGGGATACTGTGGAGCTAAAGATATCGAGACTTTAAAAGAAAAAGGGCAATTTGTTAAGATTACAGCAAGTGGTATTAACGAAAGTCACCCTCATGATGTAGCTATTACAAAAGAATCTCCAAACTATTCAAGATAGTTTATCAGATATAATTATTGAAAAACCCAACAAACATTTGTTGGGTTTTTTTATCGACATGTTTTATTAATGAATTTATTTGTAATTAGTCTAAATAAAGTTTGTTTTGTAAGAGTTGGGTTATATATTTGTTGTGTATTAAAAAGTCAGACAAAGTAATAAAGAAAGTATGTCAAAAAAGTCTACCTACGGTTTTAGAAAGTTTATCAACGATATTCATTTATGGCTGGGAATTGCCAGCGGAATAGTTATTTTTTTAGTTTGTCTTAGTGGAACCATCCTGGCTTTTGAACACGAAATAAAAGATGCGTTTTCTTCATCAATTGAAGTTGAAGAGCAAGGAAATAAGTCTTCAGTAACACAACTTGTTAATACTGTAAAGAATTCCGATTTAGGATTTGTAACGGGGGTGATGCTCCCCAGTGCTTCGGATGCGCCTTATGAGTTTTCAGTAAAGAAAGATCTTAAAGAGCGCCGCGGATCTAAAGTTCTTGTGGATCCTTATACCTCTGAAATTCACAAGGTAGAAAAATCTAAAGCAGACGGATTTCTTATGTCGATGTTTAGACTTCACCGGTGGTTACTTCTGGATATCAATATCGGACGTCCAATAGTAGGTATAGCAACAATTATCTTTTTGGTGTTATCAATTTCTGGTTTAGTATTGTGGTTTCCTAAAAAGATGAAATGGAAGCAAATTAAACAAGGTTTTAAAATTAAAACCGATGCCAAATGGAAACGAATTAATCATGATTTGCATAATACACTGGGGTTTTATTCTTGCATTTTGATTCTTATTATGGGAATCACCGGGCTATGTTGGTCTTTTGAAGGGTATAGAAATGGATTAGGCGATTTAATAGGCGCCAAAATATTTGATCGCGGCGGTCGTTTTGAGCATCAATCTGATGCAAAACAAGAACATACGATTTCTATTGAAGAGGCTATAGCAAAAGCGAATGAAACTTTAGATTATGACGGTGAGTTGTCGGTAAGCTTTCCTGATCAGCGTAATAGTTATTATCGATTTTCTAAAGTAGCAGAGGCAAGTTGGTCACCTGTAACATCAGATAAATTGTATATGGATCTTTCAGGGAAGGTATTAAAAGTAGAGCGGTTTGCAGACAAACCTTTGAATACACAGATTGCTTCGTTAATAAAACCGATTCATACGGGAGAAATATATGGCATGTTTTCTAAGGTTCTGTACTTTATTGCCTGTTTAATAGGAACAAGTTTGCCTGTAACAGGAACCATTATTTGGATTAATAAATTGAAAAAGAAAAATAAAAGAAAGAAGGCTAGACCCGTATTAAGAAAGGTTGCATAAGTGGGTAAATAGTATTTTAAAATAATAAAAAAAGCCTCTGTAATTACAGAGGCTTTTTTTATGGTGATTATTAAGTATTTGTTATTTGTGTGATTTTGTTATCTTTAAGTAGGATAAAATTTAAAGTTATGAAATGAGCCATAGGAAAAGTCAATATCGACTATAAGGATTCTTGGCGAATTACATCTGACGGATAAATAATAAAAAAATTTAAACAGATGAAACAGCAACGAGTAACCACAGATTTTTCTACCGGTCAGGCACAAATCTTTAAAAACCCCTTTTTAGAAAGCCTAACAAAAACCAACCCAATCTCAAATATTATAGTCTATGGCGTTACCGTTTTACTTTTGGCATATTTGGCTATTGGCGTCGTAGGATTATCGGTTTTAAGTTTTGTTATTTTATTTTGTACAGGTTTTGTGTCCTGGACTCTAGCTGAATATTTATTGCACCGCTACCTGTTTCATTGGTATAACGACTGGAAATGGACACAGCGATTCCATTTTATTATGCACGGTTCGCATCATGAGTTTCCAAAGGATAAAGAACGTTTGTTAATGCCACCTGTTCCGGGGTTAATTTTAGCATCCTTACTTTTTTGTGTATTCTATATTCTATTCTGGGTTTTTGGATTTTCAATATATACCTTCGGATTTTTTCCAGGCTTCTTTTTAGGGTATTTAATGTATTCTTTTGTACATAGAGCGATTCACGTAAAACGACCCCCGAAACGATTTAAATACCTATGGCATCATCATAATTTACATCATTATCAATATCCAGATAAGGCATATGGCGTTTCGAATACGTTTTGGGATAAAGTATTTGGAACAATGCCTCCTAAACCCAAACGTAAACAGGTGTAATCTAATCTTGGTAAACTTGTCCGCGATGCGGTTTCAATGCATCTCTAAGTGGTTTCATTTTGTCTTCATCAACCACTAGATAGGCGATGGCGTGAACGTCATTTATCTCTTCAAAACCAGTTAAGATATTATCTAACTTTTCAATTTGAACGTATTCTTTTAAATGAATTTCGTGATGTTCAGCTGTTTTATGGGCTGAAGGACCTCTAAAGTCCCATATTAATTTAAGTCTGCGCATGCGATCTGTGCAATAAAAATAAAAGTCGAAAGTTAAAAAGATATAATTAAAATAGCACTTAAAATTTATCTTTTCAATGCTAAGGGAAAGCCACTTGCATTATAGCATTATATTATTATTTTTGTTGCTATGGTATAAATTTTTAATATGAATATAAAGTATATTTCTGTTTTACTTTTCACCCTGTTTTTAGTTCAGGTAAAAGCCCAAAATTTAAGCGAAGCTATCTTGTTTACAGTCGATAGTGATCCGGTTACAGCTTCGGAGTTTATGAGGGTTTACAAT
Source organism: Aestuariibaculum sp. YM273 (assembly GCF_030908365.1). Taxonomy (NCBI): domain Bacteria; kingdom Pseudomonadati; phylum Bacteroidota; class Flavobacteriia; order Flavobacteriales; family Flavobacteriaceae; genus Aestuariibaculum; species Aestuariibaculum sp. YM273. The sequence continues at coordinate 273,110 of NZ_CP133090.1, read as the reverse complement.
AAGAATTTAGATCTGGTGCAAGACGAATCTCAAAAAGATGTCGATGAGTATTTAAAATTGTTTACCAATTACAAATTAAAATTAAAGGAGGCCAGAGCTTTAAAACTAGATGAAAAACCATCTTATATTCGTGAATTATCGAATTATAAAAAACAGTTAGCCAGCAGTTATATTACAGATAATAAGGTGACGGATGAGTTAGTCGAAGAAGCCTACGATCGCGTATCTTACGACGTAAAAGCCAGTCATATTCTTATTAAATTACCAGAGAATGCAAATCCTAATGATACACTTGTAGCTTATAATGATATTACAAAACTTCGCAATCGTGCTTTAACAGAAGGGTTTGAGACTGTTAGAGAAGATGTACATAACGGGCAAACCATTTATGGTGAAGATTTAGATTGGTTTTCCGGGTTTAAAATGGTGTACAAGTTCGAAAATGAAGCTTACAACACCCCGGTAGGTGAAATCTCCATGCCGTTTAGAACCCGTTTTGGGTATCATATTGTATTTGTGAAAGACAAGCGCAAATCTAGAGGAGAGCGAACCGTAGCTCATATCATGATTTTTCATAAAAAAGACGATTCTGCACAGGAACAATCGGCACAGCGTATTCAGGATATTTATAAAAAACTACAGCAAGGGGAGACGTTTGAAACTCTAGCAAAGCAATTTTCAGAAGATCAGAGCACGGCTTCAAATGGAGGTCGGTTAACGCCTATAAGTAGCGGACAGTTAAATTCAAAAGTCTTTGAAGATACTGTGTTTGGTTTAGAGGAAGTTGGCGATATTTCTGAACCTATAAAAACCGATTATGGTTGGCACATTATTAAATTATTAAATAAAAAGCCAATTGCAAGTTTCGAGGATATGCGTCCTGAATTAGAGCAAATGGTAAAGCGTGATGAACGCTCTAAGTTAATTGATGACGCACTGTATGCGAAGTTAAGAGCAAAATATGGTGTTTCAGAAAAGCAATCTGCTTTACCTTATTTTGTTGGGTTGTTAAATGATGATTATTATAAATTGTCTTGGAAGTTGCCCGTAGATTTTGAGGCTGCCAAACCTTTAGTTAAAATAGGTGATGAACAGTTGTTGTTCGAGGATTTTGGTAATTTCTTAGTGAAAAATCAACATTATAACCGAAGTGCAGATAGTTTTCAGAATATAGTAAATCAAGCTTATGTAACCTTTTTAAATAACAACCTGGTAAAATACCAAGAGGAGCATTTAGAGGAAGAAGACGAAGATTTTGCTCATATTGTTGGAGAGTATCGTGATGGATTGTTATTATTCGACTTAATGGAATCTACCATTTGGGATGCCGCTAAAACAGATTCTTTGGGGGTTAAGAATTATTACAATGCTCATAAGGATAAGTATATGGCTCCCGAGAAAATAGATGCGGTTGTAGCCTCATCCGCTCAGCATAAAACACTTAAAAAAGTGTCTAAGTTGCTAGAGCAGGGTATGGCGGTAAAAGATATTAAGGCTTTAGTGAATAGTAATGATAAAATAGATGTTATCTTTACAGAAGAAATCATGGATGCCAGTCATCAGGTATTACCGGAGAACTTTGAATTTAAAAAGGGAGTGTCTAAAATTTACAAACATAGCGATGCATTTGTTATTGTAGATGTTAAAGACATATTGCCAGCATCTCAAAAAACATTCGAAGATTCAAAAGGATTAGTACTTAGTGATTATCAAACTTACAAGGAAGAACAGTGGGTAGCAGAGTTGGCCACGAAATATCCTGTTGAAGTAAACCAAGAGGTTTTAAATCAAGTAAAATCTCAACTAAAACTAAATAAGTAAATCAAGTGCGATTTAAAAGTCTCTCAATATTGGCGTTGCTTTTGGCGACCTCTTGTCAATTTTTTAAAGAAGTTGACGACCGTGTTCCTGTGGCACGAGTAAATGAAACGTATTTATATTATGATGATATTAAAGATTTAGTATCTGAAGGGACATCAAAGGAAGATAGCACGCTTGTTGTTCAGAATTATATTAATCAATGGGCAACCCAGCAGTTATTGGTAGATGGTGCCAAATTGAATTTAAGTGAGGCAACACAGAATAATTTTAACAGGCTTATCAATCAATATAAAAACGATTTATATACCAAAGCTTATATGGAGGCATTGGTGGCTCGAGAAATTGATTCTGTAATTTCAAAAGAAGAGGCGGAGACCTATTATAATATTAATAAGGAAGCGTTTAAGTTAAACGAAGAATTAGTTAAGTTCAGATATATTCATATAGATGAGAATATGAATAACTACAAATCTGTTGTTGAGCGATTTAAACGATTTAACCATAAAGACAAGCAGGTTTTAGATTCGTTATCTATTCAGTTTAGGTCTTATTCGTTAAACGATTCTATTTGGATAAAAGTAAATCAGGTGGTTAAAAAAATTTCAGCGATTAATGCTGAAAATAAAGATCAACTGTTAAAAAAATCTAATTTTGTGCAGCTCAAAGATTCATTAGGAGTATATTTGATGCAAGTGAACGATGTGTTATTGCCAAAGGAAACGGCGCCGTTGGAGTATGTAAAACCAACCATTGACCAAATCGTTATTAATAAGAGAAAGCTAGAGCTTATTCGAAAATTAGAAAAAGATATAACCAAAGATGCCATTACAAATAAAAAATTCGAAATCTATAAATAATTTGAAACATATATTCGGTTTATGCATAGCGTTACTTGGATCACAAGTAATGATTGCTCAGGAAATCATTGAAGATGAAGTTAAGGAAGAAGTAAAGGAGACCAAAACCGCAAATCCTAATGCTAAAAAGGTAGATGGTGTAGCAGCTGTAGTTGGCGATTATATTTTATTAGATTCTGATGTTGATAAAGCTTATGTGCAATTACAAGCACAAGGTGTAAATACTAAAGATATTGGCCGTTGCGAATTGTTTGGTAAACTTTTAGAAGACAAATTATATGCGCATCACGCTGTACAAGATAGTATCATTGTTTCTGACGCACAGATTAGACAAAATGTAGATTATCAAATCGAGCAGTTCTTGCAGTCTACAAATGGATCGATGGAGAAACTATTAGACTTTTACAACAAAGATGATGAACAAAGCTTTAGAGATGAGATGTTCGAAATTAACAAAGCGAACATGTTGGCTCAAGAAATGCAAAAAAAGATTGTAGGAGAGATTGAGATTACTCCGGAAGAGGTTCGTGAGTTTTTCAACAAAATTCCAAAAGATCAGCGTCCAACATTTGGTACCGAGTTAAAAGTTGCTCAAATTGTTGCCGAGCCAAAAGTTGCGCCAGAAGAAAATCAACGCATCATCGATCAGCTTAAAGAGTTTAAAAGAGACATTCTTGAAAATGGAGCAAGTTTCCGTTCTAAAGCCGTATTATATTCAGAAGATCCTGGTTCTGCAAGTAAAGGAGGAAAATATATCTTAAACAGAAATCAGCCTCGAATGGTTAAGGAATTCAGACAAGTGGCTTTTGCACTTCAAGAAGGCGAGATTTCAGAGCCTTTTAAAACCGATTTTGGTTATCATATTATTTATTGTGAAAAAATTAGAGGTCAGGAACGTGATGTGGCACATATTTTATTAACGCCGAAAGTATCAGATGAAGCTATTAAGGAAGCGAAAGAACGTTTAGAAAAAGTGAGACAGCGTATTGTTGACGGAGAAATTTCATTTGCCGATGCAGCCAGAGAGGCTAGTGATGAAAAGGAAACCAGAGGAGATGGTGGTCAGTTAATCAACCCGGCAACGCAAGATTATAATTTTGAATTGACCAGAATGGATACAGAGTTATATACTCAAATTCAGAATTTAAAAGATAACGAGGTAAGTTTGGTATATAAAGAAGAAGATCGTACCGGCGGGGTTAAGTTTAAAATATTAATGGTTACTGATAGGATTGATGAGCATGAAGCAGACTATGCCCGCGATTATTTAAAAATTAAGCAATTAGCATTAGATGAAAAGAAAATTGATGCTATTGCTGATTGGCAAAAAGAAAAAATCATGGATACTTACATAAAAATTAGTGGTGAGTATAGAGATTGCGAATTTTCTAGTAACTGGTTAAAAAAATAATATATGTCTGATGTTTCCGCTATTGAACAATTTGTAAAGCAGTATAAAGATTTAAAAACCGAAATCGCCAAAGTTATTGTTGGTCAGGATGAGGTAGTAAATCAAATATTAATTTCCATTTTTTCTGGCGGACATTCACTTTTAATAGGAGTTCCCGGGTTGGCAAAAACCTTAATGGTTAACACTATTGCTCAGGCCTTAGGTTTAGACTTTAAGCGTATTCAGTTTACACCCGATTTAATGCCTAGTGACATATTAGGTAGTGAGATTTTAGACGAGGACCGTCACTTTAAATTTATTAAAGGCCCTATTTTTTCTAATATTATTTTGGCTGATGAGATTAATAGAACGCCGCCTAAAACACAGGCTGCTCTGTTAGAAGCTATGCAGGAACGAGCAGTAACGGTTGCTGGTCATCACTACAAATTAGATTTACCATATTTTGTTTTAGCAACGCAAAACCCTATTGAGCAGGAAGGAACGTATCCACTGCCGGAGGCACAATTGGACCGTTTTATGTTTGCTATTAATTTAGATTATCCAACGTTTAAAGAGGAAGTAGAAGTTGTTAAGTCGACTACAACAGATTCTAAAAAAAATGTAAACGCTTTGTTTTCTGCTAAGCAAATTATCGATTTTCAACAGTTAATCCGTCGTATTCCGGTAGCTGATAATGTTATAGAATATGCAGTAACTATGGTTGGTAAAACAAGACCAAATTCTGATGCTGCTGCCGATTTAGTTAAAAATTACATTGATTGGGGCGCAGGGCCAAGAGCGTCTCAAAACTTGATTCTTGCAGCTAAAACCCACGCTGCAATACATGGTAAATTTTCACCAGATATAGAAAATGTTCAGGCAGTAGCTAAAGGTATTTTACGTCACCGAATTATTAAAAACTACAAAGCAGAAGCCGAAGGTATTTCCGAAAATCAAATTATAGAGAGTTTGTTTTAAAATTCTTTTTTTAAGTATAAATACTTATTACTAAATTAAGTATTGTTTCTTGTACATTTTATTTAATTAATTATTCTGTTGTTTTGTTAAGTATTCAACATATTACTGGTTTTTGTGAAGCTTCAGTGTTATTTAAAATAATAATTTTGTTCATTTATTGGAGCTTATCATTCTATTTCAGTCATTTCTTATATACGTATTTTGAGAAACCAATGACCAATTTAAGGGATAAGCCATTTTTTAAAAAGATATTGAATTAACTGGGTTACCAAAAAAACAATTTTTTAATGAATTTCATTAAAAAACTTCAAGCCATATTAAATAATTATAGCACAATAACAATTAAGTATCAAGAGGCATGGTATTCTGAGTTTTATTTTTAAAACTTTGTATTAATTCAGTACTTTTGCGAGGCTAAAGAAAAAACTAAGTTAAACGGCTTTAAATAATATATAGGGGCTGTAGTCTATTTGCCTGAACTACAGAAAATTATTTTTAACAGCCAAAAATTGAAATGACTTCTAAATAATATGAATATGTACAACGATTACATCAAGGAAATCGAAGAACGAAAAGCTCAGGGATTACACCCAAAACCAATTGATGGAGCTGATTTATTAAGCGAGATTATTGAACAAATTAAAGATGAGAATAACGAGAATCGTGAAGATTCGCTTAAATTTTTTATTTACAATGTAGTTCCAGGAACAACTGGAGCGGCAGGTGTAAAAGCAAAGTTTTTAAAAGAGATTATTCTTGGTGCTGCTGTTGTTGAAGAAATTAATCCAACATTTGCTTTAGAATTACTATCGCACATGAAAGGTGGACCTTCTATTGAGGTGCTTCTGGATTTAGCGTTAGGAAACGATGAAGCAATTGCTAAGCAAGCTGCTGAAGTATTAAAAACACAAGTATTCTTGTATGAAGCAGATACAGCGCGCTTAGAAGAAGCTTATAAAGCAGGTAATGTTGTCGCTAAAGATTTATTAGAGAGTTACGCTAATGCTGAGTTCTTTACCAAACTGCCTGAGGTTGAAGAAAAAATAGATATCGTTACTTTTATCGCGGGAACTGGTGATATTTCAACAGATTTATTATCGCCTGGTGCCGATGCGCATTCAAGGTCAGATCGTGAATTACACGGTCAGTGTATCTTTGAGCATAACAAAGAAATGCAACAAGAACTTACGGCATTAAAAGAACAATACCCAGATAAGCGTGTCATGTTAATCGCTGAAAAAGGAACCATGGGCGTTGGATCTTCAAGAATGTCAGGGGTTAATAACGTGGCGTTATGGACAGGTATTCAAGCAAGTCCTTATGTGCCATTTATTAATATTGCGCCGATTATTGCAGGAACTAATGGTATTTCTCCAATTTTCTTAACGACTGTTGGTGTAACTGGTGGTATTGGTATCGACCTTAAAAACTGGGTAAAGAAAACTGATGAAGCTGGTAACACCGTTTTAGATGAAAATGGAGAACCTGTATTAGAGCAAGCGTATTCTGTTGAAACTGGTACAGTGCTTACCATTAATACAAAAGAGAAAAAATTATATAACGGTGATGTTGAATTAAAAGATATTTCAGAAGCATTAACGCCGCAAAAGGTGGAGTTTATTAAAGCTGGTGGTTCTTATGCTGTGGTTTTTGGTAAAAAATTACAAACCATCGCTGCTAGTATTTTAGGTATTGAAGCGCCAACGGTTTATGCACCTTCTAAAGAAGTTTCTGTTGAAGGACAAGGTTTAACGGCTGTTGAAAAAATCTTCAACAAAAATGCTGTTGGAACAACTCCAGGAAAAACGTTACACGCCGGATCTGATGTTCGTGTTGAAGTCAATATTGTAGGGTCTCAGGATACTACTGGATTAATGACGTCTCAGGAGTTAGAAGCGATGGCAGCTACGGTTATTTCTCCAATTGTTGATGGTGCTTACCAGTCAGGGTGTCATACGGCCTCAGTTTGGGATAACAAGTCTAAAGCGAACATTCCTAAGTTAATGAAGTTTATGAATGACTTCGGATTAATCACAGCGCGCGATCCTAAAGGAGAATACCACGCCATGACCGACGTTATTCACAAAGTATTAAATGATATTACTATTGACGACTGGGCCATCATTATTGGTGGTGACTCACATACACGTATGTCTAAAGGTGTGGCTTTTGGTGCCGATTCAGGAACTGTAGCTTTAGCTTTAGCAACGGGTGAAGCAACGATGCCAATTCCGCAGTCAGTAAAAGTAACCTTCAAAGGTGAAATGAAACCTTATATGGATTTCCGTGATGTGGTACACGCAACACAACAACAAATGTTAAAGCAATTTGGTGGTGAAAACGTATTCCAAGGTCGTGTAATTGAAGTACACATTGGTACCTTAACATCAGATCAGGCCTTTACATTTACCGATTGGACGGCCGAAATGAAAGCAAAAGCATCTATCTGTATTTCAGAAGATGAAACCTTAATCGAATCTTTAGAAATCGCAAGAGATCGTATCCAGATCATGATTGATAAAGGTATGGATAACGAAAAACAAGTGCTACAAGGACTTATTGATAAAGCAAACGCAAGAATCGAGGAAATTAAATCTGGAGCGAAACCAGCTTTACGTCCTGATGCTAACGCGAATTATTTTGCTGAAGTTGTTATCGATTTAGATGAAATCGTTGAGCCAATGATCGCCGATCCAGACGTAAACAACGACGATGTTTCTAAGCGCTATACACACGATACTATTCGTCCGTTATCTTTCTACGGCGGTACTAAGCAGGTAGATTTAGGTTTCGTAGGCTCTTGTATGGTTCACAAAGGTGATATGAAAATTTTAGCTCAGATGTTAAAAAATATCGAAGCACAACAAGGAAAAGTTGAATTTAAAGCGCCTCTAGTAGTTGCACCTCCAACATACAACATTGTTGATGAGTTAAAAGCTGAAGGCGACTGGGAAGTATTACAAAAATACTCAGGATTTGAATTTGACGATAATGAGCCTAAAGGTTTAGCTCGTACCAAATACGAAAATATGCTTTACTTAGAGCGCCCAGGTTGTAACTTATGCATGGGTAATCAGGAGAAAGCTGAACCAGGAGATACCGTAATGGCAACATCTACACGTTTATTCCAAGGTCGTGTGGTAAAGGATTCGGGAGAGAAAAAAGGTGAATCTTTATTATCATCTACTCCGGTAGTTGTATTATCTACAATTTTAGGAAGAACACCTAATATTGAAGAGTATCAAGCTGCAGTTGAGGGTATTGTTTTAACTAAGTTTAAACCACCTCACAAGCAATTAAGCACAGCTACTGTTGCATTATAGTTTAACCTTTAAATGATCTGAAATTTTCAGACATTTATTGAAGAATATAGAGCCGGGTTTGAATTTTTATTCAAGCTCGGTTTTTTTATGGCATTTATCTTCAACGACGATCTCTACTTTTCTATAAGATAAACTCAATATAAATAGTCTAATATTTAGTTAATTAATAAGTCCTATCGCAATTTTTTTAATAAATTAGAGGGAATTTAAATACATTAAAAAAGAAAATAATATGGCATTTGATATTGAAATGATTAAAGGTGTTTACTCAAAAATGGCAGAACGAGTTGATGCAGCTCGTGATGTCGTAGGGAAACCTTTAACGCTTTCTGAGAAAATATTGTATAATCACCTTTGGGATGGAAATCCAACCACAGCGTTTACAAGAGGGAAAGATTATGTCGATTTCGCTCCAGATAGAATCGCATGTCAGGATGCAACGGCTCAGATGGCTTTACTGCAATTTATGCAGGCAGGAAAAAATAAAGTTGCAGTACCTACTACAGTTCACTGTGATCACTTAATCCAGGCAAAGGACGGTGCAGCTGCCGATTTAAGACAGGCAAACAGTGTGAGTAGTGAAGTATTTAATTTTTTAGAGTCTGTTTCAAATAAATACGGCATTGGTTTTTGGAAACCAGGTGCAGGTATTATTCACCAGGTGGTATTAGAAAACTATGCATTCCCTGGGGGAATGATGATTGGTACTGATTCGCATACCGTTAATGCAGGAGGATTAGGTATGGTGGCTATAGGCGTTGGTGGGGCCGATGCGGTAGATGTAATGGCGGGTATGGCTTGGGAACTTAAGTTTCCAAAACTTATCGGTGTGAAATTAACAGGTAAATTGTCCGGGTGGACAGCACCCAAAGATGTAATATTAAAAGTGGCTGAAATTCTTACCGTAAAAGGAGGAACAGGAGCTATTGTTGAATATTTCGGACCGGGAGCAACAGCGATGTCTTGTACCGGTAAAGGAACTATTTGTAATATGGGTGCTGAAATTGGAGCAACGACGTCTACTTTTGGTTACGATGAATCTATGGAGCGTTACCTAAGAGCTACGGAAAGAGCAGACGTTGCGGATGCGGCTAATAAAGTAAAAGATTATTTAACTGCCGATCCTGAAGTTTATGCCAATCCAGAGCAGTATTTCGATCAGGTTATTGAAATAAACTTGTCCGAATTGAATCCGTTGTTAAACGGACCATTTACGCCAGATTTGTCGACACCTGCAGGAAAGGAAATGACTGAAAAATCCAAGACTAATGATTGGCCTTTAGCGGTAGAGTGGGGATTAATCGGGTCTTGTACCAATTCTTCCTATGAAGATTTATCGCGGGCTTCATCAATTGCTCAACAGGCTTTAGATAAAAATTTGAAAACCAAAGCTGAATTTGGAATTAATCCGGGGTCTGAGCAGGTACGCTTCACGGCAGAACGGGATGGTATTCTGGAAGTGTTTGAAAAGTTAGACGCCAAAATATTTACCAATGCTTGTGGTCCTTGTATTGGGCAGTGGGCACGATACAGTGATCCTAAAAATGCGCCAAAAAATAGTATAGTGCATTCGTTTAATAGGAACTTTGCAAAACGTGCCGACGGTAATCCTAATACGCACGCTTTTGTGGCATCACCAGAATTAACTGCGGCTATCGCAATTGCAGGCCGTTTGGATTTCAACCCGATGACGGATAAATTAATTAACGAAGAAGGGGAAGAAGTGATGTTTGATGAGCCAACAGGATGGGAATTACCACCAAAAGGCTTCGAAGTAAAGGATAATGGATATATTGAGCCAGAAGAAGATGGAAGTCATGTTCAGGTTAATGTTAATCCAGAATCAGAACGCCTTCAATTATTAACACCATTTACACCACTTGGCGATGACATTAAAGGCGCTAAATTATTAATTAAAGCCTTTGGTAAATGTACTACCGATCATATTTCGATGGCAGGGCCTTGGTTGCGTTTCCGTGGTCATTTAGATAATATTTCTAATAACTGTTTAATTGGGGCAGTGAATGCTTATAACCAACAAACAAACTTTGTTAAAAATCAATTAACCGGAGAGTATGGTGGCGTGCCGGATGTGCAGCGTCAATATAAAAAGGAAGGAATTAAAACAGTTGTTGTTGGAGATCACAATTACGGAGAAGGGTCGTCTCGTGAACATGCCGCTATGGAACCAAGACATCTAGGTGTTGCGGCTGTTATTGTAAAATCCTTTGCGCGTATTCACGAAACAAACCTTAAAAAACAGGGTATGTTAGGTTTAACTTTTGATAACGAATCAGATTATGATTTAATTCAGGAGGATGATACGTTCAACTTTTTAGATTTGAATGAATTTGCTCCAGATAAGCAATTAACCTTAGAGGTTGTTCATGCCGATGGTAGCAAAGACGTTATTAAATTAAACCATACGTATAACGAGGCACAAATTGCATGGTATAAAGCGGGGTCAGCTTTAAACCTTATTGCAGCTCAAAATGCATAATGTTTAATTGAACTTACTATAAAAATCCAGCTGAATAGCTGGATTTTTTATTTTAATTAATCACATAAAAGTTATAGAATCGTATTTTTACCAAAAACTTACCTAAATGAATACAAGAGCAGATCAACTTAAGGCATTCGATAGATTGTTAACCATTATGGATGAGCTTAGAGCTCAGTGTCCATGGGATAAAAAGCAAACTATGGAAACCCTTCGTCATTTAACTATTGAGGAAACTTACGAGCTTGGTGATGCTATTTTAGATAATGATCTAGAAGAGGTAAAAAAGGAGTTGGGAGATGTGTTACTTCATATAGTGTTCTACTCTAAAATAGGAAGCGAAACGAATGATTTCGATATTGCCGATGTATGTAATGGTATTTGTGAAAAGTTAATCAGTAGACACCCGCATATTTATGGAGATGTAAAGGTTGAAAATGAAGAAGACGTTAAGCGTAACTGGGAAAATTTAAAGCTTAAAGAAGGGAAGAAAAGTGTTTTAGAGGGTGTCCCTAGTAGTTTGCCGGCACTAGTAAAAGCCAATAGAATTCAGGAAAAAGTAGCAGGAGTTGGTTTTGATTGGGAAGAACCAAGCCAGGTTTGGGAAAAGGTAGAGGAAGAACTTAAAGAATTGAAAGCTGAAATAGATTTTAATAATCAGGATGCCATTGAAAGTGAATTTGGAGATGTTATGTTCTCCATGGTTAACTATGCCCGATTCTTAAATGTGAATCCTGAAAACGCATTAGAGCGTACCAATAAAAAATTTTCAAAACGATTTCAATACCTGGAAGAAAAGGCTCAGGCTTTAAATAAACCATTGAAAGAAATGACTCTGGCAGAGATGGATGTATTTTGGGAAGAGGCTAAAAAACTGTAAGCTACTTTATAAATATGTTGACTTTGAACTAATAAGCTTAACATATTTCTAATATTATTTACGAATTATTTCGATACTAAAAAATAAATAATATTGTTGTAGCTATAGATTTTAATTCTTTAAGAAACGATTATCTTTGCATCCGATTATAAAAGACACAAGGTTTCAGAAATGGCTAAAACGATTAAGCACTCCGAGTTTGTTCTTATCGGAGGTGGAATAATGAGTGCCACATTGGCAATCCAACTTTTTGAGAAATTTCCTGGTAAGAAAATAACAATTATTGAAAAGCTGCCTAAAATGGCGGAAGAAAGTTCCGAAGCATGGAATAATGCAGGAACAGGACACGCCGGTAATTGTGAGTTGAACTATACTCCGGAAAAGAAAGGCGCTGTAAAGAAAGGTTCGATTGATACCACTAAAGCAATTAATATTTCAGAACAGTTTAACGAAACACTTAGTTTTTGGAAAGATTGTGCCGAAAAAGGGTATATCAAGAATTTATCTAAATGTATAAACGAAGTACCGCATATTAGTTTTGTTGAAGGTACCAAGAATGTAGAATTTTTAAAAAAGCGATGGAAAGCCCTAAAGGAAGTACCTCATTTTAGAGATATGGTATTTTCTAAAGATATTAATGAAATTAAAGAATGGATTCCCTTAATGATGGAGGGCAGAGATGAGAAGGAAAGCATAGCTGCTACATATTTTGAAAAGGGATATGATGTGAATTTTGGAGAAATTGCCGATCAGTTATTTAACTTTTTAGGTAAGCAGGATAATGTCGAGTTAGTAAATAATAGTAACGTATACAATTTACAGCAAACAGATAATAAGCGTTGGTTAATTTCGGTTAAAGGACAAAGTGTTGGTAAACACTGGAAGATTGTAACAAACTACGTGTTTATTGGTGCTGGTGGAGGTGCTTTGCCATTATTGGAAAAGTCGAATATAAAAGAAGCCAGAGGTTACGGCGGATTCCCAATTAGTGGATTATGGTTACGTTGTACAAATCCAGAAGTTATTGAAAGACATCAGGCCAAAGTTTACGGAAAAGCCAAAAAAGGGTCACCACCAATGTCGGTACCTCACATGGATACCCGAATGATTAATGGTCGTAAGGAGTTGTTATTTGGTCCGTTTGCTGGGTTTACGACCAAGTTTTTAAAGCATGGTTCTATGTTTGACTTACCAAGATCGGTTGAGTTTGATAATATTATGAGTCTTCTGGGCGCGGGTTATCAAAATTTACCATTAGTTAAGTATCTAATTAAGCAGGTAAGTTTAAGTTTTAAAGACCGTATGGAAATGCTTCGAGAGTTTTACCCTGAAGCTAATGATGATGATTGGAAGATTGTTGTAGCTGGTCAGCGTGTTCAAATTATCAAGCGCAATAAAAAAGGATTTGGAAAGTTAGAATTCGGAACCGAAATTATTGTTTCTAAAGACAAGACTATTGCTGCTCTACTAGGAGCATCACCAGGCGCATCAACATCGTACTCGGTAATGAAGAGTGTTATTGAAAAATGTTTTTAAGCATTATTATATAAATGGAAAAAGCGGCTTAAATGCCGCTTTTTTTATGAGGTAATTTATGTTTCGTATTAATACAGTTCTTTAATTTTACTAAGCTTGGTTTCCCATAAATCTAAAGCTTCTTTATGGGTTTTGATGTTATTATGAACCTCTTTAACTAATGGGTTGTTATCATCTACATTTGTGAAAAACTGTAAGTTGTTTTCTAATTGATTGATTTGACTCTTAACTTCATCAATTTTCTTACGGATAAATGAACGCTCGTTGTCTAAATCTCTATTATCGTCTTCAGTGTTCATATGGTCAAGTTTATTTTCAAACTTAATCATTTCAACCTCATTTTTGTCCATTTCAAGCTTCGATAGTAAATCATCTACTGCTTTATTGAATTTTCCTTCAATATAGCGTTTATCATTAGGCACACGCCCTAATTCTTTCCATTGATTGGTGTATTCTTTAATTTGTTCGATGCCTTTTTCTTTGTCTGTAAATGGTTTCAGGTTTTTAAGCGTATCTAAAAGTTCTAATTTTTTACCAAAAGCTTCTAAACCTTCTTTATTGGCAGCATTTCTTTTGGCATGTAATTTATCAAAGTAAAAATTACAAGCTGCTTTAAAACGTTTCCAGATTTTATCACTGTCTTTACGAGGGACATGACCAATTTTTTTCCAATCGCTTTGGATTTTTTTCATCAATGGAGTCGTTACCTCGTAATCTTCACTATCCTTATTGTCTTCAGCGATTTTAATTAAATCCAGTTTCTTTTGAAGATTGGTGTATTGTTCCTTTTTTAGGTCTTTATAAAATCCGTTTTTACGTCTGTTAAATGTTCTTACAGATTCCTTAAATTTAGCCCAGGTGTTTTCATTTTCCTTAATAGGCACCTTACCTGCATTAAAAAATGATTCTCTCAGTTCTTCAACTTCTTTAATTTTCTTTTGCCACCCATTGTGAGAAGTAATATTCTCCTCAGATATTGCTTTAATGGCTTCTATAATTTCAAGTTTGGTTTCTAAATTCTTTTCATAAACCTTATCGATTTCCTGAAAATATAACTGGCGCTTGTCGTTTATCGTTTTTGTCGCTGCTTTAAACTTATTCCAGATGTCTTCTCGGAATTCGCGTTGTACCGGGCCAAGTTCTTCTTTCCACATTTTGTGAAGCTCCTGTAACTCTCTGAAAGCACGCAGTACATTGTCGTCTTTAGCAAGTTCTTCTGCTCGCTCAATAATCTTAAGCTTTTGTTCTAAGTTATGCTTAAAATCCAGATCGCGTAAATCTCGGTTAAGGTGAAGGAAGTCGTAAAACATTTCCACGTGGTGGTGGTAGCTATTCCAAGCATTGTTATATTTATCTCGGGGAATAGGACCTGTATTCTTCCAGCGTTCCTGAAGCTCTTTAAAGTGCTTGTATGTAGTGTTTATATTTTCTTCAACGTTAATTAAGCCTTTAAGTTCTTCAATAATTTCAAGCTTATCGGTTAAATTTTGTTTTAGATTTTTTTCAATATTCTGATAGTACTCGTTACGTTTTTTGCGGTAATCGTTATAGGCAGCTTTGTAACGTTTTTGTACTGGTGAGCTGTAGTAGAAGTCTATTTCATTACCTCCCTCGTTTAAGAAATCCTCTTTCTTTTCATCTAGTAAAGCCTGAAACTTATTTTTGAACTCATGATTGATACCTTCAACATGTGTTTTAATAGCTTGAACCTTTTCTGTTCTAAGAAGACGCTCCAACTCAATAGCGAGTGCTTCAAGCGACATGGTGTCGTAAGCTTTCAGCTCGATAGTATGCCTGTCTTTATGACCTTCATCTTCGGCATCTTCAGCGTTAGACTCATCAATTTCATTTACACCATCATCCTCGCTTTCAGAATCCGAAGTAGAAGTAGCGACACTTTGGTTTTCTTCTTCGGCTTCAGATGTGTTCGCATCAGTAGATTCGGTAGACTCTAGAGACGTGTTTTCAACTAAGTTTTTTTCAGAATGTTCCTCATTCTTACTTTGCTCTTCTTTTCCGTTCAGGTTATTTAAATCAGACATTTTAAAAATGTTAGGGTTCGTAATACAGCTTTGCGTGTTTAAAGATACTAACAAGTCTATTATTTACAAATATTTAGAAGGCAAATTATTTGTGTCTGATGTAAGAATAATTAAAATTTTTATTGAGTTTAAATAGTAACATCCCATATGGACCAAGCTTTTTCGGCTTGAAAAACCAACATCTCTAAGCCGTTCACTATAGTAGCATGACGTTCTTTTCCTAATCTTAAAAATGCGGTTTCTTCGGGATTATAAATAAGATCGAATAAAATGTGTTTGCCGGTTATGCCATTGTAAGGAATATCTGGGTGATTTTCAATATTCGGGTAGGTGCCCAATGGTGTACAGTTTACGATAAGCATGTGCTCTGCTATAATGGCTTCTGTTAACTCATTATAAGTATAGGTTACTCCTTCGGAAGCAGTACGAGACACGTAATAATATTTGATTCCCAATTTTTTAAGGCTGTAGGCAATAGCTTTGCTGGCACCACCTGTTCCTAAAATTAAGGCCGATTTATGGCGTTTTTTTAGATGAGGTTTAAGCGATTTTTTAAATCCGTAGCAATCGGTGTTGTAACCAACAAGTTTTCCTTTTTTGGTAATTTTAATGGTGTTAACAGCTCCAATAGCCTTCGCTTTTTTATTTAATTTATCAAGGTATGGGATGACATCTTCTTTATAAGGAATGGTTACGTTTAAACCGTTTAAACCTTTTGTGTTTTTTATGATATCTGGAAATTCTTCAATAGTTGGAATATCGAAGTTTTCGTAGGATGTATTGGTTATTTGTTCGTCTTCGAACTTCTTTTTAAAGTATGATCTCGAGAAAGAGTAGGAGATATTTCTACCTAAAAGCCCTAGTTTATTCATTAATTTTTCGTGTTTTTTGTCCGTAATATTCCAAACCTAAAACAATCGCAATTCCAAAGAAAATAAATGCTATGGCGTAATATGTTTCGGTATGTAACTCAGGAATGTAACGTTGATAGTTAGCTATTATTTTTTTTCCAGTTGAATCAAGAATAGGTTGGCCATTGTCTGCAAGTTTATAAATGGTATGTTTCCATGGCCAAACGACACCTAAAGAACCTACGATAAAACCAATAATAGCAGAAAGTGTAATACTTTTGTAGCGTTTTAAAATAAAGCTAAGAATATTAGAAAACGTTACTAGTCCGGCAACAGAACCTATAGTGAAAACTGCTAGAACTTTTAACATACGTATGCGTTGCTGATTGTGGATAAAATTAAAGTTACCCCTAATAATGTCTGAAAACGTATCGTATAAGGCATTTACAGAATCGACTAATAGAAGGACATAGTTTCCTAATAAGATAAGAATAAATGAACCTGAAAATCCTGGTAAAGTCATTCCTGAAACGCTAATCATGCCGCAAAAAAATACAAACCAAAGATTGTCGTTTTCTTTAGCTGGGCTTAAAAAGCTAATGCCGGCACCTAACAAAATGCCAATGGCAAGAGAGGTATATGTACGATAGTTCCAGTCTTTAAAATCCTTATTTATATAATAAATAGAACCGATGATCATACCGAAAAACACGCTCCATACATAGAGTTCGTAATGTTCAATAAGGTAATCTAACACTTTGGAAACACTAAAATAACTAACAATCATTCCGAAGAATAATAAGCTAATAAAACGACCATTGATGTAATTGTAAAAGCTTTTGTATCGCCCGTTAATTAGTAATTTAAAAGCTTTACCGTTAATTTTTTTCAGGGAATATATAAATTCTTCATAAAAACCGGCAACAAAAGCAACAACACCACCAGATACACCAGGCACCTTATTGGCAGCCCCCATTCCTAATCCTTTTAGAACCAGAAAAATTTTGTCTTTAAGTGTTCTAGTGATTTCCATTTATGCTTTTTTGGATCCTAATTTTTCAAGAATAAAAATAGTTAAAAATCCGAGGATCATTAAAGTTATGGCGAAGACAATTTGATTATTACCATCAAAAGCAAAAGGAGAGATGCTTTTTTGAATTAATGGGGATTGTATGCCTTCGGAATTTGTATGCCATGAAATCGTTTGTTTCCAAGGCCATACTTTGTTTAAAGAACCGAATATAAATCCGGTAAGTAAAGCTAAAGTAATGTTATGATAGTTTTTAAATAGCCATTTTAACGCATGACTAAAACTCAGTAAACCAATAATAGCTCCTGAAAAAAAGATGATTAACTTTTTAATATCAACATCATGAATCGCATCACTCAAGGTTTTATATGCTCCCAGAATAATTAAAATGAAAGATCCTGAAATTCCGGGAAGAATCATGGCGCATATGGCAATAGCCCCAGCGAAAAATAAAAACCAGTCGCTATCGCTATTTTCCATAGCCGGCAATGAACTAATGTAAAAAGCACTTATTGCACCTACAATAAGTGTTAAAATTACAGCGGCGTTCCATTTTGTAACTTGTTTACCAACAAAATAAATACTCGCTACAATAAGACCAAAAAAGAAAGACCAAATTAAAATAGGGTGGTTTTCAAGAAGGTATTTCGCGAGTTTCATAAAAGAAACATAACTGATAACAATACCACTTAAAAGGGCAAGAATAAAATTACCGTTGACTTCTTTCCAAAAGGCTTTAATTCCCTTCTTGAACAGGGTTTTAAAAAGAGATAAATTAATATTGCTAATGGTTGAGATTAGCTCTTCGTAAATTCCGGAAATGAAAGCAATAGTTCCTCCAGAAACACCTGGAACAGCATCGGCTGCACCCATGGCTAAGCCTTTAAAAGTAATGATTAAATAATCAATTAAGCGTCGTTGCATATTTTGGTTTTGCATAAAAACCAAAGGTATACATTTTAATTAAACGGACGCTTACTGATTTGTTTTTAGTATGTTTTTAACAAGTATTTTATTGGCAATTTCAGGGAAAAGTTCCTCGATAATGAAGGCGTAATCTTCGTTATGATCTATACCATTTTTTAGGTAAAAAATACCCTTGTCGTTTTCATTTAAAGAAAAATATAAGCCAGCCAAACGATATTCAATTTCTGAATTTTCAGGATAGAATTCGATAGCTTGTTCGAAGTTATAAATGGCAGCTTCGGGCTCACCAAGCTTTATCAAAATATCCCCTCTTGAAAGCCAAGTATTTAATTCATAGTTTCCTAATTCTAAAGCTTTTTTATAACCGCGTTCTGCTTCTTCTAAAAAGTTTAAACGATGATTAATTTGTGCGTATAGTTTCCAGTAAACTACATTTTCAGAATCTATATTAATGGCTTTGTTGATATAATAAAGCGCTTTCTCGTAGTTTCTTTTTTTGTTGTAAAAACGAGTAATGGCAATCCAGCCTTTGTCTAATAAAGGATCTTCATGAACCGTTTTATAATAGTATTGAACCGCTAATTCATCATTTTGAAGTTTCTCATGACAGTTACCAATACGTAATAAGGCAAACGATGTCGGGTCGTCTAACTCTAAAGTAATCGTATAGTTTTCAATGGCTTCATTAAAACGTTTCAGTTTTTCTAAAACCTTACCACGTTCTAAATAAGCACCAACGAAGGTGTCATCTGAAATAATAGCAAAATCGTAGGCTGCAAGGGCTTTTTTGTAATTTTTAAGGTTATAGTACTGTTTACCTAATTGATGCCATGCAACTTCGCAGTATGGGTTTTTATCCAGAAAGACCGTAAGGTAGTCAATAGCTTCTTCAGTTTGATTGAGGAAGTCGAAACAATAAATTATGTTGTAAAGAGCAGAATAATCGTCTAAATCTTCTTCTAAACACTTCATGAAACATTCCTTAGCTTTTTCAAATTCATCTAGAAACAGGTATTCCATTCCAATAAGCGAATACAAATCTACAACGTCATCAGTCAAATCAAGCGCTCTTTTAAGCACATCAATGGCTTGCTGATGTTCGTCTTTTTTAGAAAAAATATTAGCTTTTTGGATGTAGATCTCTTCATTCATCGGATCCAGATTATAAAGCTCATTAAGTAATGTGTCTGCTTCAATAAGTTTGTTTTCAAACACATAAACTTCAACTTTAAAAAGTCTGAGATTGACCGAGGTAGGATGCTGGTCTAAACCAAGTTTGATGGCTTTTTTAGCTAAAGCTATCTTACCTTGATTTAGATAGTGATGAATGATGTTTTCAAATTCCTCTGAGTCAAAAAACAACACGTGGTTTGTTTTTAACATCGACTCGAATTTGGTTAGAGGTAAATTGTTGTTTTCATCTTGACTAAACTCCATAGGCACATTTGTAAAGTTCTACTACTATAAATTTAATGTTCTATTTTAATGATTAACGGTTCAGACTTAAATGTTTTTAACAAAGTAATGAACAGTTAAGGAGTTTATTTGAAAAATTAAGTTGTTTGTTGGCAGTTAGTCGTTTGTCGATGTTTTAGCTTTCAAGAATATCATCTAAAATGGAAATAATTATAGAACAACCTTTAATTATTTCGTCTTTTGAAATGGTTAGCGGTGGCGTTATTCTTACTGCCCGACCTTCGAAGAGCAACCAAAATAGAATTAAACCGGCGTCCTGACTCTTTAAAATAACCGTATTTGCAATATCTTCAGATTGCATTATTGGAGCCAGCATAAGACCTTTTCCTCTAATTTCAGTAATTAACGGATGTACTAAAAGTTTTCTGAAAAGTTGTTCTTTTTCTAATGCTTCAGCCATTAGGTTGGTTTCGGTAATTTCTTTTAATGTAGCCAAGGCCGCCGCCGCAATAACCGGATGTCCACCAAATGTGGTTATATGTCCCATTTTAGGATTGTCCATTAATAAATCCATATGTGCTGTTGAAGCTGTAAATGCACCAATAGGCATCCCGCCACCAAGACCTTTGCCCATAACAACAATATCTGGGGTGCAATTATAGTTTTCAAAACCGAATAATTTACCTGTACGACCAATACCTGGCTGGATTTCATCAAGAATGAGAACAGCTCCAACTTGATCGCAACGCTTTCTGACTTTTGCTAAATAGTCATTTTGTGGTTCTATAAAACCTGCTCCACCTTGAATAGTCTCTAAAATGACTCCGGCAGTTTTATCTGTTATTCTTAAAAGATCTTCTTCATTATTAAATTCAATAAATCGAATGCCGGGAAGTAAGGGTCTAAACGCTTGTTTACGTTCTTCGTAACCCATAACACTCATTGAGCCCATGGTATTGCCGTGATAGGCTTTTTTTGCTGCGATAATTTCACTTCTACCAGTGATGCGCTTCGCGAGTTTTAAAGCACCTTCAATGGCTTCTGTGCCTGAATTGGTTAAATAGGTTTTATCTAAAGGTTCAGGTAGATGATTAGCAATAAGTTTACATAAATCTACAGGAGCTTTTTGCGCATATTCCCCATACACCATAACATGCATGTATTTATCCAGCTGTTCTTTTGTAGCATTAACCACTTTTGGGTGATTATGTCCTAATGGTGTTGCCGAAACTCCTGAAACAAAATCTAAAAAGTCTTTACCACTGGTGTCATAAATATAACTGCCTTTAGCATGTGATATTTCCATGTTTAATGGCAAAGCTGATGTTTGGGCTTGATATTTTAAAAAATCTTGTTTCACTTATAACTATTTGTTTATTGTAGAACCGATATTTTTTGGAATTTTGTTACTTCCTTCTGAGGATTTTTTTAAATACATTTTTATGGTATAATCCAAAATCGTATTGGTACTTGAATCTAAATTAAAGCCGTTAAAATAACCAATAAAAAGTTGCAGAGAATTAACTCGAGAATAATAATCTATATTCTTCTGGGAAGATGTCATTATCGATTCATATAAATTAATTACGCTTTTTCCTTCTTTATAAGTTAAGGATATTGGAAAATTTATAGGATTCCAATCAGTTAAGCCTTTTAATATTTTTATTTGGTTTAGATTATCACTTGATATTCCTTTTTGTAAATCTAAAATAAATGCTTTATCTAAATCCTTCAATTCTTCATAGTTAAATTCTACATAAATCCCCATGACTACTGAATTTGGGATACCGGCAGTTTTAACAATATTAAATTTGGTTTTGCTAATTTCGTCGAAATTGAATGGCTCTCCTCCTTTTAAAGTTATTTTGGTAAAAGGTATGTTAGAATAACTTTTTTCAAGTGCATTATCAATCCGCTCCATCATTTCATCATTAAAGAAATCATCCTCAGGTATGTAATCTTCAAGACCTTGAATTTTAGGTAGTACTAAAGGTTCATCTTCTTTGAATAAATCTGCAACAGATGTTGGTCTTTCTTCTTCTCTCCAGTCAAAACCTTTTAAGCGTTTGTCTTTATCGAGGTATTTTGACTCTGGAGGTAAAGTGCCATCCACTTGATTAAAACGGGTGTATTCCTCAATATCACCATTTCCGAAAAGGATAGAAATACTTCCAGATTTTGCCTTGTCGATACCTACTAATTCTTGCTTGTCATTACGAACGTAAAAAATGGATTGCGCATTTTTTGTAATATCAACATGGCGTAACTGATTTTCTCTATCAAATAAACCTAATAATTTTAATCCGTTTATTTGGTTATAGCCATCATCGGTAAGTGTATCTTTACTAATGATAAACGCATTATTGAACACAAGAAGTGAATCTAATTTTTCAGTTTTAGTATTTGAAAATAGATGTATTGTGTCACCTGTCATCTGGCTTTCGGCATTCCACATGATAGGTTTCTTGGAGGTAGAAAATTTATCGGAAGAAGATAGTCTATTTAGGTTGATTAATTGAGTAAGCCCTGTTTTTTGGTTAGAATGGATAGAATCTGCTTTTCCGCTTAAATCAGTTTTAAAAATTTTTGCATTGTAATATGCTCTTAAAATACGTTCATCTGGTTTGCCGGTAACCATGATTTTATCTGCATGCATATAGATAGAATCATTCTCCTGTTTAGTGATGGCTAGGGCACGTTTTGTGATAAAAATAGAATCTTTTTCTTTAAAAACTTCAGCATAATGCCCTTTAACAATAGTTTTGTTTATAGTGTCGGTAACCTTAATATTGTTAGTCGCTGAAGCAAAACTGATGTTATTATCAAAGTATAAGCTATCCCCTTCAATAATACGGTTGTCGTAATCGATTCTGGACTCTTTTACGGCGTAACCGGTTTTATTTTTAGTATCGTAAAACCCCTTTTCACAATAGGTTTTACTGGTTTCTGTTACAATGGTTGAAGGACCGTATAAATAGGCTTTACCTGTATCGGAATAAAAGTCGAAATAATTCGAATTAATAACAGCATCGTCACTTGTTAACACAACATCATCGGTAAAACGATATTTTTTTTGCTGCATTAAATAGCGTCCTATTTTACTGGTAATGGTTCCGGACGTGTCTTTTACAACGGTACCACCGCTTTTGTAAAACGCTTCTTGATTGATACGGTCGAAATATAAAGTGTCGCTTGAAATCGTGGAATTGGGGTCTTTTAAAACCACATCACCACTGGCAAAAGCTAATTCAGAAATCCCACTATATTCAATGTATTTGGCAGACATATTTATGGTGTCGCCTTGAATCATTTTTACATTTCCGTAGGCTTCAATAAAGTTTTCTTTACCATATCTAATAGCTTTATCACACCACAAATCGGTTCCATTATGATATAAATGGACTTGTTGAGAATCATCTCTTGTTAAAATGGTTGCTCCGGGATAATTTGCTTCATCACGATTAAGCCTACCTGAATATTTAATATCAATTTGTCTTTTATCTTGAGCAGAGCTATTGTCAATTATAAATAGGCACAAGACAAGTAATAAATATATTGGGGTTGATGTTTTCAATATTAAAAAGTTTGTAGCAAAAATAACGATATTTCTAAAGTTTAATTGTTTTGTTTCAAAAAACGCTGCAAAATATCTAAAGTATATTTATTAAATAAGAAAAGACCACTCAATAGTGGTCTTTTGTATTTTAAATAGAAATAAAATGAATTATTTATCTCTGAAAATTGTTTGTTTTCTATCAGGTCCTACAGAAACGATGGTAATCGGAATTTCTAATTCTTTTTCTAAGAATTCGATATAATCGTTTAATGCTTTCGGCATTTGAGATGCATCCGACATTTCTGTTAAATCTTCAGCCCAACCTTCAACTTCTGTATAGATAGGCTCTATGTTTTCAGGGTCGATGTTGTAAGGGAAATGTTTAATAACGTCTCCTTTATAGTTGTATGCAGTACAAACTTTTAAGGTTTTAAACCCAGAAAGTACATCGCCTTTCATCATCATTAATTGCGTAACACCATTAACCTGACAAGCATATTTTAATGCTACAAGGTCTAACCAACCACAACGTCTTGCACGACCTGTAGTTGCACCAAATTCGTTACCAACACGACTCATAGTCTCACCATCTTCATCGAATAATTCGGTAGGGAATGGTCCGGAACCAACACGTGTAGTATAGGCTTTAAAAATACCGAATACCTCACCAATTTGGTTAGGCGCCACACCTAAACCAGTACAAGAACCAGCAGCAGTGGTGTTACTTGATGTAACAAATGGGTATGTTCCGAAATCGATGTCTAATAACGATCCTTGAGCACCTTCAGCTAAAATGGTCTTACCTGATTTTTGAGCCTGGTAAACATATTCTTCAGAATCTATAAAGGTTAATGTTTTTAAAACTTCGACAGCTTTAAAGAATTCAGCTTCTAATTCTTCTAAATTATATTCAATTTTTGCATCGTAAAATGCAATCATAGATTCGTGCTTATCGGCTAACGATCTGTAACGTTCTTGCCAATCGCTTAATTCTAAATCACCAACACGAATACCGTTACGTCCGGTTTTGTCCATGTAAGTTGGTCCAATACCTTTTAAAGTAGAACCAATTTTTGCTTTACCTTTTGAGGCTTCGCTTGCCGCATCTAATAAGCGGTGCGTTGGTAAAATAATATGTGCTTTACGAGATATTACTAGAGATTTTTTGTAATCTACATTTTGCTCTGCTAATTTATCCAGCTCGCCTTTAAAAATAACAGGGTCTATAACTACACCATTACCAACTAAATTAATAGTGTCTTCGTGAAAAATTCCGGAAGGAATAGTATGTAAAACGTGTTTTTTACCGTTAAAAACTAAAGTGTGTCCTGCGTTTGGACCACCTTGAAAACGCGCAATAATGTCGTAGTTAGAGGTAAGTACGTCAACAATTTTTCCTTTGCCTTCGTCACCCCACTGTAATCCTAGTAGTAAATCTACTGCCATTTTAAATATAAATTATTTAGTTGCTTTTCTATTTCCGTAGAAATAAAGTGAATGATTATTAATTTCGATATCGAAAACTTCTTCGATAGTTTTTTTGATAGACTGAATTCTTGGATCGCAGAATTCAATAACTTCACCTGTGTCTGTTAAAATAACATGGTCGTGTTGCCTATCGAAATACGATTTTTCGTAATGCGCCTGATTTTGTCCAAACTGGTGTTTTCTAACCAAGCCACATTCCAGAAGTAGTTCTATGGTGTTGTAAAGCGTAGCGCGAGATACACGATACTTTTTATTTTTCATATTAAGATACAGAGACTCAATATCAAAATGTTCTTTGTTATTGTAAATCTCTTGTAATATAGCATACCTTTCGGGCGTTTTACGGTGTCCGTTGGTTTCTAAAAAGTTAGTAAAAACACTTTTTACTATTTCTTGATTTTTTGTATCTGCGCTTGCGTTCATAATTTCGTTGCAAATTTACACTTTTTTTACACTCTAGTAACCTTATCTATACCATTAATTTTTCGAAGTTTTTCTAATAACTTTTTAAGAAGGGTATTATTCTTGACAATTACGTTAATTTTTCCTGAGAAAATACCGTCGTTACTTTCAAAACTGATGCTCTTCATGTTAACATGCATGTTTTCAGAAATGATTTTAGTAACATCATTTACCAGACCTATATGGTCTATACCTGTAATAACGATAGTAGCTAAGAATTCCTGTTGCGAAGAATCAATCCACTTTGCAGTCATAATTCTGTAGGCGTAGTTGGATTGTAAACTTAAGGCGTTCGGGCAATTTTTCTTATGGACTTTAATACCCTCTGAAACCGTTAAGAACCCAAACACATCATCGCCAGGAATCGGGTTACAGCAACTAGAGAGTTTGTAATCTAGTTTTTCCTCCTCTTTACCAAAAACCAGTAAATCATAATTAGAAGTTACTTCATCTTTTTCTATTTCCTCTTTGCTTACTTGGTGCGGTTTTCTGGTAATTTTATTCTTAATGAAATTCATTAAGGTATTACTTCTAGACGCAGCAAAGTCTTTTAGCATGGTGTTGTCTATAGTTCCAATGCCTACACGATAGAATAAATCCAGACTGGTTTTAAGTTTAAAGTAATTTACCAGTTCGTTTATGGACGCTTCATTAAGCGTGATTTTAAGTTGTTTTAATTTACGCTTAAGAAGTTCTTTTCCGTCTTCGCCAATACGTTTTTTATCTTCTCTTAAGGCAGATTTAATTTTACTTCTGGAGCGTGCCGTAGTAGCATAATCTAACCAGTTGGCGGTTGGTTTCGCACTTTCAGAAGTTAGAATGCTTACCTGATCGCCACTTTTTAGTTCGTAACTAAGCGGGACTAATTTTCCATTGACTTTAGCGCCACGCGTTTTCATACCAACTTCGGTGTGAATGCTGAACGCAAAATCTATAGGTGTTGCTCCTTTAGGTAATGATTTTAATTCTCCGGCAGGGGTGAAGACAAAGATTTCTTTAGAGTATAAGTTAAGTTTGAACTGCTCAACAAAATCTACAGCATTCGTTTCTGGATTTTCTAATGCTTCCTGAAGTTTATTAATCCAATCTTCAAGACTATCTTCTTTTTCGTCTGCTTGTTTATATTTGTAGTGTGCCGCATAACCTTTTTCGGCAATTTCATCCATACGTTCACTACGAATTTGTACTTCTACCCAGCGTCCTTTAGGTCCCATTACTGTGATATGTAAGGCTTCGTAACCTGTGGTTTTAGGAGATGAAATCCAGTCGCGAAGGCGAATAGGGTTGGGGCGGAAGTGATCGGTAACAATAGAGTAAATTTTCCAGGCTAGGAATTTTTCATTAGCAGCATCACTTTTATATATAATACGGATAGCGAATTTATCGTAAACTTCATCAAAGGTTACCCCTTGTTTAATCATCTTCCTTCTTATTGAGAAAATAGATTTCGGTCGTCCTTTAATGGTGTAATTTAACTGTTCGCGATCTAATGTTCTTTTTATAACATCACTAAACTGAGCGATATATAAATCCTGTTCTTCTTTACTTTCTTTTATTTTATGAAGAATATCATAGTATACATCCGGCTCGGTGTATTTAAGACCTAAGTCTTCTAATTGAGTTTTGATGTTATATAAACCAATGCGGTGCGCTAAGGGCGCGTATATGTATAAAGTTTCTGATGCGATTTTTTCCTGTTTATCGGTACGCATCGAATCCATGGTTTGCATATTGTGCAAACGGTCGGCAATTTTTATGATGATAACACGAACATCGTCATTAAGGGTTAATAACATTTTACGGAAGTTCTCTGCTTGTAGTGAAACATCCATATCCTGTTCTTTGCTTAAAGACGATATTTTAGTTAAACCGGCAACAATAGTGGCTACGGTTTTTCCAAATAATCGTTCGATGTCCTCAATTTCGTAATCGGGACTATCTTCAACAACATCATGCAATAAGGCAGCGGCAATAGACGTGGCGTCTAGGCCGATTTCCTGAGCGACAATTTTAGCAACAGCAATCGGGTGAAAAATATAGGCTTCACCTGATTTTCTACGTTGATCTTTATGACCATCTAAAGCAACATCAAAAGCTTTACGAATTAATTTTTTATCGTCGTCTGTAAGTGTTGTGTAACTAACTTTAAGTAACTCTTTGTAAGCCTTGGTTATGGCTGCATTTTCTTTTTCTATTTCTTCCTCTGTCATATCTTAAAAGTAACATAAAGAATATTAACAACCAATAGCAGTAATGCTTTTTTTAGGTTGATAGCTGTGATTACGAATTTAAAAATTTAACAAGCTGCGATACAGCATTTCCACGGTGGCTGATGGTGTTTTTAACGCTTAAATCGAGTTCGGCAAATGTTTTGGTGTAACCGTTAGGTTTAAAAATGGGGTCGTAACCAAAACCTTTTTCTCCGTGTTTTTCTGTAGTGATTTCACCTTTGCAGATTCCCGTAAACGTATGAAGCTTATCGTTTAAATAAAGTGCAATTACAGTTTTGAACTGGGCTTGTCTGTTAGTTTTATTTTTTAAGTTGTCGAGTAATTTATTCATGTTATCGTTAGAATCACGTTGCTCGCCAGCATAACGCGCAGAATAAACTCCGGGTTCTCCATTTAAAGCTTCAACTTCCAGTCCGGTGTCGTCGGCAAAACAATCGTAACCATAATGTTGTTTTATGTATTCGGCTTTTTGAATGGCGTTACCTTCAATGGTATCTTGTGTTTCAGGAATATCTTCATGACAATCAATATCTTTTAAACTTAAAAGGGTAATGTGATCGGGAATTAAAGCCTGTACTTCTTTTATCTTATTTAGGTTGTTAGTGGCGAAAACCAATTTCATAAGTTAAATTTTTAGGTTCAAAAATAAGAGTATTACGATTAATTAGATTATATTACATGACAAAAATCATTATAATTCAATAACCATACTCTTAAATTTGAGTATTAATAAAAACAATATATTATGACTGTAAATTTTCAATATGTAGGTGTAGATGTAAGTGAAACCCTTTCGGCTTTTACAGAAGAAAAATTAAGTAAAATTTTTAATCGTTACGAGTTCTTAATCAGTGCTACGGTTTATTTTAAAATGGACGATAAAGAGCACGAAACTGGGAAAATATGTAATATAGAATTGAGTGCCCCAGGACCACGATTATATGCAACGTCTATGGAGAAAAATTTTGAAGTGGCGGTACGTGCAACTATTAGCGATTTAGAACGACAGTTAGAAAAACGAAAAGAACTTATGAAAACACATTAGTCTCATCGGTGGTGATACGGTTCATTTCTTAAAATTGTAAAGCCACGGTATATCTGTTCTGTAAAAAATAAACGAATCATTTGATGGGAAAATGTCATTTTAGAAAGTGATATTTTCCCATTTGCTTTTTGGTACACCTCGTCTGAAAAGCCATAAGGTCCACCAATAACAAATACCAGTTGTTTGATGCCGGAATTCATATGTTTTTGCAAATAATTTGAAAATGCAACCGAATCGAATTGTTTTCCGTTTTCATCTAATAAAATTAAAGCATCGGTATTATTAATCTTACTTAATATAAGTTCTCCTTCTTTTGCTTTTTGCTGAGCTTCACTTAAGTTTTTTACATTTTTTATATCCGGAATGATATCCATCGAAAATTTAATGTAAAACCCTAATCGCTTCTGATAATCGTCTATAAGTGCCTGCAGATTCTTGCTGTCTGTTTTTCCTATGGCAATCAATTTTATCGTCATAAACGCAAAATTACTATTTACTATTTATGATTTATGAATTTAAAACGTAAAAAATTAAAAAATCGTAAATGGAAAATTTAGAAAAGTGAATCAATTTCTTATTTTTGTTGCAAACCAACAATAGATTATGATAACACAAGAGCAGTTTGATCAAGAAGTCAAATCGATAATCGCTAATGCTATTAGAGAAGATGTAGGAGACGGAGATCATAGTTCATTAGCTTGCATTCCGGAAAACGCTAGAGGTAAAGCCAAATTACTTGTAAAAGACAAGGGGATTATTGGAGGTGTTAACTTCGCGAAAAAGGTTTTTGCATACGTAGATAAAAATTTAAAATTAGACATTCTAATTGAAGATGGATCTGAAGTGACATACGGGGATGTTGTAATGTACATAGAAGGGCCTTCAAGATCAATTTTAAAAGCAGAGCGCACTGTTTTAAACGCCATGCAGCGTATGAGTGCTATTGCAACTAAAACCCGCATGTTTGTAGATTTAGTAAAGGGTACTAATACTACGATATTAGATACCAGAAAGACAACACCAGGTATTCGTGTTTTAGAAAAATGGGCCGTGAAACTTGGTGGTGGTGAGAATCACAGATTTGCATTGTATGATATGATTATGCTCAAAGATAACCATATTGATTTTGCTGGAGGTATTACCAATGCTGTTGAAATGACAAAACAGTATTTAAAAGAAACTGCCAGAGATTTAAAAATTATGGTTGAGGCCAGAGATTTAGTTGAGGTTCAGGAAATATTAACGTTAGATGGCGTTTATCGAATTTTATTAGATAATTTCGACTATGAGGATACCCGCAAAGCGGTGAAAATGATAGGAGATAAATGTTTAACAGAATCTTCAGGTAATATTAACGAATCGACAATTCGTTTTTATGCAGAGTGTGGCGTGAATTTTATTTCATGTGGTGCCTTAACACATTCTGTGCATAACATGGACTTGAGTTTAAAAGCTATAAAGTAGTTTAAACGTTTAAACAGTACTGACATAAAGACTTTTATAAACACCAATACTTTTTTAAGTATTGGTGTTTATATTTTAATAACTTTGTTATAAACGATAAAAGAAGTTATTAATGACAAAACCTATTGAAGACAAATTAGATACAATTCCTGTTGTAAATGTCTTTGTTCGGTTTTTTAAGAAAATTAAATTACCAGGGTTAGAAGGTTTATCGTTTTACGATTTGTTAGAGTTATATGTTACCGGTATTGTAAAAGGAGCATTAACTACAAGGGCGAGTGCTATCGCCTTCAGTTTCTTTACAGCGCTGTTTCCTTTTTTATTATTCGTTTTATTTATCATCCCTTATGTTCCGATAGACGATTTTAAAATTGAATTCTTAAAGTTTCTAGAATCGTTTTTACCACCAACAACATCTGATTTTTTCTTTCAGAATATTTTTGAAAATATAGACCAGTCGCAACGTGGTGGCTTATTGTCCTCTGTGTTTGTATTGTCTTTATTATTAATGGCAAATGGGGTAAATGCCGTATTCTCTGGTTTTGAGAATTCTTATCATGAGCAACTCACCAGAAATGTATTTCGCCAATATTTGTATGCGTTAAGCGTAGCTTTAATTTTAGCGTTGCTATTAATACTTACCATTGCTTTCTTAGGGTATTTTCAAATTTACGTGGTACAACGCTTATTCGAAACTTTGCAGAATAAGGGCTACGAAGTAGCATCACAAAGTGTCTTCTGGGTAAATGTTGTAAAGTATGTGTTTTTTGTTTTTATGGTGTATATAGCCACGGCAACTTTATATTATTTTGGAACGAAAGAAGGGAGACATTCGCGATTTTTTTCTGTTGGAGCTTTGTTTACTACTATATTAATTTTAGTGTCTTCGTATTTATTTGGTATTTACATTGAAAATTTCAGTCAATACAATAAATTATACGGATCAATAGGCGCGCTATTAATTTTGCTCTTTTATCTGTGGCTTAATTCAAATATTTTACTTTTGGGCTACGAACTAAATGCATCATTAAACAAACTTCGAAAACGCTAATTATTCATGCAGCATTTTATAGATGTTATTATTCCTGTACCGCTACAGAAGTTATTTACTTATAGCATTACAGCAGCTGAATCCAATTTTTTAAAAGTTGGTATGCGCGTGTCTGTACCTTTTGGAAAATCGAAAATTTACACGGGTATAGTTTATAAAATACATAGCGAAGCTCCCGAAGTCTACGAGGCAAAAGATATTCATCAAATATTAGATGACACGCCAATAATTAACGAACAACAACTACGTTTATGGCAGTGGATTGCGAGTTATTATATGTGTACGCTAGGTGATGTTATGCGAGCGGCTTTGCCAAGTGCTTTTATTTTAGAAAGTGAAACAATTATTTCTAAGAACACGCAAAAGAAAATTGATGAATCTATTTTAAAAGATGATGAGTTTCTGGTGTTTGATGCGCTTCAGTTTCAGTCGTCATTAAAGATTCATGATATTTCCAATATTCTGGGAATTAAGAATGCTTTGCCTATAATAAAACGTCTTATAGAAAAGGAAGTTATTTTGGTTGAAGAGGAAGTGTATGAAAAGTATAAACCTAAATTGGTACGGTACGTTAGACTTCATAACAGTTACACTTCTGAAGTCGATTTGCACCAGTTGTTAGATGATTTAAGTCGTGCGCCAAAGCAGCACAAAGTTATTATGACGCTTTTTTCACTGTCGGCCTCTACCAAAAAACCGATTAAGGTAGCCGATTTAACCAAGGCTAGTGAGGCATCATCATCTATTATAAAAGCTTTAATAGATAAAGGTATTCTTGAAGAATATTATATCCAAACCGACAGGGTGGAGTACGAAGGTGATGGAAACAATGAATATACAAAACGACTAAATGAGTATCAGGATGCGGCGTTAACAGAAATAAAAGAAGCGTTTAAAACGCAGTCTGTTGTTTTATTGCATGGTGTAACTTCGTCAGGTAAAACTGAGGTTTATGTTAAATTAATAGAAGAAGCACTGAGTAGAGATGAACAGGTGTTGTATTTGTTGCCTGAAATAGCTTTAACCACACAATTAATTACACGACTTCAAAATTACTTCGGAGAACAGGTGTCTGTGTTTCACTCAAAATATTCAACTCATGAACGTGCTGAGGTTTGGAACAATGTTTTAAATAATAGTCACAAAGCCCAGGTAGTTTTAGGGGCACGGTCGTCAATATTTTTACCCTTCAATAATCTTGGCCTAATTATAGTCGACGAAGAGCATGAACAGTCTTTTAAACAATTCGATCCGGCGCCACGATATCATGCCAGAGATACAGCAATTGTATTGGCGCATTTATATCAGGCTAAAACGCTTTTAGGTTCGGCAACCCCAAGTCTGGAAAGTTATTTTAATGCGAAACAACATAAGTATGGTTTAGTAGAAATAACCAAGCGTTATAATAATGTATTGATGCCCGATATGGAGTTAGTTGATATTAAGGACAAGCATAAGCGAAAAAAGATGAAAGGGCATTTCAGTGATCGGTTGATCGAAGAAATGACGGATGCGCTTAGTGAAGGTTTTCAAGTGATTTTATTTCAAAACCGTCGCGGATTTTCGCCAATTGTAGAGTGTAATACCTGTGGTCACTCCCCACAATGCCCTAACTGTGATGTGAGTTTAACCTATCATCGATATAAAAACCAGTTGCGTTGTCACTATTGTGGGTATGTCATGGCGATGCAGGATAATTGTATGGCTTGTGGAAGCCCGGAAATAGATAGTAAAGGATTTGGAACCGAACAAATCGAGACCGAAGTGAAAAATTTGTTTCCTGATTATAAAGTGGCTCGAATGGATTTAGATACCACTCGTGGAAAATATGGTTACGAAAAAATTATTTCCGCTTTAGAACAACAGGAAATTGATATTCTGGTCGGGACCCAAATGCTAACCAAAGGGTTGGATTTTAGAAATGTAAAGCTTGTTGGTGTTATGAATGCCGATAATATGCTGAACTTCCCTGATTTTAGAGCGCACGAGCGAAGTTTTCAGTTAATTCTTCAAGTGGCAGGTAGGGCAGGACGGACAGATCAGCGTGGAAAAGTATTGATTCAGAGTTATAATCCGCATCATAATATATTACAGCAAGTATCGACTAATGATTACTTGTCGATGTATAACGAGCAAATGGATGAACGTTATAATTTTAAATATCCACCTATATATAAGCAGATAAAAATTACTTTAAAACACAAAGATTATTTAAATGTAGAGAATGCTTCTATCTGGTATGCGAAATCGTTGCGAAATGCCTTTGGTGATTATGTGTTGGGACCAGAATCACCGCCTGTTGCAAGAATTCGAAATCAGTTTCACAAAAATATATTGGTTAAAATCCCTAAGAAACAGTCGCTGGCTAAAACAAAAGAAGCTATTACTAAAATTAATAACAGCTTCTTGAGTATAAAAGATTTTCGTTCAGTTAAGGTGGTTTTAAATGTTGATAACTTTTAATTGAGAGACGACTTAACTAAGCTTGAGGACTTAAATATTGTTTAAGGCGTCTACCAAAAGTGTTTTCTTATTTCTACTTAAAGGAATTTCGTAAGCACCTACTTCAACATTTTTACTGTTATATCGGTCAATTTTATCCAGATTAACAATATAAGATTTGTGAATTCTTAAGAATTTATTCTCAGGTAATTCTTTTTCAAAAGATTTCATGGTAGATAAAACCACTAAACTGGTTTCTTCGGTAACTAACTTTACATAGTCACCTAAAGCTTCTATCCACTTAATGTCTTTAATGTAAACTTTACGTTTTTTAAGATTACTTTTAACAAAGATGTGTTCGCCTTCTTCTTCGTTAAAATCCTGAATCAACTTATGTTGTTCTAAAGCTTTTTCTACAGATACATTAAAACGCTCTCGGGTAATTGGTTTGTGTAAATAATCGGTAGCATCATAGTTAAATGCTTTAAAAGCATACTCTGTTTTACCGGTTACAAAAATAATTTGAGGTTTGTTGTTTAATACATCTAAAAGCTCAAAACCATTAAGTACAGGCATTTCAATATCTAAGAAAATTAAATCTACCTGATGTGTGTTTAAACCATTTTTGGTTTCTAAAGCACTACTGTATTCTGCTATTAAGTTAAGATTTGGGTGATTCTCTACTAACTTAACAATAGAAAGACGTTGTATTGCTGAATCGTCTACTACTACACAGTTTAAAGTCATAACATTTTCAATTATTTCGGTTAAGATATCGACAATAGTACGAAAAAATCCGCTTAAAACCAAAAAACATCGTTAAAATGTAGTTTTTAACAAAAATTTAACAGCTGTTTTCTGCGACAAATATAATATAAAAAATGATTCAAATAATAGTTGTTTAATATGGAATTAATAGTTATTTTTGCACCCAATTTTTTAAACAATTAAAAACGATTTTTATGAATCATTATGAAACTGTTTTCATCTTGAATCCCGTTTTATCTGAAGATCAGATAAAGGAAACAGTAAAGAAATACGAAGATTTTCTTGTTTCTAACGGTGCAAAGATGGTATCAAAAGAAGATTGGGGGCTAAAAAAATTAGCTTACCCAATTCAACACAAAAAAAGTGGATTCTATCACTTATTTGAGTACACTGTAGAAGGAGAAGTAATCAACGCTTTAGAATTAGAGTTCAGACGTGATGAGCGTTTTATGCGTTACTTAACTGTAAGTTTAGACAAGCACGCTGTAGCTTGGGCAGAGAGAAGAAGAGAAAAACTAAAACAAAAAGCGTAATTATGTCATCTATAGAGCAACAATCTAAAGGAAAAAAAGACGGAGAGATCAGATATTTAACTCCGCTTAATATTGACACTAATAAAACGAAAAAATATTGTCGTTTTAAAAAGTCTGGTATTAAATACGTAGACTACAAAGATCCAGATTTCTTATTAAAGTTTGTAAATGAGCAAGGTAAAATTTTACCTCGTCGTTTAACTGGAACTTCATTAAAGTATCAAAGAAAAGTGTCTGTAGCTGTAAAAAGAGCTCGTCACTTAGCTTTAATGCCATACGTAGCAGATTTATTAAAATAAAATACCGATAACAATGGAACTTATATTAAAACAAGACGTTGAAAATTTAGGATTTAAAGACGATGTTGTAACAGTTAAGAACGGTTATGGTAGAAACTTTTTAATTCCTCAAGGAAAAGCTATTTTGGCAACAGTATCTGCAAAGAAAGTATTAGCAGAAAACTTAAAGCAAAGAGCTTATAAAGAACAAAAAATAGTTGATGATGCTAACAAATTAGCTGAAGCATTAAAAGCTTTAGAAATTAAAATAGCAGCGAAAGTAGGAGCAGGAGATAAATTATTTGGTTCTGTAAATAACATCGACGTAGCTGAAGCTTTAGAAAAAGAAGGTCACGCTATCGAGAAAAAATTTATTACAGTTACTACTGTTAAGCGTTTAGGTAAGTATAATGCTGCTGTACGTCTACACAGAACTGTAAATGTAGATTTAGAATTTGAGGTTGTTGCGCAAGCAAACTAAAATCAAATATAAAATTTTAAAAGCCTCAACAATGTTGGGGCTTTTTTTATAGCACTATTTAAGTGATTACAAAGCTATATTTTAGCAATTAATAAAGAACAGATGAAATATTCAAGACTTACAAAAGAGCAATTCGAAGAATTACACCAGGAGTTTATTAACTTTTTAGCAACACAGTCTATTACAGCTGATGAATGGGAAAATCTAAAAGAAAATAAACCGGAACTTGCTGAAGCAGAATTAGATGTGTTTAGCGATTTAATCTGGGAAGGTGTACTAAACAAAGCTGAATATTTAGAGCATATATCTCCACAGCATATGTATTTATTTCATTTAGGTGAAAGTAAGATGCAGGCTATCGTACTGAACATTAAAAACGATGTAGATATAACTACAGAAGAAGGTTATGCCTGGCTTCGTGAAAATTTAATGGATGAAAATGTCGAGTTTTTACAAGCCGATAAAGACTATACAGACGATAAGAATTTAGATAAGTTTAAAATGATTGAACAAGGTGCTGTAATTACTAAAGGTGATTTGTTTAAATATTTTGATAAGCTTATCAATTAAAATATGTCATTCCTACTAAGGCAGGAATCTTTTTCAAAAGAAACTGTTATTTTTGTCACAACGGGAAACCCGAGAAATTATTTTACTTTCAATAACTATTAAAACGGTACCTGCTGTTGCAGGCATTTAATATGGCTCAAAAACCAAGTATTCCAAAAGGAACAAGAGACTTTAACCCAGAACAGGTAGCAAAACGTAATTATATTTTTAATACCATTCGTAGTGCATTCGAAACTTTCGGATTTCAGCCTATTGAAACGCCTAGTTTCGAAAACTCAGAAACCTTAATGGGTAAATATGGTGATGAAGGTGATAGACTTATTTTTAAGATATTAAATTCTGGAGATTATTTGTCTAAAGCTAATCAGGACGCTTATGAACAAAAGGATGCTTTAAAGTTAACTTCCAGTATCTCCGAAAAAGCCTTACGTTACGATTTAACGGTACCATTTGCGCGATACGTAGTGCAACATCAAAATGAAATTGAGTTCCCTTTTAAACGTTATCAAATACAACCAGTTTGGAGAGCAGATAGACCTCAAAAGGGGCGTTTCAGAGAGTTTTACCAATGCGATGCCGATGTGGTAGGAAGTGATTCATTATGGCAAGAAGTTGAGTTTATTCAGTTATACGATGCTGTTTTCTCCTCTTTAAAATTAGAAGGCGTAACGATTAAGATTAATAACCGTAAAATATTATCAGGTATTGCCGAGGTTATTGGAGCTCACGATAAGTTAATCGATTTTACAGTAGCTTTAGATAAGCTTGATAAGATAGGAGAGGAAAAAGTAAAAGAAGAAATGCGCTCTAAAGGTATTTCAGAACAAGGTATTGAAAAATTACAGCCTTTATTTTCATTAACCGGTTCTTTTGAAACTCAAATAGAATCGTTAAAATCAATTTTAGCCTCTTCGGAGGAAGGTACAAAAGGCATAGAAGAACTTAGCTTTATTAATGAAGCTATTTCGGAATTAGGATTAAATACAGCAACACTACAGCTAGACGTAACTTTAGCACGTGGTTTAAATTATTACACTGGAGCTATCTTTGAAGTAGCAGCTCCGGAATCCGTAAAAATGGGATCGATAGGTGGTGGCGGTCGCTATGATGACTTGACAGGTATTTTCGGACTTAAAAATGTAAGTGGTGTTGGGATTAGCTTTGGCTTAGACCGTATTTACTTAGTATTGGAAGAATTAAATTTATTCCCAGAAACAGTGACTAAAAATGTTGAAGTACTCTTCATTAACTTTGGGGATAAAGAAGCTTTATTTAGTTTAAAGGCTATAAAAACGTTAAGAAGCAATGGTATCAATGCTGAGTTGTATCCGGATTCAGCTAAGATGAAGAAACAAATGAATCATGCCAACAAGCGATTAATTCCATATGTTGTTTTGGTTGGAGAAGAGGAAATGAAATCGAATACGTTTACGCTGAAAACTATGAGTACTGGTGATCAGCAAAAATTAACAATAGAGGAATTAATTTCTCATGTATAAAATAAAAAGCTCTAAAGAAATTTAGAGCTTTTTTAATAGTTAATTATGAAAAGTGACTAACTCAAATAATTAAACTTCTTAGCAGAGTTTTTGTTTTTTGTAATTAGTAAATGACTAGCTGTTTTGTTGTTTGTCCGATTTCTGTAGTAACATTTACCAAAATTAATTGGCTACCCATATGTTGAATAGGCATTTTTATGTGTGTATCATTTATATTTCTGGTTGAAAATAATTTTTGACCATTTACATTTGTTAAAGCGATTTCTTTTATAGAAGTTAAACCGTTCGTATCAATAAATACTTCTTTAGAATTTCTTAAATATTGAATTTTTGTTCTTTTCAAGATTTCATTTTCAGTGGATAATGTCTTTGCTACTGAGGTTGTAGATTCATTTTTGAAAGCTAAAAAGAATCTGTCGGAATACTCTCCTTTACTAATATGAGATTTGAAATTTGATTCGTTTATTTTAGTAAAAGTGTTTTCTTTTGCATCATAAATAAAAACATCAATAGGGTTTTCAAAATTTTCTGTGGTATCCAAAGAAATTTCAAAATCATCTTCTTTTGACATAAATAACCATAAGGGATATTTTTTGGTGTCATCAAAAGCTCCCACACCTTGTATGGTACAATTAAGTCCACTAACAATCCAGCTAAGATCGTAAGGGTAAGAATCTCTGTTCAATGCTTCATATCCATAATCATATCCATCACTAGCAGCATTGTTTGAAGTAAAGCTAATTAATAGGTGTCTAACAAATTTTCCAGGAACAGTAAAATCTATTCTTACTCTTTCCATAGTGTTTGTTTGACCATAGGTTTGGTTTGATGAACTAAGAGTTATGAATAGCACCAATAAGGTATAGCACAAGTGTAATTTTCGGTTCATAGGGTTTGGGGTTGGTTATTACTATCGCTAATATACCTATTTTTGAATATAAAATCTATAAAAAGCATTAAATAATCGATAAAGTGTAGTTTTATTGAAGGTTTATTCTTTCTTTTTAGTTTTTATCTATAAAAAAAGCTATCTCTAACGGAGATAGCTTTTTGTGATTTTAATTGAAATAGTATTTACTTAATTATTATTTTTTTAGAGATATTACTATTTGAAGTAACGATGTTAACAATATAACTACCTTGAGCTATATCACCGCTAACAGATAATCTAATTTCATTGGAATCAAAAGTTTTATCAGATTTATCCCAAACATTTATGATTTGTCCTAAAATATTGATTAGTTGAACCTGCTTAATTTCTGTGTTCATTACAGAATTAATGTAAATCTCTTTACTATTTTGTAAATAGTTAACTTGAATTTTATTTAATTCTTCATCAATTACCGAAAGAGTTTTTTGGTCCTTGTGTGTAAATGTCACATAAAATCTATCTTTGTATGTTCCAGGGTCTAAAGTAATATTGTAAGTTAAATTTTTACCATCTATTTTAGTATATGTACCTAGTAAACTATCATAAATATATACTTTAGTGTTAGGTGGTAAGTTTTCAAAAGCAGTTACAGCGATTTCAAAATTACCTCCTTTATTTGTAAATATGCTAAAAGGGTACTGTTTGCTATCATCAAATTCTCCAACAGCTTGAATAGTTAGGTTATATATTCCAGATTTAAATAACATATCATCAGCAAGAGGAGTATCCAAACGCGCATCATAACCATAGTTGTACCCGTCAGAAGCAGAATTATCTGGTGTGAAAGCCAAGAGTAAAGAACGTTGTCCTTTATTATTTTTAAAAGCAAACCTTATTCTTTGAACTCCATCTTCATATTCATCTGTTTCTAGATTGTTAGTTTTAGAGTCCTTAGCGCTTGAAGTTTTTAAAACTAAATTACCAGTATCGGTTGCGGCAAATTCTCTTCTATCTCTTTGGCTGTTTTTGAATCTAATTACATTAGATTCGAAATCATCAGGAAATGCGGCGTTAACATAAAATCCTTGCGCTACAGGGATATGAGCAATTGGGAGTAGAGTGGTTGTTCCATCTCCACTAATTTCATAGCCATCTGTAGTAGTATATTTATTACCAATTGGGGGGGCCAAACCACCAGCCAAAGTAAAAGTTGCATAACCGCCTTGATATTCTCTTAATATATGTGTGTTATTAGTGTCAAAGGTAATCCAGAACGATAATGTGCCATCTATACTCCCTGTTGTTCCAGAATTTGCAACTGAAGGGTCTCCGGTTGGATCCAAGGAAGGAATGTTATCTTTTATGAATTCAGGAGCGTAAACTGCTGAAGGATATGGGTTACCAACAAGAGCATTATTACCTATATTCACTATATTCTCAACAGTCTCATTGTTTGGTTTTCCTCTGAAAGTGTAATTTTGTCTATCAGAACTACTCCCTGAACCTTTCATGGTATAACCTAAACCTGTTTGAAGGTTAGATGACTTATAAAGTTTTTCCCAGTTTGAATAGGTGTTTGCTGGTTTATTTCTATAAGACCATAGCCAGTATTCTGCTATTTTTATTGGGTTGGTACCTGATCCATCATAACCTCCTACCCAAGTAATTGGTTTCGGATTTGAAGTAATGCTACCATCTAACATATTGGTCATTGGTTGGAAGGGCATATTATTTGTCGTTCCATTTTGACTGCCGACAGGAGAACTCCAATAGTTATAATTATGAACATTTGATGATCCTTGTTGGTCTCTTTCAATGTATCCAATACTATTAGGGTCTAAAATACTTTCGTTAAACTGTCTCGTTTCAAATGTTTTCCAGGTACCTGTATTAACATAGTCTCCATAACGTCTTTGAATCAATTGAGATTTTCCAATTAAATCCATGAAGCCATCAAGCTTCAGGTAATGTGAAATAAATAGACCGTGGCCAATATTGTTTTCATCTTGAGTTCCTGTTCCGGTAACAATTAAAGTTTTCGATGAATTTACTATTAAACCTAATAAATTAATATTTCTAGCATCAATAGTTAAATTATGAGATAGACGTGCAATATTCCAATCTATAGGTTCTCCATTTATACCATTACTATTTGGAACATCCCATACATCAGAATATGTCCAAGTATTGTCTGTATCCCAATTTGTGTTAGCTTTTGTAGTATATGGAATAGGTGCTGTTTGTTGTTGACTAGTCGTTATATTACGTAACCTACCTGCAGCTCCAACTTCCGGATATAAATCACCACAAACCACACCCATTTTATAATAAGCATCAAGATTAGACCATAAAATAGGATTCTCTTCAATACCATCGTTATTGGTGTCTGGGCCATAAATTTTTAAAGGAATTACTACACCTGATACGTCAGAACCAGACTGAATTATTTCCTGATTCATCATTTGTCTAATATGTTCAGGAGAAAGACCAACATTCCAGATTCTAAATTCATCCATCCAGCCATGAAAGTAGTTGGTAGGATTACTTGGCGGTGATTGATCCATCGCTCCTAAAATGGCTTCAATGTTACTAGTAGTATATTCCGGAGCTGAACCGTTGGCGGAGTTCAGTTCAATACCATCAACATATAGAGTATATAAACTACCATCAAATGTAACAGCTAAATGATACCATCTATCAGTGGCAACCAAATCCCCTCCGGAGGAGATGACTCCAGAACTTAAGGTGTTATACCAATTGAAACGTACTTGACCATCAACAATATTTAAAGCATATCCGTTGGTGTTATTTGCCGCATCCTTTCTAGAGTAAACTGTTCGTGTGCCGTTAACAGAATTAGGCTTTACCCAAACTTCTAGACTGAAAGCACTGTTGATATTATAATTGTTTTTGAAGGTAACATAGTCGTTTACCCCATCAAAGTTTACTGTAGGACAGTCAACAATAGTAACATTTATCTTGTCTGAACATCCATTAGAAAGCGTCCATGTTAATGTGTAATTTCCAGGGTCAGCTGTAAAAATTGCGTCAGGACTTGTGTTGTCTGAGAAAGTAAAGGCATTACCACAAGATGTATTACTATTTGCTACAGCCGTCCAAACACCGGTAACACCAGTACCAAGATAATCTGTGTCTCCGGCGGCTATATCCGGAACCACATATAGATTAGTTTCAAAAGCACCTTTATTAAAGTTTTCTACAGATGTTTTCGTATTATCATAAGCATTTAATTGTAATGAGTTTTCTCCACATTCACTGGTTAAAGGTGTGTAATCTTGTCCAGCATAAGCTAAACTAGTGTAAATATCTACGAATTCTGTTCCATCATCATTATCCGTTCTACATTGGTTTACTAAGTTTGTTACACCATAAGTTCTTATACCTGGGGTTACAGGAGTTATTGTTGCAGTTGTTCCAATGGCGATAACTGTTCCGTCTTCATCAGTCCATTCTAACTCATCGTCTACTTGAGCATAAGCGAAACCAACTGCGTCAATTGCCCATCCACTGGCAACTTTTTCTGATTTTTTACAATTAATGTTGTCTGGGTTAGAAAACATAGATGCGCTTGCGTCACCACAATCTGAGGTACTACCAACAAAAGTGAATTTAACTCTTAGGCCTGATAGACCTGTGTAAGCACCTAAGTTTATTGTAGCGGGTAACATTCTTGGGTCAGTTTGACCTATACAATTTTGACCCGGGCCTGTTGTTAAGAAAACTCCAGAAGTTGTAACCCCTCCAGTTCTTGAATCAAAATCATATCCTTCGACAGTTGTTAGTGTTTCAGTGTAAGTATTTCCTGAATCAAAGGAAAGTTCTATTTTTCCATAACCATTATTACAGAAATAAAAACTGGTATTAAAGTTCATAATAGCTTCTGCAGAAGTCATTCCAACTGTACTAAATACCGGGGTTTCTAAA
Organism: Aestuariibaculum sp. YM273; assembly: GCF_030908365.1. Classification (NCBI taxonomy): domain Bacteria; kingdom Pseudomonadati; phylum Bacteroidota; class Flavobacteriia; order Flavobacteriales; family Flavobacteriaceae; genus Aestuariibaculum; species Aestuariibaculum sp. YM273. The sequence continues at coordinate 230,875 of NZ_CP133090.1, read as the reverse complement.
GTTGTTGTATTTCCAACTCCATTAGCCATAGCAAATTTAGTGTTATCGGTAGTATCATAATTAATACCACTAAAGGTTTGGTTGTTATTAGAGTTGGTTTCTTTCCATGTTGGTTGAGTAGTTGTGTTACCACTTGCAGGGAAAAAGCCATCAAGACCGTCAACACGCCAGCCATCAGGTTGCGCATAGTTAAATTCTCCACCTTCACCAAACTGTCCATTTGGTCGATCAAAATAGCTTTGAGCTTCTAAGGTTACCGATTCATTTAAGCATATATATGGTGGGTTTGGAGTTATGTTTGTTATTGTTGGTGGCTCATCAGGAGGTAGGAACCTTATAAAGGCTTCAGCAGAGGTACGTATAACTGATGTGTCATCTGCATTTTGTATTCTTAGTCTAACGAATGTATCACTTGTAACACCAATTAAGGTATAGGTTAATATACCTGAGGTATTTGGTATAACCGTCCAGGTTTCTCCATTGTCATCAGAATATTCCCAATTAATAACATGTTCGGCAAGTAAACCATAATCACCAATAGGTTGAAGAGTTAATTCTACATCTTTAGGTTCATTTAGCCCTCCAGGACAAGCTGTTGCTTCAATAAGTGAACTTGGAGGCTGAGGATTATCAGGTATAGGGTTTACAATTTCTCCTGTTAAATATGTAAATTCATTTTTAGGTGGTTCTACAGTAATGTTAACTGTACATGTATTTGAATTTCCATTTTCATCAGTGGCAGTAAGTTCGGCCGTAGTATAATAAACATTACCATTTTCATCTTCTGGGAATGTAGTAGGAGAAACACTTAGTGTAACACTGCCACAGGCATCGAAGGATCCATTATCAACATCAGACGCTTGGATAGTAGCTTCTCTTGTTATGGCATCAACAACAGTAACAAAATCGTTACATTGCATAGTAGGGGCGATGTTGTCTATGACATTAACGGTAGTGGTACAGGAATCAGAGTTTCCTGCATCATCATAAACTGTGAAGGTAACAGAATTATTACCAATATCAGAACAGTTAAATGTATTAGGAGAGACAGTCATACTAACAATTCCACAGCTATTTGCATCATAAGAGCCATTATTAAGGTCATCTGCAAATACAGTGACGGTTCCGTTAACACTTAAGTAAGCATCAAAACTTTCGCAGATGGCAACAGGGTCAATATTGTCTGTTGGGATAACATTAAAAGAACAGGAAGATGTATTCGTACCATCTGAAGCTGTTAAGGTTATAAGTGTTGTACCAGAAATAAAAGTTCCTGCAGCTGGGCTTTGAGTAATTTCTACATCATCATCACAATTGTCAGATACAGAAATGGCGAGACCTGTGTAATCCTGAAGTTCAAACTCACAAGTATTGTTGAAATTTACATTTTGATCTCCAGGACAAGTTATTGTCGGGTTTTCGTCATCCACGACAGTCACTTCCTGCGAGCAAGTAGCTGTTAAACCTGCTCCATCTGTAACCGTATAGTTTATAGTTGTTGTTCCTACAGGGAACGAATAATTTCCAACTCCTCCAGTCCCGTTAGTATTAACCATTCCTGTCATACTCCATGTTAAGGTTTTGCTACAGTTGTCGAAATTTGTTGGCGTTGGGATATTTATTAATGTAGAACAGTCTCCTGTACCATCATCAGAAGTAGCTGCTGTAATATTTCCTGAGCATGATATTGTTGGAGATTCGTTATCTATAACTGTTACAGTTTGATTGCATACTGATGAGGTATTACCATTTTCGTCGGTAGCGGTCCATTTCACGATTGTATTTCCAATCGGGAACAAATGAGTTATCGGGTTTATAGTTGTTGTTCCAATTTTAGCGGTAAATACTATATCCCCAGAAGCCGTACAATTATCTGTAGCTGTTGGAGTTCCAAGGTTTACCGTAGTCGTACAATTTCCTGTGCCATCGTTGGAAGTATTTGCTGTTACTGTTCCAGGGCATGTGATAAATGGTTTTATATTGTCAACGACAGTAACAGTAGCGGTACAGGTATCAGTATTGCCATTCACATCGGTTACGGTAAGAGTTACCGAATTAGGCCCGACATCAGCACAGGTAAAATCTGTTTTTGAAAGCGCTAAAGAAGCTACCGCACAATTATCAGAAGAGCCATTATCAACCTGAGCAGCGGTTACCGAAGCATTTCCAGAAGCATCGAGTTGAATGGTTACGTTTTGGCAAGCAGCGACAGGGTCTACATTATCCTCTACGGTTACAGTAGCGGTACAGGTATCAGTATTGCCATTCACATCGGTTACGGTAAGAGTTACCGAATTAGGCCCGACATCAGCACAGGTAAAATCTGTTTTTGAAAGCGCTAAAGAAGCTACCGCACAATTATCAGAAGAGCCATTATCAACCTGAGCAGCGGTTACCGAAGCATTTCCAGAAGCATCGAGTTGAATGGTTACGTTTTGGCAAGCAGCGACAGGGTCTACATTATCCTCTACGGTTACAGTAGCGGTACAGGTATCAGTATTGCCATTCACATCGGTTACGGTAAGAGTTACCGAATTAGGCCCGACATCAGCACAGGTAAAATCTGTTTTTGAAAGCGCTAAAGAAGCTACCGCACAGTTATCAGAAGAGCCATTATCAACCTGAGCAGCGGTTACCGAAGCATTTCCAGAAGCATCGAGTTGAATGGTTACGTTTTGGCAAGCAGCGACAGGGTCTACATTATCCTCTACGGTTACAGTAGCGGTACAGGTATCAGTATTGCCATTCACATCGGTTACGGTAAGAGTTACCGAATTAGGCCCGACATCAGCACAGGTAAAATCTGTTTTTGAAAGCGCTAAAGAAGCTACCGCACAATTATCAGAAGAGCCATTATCAACCTGAGCAGCGGTTACCGAAGCATTTCCAGAAGCATCGAGTTGAATGGTTACGTTTTGGCAAGCAGCGACAGGGTCTACATTATCCTCTACGGTTACAGTAGCGGTACAGGTATCAGTATTGCCATTCACATCGGTTACGGTAAGAGTTACCGAATTAGGCCCGACATCAGCACAGGTAAAATCTGTTTTTGAAAGCGCTAAAGAAGCTACCGCACAATTATCAGAAGAGCCATTATCAACCTGAGCAGCGGTTACCGAAGCATTTCCAGAAGCATCGAGTTGAATGGTTACGTTTTGGCAAGCAGCGACAGGGTCTACATTATCCTCTACGGTTACAGTAGCGGTACAGGTATCAGTATTGCCATTCACATCGGTTACGGTAAGAGTTACCGAATTAGGCCCGACATCAGCACAGGTAAAATCTGTTTTTGAAAGCGCTAAAGAAGCTACCGCACAATTATCAGAAGAGCCATTATCAACCTGAGCAGCGGTTACCGAAGCATTTCCAGAAGCATCGAGTTGAATGGTTACGTTTTGGCAAGCAGCGACAGGGTCTACATTATCCTCTACGGTTACAGTAGCGGTACAGGTATCAGTATTGCCATTCACATCGGTTACGGTAAGAGTTACCGAATTAGGCCCGACATCAGCACAGGTAAAATCTGTTTTTGAAAGCGCTAAAGAAGCTACCGCACAATTATCAGAAGAGCCATTATCAACCTGAGCAGCGGTTACCGAAGCATTTCCAGAAGCATCGAGTTGAATGGTTACGTTTTGGCAAGCAGCGACAGGGTCTACATTATCCTCTACGGTTACAGTAGCGGTACAGGTATCAGTATTGCCATTCACATCGGTTACGGTAAGAGTTACCGAATTAGGCCCGACATCAGCACAGGTAAAATCTGTTTTTGAAAGCGCTAAAGAAGCTACCGCACAGTTATCAGAAGAGCCATTATCAACCTGAGCAGCGGTTACCGAAGCATTTCCAGAAGCATCGAGTTGAATGGTTACGTTTTGGCAAGCAGCGACAGGGTCTACATTATCCTCTACGGTTACAGTAGCGGTACAGGTATCAGTATTGCCATTCACATCGGTTACGGTAAGAGTTACCGAATTAGGCCCGACATCAGCACAGGTAAAATCTGTTTTTGAAAGCGCTAAAGAAGCTACCGCACAATTATCAGAAGAGCCATTATCAACCTGAGCAGCGGTTACCGAAGCATTTCCAGAAGCATCGAGTTGAATGGTTACGTTTTGGCAAGCAGCGACAGGGTCTACATTATCCTCTACGGTTACAGTAGCGGTACAGGTATCAGTATTGCCATTCACATCGGTTACGGTAAGAGTTACCGAATTAGGCCCGACATCAGCACAGGTAAAATCTGTTTTTGAAAGCGCTAAAGAAGCTACCGCACAATTATCAGAAGAGCCATTATCAACCTGAGCAGCGGTTACCGAAGCATTTCCAGAAGCATCGAGTTGAATGGTTACGTTTTGGCAAGCAGCGACAGGGTCTACATTATCCTCTACGGTTACAGTAGCGGTACAGGTATCAGTATTGCCATTCACATCGGTTACGGTAAGAGTTACCGAATTAGGCCCGACATCAGCACAGGTAAAATCTGTTTTTGAAAGCGCTAAAGAAGCTACCGCACAGTTATCAGAAGAGCCATTATCAACCTGAGCAGCGGTTACCGAAGCATTTCCAGAAGCATCGAGTTGAATGGTTACGTTTTGGCAAGCAGCGACAGGGTCTACATTATCCTCTACGGTTACAGTAGCGGTACAGGTATCAGTATTGCCATTCACATCGGTTACGGTAAGAGTTACCGAATTAGGCCCGACATCAGCACAGGTAAAATCTGTTTTTGAAAGCGCTAAAGAAGCTACCGCACAATTATCAGAAGAGCCATTATCAACCTGAGCAGCGGTTACCGAAGCATTTCCAGAAGCATCGAGTTGAATGGTTACGTTTTGGCAAGCAGCGACAGGGTCTACATTATCCTCTACGGTTACAGTAGCGGTACAGGTATCAGTATTGCCATTCACATCGGTTACGGTAAGAGTTACCGAATTAGGCCCGACATCAGCACAGGTAAAATCTGTTTTTGAAAGCGCTAAAGAAGCTACCGCACAGTTATCAGAAGAGCCATTATCAACCTGAGCAGCGGTTACCGAAGCATTTCCAGAAGCATCGAGTTGAATGGTTACGTTTTGGCAAGCAGCGACAGGGTCTACATTATCCTCTACGGTTACAGTAGCGGTACAGGTATCAGTATTGCCATTCACATCGGTTACGGTAAGAGTTACCGAATTAGGCCCGACATCAGCACAGGTAAAATCTGTTTTTGAAAGCGCTAAAGAAGCTACCGCACAATTATCAGAAGAGCCATTATCAACCTGAGCAGCGGTTACCGAAGCATTTCCAGAAGCATCGAGTTGAATGGTTACGTTTTGGCAAGCAGCGACAGGGTCTACATTATCCTCTACGGTTACAGTAGCGGTACAGGTATCAGTATTGCCATTCACATCGGTTACGGTAAGAGTTACCGAATTAGGCCCGACATCAGCACAGGTAAAATCTGTTTTTGAAAGCGCTAAAGAAGCTACCGCACAGTTATCAGAAGAGCCATTATCAACCTGAGCAGCGGTTACCGAAGCATTTCCAGAAGCATCGAGTTGAATGGTTACGTTTTGGCAAGCAGCGACAGGGTCTACATTATCCTCTACGGTTACAGTAGCGGTACAGGTATCAGTATTGCCATTCACATCGGTTACGGTAAGAGTTACCGAATTAGGCCCGACATCAGCACAGGTAAAATCTGTTTTTGAAAGCGCTAAAGAAGCTACCGCACAATTATCAGAAGAGCCATTATCAACCTGAGCAGCGGTTACCGAAGCATTTCCAGAAGCATCGAGTTGAATGGTTACGTTTTGGCAAGCAGCGACAGGGTCTACATTATCCTCTACGGTTACAGTAGCGGTACAGGTATCAGTATTGCCATTCACATCGGTTACGGTAAGAGTTACCGAATTAGGCCCGACATCAGCACAGGTAAAATCTGTTTTTGAAAGCGCTAAAGAAGCTACCGCACAGTTATCAGAAGAGCCATTATCAACCTGAGCAGCGGTTACCGAAGCATTTCCAGAAGCATCGAGTTGAATGGTTACGTTTTGGCAAGCAGCGACAGGGTCTACATTATCCTCTACGGTTACAGTAGCGGTACAGGTATCAGTATTGCCATTCACATCGGTTACGGTAAGAGTTACCGAATTAGGCCCGACATCAGCACAGGTAAAATCTGTTTTTGAAAGCGCTAAAGAAGCTACCGCACAATTATCAGAAGAGCCATTATCAACCTGAGCAGCGGTTACCGAAGCATTTCCAGAAGCATCGAGTTGAATGGTTACGTTTTGGCAAGCAGCGACAGGGTCTACATTATCCTCTACGGTTACAGTAGCGGTACAGGTATCAGTATTGCCATTCACATCGGTTACGGTAAGAGTTACCGAATTAGGCCCGACATCAGCACAGGTAAAATCTGTTTTTGAAAGCGCTAAAGAAGCTACCGCACAATTATCAGAAGAGCCATTATCAACCTGAGCAGCGGTTACCGAAGCATTTCCAGAAGCATCGAGTTGAATGGTTACGTTTTGGCAAGCAGCGACAGGGTCTACATTATCCTCTACGGTTACAGTAGCGGTACAGGTATCAGTATTGCCATTCACATCGGTTACGGTAAGAGTTACCGAATTAGGCCCGACATCAGCACAGGTAAAATCTGTTTTTGAAAGCGCTAAAGAAGCTACCGCACAGTTATCAGAAGAGCCATTATCAACCTGAGCAGCGGTTACCGAAGCATTTCCAGAAGCATCGAGTTGAATGGTTACGTTTTGGCAAGCAGCGACAGGGTCTACATTATCCTCTACGGTTACAGTAGCGGTACAGGTATCAGTATTGCCATTCACATCGGTTACGGTAAGAGTTACCGAATTAGGCCCGACATCAGCACAGGTAAAATCTGTTTTTGAAAGCGCTAAAGAAGCTACCGCACAATTATCAGAAGAGCCATTATCAACCTGAGCAGCGGTTACCGAAGCATTTCCAGAAGCATCGAGTTGAATGGTTACGTTTTGGCAAGCAGCGACAGGGTCTACATTATCCTCTACGGTTACAGTAGCGGTACAGGTATCAGTATTGCCATTCACATCGGTTACGGTAAGAGTTACCGAATTAGGCCCGACATCAGCACAGGTAAAATCTGTTTTTGAAAGCGCTAAAGAAGCTACCGCACAGTTATCAGAAGAGCCATTATCAACCTGAGCAGCGGTTACCGAAGCATTTCCAGAAGCATCGAGTTGAATGGTTACGTTTTGGCAAGCAGCGACAGGGTCTACATTATCCTCTACGGTTACAGTAGCGGTACAGGTATCAGTATTGCCATTCACATCGGTTACGGTAAGAGTTACCGAATTAGGCCCGACATCAGCACAGGTAAAATCTGTTTTTGAAAGCGCTAAAGAAGCTACCGCACAGTTATCAGAAGAGCCATTATCAACCTGAGCAGCGGTTACCGAAGCACTTCCAGAAGCATCGAGTTGAATGGTTACGTTTTGGCAAGCAGCTGTAGGAGGAGTAACATCAACAGTAATATCAAAAACAACATTATCTACATTTGTTACATTACCGTCGGTAACTTCTAACGTCAATACATATTGTCCGGTTTGTGTTGGTGTAAATGATGAGCTAGTTACACTATTTTGATCAACTAATGAAACATTATCAATTAAGATAGTTGTTGTGTTATCCGGGTATCTTAAAACCCAGTCTGCTGTAACATTGGTACCTGTTCCAGTGTATCCTCCCGAAAAATTTATTTCAGCACAGACTTCTGAAGTGTTTGGTGAGGAAGGAGGAATGTCTATTTGTGCATTAATTGTTCCACCTGCAGCAGATACTTGACCAAATGTATATGCTCCAGCTGAAGGGTTTTTACAGGCAGCATATTGATTCCCATTAATAATTATTTCATTATTTGGTGTACACGAACCGGCAATATCCCCACCGTTTTGAAAACTTAAAGCAGCTCCAGCAGGTAATAATAAACTAGCCTGAGCATGAGAAAAACCTAAAAAGGCGGAAGCACCATTAATATCTATTGAAGGCGTGTTTAAACTTACTTCTCTTGGAGAAGACCCTGGATTTAAATCTAATGTTCCATTTACGGTTATGCTAACTATATATTCGGTGTCTAAATTAGAGTTAACGGTTATAGTGTGAGCAGAGTTTATAAGAACGGTATTTGTTCCTGTAAATTCACCAGGGTAACCAATAAGAGCTGTTGGGGTAATCCAACCTAAAACGTTGTCATAATACTCCCATGTAGATAGTGTTGTCCAATTTCCGCTATTAACAGACCTATAATCTCCCTCTACATCAGCAACAGCCGCCGCAACTTTATAAATTTGAGAAACACTTTGTCGATAATTTACCGTACTGACTAACTCGCTGTTCACAAACCGAGCATAATCAGAAATCGCTCCGTAATAAAGTGGACTTGTGTCAGAGTAATTGGTTTCGGTTACTCTATTAACATAATAAGTTAGGGCGTACAAGTTTAAACTTATATAAAACAAGCCTATGAGAGTAAAGAGATGTTTTAAGTAATTATGCTTCATAATCAGTTAATGTTTAGGGCGTTGCAATAACCAAAAAAGCCTGTCTTCTGATGGCGTTTCAAAAAACAAGTAATTTTCAATCTTAAATTTGCTATTAACCAATCCTAATAGGGAATGCGTAAAATTAGTGCTACCACGAGGGCATATCAAAAATACTCGTTGAAATGCCTGTTTCTTCTTTTGTGTGTAGGTTAATAATGTCACTTCTTTTTGGTATTGATTTAGCTTTAGTAAAGGGAAATACAGATAATAATAGGGGTATAATTATGAGTATAAACAATTTACGAGGACGAATATATAATAAAAAAACGTAAAAACATCTACGAAATGCAAAAAAAATCGACAAAAGGTAAGGTTTTGTAAGGTTTTAGTAATTGGATTAGGGTGTATTTTTCTGATGATTTTAATTTTTATGCATAAAACAGTCTTTACGGAAGTGGTTTACAAAAATTCGGTTAAGATTATCTTAAATACTTGAGGTTTTAGGGATATCTTATTGGTGTTCAATTTATAAATGGTAGTTTTGTGGTGATTTTTTAAACAAGAAAACAAAATTTATGAGTCAAGTAAAAGAAAATGATACTGTAAGAGTTCATTACACAGGGAAATTAAGCAATGGTCAAATTTTTGACACCTCTGCCGAAAGAGAGCCATTAGAGGCTACTTTAGGACAAGGGCTTTTAATTCCTGGATTCGAAAAGGCTATCATTGACATGGAAGTAAACGAGAAGAAAACTGTAACCATTCCTAAAGAAGAGGCTTATGGCGATATTCAGCAGGAATTATTTCATAAAGTAGATAACGCTCAATTACCAGCAGAAGTAAAACCAGAAGTAGGTATGGGCTTAGTATCTAAAAGTGAAGATGGTAGAGAGCACCAATTTAGAGTGGCTCAAGTAAACGAAGATCACATTATTGTAGACGGTAACCACCCATTAGCTGGTCAGGATTTAACTTTTGAGTTAGAATTGATTGAAATTAAATAATTTAAGGTTTAAATTATTGTATATACAAAAAGGCCAGAGTTTAACTCTGGCCTTTTATTTTTACTATCATGGAATTAGTTAATTCACGCTGTTACTAAACTGTTCTAGGTTATGGGCTTTTAAATAATTATCAATGCCAATTTTAGTCGCTTCTTTTCCAAATTCTTTCGGACTTCTGTCGTATTGTTTTTTAAAACATTTGGAGAAGTATTTAGGATCGTTAAAACCAACAGCAAATGCAGCTTCAGAAATCGTATATCCAAATTTTGTAATAAGTACGGCAGCCCGTTTTAATCGGATAAGTCTGATGTAATCTACCAGGTTTTTACCTGTTAAAGCTTGACATTTTCTGTATAAACTAGAGTAACTCATATTTAATGATTCGGCTAAATCTTCAATTTTAAAGCCGTCATCATTAAGTTTTGCATTTATTATGGATGTCATATTTTCTAAGAAAATTTCATCCTGAGTTTTTTCAACTTCAATTTCAGGGCTACTGATAACCTCTTTTCTATATTTAGAAATGATATGCTCTTTAGAAGAAATGATATTTTTAACCTTTAATAGTAATTCATTGGTATTAAAAGGTTTATTGATGTATTCTATGGCGCCCGATTTAAGTCCGGATATTTTAGAATTTGTTGAATTCTTTGCGGTTAGCATAATTACAGGAATGTGCTTTGTTAGTGCGTCTTCCTGTAACATCATACACATTTCGATACCATCCATTTTGGGCATCATTATATCGGTAAGAATCAAGTCAGGAAAATTGCTTTTCGCATAATGATAACCTTCGGCACCATTTTCAGCAAGAAGAATGTTGTAATCGTTAACCAGAAGTTCTTTTAAAAAGGATTGTAGGTCGTAATTATCTTCAACAATTAAGATGGTTTTTTTAGATAGATCTTTTTCAATAACCTTAGACTGCTTTTCGTTTTCCTCTTCAACATCTTCATTTGCAGCCTCATCGATGTCATCTGAAACTATGAGTTCTGTTTCGTTGTATGCCTCTTTTGTAATTGGAATAGTAAAGGTGAAGATGGTTCCCTCAACTTCCGAAGATTCGACTTCAATAGTACCTTTTTGTAAATCTACCAGTTCTTTAGTTAATGCTAATCCAATACCTGAACCTTTATTTTTTTTGTTGGTTTTAGATTGGTAAAATAAATCGAAAATAAGTTCAAGTTCATCTTTCGGTATACCTGATCCAGTGTCGGAAACCGATACTTTAATCTGCTTTTTACCTGCAATAGGAATTACATTAAGCTGAACGTTGCCTTCTTTTGGTGTAAATTTAAAAGCATTTGATAATAGATTGTAAATGATGTGCTCTATTTTTTCTTTGTCGTACCAGGCAGAATGCAGGTTTTTGGGGCAGTTTATGGCAAAATCGATACGTTTTTTTCTTGCCAACTCTTTAAACGACAATGAAATTTCTTCTATATGATTGTAAAGATTATTTTTTGTAGCCAGTAATTTTAATTCGTTTAACTCTTTATTTCTGGTTAAAGTTAATTCTCTTGCAATTTTTGAAAGTCGCTTACTGTTGTTTTCAATGATTTTTAATCGTTGATTAAGAAGCATATTACCATTTTGTTCAGAGCGTTTAATCATGTCTTCTAACGGTCCTAAAATCAACGTAATTGGTGTTTGAATTTCGTGAGACATTTTAGCGAAAAAATTCATTTTAAGGTCGTAAAGTTCATTTTCCTTTTTATGATTTAATTTTTCAACTAAAAGTTTGTTTCTAAGGAGGTACCATTTTCTTAAAGAATATATAATTAAGCCTATAACTATTAAGTAGATCATATAGGCGCCTGTGCTTTGCCACAAAGGAGGGGCGATGTGAACGGCTATTTGTTTTGGAGGGATATTCCAATTGTCTTTTTTAGTACCGGCTTTAACTTCAAAAATATAATCGCCATATGGAATGTTGGTATAAGTGGCTAATCGTTCTTGCCCACTAGTAATCCAATTGTCATTAAATCCTTTTAAGCGATAAGCATAGTAATATTTTGGATCAAGAACATTGTCGATTGCAGAAAACTTAAAAGAAAATGAGGATTGATGGGAGGTTAAACTTAATTCTTTTGTATGATAGCCTCCTAAACTACTATACTTCGGAAGTATTTGCCCTGCGGGTTGATTAAGAATTTCAATGGTATTGATGTAAAGCTCTGGAGTGCTTTCTTTTTTCTTAATTTTTGTTGGATCGAAATAGTTTAGCCCATTCGTGCCTCCAAAGTAGAGTAAACCATTGATATCTTTATGAACAGAACGCGAGAGGAAAACGTTATCCTGCAACCCATCAGTGCTGTAATATGATTTAATGTTTAGTGTGTTAGTATTTAGATGAAAAATACCGTTACTGGAACTAAGCCAAAGATTGGTGTTATCTTGCTTTGTTATTGCGGCTATATTAACATCTTTGGGTATTTGTGAGTCTTTTAACTTAAAGGAATTGTCTTTTATGTTAAATTCGATAAGTTTTCCTGAGTCATTTATTAACCATAGGATATCTTTTTCTCCTGTAACCATAGATTTAACATTCAGTACATCGTTTGTTTTGGAATCTATATTGGAAAAAGAGGATTGTTTTAGGTTGTCAAGGTTTTCATTAAACTTAAATAAACCGCCATCATAGACACCAAGCCATATTGTTCCATTTTTGTCTTCTAAAATACTTCGAGTGATACTTCCACGTAAGCCATGTGTATTATTTTCAAAAGAAGCTAAGAGTTGTCTTTCTGTGTTGTAAACATTGATAGAGATATTAGATCCCGCCCAAATTCTATCTTTTGAGTCTTTATAAACCGTTCTTATATCAGTAGCTTCTTGGTCTTTCGAATTTATGATGTCTACTTTTTTAAAGGTGTTGTTTTTAGTGTTGTGATACCATAAGCCATTTCTGTATGTTCCAAACCATATGTTTTGTGATTTATCCTCAGCAATAGACTGGACATAAAATCCTCTGCTTAGTGATAAGTTGTTGAAATATTGCTTTTCCTTTGTTTTTCCTGAGTTTTCGAAGGACACCTTAGTTAGACCTGAGCCATCTGTACCAATCCATAAATCATTTTTGGAACTTTTAAAAACACTAAGGATTCTTTGTGGTGTATGGTTTGCTGAACCCTCATGGTAATTAATGTTGTTGTCTACATTAGGAAGGACAGATAATTTACCGTAATTAGTACATATCCAAAGGTTTTTATGATTGTCTTCATTAATATTTAAAATGGTATTGCTACCTAACGAAAATTCATTGGTGTCTTGTTTAAAGAAAAGGTTGATTTCTCCTGTGTAAGGATTTATTTTGTATAACCCACCGCCATCTGTTCCTCCCCAAATATAACCATCACTATCATTATAAAGTGTTAGAAACATTTCTTTGTTTACATTATATTTTTCGCTTTGAAAAAGTTGGTCCTGTATAAACTGTTTGCTTTTCGGATCGTAAACGAAAATACCATAAGTTTCTGTCCCTATCCAGAGCCTATTATTATGGTCTGTGGTTAAAATAATGATTCCCGGAAAATCAGTGTATAGCCCTATTAGTTCGGTTTGCTTTTTTGAATTAATGTCATAGTCAAAAATTTTTCCGTTTTCAGTACTTATGTAGACTTTGTTAGGAGTGGTTGCTATACTTATAATGTTTCTTACAGGTTCACCATTAAGTTCTATTTGAGTAATGCTATCTGTTTTTGATTCCTTGTGTTCATATAAAACACCTTTATCTGAAGCAAACCATGTACTTTGCTCTTTGGAATGAAGTGTTCTAATTTTTGAATTTTTAACGAAGGCGCTAACATTTTTAAATTGTCCATTTTTTGTTTCGAATCTTACTAGTGTGCCACGATTGGAAATAATCCATAAGTCATTTTTGTAATCTTTAACAAGATTTGTAATGCGTTCCCCTGTATTGTTGAATATTGTATTGTTTGCTATTGTTTTATAATTATATCCATCATATACAAGAACTCCGTATGAACAAAGCATCCAAATATTTCCTAACTCATCTTGAACTGTTTTAGAAACCGTGGTGGATTTGTTATTAATTGTTGGTGTTAATGGTTTAAAATTAATATGATTTTGAGCATAAGAGTAAGTGGTGATCAAAAAGATAACACATAACACATTATATTTTTTTGTCAGAAACATATACCTCAATTTAGTAATTCTATCCATTAATGTTATTCTTCATAAATATTTAAAAGGAAGTGCTTAAAACGAAGCTATGTAAAGGTATTAATAAAATTCATTTTCTCTAAACCCGCACCATTACTAATGTTGAGTAAAAAGGGTATATATTCGTCAAAAAGGGTAAATAGATTAGTCAGCGTATTTATATAAGTAGAATTTTACCCTTTAATGCATAAAAAGTCAACTTATATATAAATACTAAAAGTAATATTTGTTAACGAATTATTTAACGAATAAACTATTTATTTAAAGTATATGAACTCACGTAGGAATTTTGTAAAGAAAACTGCAATAGCAGGAGCGGGATTGTCTTTTTTGCCAAATGTGTCTTTTGGATCGGTATTGGGAGGTTCTCAGGATAAATTGAAATTGGCTTTTATAGGAGTAGGTTTGAGAGGAACCAATCATTTAAACAACGCATTGCACAGAAAGGATATTGAAGTTGCAGCGATTTGTGATGTTGATCCGGAACGGATAAAAATAGCCTTAAAGAAAATTGATGATGCAGGGTTTTCTAAGCCTAAGGTTTTTGGAGATTCCGATTACGATTACAGAAACTTACTAGAGTTAAAAGAAGTCGATGCTGTTATTATTTCTACACCATGGTTGTGGCATACAAGAATGGCTGTCGACTCTATGAAAGCAGGGAAATTTACGGGTGTTGAAGTGTCTGCAGCCAACACCTTAGAGGAGTGTTGGGATCTTGTAAATACGCATGAGGAAACAGGAAGTCATTTAATGATTTTAGAGAATGTAAACTATCGTCGCGATGTTTTGGCTGTCCTTAATATGGTAAAACAAAATGTATTTGGTGAGACCATTCATTTTAGATGTGGATACCAACACGATTTACGAGGTGTGTTTTTTAATGATGGTAAAACAGCTTATGGAAAAGGCGTGGAATTTGGGGATAAAGGAATCTCAGAATCTAAATGGCGCACAAAACATAATTTATTAAGAAATGCCGATGTATATCCAACGCATGGGGTAGGTCCAATAGCTGCTATGTGTGATATTAATCGAGGAAATCGTTTTTTATCCTTAACATCTCATGCAACCAAGAGTCGCGGACTTCATAAATATATAGTAGATAACGGAGGAGAGAATCACCCGAACGCTAAATTAAATTTCAAAATTGGAGATGTCATAACCAGCACCATTGAAACATCAAATGGAGAAACTATTATTGTTACCCACGATTGTAGTTTGCCAAGACCTTACTCATTGGGATTTAGAGTTCAAGGCGTAGAAGGTTTATGGGAAGTAGATGGTAATAGAATTTATGTAGAAGGGAAATCGAAACCTCACCAATGGGATGCAGCAGATGAATGGTTGAAGAAATACGATCATCCATTATGGCAAAAATACGGTGAATTAGCAACTGGAGCAGGGCATGGCGGTATGGACTTTTTTGTAATGAATGCCTTTGTAGAGTCTGCAAAAGAAAATATAGCTCCGCCAATGGATGCTTACGATGCCGCAGCATGGAGTGCTATTACACCTCTCTCAGAATTATCGATCGAGAATAATGGTGAACCTCAGGATTTTCCGGATTTCACGCGAGGAAACTGGATCAAGCGTAAGCCTTATAACTGGATTAAAGATACATATTAATTATTTGGTTTATTAGTCACTTTAGATGGTTTAGAAGAGGGCGCCATCTGTTTAGGTGCTCTCTTTCTAAATAAAAAAAAGTGAAAAGTAAATCAATCTTAGAATAACAAACGCAACAATTAACTCAACAAATTTTAATTATTAACTCAAACTAAAACTTATGAAAAATAGGATTAAAACAATGCTATTTGTTTTGCTGATGGGGCTTACATATACGATGTATGCTCAGGAAAAGCAGGTTTCAGGTACCATAACGGATGCTAACGATGGTGTCCCGTTGCCAGGAGCAAGTGTCAGCATAAAAGGAACATCGAAAGGTGTCTCTTCAGATTTTGATGGAAATTTTACCTTGTCGGTTGGTGAAAGTGATATACTTGTCATTAGCTATGTAGGGTACGTTAGCAAAGAAATTCCTGTAGCAGGAAAACAAACAGTAAATATTCAATTACAATCAGATCAGGATGCCTTAGACGAAGTGGTTGTAGTGGCATATGGAACTCAAAAGAAGGAGACTATTACTTCTTCAGTGGTAGAAGTTAAGGCAGATAAATTAACCGATGTAACGGTTCCGGATGTGGCTACCATGTTACAAGGTAAAGTTACAGGTGTTCAGGTGTTACCTAGTGGTGGTTCCCCAGGTTCATCGCCTAACATTATTATTAGAGGACGATCTTCAATAAATTCAACAAACTCACCATTATGGGTAGTTGATGGTGTTATTGTAGGGAATTCAGATCCTAAAATTAATCCACGCGATATAGAAGGTATGTCTATACTAAAAGATGCATCTGCTACTGCTTTGTATGGAAATCGTGGTGCTAATGGGGTTATTCTTATAACAACCAGACGTGGTGAAATTGGAAAGAAACCGCAAATGACTGTTTATTTAAAAAGCGCAATAAACCAGTTTAATCCAGGGAACTTTAAAGTAATGAATTCTCAGCAGCTTTATGATTTTCATGAAAGCGCAGGAAATACAAATCCTTGGTTTGATGAAGGACTACTAGAGCGTGATTTCGATTGGATTGGGGCTACAACACAGGACGCATTTGTTAAGGATGCAACTGTTTCATTTACATCAGCTACAGAAACTCATAATATGTTAATTTCTGGTGGATATTATAATGAAGAAGGAACAGTAATTGGTACTGAATTAGATCGTTATACTTATCGAACAAACTTAGATTATAAAATTTCAGAAAAACTAACAATCAAGCCTAAGTTATATTTTGTGTTCGATAGAAGAGAGAACTCTAGAGGGGGTAGCTTATATCAGGCTTATACCAATATGCCTTGGGACAACCCGTTTAACGAGGACGGTTCTGTAGTTAATGCAAATCAAGCTCAAGGTGATGATTGGATAGGACGTGACAAAAGTAACTTCTTTTATGATAGACAATGGAATTATTCAGATTCACGTTCGTTCGATTTGTTCGCTAGTTTCGATGTTGAATATAAATTACTAAAGAACTTAGCTTTTATTTCTACAAATAACTTTCGTTGGGGGAATTCAGAATCTTTTAATTATACAGATCCAAGATCGAATGGCGGAAGGTCTACAAACGGATCTATACAGGATAATACATTTCGTGGTTTATATAGATTTACCAATCAAATGCTAAAGTACTCTAAAACGTTTAATGAAGATCATACGGTAAATGCTTTAGCTGCTTATGAATATAATGATACCAGTTCAAGAAATGTCACAACACGTTCTGAAAATATCGTGGTTAATGGACAAGTGCAAAGTGTTGGATTAAAGCCAGCTGTAACCGATGGGAATGCAAATGAAACAGCTCAGCAATCATTTCTGGTAGCTGCAGATTACGATTATAAATCAAAATATTTTGCAAAAGCATCATTACGTATTGATGGGGCTTCTGCATTTGCTCCGGATTATAGATACGGAGAGTTTTATTCAGTAGCTGCAGGATGGAATATTCATAAAGAAAGTTTTTTTAATGCCGATAATATAAACGTTCTTAAATTAAGAGCAAGTTATGGAGCTGTAGGTAATCAACCTGGAGGTTTTGGATATTTGTCAACTTATGATGTTAAATTTCAATATGCAGGTATTATAGCGGCTAAGCCTAATCGTTTAGGTACAAAAGATTTAACTTGGGAAAAAGGGGTTGAAAGTAATTTTGGTTTAGATGCTACTTTTTTTGATGCCATCGATTTAACTGTAGATTATTACAATAAAGAAAATTCAGGGCTATTATTCTATAGACGTTTATCAGATCAAACAGGGTTTAGTGGTCGTTACCAAAATATTGGTTCTGTGACCAATAAAGGTTTAGAAATCGCAATTGCTGCTGATATTGTAAAAACAGAAGATTTTGGTATTGCAGCTGCAGCTAACATCAGTTTTAATAAAAATAATGTAAAGGAATTACCTGACGGAACCGATATTATTGGAGGGTCTTTTATTATTAGAGAAGGCGAAGAATTTGGTACGTTTTATATGAGAAAATGGTTAGGGGTAAATCCTGCCGATGGAGCACCTGTTTATGAGATTATCGATCCAGATACAGGGGAGAGTTCAACAACGTCTAATTATAATAGCGCAACATTACAGACTGCTGGTTCTGCCAACCCTGATTATACTGGAGGTTTTGGTACCCTTATTTGGTTTAAAAATTTCACATTAACCTCTAACTGGGCTTTTTCTTATGGAGCTGAATTATACAATGCATCTCGAAATTTATTTGATTCAGATGGGTATTATTTACAGTACAATCAAATGGTGTTACCTGATGGTTGGAGTCGTTGGGAAAGACCTGGAGATGTGGCAACACACCCTAAACCCCAACCAGGAGGTTATGCTGGCAGTAATCAAACATCTACGCGTTATTTAGAAGATGGCAGCTACTTAAGATTAACCAACGTAACATTATCTTATGATTTACCAAAATCTATTATGGATAAAGTGGGGCTAAGTAGTGCAAACATAACTTTATCAGGAGACAACCTAGTAACATTTACAAAGTTTACAGGAGTAGATCCAACAATTAACGATGGTATAGGAGGATCTCAGTTAGGATATACGAGTATTGGTTATCCAGTACCAAGACGCTTTTCATTAGGTCTAAATCTAGGGTTTTAATTAAAAAAAATTAAAAGATGAAAAAAATATTTTATACAATTCTATTTTCAATTCCAATGGTGTTTACATCATGCGATTTAGATAGAAGTCCATTTACTGAAATTTCGGCAGATGATTTATTTCAGGATCCAGGAGCTGCACAGTCCGCAACACTTGGTAACTACCTATTTTTAAAGGGCGATAAAGGTTACGATGGTTGGATTGACGATTTACACAGAATGTCTGAGTATTCAGGTGATAATGTCATGATTAGTGGAGGTACTACTGATGATCTGTACTTCTTTTATAACTATCAAAGAAACCCCAATAATTATAGAGCAGAGAGATTTTGGAGTAATTCATATAAGGCTGTAGTAGGAGCAAACCGTGTTATTGAAAGTTTAACCAAAGGTAATTCTGACGCAGAAGATCAGGTTATTGGAGAGAACTATTATATTCGAGCGTTGGTATATTTTCAAATGGGGAACATTTTTGGAAGACCTTATAATCAGGGGACATCGAATTTATCAGTGCCATTAAAAATAACATCAGATATAAATGAATTACCAGACCGAAATACAGTAGGTGAAGTTTATGATCAGGTGATTTCAGACTTATTAAAAGCAGAAGCTTTAATGAATGAAAATAAAGGGGCTTCATTTGCATCTAAAGGAGCTGCTCAAGCATTATTGTCACGAGTATATCTTTATATGGAAGATAATGCTAAAGCCATTGAATACGCCGATAAAGTAATAAATGAAGGTCCCTATTCTTTATTGTCTCCAGAGCGTTTTGCTGTAATGAACACTTTACCACCATCGGATAACGAAGAGGCAATATTCTCTGTAACATTAACTAAGGATATTGATATTCCTGGAAATGAAGATTGGTGGACTATAGGTTCGTTTTATGCTAATATTGATGGTGTAGGTTGGGGAGAAATGTACGCATCTCAGCCTTATTTAAAGTTATTAAATCAAAGTGAAAATGATTTAAGAGGGAGTTTTATAGATCCTCAATATTTGCTTGATGAAAACGGAGATAGAATACCGGCTGTATATTGGGTAGAAGATAATACAACGTATCATTTTAGTCATACTACAGATAATGGATCAACAATTACTTTTGAATTTGAAGGCAATACGTATACCTTAATGTCAGAAGAAATTAATGGTAGAACACAGTATTATTTTAATGGACCTAGCGGCCGTCAAGATGTAACATTCGACTACGATATGGATAAGCGTAATGGATATCCTAAGTTCTTTATACTAAAAGCATCTCAACAAGAAAACGATTTACATTTGTGGTCACCTACAGTATCTCGTTTAGCTGAGATGTATTTAAATAAAGCAGAAGCCTTAGCTAAGCAGGGGGCAGACCAGTTAGCTCTAGATAATATTAATATTTTAAGAGCAAGAGCGAAAGCCGATGAATATACTTTAACTAATCTCCCGGAAGGTAAAACAGTATTTGATGTTGTTATGGATGAGCGTCAGTTAGAGTTAGCTTTCGAGGGACATAGAAAATTCGATGTTTACAGAAACGGTTTAACAATGGATAGACGTTACCCGGGAACGCATTTAAATAATTCAAATCCGTATCCTCAAATTCCGGCTACAGAAAATGTTATCATTGAGTTGATTCCAGAGCAGCAAATATTAATACAGCCATCTTTAGAGCAAAATCCTTAAGAATAATGAGTTAGTAAAATAGCCAGGTGAGTGTAAATCATTCACTTGGTTTATTTAAACACTATTAAAAATTAACAATTATGAAAAACACAAAAATTATAAAGCACTTTTTATTTTTTCTTGTTGCTGTGGTGGTTTTGGCATGCGAGCCGGACCAGGTTTTGTATAAAACCAATCAGATTTTCAACGATACAAGGATTAAGGTAAATCTTAAACCTGCAGCCTGGACTATTGAAAGTTTCAGTTCAGAAGAAACCTCGGGAGAAGGAGATACTGGTCGTGCAGCCGATATTCTTGATGCTGATTTGGATACATTTTGGCATTCTTGCTGGACCTGTGATCCTGCAGGAGAGCATCCACATCAATTGACTATAAATTTCGGTTCAGAAATTAGTATAGGCGGACTTCAAATAGCTCAAAGACAATCTTTGTCAAGAGCTATTAAAGACATAGATGTTGAAATTAGTACGGATGGGAGTTCATGGATTTCAATAGGGAGTTTCACTTTATCCGCAGTAGCCGAACTTCAGCCGGTTGATTTTGGGGAAAATAAAACAGCTATGTATGTGAAGATAATAATTAACACATCGCACGATGGAAGTATATATGCCGCATTAGCACAAGTTGGTGGTTACGCTTACGAATAATCTTTATCAGTATAATTTCTATAAACACAGCGTTTAATGTTGCTGTTTAGAAAATAAATATTGAATTAAAATTTAAAAATCATGAATATAAAAATAAATAAAGTGTTAATACTGTTTTTTACGATAGCCTTAGGTTTTCTATCATGTGATGCAGATAAAATTGTATATTTTGAAGATTTAATTGGTGAGGATGCAGCCAATTTAGAATTTACACAAACAGTTCCTATTGGACCTAATAGCTGGTTAAAGGATAATATTTCGCAAGAAGGAGCTTTAATATCAGAAGAGGGGATTCATAACTGGACATCTACAGACCATGTTATCCGCACTTATGTTAGAACAGGGGCGGGTGATTTAAATGTTGGTTTAAACATAAAAACCTCTGAAGGCGGGTCTAAATTTAAAGTAACCGTTAACGGATTAAGCAAAGAACTTATTATAACTACGGAAGAGTATGTAAATTATGGTATTGGCGTATTCCCGGTAGAGGAAGGCTATAATAGAATAGAAATTCAAGCATTAACCAAGTCTGGAACATTTGTAGGAGATATCAATAGTTTGCTTTTGGGTGGTGCTGCAGCTGCTGATGGAGTAATTTATAATCCAGTCGATAACTTCTATTTTGGAAGAAGAGGTCCATCAGTAAATATTGGATATAAAACACCAGAAGGTAAAGATGTTCAATACTTTTATAATGAACTTACAGTAGCTGAAGGAGAAGATGTATTAGGATCTTTCTTTATGGCTAATGGACATTCCCAAGGATATTTTGGTCTTCAGGTGAATTCGAGTTCAGAAAGACGCATATTATTTTCTATTTGGAGTGCTTTCAGTACTGATGATCCAAACCAAATCCCAGAGGACTATAAAGTTACAAAGTTGGGAGCAGGTGATGGTGTTACCGTTCAAGATTTTGGTAATGAGGGTTCTGGTCTTCAAAGTTTTAAAAATATTGGGTGGAAAACAGGAGTAACCTATAAGTTTATATTAAAAGGTGAGCCAGCAGAAATAGAAGGTTCAACAGATTACACAGGTTATTTCTACGATCCTGAAGTTGGCGAGTGGGAAATGATTGCGAGTTTAAGAAGACCTAAAACATCTACATACTTAACAGGAGCTCACTCGTTTTTAGAAAACTTTAATCCAGCAACAGGAAATCAAACAAGAAGCGGAAATTATGGAAACCAATGGGTGTACACAACAGATGGGGTTTGGAACGAAGTTACAGAGGCTACTTTTGGGGTAGATGCTACAGCTGCAAATGGTGATCGTATGGATTTCTATGGAGGATCGGAAGGAAGTACTTTTGTTATGAAAAACTGTGGTTTTTTTAACGATTATACAAGTGCAGGTTCTGCATTAACAAGAAGCTCGGGAACACAGCCTGATGTTGATTTAGATGATTTGCCAAAGGTGGTTGTGCTTGGCCCAGTTACCGAATTAGATAGAACAGGATGGACAATAGTAGATTACAGTACGCAAGAAGATACAGGAGGTGAAGGAGATACAGGTAGAGCTGCCGATGTACTTGATGGTGATTTAAATTCTTATTGGCACTCATGTTGGAATGGGTGTACGCCTGTGCCACCTCACCATATTACTATAGACATGGGAGCTGATAATTTAGTAAATGGCGTTAGGTTTTATCAAAGACAAACCACATCACGCTCAGTTGAAAATTTAGAATTACAAATAAGTAATGATAATGTAACATGGACATCTATGGGAGATTTTGTGTTAGCAAAATCTGCGGATGCTCAAGATATAAATTTTGAAACTCCAGAGACCTTTAGATACCTTAAGTTTATTGCGAAATCTGGACACGATGGTACAGATAATGCGGCAATGGCTGAGATTATCCCATTTACAAGAGATTAAAAAAAAGAGAGCCTTTCTTTTTAGGAGAGAGGCTCTTTTCATTTAAGTTATGGGAGGCGCCTGTAATTTAATATAAAAGAAACTTTGCGTAAGCATCGTTTATTGTTTGGTTTAACTTTTTATAGAAGTTAGTTGAGAGCCTTCGGTATAATGCCGAAGGCTTCTTCTATATAACAAATTCTGTAGATTGTTTAATTTCTTTTAAAACAAAGTAACTTTCTAAAATTCCAATGTTCGATATGTTAGAAAGCTTCACCCGTACAAAATCATGATAGTCATCTAAACTTTTCATATTTATTTTTAGAAAGAAATCCACTTTTCCAGCCATATGGAAACACTCTTGCACTTCAGGAAGTTCTTTAATCTGTTCTTCAAATTTATCAATAAACCCTTCGTTATGGTAGCGCAGTGATACCATACATATAACGGTGACTGGGTAGTTGAGTTGCTTCTTATCTAATAAAGCGACATACTTTTTTATAAAACCGTCGTTTTCCAGTCTTTTTATACGTTCATAAACCGGAGAAACCGTCATGTTTAAAGTAGCAGCAATCTCTTTAGTGGTCTTTTTAGAATCGTTTTGTAGGATTTTTAAAATGGTCAAATCCACATTATCCAGTTTTTCTACCATAAGATTCAAGTTAATTTTTCTTTAAATAAAGATAAATAAATATTTTAAAAGTAAAATTTTCTTTAAAATTTAATTTTTAAAATATTAATCACTTAATATGGTTGTTTTGTTAGTGTATTTCGTCTTTTAAATGGCATAATTTGTAATTTTATACTTTATAATTTCAGGTATGAAAAACGAAAAAATATTAGTTACGGGAGCTGGTGGTCAGTTAGGTTCTGTGTTAGTTGAAGCCCTTAAAAACAAGTTTGGAGAAGATGCTGTTATTGCTTCAGATTTAAATCCTATCAAAAATTATAAAGGTATTTATGAGCAGTTAGATGTTACCAATATAAACTGTCTGGAGTATATCGTTAAAAAGTATAAGGTGACTCAAATTTATCACTTGGCAGCGATTTTATCGGCTAAAGGCGAGCAGAATCCATTACAAACCTGGGACATAAATATGAAAACTTTATTTAATGTCTTAGAGGTATCGGTTGCTGAAAAGGTGAGTAAAGTTTTTTACCCGAGTTCCATTGCGGTATATGGTGATATGGCGCCTAAAATGAATACAGCTCAGAGCGATTTCTTAAATCCATCAACGGTTTATGGGATTAGTAAAGCTTCAGGTGAAAACTGGGCACAATACTATTTCTTAAAATACGGTTTAGATGTCCGTTCGTTACGTTATCCAGGAGTAATTGGATACCAGTCTTTACCAGGTGGAGGAACTACCGATTATGCTGTTGAAATTTATCATAAAGCGATAAAGGAAGAAAACTTTGAATGTTATTTGAGAGCCGATGCGATGCTTCCAATGATTTACATGGAGGATACCATTCGTGCCACTTTAGAACTTATGGATGCGCCAAAGGAGTCGATTTCTGTAAGAACATCGTATAATCTTCAGGGGATGAGTTTTACTCCAGAGGAAATTACAGTGTCTATTCAAAAATATTATCCTAATTTTAAGGTGACTTATAATCCGGATTTCAGACAAAACATTGCTGAAAACTGGCCGTCATCTTTAGACGATCATCAAGCAAGACAAGATTGGGGATGGCAACCTAAGTACGATTTAGATGCCATGACTCAAGACATGCTTAAACACTTAAAAGAACAATACAATTTAGTAACTCTATAAAAATTCAAACATATGTACGGAGCAGTTAAACAACAGCTTGAAAACGAGTTAAACGAAATAAAAGAATCTGGACTTTACAAAAAGGAGCGTGTTATTACGACGCCTCAAGGTGCAGAAATAAATACGACCGCAGGTAATGAAGTTTTAAATTTTTGTGCAAACAATTATTTAGGATTGTCTTCGCATCCCGATGTTGTAGAGGCTGGGATTGAAGCTATGAGAACGCACGGATTTGGATTGTCTTCTGTGCGTTTCATTTGCGGTACGCAGGATATTCACAAAGAATTGGAACAGAAAACAGCTGAGTTTTTAGGTATGGAAGACTGTATTCTTTACGCAGCAGCATTTGATGCTAATGGGGGTGTTTTTGAACCTATTTTAGGTCCTGAAGATGCGATTATTTCAGATGAATTAAACCATGCATCAATCATTGATGGTATTCGTTTGTGTAAAGCGGCGCGTTACCGTTATTCTCATAATAACATGGAAGCTTTAGAAGAGCAGTTAAAAGCGGCCTCTGGAGCAAGAAGAAAATTAATTGTAACCGATGGAGTCTTCTCTATGGATGGAACCATTGCGCAATTAGATAAAATTTGTGATTTAGCCGATAAATACGAGGCTATGGTTATGGTTGATGAATGTCACGCCACAGGATTTGTTGGTAAAACAGGTCGTGGAACACATGAGTATAAAAATGTTATGGGACGTATCGATATCATCACCGGAACTTACGGAAAAGCTTTAGGTGGTGCTTCAGGAGGATTTACAGCTGCGAAAAAAGAAATCGTTGAGATGTTAAGACAAAAATCTCGTCCGTATTTATTCTCGAATACCCTAGCACCTGCTATTGCAGGAGCATCGATTGCGGTTTTAGACAAGTTAAAAACATCAACCGATTTAATTGAAAAAGTTCAGAATAACGCCAAACGTTTCAGAACAAAAATGACAGAAGCAGGATTCGATATCATTCCTGGAGAACATCCAATTGTTCCAGTTATGTTATACGATGCGAAGCTAGCTCAGGAATTTGCTGCCAGATTACTTGATGAAGGTATTTATGTGATCGCCTTTTTCTATCCTGTTGTGCCAAAAGGAAAAGCAAGAATTCGTGTGCAGCTTTCAGCAGGGCATGAAACGCATCATATCGATAAAGCTGTTGAAGCCTTCACTAAAGTAGGCAAAGCTTTAAATGTTATTAAATAACACCAGCATTTAATTAAACTATAAAGGATCTTAAAATGGATAATGCTAGTGCTCTCCGTAGCCTACATTATCCATTTTTCCTTTAAATACTTTATACTGAATGGTAAAGTAACCAGCCACTAAAATTACCGCTATAATAAACCAGTTCACACCAATTGAAAGTCCGTAACTGTCGGCAGCCATGTTGTAAATGGTTAAATCTGGGTTTGTGGTATTAGTTGAGGGCAATAGCTTCGGAAAAATAGATGCCACTGTTGAGGTGATTCCTCCGAATAAAAACAGCGACGAAAATAAAAATCCCATGCCATCTTTTTTGAAGGTTCTTACTTTAAACAAGCCGAATAATCCTGTAAAAGTAATGATAGGGAAAATCCATAACCAAGGTGTTTTTATAAAGTTATGGAACGGTTGTGGTTCGATAATGTGCCAGATGAAAAGGGATAGAACAACCAAAGTAAGCAACCCAAAATTCAGTTTAAATACGATGCTTTTTAGTTTCAAATTTAATTCGGAATTGGTTTTGTAAATAATCCAGTTCGCCCCGTGAATGGTTAAGGCTATAACGCCAATAATTCCTAGTAGAATGGTAAACCAGTCAATAATCCCTAAATGCTCGGCTCTGGGACTGAAGGTCGGGTTCCAAAGCGGTAAAAAGAAATAATGCGGTTCGTGTGCTGAAACACCATCAGTCACCATGCCTAAATTAACGCCACGCACCACGTTTCCTAAGGCAATTCCGAAGAATAAAGCTAAAAGTAAGCTCGCTATTCCGAAGGCTTTATCCCAGATGGTTTCCCAAATTTTGTTGTGTATTTGTCCGCGTAACTCTAAACCAATAGCTCTGAAAATAAGCAACCATAAAATCATAATTAACGGTAGATAAAACCCGCTAAACGAAGACGCGTAAAGGGTAGGGAAGGCAAAAAATAAAACGCCACCGGCAGCAATAAGCCAGACTTCGTTGGCATCCCAAAACGGACCAATAGCATTGGTGATGGCTTTTTTATCTTTTTCAGTTTTAGCAAAGAATAAATGCACAATTCCTGCTCCAAAATCGTAACCATCTAAAATAACATAAACGGTTAGCATAGTCATTAAAACGATATACCAGAATAATTCCATAGTTAGTGCTTTATAGTTTGTGGGCCTTTATAAATAATTTTTCCGACAAGGATTAAAAAGAGTAGTCCTAATAATAGGTATAGTCCAATAAATCCGAGTAAGGTGAATAAAGTGTTTCCAGAGGATACCGTAGGCGAGATACCTTCGGTGGTTCGTAGCAAATTGTAAACCAACCACGGCTGACGCCCCAGTTCGGCAGTATACCATCCTGTTGTGTTTGCGATATACGGAAAGGGTACCATAAACAGTAATGCCCATAAAATCCATTTAGTTGTAAAGAGTTTTTTTCTGAACAACTGAATAGCTGCTAAAAACATCAATCCAATAAAAATAGTTCCCAGTCCAACCATAATATGATACGCATAGTACAAGCCGGGAATATTCGTTGGGTAGGTGTTGGGTTCAAATTCATTAAGGCCTTTAATTTCGGCATCCCACTCCTGATAGGTTAAAAAACTTAGTATATTAGGAACTGCTATTTTATTGTCTAATTTCTTTTCAAGGATGTTGGGCTGACCAATTAAAACTATTTCACTACCGCCTTCTTCGGTTTCAAAAATCCCTTCCATGGCTGCGAAAGTTACCGGCTGATGTTTTACAACGTTTTTAGCCACTAAATCGCCCGTAGGGAAAGCTACTAAAACACTTGAAACCAAACCAAAAATAACACCGGTTTTAAGAAATAATTTTCCGAAGTCACTATGTTTATTGTTTAATAGATAAAAAGCACCAACAGACGAGACTACAAAAGCGGCGGTAATAATGGATGCTAATTGATTATGTAAATAAGATGGTAGTAACCAAGGATTTGAAAACAGGGCACCAAAATTATTAAGAACAAACTTTCCATTTTCTATAATTTCATAACCTACCGGATGTTGCATCCACGAATGTGTGGCGATAATTAAATAGCCACTGGCCCAAGACCCTAAAAAGACTAAGAATCCGGTTATAAAATGGAGTTTGTGCCCGAGAAGTTTTTCACCAAAAAGGAAAAGACCTAAAAACGAGGATTCCAGAAAAAAGGAGAACATACCTTCCATAGCTAGGGTCTGACCAATAATCCCTCCGGTGAGTTCAGAGAACTTCGCCCAGTTGGTGCCAAATTGAAATTCCATTGGTATGCCAGTCACCACGCCCATAGCAAAGTTAATCGCGAATATTTTCATCCAGAACTTTGCTGCATCATTATATTTTTCGATTTGTGTTCTTAAAAATTTCCATTTAAACCAGACAATCATTAAAGACAATCCCATGGTTAATTGCGGAAACAAGTAGTGAAAGGTAATGGTGAATGCGAATTGCATTCTATCATAGAAAAGCATGTCTTCCATAGGGGTGGGTTTGATTCCTAACAAAAATACGGCACAGAAATTGAAATCTTCTGAAAAGACATAAAAAAAAGCTTCCTTTTTCAAGAAAGCTTTTTGGCCTATTAATCAATTAATATGGGAGTATAGTTTTATACATTATTAATCTTCTGCAAGTTATTGTTTTTAAGTGAAATGCTTTGTAATAAATGTTACATAAGTCCTTTTTAATCAACTTGTTTATGTGTCATTTTAATGAATAATTCCCTGCCATGTCTTGGTTTTATTGAATTGTAACAAGGTGATAATTCGATATTGAAATAAGGACTGAAATAGTTCCTGTAATCAGCTTCACAGCCCCCAAAAGGAGGTTCAGTTTGTGTTAAAGGCATATCAAATAAAAGCCCGACCAGTTTTCCGTTTGGCTTTAAAATTTCATGCATTTTTTTTACGTATTTTATACGCAATTCAGGATTGATGGCGCAGAAAAAGGTTTGTTCGATAACCAAATCGAAATGGTCGTTTAAATGGAAAAAATTACCTTGTATCATTTGGCTTTTAGGAAACTCAGGAATACGAGCCTTAATATTATCTAAAGCTGTTTTAGAGAAGTCTATAACATAAACGTTTTTAAACCCCGAATGAAATAAGTATTCCGCTTCGTATGCATTACCAGCACCGGGAATTAAAATTTTTAAATCTTTATTGGTGAGCTGATCGATATAGGTTTTTATTGGTGTTGAAATATGACCAATATCCCAACCTGTATTATTGGTTTTGTATCGGTTATCCCAATAACTTTCCGATAAATCCATAGACTATTTGTATGATTGTAATAACGAAATTAAATCATTCTTTTGAAGTACGCCAGACTGACGCCATAATTGCTTTCCGTTTTTAAAAATCATTAAAGTTGGTACACCGCGTACCTGAAATTTAGTTGCTATAGACTGATTTTTGTCTACATCTATTTTTATAATCGACACCTGATCTTGCAGCGCTTCTTTTACATCTTTAAGTATTGGGCTTTGCATTTTACAAGGACCACACCATTCTGCAAAAAAATCGACCAAAACCGGTTTGTCTTGATTTATTATTTCTGAAAAACTACTCATATCATTTAAATAAATATATACTAAAGTTTAGTTTTTATAGACCTATTTCTAGGTTTATAACGTAACCAACAATTTTGTCGTTTAGGTGAAAATAACCTAACAGGATATACTGTTTTAACATCTATAGGCTTTTATTCATGCCCATGCCTTTTCGTTTACCCTGCTGCTGTTTAAAATGCGCTTCAAACCATTCGGGTTGGGCAATATCGTTGTCGTACATATATTCAGAGATTTGTTTAATAACGCGGTCAGGAAAAACCATGATAGGCATGACACCAAAACGTTCTACAGCACCGGGCATTTTTGAAATTTCTTCCGAAGGTTTTTTCATCCATAACAACATATCGTTGGTAAATTCTTCTTTGGTTGTATTCGCCGAGATGTAACGCTTTTTTATAGCAATCATGGGAGGTGCTAATCTATTGTCATGACTTGTTGTTGCATCATGACAACTGTAGCAATACGTTTCCATTAATTTTTTACCGGGATGAACAGTTGCCTCTTTAGGTTGTTCTGTAACAACAGGGTTTTGTTTGTCGTTATTTTTACAACTTGAAAATGTTGCAACCAATACAAGTAAAGTAAGGAATTTTGCTTTCATAATGTGTTATTTTGAAAGTTTACCTGTAGCACAACTCACAAAGGATTTGGCCTTAGACGAAAAATTGTTGTCATCTTCAATCGATGGATAACCAAGAGCCTTCAATTTGGTTTTTACTTTTACTACTTCAACTTCATCATTGCAATCGAAGCTTACACTGCTTTTATTTACATCAACATCAAGATTAGAAATACCGTCGATGGAATTTAAATTATTGGTTATGGTTTTCGCACAACCTCCGCATTTAAGATTTTGAATTATTATTGTTGTTTGCATATCCTGTTTTTTTAACGGTAACTAGAAATTCCACCTTGTAAATCGTAGATTTCGGTGAATCCCATACTTGATAATTTTTTAGAGGCGCTGCGACTTCTGCCACCACTTTGGCAATACACATAAACCGCTTGATCTTTCTTTAAAGCTTCGCATTTTGAGGTAAACGCACTGTTGAAAATATCGATGTTTTTCGCGTTTTTAATAGATCCGGATTTAAATTCGTTAGGGGTTCTAACATCAATTAATTGAACGTTTTTCTTTTGAATATGTGTTTTAAAATCGGACGCTGATAATACTGTGATATTCTCGTCTTTTGTTCCGAAAAGGAATGATAATATGGACATGTTAAATTGAATTTTAGTGTTAAATATTATGCTATAAATTTACGATACAAAACCGATTCAGGGGGTAACCTTTGTTACAAAAAAAAAGAGCGGTATAACCGCTCTCTTTTAATCTATATAATCTTAAAATTTATTTTAAAGTAGAAGGACAAACGTAGTTTGTTGTCGGGATGCCTGCATTTTTAATAGCAGCATAACCACCGGCAACATCAACTAAGTTATGGATACCTCTGCTCTTTAAAATAGAAGCAGCGATTACCGATCGGTATCCACCAGCACAGTGAACGTAGAATGGTTTGTCTTCAGGGAATTCGGCTAAATAATCGTTTAAATAATCAAGCGATGTGTGATGTGCATTTACCACATGCTCCGATTTAAATTCACCATCTTTTCTAACATCAAAAACAGGAACCTCTTCTTTATCTAATATTGACTTGAATTCGTCAGCAGAAATTGATGAAATGGTATCGTATTCGAAACCATTGTGTTTCCAGGCTTCAAATCCACCTTTTAAATACCCCAACGTATTGTCGAATCCTACACGCGATAAACGAATGATGGTTTCTTCTTCTCGTCCTTCTGGAGCTACTAAAAGAATAGGTTGCTTTACATCGGCGATAAGCGCACCTACCCATGGCGCAAAACCACCATCGATACCTATAAAAATAGATCTTGGAATATGTCCTTTAACGAAATCATTCTGATGACGCACATCTAAAATAATGGCTCCGGTTTCGTTCGCAATAGCTTCAAACTCTTTAGGTTCTAAAGGTCGTGTTCCGCGTTCTAAAACATCATCAATATCGTCGTAACCTTCTTTATTCATTTTTACGTTTAACGGGAAGTATTGTGGAGGTGGCAATAAACCATCGGTAACTTCCTGAACAAACTCTTCTTTAGTCATATCGGCACGCAGGGCATAGTTGGTTGCTTTTTGCTCACCAATAGTCCCAACGGTTTGTTTACTTAAGTTTTTACCACAAGCAGAACCCGCACCGTGAGCAGGGTATACAATAACATCGTCTGCTAATGGCATAATTTTAGTGCGTAAACTATCGAATAATAACCCGGCTAATTGCTCCTGAGTCATACTAGCTGCTTTTTGTGCTAAATCAGGACGACCAACATCACCAAGGAATAGGGTGTCACCACTAAAAATAGCGTGGTTGTTTCCGTTTTCATCCTTTAAAAGATATGTCGTACTTTCCATAGTATGACCAGGTGTATGTAGGGCCACAATGGTGATATTCCCTAATTTAAATTCCTGTCCATCGGTAGCGATAATTGCATCGAAGTTAGGATTGGCTTCAGGGCCATATACAATAGGAGCACCTGTTTGTTTTGAAAGCGTTACGTGTCCGCTTACGAAATCGGCATGGAAGTGTGTTTCAAAAATGTACTTGATAGTAGCGTTGTTGTCTTCAGCCTTTTTAATATAAGGAGATACTTCTCTTAAAGGGTCAATAATAGCGACTTCACCATTACTTTCAATGTAATAAGCTCCTTGTGCTAAACATCCGGTATATATTTGTTCTATCTTCATAATCAAATCGATATTTCGTGTAAAATTAGTTTATTTTTAAAAATTAAGGCGTAACATAAGTTACAATATTAGTGTTGTGAAAACTCCTTAATGATGATGTAAACGGCCATAATTAGGACAAACCATCCAAAGCTTTTTTTCAATTTTTTGTTAGAAACGTATTTCGATAAATAACCTCCTATTAAGATTCCCAATACAGTGATAAAAGAGAAGGATAATAAGAAGGTCCAGTCAATATCTAACGTATGTAAGTCTCCTGTAAACCCTATAATTGAGTTTAGGGAAACGATAACTAATGAGGTTCCTACGGCACGTTTCATTGGTAAGCCCGCCCAAAGGACTAATGCCGGAACGTATAAAAATCCACCACCGGCTCCAATTAATCCGGTAATAACACCAATAACAGATCCTTGTACAAAGGTTTTATAATAAGGTTGCTTGGTGTGGGTTTCAACAACTTCCTTTTTGGTTTTAATCATGGATGTTGCTGCCAAAAACATAATGATGGCAAAAAACACCATAATGGCCATTTCCTTAGTTAATGTATAGCCGTTAAGTGTAAATATATTTTCAGGAATTCCAGGAACTAAAAATCGTCTGGAGATGTATACAGCTAAAAACGAAGGAAATGAAAAAGATAATCCGATTTTAAAATCGACTAAATTTTTCTTCGCTTTTTGAATTACTCCAACTAAAGAAGATGACCCCACAACAAATAAAGAATAAGCTGTAGCAACAATAGGATTAAAACCTAACAGGTAAACTAGTAGAGGTACGGTTAAAATGGAACCACCACCACCAATTAAACCTAGAACAAGTCCTATGATTAATGCGCCAACAAAGCCTATAATTTCTACAACAGTCATAATTTTATTTTAAGCCACAAAACTATGCTACTTGTCGGGGGCATACTGTAACATTGGTTACATATTCTAAAGATCTAAAATTTTAATGTTATTTCGGTTTAGTTTGATTTTACCGGCATTTTCAAGGGATTTTAGTAGTCGGGAAATAACAACTCTAGAGGTATGTAAATCGAAAGCGATGTTTTGGTGGGTAACATTAATTACATCATTATGATTTACCATGGCTTTATCTTTTAAGTATTTTAAAAGTCTTTCATCCATTTTTAAAAAGGCAATGGTATCTATAGCTTCCAAAAGCTCGCTCATTCTATCGTGGTAACTTTGAAGGATGAAATTTTGCCAGCTCTTGTATTTTCCCATCCATTCGCTCATTTTTTCCACAGGAATCATGATGAGTTTAGTTGGAGTTTCGGCAACAGCGCGTATTTCACTCTTTTTTTGCCCCATACAACAGGATAAGGTCATGGCACAAGTGTCTCCGCGTTCAATAAAATAGAGAAGGAGTTCGTCTCCTTTGTCATCTTCTCTTAAAATTTTTACGGCACCACTAACCAATAAAGGCATCGATTTAATGTAATCGCCTATATCCATAAGCTGAAATCCCTCGGGAACTTCTTTGTAGGTTCCTACGTTATTTATTTCGTTTAGTAGCGCATCTTCAAAGAGATAGCCATAATTTTCTTTTAGTTCGGTAATCATTAAAGCTCGAATTTTCAGTATAAAGATATTGACTAAATATTAAATAGCCTACACTAAAGTTGTAATAAGCTTGTTTTTAAAGAGTTGTGGGTGTTGGGGTGGAGGTGATGAAAAATAAATTTTAAGAGAAGAACATAACATCCCCCTGTTTTAGACAAATTGTATCCCTAAAAGTAATCGATATCTAAGTAAATTTGAAAATATTAACTATACCAAATAAGAACAATTAAATTGAATCTATATAACCAAATAAAAAAGCTTATTAGCTATCATATTTTTCTTCATGTCATTTTTCTTTTCTTGAATCAAACCTTTGCTCAGTCAATTCATTTTGAAGAGGATATTTTAAAACTTAAAATAAATTCTGAAAAAACCTTTCAAACCATTCATAATTTCGGAGCTTCAGATGCCTGGTCTACTCAGTTTGTGGGTAAGTATTGGCCTGAAGATTCTAAGAAAGCAATAGTAAAATTACTGTTTAGCACAGAAAATAAGGAAGATGGAAGTCCTGAAGGAATTGGGTTAACAGCATGGCGGTTTAATATAGGCGCAGGAAGTACAGAACAAGGAATTAAAATTGCTAAAATTAGAGATGAATGGAGACAAGCCGAATGTTTTCTTACTGCAGATGGGACTTTCAATTTTAATAAGCAGGAAGGACAACAGTGGTTTTTAAAGCAAGCAAAGGCCTATGGCGTTAACACCTTTATAGGGTTTGTTAACAGTCCACCAGTATTTTATACTCAAAATCAGAAAGCCTGGTCTGATAATGGCGCACGTTCAAATTTATTAGTTGGTAATTATAGAAGGTATGCTAATTTTTTATCAGAAGTAGTAAAAGGTATTCAGGAAAATACCGGAGTAGTCTTTGATTATGTCAGTCCTTTTAACGAACCTCAGTGGGATTGGAAATGCTGCAAACAAGAAGGCTCACCTTGGACTAACGAAGAAATAGTTAAAGCCGTAAAGGAAATTGATTTTTCTTTTAAAGAACACCAAATATCAAGTAAAATAGAATTAACCGAAGCAGCTAAAATTGATTATTTATATACAACCGGGGATAAACCTAACCGAGGAAGTCAAATCGATTACTTTTTTGATGAACACAGTGAAGGTTATGTAGGCCATTTAAAATCGGTAGCTCAAAAAGTGGCAGGTCATAGTTACTTTACGACCTGGGGTCCCAAGACTTTGATTAATTCCAGGAAGGTTTTAAGAGATAAATTGAGTCAGACAAATTTGGAGTATTGGATGACTGAATATTGTGTGCTTGAAGATAACAAAGAAATTCAGGGAGGAGGGAGAGATCTGGGGATTGATGCTGGTCTGTATGTAGCAAAAGTGATTCATTCAGATTTGGTTTTCGCAAATGCTTCGGCATGGCACTGGTGGCTGGCTATAAGTCCTTATAATTACAAAGATGGTTTAATTTACATTGATAAAAACAAGTATGGAGGACGTTTCTACGAGTCTAAAATGTTGTGGGCTTTGGGGCATTATTCCCGATTTATTAGGCCTGGAATGAAACGAATAGAATCGGTAAGGTTGGATAAGAAATCAGATGAAGAAACTATTTCCGGGATACTTCAATCTGCCTATGCATCAAAAGATGAAATTGTTGTTGTGCTTGTAAATCAACATTATGCTAATCAAAAAATCCAGTTTTTAGGAGTGCCAAAGGAGTTTTCAAAGGTGGAAACTTATATAACTACAAGTGATTCAAATATGAATTTAAAACGGACTCCGGTTGAGACAAATGAATCTTCTGTAATACTACTTCCCAAGCGTTCTTTAATGACCTGTGTTTTTAAAAAGAAGGAATTTTAAAATTTGAATTTGCTACCTTTAATTTTTAATTATCAAAAGATCCCTAATCTTAAAGATTAAAATGAAACGACTTTTCTTATACATAACATGCCTTTGTTTTTCTATTGGAACAGCTCAAAATTCAGTGAAAGAGCTTAATTCCATAGAAAATGAATTGTATTTTTATTTGTTAGATGTAGAGTTAGGGTTGTCTAACAACGAAATTAATACCATAACTCAAGACTCTTTAGGATTTATATGGGTGGGAACTTCGGATGGTTTAAATAGGTATGATGGTACCGAGTTTACAGTTTTTAAGCGGGAGGATGTAGATGGTAATAAAAACTTAAGCGACGATTTTATTAATGAAATTAAAGCGTTCAATGGGCATAAATTATTAGTAGCTACGCCAGAGGGGATTAATATTTATAATGCAAAGACCGAAAAATTTGAAATTATAAATGAAGAAAAAGGGCTATTAGGAAAGAATATTTCTCATATGGAGTTATCAGCTTCAGGTGATATTTATTTAGGTGTGGTGGAAAAAGGGATTCAGGTTTTTGATAAGAACAGACAAACCAAGGTGTATACCCATAAACCTGATGATGAAGCTTCATTATCATCAAATTACATAAATAGTCTGGAATATCAGGCAGACTCGTTACTTTGGGTAGGTACTTCAGAACATGGGTTAAATAAGATCAATGTAAAGACTGATAAAGTAACCCGAGTTCCTCTAAGGGGACAGGGAAATAGGGAGTCATTTGTTATAGAGGCGCTGTATAATGATAGACAAGGGAATTTATGGATTGGAACTAAGCACAATGGACTCCATGTAATAACCAAGGCACAGGATACTTTACACTTGGGAACTTCTATGAAAGAAGGAAAAGGACTTAGTGATGATGAGGTGTTATGTTTTGAAGAAGATAATTCAGGTCAACTTTGGATAGGAACCAGAAATGGAGGTTTAAATATTATTAATAAATCCGATTTTATACATCAAAAAACCAATTTTCAAGTCAAATGGTTTTTACCAGCCAACGACGGATCGAGTGTTTTTAATAGATCTGTTCTGTCTTTAAGAATGGATAAGGATAAAAATATGTGGATTGGTACCAGTACAGGTTTAAACTACGTAAATCCAGCAGGCGAGCCAATTAAGTTAATACGAAAGAAAGTTACCAATAAAGGAATTAGTCATGATAGAATAGGCGCATTGGCCGAAAGTTATGATAGACGAATATGGATAGGAACTGATGGCGGAGGTTTGGATTTGTTTAATCCGGAAACAAAGTCTTTTGAGTATTTTAAGAATGACCCAAAAAATACCAATTCAATAAGTAACAATTATATTATTGCTTTACTTGAAGATTCTCAAAAAAGGCTATGGATTGGCACCTATCAAGGAGGTTTAAATAAAATGGATATTGAAACAGGTGTGTGTAAGCATTATTTGCAAGGAAATATTTCACAAGGAAGCGATGTTCGGGTGGTGTTTGAGGATGCTGAAAAACAAATTTGGGTAGGAACTAATCGTGGAGGACTGTACAGATATAATGAAGAAGGAGATACATTTGATTATATTTCTGAGATTGGGAAGTTAGATATTAGAGACATTAAAGAAGATAGTTATGGTCATTTATGGATGGCGACTTTTGGAGACGGTATTTTGGAGTATAAACCAAAGACTAATTCCGTTACGTTTTATAATTCTAGAACAATTGAAGGATTTAAAACAGATGTAATATTTAGCATTTTAACATTGCCAAATGGTGATGTTTTGGCTGGTACACAAAATGAAGGCCTCATTCGTTTGAATCCAAAAACTAATGACATTACTGTATTTATTGAAAAAAATGGATTAAGTAATAATACCATAACAAGTATGGTTATGGAGAATCAAGAAAATATATGGTTAGGAACCCATAAAGGAATTAGTAATTACAATGCCTTAACAGATGTAATTCATAATTTAAACACATATACCAATATTCAGCAGGGGAAATTTAATGTCGGATCAAGTTTAATGACTTCTTCCGGAATGGTTTATTTAGGTGGTGATAAAGGACTGAATATTTTTAATCCTGATAACTTACACACAAAACGCGAAACTTATCCTATTGTTTTTAAACTTTTAGAAGTTCTCGATGAGAAAGTAAAGGTTTCCGATAATGAAAAGGAAGCCGTTTTAGATGAATCCATTTTTTTTGAAGACCATATTTATTTACAACCCAATCATACATTTTTCTCTATAGAATATGTGGCATTAAAATTTCCGTTTGCTAAAAATGTAGACTATTCTTTTCGAGTAGATGGTTTTCATGATAGATGGGTAAATACTAGTCAATACGGTAAAGTAAATCTTGTGAATCTACCTTTTGGTGATTATAATTTAAATGTTAAAGCAAAATTTGGATCTGGAGATCAATCCGTGAAAAAAATTAAAATAACTGTTTTACCTCCGTTTTGGAAAACATCATGGGCATATATAGGGTATTTAGTTTTACTTGTCGCAGGGATATATTGGTTTATGAAATATTACACCGAACGTATCAAGCTTATCAATTCTTTGGTAATTGAAAAGAAGGAACGCCAGTTAGAATATAATTTTAATGAAGAGCGCATGCGTTTTTTTACAAGCTTTTCGCATGAATTAAAAACCCCTTTAACTTTAATTTTAGCTCCTTTAGAAGATTTAATAGCTGAAGTTAAATCTATAAAACATAAAAATAGTTTAACTCTGGTTCAAAAAAACGCGAAGCAGCTGTTACAAACTATAAATAAACTTTTGGAGTTTAGAAAAGCCAATTTAGGTTTAAGTAAACTGCGTATTGAAGAGCATAATTTAAACCAATGTTTAGAACAATGGATAGTTAACTATTTTCCTTTGGCTAAAAAGCGAAACATATCCTTAAGTTACGATTTACCAGATGAAAATTTTACGGCTTGGTTTGATTTAGAAAAGATGCATGTTATTTTTAATAACTTACTATCAAACGCCTTTAAATACACTCCGGATGGCGGAGATATTTATGTGTCTCTTGTTTATGATGATGAAAGTTTTGAGATTAACGTTCGAGATACAGGCTATGGAATAAGTAAAGAGGAATTGGAGTATGTTTTTGAAAGATATTATCAGTCGAATTCAGTTAAAAGTAAACAAGGTTTAGGTATTGGGTTGGCACTTTCAAAAAGTTTTGCTGAGTTACATATGGGAACCATTCAAATTGAAAGTGAGGTTAACAAGGGGAGTACTTTTACGATGGTTATTCCTCGTGACAAATCCTTGTTTGTCAATGCTGTTTTAGATACCTCGAATACAACAGATAAAGAAGAGTCGATAGAAGTAGAGGAATGGGTGCCTGTTTCAGAATTGGAAAAAAACGCAAAAACCTCGGCAAACCTTAATGTAAGTGAAAGTAAGGAACTGGTATTATTAATAGACGATAATCCGGATATATTAAAATATTTAGATGGCTTATTAGAAGGTAAATACGATCTTATTTACGCTAACAATGGAGAAGAAGGTGTGGAGAAAGCAAAGCGATATATTCCTGATTTAATAGTATCTGATGTCATGATGCCAAAATTAAATGGAATAGAACTTTGCAATGCATTAAAAGATACTACCGAAACCACACATATTCCAATAATACTGCTAACAGCCAAAGGCAATACAGAAAGTATACAGGAAGGTTTTAAATATGGGGCTGATGATTATATTGTAAAGCCTTTTAGTGGACAAGTATTACAGGCTAGAATTCGAAATTTACTTGATACCAGAAAGCAATTAAGAGATTATTTCTTAAACAAAGAAGGTGTTAAGCTAGAAGGTGTTGAGGATAAAAATTCTCTGCTGGATCAAGAGAAGGGCTTTTTAAATAAGTTAACTCAGGTTATTCTTGAAAATTTAGATCAGGAAAAAATGGATGTCTGGGATGTGGCTCAGAATATGGGAATGAGTAGGACATCATTATTTAGAAAGTTGAAAGCGATAACAGGTTTAAATATCAATCAATTTATTAGAAAAGTTAAATTAGATAAGGCTGCAGAGCTAATTAAAACCGGAAAATATACTATCGCACAAGCATCATACGAAGTTGGTTTTAACAACGTAAAATATTTTAGAAAACTGTTTAAGGAACAGTTTGAAAAGCTGCCTTCAGAATTCTCTAAAAACTAGTATTTACAAATTAACCACATTAATTTTATGAAGCTACCTTGTTTTTTAATGAATAGTGTTCATTTAAGAGTTATTAACTTTTTTTACTCAAGATATCTCGAAATCCTTTTGAAATAAAGGTGTTTGGACATTTTGTGTCCCTCTTTAAACCATTTTGTACCCGTTTTAAATATCATTTTTTAATCAATTTTACTGACCAGTTTTATAAGTGACTTTTTAACACTTTAAAAACAAAAACCATAAACTAGAGATTTTACATTTTACTAATTAAGATGACAAGAAGCGTA
This sequence comes from Aestuariibaculum sp. YM273, assembly GCF_030908365.1. Taxonomy (NCBI): domain Bacteria; kingdom Pseudomonadati; phylum Bacteroidota; class Flavobacteriia; order Flavobacteriales; family Flavobacteriaceae; genus Aestuariibaculum; species Aestuariibaculum sp. YM273. The sequence goes on along the minus strand of NZ_CP133090.1, from coordinate 191,116 downwards.
TTATTAATGTCTAAATACTTGTTAGTTTTTTTCAGCATTTTTTGTTTTGTGTCTTGTGCACAAAACATTAGATATTCTTATGTAGGTGAAGGCTGGAGTAAAAATTCAGTAAATACCGTAAAGTTTAGAAAAAATGCTATCACTACACATTCAGGTTTTCAATTTGTTGCTTATTACAATCAGAACAGTTATTTAGTTTTAGGTAAGCGTAAGGTTAATGATTCTAATTGGGAAACACTAGAAACACCATACAAAGGAAATACTAAAGATGCTCATAACGATATAAGTATTGGCATTGATGGCGATGGGTTTTTACACGTAAGTTGGGACCACCATAATACCCGATTACGATATGCTAAAAGTAAAACACCCTTAAGTTTAGAATTAGGAGAGGAATTGTCAATGACCGGAAAACAAGAAGACAAAGTTACCTATCCTGAATTCTATAATTTGCCTAATCGAAATCTATTGTTTTTTTACCGTTCAGGAGAATCTGGGCGGGGTAATCTGGTAATTAATTCTTACGATACTCAATTAAAACAGTGGTCTCAAATACAGAGTAATCTCATAGATGGTGAAGGTCAGCGCAGTGCTTATTGGCAAACTGCTGTAGATGCAAAAGGAGTCATTCATTTATCATGGGTTTGGAGAGAAACCTGGGGAGTAGAAACCAATCATGATTTGTGTTATGCGCGTTCTTATGATGGTGGTTTAACATGGAAAAAGTCTACTTCTAAAACTTATAAATTACCTATAACCTTGGCTACGGCTGAGTATGCTTATAAAATTCCTAAAAACAGTAATTTAATTAATCAGACAGCTATTACAGCAGATAGTGAAGGGAATCCATTTATAGTAAGTTATTGGAATGAAGGAACCATCCCTCAGTACCAGATAGTGTATTTGAAAGATGCTGCCTGGCATAAAATTAATACAGGCTTTAGAGATGAATCATTCGTGTTAGGAGGAGGAGGCACTAAAAGTATTCCTATATCGAGGCCAGATATTTTAGTTGATGATGAGGTTGTTGGGATTCTCTTTAGAGAAGAGTCCAGAGGTAATAAAGTTTCTATGGCCTATTCAAACAATATCGATAAAAAAACACCATGGAGTGTAATCGATATCAGTGAGTTATCGGTAGGGCAGTGGGAGCCTAATTATGATATCGCCTTATGGAATAGTAAAAAGCAGCTTCATATATTTTTTCAAAATGTAACTCAAATAGATGGAGAAGGGGTGGCGAATACAAGTTCATCAGAAGTAAAAATATTAGAGGTAAAAAAAATAAACAAATTAAGAGGTCGTAAATAAGACAAATGACATGATAAAACAAAGTTTAATATTAATAGCGCTTATCTGCTCTTTTAACTCATGTAAAAGAGTAGATCCTTTAATGGGCAAAATTGATGATACTTTAAAAATAGCAGCATCACAATATGAACACTTAAAGGAGATTTTACCGGAAGGTAGATACCCCAAAACCTATTATGCTGGTCAGGATAAGCTAGAAACCAGCCGTTCCGGATGGTGGTGTAGTGGATTTTATCCAGGGTCATTATTGTATTTAAATGAAAATATATCCAACCCTATTTTTTCCAAAGAAATAGATCGCGTGCTGACCGATTTAAAGCGTGAGGAGTATAATACGACGACACACGACTTAGGATTTATGATGTTTTGCAGCTTTGGTAACGCCGAACGCTTAAATCCATCACCGGAATATAAAGAGATTTTAATGAATAGTGCTAAATCTTTATCGTCAAGGTTTAATGATACGGTTGGGTGTATTAAATCTTGGGATTCCTCGGAAGATGATTATTTAGTGATTATTGATAATATGATGAATTTAGAACTGTTATTCTGGGCTTCGAAATACAGTAAAGATCCAAAATATTACAATATAGCCGTTACCCACGCTAATACGACGATGGATCATCATTTTAGAAATGATTATAGTTCTTACCACGTAGTAAATTATGATAAAAATGATGGTTCTGTAAAAAAGAAACGTACGGCACAAGGATATTCAGATGAGTCGGCATGGGCTCGAGGGCAGGCCTGGGGATTATATGGTTATACGGTAATGTATCGTGAAACCAAGGATAAAAAATATCTGGCTCAGGCTAATGGTATTGCCAGTTTTATTTTAAATCATCCAAACATGCCGCAAGATATGGTGCCTTATTGGGATTTTAATGCGCCTGATATTCCTAATGCTCTCAGAGATTCTTCAGCTGGAGCAATTATGGCATCCGCATTTTTAGAATTGAAACATTATGTGGAAGGTGATTTGGTTGAAAAGTATAATTCTGCAGCCAAAACCATGATACAAACATTAACATCTGAAGATTATATAGCAAAGGATAATACCAATGGTGGATTTCTTTTAAAACACGGTGTTGGACATATTCCAGAGAAAACAGAAATAGATGTGCCGCTTAGTTATGGTGATTATTATTTAATCGAAGCGATGATGAGGTATAAACATAATAGAATTTAGAAAAATAAAGGGTTTTAGGGTCAATTTATTGAAGTATAGGTGTTTGTGTTTGTTTTGCGATAGGGTAAAAATTGTCATTTGGACATTTATTACCCTCACATAAGTCGATTTGCCCCCTTTTACTCAGTTTAAAATTAATCAAATTTGTAATATTATTAAAAGTGTCATTAGTACAATTTAATAATTCAACAACTAAATAAAATATAAACTAATTAAACAATGCGTAAACTAATTTTAGTTCCGTTATGCTTTTTGCTTGTCAATTTAGGTTTTTCTCAAAACAGTAAAAATGAATGGGAGAATCCTTCTATATTGGATAGGAATAAGGAACCGGGAAGATCATCATTTGTTTTATATGAAGATGAAGCTTCTGCTTTAACAGGTGTAGCAGATAAGTCTAAATATTACAAGAGTTTAAATGGTACTTGGAAATTTAATATTGTTAAAACCCCAAACGAAAGACCTTTAGACTTTTATAAAGTTGATTTAGACGATTCTAAATGGAATGAAATTAGTGTGCCTTCAAACTGGGAAATAGAGGGTTATGATACGCCTATCTATACCAATGTAACTTATCCATTTCCTAAAAACCCTCCGTTTATAGATGAAAGCTATAATCCGGTAGGGACTTACAGAACCTCTTTTAAAGTAGCTAAAGGTTGGGAAGACAAAGCAGTGATTTTACACTTTGGGTCAATTTCAGGATATGCGAGAATCTTTTTAAATGGAGAGGAAGTAGGAATGACCAAGGCTTCGAAAACAGCTGCTGAATTTGATATCACCGAGTATTTAAATAAAGGAGACAACGTGTTGGCGGTACAAGTGTTCCGTTGGCATGATGGTAGTTATTTAGAAGATCAGGATTTCTGGCGTTTAAGCGGTATTGAACGTGATGTGTATTTACAGGCGATGCCTAAAACCACCATTTGGGATTATTTCGCTAAGGCTAATTTAGATGAGACGTATACTAATGGACTTTTTAATGTTAATATCGATTTAAGACAGTTCGGAAAAAAGGCTTTCAAAAACCAAGTGGCATCTATTCGTTTGGTTGATGCCAATGGAAAAGAAGTGTATGCTGAAGAAAAGAAAATTAAGGCTTCAGAAAATAAGGTGAATTTTTTAGCAACCATAAATAATGTAGAGAAATGGAGCGCAGAATCGCCTTATTTATATCGATATATTATTTCACTAGAGGATAAAAAGAATACTCAGGTAATTTCAAAGAAAATAGGATTTAGAAAAGTTGAAATTAAAGATGCACAGTTAATGATTAACGGAGAGCCTTTAATGGTGAATGGTGTAAATCTTCACGAGCATGATGGTATCTCTGGGCATAAGCCTAATAGAGAAACTATGCTGTTGGATTTGAAAGTCATGAAGCAAAATAATATCAATTCGATTCGTATGAGTCATTATCCACATGATCCATATTTATATGAGTTAGCTGATGAATACGGATTTTACATTGTTGACGAAGCGAACATTGAAACCCATGCAATGGGAGCTGAAAAACAAGGGTGGTTCGATAAAGAAAAACATCCGGCATATCTTCCTGAATGGGCACCAGCGCATTTAGATAGAATGCAACGTATGTTGGAGCAGGATAAAAATGCAACCTCAATCATTCTTTGGTCTATGGGTAATGAGTGTGGTAATGGCCCCGTATTTTACGAAGGTTACAAATGGTTAAAGGAAAGAGATACAACACGTTTTGTACAGTTTGAACAAGCCGATGAAAATGCTGATACCGATATTGTTTGTCCCATGTACCCAGGAATGGGAACGATGAAAGATTATGCAGAATCTAACAAAACGCGTCCGTTTATCATGTGTGAATACTCGCATGCCATGGGGAATAGCAATGGGAATTTTCAGGAGTACCGGGATATTATGAACTTGAGTCCGAAAATGCAGGGTGGATTTATCTGGGATTGGGTAGATCAAGGTTTAAAAACAGAAACTGAAGATGGTAGAATGTTCTGGGCTTACGGAGGAGATTTAGGAGGTGAAAACCTACAACATGATGAAAACTTTTGTGCGAATGGATTGGTGTCTGCAGATAGAACGCCACATCCGGCCCTGGAAGAAGTTAAAAAAGTATATCAAAATATCTCGTTTAAGCTTAATGAGAATGTTTTAAAGGTGACGAATGAGTATGACTTTACAAGTTTAGATCAGTACACTTTCAAGTGGCAATTAAAAGCTGATGGGGTTGTAGTTAAGGAAGGAACATTTGAAGTTTCAACACAACCAAACCAAACGGATGCTGTGACTTTAGGCTTACCTGTTTTAGATACAGAAAAAGAATATTATTTAGATGTTTATGGTTATACGAAGTATGAAGCACCATTAGTGCCGGCCAATCATGAAATAGCCAGAGAGCAATTTCAATTGGGAGGACACTCATATTTCAATACAAGCTTAACTCATACAGGGGTTTTAGAGTATAAAGTAAAAGATGAGATCTTAAGTTTTTCAAGCGGAACTATTGAGGGCAGCTTCGATTTAAACACAGGGAGACTTACCGAATATGGTTTTGTGAATAGCGATTCAAAAATCATCACACAATTTCCGGAACCATTTTTCTGGAGAGCACCAACCGATAACGATTATGGTAATAAAATGCCTGAACGTTTGGGTGATTGGAAATTAGCACATCAGAATTTAAAGGTTAATAGTGTAGAGGTTGGAGACAAAACAGTAAGCGGACTTCCGGTAAGAGTTGAATTTACAATTACAAAACTCGATGTTCCATATACAATAGAGTATCTTATTCAAAATGATGGTTCTGTAAAAATTACAGCAAGCATTGATATGAAAGGTAAAGAGTTACCTGAGTTACCAAGGTTTGGGATGCGAATGGTGTTAGCAGGAAGCTATGATAATTTATCCTACTACGGAAGAGGGCCTTGGGAAAACTATTCCGATAGAAATACATCGTCTTTTGTTGGCATTTATCAAGATAATGTTGAAAACCAGTTTACCTGGGAATACATTCGTCCGCAGGAAGCTGGTTATAAAACCGATGTGCGTTGGTTAACCTTAGAAAATTCAGCAAATCAAGGATTACAAATCATTGGAGAGCAACCCTTAGGATTTAGTGCCTTAAATATGGCAACGGAAACTTTAGATGGCGGGAAATATAAATCACAAAGACACCCAACGGATATAGAAGTAGAAAAGGATAAAGTCTATTTACATGTCGATTTAAAACAACGCGGGGTAGGCGGAGACAATAGCTGGGGGGCTTATCCTCACAAGCAATACCGTTTACATGATAAACAGTATAGTTATTCTTACCAATTCAAATTAGTCAATTAATAAATAAAAGAATCACCAATAACTAACTAAATAAAACTAAACAAACATTATGACATGAAAGCAATTACAAACCATCAACTTTTGATAGCGATTTTCTTTAAAAAGAATAGAGCATCAAAAAACTAAACAAACAAAAACTAATTAATATGATAAAACTAATCAAAATGAGAAAAGTCTTTTTTTCTTGTCCTGAATTTGATTTTAAATTCAAATTGGTAGTGCTCCTTTTGTGTATTACTTCTTATCAAATTCAAGCTAGTGAAGGAAAAACAAAGGATTTCAAAACCGAAATCCAGAAACGAACCATTACTGGGGTAGTTAAAGATGCAACTGGAATGGTATTACCTGGAGCTAACGTTTTAGTAAAAGGAACCACTAATGGTGTAATGACCGATTTTGACGGTGAGTTTCAACTGGATATTGAAGATAAAGCAACCACTTTAGTTGTCTCTTATGTAGGTTTTGAAACTCAGGAAATAGCAATAGGAAGTAAATCGGTATTTACTGTGGTAATGAACGAAAACAATGAAGCCTTAAAAGAGGTGGTGGTTGTTGGTTTTGGTACACAAAAGAAAGCCAGTTTAGTAAGTTCGATTACTACAATTTCTCCTAAAGAAATTAAAGGACCTACAAGTAACTTAACCACCATGATGGCTGGACGTGTATCAGGTATGATTGCTGTGCAAAGAAGTGGTGAGCCAGGCGCCGATAATTCAGATTTCTTTATTCGTGGTTTAGGATCTTTTGGATCAGGAAAAGTAAATCCTTTAATTTTGATTGATGGTATTGAATCCAGTACGACCGATATGGCACGTTTGCAGCCTGATGATATTGAAAGTTTTTCGGTATTAAAAGATGCAGCGGCGGCGGCAGTATATGGAGCTCGTGGTGCGAACGGGGTAGTTTTAATTACTACCAAAATGGGTAAGGCAGGAAAAACACAATTCCAATTACGTAGCGAAACTCGAGTATCTTCAAATACCAGAAACTTTAATTTTGCAGATAACATTACCTATATGCAGTTGGCAAACGAGGCCGCTTTAACACGTGATCCTCAAGCGTCATTACCATATACGCAAAATAAAATATACAGAACTTCAATTGGAGATGATCCATATTTATACCCAAGTAACAATTGGGTAGATGAGTTGATTAAGGACTACACCATTAACCAAGGTTTAAACTTTAGTGCTCAGGGTGGTGGAGAAAAAGCGAAGTATTATATCTCTGGTACTTATAATGTGGATAACGGGGTATTGGATGTTGATCCTATTAATAATTTCAACAACAATATTAAGCTTAGAAATTACTCGGTAAGAAGTAACTTAGATGTGAATTTAACCCCTACAACAAAAGGTATCGTTCGTGTTTATGGTCAGTTTGACGATTATAATGGACCAGTAGGAGGTAGAGATTCGAATGGAAACTGGGTAAACGGAGGTGCTCGTATTTTTAATTTAACCTTATGGTCTAACCCGGTTAAGTTCCCTAAGGTATATCCTTCTAGTTATTTACCTTTTATAGATCATCCTTTATTTGGTGGTGCTCAGGCAACTAATAATGCAGGTTCTGCTATTTTAATTAACCCTTATGCTGAAATGGTACGCGGATATCAAACCAATAAAGCATCCACGATTCAAGCACAGGTAGAACTTAAACAGGATTTAGGTGGTATTACTGAAGGGCTTTCGGCTCGTGCTATGGGGTATGTTAGAAGATATTCTTATTATGAAGTGGCCAGACAATATAATCCTTTTTATTACGAAGGGTATATTAGTCCATTTACAGGAGATTTAGAGTTAAACGTATTGAATGATGGTGGACAAGGCAGTGTAGGTGTTACAGGAACAGAGTATTTAGATTACTCTGAAGGTCGTAAAGATTTAGATTCTAGAATTTATTTAGAAACAGCGATTAATTATAGTCGTGTGTTTAATGAGAAGCATGCGGTTTCTGGTATGCTAGTTAATTTATTATCAAGTTACGAAACAGGTAACGCCGGTAGCGTTCAAAACTCATTACCAAATAGAAACCACAGTTTGTCAGGACGTTTCACCTATGGTTATGACGACACTTACTTATTCGAGTTTAACTTCGGTTACAATGGTTCTGAGCGTTTTGCTAACGGAAGTCGTTACGGATATTTCCCATCTTTAGGTTTAGCGTATCGCATGTCTAAAGAAGATTGGTGGGATGGTTTAAGAGATGTAGTATCAGATTTTAAACTGCGTTTTACTTATGGTTTAGTAGGTAACGATGCTATTGGAGATACAGGTGATCGATTCTTCTATTTATCTAATGTAAATCTTAACGATGGACGATATGGTTCAACTTTTGGCGAGCAATATGGATATTCCAGACCAGGGGTGTTTACATCGCGTTATTCTAACCCTAATATTGGTTGGGAAAAATCGAAACAAACCAATGTTGGTTTTGATTTAGAATTATTTAATTCATTAAATGTCATTGTAGATATTTTTAAACAAAACAGAACAAATATTCTACAAGCAAGATCTAATATAGGTTCAACTTTAGGTCTTACAGCAACGCCAGCAACCAATTTTGGTGAAATGGAAAGTAAAGGTTTAGATGCATCTTTAACATACGATAAGTCGTTTAATCAAGACTGGTATACACAATTACGTGGTAACTTTACTTTTGCAACAAATGAAATTTTAGTGTACGATGAGGTATCTTACCCAGATGAATTATCATACCGTTCAAGAATAGGTACCAATGCTAGTCAAGGCTATGGTTATATTGCAGAACGATTATTTATCGATGATGAGGAAGTAGCAAACTCACCAACACAATTTGGTGAAGTTAGAGGAGGTGATATAAAATACCGCGATGTAAATGGCGATGGTTATATCAGTTCTAATGATATGGTACCAATTGGATACCCAACTACACCAGAAATTGTTTATGGTTTTGGAGGAACTGTTGGTTACAAAAATTTCGATTTTAGTATTTTCTTCCAAGGCGTTGCTAGAACATCATTCTTTATCAATCCTGAAAATATATCACCATTCGTAATAAATGGACCATATCAAAATGGATTGTTAGATGTTATTGCAGAAGACCATTGGTCTGAAGCCAACAGAGATTCATATGCATTTTGGCCTAGGTTAAGTGACGAATTTGTAGAGAATAATAACCAGCCATCAACATGGTGGATGCGTGACGGATCGTTTTTAAGATTAAAAACAATTGAGGCAGGATATAATTTCCCTGAAAACTTTGTTTCTAAACTGGGTATGCAGTCGGCGAGACTTTATTTTAGTGGTAATAACCTTGCAGTGTGGAGTAAATTTAGGTTATGGGATCCAGAGATGGGAGGTAATGGTTTAGGTTACCCAATCCAGTCTGTTTATAACTTAGGTTTAAAAGTTGATTTTTAAAAAAAAAGGTATGAGAACTATAAAGAAAAACATATTAAAACAAGGGACACAAAGGCTATATAAGGCTTTAGGAATGTCTGCCATGGTTTTTTGCCTAATCGGTTTAGAATCATGTGAAGAAACGTTTCTGGATGTGGTTCCAGATAACGTAGTGACTATAGATCAAGCATTTAAATTAAGAAATGAAGCCGAGAAGTATTTATTTACTTGTTACTCGTATCTTCCTAAAAATGGAGATGCTATTTATAATATTGGATTTTTAGCAGGTAATGAGACCTGGATTGCTCCTAATGATGCGGCATTAAATAGTTATGCTTTCGATGTAGCAAGAGGATTGCAACGTGTTTCAGATCCTTATATGGATGCATGGGAAGGACGCTATCAAGCAGCGGGTCCGGCAGATTTATACCCTTTATACGATGGTATAAGACACTGTAATGTATTCATCGAAAGCATGGAGGATAGAAATAATGTGCCTGATATTTCTGAAGCAGAACGTTTAAGGTGGATTGCTGAAGCTAAATTTTTAAAAGGGTATTACCATTATTATTTAATGCGTATGTATGGCCCAATTCCAATTATTAAAGAAGTCATTCCTGTAGATGCACCAGAGAGTGAAATTCAGGTGTCACGCGAGCCTATTGACGAAAGTGTAGATTATTTAGTATCTTTATTAGATGAGGCTGCTGCTGGTCTTCCTCCCCAAATTGTTGATACTCAAAACGAATTGGGACGTGTTACAAGACAGGTAGCTAAAGGTATAAAAGGAGAATTGTTATTAATGGCTGCTAGTCCGTTGTTTAATGGTAATACAGATATGGCAGGATATACTAATAATGATGGAACACCCTTATTTAATACCACTTACGATCCAACTAAATGGCAAAGAGCTGCGACAGCAATTAAAGATGCTATTGATGTAGCTGAAGCTAACGGACATAGAATTTATTATAAAAATGATTTTACCTTCGATATTTCTGAAACTTCAAAGACTAAGGTAACTATCAGACAAGCTTTATGTGAGCCATTTAATGACGAGGTAATTTGGTCGAACACCAATAGCCGTACGTATTGGTTGCAACGTATTTGTATGATGCCACTATCAAATGTGGTGCCTGCAAGAGAAGCGAGAATGATTTTCTCTCCAACTATAGGGTCGGCTTCTAAGTTTTATACAAAAAATGGAGTGCCTATTGATGAAGATAAAACTTTAGATTTCTCCGATATTACTGAACTTAGAGAAGCAGGGCCAGAAGATGCATTAAATATTTTTGAAGGGTATAGAACTTCAGTTTTAAATTTTGATAGAGAGCCTCGTTTTTATGCAGATTTAGGGTTTGATGGTGCTATCTTTTACAAACAAGATAGTAATGCAGACGAGACTAAATTCCATATAGAGTCTAAGTTCCAGGATTATGCAGGTAGTTTCGATGCGTTCGATTTCAACATCTCAGGATATTTCATTAAGAAAGTAGTAAACTGGGAGTATAACTTTAATAGTGATGGTGGTGGATCTTACAAAGAGTATGCTTGGCCTGAATTACGTTTAGCAGATTTGTATTTACAGTATGCCGAAGCTTTAAATGAAGTGTCTGGTCCAACAGCCGAGGTTTTAGAGTATGTTGATGCTATCCGTGCTCGTGCCGGTTTAGAAGGTGTAGCAACATCTTGGCAAAACTATTCGGTAAGCCCGAACAAGTATACAACTAAAGAAGGTATGCGTGAAATTATTCATAGAGAGCGTACAATAGAATTAGCCTATGAGGGGAAAAACTTTTGGGATGTTAGACGTTGGAAAGAAGCAACCAGAGAGTTTAATAACCCTATAAAAGGATGGAATGTATTTGGAACAACTGAGAGTTCTTACTATCAGGTTTTAACGCTTTACCAACAGCGTTTTGTTTCGCCAAGAGATTATTTCTGGCCAATTAATGAAAATACACTAATTCAAAACCCTAATCTGGTTCAAAGTCCAGGTTGGTAAAAACATAACAATTATGAAACAAAATATATTAAAATTCTCTTGGATCGCGATGTTGGCTCTAATTGCTTTTTTTTCTGCATGTTCAGAAGAACAAGGCCCATCACCATTAGAAAATAATACAACACCTCCAGGAATGGTTGAGAATGTTGTAGTTGAAAATTTACCAGGAAAGGTAAAGTTGGAATATACACTACCAGAGGATAAAGATTTATTGTATGTGGTAGCACGTTATACCTTAGAAAATGGTGCGCCAATGGAGGTGAAAGCTTCTTATTACCAGAATTCTATGGTTTTAGAAGGGTTTACAGGTCAGTCTGAAGAAGAGGTTGAAATTTATGCTGTAAACAGAAGTGAAACAGAATCAGATCCTGTTACGGTAAGCGTAGCGCCGTTGGAAGCTCCGATTTATGAAATTTTCAGATCGCTTGAAACTAACGCTGATTTTGGAGGTGTACGTATTAACGCCTTAAACCCAACAGAAGAAGATATTGCAGTATTAGTCATGCAAAAAAATGTTCAAGGCGATTGGGAACCATTGCCAACAAGTATCTATACCTCTGTTGATACCATTTCAAGAAGTATCAGAGGTTACGATCCGGAACCACAGGATTTTGCGTTCGTGATAAGAGATAGATGGTTAAACACTACAGACACATTGTTTACAGAAATAACTCCAATTTTTGAGACCTTAATGCCAAGAGAGGAGATGCTTCCGGTGACTTTACCAAATGATGCAGAATTAATTGCAGCACACACCGAGGTAAGAGACTTATTTAATGGTGGAACTTTAGAATGGTACGACAGTTTCTTTACCAGTAGAACTATTGATGTTGGTAACCACTTGGTAACCTTCGATATAGGTCAACGAACAAAATTAAGCCGTTTACATATCTGGAATTTCTCCGAGCCTATTGGGGGGCAAAGATTGTACTATTATTTAGGTGCCATGAGAAAATTCAGAATTTGGGGCGCTAACGAACTTAATGATGGTAATTTAGACGATGGTACTTGGACACTTATGGGGGAGTATGAAATTATTAAACCATCAGGTTTACCATACGGTCAGGAGGATAACAACGATTTAGTAGCAGCTCAGGATGGAGCAGATTATGAAATTGATATCGAGAAGCCTGCTGTACGTTTCCTTCGTATAGAATGTTTGTTAAACTGGGCAAATGGTCAATATATGGCTGTATCCGAGGTTCAGGTGTATGGTAACCCAAACCTTTAATTTAAATTATGAAGACAATGAAAAAATTAAAGCATATAATTATAGCAGTATTTGCTATAGGTCTTGTTCTGGGAATTTATTCTTGTACCGACGATACAGAATATCTTAAATTCACAGAAGGAGGTGAGATCTCATATACAGGAGCAATTGATTCTTTAGAAATTTATCCTGGACAAAATCGGGTAAAGGTCGAAGGTTTGATAATTGGAGACCCTAAAGTAACCGAGGTTAGAGTATTTTGGAATAATAATAGAGATTCCATTTCTGTTCCAGTAACCAGAACAGAAGGCATTGATAAGGTTTCTTTTATCATTGATGGTTTAGAAGAAAATGTATATAATTTTACTGTAAGAACTTTAGACGAAGATGGAAACAAATCTATTGCAGTTTCTCAATCTGCTGAGGTGTATGGTGATCGTTATATTGCATCACTTTTTAATAGACCGTTAGAAAGAAATGTACTGGTTGGGAGTGAATTAGTAATTGGGTTGGCGGAGATGGATTTAAACTCAGGGGTTTTAGGTTCTGAATTTGAGTACATGTCAACATCAGGTGAAACAAAAACGGTTTATGTTGATATTGCCGAGTCTAGTGTAACTATTTCAGATTTTGAAGGCGGTTCAACTTATCGTTACAGAACAGCTTTTATTCCTGATGAAGCCTCTATAGATAATTTCTTTACAGCTTATGAAGAGGTAACGCCTATACCAACACCTGTGTTAGGAAATGCAGCGGTACCGTTTATTGCTGTTGCTACTGATGGAGGACGTTGGGGAACGCTGGGAGAACCATGGATAACTAACGATGTAGCTAAAAATCACGGCGGCTATGGTGGCTGGGATGAGTGGAATGGTAATGTATTTAATTTGGAGTCCGGGTGGGGATCACCTTGGATTACTAATGGTAAAATTTATCAGGTAGTACACGCCGAGGCTGCAAGCTATATGTTAAGAGTTCAGGTGTTGAGCACAAACCATGATGCTAATCCTGATGGTGCTTATTTCGTAATTACGAAAGGAGGTAATGGGTTACCAAATGTAGAAGATGTTACAACGGCTGCCGAAGTGATAGGCTATAAACGTATTGGTGCGGCAGGAACTTATACGGTATCATTTACAGTTGACGAAGCTACAGATATTTCTGTAGGTCAGGTTACAACGCAAAATGGAGACTATTTCTGTAACATAACCTCTTGGGAAATACAAGTAGCAAATTAATTTAATGTTGTTTATATTTTAGTTGAAAAGAGAAGAGGATGCAGTTTGTCTTCTTCTCTTTTTTTTCAAAAACAAAATCATGCTCATCTTTCGTTTGCTTAGTATCCTTTGTATATCATTAATAGTTTTCCTTGGACATTTTCATTTAAATGAAAATAAATTTAGTGATGAAAATATCAATGAAAAGACGTTAAAGGAAATAGATACTATAAGGCCTTTCGTTTACTTAGACTCAACAAGTTTTAACAGTCAAAAGGATTTTGAGGCCAATTGGAATATGCTTTACCCATGGGGAAAAGATCATAATGGAACGGCAAGAATGTTCCCAAGTAAGGTAAGTTTAAAAGCAGGTGGAATTCTTGAGATTAGTGCAGATTGGAATAAAGGCAAAGATGAAGGTGAAAGTTCAAGTGATCCTCATTTACCTATAGCTTTTCATTCTGGAGCCATTCATTTAAAACAACAAATTAAAGTTACTAAGCAAAACTCTTATTGGGAAATAAGTGGCGATTTTCAAGCACCAACAGATTATGGGACCTGGCCCGCATTTTGGATTACAGGGGCAAAATCATGGCCTCCTGAGATTGATATGCTGGAGTTTAAAGGAAATGATACGTGTTGGCAAAATACAGTTTCCGGTAAAGATTGGAGACATACCATTTGGACAACAGAAAAAACGGTGATCAATGATGCCGCATCGGTTTGGCATCATTACAAAGTGACTATAGAGTATATAGATGAAGAGTTTTCGAAAGTGAAAATGTACATAGATGGTGTTCTCAAATCTGAAGAAATTAAAGATTATACTAATAAGCCATTTTGGTTAATAATCAATTTACAAATGGAAGGTGCTAGTGGCCAAACGCAAGCATCCTCAATTGTAAAGAAAAAATCAACCTTATTTAGAGCAAAAAATGTTTACGTTGCAGCGATTACAAGACATTAAAAAATAAATTCACAAATATGAAATATAAAGTTTATTTAAACTATTTATTTATTACAGCACTAGTTTTAAGTTTGTTTTCATGTAAAACACAGGAAAAGTACACCACCTATTTGTTTACGTATTTTACAGGAAATAGTGGAAATGAAGAAGCTATAAGATATGCTTTAAGTCAGGATGGGTATAATTATTATGCGCTTAATGGTAATAACCCGATTATAGATTCCAAAGATATCAGTTCTACGGGAGGCGTTCGCGACCCTCATATTTTAAGAGGAGCTGATGGAAAAACCTTTTACATGGTGGTTACCGATATGGTTTCTGCTAACGGATGGAGTTCTAACAGAGCTATGGTTTTAATGAAATCAACCGATTTAATTAACTGGACATCTACGGTAATCAATATTCCTAAAACTTACCCAGAGGAATTTGGTGATGTTGTACGTGTTTGGGCGCCACAAACCATATATGATAGCAAGACAAAGCAGTATATGATTTACTGGTCAATGTTGGGTGCCGAAGGCCCGGATATTATTTATTATGCGTATGCCAATAAAGATTTTACCGGTCTTGCAACAACACCAAAACAATTGTTTTTTAGCCCTACCAATAGTGCATGTATAGATGGTGATATCATCTATAAAGATGGAGTGTATAATTTGTTTTTTAAGAATGAAAGTCACGGCGGAGGTATTAGAAAAGCCGTTTCAGATAAATTAACTGAAGGGTATGTGCAGCAAGATGGGTTTTATGATCAAACGGATGCCGCTGTAGAAGGTTCAGGGATTTTTAAACTTATAGATTCCGATGAGTATATTCTAATGTACGATATGTATACTTCTGGAACCTATCAGTTTACAAAATCAAATGATTTGGAATATTTTACTGTGGTCGATGATGCCATTTCTATGAATTTTCATCCGCGTCACGGAACCGTAATTCGAATTACAGAAAGTGAAAAAAATGTCTTATTAGAGAAATGGGGAACTTTAGATAAAAGTGCTTTTGTAAGTTTTAAAGCAGAAGGAATCAGACAAAACAATGTAGATATAAATGATGAAGAGGAAACCATTTATATTCCGGTTAAATTGGGTACTGATATCACGAATTTAGATTTAAAAATTGAAACGCTTCCTTGGGTAAATATGTTGACTGCCGGTGCACAGGATTTTTCTAAAGGAACAGTAGATTATACTATTGAAACGGCAGGAAAGCAAAAAACATATAAGGTTTCGGTTCATGAAGACAATAACCCAGTGTTAAGCGGATTCTATGCCGATCCGGAAATTATTTATTCAGAAAAAAATAAGAAATATTACATCTACCCAACCAGTGATGGTTTTACAGGATGGTCTGGAACGTATTTTAAAACCTTTTCATCACCAGATTTAGTGAACTGGACTGATGAAGGAGTAATTTTAGATCTTAAGAAAGATGTGAGTTGGGCAGACCGAAATGCTTGGGCACCGTGTGCTATAGAGAAAAAAGTAAATGGGGAGTATAAGTATTTTTACTACTTCACAGCAGCACAAAAAATTGGTGTCGCTGTAGCCGATAATCCAGAAGGGCCTTTTGTAGATTCTGGGCAGCCTATTATTGGTAAAAAACCAGAAGGTATTAATAGGGGACAGGAAATAGATCCAGATATTTTTACCGACCCAGTTTCTGGAAAAACCTATTTGTATTGGGGTAACGGTTATATGGGCGTTGTGGAATTAAACGACGATATGGTTTCAATAAAACCAAATAGCTTTAAGCGTTTAAATCCTGGAGGCACATTTAGAGAAGGAACGGAAGTATTTTACAGAAACGGGAAATATTATTTCTTATGGTCTGAAGACGATACAAGAAGTCCGAATTACCGTGTCCGATACGCTACGGCAGATTCGCCATTAGGGCCTTTAAATATTCCTGAGAATAATTTAATTTTAGAAAAAAGACCTGAGAAAGGCATTTATGGAACCGGGCACAATAGTGTGATCCAAACACCAGATTCAGATATATGGCATATTGTATATCATAGATTTACGCGTCCAAATGGTATTGAAATGGGTAGAGCAGCAGGTTACAACCGAGAGGTGTGCATTGATAAATTAGAGTTTAATGAAGATGGAAGCATAAAACCCGTTGAGCCAACTATTTCAGGCATTCTATCTTTAAACTAAACCTGAAATTTGTCAATCTGAACTTGTTTCAGATTCTCACTTAACAAGTTAAGATGAAATGGAGTTTTGTTCTAAAAAAAGGAATGATGCTTAGATAATGAATAACATATCAGCAAATTGGAATATGAAATTTTATAAACACATATTTACTTTATTTTTAGTGGCTATATTTGGGCTTTTCAGTTGTAAAACCTCTAAAAACTCGATAAAAGAGGAAGATTTCAGTGCTTATCTAATGACGTATTTTAAAGATGACGACCATAGTCTACATATGGCTTTAAGTACCGATGGTTATATGTTTACCGATATAAATAATGGTAAAGCCATTGTTGCCGGCGATACCATTGCCAGCCAGAAAGGTATTCGCGATCCACATATATCAAGGGGGCCTGATGGGGCGTTTTATGTGGTAATGACCGATTTGCATATTTTTGGAAAAGAAAAAGGGTTCCGAAATACCCATTGGGAGCGTCCCGGAGATCAATACGACTGGGGTAATAACAGAGGATTTGTCTTAATGAAATCTTATGATTTAATACATTGGACCCACAGTAATTTTCTTTTTGATGAGGCATTTGAAGGCTATGAAAATATAGGTTGTGCCTGGGCACCTCAAAGTATTTATGATCCTAAGGAGAAAAAAATGATGGTATATTTTACCATGCGAATGGGGCATGGGTTAACCAAATTGTATTATGCCTATGCTAATGAGGATTTTACAAAATTAATTACCGAACCACTACCATTATTTGAATATCCTAATGAAACCATTCAAATTTTAGATGCAGATATTTCTCGAATGCCCGATGGGCGTTATTGTATGACTTACGTAGCTCAGGAGCGCCCAATTGGTGTGAAAATGGCTTTTTCAGATGAAATCAATACAGGTTATATCTATAATGAAGAATGGATTGATAAAGAGCCAGGCTCTTGTGAAGCACCAAATGTATGGAAGCGTTTTGATAGCGACACCTGGGTATTAATGTATGATATTTATAGTATCAATCCGCATAATTTCGGGTTTGTTGAAACTTCAGATTTTAAAAACTTTAAGGATTTAGGGCATTTTAATGAAGGGGCAATGAAAACTACTAATTTTAAATCACCAAAACATGGCGCTGTTATTACATTAACAAAGCAGGAAGCAGTAAAACTTGCTAAACATTATAATTATAATTTAACGATTGAATAATGAATTTAAGAAAGACCTTTATCGTATCAACATTAGGAGTAATTGGGGTGTTACAAAGTACATTTGCTCAAGAACATGAACAGATTGAAAGTACTAAAATAATACATACATGGGAAGCCAAAGGTAACCCTGTTGTAACCCATAAATACACCGCCGATGCCGCGGCTCTCGTTCATAATGATACCTTATTTATCTACACGGGAGAAGATTTTAAAGGTGGTCAAACACGGTATAATATTTTAAACTGGTGTGTTTTTGCAACCACCGATATGAAACATTTCTGGGAATATAAAACGCCTTTAAAAGCATCAGATTTTACATGGGGCGAACAAAACGCGGCCTGGGCAAGTCAGGTGATAGAACGTAACGGTAAATTTTATTGGTATACCAGCTCGCAAAGAACAGGTATTGGGGTCGCTGTTTCCGATAGACCGGAAGGGCCTTTTAAAGATGCTTTAGGAAAACCTTTGTTTACTAATGAAGATAGTTTCGGAAAGAAACACAGTTGGCGAACTATCGACCCTACGGTGTTTATCGATGACGATGGACAAGCATGGATTTACTGGGGGAACGGCGCATGTTGGGTTGCTAAGCTGAATGAAGATATGATTTCATACGATAAAGATTATGGTATAAAAATGGTCGATATTCAAGGCGAAATGGAGTTTCCGTTTACTGAAGCACCGTGGATTCAGAAAAGAAATGGCAAGTATTTATTATCGTTTGCCGTAGGCTTTCCAGAGCGCATTGCTTATGCCATAAGTGATAAACCTGAAGGTCCGTATCAATATAAAGAAGTGATTAATGAAATAGCTGGTAATAGTAATACCAACCATCAAGCCATTATTGATTTTAAAGGCGAATCGTATTTTATTTATCATAACGGCGGTATTCAAACCGATGGAGGAAGTTTCAGTCGATCTATTTGTATTGATAAATTGGAATATAAGAAAGACGGAACGATCAAACCAGTTATTATGACTACAAAAGGAGTTAGTAACTAAAAAGACATAAACCAAACAACTAAATGAAACCATTAAATTTATTTAAACTTTCTGTTATTGCAGTAATACTAATAGCTTGCGGAACCAGTAAGAAGCAGGAACAAACCGATTTTAAATCTTGGGCACTAACGCCACCAAAGGGTTGGAATAGCTGGGATTGTTTCGGGCCTTCGGTGGTGGAAGAAGAAGTAAAAGCCAATGCCGATTACATGGCAAAACACCTAAAGGAATCTGGTTGGGAATATGTGGTTGTCGACATTCGCTGGTATGCCGATAACCAGACATCAGGGCACTACAATAAATATGATCAAACCGATTTTATTATCGATGAATATGGTCGATATATGCCATCACCAAAGCGTTTTCCGTCCTCAGTAAATGGAGCCGGTTTTAAACCGTTAGCGGATTATATTCATAGTTTAGGGTTAAAATTCGGAATCCATATCATGCGTGGCGTTCCAAAGGAAGCTGTATTCAATAAACTACCCATAAAAGGTACTAATATTATGGCAGATCAAATTTACTCAACCGAATACGAGTGTACGTGGTTACAGGACAATTATACCGTTGTAAAAGATAAACCTGGAGCACAGGAGTATTACAATTCTATCTTCGATTTGTATGCTTCCTGGGGATTGGATTTTGTGAAGGTTGATGATTTATCACGTCCGTATCACACCGATGAAATTGAGATGATTCGAAAAGCCATCGACCAAACAGGAAGGCCAATCGTGTTAAGTATGTCGCCGGGTGCAACACCTATCGATGAACATGACCATGCTACAGCAAATGCCAATATGTGGCGTACTATTGATGATTTCTGGGATAACTGGGCGCAATTAAATTATTCTTTTGAAAAATGTGCAGAATGGGCACCTTATATTTCAGCCGGGGCCTGGCCAGATGCCGATATGTTACCCATGGGGAAATTTATTCGTGGTGAACGCGCAACTAATCGATATACAAAGTTTACTAAAGATGAACAGTACACGTTAATGACCTTATGGACCATGTTCAAATCACCATTGATGTTTGGTGGTAATCTACCCGATAATGATGAATTTACAAACATGTTATTGACTAACAAAGAAGTGCTTGAAGTTCATAGTAAATCGATAAACAACAAGCAATGGTTTAATGAGAATGATCTTGTTGGATGGACAGCTGATGACCCGGATAGTGACGATAAGTTTGTTGCCGTTTTTAATAGTGCGGGTGACGGATTTGTGTCAACCAAAAGTTTATTATACCGAAGTGGAACCGTGTCGCACTTAACTGATGGTTTTGGTGAAGATATCGACGTGGAATTGCCCGAAGGAAGTACCGATTTATATTTAATTGTAAACGATGGCGGCGACGGGTATTCGTGGGATCATGCCAACTGGATTAACCCAACCATTCATTTAGACAATGGAGAACAGGTAAAACTAACCGATTTATCTTGGGAAGAAGCCTTTGCGGGTTGGGGAACAATCGGTATCAATAAAAGTGTATCTGGAGGCCAATTAAATGTTAAAGGAACGGTTTACGATAACGGTATAGGGACACATTCACAATCTATAATTCACTACAAACTTCCTAAATATAGCAAACGATTCACGGCTTTTGGAGGTTTAGATATTGTTGGAACGAATGACAAATCAGGATCAACCGTAGAGTTTATGATTTCAACCGAAGACCCTAAAATTATGAATGAAGATCCAACGGCGATTCCTGTGGATTTGGAGGCCTTAGGGTTTAGCGGTGCGTGTGCTATCAGAGATTTATGGAATCATAAAGACTTGGGAACTTATTCTGGTTCAGATTTTGCACCTACCATTAATTATCATGGTGCTGGATTGTATCGTGTATCTCCGAAAACCAAATAAATATGATTAATGTTTTAAGTATAAAAAAGACTGGTTTCACTGTTTTAGTGGCCAGTCTTTTTGTTATCCTAAATAGTTTTAGTCAAAGAAAATTCAGGTTTCAAATTCCTTTAGATTCTATAAGATTAAGCGATCCAGCAATTCTAGCCGATAAAGCTTCTCAAACCTATTATATGACTGGGACAGGAGGTTTATTATGGAAGAGTAAGAATTTAAAATTTTGGGAAGGTCCGTACCACGTAGCTAAAACGAATCCTAGTTCATGGATGGGACCTAATCCTATGATTTGGGCAGCAGAACTGCATCAATACAATAATAAGTACTATTATTTCGCCACCTTTACCAACCGAGATGTTAAAATTGATACTGTAGCAGGAAATATTATTGAACGTCGCGCCAGTCATATTCTTGTTAGCGATAAACCCGAAGGACCTTACGTGCCTATGGCAGATGATATTTATTTACCAGCCAATAAACCAACTTTAGATGGTACTTTTTGGGTAGATACTAATGGAAAACCGTATATGGTGTATTGTTACGAGTGGTTACAAAATGGTAATGGTACCATGGAAAAAATTGAACTGAAACCCGATTTGAGTGGTTCGATTGGAGAAGGGCAATTATTATTTAAAGCCAGCGATTCGCCATGGAGTCGCGAAAAAGGTGAAAACGGTCAAGACAAACCTAATAAAGTAACTGACGGTCCTTATTTGTTTAAAACCGAAACAGGTCGATTAGGGATGATTTGGACCAGTTGGATTTATGATGTATACACACAGGGCGTAGCCTATTCAGAAAGCGGGACGCTTGATGGGCCATGGATTCATGAAAAAGACCCTATAACGCCACCTAATTTCGGACATGGCATGTTGTTTAAAACTTTCGAAGGAAAAACCTTAATGTCGGTACATAGTCATAAAAAAGTGAATGATAGAACAGTGAGAATTCCGCATTTGTTTGAAGTGGATTTAACAGGAGATAAACTTGAAGTTATAAAACCTTATACTCCTTAATTTATTACAGTTATAATAACACGCTGATATCGGGTTAACTTTGGAGTGCCGGAATCAGATACTTCACAAACCATGTGTATGGTGTCACCTGGTAGAGCATCTTCAGGTATGGTAATTTTTGTTTTAGCATGGTGTGAAGTATTTATCGATTTTCCCTGGTAAGTATCAGCTTCGTTGTAATGCCACCAATTAAAAAGTAATGCATCCCCGTCAGGATCTGTGGTTTTACTGGGATCTAATTTAATTTTAGAACCCGCTTTTGCTTTTAAATTTATGGGGGTGTTTTTTAGTTTTATTATGGGATGATGATTCGCAGAAGCATAATCTTTAACACACCAGTCTGCACGCGCAGCAAAATCATTTTGGACAGCATCTAGCCAGCGCCAGATGGGTTTAAAATAGTTGGTTCGTATTTCCACTTTATTTGATTCGATGTCGTGTTCCATTTGTTTAGACCAGCTGTTATGAAATCCCCATTGCCCGTCGGGACGTGTATAGGTTGAATCGGGAAGCGGATCCATCCAAACATTATTTCGAACGTTTACATAGCGTCCGCCCCAGCCTCCGTAGGATGGCGACTCCATACTTCGTAAGCCGTTTGGGATACTATGCAGGAAGGCTGGTGTGTCACCTTCAGCATTAAAAGCCCCTTGGTTATTTTCATAAACGCTACATAAAGCCCCGTGATTTTCTATAATATTATTAGTCATCCTGTCGCTTTCAAAATAAGTTTGAATGTCTTTTGGAAGGACTTTGGGCCAGATGTACGCCATACAATCAAACTGGTCTGATATAATGGTGGGAATGTTGAAATGTTCCCAGTTTGGCCGAATATAGTTCTGGTAGGTTTCATCCTGCTCCCAGATTAAAAACAGGCGCATTTTTTTTGCAGCATATTCCATCTTTTCAGGATAATCTTCCTGAATAATTTTTAAAGCTCTTGAAATAGTATTACAACCACCCCAAGCTTGAATCCAAATAGGTCGAGAATCTGTTTCATCTAAAAGAAGTTCAGTTATAAACTTAGCCCCTTCGGTACGAATATCATCTTCACCTATAGCGTTAATATTGCCCACTTTCCATTTACTTAATAAATATTCGGGCGTTGGATAACTAGGGTCATGAAGTTTTAAATTGTTATAAACTTCAGCATAATATTCGATATATTCTTTTACCCATTCCACAGGGTGGAAGGCTTTCCAACCTTGACCTCCAACCCAGTGAAATTGGGAACTGCTATTAATAATCCCTTCTACATCAAATTCATTAGTGGTTAATAAAAACCGTACCATTGAAGCGCGGTCGTCGGCTTCACCATCGGTTGTTACGATAACACGTGGTTTTTGGTTTTGCGCATTAGTAATCAAGTTAAGGGAAAACAATAATAAAAAGAGAATGAAGTATTTGTAAACAGACATTTTTGAATGGTTTCAATATAATTGGTAAACAAAAATATTTCAAGTTTAATCAAATGGTAGTATAGAATTTGTCATATTCAAGGGGGTAAAATGACCGTTAAGAAGAATTTAGGTTCTAATTATTGAAGTGAGCATCATTTTTCATAAATAATATAAAAAATGGACAATTTACACCCTTAAATGAACAAGATAATATGTAAGTTGGTCAATTTATAACCTGTTTTAAATGTCATGTTTTTTTAGTTTTGTAATATACAAGTGTTTTTAAAACACTTAAACGAACAGCTATAACTAAATATATTATGTTAAAAAACCTGGGACTCGCAATTTTTAGTCTTACACTTTTATGTTTTACAAATTGTGCAAATCAAAAGCAAAACAAAATTGAAAGAAAACAGTTGTTTAATTACGACTGGAAATTTTCTTTAGGTGATGCACCTGAATACAGTGCATCAGATTTTGATGATGCTGCTTGGCGAAATTTAGATTTACCACACGACTGGAGTATTGAAAGTAAATCTGAAATTAGTAATCCGTCACAAGGCGATGGTGGTTTTTTTTCCAATGGTTTAGGCTGGTATCGTAAAACATTCTTTGTGCCTTCACATTGGGAAGGGCAGAAGGTTTCTATCTATTTTGAAGGGGTATACATGAATGCTGAGGTTTTTATAAACGGCACATCTTTAGGTATTCAACCCTACGGATATACATCTTTTAATTTTGATATGACGTCATTATTGAAATTAGGGCAGGACAATGTCATTTCGGTTAAAGTGGATAATTCAAAACAAAAGAACAGCCGTTGGTACAGTGGCTCTGGTATATACAGAAATGTTTGGTTAAAAGTTACTAATCCATTACATATAGAAGATTGGGGAGTAGCGATTACAACATCAGAGGTTTCAAAAGAAACAGCTTCTGTACAGGTGAAGTCCAAGGTAAAAAATGAATCGGACGAAACGCAAAAGGTAAAATTACAGGTGACTTTAAAGAGTCTTGAAGGAAATGCGATTTCTTTACCTGAAAAGGAATATATAATTCCAGTAAATGAAGATTTTGTGTTTGATTATCAAATAGAGGTTGAAAACCCTAAGTTATGGTCTCCTGAAACACCAAATTTGTATACAGCAGAGTTTATTTTGCGAACAGAGGATAATGAGATTCTCGATGAATTTTCGAAGGACTTTGGTATACGTAGTATTGAATTTTCAGTAGAAAATGGTTTTGTTTTAAATGGTGAAAAGGTTCTTATAAATGGTGGTTGTGTGCATCACGATAACGGGTGTTTAGGAGCTGCAGCGTATAACAGAGCAGAAGAGCGTAAAGTAGAATTGCTAAAGACCGCCGGGTTTAATGCGGTTAGGATTTCCCATAATCCACCTTCTGAAGCGTTTTTAGAGGCTTGTGACCGTTTAGGGTTATTGGTTGTTGATGAGGCTTTTGATGGTTGGAGAGCCGAAAAGACTCCGCACGATTATGCTGATTATTTTGTTGCTTGGTGGAAGCATGATTTAGAATCTATGGTGTTACGTGATCGAAATCACCCTTCAATTATTATGTGGAGCATAGGTAATGAAATTATAGAGCGCACCGAACCTCAGGCTGTGGAAACGGCAAAAATGTTAACCGAAGCAGTTCATGAATTAGATGCAACCCGTCCGGTAACATCGGCAATGACTACTTGGGGGCAAGGTTGGGATATTTTCGATCCATTAATGGCAGAACACGATGTTGCAGGGTACAATTACCAGTTACACGAAGCAGAAAGCGACCACGAGCGCGTGCCTTCGAGAATTATTGTTAATACAGAATCTTATCCTAAAAACGCCTTTTTCATCTGGAACTTGGTGCAGCAACACAATTATATTATTGGTGATTTTGTCTGGACGGCGATGGATTATCTTGGAGAATCTGGTATTGGGCGGTATTATTATCCTGGCGAACCACATGGCGAGCATTGGGAGGCGAATTTATACCCATGGCATGGAGCCTATTGCGGTGATATTGATTTAACGGGTTGGCGTAAACCTATCTCACATTATCGAAATATGTTGTATAATGATAACGAAAGTATTTATATGGCTGTAAAAGAGCCTAATCCTATAGAAGGCGACATTAGAACCACATCTTGGGCAGTATGGCCAACCTGGGAAAGCTGGACTTGGCCGGGATATGAAGGCAAGCATATTGATGTTGAAGTCTATTCAATATATCCCAAAGTACGTTTGTATTTGAATGATGAGGTTGTAGGTGAAAAAAGCACAACGATTACAGAAGAATTTAAAGCAACGTTTACATTACCCTATCAGTCAGGCGAATTAAAAGCAGTTGCTTTAGATGGAGAACAGGAAATTGAAAACGTTATTCTGAAAACAGCCGATAAAGCCACTAAAATTAAATTAGATGCCGATCGTTCAACCATAAATGCTGATGGACAGGATTTAGTCTACATAACTGTTGAAATTATAGATAGTGAAGGTATTATCGATCCAATTGCTTCAAACCGGTTACAATTTGATATTTCAGGACCAGGCGTTATTGTTGGTGTTGATAATGCCAATTTAAAAGATACCGATTTATATCAGGCAAATCATAGAAAAGCCTGGAACGGAAGAGCACTTGTAATTGTAAAAAGTGCCAGAGAGGCCGGTGAAATACAGTTACAGGTATCAGCAGAAGGGTTGGAAACAGAAACTGTAAAAATAATAACCAATTAAAATAATTTATGAAATTGTCAAAGATTTTAGGTTTTTTGTTGTTAGCATTAGGTAATTTGGTTGGTTTTTCACAAACCACTACCGATGTTTTTAAGATAGACAACCCCGATTATAATTTAAGTCCGTATACAGGAATGACGAAGCAGCACTGGAAGGACGCTGCTTTGTTTCTACTTGAAGGTGCTTTTAGTTATATCCAAACTTTGGATGACCCGATGAAGTTCCCAAAACAACCCGGAAAAAGTTACCCTCATAATGAAGGTCGTGTACCTACCGAAAAACTGGAAGGGTTATGCAGAACCTTATTTGTGGCAGCGCCTTTGCTTAAGGATCATCCCGATTTAAAGATTAACAACATAAATGTTGCCGATTACTATCGTCATCAAATAACTAAATTAACACAGCCTGATAGCGAATCATATATAATTCCCAGAACAAAAAATGGAGGACCAAGTCAGAATTTGGTAGAATTTGGCGCCTTGGCTTTATCGATGCTTATTAGTCCAGATGTGCTTTGGGAACCATTACCACAAGAGACTAAAGATAACCTGGCGAGTATCATGTTGAGTTATGGCGATGGACCAACGGTAGACTCAAACTGGAAGTTTTTCAATATTTTTGTATTGAGTTTTTTTAAGGAGCAAGGCTACGAGGTTAATGAAAAATTGTTGGTTGAATACTTAGAAAAATCACTAACCCATTACCGCGGACAAGGCTGGTATAACGATAGCCCGGCATACGATTATTACAGCATGTGGGCGTTTCAGATGTATGGTATGATATGGTCTGAATATGTTGGAAAACAACATTACCCTGAAATAGCTTCAAAATTCATTGAAAATTTTAAAGATTTAAAATACAATTATCCCTATTTGTTCAGTGAAGACGGTAAAATGATTATGTACGGAAGAAGTATTAGTTACCGTATTGGAGCAATCATTCCATTTCCTTTAATGGGATTATTAGAGGATAAAGAGGATATTAATTTTGGCTGGATGCGTCGCATTTCGTCTGGTGTTATTAAGCAGTTTTTTACACATCCCGATTTTATGAAAGATCGAGTGCCAACACTAGGTTTTTATGGGGCTTTCGAACCAGCGGTTCAAAATTATAGTTGTCGTGGAAGTGTGTATTGGATGGGTAAAGCCTTTTTAGGTTTGTTAATACCTGATGATAATCCGTTTTGGACAGCGACCGAGAATAACGGCGCATGGGATGAGACCTTCAAAAAAGATGAGGTTTATAATAAATTTCAGGAAGCTTCAGAGATACTAATTACCGATTACCCAAATAGTGGTGCTTCTGAAATACGTGCGTGGTGTCATGAAAAGGTTAAAGACGACTGGCAGAAATTCCGTTCTACCGAAAATTACAATAGACTGTCTTATAACAGTGCTTTCCCTTGGCAGGCCGACGGTGAGCATGGCGAAGTGGCGATGAATTATGTGATAAAAAATAAGAACAACGATTGGGAAGCCTTCCGATTATACAATTTTAAAAAGTTTGAGGATGGGGTTTATTATCGAGATGTGGTTTTAGAAACCGACGAGAATATAAAATTCAGTTTAGCTGATATCCCTCTGACGAATGGTATTTTAAGAGTCGATAGAAATATAAGTGATAAGCCTGTAGCAATGAGGTTAGGACATTATGCTTTGCCGCAATTGGAGTCAGAAATCATAGTTAAAAAGAAAAAAGTAAAAGGCTATGAAGCTACCATAATTGATAATGGAAGCTATCAATTGGCTATGATTCCAATAATGGGATGGGATAAAACTGAGGTTATTGAAACTAAAGACTTACATCCTGAAAGTGAATGTAGTAAAGTTATAAATGTTGAGAAAAATGAAAGTGTATCTAATACACTTAAATCGAAAATTTATATTACCTTGATGCTCTGGAAAAAGTCCGGCCATAAATGGACAACCAACCAACTAACACCAATTAAGAACATTAAGCTTTTAGATGATGGAGGTATTGATATCGAAATTAAAGGCTCAGAAACTAAAACTGTTAACTACTAAATATCATGTCTGTTTAAGTATTTGTATTGTTTTTAGTTTCTTAACTAACTTAAACGCACAAACTTTTGAGCGTATAGAAAACTATGCCGGATTGGGTACTGCCACCCAAAACAATGGAACAGCCTTGGCCGATTACGACGCCGATGGTGATCTTGATATATTTGTGGTAGCTAAAGCTCAGGATGTTGTGGGTAATGCAAATACCCATAGTAAACTGTTTCGTAATAATAATGATGGAACCTTTACCGATGTTACTCAAACTACAGGTTTGGTTAATTTATTTCCAGTTGATGAACCAAGCGATTATACAGATGCTTTAAACGGCTTTAAGTATGGTGCCTTTTGGGGTGATTATGATAATGATGGTTACCCGGACATATTTTTTACACATATTTTCAAAGTTCAGCTTTTTCATAATGAAGGAAACGGCACTTTTAAAGAGGTGACTCTTGAAGCTGGTTTTAAAAAATACAATCAAAATGTCAATACAGGAGCGACTTGGTTTGACTATAATAATGATGGGTTTCTGGATATTTATATTTCCGATTGGGGGTCAGAGGATGAAGGGAATCGACTTTTTAAAAATAATGGAGATGGCACTTTCACAAATGTTACAGGGATAATTCAGGGCGTCTTAATTAATAAACACTCTTACCAAAGTGTACCTTTTGACTTTAATGGCGATGGTTGGATGGATTTATATGTAGCTAATGATTATGCTACTGAATCTAATGACTTATACATTAACAACAAGGGCTTAGGTTTTACAGAAGAAGCTGCTACTTATGGTTTAGATTTCTCTAAGGACGATATGGGTATTGCTGTTGGAGATTACAATGGTGATGGTGCTTTCGATATGTATATCACAGCTATTGGTGATAATCAACTTTTTGAAAATCAAGGAAACAATTCATTTGTAAATAAAGGGCGAAGTTTAGGGGTTTATAATACTGGCTGGGCCTGGGATGTTGTTTTCTCCGATTTTGATTTGGATCGGGATGAAGATCTTTTTGTTTTAAATGGTTTTGAATTTGGAAGTTCAGGACGATACAAGAATACGTATTATCAAAATTCGATTGAAAATTTTGTGTCCCGATTAGCTGATAATTCAGCTATGGTTGGTTTGGGAGAAGAAACCATCAGCGTCACGGAAGCAGTGTTTGATTATGATAATGATGGTGATCTAGACATCTTTGTTACCAATAACGATGGGCCCTCGTATTTTTATGAGAACAAACTAACCGATGTTAATCAACCAGCAGAGGATTTGCACTGGTTTAAAGTGAAGCTTGAAGGTACCACGTCTAATCGTGATGCGATTGGTACGACTTTATCTGTAAAAACAGCTGGCGGCTTATTACACCGTTATTATAGTGGTAAAGGTTTTTTATCTCAGCACTTAAAACCAGTACACTTTGGGTTAGGAGCTGATACCGAAATTCTTGAACTTAAAATCACCTGGCCATCGGGACTTATAGAAACCCATACCAATATCCCGGCCGATAAAACCATTTTAGCCAGAGAAGGCAATGGTTATCAGATTTTAGATATTCAACCGAGTATAAAACCTTATGGTTGTACAGATCCTGATTCCTGTAATTATAACCCCGATGCGACGGTGAGTACCGGTATGTGTAATTATTTGGAGACGTCAAAGATTACCGGAACGATAAAAACCCATAAAAACAGTATTGAGTCTTACAGCTATCCTGTGACATCAGATTTATCGTTAACGTGGAAAGTGACCGGAGGAGAAATAATAGAAGAACCAGGCATTGGAAATATTATCGTAAAATGGGGGATAGGAACTACAGGAACAATAACTTTAACAGCGTCCAATTCCAAATGTAGTAGTGAACCTGTAGTGTTGTCCGTAACCCTATTAGAAGAAGATGTTAATTTTAAAGAACAATCCATCGCACGTTTATGGAATGAGACCTTACTGTCATTAATACGAAAAGACTATGCACGCCCCACAGTTCATGCGCGAAACCTGTTTCATACCAGTGTGGTGCTGTATGATGCCTGGGCAGTATATGATGATAAAGCATCGACGTATTTACTAGGAAATACGCTTCATGGGTTTAATAGTGATTTTGAAGGCTTTACAACGACAGACAATGTAATCGAAGCCAGAAAGAAAACCATTAGTTATGCGGCGTATAGGTTGCTGAGTGAACGTTTTGCACATGCGCCAAATCCAACCTTGTCACAAAGCATTTTAGATGAAGTGATGGCTGGACTGGGTTACGATATATCCATTACCGATGAAGATTACACCACAGGTAACCCGATTGCTTTAGGAAATTACATAGCCAGCCAGATGATAGTCTATGGGTTACAGGATGGCTCTAATGAAATCAACCAGTATGCCAACCAGTATTACCAGCCGGTTAATGCACCGTTAAGCTTAACCTATCCTGAAGGTGTGGCAGATATTAATCCAGATCGCTGGCAACCACTAAGCTTTAATAATTTTATCGATCAGAGTGGCAATGTTATTGGTGGTGTAACCCCAGGTTTTTTAAGTCCGGAGTGGGGAAGTGTACAGCCGTTTTCCATGGAAGAAGAAGATAAAACCACGTATACCAGAGATGGACATGACTATCAGGTGTATTACGATCCGGGAGCCCCACCAATGAGTACGTCAGAAGATTACAAATGGTGTTTTTCACTAGTCTCTAAATGGAGTTCACACTTAGACCCTCACGATGGAGTACTGTGGGATGTCTCCCCAAAATCTATAGGTAATATAACGGAGGATCACTTTCCACTCGAGTATGCCGATTACAAGAACTTTTATAAAGAATTGGAAGGAGGCGATATAGGCGTTGGTCGCTCGAGAAACCCGGTAACGCAATTACCTTATCAGGAACAAATCGTTCCGAGAGGAGACTACACGCGTGTACTGGCCGAATTCTGGGCTGATGGACCAGACTCAGAAACACCACCGGGACATTGGTTTACGATTTTAAATTATGTCAACGACCATGAGATGTTTACCAAACAATTTGAAGGAGAAGGTAATATTCTATCGGATTTAGAGTGGGATGTGAAAGCGTATTTTTTAATGGGAGGCGCTATGCACGATGCTGCCATTGCTGCCTGGGGCGTTAAAGGCTGGTATGATTATATCCGTCCTATTTCGGCCATTCGCTATATGTGTGAGATCGGACAATGCACAGATACCAGTCAATCCAATTACAATCCAGATGGGATTCATTTACAGGACGGACTCATTGAAATCGTAAAAGAAGGGGATCCGTTGGCAGGTACCAATAACGAACACGTTGGCAAAATAAAACTCTACGCCTGGAAGGGGCATGACTTTATAGAAGACCCAAAGGTAGATGAAGCCGGCGTGGGATGGATTCTGGCTGAGACCTGGTGGCCTTACCAACGCCCAACATTTGTAACCCCACCATTTGCAGGCTTTGTTTCGGGACATTCAACGTATTCCAGAGCGGCAGCCGAGGTGATGACCCTACTCACCGGTGATGAATACTTCCCTGGAGGTATGGGCGAGTTTTTAGCCAGGAAGAATGAATTTTTAGTCTTTGAAGAAGGTCCATCGGTAGATGTAACACTGCAATGGGCCACCTACAGAGATGCATCCGATCAATGTAGTTTATCACGTATCTGGGGTGGTATTCACCCACCAGCCGATGATATTCCGGGGCGATTTATGGGAATTAAAATCGGTCAGAAAGCCTTTAGTTATGGTAAACAGTATTTTGAAGGATCAGAACCATCAATAGATGAGCTAACCACCGAACTAAAAGTTTATCCCAACCCTATATCGACATCATCAAACAGCATAAAGGTATCTAACACACAAGCCTCTGATGTATTTCAATTGTTTGATATTAAGGGTCGATTTTTACAATATTTGAGTAATACTTATACAGAAGCTACCAAAGTATCAGAACTTCATTTTACAAATACCCTATCAACAGGAGTGTATGTATTGAAAATAAATAACTTATCGCGAAAAATTGTGGTGATTAGTAAATAAATTATAGTTTTATGTCATAGATAAAGTAGATGAAAACAAACCATTCGATATTAAATTATGTTTTTTCAATTCTATGTTTTTTGGGTGTTTCTGAATTCTATGCTCAGACATTCGAACGTATTGAAACGTATACTGGTCTGGGTACAGTAGGACAAAATAATGGAGCAGCTTTAGCCGATTATGATGCCGATGGGGATCTGGATGTATTTGTCGTTGCCAAAGCTCAGGATGTTGATGGAGATGAAACTACACAAAGTAAATTATTTCGCAATAACAATGATGGTACATTTACTAATGTAACACAGAATTCGGGTTTAACAAACTTGTTCCCCGAAGGAGAAACCGGAGAAACTTCAATAGCCTTTACAGGATTTAAGTTTGGTGCTTTTTGGGGTGATTACGATAATGATGGCTATCCTGATATATTCATGACTCATACCAATAAAATGCATTTGTTTCATAATGAAGGTAACGGAACCTTTAAGGATGTTACGGTTGAAGCTGGATTTAAAAAATACAATGACTGCATTAATACAGGAGTGACTTGGTTTGACTATAATAAAGATGGTTTTTTGGATATTTTTATAGCTGATTGGGATAGTGATTGTGAAGGAAATCGGCTTTATAAAAACGATGGTGATGGCACATTTACAGATGTTAGTAGCCTTTTTCAAGGTGTAAATAGTAAACATTCTTATCAGAGTATTCCATTCGATTTTAATGGCGATGGCTGGCTGGATTTGTATGTAGCTAACGACTTTAATCCGGGACCGAATGATCTTTTTATAAACAATAAAGGTAATGGGTTTACAGAAGAAGCCGCTGCTTATGGGTTAGATACCTCTCGGGGTGATATGGGAATAGCCATTGGAGATTACGATAATAATGGAGTGTTCGATATATATATAACCACCATTGGGGATAATGCACTAATGAAAAAGACTGCTAATGGTGCTTATGAGGATTTAGCAAGGACTTTTAAAATATATAATGCAGGCTGGGCCTGGGATGTGTCTTTTTCAGATTTCGATTTAGATCGTGATGAAGATCTATTTGTTGTTAATGGTTTTGATTATCCAAATTCAGGGGACAAGCATAACGTTTATTATGAAAATGTATTAGAAACAGGAACTGAAGGTTTTGTTAATAGTTCAGTTGAGACAAAATTGAATGAGGAAGCCATCAGCGTCACAGAAGCAGTGTTTGATTATGATAACGATGGTGATCTTGACATCTTTGTTACCAATAACGATGGGCCCTCGTATTTTTATGAGAACAAACTAACCGATGTTAATCAATCGGCAAAGGATTTGCACTGGTTTAAAGTGAAGCTTGAAGGTACCACGTCTAATCGTGATGCGATTGGTACGACTTTATCTGTAAAAACAGCTGGCGGCTTATTACACCGTTATTATAGTGGTAAAGGTTTTTTGTCTCAGCACTTAAAACCAGTACACTTTGGGTTAGGAGCTGATACCGAAATTCTTGAACTTAAAATCACCTGGCCATCAGGACTTATAGAAACCCATACCAATATCCCGGCCGATAAAACCATTTTAGCGAAAGAAGGCAATGGTTATCAGGTTTTAGATATTCAACCGAGTATAAAACCTTATGGTTGTACCGATCCTAATTCCTGTAATTATAACCCTGATGCGACGGTTAGTACCGGTATGTGTAATTATCTGGAGACGTCAAAGATTACCGGAACGATAAAAACCCATAAAAATAGTATTGAGTCTTACAGTTACCCTGTGACCTCCGATGTATCAGTAGACTGGAAGATTACCGGAGGTGAGATTATCGAAGAGCCAAGTGGTGGTAATATCATTGTGAAATGGGGAACAGGGAGCACAGGAACAATAACTTTAACAGCATCCAATTCCAAATGTATTAGTGAACCTGTAGTGTTGTCGGTGACGCTGTTAGAAGAAGATGTTAATTTTAAAGAACAATCCATCGCACGTTTATGGAATGAGACCTTACTGTCATTAATACGAAAAGACTATGCACGCCCCACAGTTCATGCGCGAAACCTGTTTCATACCAGTGTGGTGCTGTATGATGCCTGGGCAGTATATGATGATAAAGCATCGACGTATTTACTAGGAAATACGCTTCATGGGTTTAATAGTGATTTTGAAGGCTTTACAACGACAGACAATGTAATCGAAGCCAGAAAGAAAACCATTAGTTATGCGGCGTATAGGTTGCTGAGTGAACGTTTTGCACATGCGCCAAATCCAACCTTGTCACAAAGCATTTTAGATGAAGTGATGGCTGGACTGGGTTACGATATATCCATTACCGATGAAGATTACACCACAGGTAACCCGATTGCTTTAGGAAATTACATAGCCAGCCAGATGATAGTCTATGGGTTACAGGATGGCTCTAATGAAATCAACCAGTATGCCAACCAGTATTACCAGCCGGTTAATGCACCGTTAAGCTTAACCTATCCTGAAGGTGTGGCAGATATTAATCCAGATCGCTGGCAACCACTAAGCTTTAATAATTTTATCGATCAGAGTGGCAATGTTATTGGTGGTGTAACCCCAGGTTTTTTAAGTCCGGAGTGGGGAAGTGTACAGCCGTTTTCCATGGAAGAAGAAGATAAAACCACGTATACCAGAGATGGACATGACTATCAGGTGTATTACGATCCGGGAGCCCCACCAATGAGTACGTCAGAAGATTACAAATGGTGTTTTTCACTAGTCTCTAAATGGAGTTCACACTTAGACCCTCACGATGGAGTACTGTGGGATGTCTCCCCAAAATCTATAGGTAATATAACGGAGGATCACTTTCCACTCGAGTATGCCGATTACAAGAACTTTTATAAAGAATTGGAAGGAGGCGATATAGGCGTTGGTCGCTCGAGAAACCCGGTAACGCAATTACCTTATCAGGAACAAATCGTTCCGAGAGGAGACTACACGCGTGTACTGGCCGAATTCTGGGCTGATGGACCAGACTCAGAAACACCACCGGGACATTGGTTTACGATTTTAAATTATGTCAACGACCATGAGATGTTTACCAAACAATTTGAAGGAGAAGGTAATATTCTATCGGATTTAGAGTGGGATGTGAAAGCGTATTTTTTAATGGGAGGCGCTATGCACGATGCTGCCATTGCTGCCTGGGGCGTTAAAGGCTGGTATGATTATATCCGTCCTATTTCGGCCATTCGCTATATGTGTGAGATCGGACAATGCACAGATACCAGTCAATCCAATTACAATCCAGATGGGATTCATTTACAGGACGGACTCATTGAAATCGTAAAAGAAGGGGATCCGTTGGCAGGTACCAATAACGAACACGTTGGCAAAATAAAACTCTACGCCTGGAAGGGGCATGACTTTATAGAAGACCCAAAGGTAGATGAAGCCGGCGTGGGATGGATTCTGGCTGAGACCTGGTGGCCTTACCAACGCCCAACATTTGTAACCCCACCATTTGCAGGCTTTGTTTCGGGACATTCAACGTATTCCAGAGCGGCAGCCGAGGTGATGACCCTACTCACCGGTGATGAATACTTCCCTGGAGGTATGGGCGAGTTTTTAGCCAGGAAGAATGAATTTTTAGTCTTTGAAGAAGGTCCATCGGTAGATGTAACACTGCAATGGGCCACCTACAGAGATGCATCCGATCAATGTAGTTTATCACGTATCTGGGGTGGTATTCACCCACCAGCCGATGATATTCCGGGGCGATTTATGGGAATTAAAATCGGTCAGAAAGCCTTTAGTTATGGTAAACAGTATTTTGAAGGATCAGAACCATCAATAGATGAGCTAACCACCGAACTAAAAGTTTATCCCAACCCTATATCGACATCATCAAACAACATAAAGGTATCTAACACACAAGCCTCTGATGTATTTCAATTGTTTGATATTAAGGGTCGATTTTTACAATATTTGAGTAATACTTATACAGAAGCTACCAAAGTATCAGAGCTTCATTTTGCAAATACCCCGTCAACAGGAGTGTATGTGTTGAAAATAAATAACTTATCGCGTAAAATTGTGGTGATTAGTAAATAAAAAACAATCAAGTTTAACATAAAAAAAGCCCGACATGATTGCCGGGCTTTTCTCTTCACTAATTAACCTACTACTTTATCTCATGGATAAATTCTTCTTTTTCTTTTCTGTATTTTTTCAAGTTGACATTCCAGTCGTTGTCTGCGTCACGGTATCCTAATGCTAGAATAACTGCGCTTTTCAGGCCTTTTTCTCTAAGACCTAAAATTTCATCTAACTTTTCAGGTTCAAAACCTTCTATTGGGGTTGCGTCTACTTTCTGTTCAGCGGCAGCTGCAATAGCCATAGCGAACGAAATATAGGCTTGTTTAGCAGTATGTTGCTGGTGCCAAGATTCACCAAGTGGTTCGTATAATCCCCAAAGTGTCTGTTTGTAGTCGTCCATGGTGTTATGCGGTAGCTCTCTGGCATCCATCATTTCATTAAACACTGTTGTGATTTTTTCATGAGAATAACCATCCCAAGATGCGAACACTAAAAGGTGTGAACACTCAGTTATTTGTGCTTGATTCCAGGCTATAGGTCTGATTTTTTCTAAGGTTTCCTG
This sequence comes from Aestuariibaculum sp. YM273, assembly GCF_030908365.1. Classification (NCBI taxonomy): domain Bacteria; kingdom Pseudomonadati; phylum Bacteroidota; class Flavobacteriia; order Flavobacteriales; family Flavobacteriaceae; genus Aestuariibaculum; species Aestuariibaculum sp. YM273. Next base: position 154,495 of record NZ_CP133090.1, on the reverse strand, counting down.
ATTTGAAACTACAAATATTTCATAAGGTTGTAAGCCTGAAGAAGAAGGTGCTAATCTGGCAGCCTCAAGGATATAGTCTAATTTATCTTGAGGGACCGTTTCACCTGTCATTCTTTTGGCAGCATATCTCCAATTAAGTCCTTTTAACAATTCCATAATTCAAATTTTTTTGTGCAAAGTTATTTTATATTGGTGACAAATAGTAACTTTGTAACCAAAAGTAATAGTAACATATTAGTAACCAAGTAACATTCCATGGAAAATAAATTATTTAAAGAAGGGTGTACATTACCAAAAAAGGCCTGTGAACATAAAATAAGAGCAATACACGATGTTATGTATTTAATAGGAGGAAAGTGGAAAATTTCGATTATAGCTTGTTTGTGCTATGGAAATAAACGATATACTGATATTTTGAATGAAGTAGAAGGTATTTCAGGAAAAATGCTGAGTAGAGAGCTAAAGGAGTTGGAAATGAATAAAATGATAGAGCGTACCATTCTAGATACAAAACCGGTAGGCGTAGAATACTCGTTGACCGATTTAGGGAAATCGTTAAAATCAGTAATTGATATTTTAGCCGATTGGGGAATTGCGTATCGCGAAGAACGCAAGCTTATTGAAGAGCAGGTCTAGCACTTTTAGATGTATAAAACACTAAGGTTACTATTGCGTTTCTATCCTGTTGGGGTGTTTAAAACAAAAACTAATCTAAGGCACGCTTGGTGACATACCAGCGCCAGCCAATAATAGCGAGTTGAAACTTTGTGGCTTTACTAATATCTAATTTTCTTTTAGAATAACTAGGAAGAATAAGTTTATTAACCTTTGCTAAAATTTTGAAGACTTGTTTTTTCATTTGGTAAAAATAGTAAAACTTATTCTAGACTAAGTTTTACATTTTTTTTTGATTTTTGGCTTATAAAACTGATAGCAGAATTAAGATTATAAGCTTAACAAGTGTGATCATAAGTTTTGGTTTTAAAGGTTAGTTTGTTTTAGTTATATCAATGTTTTTTCAATATATATAAAGGGAGATATATCGTACAAATGGTTTGATATAAATCTGTGAATTTGAATACGAAAATGTAACTTAAAAAATACAATAGGTTTCAATATGAAATATACTTGTCTTTATTGGTGTTATAAATTTAAATATCAAAGTGTGATTTTTATTTAAAATTGAAATAATTGTAGGCGTTTTTTAGAACGTGTTTTAAAAACCAAGGGGCATTTTATTCTTTAGAGGCCTGTTTTTGTAGATTTCATCTTTTGGTAAACCAGAAGTTTGAAATTGGTTAAAGTTTTTAGTTCGCTTTAAAATATTGTTTTGAAGAGTGTTATATTTGTTAAAACCGCTTTATGAAATACCTGTTTCTTCTTTGCTTGATCTTTAATATAGGACAATTTAATGCCCAGATTGTAATTAACGAACTGGATTGCGATACGCCAAGTATAGACAACCTCGAGTTTTTAGAATTAAAATCCGATACGCCTAATTTTTCTCTAGATGGTTATGTCGTTGTGTTTTTTAATGGTTCAGATAATGGGATGAACTCTAGTTATCTGGCGTTAGACCTTGATGGATATACCACTGATGTTAATGGTTTATTATTAATAGGAAGTAATAATGTAACGCCTATTCCTCAATATATTATACCGGAAAACACAATCCAAAATGGGGCGGATGCTGTAGCGATTTATCAGGCTGATGTCGAAGATTTTCCCGATATGACACTGGCTACAATAGATAATCTTATTGATGTGCTGATTTATGGGACCTCTGATGCCGATGATATAGATATGATTGATATTTTTAATAAACATCCTGAATTTACCAATATTCAGCAGATTAATGAGGGGACTTCAGGAAACACGAATTCTATCCAACGAAACAACGACGGAACGTATTTTGTGGGCGTACCAACACCCAGACAGTTAAACGATGGTTCAGGTGTGGTACTCAATGGGTTTAGTATTTCTATTTTGCAAAATCAATATATGGAAGGCGATGTTTTTGATATTACATTTACAACCGAACAAAATGTGACATCCGATTTAAATTTTAGTTTCAATTTGAATAATGGAACATTCAATACTTCCGATTTTACTGGAAATACGTCATTAACAATTCCAACGGGGCAAAATACAATCAGCACAACTATAACTTTAGTTGATGATGCCGACGACGAGGGAGACGAAATATTGATAATAGGTATTGAGAATTTACCCGAAGACTATTTAAAGCTCAATGATAATATTGAAATTCGTGTCGTTGATAACGATTTTCAAATCGCAGGCTATGGTACGCCTTTGAGTCCTACTTACGGATTGGTGACAAGTACCCAGGCAGATGGATATTACAATGGTCTTGACGGATTGTCTGGGAATGCATTAAAGTTAGCAGTTCAAAGTATAATTGCTAATCCTTCCGAAGTTCGTGCGCAGAGCTATGCCGATGTTATTGATATTCTAAAAGAAGCTGATCAAAACCCGGAAAATAGTAATGAGGTCTGGTTAATGTATACAGAATTTGGACGTCCAAAATTGGATTTTCAAACGACATCTGATAATACAGGGAAATGGAATAGAGAGCATGTGTACCCGCGATCGCGTGGTGGATTTAATAGTATTGATTTGGATGAAATAACAGATGGTAAAGAATTATATTGGACCACCAATGCCGATTCGTTGCGCCATGGAAATTCCGATGCACATGCCTTACGAGCCGTTGATGGTATAGAAAACAGTATTAGAAATAATCAGAATTATGGTATTGTAGAATATTCGGGGCCAACGGAAACTTCAGGTAGTTTTTACGGTGATGTGGCTCGCAGTATTTTTTATATGGTTACTCGATATAACGGATTAGATGTAATTAATGGTTACCCTGGTGACGACCCCAAGGGATTTATAGGCGATTTACCTACCTTATTAGAATGGCATAGAAACGACCCGCCAGACGATTTTGAAATGAACAGAAATAATGTGATTTACACCTGGCAGAGAAATCGGAATCCGTATATCGATAACCCTGAACTTGTAGAATATTTATGGGGAAATAAAATTGGAGAATCCTATAGTGCGGCATTAAGTGTTAATAGTAGTAAAGGATTTCAGATGTCGTTTTACCCAAACCCAACCAGTAATAAGTTATATATAAAGGGAGTAACTGATTCATTTTCAGTAAGGCTATTTTCTTTAGAAGGTAAGTTGCTTGATAGTTTTATTATACATGAAGATTGTACTATTGATTTAAAAGTATCTTCAGGGGTTTATGTACTGAAGTGCATTTCTGGAAATCAAGAAATAAGTAGGCGTATTGTGGTGAAATAAACAAAATCCCGAACCAATTGGTCCGGGATTTTGTTTGATTAATTTAAGGAGTTATTTTTTTAAAGTTATTTCAATAACGCCATTTTCACCTCTTTCACCATATTTTTTTGTAGCATTTTCTCCTTTTAGAACATCAACGCTTTCAATTTCTTCAAGTTTTATTTTTTTTAATTCTTCTTCCGAAATCTCTTTACCATCTAAAATAAAAATTGGGTCACCTCCTTTAAATTCTATTTGATGCGTTTTTATGCTATCTTGAAGAGGTCCAACAACTTTAACATAGGGCTGTTTAGAGTTTTTGGATTTACTTTTTATTGTAACAACTCCGTTTTTAGCTTTGTCGCCATATTTTTCTATAAGATCGTTACCTTGTTTAGTGACGCTAATAGATTCAATCTCAAATGTGTTTAAAGATTGTGCTTGTTTAGTATTAATTATTTTACCGTCAAGAATATATACAGGTTCATTTTCAAAAGAATGATTTAAATCTTTCAAAACATTTGGTGTTTCATGAACATATATAGTGTCTTTAGTAGCAGCAATAACATTTTTATTTACGCCAGTTGTTACTTTCCAAGGAGAAGCTTCTTTTTTTGAAGTGATTTCTACAACCCCATTTTTACCTTTATCGCCGTATTTTTCAATGGCAGCTTTGCCTTTTAAAACATTAACTCTTTCAATTGATTCAGGTGATATTTCTTTTATTTTTTCAGAAGAAATTTCTTTACCGTCTAAATAGTATAAAGGTGGAGGAACAGAATCGAAGGATTTTTTTACTTTGAATTCAGTTTTCCATTGGTTTGGTTTTGGGTCTGCCGTTGTGTCTCTAACTGCAAAAAGTTCTGTTTCAGAGGAGTCTACTGGTTTTACGCCGATTACATCTTTCGTTTTATAGAATAAAAAAGGTTCTAAAGGGGCATTGTTGTTAGGCGCATTCCAAGTCGTTGCACCTCGTGCATCATTAAAATGAGCTTTTAAACTAATAATCTCACCGTTGCTATTTCTGATTAAATTTGAGAATGTAAAATCTATATTTTGATTGTTTTTCAGATTAACTTTAATTTTCTCAAGTTGTTGGTCTGTAATATCTTTTGTAAAGAGAATTGAGGTATCTTTAGTGCTGATTCTTTCTTTGTCTTGCGTGTTAACGTAAACTTCCTGAGTATTAAAACTCATTAAAAAGAATGCCAAAGCAGGTATAACCAAAGCATATTTTAGTAAATGGGATTGTTTTGATTTTGATTTGTGTAACATAACGATTCGTTTTTTGATTAATGAATTATAGAATGTATTACTTAAAGCCATTTGATGAGAATGTAATTTTGTTTTAAGTAAGGTGTATTGATACTCTTTTTTGTTTGATGTTTGATCAATAACGGTTTGGTCTGCCAGATACTCTAGGTTTTGTTTAATAGCTTTATTATAAAGCCAAATGAAAGGATTAAACCATAATATGATACTGGTTATTTGGGTTACTAAAATATCTATAGAATGGCCTTGTGAGACATGTGCTTTTTCGTGTTTCAGAACATGTTCTAATTCTTTTTCGGTAAAATGGTTGGGATTATAAACAATCCAATTGAAAAAAGAAAAAGGCTGAGTGTCTTGCGTAGTTTCAATGAGTTTATATGATTCTTCTTTTTTTGATTTATCTTTTGCAATTACAGATTTAAGTGAAAATAATTGAAGTAAAAATCTGGTTGAAAATATGACTAAACCTGTGAAATAAACATAGGGGAGGTAGTCTAAAATATTAAAGGGTGTTTCTTGTACTTCGTTTATTATGGCATTGTTATAACTAACATTTGGTAAGACCACAGGGGTATACTCAATATAAACAGGAATGATGATAAGAGGAATAAGGAATGCCGTAAGACATCCGGAAATTAAAAACCAACGGTTAGTCTTGAAAAATGTTTCTCGTTGTAAAAATAACTTGTAAATAATATAGAATATTATGGTAATGGCACTGGTTTTTAGTAAATATTCCATGACTACTTATTTTTACTTTCAATTAGGTCAATTATATCTTTAAGCTCGTCTACACTTATTTTTTCTTCTTTAGCGAAAAAGGAAACCAGATTTTTGTATGAGTTATTAAAATAATTATCTAATGCAGAGCTCAAAAACTTGGCTCGGTAGGCCTCTTTGGTAACAATAGGGAAGTATTGGTGCGTTTTGCCAAAGGCATTATAACCAACATAGCCTTTTTCTTCTAAGTGCCGAATAATAGTAGATAGGGTGTTGTAATGCGGCTTGTCTTTGGTTATTTCAGCCAGTACGTCTTTAACAAATGCTTTTTCAAGTTTCCAAAGAATGTGCATAACTTCTTCTTCTTTGTTTGTTAGTTTTTCCATAATACCATATACTTTTCAAGTTGATCAAACTTATAACTATTTTTATAGTTATACAACTATTAATTTAGTTTTTGTGAGAATTTAACATAAAAAAGAGGCATTGAGCCTCTTGTAATTACATATTAATTAAAAGTAGAATTACTTTGTTGTTGCTATTACAGCACCGTCTTTAGCTTTCTCACCATAAATACTCATGGCGGTTTTCGGTTTTAATTGGTCTACTACTTTTAGTTTGTTTTCCTTTGCTAATTTATCTAATGAGTCAAAGTCACTTTCTTTGCCATCAATAATAATAAGTTTATTAGTGTTGGGGTCGTCTATAAATTTAAATTGGCCAGGTTTACCGTGTTCAGGATTAAAAAGCGAAGAAAAAGCCTCAGAGTCGAATTGTTCTTCCAGTTGTTTTCTTAACTTATCCATATCTATGTTTTGGCCATTAAAAGAGAAGCTACCGTTTTCACTGTTAAATAAGTCATCGAGATTAAAACTTCCAAAGTTTTTCAAGTTCATACCAGGAATGGAGTCGTTGTCGAAACTAAATAGTTGTATATTAGGCATGTTTGAAAATCCTAAGGCGTTTTGATCTAAACTGTTTTTTGATGATATAAATAACGAACTGTTTTTCCTGCCAAACATAATTTCAGGAATAGGATTCGTACTGGAAAAACTACTAATTGCCGATTGGTTGTTATCTGCTCTTAATTCAATTTTAAGACCGGTAATTTCGTTTAACTCATTGCGTTCAATGTTCTTAAAACTGGCTGTTACACCACTGTCTTTCATCATGTTTTTAATATCTTCAAAATCTTTTTCCGATGTCTTTTTGTTAATGGTCGCAATCACATCAGAGTCTTGATTAATGGTTTTGCACAGCAAATTGGATTTTGAAGCATTAAACGCAAAACTGTTTATTGAGACAAGACCTAAAATTACAAAAGCGCAAAGGCTTAAACCTAGTTTTAAAGCATATTTAGATTTCATAATATATGGTTTTAAAAGATTTTGATTTAAAGTTAAGACTTAATGTTTTTGCTTGTAAAAGTTTAACCAAACTTTAAAAACAAGTGTTAATAAATGTAAATTTATAAGTTCATAGAAATGAGCGAAACCTTATCTTCGCATAAAATTTATTATATGAGTATACTATTAGTTCTGTTAGGATTTGCACTTTTGGTTATAGGCGGAGAATTTTTAGTGCGGTCGTCGGTAGCTTTATCATTTAAGTTTAATATTTCTAAAATGGTAATTGGAATGACGGTGGTGTCGTTTGCTACTTCGGCACCAGAGTTATTGGTTAGCTTACAGGCAGCATTGTCTGGATCGTCGGCTATTGCTATTAACAATGTGGTAGGGTCTAATATTGCTAATATAGGTTTGGTTTTAGGGTGTACTGCCTTATTGGGATCTATAGCAGTAGATAAATCTTTTTATAAATTGAACTGGCCTGCTATGATGTTGTTTAGTTTGGTGTTGTATTATTTTTTAAGTCAAGATAGTTTCTTGTCTGCGATTGAGGGTGGTATTTTGTTTGCTGCATTATGGTTGTTCTTAATCGTGTTAATTAAATATGCAGGGAAGGATACCGAAGTAGAAGAGGTAGATGATGCTTTGGCAGTAGTATCTAACTTTAAAATAGGAATATGGTTATTAATAGGATCGGTAGCATTATATTATGGTAGTGAATGGTTGGTTGAAGGCGCAAAAGATATCGCAAAATCTATTGGGGTAAGCGAAGCGGTAATAGGTGTATCTTTAATAGCTATAGGTACTAGTGTTCCTGAATTGGCGGCCTCTATAATAGCTGCGGCAAAACAGGAGAAAGCCATTTCTTTGGGGAATTTAATTGGTTCTAATATATTTAATATTGGTTCTGTTCTAGGACTAACAGCCATTGTAAAGCCAATTGAGGTGACTGAGCCTTTAATATTGTCAAGAGATATTTTCTGGATGCTGGGCTTTGCTTTTATTTTGTTGCCTCTTGTGTTTGTACCAAAACGTTTTGAGATCGATAAAATGAAAGGCTTAATTTTGGTTTTGGCCTACGGGATTTTTATGTTTTTATTGTTTAACAATGGAAAATAATTTCATTACCATAAAAGGGAAGGAAATAAAAAAGGGCTTACAAATTTGTAAACCCTTTTTTATTATGAACAAAGTATAAACTTTATAATTATTATACTTCTGCAGACTTAACAGTTTTGATAATTCTTGCAGCAATTTTGTATGGATCACCATTTGAAGCAGGACGTCTGTCTTCTAACCATCCTTTATATCCTTTTTCTACAGTGATAATTGGAATACGGATTGAAGCACCACGGTCAGATACACCATAAGAGAAATCTGTAATAGCAGCTGTTTCGTGTAAACCTGTTAAACGTTGGTCGTTAAACTCACCGTATACAGCAATGTGCTCATCAACTACAGGACGGAAAGCTTCACATATTTTATCGTAAGTTTCTTTACTTCCACAAGTTCTTAATGTTGTGTTAGAGAAGTTAGCATGCATACCAGAACCATTCCAATCCATGTCTTTTCCTAATGGTTTTGGGTGATAATCGATATAGTATCCATACTTTTCAGTTAAACGGTCTAGTAAGTATCTAGCAACCCAGATTTCGTCACCAGCTTGTTTAGCTCCTTTTGCGAATAATTGGAATTCCCATTGTCCACAAGCAACCTCTTGGTTAATACCTTCGAAGTTTAATCCAGCTTCGATACATAAATCAGCATGCTCTTCAACTAAATCTCTACCGTGTGTGTTTTTTCCACCTACAGAACAGTAATACATTCCTTGTGGAGCAGGGTAACCACCTACAGGGAAACCTAAAGGTAATTGAGTTTTAGTATCCATAATAAAATACTCTTGCTCAAAACCAAACCAGAAATCATCATCTTCATCATCAATTGTCGCTCTACCGTTAGATACGTGAGGAGTTCCATCAGGATTTAAAACTTCAGTCATTACTAAGTATCCGTTTACACGTTCTGGATCAGGATAGATAGCAACAGGCTTTAATACACAATCAGAAGAACCACCTTCAGCTTGTCTTGTTGAAGACCCGTCGAAAGACCAGTTTCCAATTTCTTCAAGAGTTCCTTTGAAGTCTTCATGCTCTTCTACTTTAGTTTTACTTCTCATGTTTTGGGTAGGGAAATATCCATCTAACCAAATGTATTCTAGCTTAATTTTTGCCATAATAAATATTTTATAAAATGATAATATTGATATTTAAGGCAAATATATATTTTTATTTTAGACTTTGTATTTTATGGGGGTGTTTTCCGAAAACTTAAACTTATTTTTGTTTAGACCCTATTTTTTTGAGGTATCCATTAAAAAAACTATATTATTTTATATTAAAACTGAAAAATTCTTAAATGGTAAATAGTACTAAATAATGCCGATATTCTTATTTTTGCGAAAAATAGTTTTAAAAATAATAACACTCAGATAATGCCTACATTACGATTTCATGCTATAAAAGAATCGCTGTCTAATAAACCAGTATTGGTTGAAGAGAATGAGCGTCGTTCCAAATTATTTGGTCAGAATGTGTTTAACGAAAACACGATGCGACAATACTTAACCAAAGATGCCTTTATGGGGGTAATGAATGCAGTGAAGTTTGGAAAAAAGATTGATCGTAGTCTCGCAGATCAGGTGTCGTCTTCGATGAAAGACTGGGCCTTATCAAAAGGGGTAACACACTATACACACTGGTTTCAACCATTAACAGGGACAACCGCAGAGAAACACGATGCTTTTTTTGAAACGGTAGGAGACGGCATTGCTATAGAAAAATTTGGTGGTGATCAGTTAGTGCAACAAGAACCAGATGCATCAAGTTTTCCGCACGGAGGCATTAGAAATACTTTTGAAGCCAGAGGTTATACAGCTTGGGATCCTACTTCTCCAGCATTTGTGTATGGTACAACCTTATGTATTCCTACTATTTTTGTAGCGTATACAGGTGAGGCTTTAGATTATAAAACCCCATTATTAAGAGCGTTACAGGCAGTAGATGCAGCAGCAACCGAGGTTTGTAAGTATTTCGATAAGAATGTTAAGAAAGTGACATCGTCTTTAGGGTGGGAACAGGAATACTTTTTAATAGATAAAGCGCTAGCAACCAGCAGACCGGATATAACACTAACAGGACGTACTTTATTAGGGCATTCGTCTGCAAAGGGACAGCAGTTAGATGATCATTATTTTGGTTCTATTCCAACAAGAGCGTTTAATTTTATGCGTGAGTTGGAAACTGAGTGTGTGTTGTTGGGGATACCGGTAAAGACCAGACACAACGAGGTAGCTCCAAATCAGTTTGAGTTAGCGCCCATTTTTGAAGAGGCGAATTTAGCGGTCGATCATAACTCGTTGTTAATGGATGTTATGGGGCGTATTGCTTCAAAACACAACTTAAAAGTGTTGTTACACGAAAAACCATTTGCCGGTATTAATGGTTCCGGTAAACATAATAATTGGTCCTTGTCAACCGATACAGGTGTTAATTTATTGGCACCAGGAAAAACCCCTATGAGTAACCTTCAGTTTTTAACCTTTTTCATTAACACGATTAAAGCGGTGCATGAACATGAAGAATTGTTAAGAGCGTCTATCGCTTCAGCAAGTAATGACCATAGGTTGGGAGCTAACGAAGCACCACCGGCTATTATTTCAGTGTTTATTGGTCAGCAGTTAACAAAGGTACTTGAGGAATTAGAGGGGGTAACTAAAGGTAAATTATCACCGGAAGAGAAAACAGAGTTGAAATTAAATGTGGTCGGTAAGATTCCGGATGTGCTTTTAGATAATACCGATAGAAACAGAACATCGCCATTTGCTTTTACTGGAAATAAATTTGAGTTTAGAGCGGTTGGATCTTTAGCGAACTGTGGTAACCCAATGACCATTTTAAATACCATAGTCGCAAAGCAACTTCAGGATTTTAAAGTAGAGGTTGATAAGCTGATTGATAAAAAGGACTTAAAGAAAGATGAAGCGATATTTAACGTGCTTCGTGAGTATATTAAATCGACAAAATCCATTTTATTTGAAGGTAACGGTTATGGAAAAGAGTGGGAGATTGAAGCTAAAAAGCGTGGATTAAGTAATAATAAAACCACGCCAGAAGCACTTAAAGCAAAGATTTCAGATAAGACGATTAAGTTGTTTGAGGAAATGAATGTGATGAGTTCTATTGAAACCAAGGCGCGTTACGAAATTGAAATGGAAGCCTATATTATGCATATCCAAATTGAAGGTCGTGTTTTAGGAGATATTGCGCGTAACCATATTGTGCCAACCGCGGTAAAATATCAGAATGTATTAATAGAAAACGTAAAAGGGTTAAAAGAGATTTTCGATAAAAAATTTACTACGGTTTCTAAAGAACAAATCAATTTAATAGAGGAAATATCTAGTCATATAGAAGGTATTAACTCCAATGTGACTAAAATGATTAATGAGCGTAAAAAAGCAAATACGTTGGAAGATGTTGAAAAGAAAGCTTTAGCTTATTGTAACGATGTAAAGCCGTTGTTTGATGATATTCGTTACCACTGTGACAAATTGGAATTATTGGTGGATGATGAAATCTGGCCATTAACTAAATACAGAGAATTACTATTTACAAGGTAGGATTCCAATAAAGACGTATTTAAATAGAACCTAAAATTAAGATGTGCTTTACGGCGTTTTAATCTTAATTGTCGATAAAAAATCCCGTTTTAATACGGGATTTTTTATTTCAAAGAATTAAATTTGCAACTCAATACAATACTATGAGTCAAGAAGTTTCTAAACGCTACGCACAACGCGGAGTTTCGGCATCGAAAGAAGATGTACATAATGCAATTAAAAACATTGATAAAGGGCTGTTTCCTAAGGCTTTTTGTAAAATCGTACCAGACTATTTAACAAACGACGAGGATTACTGCTTAATCATGCATGCAGATGGCGCAGGAACAAAATCATCTTTGGCTTATATGTATTGGAAAGAAACCGGAGATCTTTCGGTTTGGAAAGGTATTGCTCAGGATGCTTTAATTATGAATATTGATGATTTATTATGTGTTGGAGCAACCGACAATATAATGTTGTCATCAACTATAGGTAGAAATAAAAACCTGATTCCGGGAGAAGTGATTTCAGCAATCATTAACGGAACAGAAGAGTTAATTGAAGAATTAAAGTCTTTTGGTGTAACCATTCATTCAACTGGAGGTGAAACTGCAGATGTTGGGGATTTAGTACGTACCATTATTGTAGATTCTACCGTAACAGCACGTATGAAACGTAGCGATGTGGTTGATAATGCAAATATTCAGGCTGGTGATGTTATTATTGGTTTAGAAAGTTTTGGTCAGGCGACTTACGAGAAATCGTATAACGGCGGTATGGGAAGTAATGGGTTAACATCGGCTAGACACGATGTATTCAATAATTACTTAGCTAAAAAATACCCTGAAAGTTTTGATGCTTCAGTGCCAGAGGATTTAGTGTATTCAGGTAATGTAAAATTAACCGATGCGGTTGAAGATTCTCCAATCGATGCCGGTCAGTTAGTGTTATCGCCAACACGTACCTATGCACCAATCATCAAGCAAATTTTATCAGAATACAATAGCGATAAAGTGCATGGTATGGTACACTGTTCGGGTGGAGCTCAAACTAAAATTCTTCATTTTGTAGATCAGTTTCATATTGTTAAAGATAATATGTTCCCGATTCCGCCTTTATTCAAGTTAATACAAGAGCAGAGTAAAACCGATTGGAAAGAAATGTACCAGGTATTTAACTGTGGGCATAGAATGGAGTTATATGTATCTCCTGAAATAGCAGAAGACATCATTAAAATTTCGAAATCATTTAATGTAAATGCACAAATAATAGGTCGAGTAGAGGCTTCAGAAACCAAAAAGCTTACAATAAAAAGCGAGTATGGAGAGTTTAACTACTAAACTTTTTATTCAATGTCGTTGAAATGGAACGGTTATTGATGACAAGTGTATTTTATTAAAGTAAACTAACACAGCTAGTAAAATAAACATCCATATAAAGGTATGTTGCTTTTTATGAGCATTATGTAATGGCACATGAAAAACATTGTATTAATAATTTTTTGTTTCTTTTTTCAAATTATTTCAGCACAACCAGATTCATTATTCTTAAAAGTTAAATCAGAAAAATACGAAGGCCCGCAGTGGGTGCAAAAAAATAAAGCTACGGTAGATTTAAGCGAGGTGGCTTTTGTGAATTGGAATGCCGGGGGTACAAATTCTATTAGTGGTTTATTAGGATTTGAAACGTCGGCTAATTATTCCGATAAGTATTTTAATTGGAAAAATAACGCTGTGCTTCGTGTGGGTATGAATAAACAGGAGGCTACAGAATTGAGGAAAACCGATGATTTATTTGAAATCAATTCTAACATCGGTTATCAACCTAACGATAATTCCAACTGGTTTTATTCCGCGCGTCTTAATTTTAAAACGCAATTGTTTAATGGTTATAAGTACCCTAATAAGGATAATCCTATTTCGCGTTTTATGGCACCGGGTTACCTTTTCTTTGGGGGTGGTATGGAATATGGTAAGAATATAGATAAAACATCACTTTATTTTTCGCCAGTCACAATGAAAGCGACCTTCGTTCTTGATGAAGATTTAGCCAATGCTGGGAAATTTGGTGTAGAGCCGGGGGTTTACGATTCGGAGGGAAATTTATTAGTGCCAGGAAAACGTGTGCGTCGTGAGGTTGGTATTCTTGTAACCAACAGTTATGAAATGGAAGTGGCTCAAAATGTAAGGGCAAAACATCAGTTAAGTTTATATTCAGATTACGTCAATAATTTTGGTAATGTGGATATCGATTGGAGTATAGACTTCGATTTTAAAGTAAATAGTTTTATTCGCGCGACACTTGGGTCTCACATTCGTTACGATGATGATATTAAAACTTTGGAAGAAACCGATGTTGAAGGCGAGTATGCTGAAGCTGGAGCAAAGATTCAGTGGAAGCAGTTCTTGGGTATTGGGTTTGCTGTAGATTTTTAAGAGTTTTTTTATTTCGATAATTACTGGAATTTTTGATTAAAATTACTTCGTAGTTAGTAGAAAACACGATACTTTTTCTTTAACTTTTGTAGTTTTTCGCATTTTGTAAGGGTTGAATAATGTTTCAAAAATTTGTTAACTTTTTATTGTTGATAAATTTTCAAAACGTTAATAATCAGTTATTTGTGTTTTTTTATTGAAAACTTTATGATTTTTATCATGTTTTAGTTTGGAGATTTTTTACGTTATTTGTGGTGTAGAACCAGTAAAAACTTCCATTCCTATGCCTGTAGAAACACAAACTCACCAAAAGCCAACAACTTACACTCAAGACGAAGCATTCGAAGCTTCAAAAATCTATTTTAAAGGGGACGATTTAGCTGCCCGTGTTTGGATTAATAAATATGCCTTAAAGGATTCAGAAGGTAATTTATACGAGAAAACACCTAACGATATGCACCGTCGTATCGCTAAGGAAATTGCAAGAATTGAAAGTAATTATGCTAACCCACTTTCCGAAGAGCAAATTTTCGATTTAATAAAAGATTTTAAATATATCGTGCCACAAGGAAGCCCTATGGCGGGTATTGGTAATCCGTATCAAACAGCATCGTTATCTAATTGCTTTGTTATTGGTAATTCAGGAGAGTCTGATTCTTATGGTGGTATTATGAAAATAGACCAGGAACAGGTGCAGTTAATGAAGCGCCGTGGAGGGGTTGGTCACGATTTATCGCACATCAGGCCAAAAGGGTCTCCTGTGAAAAATTCAGCGTTAACCTCTACGGGAATTGTGCCTTTTATGGAACGTTATTCAAATTCTACACGAGAGGTGGCGCAAGATGGTCGTCGTGGAGCTTTAATGCTTTCAGTGTCTATTAATCATCCGGATTCAGAAGATTTTATTGATGCAAAATTAGAGCAGGGAAAAGTTACAGGGGCGAATGTATCGGTAAGAATTGATGATGCGTTTATGAAAGCTGTTAAGGCAGATGGAGAATATGTTCAGAAATACCCAATTTTCAGTGAAAGCCCAAAATATAGTAAAACCATTCAGGCTACAGATGTTTGGAAGAAAATAGTACATAATGCATGGAAATCTGCAGAGCCGGGGATTTTGTTTTGGGACACGGTAATTAATGAGTCTGTGCCAGATTGTTATGCAGATTTAGGCTATAAAACCGTATCTACAAACCCATGTGGGGAGATTCCGTTATGTCCTTACGATTCTTGTCGTTTATTGGCAATTAACTTATTGTCTTACGTAGAGAATCCGTTTACGTCGCACGCTAAATTCAATTTCGATTTATTTAAGCAGCATGCAGCTATAGCACAACGAATGATGGATGACATCATCGATTTAGAGTTAGAGAAAATCGATGTGGTTTTAGAAAAAATTGATAACGATCCTGAATTAGACGAGGTGAAAGCTGTTGAGCGTAACCTATGGTTAAATATTAAAAAGAAAGCTGAAGAAGGAAGACGTACAGGTATTGGTATTACTGCCGAAGGCGATATGTTAGCTGCTTTAGGTATTCAATACGGAAGTGAAGCCGGTAATGCTTTTTCTTTAGAGGTGCATAAAACCTTGTGTTTAGAAGTGTATCGTGCTTCAGTTTACACGGCTAAAGAGCGTGGTGCTTTTGCAATTTATGATTCAGAAAGAGAGAAAAACAATCCGTTAATTCAGCGTATCAAGAATGAAGACGAGAAGTTGTATTATGATATGCAGGAATACGGACGTAGAAATATTGCTTTATTAACCATTGCGCCAACAGGAACAACAAGTTTAATGACGCAAACATCGTCTGGTATTGAACCTGTATTTATGCCGGTTTACAAACGTAGAAGAAAAGTAAACCCTAACGACAAAGAGGTGCGTGTTGATTTTGTTGATGAAGTAGGAGACTCTTGGGAAGAATATGTGGTATTCCACCATCGTTTTAAACAATGGATGGAAGTTAACGGTATCGATACCAGTAAGAACTTTACACAGGAAGAGTTAGACGAATTAATCCAAAAGTCACCGTACTACAAAGCAACATCTAACGATGTAGATTGGTTGAGTAAAGTGAGCATGCAGGGAGCCATTCAAAAATGGGTAGACCACTCGATTAGTGTAACCATTAATTTACCAAACGATGTCTCTGAAGATTTAGTAGGAGATTTATACCTTAAAGCCTGGGAAGTAGGTTGTAAAGGCGTCACGGTTTATCGTGATGGATCTCGTTCTGGGGTTTTAATTTCGAATGACGAAAAGAAGGAGACTGAGAATTCGGAGGTATTAACAACATTCCCGGTAAAACGTCCGGAAGTTTTGGAAGCCGATGTTGTAAGATTCCAAAACAACAAAGAAAAGTGGATTGCCTTTATTGGTTTAATCGACGGTAAACCATATGAGATTTTTACAGGTTTAGCTGATGATGAAGATGGTATTTTAATTCCACGTTGGGTGAATGAAGGCTTAATCATTAAAGGTAAAAATGAAGACGGAACCAAACGTTACGACTTCCAATATAAAAACAAAAGAGGTTATAAGACGACTATTGAAGGACTGTCTTATAAATTCAATCCAGAATTCTGGAACTATGCGAAGTTAATTTCAAGTACGTTACGTCATGGTATGCCAATCGATAAAGTGGTTGACTTAATTAATAGTTTACAATTAGATAATGCGTCTATTAATACCTGGAAAAATGGTGTGGTTCGTGCGGTAAAACGCTACGTTGAAGATGGCACTGAGGCTAAAGGACATGTTTGTGATAACTGTAAATCTAAAAACTTAGTGTATCAGGAAGGCTGTTTAACTTGTACAGATTGTGGGTCCTCAAAATGTGGATAAAATAATTTTAAAATAAAGAATTTAAAGGAAGTCGAAAGGCTTCCTTTTTTTATGTGTAAGATATTCAAGAAAATTAAAATTAATTATTTCAATTTTTGAACTCACGATTTATCAATTCATAAATTATCGTATTTTTGCGACACAATTTAATTAGATGTTAGACAAATTACAAATAGTAAAGCAGCGTTTCGACGAGGTGAGTGATTTAATCATTCAGCCAGATATTATATCAGATCAAAAACGCTATGTACAACTTAACAAAGAATATAAAGACCTTAAGGTACTTGTAGAAAAGCGCGACGAGTATATTGAAGCGACTAATAATTTAGCAGAAGCCGAAGAAATCATTGCAGATGGTAGCGATGCCGAAATGGTAGAAATGGCTAAAATGCAGTATGAAGAGTCTAAAGAGTTAATCCCTAAATTAGAGGATGAAATTAAGTTTCTTTTAATTCCAAAAGACCCTGAAGATGCTAAGAATGCTGTAGTCGAGTTACGTGCCGGAACCGGTGGTGACGAAGCGAGTATTTTTGCTGGTGACTTATTTAGAATGTACACTAAATATTGCGAAGGCAAAGGCTGGAAAGTAGATACGGTAGACTTTAGCGAAGGAACTAACGGCGGATTTAAAGAAATTCAGTTTGAGGTGTCTGGTGAAGATGTTTATGGAACTTTAAAATTTGAAGCAGGGGTTCATCGTGTACAACGTGTGCCACAAACCGAAACACAAGGTCGCGTGCATACTAGTGCTGCAACGGTAATGGTATTCCCGGAAGCCGAAGAGTTTGATGTGGAAATCAACCCTAAAGATGTACGTATCGATTACTTCTGTTCATCAGGTCCTGGTGGGCAGTCGGTAAACACAACCTATTCAGCGGTGCGTTTAACACATATCCCAACAGGATTAGTGGCGCAGTGTCAAGATCAAAAATCACAGCATAAGAATAAAGAAAAAGCCTTTAAAGTATTACGTTCGCGTTTATACGATTTAGAACTTGCTAAAAAGCAGGAGGAAGATGCTGCGAAACGTGGAAGTATGGTGACTTCTGGTGACAGAAGTGCTAAGATTAGAACTTATAACTACCCGCAGGGACGTGTAACAGATCATAGAATTGGTTTAACACTTTACGATTTAAGTAATATTGTAAATGGTGATATTCAAAAAATAATTGATGAGTTACAATTGGCCGAAAACACTGAAAAGTTAAAAGCTAACGATAACGTAATTTAAAAATGAATAGCCTCTTTAAGAGGCTTTTTTATATATGACAACAGCACAACTTGTAGAACAGATTAAGAAGAAGCAATCCTTTTTATGTATTGGTTTAGATGTCGATTTAAACAAAATACCGGAGCATCTTTTAAAAGAAGAAGATCCTATCTTTGCTTTTAATAAAGCGATTATCGATGCAACGCATCATTTATGTGTAGCTTACAAGCCGAATACAGCGTTTTATGAAGCTTATGGTTTAAAAGGGTGGAAAGCTTTAGAGAAAACCATTAATTATTTAAATGAAAATCATCCTGAAATTTTTACGATTGCCGATGCCAAACGTGGTGATATAGGAAATACAAGTACGATGTATGCTAAAGCTTTTTTCGAGGATTTAGCGTTTGATTCGGTTACTGTAGCACCCTACATGGGTAAAGATTCTGTAGAGCCATTTTTAGCATTTCAGGATAAGCATACCATTATGTTAGGATTAACATCGAATGCTGGAGCATTTGATTTTCAAACGCAATTAGTTGACGGTAAAGAATTATATAAGCAGGTTTTAGCAACCTCTAAGACTTGGGAGAATTCTGAAAACTTAATGTATGTGGTCGGAGCCACTAAAGCAGAGTATTTAGCTGATATTCGTCAAATTATTCCAGACAGTTTCTTGTTAGTTCCTGGAGTAGGAGCGCAAGGTGGAAATTTACAAGACGTTTGTAAATACGGAATGAATGATTCGGTAGGTTTGCTTATTAATTCTTCAAGAGGGATTATTTACGCTTCTAAAGATGAAGATTATGCCCAAGTAGCTGCTGAAAAAGCTAAAGAACTGCAAGCTGAAATGGCTGAGATTCTTTCAGTTTAAATTTCAAAATAATATAAAATACGATAATTCGTTTTGGAGGTTTTAGATCAATTACAAAGAACAATTGAATTGAAAAGCATTCCAAAGCGAATTATTTCTTTAGTACCCAGCCAAACCGAATTGTTATGCGATTTAGGTTTAGAAGAATCCCTTGTTGGGGTGACTAAGTTTTGTGTGCATCCACATCATATAACAACTGATGTGGAGGTGGTTGGAGGTACTAAGCAGGTTCATTTAGATAAAATAAAAGCCTTAAAGCCTGATGTCATTCTATGCAATAAGGAGGAAAATACCAAGGAAATTGTAGAGGCTTGTGAAACCATTTGTCCGGTTCACGTTTCTGATATTTATACGATAGCCGATAGTATTGAACTTATAAAGCAATATGGTTATTTGTTTGATAAGCGAACTCAAGCTGAAGCAATGTCTTCAAAAATAGCTGCTGAGGTTAGAGATTTTAAAGTCTTTTTAAAAGATAAGCAAGAATTGAAAGTGGCTTATTTTATTTGGAAATCACCTTGGATGGTGGCTGCAAATCATACTTTTATAAATCATCTTCTGGAATTAAATAAATTCACCAATGCTTTCCTTGAGCTAGAGCGTTATCCAGAAGTGTTTTTAGAAGCGTCGGGAGGATATGACGCTGTTGATTTGGTCTTGTTATCTAGTGAACCCTTTCCGTTTAAGGAAAATCATAAAGATGAGGTGCAAGCATATTTTCCAAAAGCTAAAATTGTTTTAGCTGATGGAGAACTATTTTCCTGGTACGGTTCTAGGTTACTAAAAGCATTTAAGTATTTTAAAATGCTCCGTTTAAATCTTGAGAATAATCTAGCTTGCTAGTATCATCTACAAAATTTTCAACTTTACGTTCTAATTCTTTTAAGCTGATTAACTTGTTTAGGTTTGGCTTAATTCTTCCGACTTTACAAAATTGTGTACTCATAACTTGTTTTTTTATAAAGTACGTGATTTTGTGTGGTTTAGATGTAAGGTAATCGTTAAATAAATGATAAATACGTTAAACTAAAGTTTTTTGATGCTCTCTAGCTAAATATTTTAAACGATTTAATTTATTGAGAAGTTTGATGGCCATGTATTCAGAAATATCACTTTGTGCAGAATCTGTCTGGCGTAAGTTATACGCTTGTTCTATTAAAAGCTTATACTTATTTTTAAGCTTCTCCTGATCGATTCGTATGCGGTCAAGTCTATCCATTGATAACTGAATTTCAGATAGTTAAATATACATTTTTTATCTAATAAAAAAAAAAATCCGATAATTATTTTATTAACCATCGGATTTGTATTGAAAACATTGGTGTTTTTTAATCTTGAAGCGCAAAAACTTGTTTAAGTAAAGTGGTTGTTCTCGAAGAGATGTCGGTACGAATTTCTTTTTCTTCAACTGCAATCATTGTGTATACACCTTCAAGAGCTTCACTGGTTACATAATCGGTTAAATCTGGATTAACATTATTCGTAAAAGGAATACTGTTGTATTTGTTAATTAGATTGGTCCAGATTTTATCGGCACCTACTTTGGTAAACGAACTATTAATTACTGGGTGAAATTTGTCGTATAAAGCCGTTTGTGTTTTTCCTGTTAAATATTGCGTAGCCGCATTGTCGTTACCTAATAAAATGCTTTTAGCATCGGTAAAGGTGATTTGCTTAACCGCATCTACGAAAATAGGGGTTGCTTCTTTTACAGCATCTTCGGCAGCACGATTTAAAGCTTTTAAGCCTTCGTCTGCTAAACTTCCTAAGCCAATACTTCTAAGGCTTTTATCAACCTGTTGTAATTCTTCAGGAAGTAATATTTTAACCAGATCATTTTTATAAAAACCATCGGTTTGGGTTAGCTTCGATACTTGTTTCTCTATTCCTAAATTTAAGGCTTCTCTTAATCCAGAGGCTATCTGATCGTTTCCTATAGTTGTTCCTGTTTGTGGAAGCTGATTAATAACTTGTTGTAGGTCGCCACAGGCAGTTAATGCAAAAATTATGGATACTGCGAATATCTTTTTAATCATATTTGGGTGTTTTATATCTTAAACAAATATAGGGTTTAAGATTTACAATTATAGTCTAGGTATTATTTCAATTATATCAAGAGAATATTACCGTTTTGTTATTATAAACCATAACTTTTCTATCGGCGTGTAATTTTATGGCATTAGCCAATACAATTTTTTCTAAATCACGTCCTTTTGCAATTAAATCTGGAATGGAGTGAGCATGAGTTACACGAGTTACATCCTGTTCTATAATTGGTCCAGCGTCCAATTCTTCGGTAACGTAATGACTGGTGGCTCCAATAATTTTCACACCACGCTTAAATGCCGAATGATAGGGTTTGGCGCCAATAAAAGCCGGTAAAAAGGAATGGTGAATATTAATGATTTTATTTGGGTATTTATCGATAAGCGATTTAGGTATAATTTGCATATAACGCGCTAAAACTATAAAGTTGATACCGTGTTCTTCAAGAAGGGCTAATTGCCTATTGGCGGCTTCTTCTTTGGTGTCTTTCGTTACCGGAATGTGATGAAACGGAATTTTAAAACTATCGGCAATGGGTTTTAAATCCTTATGATTGCTTATGATAAAAGGAATTTCAAGATTAAGTTCGCCAGAATTATAACGCCCTAATAAATCGTAAAGACAGTGATCGTATTTAGAAATGAATAAAGCCATTTTCGGTTTGCTTTCCGAGGAGTAAATTCGCCATTTCATTTTAAAAACATCGGCCATTTCTTTTTTAAAGGAAGCTTTAAGACTTTCTGTAGAAAAAGTATCATTAATAAATTCACTTTCCAGTCGCATGAAAAATTCATTTTGTTCGCGATCTACAAACTGATCGATATAAACAATATTTCCTTCATTATTGGCGATAAAATTGGTTACTGAAGCAATAATATTTGGGCGGTCTTTACAGTGTATAAGTATGGTAATTTTATTCATAATCATATATAAGTCTCTCAAAATTAATCTAAAAATCACTTAAGAAGAAAGTGAGAATATGAAATTTAGATAATCGCTTGTAAATAGTTGAATTTTTTGAATATTTCGTAAATTTGACGCATATATAATAGTTTTATTTAATTATACTGAAAAGATGCGTACAGCTCCTTATAAACCAAAACATAAAGTTAGAATTGTTACCGCGGCCTCGTTATTCGATGGTCATGATGCTGCGATAAATATCATGCGCCGAATTATTCAATCTACCGGTGTTGAAGTCATTCATCTTGGACACGACAGAAGTGTTGAAGAGGTTGTAAATACAGCCATTCAGGAAGATGCCAATGCTATTGCGATGACGTCTTATCAAGGCGGGCATAACGAATATTTTAAGTACATGTACGATTTGTTAAAGGAAAAAGGCGCGTCACACATCAAGATTTTTGGTGGCGGAGGTGGTGTAATCCTTCCTGAGGAAATCAAAGAATTAATGGATTATGGGATTACTCGTATTTATTCGCCAGATGATGGAAGGGAACTTGGCTTACAAGGTATGATTAACGATTTAGTCGAACAATCCGATTTTGCGGTTGGCGATTCGCTAAATGGAGAAGTAAAAGAATTGGAGACCAAAAATCCTAAATCGATTGCTCGTGTAATCTCGTCGGCTGAAAATTTTCCTGAAGTAGCCAAAGAAACTTTAGAAATTATACATGATAAAAATAAAACCTGTAATACGCCGGTTTTAGGCATTACAGGAACAGGAGGAGCAGGGAAATCCTCTTTGGTTGATGAGTTAGTTCGTCGTTTTTTAATCGATTTTCCAGAAAAAACAATCGGAATTATTTCTGTCGATCCTTCAAAGCGTAAAACAGGAGGTGCACTTTTAGGCGATCGTATTCGTATGAATGCCATTAATAATTCAAGAGTTTATATGCGTAGTTTGGCAACGCGCCAATCGAATCTAGCTTTATCGCGGCATGTGAATGAGGCGATTGAAGTGCTAAAGGCAGCC
Source organism: Aestuariibaculum sp. YM273 (assembly GCF_030908365.1). Lineage (NCBI taxonomy): Bacteria > Pseudomonadati > Bacteroidota > Flavobacteriia > Flavobacteriales > Flavobacteriaceae > Aestuariibaculum > Aestuariibaculum sp. YM273. The sequence goes on along the minus strand of NZ_CP133090.1, from coordinate 131,839 downwards.
AATTACGATTTAATCATTTTAGAAACTTCTGGTATTGGGCAATCGGATACCGAAATTATAGAACACAGTAATGTCTCTTTATATGTAATGACGCCGGAATTTGGTGCCGCTACACAATTAGAGAAAATCGATATGCTTGATTTCGCCGATTTAGTGGCGATAAATAAGTTTGATAAGCGTGGCGCTTTAGATGCCTTGCGCGATGTGAAAAAACAATACATGCGTAATCATGAACTTTGGGAAGTGAATCAGGATGACTTGCCTGTATTTGGAACCATTGCTTCTCAGTTTAACGATCCTGGTATGAATTCACTCTACAAAGCGGTGATGGATAAGATTGCTGAAAAATCCGGAGTCGATTTACAGTCTACGTTCCAAATTTCGAAAGAAATGAGTGAAAAGATTTTTGTCATTCCACCAAGCCGAACACGTTATTTGTCGGAAATTGCAGAAACCAATCGCTCTTATGATGAAAACGTTGTTGAACAGGTTGAAGTAGCTCAAAAGTTATACGGAATCTATAAAACGATTGAGTCTGTAGTCGGAGAAGTTCCTGAGTTAGATAAGTCTGGAATTGATAATGAAGCTTTGACAATTACTGAAGATAATTCTGCTTTTGTAAAGTTATTGATAGGGGAATTCGATCGTGTAAAAATGAACCTTGACCCTTATAACTGGGAAATCATTACTGGTTGGAGTGAGAAAGTGGATAAGTATAAAAATCCGATTTATTCCTTTAAAGTACGTGATAAAGAAATTAAGATTGAAACCCATACCGAATCCTTATCGCATACGCAAATACCAAAAGTAGCTTTGCCAAAATATCAGGCTTGGGGAGACATCTTACGTTGGACTTTACAAGAAAATGTGCCGGGAGAATTTCCGTATACTTCAGGGTTGTATCCGTTTAAACGTACAGGAGAAGATCCAACACGTATGTTTGCCGGAGAAGGAGGACCAGAGCGTACCAACAGGCGTTTTCATTATGTAAGTTTAGGGATGCCTGCAAAGCGTTTATCTACGGCTTTCGATAGTGTAACCTTGTATGGTAACGACCCGGATTACCGTCCGGATATTTATGGGAAAATAGGGAATGCAGGTGTAAGTATCTGTTGTTTAGACGATGCTAAAAAGCTGTATTCCGGATTTAATCTTGCTGATGCCATGACTTCAGTGAGTATGACGATTAATGGCCCTGCACCCATGTTATTGGGCTTCTTTATGAATGCAGCTATCGATCAGCAATGTGAATTATATATTAAGGAGCAAGGTCTTGAAAAAGAGGTAGAAGACAAAATTGAAGCGATTTATAAAGAAAAAGGTGTCGAGCGTCCTAAATATAATGGTGAATTACCTGAAGGTAACGACGGTTTAGGGTTAATGCTGCTGGGTGTTACCGGAGATCAGGTCTTACCAGAAGCCGTTTATAATGAGATTAAAACTAAAACCATTGCTCAGGTTAGAGGAACAGTACAGGCAGATATTTTAAAAGAAGATCAGGCGCAAAATACCTGCATTTTTTCAACGGAATTTGCACTTCGATTAATGGGAGACGTTCAGGAGTATTTTATTGAAAATAACGTTCGTAATTTTTATTCAGTGTCTATTTCTGGATATCATATTGCAGAAGCCGGAGCAAATCCTATTACACAGTTAGCGTTGACCTTATCTAACGGATTTACTTACGTAGAATACTATTTGTCCAGGGGTATGGATATTAATAAGTTCGGACCAAATTTATCATTCTTTTTCTCTAATGGTATCGACCCGGAATATGCGGTAATTGGTCGTGTGGCGCGTAGAATCTGGGCTAAAGCGTTAAAGCAAAAATATGGAGCTAATCCAAGAGCGCAAATGTTGAAATACCACATTCAAACTTCAGGTAGAAGTTTACATGCTCAGGAAATCGATTTTAACGATATCCGTACTACGCTTCAAGCGTTATATGCTATTTATGACAACTGTAACTCGTTACACACAAATGCTTACGATGAAGCCATTACAACGCCAACCGAGGAATCTGTGCGTCGTGCGATGGCCATTCAATTAATAATTAATAAAGAATTAGGTTTAGCAAGAAATGAAAACCCTATTCAAGGTTCATTTATTATAGAAGAATTAACCGATTTAGTTGAAGAAGCTGTATTGGCAGAATTCGATCGCATTACGGAACGTGGTGGTGTTTTAGGGGCTATGGAAACCATGTATCAGCGAAGTAAAATTCAGGAAGAAAGCTTGTATTACGAAACGTTGAAACATAATGGTGAATTCCCGATTATTGGTGTGAATACCTTCTTGAGTAGCAAGGGATCGCCAACAATTCAGCCAAAAGAAGTGATTCGTGCTACTGAAGATGAAAAGCAATTCCAGATAAAAACATTGGAGAATCTTCATAAAACATATGAAGGTCGTATAGAAACCATTTTATCTGAAGTGCAGGAAGCTGCTATTCAAAACCAAAATGTATTTGAAGTATTAATGGAAGCTACTAAGGTATGTTCTTTGGGGCAAATTACAGAAGCTTTATTTGAAGTAGGAGGGCAGTATCGTAGAAATATGTAAACGCTAGTTTTTTCTAATAGATCATAAAATCCTGAACCTGAGTTCGGGATTTTTTATACTATATAGTTGAAAAATAGACGTGTAGTTTATCATGATTTTTTGTAAAATGTTGCAAATTAAAGATTTAAATGAACTGATTAACTAGAAATTTATGTTTCAGTGTGTTTCTTAGGTATCTTAAATGTTCTCTAAAAGTCAATAATATGTTCAATTTAAAATACATTATTATGGAAGCAACTTTAAATTACAATTTTAACAGAAGGTCTGAGAATCACATCGACTGGTTATTAAACGTTATTAAATCGGAGAAATACTATGAAATTGATAGTTACATAGTTAAGTTAGATAAAGCAAGTTAAATTTATTTAAAACCAGAGATTTATACGTAGAACATTACTTTTATTTTTAACTGGGCTAATATTCAAAAGACTTAGAATCTTAGGAATAATAGCCAAAAAAGAAGAACTTTTAAAGCAGTTTAAAAACTGTTTAGAAGGCAGAATTAATCTTAGCAAGTATTGCTAGTATTAATTCTGCTTTTTTATTTTTTATGAATTGGGATGTTATTAGAAAGAAAAGAGAAAATGACACCTTGGGTTATAATGTTAATAACCAAGTACGCTGTAATTGTTTGAATTTTTTCAATTCACTACGTAAAATAGGTAAAAAGTCTTTACCGTTGCTGTTCGATTTTTCTAAACGATACGAATTTCTGTATAACTTGTTTGTTAAGCGTTTTAAGGCAGCAATATGTTTGTGTCTTTTTTCGGTGTAACGTTCTAATTCTACATTAGCAATTTCCGGAGCTAATGAGATAGATTGCTGAACAATATCCCCTGAAAAATAGATGTTATTATCTTCAGAACCATCTGGTTTAAGGTCTGATAAATCGTGGTTTAAGTACGATGAAATGCTTTGTGATAGTGCGAAAATTTCTATCGCTTTTTTATAAATCGGTAATTCCGATAGGTTTTGTGGGGTATTGCGTGACATAATCTTTTTCTCTTTAGCGTTTTTATCAAAATTACAGACAAGTATTCATATTCTTCTTTAAGATTTAAAGTAAAATTGTATATTTACTTTAATATTTAATTTTTTAACGTAATTTATCTTTTGAATGGTTTTAGATGCGCTTAACTGGAAGATTTTGAAGTGTTTACAGCAAAATGCAAGACTCTCAAATGCCGAAATAGGACGACAAGTTGGGATAAGTTCGCCTGCAGTTTCCGAACGCATTAAGAAAATGGAAGATGCTGGAATTATTTTAGGATATAAAACTGTAGTTTCACCCTTAGATATGGGATATCAATTAAAAGCAATAATTACTTTGCGCGCTTTTATAGGTAAGTTAAAACCCTTTTTAGAAAAGGTAAAAACTTATGATGAGGTTTTGAATTGCTACCGAATTACAGGAAACGAAAACATTGTTATGGAAGTCGTGCTTAAAAATCAAAAGCACTTAGAAATGTTTATCGATCAGTTGATTATTTATGGAGAAACCAAAACGCAAATTGTATTGTCTCACGTCACACGATTTAAAGAAATAAAACCAATAAAATAAGCTAAGAAATCCGCCACGGTGGATTTTTTCTGTTTTCCCCAGCATGGTATATTATAATATGGTTACCATCTAAATCGTTTAAATGAGCTTCGCTCCACAACCAGGGTTTATCTTCGGGTAAACTCTTAAAAACAATATCTTGCAGCTGTAGTTTTAAAACAGTTTCTTCAAGATTATCCACTTCAAAATAAATGGTTATTCCTTGTCCTTTTGGTAATGCTTCAACCTTATGAATGGAAAATGTACTATTGCCGTCAGGACATTCAAATCGCGCATATCTGGGAATTGAATCCACAATCAGTCGTAACCCTAAAGTCTGATAGAATGTTACTGCCTTTTCTACATTTATTGAAGGAATTGTAACCTGGTTTAAGTTCATTCTTTAATATGTTCGCTTATAGTTTCTATGTGTTCAGCAATAAGTTTGGCATGAATTCGTGAATTTTCAATAAACCATTTGTGCGTTTCATTACCGCCGCATATCACACCGGCTAAGTATAGACCTTCAACATTCGATTCCATGGTTTCCGGATTGTAGCTTGGAATATTTCTGCCGTCGTCAGATAATTCAATGTTACTTTGCTTTAAAAAGTCGAAATCGGGAACGTATCCCGTAAGGGCTACAACATAATCGTTTTCTAAAGTAATATCACCTTTCGGTGTTGTAATCTCTACAGACTCCTTATCAATTTTAGTAATCTCTGAATTAAAATAAGCCTTAATGCTACCTTCATTAATTCGATTAATAATGTCGGGACGTACCCAGTATTTTACACGTTCGCCAATGGTTTCACCACGCACCACCATAGTCACCTCGCCGCCTTTACGCCAAATTTCTAAAGCCGCATCGACTGATGAGTTACTTGCCCCCACAACAATAACTTTCTGGAGTGAATAGTTGTGTGCTTCCTTATAATAGTGGGTCACTTTAGGTAAATTTTCACCAGGTACACCAATAAGTTTAGGGATGTCGTAAAAGCCGGTTGAGATAATCACTTTTTTTGCTAAATACTCAGTTTTAGAAGAAGATACTTTAAAAATATCGTCTACCTTTTCAATATGCTTTACGGTTTCATATAAATTAATATTCAGTTTGTTAGATGTTACCACACGTCGATAATATTCCAAAGCTTCGTCGCGATTTGGTTTTGGGTTATTACTAATAAACGGAATTTCGTCAATCTCTAATTTTTCAGATGTTGAAAAGAAGGTCATGTTTTTTGGGTAATTGAAAAGGGAGTTGGTTAATGCTCCCTTTTCGACCACTACATAATTCCAGTTTCGTTTTTTACATTCCAAGGCACAGTTAATACCAATTGGGCCTGCACCAATAATTAAAACATCTAATATATTTTTCATTTAAATTTTTATGTCGTTAACCTGCTGTTGTTTATTAAAATTATTAGGTCTTTATTTTTTGCTTCAACTTACAGCTGTATCTTTATTAAATTATTCAATCGTCGATTTAAACTAAATAATAGAAGAGCACATATAAAGGCTAAACCAGTAATAATGTACCAAGTGTTTTCGAAGCCTAAGCCTGCAGATAGCTGTAAACCTGCATTGTGCCCAAAAATATGAGCTACTGAAAACGAAATGGAATACAAGGCCATATATTCGCCTTGATTCCCCTTTTTAGCACGCTCTATAGCAAAAGCATTCGAGAACGGAAAGGCAACCATCTCACCAAAAGTTATCAGTAGCATACCAATAATCAGAATGCCAGACCAGGATGTAAAGTTTAAAATTAAAAAACTAATTCCAGTTAAAACTGCTCCGAAAAACACAAGCCATAGTTTGGTAAAAGCTGTTTTTTCTAACCATTTAATTAATGGCATTTCAAAGATAAAAATTACAAAACCATTCATGCCTAAAATTAAACCAATTTCAAATTCACTTAACAAATGCACATCTTTATAGTAAATGGTGATTGATGAAAAATATTGTAGAAAAACAATGCCAAATAATACCATGGCTATAAAAAACACTAAAAAAGCGTGGTCTTTATAAGCTGAAACTGGATTGTCGTTTTTTAATTCATCTAGTACTTTAGCTTTTTTAGGATTTAAAACTTTAATCATAACCAGTGCAGCAAGGGCACATGTAATTCCATCTACCCAAAAGAGACCTGCATAGCCAAGGCCAGTAATAATCATACCACCAATAGCAGGACCCGCCGAAAAGCCAAGATTAATAGCTAAACGAATTAAGGTTAATGAACGGATTTTGTTTTCAGGTTTACTATACGCATTAAGTGCCACAAATATGGCAGGACGAAAGGCATCCGCAACCATCATAACAATAAAGATTCCGATACATAGCGAAACAAAAGTGTTTAGAAATTGCAACGCAATGAACAGCGCTCCTGTAGCTAATAAACTTCTAACCATAACCTTGTAATAGCCTATTTTATCCGTAAGCTTACCGCCAATCCATGATCCTACAACCGAACCTAAACCAAAGGCACTCATAATCCACCCTACTTGACTAACACTAAAATTTAAATCTTCTTTTAAATAAAGTGATAAAAAGGGAATTACCATGGTACCGGCACGATTTATAAATGTAATGAGTGCCAGCCACCAGATTTCATCCGACAGCCCCTTAAAGGTGTTTATGTAGTTTTTAAAAAGTGTTTTCATTGTTGGTTAGGTATTAAAAATAAAAAAGTCCGACGTTTAAGTCGGACTTTTAATACATTGTAATATAATTTTATAAAAATATCACCACAATATATAGCAAGCCCGACCTCGTTCTCTCACAGAGGTATATTGCTTTTTACAAATTGTGATCATATAGCGCATTGTCTAAATTTTTGAAATACAAACTTATAGAAAATAATTGGAAGTTGTATTTTTGAAATCAAAATTTATTTGAATGAAGTATGTTTTAATGATATTAGTACTTGTGTTCGGTACAGTAGGTTGTCAGGGTAAAAAGCAGTACCACTTAGGGGAAACTGAATTTCAGCGTGAGTTGAATGCAGAATATAAGGATGCGACAACGTCGCCCTTAAAAGATAAAGACCGAAAGACTTTTGAAGGTTTGGAATTCTTTAAAAATGACTCAACATATGTTGTTAAGGCGACTTTAGAGTTGAAGCCTGATTCAAAATTTGTGCCTATGAAAACCACGACAAGTCGTATTTCAGAAAAACGAGTTTACGGGATTTTACATTTTCACTTAAAAGGACAATCATTCAAATTGAATATTTATCAGGATAAAGAATTAATGACTAAAGAAGGTTATGAAGATTATTTGTTTTTACCCTTTTTTGATGAAACCAGTGGTGAAGACAGTTATGGTGGCGGACGTTACATTGATGCCCGAATTCCTTCAGGAAATACCATGATTATTGATTTCAATAAAGCTTATAATCCATATTGTGCTTATAATGATACATATTCTTGCCCAATCGTTCCTAGAGAAAACTATATGAAAACGCGTATTGAAGCGGGAGTGAAGGCTTTTAAAAAGCATTAAGAGGTTCTTCTTTAATGGCAATATAAATTTCGGTAATCCAGTCGGCAGGGTTGAGATTGTTGTCGGGGTTTGTAATGTAAACTTCCAACATTGGTCCATCTTCAGCAAATTCTAATCCAGTATCAGGAATGTATTTTAAAGCGGTTTCCCAAGCTTCTTTTAAATTACGGTAATCGCCTTTTAAAGTTGTTTTTAAGGCCCTGAAAGGTTCAATGTTGCCAATTAAAATATTACTACTTTTAGGTGTTAGTTCTTCGGTTATGGGCACACAACAAGAGAATTCGGCCGTATTATTCACCTCGTCCCATTGGGTGTAGTTTACAAATGGAGCTCCAGACATAGATATATTATGTTCTTTAGTATAAGACATAATTTGGTTAAACATGTCCTGCATTTTGTCTTCAAACTCACTTATTTCGCAGGTGGTGGAATTGTATAAAAAGTGTTCCCCTGCATAACTTGTTATGCCATTAATTTTTATACTATATACTTCCATGCTTGCTAAAACAATGCTGTCTAATTTTTCAAGACTACGCTCGTAATGTGGACCTAATTGCTCTTCCATACTTCCAGTAAAGGCAGTGTAAGCTTTAAACCCAAAAGGTAGGTCGCTGCCATAAATACTCCAGGTTACATTGGTAGAGCCGTCGTTATTAGGATTAAATACCCAGTTTATTTTTGACGCAGGAAAATCTGCAATTTGCATTTCTTGGTATATGGTAGCGTTTGGTAAGGTTTCAAGCGTGGTAATACTGCCTTGTCCGCTGTCGTCTTCCCATGAGTAAGAACTATTAATTCCAGAGGTTTGCTTGGGATAAATAAGCTTCATTTCTGGATTGGCTTCAACCCAAGACGACCAGTCTTTCCAGTTTTTAAAGTCAATCACGTTGTTGTAAATAACCGATGCCGGGGCTAGAATGGTTCTTGTCCTACTAACTTCAAACGTGTTAGGTTGAATAGCTACATAAATAGACGTGCCAATAACAGCAATTAACAATAAGAATAATATGTATTTAAAAGATTTCATATTGTTCTGTTTTTTAGAGAAGTATTTACACTATCAAAGATAAGGAATTAATATTTCTTGTTAAGAAATTATTACATTTGTAGACTTTAAAATAAAAATTTAATAACGAGAATGAGGTAATTGTCTTTAATTGTTAATTTGCCTCCTTTTCGAACTAAAACTCCAAACAAATGAATTTCAAACAAATACTGGGTGTTGCTTTCGTTTCTGCTACATTGTTTTCTTGTGGTAATGATAAAGCTAAAACAACAGAAGAGGTTACAGAAGTTAAGATTGCAGAAGCTCCATTTAATTATAATGTCGAGCAATTTGCAGACATTAAGGTATTGCGATACCAGATTCCGGGATGGGAGAATTTATCGCTTAAAGAGCAAAAGTTAGTATATTATTTAACGCAGGCAGGACTTTCTGGACGTGACATTATCTGGGATCAGAATTACAAGCATAATCTTAAAATCCGTGAGGCTCTAGAGCAGGTCTATAACAATTATGAAGGTGATAAAACGTCTGCAGACTGGAATGCTTTTGTGGTGTATTTGAAACGCGTGTGGTTTAGTAATGGTATCCATCACCATTATTCAAACGATAAATTGAAGCCAGAGTTTTCATCGGAGTATTTAAAGATGCTTTTAGCTGAAACCGATACTGAGTTGGAAGGGGAGGCATTCGACGTTATTTTTAACGATAAAGATGCTAAAAAAGTAAATTTAGCCAAAGGCATAGATAATGTATCTGCATCTGCTGTTAATTTTTATGGAGAGGGTGTTACTAATGCAGATGTTGAAAGTTTTTATAAAGCAATGCAATCACCAGATCCAACAAAGCCATTATCGTATGGTTTAAACTCGAAGTTGGTAAAAGAAGGTGGTGTTTTAAAGGAATTGAAATATAAATCTGGAGGTTTGTATGGAGAAGCTATAGACGAGATCATCAAGTGGTTAGAACTAGCTAAAGGTGTTGCAGAAAATGAAGCTCAGGCCAATGCTCTAGGATTATTGATTGAATACTATACTACAGGTGATTTACAAACCTGGGATGATTACAATGTGGCATGGACAGCGGCCACTGAAGGTAATGTAGATTATATTAATAGTTTTATTGAAGTGTATAATGATCCGTTAGGTTACAGAGGTTCTTACGAAAGTATCATTCAGATTAAAGACTTCGATATGTCTAAAAAGATGGCTGTACTTTCTGAAAACGCGCAGTGGTTTGAAGATAACTCACCGCTTATGGAAGAACATAAAAAGAAAAATGTTGTAGGGGTAACATACAAAGTGGTAAATGTTGCAGGAGAAGCCGGAGATGCATCGCCAAGTACACCTATTGGGGTAAATTTACCAAACGCTAACTGGATTCGTGCAGCTGTAGGAAGTAAATCTGTGTCTTTAGGGAATATAGTGCAATCGTACAATAATGCAGGAGGATCAGAGCGCTTAAAAGAGTTTGTTAATGACGAAGAAGAGTTAGAGTTAGAAGAGGCTTACGGCCAGTTAGGTGATAAATTACATACGGCTTTACATGAAGTTGTAGGGCATGCTTCAGGGCAATTAAATCCAGGAGTAGGAGAAACAAAAGAAACACTTAAAAATTATGCGTCTACTTTAGAAGAAGGACGAGCAGATCTGGTAGCACTTTATTATTTGTATGATCCTAAATTACAGGAGTTAGGTTTAGTTGAAGATTGGCAAAAAGTAGGAAAAGCAACTTACGATGGATATATTAGAAATGGCTTAATGACCCAGTTAATTCGTTTGAATTTAGGTGATGATGTTGAAGAAGCACATATGCGTAACAGACAGTGGGTATCTGCATGGGTTTTCGAAAAAGGTCAAGCCGATAACGTGATAGAAAAAGTAACACGCGATGGTAAAACATATTTCAATATTACCGATTATGAAAAACTACATAAGCTTTTCGGTGAATTATTACGTGAAACACAACGTATAAAATCTGAAGGTGATTTTCAGGCTGTTGAGGCTTTAGTTGAAGGTTATGGTGTAAAAGTAGATCAAACACTTCACGCTGAAGTTTTAGAGCGTAACGCTCAGTTCAAATCTGCACCTTATAGTGGGTTTGTAAATCCGGTATTGGTTCCGGTAACCGATAATAACGGAGAAATCACTGCAATTGAGGTAACTCAGCCAGAAACATTTGATGAGCAAATGTTAGATTATAGTAATCGTTACAACTTCTTACCAGAGGTAAACTAGAATATTTCTAGGACTATAAATTAGGAAACAGAATCCTTAAATCAAGACGTTAGTTTTTTAAAGGCTGCGTTAAAAAATAAGTAGGTTAAGCTTATGGAAGATTTTAGGGTTCTGTTTTTGTTTTTTTATTGACACTAAAAATTAATAAAAAAACATTGACTAAAAGGAGACAACCAATTATAATTAGTACATCCATAAGTGTTTAGTTTTTGTGTTAGTTACCTATATGATGCATTAAACGCAAAAAGGTTGCGTCTTATTTTAAAAAAAATTTAATCGCCACAATAAAAAGGATAAATCCGATGAAAGCAAATAGCATCCAAATGCTGCCTTTGTAGAATTTTCGGTGTAGTTTTAAATCTTTTCGGTACATGAATCCTATAATGATGGAGAAGACAATAAAAAATATAATTCCGAAAATGATTTGACCTTTACTAAACATATAATTAATTTTAGGCAAAAATAAGTAAAAGTCTAGCTTTTCAATGGACTAGTGATAAATAATATTTGAATATATGAAGAATAAAATTGAAGCTGTAAAGGCATTTCATACAGCATTTAAAATAGGGCATAAAGAAACACCAACAGCCGATTTAGGTTCAGACAAAAACACTTTGCGTTTTAACTTAATGAAGGAGGAAAACGAAGAGTATTTAGAAGCCGCCAATAATAATGATTTGGTTGAGGTTGCTGACGCCTTAGGTGATATGCTGTATATTTTATGTGGAACCATAATAGAGCATGGCATGCAATATAAAATTGAAGAGGTTTTTGAGGAAATTCAGCGTAGTAATATGAGTAAATTGGGTGATAATGGTGAGCCTATTTACCGAGAAGATGGTAAAGTGCTAAAAGGTCCAAATTATTTTAAACCAAACATTGCCTCAATTCTAGATAAATAAAAAAAAGAGAAGCTACTTTACTTTAGCTTCTCTTTTTTTATCAATATTATCAAAAGTAATTAGTCTACTTTGTATCTCCATCCAAATGGATCTTCAACTTTATTCGTTTGAATGTCTGTGATACGTTTCTTTAAGAAGCTAGCAAAAGTATCTTCTAATTCTGGTAATTCGAAATCTTCGTCTTTATAACCAAATCCTGAAATAGGAGAGATAACAGCAGCTGTTCCAGCTCCAAACATTTCTTTTAATGTTCCGTTTTTAGCAGCATCCACCACTTCGTGAACAGAAAGTTTTCTAACTTCAACATTAATACCTTCAGCTTTAGCTAATTCAACTATACTTTTACGAGTAATACCATCTAAAATTCTATCACTTGTAGGGGCAGTAATTAGGGTGTCGTTAATGCGAACAAAAATGTTCATAGCTCCAGCTTCCTCAATGTATTCATGGCTTGTGTCGTCAGTCCAGATTACTTGTTGGTAGCCTTTCTCAACCGCTAATTGCGTAGGGTAGAATTGCCCGGCATAGTTACCTCCAGCTTTAGCATAACCAACACCACCATTGGCAGAACGCGAATAGGTTTGTTCGATTAATACTTTTACTTTTCCTGAGAAATAAGAACCAGAAGGCGCCGTACAAATTAAGAATTTATATTCGTTGGCAGGGGATGCGTGAAATCCGCTTCCTGAAGCAAAAATAAATGGACGGATATATAATGAACTACCATCTTGCTTAGGGATCCAGTCTTTATCAACTTCTAATAAAGCTTTTAAACCATCCATAAAATAGTTTTCTGGTAATTCAGGCATCGCTAAACGCTTAGCTGAAATATTTAAACGCTTAAAGTTGTCTAACGGACGGAATAAATACACGTCTTCATTAGCATCTTTATAAGCTTTCATACCTTCGAAAACCGATTGTCCGTAATGGAAGATCTTTGCAGAAGGGTCTAAACTTATTGAGTGGTAAGGAACTACCTTTGGTGCTTCCCATTTTCCATCTTTATAATTACACTCTAGCATATGGTCTGAAAAAACACTTCCAAAAGCCAAATTGTTAAAATCTACATCGTTTATTTTTGTAGTTTCTGATTTTATAATCTCTATGTCGTTGATTATTGAGTTCATAAATAGCGTTATTTTTATGCTACAAATTTAAGTAAAAACGTTTTTAAAAAAGCAGTATATTTACAACAAATCAATAAAAATTGAATTTTAGCGTATGAAAAATATATTATTTTCATGGATTTGCCTTTTTATGCTATTTTCTTGCAAAGAAAAGGTGGCTTACGAATCGTTTGGAAAGGAAATTACAGCCATAAATGCAAACAATGTAAAATCGATGACTAAGGTCTATAACGGAATGCAACTAGGAGATAGTACAAACTATAAGTTAATTGCGGAAGTTAAAGATGTTTGTAAAGCAAAGGGGTGCTGGATGACTTTAAATTTAGAGGACGGAAAAGAGGTGATGGTTAAATTTAAGGATTATGCGTTTTTTGTACCAAAGGATATTGAAGGAAAAGAAGTTGTAATTGAAGGTAAAGCGTTTGTAAATGAAGTGCCGGTTGATGAATTACAGCATTATGCTCAGGATGCTGGTAAATCTGAAGAAGAAATAGCAGCAATCACTGCACCTAAAAGAACACTATCCTTTGAAGCCGAAGGTGTATTAATTAAACAGTAAAATTGGAAAGAGAAGTCGTTATAACAGGAGACGGGTCGTCTACTATACATTTACCGCAATGGAATGAGCAGTACCATTCGAAGCATGGTGCTATTCAGGAAGCATATCATGTGTTTATTAAATATGGACTTCATCATTATTGTTATTCTGAGCTTGATTCAGAATCTCAATTAAAGGTCGTGTCGAAGGGAATCCAAACAGCTCGCATCAGTATATTAGAAATTGGTTTTGGAACAGGACTGAATGCATTTATTACTTTATTGGAGGCTGAAAAACTGAAATGTTCAATTGATTATTATGGAGTAGAAGGTTATCCCGTTGAAAAGGAGGAAGTAGTCCAGTTAAATTACCCTGAAAAATTAGATGTTGCTAGTAAAGAAAACCTCTTTATTAATTTGCACGATGTCTCTTGGGAAGACCAGCATAGTATTACTCCAAATTTTTCATTAACAAAACAAAATCGATTCTTCTCAGAAATAAAAGAGAAGGAACAATTTAATATTATTTATTTTGACGCTTTTGGTGCTCGGGTTCAACCAGAATTATGGACAGAAGATATCTTTCAAAAAATGTACGAAGCACTTCAAAACAATGGTGTTTTGGTTACCTACGCAGCAAAAGGTAGTGTACGTCGAGCCATGCAAACTGTAGGATTTAGTGTTGAAAAATTACCTGGTCCACCTGGAAAGCGTGAAATGCTCAGAGCTACAAAAAAGTCCTGAGTATTCGAATTTTTTCAAATGTTGAGAGCAACGAAACATTCAACGTAAGCTAAATGCTCAGGCTATTAAAAACAATCTAAAAGTAAATAATCGTTTGATTGCTTGTTTCCTAATCTTCTATTATGTTAAACCTAACATAAATCTGTAGTTTGTAGTATTTGCATTTCGTAATTTTAGGACAAACTACTATATAACATGAGGGTTTTAATTACCGGAGCTACAGGGATGATTGGGAGTGAGATAGTAAAGCACTGTTTCAAGAAAGGCATTTATGTAAACTATTTAACGACAAGTAAATCTAAAATAGAACAGAATGAGGATTATCAGGGGTTCTATTGGAATCCTAAAACTCAGGAAATAGATACGCAATGTTTTGATGGTGTTGATGCTATAATTCACCTTGCCGGAGCCAGCATTTCAAAACGCTGGACACCTTGTTATAAAAAAGAAATCTTATCAAGCAGAAGAGATTCTACAAGTTTGTTGGTTAATAGTCTCAAGGGCGAAATGCACTCCATTAAACAGGTTGTTTCAGCAAGTGCAATTGGTATTTACCCGGATTCTCTTACTAATTATTACGAAGAAAATTATAAAGTAAAAGATACTTCTTTTTTGAGTAAAGTTACTCAAATTTGGGAGTCAGAAGTCGATGCGTTTTCAAAGCTAGATATCATAGTTTCCAAAATTCGAATAGGGTTGGTATTGTCTGATAAAGGCGGAGCCTTAAAAGAAATGCTTAAACCTGTGAAAATGGGAGTTGGAGCGGCTTTTGGTAAGGGAACGCAATGGCAGTCCTGGATTCATATTCATGATTTAGCCGAATTGTTTTTATATGTTTTAAAACATCAATTGCCAGGAGTTTACAATGCTGTAGCCCCTAATCCCGTTACCAATAACGAGCTTATTAAAATTATAGCTAACACGGTTGATGCGCCTTTAATAATGCCTAACATTCCTAAAGTCTTTATGAAAATGATTTTAGGTGAAATGCATACTATTTTATTTGACAGTCAGCGGGTAAGTTGTAAAAAAATAGAAGATAAAGGTTTCTATTTTAAACATCACCATTTACAACCTGCATTGGCCGATTTATTGGAATGATTTACTCATTGATTTCTGGTTTTTCAGTGAAGGGTTTAATGCCAAATTCAGGATAAATTTCAGTTGGATAATAAAATGTACCACCTTTGGAAACCAAAGAAATGGTTTTAATGGCTTTTATATCTTTGGTAGGGTCACCAGGTACTAAGAAGAAATCAGCAAGGTTGCCTTCTTCTATACTTCCAAGGTTTTCATCATCAAGATATTTGGCCATATCGTAGGATGCCAGTTTTAATAATTCGGCAGGGCTATAACCTAGTTGTTCATAAAGTTCTAATTCTCGATGGTAGAAAAATGATCCTCCCAAATCAGTTCCCGGAACGATAAATATTCCTTTATCTTTCATCATTTTTAAGGTCTCAATAATTTTTGTAAAAGCTTCACGATAGGCAATGTCGTCCTCTGGATTAGAAATGTCGGCCATAGCAACTTTAAGGGAACGCTGGACACTAGGAGGCATATGGTCAATAATATCTTTTGTTCCTGGCCAAATTTTACCATTCCTGGCTAATAATAGCGCTTCGTGTATTGCTAAGGTAGGGTCCATAGCTGTTTTGTTTTTTATAAACAATGCCATGGTTTCTTGAACTTTGTCACTGTTTAAATCAACTGAGGGAAGGCGTTTTAATGCGGTTAATCTTAATAGTGTTCGTGTATCTTCTTCAGGTTCTAAAACCCAGCCTAACATGGTTTGATTAATATGTGTCATTTCATTGAAACCTGCTTTTAGCATATCGTCAGCATTTGAGAATGCTGGTACATGGCCACAAACAAACATACCATAATTATGGGCATGTTTTACAATGGCAGGAGCCCAGTCACCATTCATACTATTATAAAGTTTGATGCCGTAATAACCCATATCGTGATACTTATCAACAGCAGCCAGAGCTTCAGTTTTATTCGAAACGATGATACCGATATTGGCACTGTATGGGCTTTTACCTTCAATAAAACCTAATCTATGAATACTAGGTCCGGCAATGGTTCCGGAATCAATTTTGGTCATTAGTTCGGTTAAAACATCATTGTCATTACCCATATCTCTAAACGAAGTAACTCCGGCTAAAATATTAACCAACGCTTCCTCAACACCAGTATGGGCATGCATATCATACATTCCAGCAATTAAAGAACCGTTGTTGCCATCAATAATAACTTCATTATCTTTCGTTTCAGTAGGGGAATCTATTGAAATAATTCGATCGTTTTGAACGACAACAGAAGAGAGGTTAGAAAGCGATAAAGTTGTTGGGTTAAAAATATGAACATTGGTAATTCTAACATTTTTATTATAATTATGGGCATAAGTTTCCTGAAGTTTTTCGAAGCGATCTTTAGAATATTTTTCAGATAATGCTCTTAGTTTTTTTTCTTCACTTTCAAATCCTTCACGAACTATAATAAATCTTGGGTTAATAAAGGCAAAAAGGCGTTGTTCATCATCTAAAATAAAATAAGAGGGATTTGTGTCTGCGCCAGATAAGGCATAAGAGGTAACCTGAACATTGGTAGAGTCGTTTGAAATATTTAAAGATTCCATTTCAGTAAGCTTTAAAGTGCCTGCTGGAAGTATTTCTAATGAATAATTAGGTGCTTTTAATAAACTCCTGGCTGTTAATATAGTAGAATAAGGACTGCCCGACTGGTTAATATACCACATTGGTGAATCAACCATAGTGCTATCCGTACCTGTAGCATCTGTCCACATAGCTTTTAAGTTGTTTAAATTATAATGTTCGTCCACAGGATTGCCAAAAGTGCTATTACCTTTAATATTCCAATTTATAGGAAACCCTTCATCATTGAGTACGATAGTTTCTTTAATTGTAGGACCTCGACCGTTGTTTTTATAATCATAATCAATGAAAATACTGTCTTGAGAAATATGAGATTTAAGCTCGCCAACTTTCGTACCTGTAAAAATAATACTATAGATTTCATTACCTTGGTAGGGTGCTAATGAAGATTGTTTTTGTTCTTTTTTACAGGCAGTTAGTGTAATAATTAAAAAAAGAATTACAGAATTAGGAAATTTCATAAAACAGGCTTTTTTAGTGATTAAATGCGCTAAAAAAAACGAAAAGGGAGAATAATGACTAATATAGTAATAAAATGTATTTGTTTGATATTAAGTTGGTTAAAATTTAAAATATAAGCTAGTAGATAAAGGTTTCTATTTTAAACATCACCATTTACAACCTGCTCTACATGATTTGTTAAAGTAATTCAATAAAAAAAAGCTGCTCTTTTGTATAGAACAGCTTTCCAAAAAAATACTCTTTAAACTAAGACTTAGTAGCTTTTACTGTAACTTTTAACTCAATATCGTCGTTTATAAATTTGTCACCTAAATCATCAAAAAATGATTTTGATCCATATTTTACATTCCATTTAGAGCGGTCTATAGTAAACATATCACTTACTAAAGTAAGGGTTTCACCTTCATGGGTAACCGATACCGGAAAGGTTACATTATTTGTAGTGCCTTTTAAGGTTAAATTCCCTGAAAGCATGGCTTTGCCGTTTTCATCTTTTAAACTGGTTATTTCAAACGTTGAGGTAGGGTAGGTTTCCACTTCAAAAAAATCAGCACTTTTTAAATGGCCTTCAAGTTTAGCACTACCTTCAGCATCTTTTAAGGACGTCATGTCTATGACAAAACTGCCTCCTGAAATTTTAGAGTCGACTAAACTCAAATCACCTTCCTTAATATCGATGGTGCCATAATGACTTCCTGTAGGCTTATAGCCTTTCCACTCTATAGTTGAAGCAGATAAATTGGTGGTGTAACTTACACCTGAAGGGGTTTCAATTACTTGCTCAGCTTCGCTTGTGGTTGCTTCTTTAGCTTTTTCTTTACATGAAAAAAAGGAGATTGATAAGGTAGAAAGAAATAATACGGTAAATAAATTTTTCTTCATTTTTAAATCTGTTTTGGGTTATAAACTCATAAAGTTAATAATTACAAAATAACTTTAAACTTAGTTTAATGAAATTCATACTAATTTTTTTGTGACATTATGACATTTTTAGAATAATGGCAGTACTTTTGCCAATCAGTTTTAGTATTTGTATAAAAATTTAGATACAGCGATGAGTAAAAAAGAACACGATATAGAAAAGGAGCAAGTAGAAGCCGCAGAAAACGAAACAGTTGAGGTTGAAGAACAAGTTGAAGAAAAGACCGTAGAAGAAAAGCTTCAAGATGAGTTAAAGCAAGAGAAAGATAAGTTTTTACGCTTATTTGCCGAGTTTGAAAATTATAAAAAAAGAACTTCTAAAGAGCGTGTCGATTTGTTCAAAACGGCAAGTCAGGACGTTATGGTGGCCTTATTACCTATTTTAGATGATTTTGACAGAGCCTATGTTGAAATTTCTAAAACCGAAGAAAAGGAATTATTAAAAGGTGTTGAACTTATTAGTAATAAATTAAAATCTACACTTCAGCAAAAAGGTTTAGAGGTTATTGAGGCAGCTCAAGGTGATGCTTTTAATGCAGACAACCACGAGGCGATTACGCAAATACCTGCGCCTTCAGAAGAATTAAAAGGAAAAATTATCGATGTTATCGAAAAAGGATACAAACTTGGCGATAAGATAATTCGTTTTCCAAAAGTAGTAATAGGACAATAAAAAAGGAACATGGCTAAAAGAGATTATTACGAAGTATTAGGAGTAAGCAAAGGTGCCAGTGCAGCCGAAATTAAAAAGGCGTACCGCAAAAAGGCAATCGAGTTTCACCCTGATAAAAATCCGGATAATAAAGAAGCAGAGACAAAGTTTAAAGAAGCAGCAGAGGCTTATGAAGTACTAAGCGACGCCGACAAAAAAGCACGTTACGATCAGTTTGGTCATCAAGCATTCGAGAATGGTGGAGGCTTTGGCGGCGGAGGTATGAATATGGATGACATATTCAGCCAGTTTGGAGATATCTTCGGCGGAGGCTTTGGTGGCGGCTTTGGCGGTTTCGGCGGAGGCGGTGGTCCACGTCGTACTAAAGGAAGCAATCTGCGTATTCGTGTGAAGTTAACTTTAGAAGAAGTTGCTAACGGCGTTGATAAAAAGATAAAAGTAAAACGTAAAGTTCAAGCGCCCGGAACAACCTATAAAACCTGTACAACATGTAGCGGTTCTGGTCAGGTAACGCGTATTGCCAATACCATTTTAGGTAGAATGCAAACGTCTGCACCTTGTAATGCCTGTGGTGGTTCTGGTCAAACTATTGATCAAAAACCAGCCGATGCCGATGCGCAAGGGTTAAAAGTAGCAGAAGAAACAGTTTCTATTAAAATTCCTGCAGGAGTTGTAGATGGTATGCAACTTAAAGTGTCAGGAAAAGGAAACGAAGCACCAGGAAATGGTATTCCAGGTGACATTATAGTAGTGATTGAAGAAGAACAACACGAAAAATTACAACGTGAAGGCGACAATCTGCACTATGATTTATATGTAAGTTTCCCTGATGCCGTATTAGGAACGTCGAAAGAAATAGATACCGTAACAGGTAAAGTACGTATTAAAATTGAGCCTGGTGTGCAATCGGGTAAAATTTTACGTTTACGCGGAAAAGGTATTCCGAGTATAAATGGTTACGGAAAGGGGGATTTATTAGTGCATGTAAATGTATGGACTCCTAAAACATTAAATAAACAACAACGTGAATTTTTCGAATCTATGCAGGAAGATGAGCACTTCTCGCCAAAACCGGAAAGTTCAGATAAATCATTTTTTGAAAAAGTAAAAGATATGTTTTCTTAGAAAGTAGCAGTTTTTAGTATTATAAAACTAACCTGCTGTTTTTTAAAAAGTTCTTAATTCTTTTTATTTGGAATTAAGAATAAAAAAACTATATTTGATTCATCACTAAATTTATTTTAGTGATAATTTTTCTTTTTCATAGCAATTTTTTCCCATCCTTAATCCTTTTTAAGGGTGGGTTTTGTTTTTATAAAAACACCAAAAAGCTATTGGCTTTACAATTAATAAATTAGGCTTTTAAGATTAAATTGTTGAAACCGTTTAGAGGTCTCTTAACATTTAATATCTTTACCAATCATTAGTCAATATAAATTATACCAATGAGCAACTTATTAGAAGTTAATCAGGTTTCTAAACATTTTGGAGACTTCAGGGCGCTTAACAATGTGTCTATATCTATTCCAAAGGGCAGTATATTCGGGCTATTAGGTCCTAACGGTGCCGGAAAAACTACATTAATACGTATTATAAATCAAATTACTATGCCAGATTCTGGTACGGTACGTATAGATAACGAGTTACTTAACGAAAACCATATTAAAGATATTGGGTATCTGCCTGAAGAGCGTGGTTTGTACAAATCTATGAAAGTGGGCGACCAGGCTCTATACTTAGCACAATTAAAAGGGTTAAGTAAAGCAGAGGCCAAAGAGCGATTAAAATACTGGTTCGACCGTTTAGAAATCGGCGACTGGTGGAACAAAAAAATTCAGGAGCTCTCAAAAGGAATGGCACAAAAAATTCAGTTTGTGGTCACTGTTTTACATGAACCAAAACTATTAATTTTCGATGAACCGTTTTCAGGGTTCGATCCTATTAATGCGAATTTAATAAAGGATGAAATTTTACGCCTTCGTGAAAATGGAGCAACGGTTATTTTTTCAACCCACCGTATGGAGTCTGTGGAAGAGTTATGTGATGATATTGCATTAATAAATAAGTCGAATAAAATCCTTGACGGAAAATTAATTGATATTAAACGACAATATAAAATTAATACCTTTGAAGTAGGTGTTAAAACAGCTGATAACCTAGCGCTGCAAAATAAATTATCAGATAAATTTACGGTGTCTCCGGCTAGTTTTAAGACTTTAGATGATGAGCTAAAGCTTAACATCAAACTATCAAACGGAGAAAGTCCTAACGATTTATTGAACTATTTAACTGGCCAAGGTGAGGTGTCTCACTTTGTGGAATTAATTCCGAGTGTTAATGATATTTTTATTCAAACTGTAAAGAATAATCAATAGAAAAATGAACCATTTACCACTAATAATAAAGCGAGAGTATTTAACAAAAGTTAGAAACAAATCGTTTATAGTCATGACGTTTTTAAGTCCGCTGGTTATGATTATTCTTGTTTCTGTTGTTGCCTATTTAACACAGTTGAACAATGAAAAAGTTAGAACGATCTCAGTGTTGGATGAGTCTGGGTTAGTACAGAACATTTTTAAAAGTAATGACAAAACCACCTACAACATATTAAACGAGATGTCTCTAGGAGACGCAAAAGTGTTCGCTAAAGAGACAGAAGCTTACGGTTTACTTTATATCGGTGATTTTAAAAATGTGAATGAAGCTGAAAATCACATTCAATTTTATTCAGAAGAGTCTCCGTCTTTAACACTTATTTCAGATCTTGAAGGGCAGTTAGAAAAGAAACTTACCAATCTAAAGCTTTTAGATAATGGGGTAGATGTGGATATGATTAACGCTTCAAAAATCAATATAAATATTGTTCAGGAAAGTTTTGAAGGAGAGAAAACTTCAAAAACCGATAGTGTTGTAAAACTTATTTTTGGAGGCGCAGCGGGATATTTACTTTTCATGTTTATCATTATTTATGGAAACATGATTATGCGTAGCGTTATTGAAGAAAAAACCAGCAGAATCATCGAGGTTATAATTTCTTCTGTTAAGCCGGTGCAATTAATGTTTGGTAAGATTGTTGGAACATCATTGGCCGGAATTACACAATTTATTATTTGGTTAATTATTGGTAGTATTCTGTTGACTGTTATTTCTGTATTCTTTGGTATAAATGTTATGGAAACGCAGCAGCAAGAGATGATGAATCAGGCTATGGCAAACCCTGAAATAAACGCGCAGGTTCAAAATTTTGTGACCTCATTCTATAATTTACCATTAACGAATTTAATTTTTGCATTTATTTTATTCTTTATCGGTGGTTACTTATTATATAGTTCATTGTATGCAGCCATTGGTGCAGCCGTCGATAATGAAACAGATACGCAGCAATTTATGTTACCCATTATAACACCATTAATGTTAGCGGTTTATATTGGGCTGTTTACGGTAATAGAAGATCCGCATGGAACGGTGTCTACCGTGTTTTCATTTATACCATTAACATCACCGGTAGTTATGCTTATGCGTATTCCTTTTGGTGTTCCACTTTGGCAGCAAATAGTATCTTTTGTAATTTTAATTGGTACTTTTATGCTTACGGTATGGTTTGCAGCCAAAATTTATAGGGTAGGTATTTTAATGTATGGTAAAAAGCCAAGCTATAAAGAGCTGATTAAATGGATTAAATATTAACATGACTCAGGAATTAGAAAAAATAGAAAAGGCAGTAACGGAGAGTTCCGTTTGGAGTAAAGTCAAAGATTTTTTAAATCTACATGTCGAAATAACCGAGAAGATTCATATTTCGGTTCTCGATGTTATAGCCATTATCACTGCCATTTTTGTTACTACTTTGGTATTACGAGTGATTTTAAAGCTTATTACCAAAAAGTTACCCGAAGAAGAAAAAGGGAAATTTAATGTGGTTTTCGGGTATTTTAGATGGCTGGTTTATCTCATTATCCTTTTAATTACATTAAACGCTGTAGGGGTAAATGTTACAGCTGTTTTTGCGGCTTCCGCAGCCTTAATGATTGGTATTGGTTTAGCCTTGCAAACGTTGTTTCAGGATATTATTTCTGGAATATTTATATTGGTAGATCAAACGGTTCATGTTGGAGATATTATTGAGTTAGAGGGGAAAATTGGTCGTGTTGAAGAAATAAAATTGCGCACAACAAGAGCTGTAACGATTGATAATAAAGTGCTAATCATTCCAAACCATTTGTATTTAGAAAACAGTTTGTATAACTGGACGCAAAACGGAAGTACTACACGAGAAAGTGTTACGGTTGGCGTGGCCTATGGTAGCGATGTACAGTTGGTAAAAGAACTTTTAATACAAGCGGCTAATTCACATCCTGATGTAATGGCAACTTCAGAAACAATAGTGCGTTTTGAAGATTTTGGCGATAGTTCGCTAAATTTCAGAGTGATTTTTACATTAAGCGATAGCTTTAATGCCAATATGCCTAAAAGTGATATTCGTTTTGAGATCGATCGGTTATTTAGAGAACACAATATTAGTATTCCATTCCCACAACGCGATATTCACATTATTCAAAACCCAAATCAAAGTATCAATCTAAACTTAAAATCTTCTGGTAATACACCGAAGTTAGAAGACCAAAACCAATAAACAGAATTTTAAAAGGAAAATATTATGCCCAAAATTTTAATTATAGAAGATGAAGCTGCTATTCGTCGTGTACTTGTTAAAATTCTTTCTGAAGAAAACGATACTTATGTTGTAGAAGAAGCCGAAGATGGATTGGTGGGTATCGATAAAATTAAAAATGACGATTACGACTTAATTCTTTGCGATATTAAGATGCCTAAAATGGATGGTGTTGAAGTATTGGAGGCTACCAAAAAAATTAAACCGGAAATTCCAATTGTTATGATTTCTGGTCATGGCGATTTAGATACAGCTGTAAACACTATGCGTCTTGGAGCTTTCGATTATATCTCAAAACCACCGGATTTAAACCGTTTGCTAAATACCGTTCGAAATGCTTTAGATCGTAAAGAACTTGTTGTAGAAAACAAGCTACTAAAAAAGAAAGTCGGTAAAAATTTCCAGATGGTGGGTGAGAGTGATGCGATTTCTCATATTAAAGATATGATTGAAAAAGTGGCACCAACAGATGCTCGTGTTTTGGTAACAGGACCGAATGGAACAGGTAAGGAGTTGGTGGCTCATTGGCTACATCAAAAAAGTGAACGCAGTAAAGGCCCGATGATAGAAGTGAACTGTGCTGCAATACCAAGCGAATTGATAGAAAGCGAATTGTTTGGTCATGTTAAAGGCGCGTTTACCAGTGCTGTTAAAGACCGTGCAGGAAAGTTTGAAGCGGCAAACGGAGGAACTATTTTTCTTGATGAGATTGGAGATATGAGTTTACCAGCACAAGCAAAAGTGTTAAGAGCGTTGCAGGAAAGTCGCATTCAGCGTGTAGGGAGCGATAAAGATATTAAAGTGAATGTTCGTGTGGTTGCGGCAACAAATAAAGATTTGAAAAAGGAAATTGCCGATGGTAAATTCCGAGAGGATTTGTATCACCGATTGGCAGTTATTTTAATCCAGATACCGCCATTAAACGACCGTAGGGATGATATTCCATTATTGGTGAATCACTTTTCAGAAAAAATTGCGAGCGAGCATGGTACAGCTAAAAAAGAGTTTTCAGATAAAGCTTTGGGTTTACTTAAAGATTACGACTGGACCGGAAATATTCGTGAACTTCGAAATGTAGTAGAACGTCTAATAATTTTAGGCGGTAAGCAGGTAAGTGAAGAAGACGTCAAGTTATTTGCAAGTAAATAACCTGACGTTTCTAAATAGATATTATAGTTTACACGAATCTAACTCAGCCAAATATTTTGAAGCTAAGCTTTTCAATTGATTGGTGTAATGGGTTTTTAATGCTTCAGTAGACAAGTCTGAAGTGTTTACTGAGTTGCTTGATTTAACGATGGTTTGATGCCCGCAATTACAGCTTTTTAAAGTTTCGTTGTAGGTCTTAATATTTAAATCAATCATCTTTTCGTAAGATACCACAAGCTGTTGCTTTTCAAGTAGCAGCTTTTTTTCTTTTTGTTCAGCTAACTGTCTTTTTATTTCAGCTTCTTTACGCTTCAGGGCTTCTTGTTGCGCAAGCAAAGCAGCTTGTTCATTTTTCAGACTTGCTAAATCGTTTGTGTCCGTTGCATCAGCTACATATTCTGCTTCAATGTTTTGCATACTATATGAAGACGTGGCGCATTTATCCATTTCAATCACGCTCTGTTTACAGAATTCTTTAGCGCGTTTTACAAAATATCTGCCGTCTTCGTAAGTCGGTTGGTCATCAACTTTAGCTAAAACTTCTAGAGCTTTGTTCGTTTGTTCTAAAGCTTTGCTGCAGTTACAATCTTCTAAGGTTTTCTTTGCGAGATTGATGGATTCTAACGAGCGATGTGCAGAATATTTTAAGTGACTAATATTATTAGCATCATAAGATGATTTTGCATGTGAATAAGCACTTACTAAGTAGGCATTGGCATTATCGCATTTGCTTTGAGCATGCATACTTAAAGCGCCAATTAAATAAAAGAGATAGAAGAAATTTTTCATATAATTTGGGGTTATAACATAAATAGGTATAACGAAAATACCAAAAACATTGTATTTATTGGTGTTTTTCGTCGAAATTGTAGAAATTACTATCTTTAAAGGATATAATGAAAACCTCGAAACTTAAAACTAAGGAGCCCTCTTATTTATGGAAAAATATAAAGTAACTTCAAACATTTCACTAAAGGAATTAGAAACTAAAGTCGTTATAGACGATGCTAAAAAGGAATTAAAAAAGGTTAGAAAGAAGCTTGGTAAAATTCAAGATACAATGTATGCTCATGGTAAATATGCGGTTTTGGTGTGTTTACAGGGGATGGATACGGCCGGAAAGGATAGTTTGATTCGTGAGGTGTTTAAAGATTTTAATACACGGGGTATTATTGTGCATAGTTTTAAGGTGCCAACCGACTTAGAATTGAAGCACGATTATTTGTGGCGACATTACATTGCACTACCTGCTCGTGGTAAATTCGGAATTTTTAATCGTACGCATTACGAAAATGTATTGGTTACAAGGGTGCATCCCGAGTATATTTTAGGCGAGAACCTTCCAACGGTTACCAAAGTAGAAGATGTTAATGATGCGTTTTGGGATAAACGTTTCCAGCAGATTAATGAGTTTGAACAACACATAGCTGAAAACGGAACCATTATTTTTAAGTTCTTTTTAAATCTTTCCAAAAAAGAACAAAAAGAACGATTATTAAGACGTCTTGAAAAACAGGAGAAAAACTGGAAATTCTCTCCGGGAGATTTAAAAGAGCGTAAGGAGTGGGACGATTATCAAGTATGTTATGAAGATGCTATAAACAGAACATCGATGCCACATGCCCCTTGGTATACAATTCCTGCCGATGATAAAGAATCGGCGCGTTATATTGTAGCCAAGATTATGTACGATACTTTAAAAGAGTATAAAGATATTGAAGAACCAGAATTAGATGAGGATATTTTAGAAAACCTGCACCTTTATAAAGCCCAATTAGAAAGTGAGGATTAATTTATTTTAGGATTTCTTTTAGAAAATAACCTGTAGAGAAACATTACTTTTGGTTTAAATCTTTAACTCATGCGATATTTAATAATCCTTCTTTTTACTATTCAAAGTTTTGCTCAAGTGTCTAATAAATTACCATATTACGAAATTCCTGAAAGCCCTGAATTCTATACGCCAGCAACGACAGCGGCAAGAATGATTGATGGGTTGGGGTTTAGATATTACTGGGCAACCCAAGGCTTACGAGCAGAAGATTTGGCTTATAAAATAGGAGCGGACTCCAGAACATCCGGAGAAACGGTTGAACATATTTATGGATTAAGTAAGTTTATTAGAAACAGTGTTCTTACAGATAATAAAGATGAAAACAAAGATGAATTGTCCTTCGAAGAAAAACGAAAACAAACCTTATTGAATTTAAAATTAGTTTCTGAAGCTTTAAAAGCTAATAATGGTAATTTTGATTTAGCCAGCACCGAAGTGCCCTTTTGGAATATCATTAATGGACCCGTTGAAGATGCCGTATGGCACTGTGGTCAGGTAGTCATGTTGAGACGCGCATCAGGAAATCCATTTACATCTAATGTGAGTTTGTTTTCGGGAACAGTGAAAGACAAAAACTAATCCAAAGGTTTTTGGTCTGGGTTTAACGGTTCTTTTAAAAGCACTTTACATATTTGGTAATTTCCTTGTCTAAAACCGGAAATCAATAAATTAATATCGTTTGGTGACCAGCACGGTAAAATGTCTTCTACGTCGTTATAGGTAATTTGTATTTTGTGTGTGCCATCGTCTCGCATGATAAAAATTTCAGAATGTTGCATATCATCAACTTGAGCCGAATAAACTATACGTCTACTACCGTTCGTATTAGACCAGTCGGGGTAGGTACTTTCGTCTTTTAAATAGGTTAAACGGTTTTTATCCTTGGTAAACAAATGCTGGCTGTAAATAATATTGCTTTCACCTTGCGTGTTTTTATTTGAAAAATAGATCAAGACATCTCCTCTGGAGGTTAAATTTGGGTAGACATTTTTAAATTTATTACTAACTACTTTTTTTAGGCGTTTTCCTTTTATGGAACAAGCGTAAATATCAAAAATATCGGCTCGCTCTGAGTATGAAAACATAAGCTCTCCGCCGTTAGGAGCAAAACTACCAAAGTATTTATTACCACTTAGCTTAATAGGTAGTTGATTGACTTTACCTGAGTCGAAATCGTGGGTATAAATTTCATTGGTGCCTGTTCTGTCCGATTCAAAAAGAATCATATTTTTTGAAGGATGCCATTTCGGGCGTCTATCGTTAGAGGTTGTTGTCATCACTCGTTTTTGCGCACTTCCATCGATATTCATCACATAAATTTGCCAAACCCCATCACGATTAGATTCGAAAATAATCTTTGTTCCTTCTTTGTTATAACTGGCGTATCGGCTATCGCCATTAGAAAAGGTAAGTTGTTCTTCTTTAAAACCGTCTTTAATTTCTTCGTCTTGAGCAAAGCTTGATGCGACGCAAAGCATTGAAAATAAAAAAAGGGTTGATTTTAAAATGAGAGATAAACGCATAGTAATGGATTAGTGTTCAGCTAATTTAAAAAAATATACCAAATGAGTAAACTTAGTCTCAGTCAAGACGTTTTTTAATTAATTCGTGTCTTTTTATTTTGAAAATACTTGATGATTACATAAATAATACTGAGTGAAATGATAATAAGAATGGTACCAATGATTTCGAAAGAAGCCAAGTTGGATAGAAAATAAAAGATAATAAGTATTGATAGAATAGGAACAGTTAGACCTCCTGGGATGTTAAATTCCTCGGCTTTAGCTTTTTTGTTTTGTCTGAGTTTAATAACAGATAAAGCAACCCCGAGGTAAAGCAAAAGCATAGAGCTGGTAGCAATAATTACAGATTGTTTAAAACTTCCGAAAACCGTTAATGTAAAACTAATGGCGACATAAACTAGTATAGCTGCATACGGTGTTGCATAGGTTTTGTGAATTTTTGAAAGGAATTTTATGGGTATAACATTATCTCTTGAAAGTGCATAAACGATTCTAGGGCTATTAAGAATAGAGCCTGTCATATTTCCAAACATGGAAATTACAGCGCCTACGGTTAAAAGTAAAAAACCGAAAGATCCTAACACAATTTTCGCGGTTTCAGCCAATGGAGCTGCTTCATAGTTCTGGAAGTCATTTCCAAGAATGCCTTGACCAACAGTTTGCAATAATACATAAACAACAAGTACAGTGCTTATGCTTACCAAAACAGCTTTGGGTATGGTACGTTTAGGTTTTACAACCTCACCGCCTACAATAATGCCTGTTTCACACCCTTGAAAGGCAAAAAACAGAATTAAAGACGCTTGACCTAAGGTGTTTAAATCAGGAAGGCTGTCAATAGTTAAATTACTGAGAGTGATATTCGGTAATCCGACAATGATTAAAATAGATAAAGGCAAAAGTTTTAAAATGGTATTTAGTTTTACAAGGCCGATGCCTTGCTTTATACCAAGAATATTTATCGATGCAAGTCCCCAAAATAAAATAATTAAAAAGATTAACCGGAAGTAAGTTCCTTCTAGAGCAGGGTAGGCCGCAGTAATAATGTTTACTAACGCATTGGACACGGCGGCATCTGCAAACAGGTTACTGCTAACCGCAAAGCATCCGGCTATGAAACCGGCATAATCGCCGAAGGCGGTTTCAATATAGGTATAAGGTCCACCAGTATTATTCACTTTGCTACCGGCTTCGGCAAAACATAACATGACCAAAGCCATTAATAGTCCGCAAAACAAATAAGTGATAATACTTGCAGACCCCATAAGTGCAGCAATGGTTGCCGGTAAGACAAAAATGCCGGAACCAATTATAATGTTTACTATATTGGCAGAAAGCCCTAAAACCCCAACTTCACGTTTTAAATGTTCATTATTTTTTATCATATGTTTAGAGGTATTACAGGTAGCTTAACCACCATTTATCTTTGTTTTTAGCTTTATAAATCATGTAGGTTTTACAAGGGAAATAGAGAAGGGTAATAATTGAAATCCAAACGAGATAAACTATAAATAAAGAATAGCCGTAATCTTTTAGTGTTGGATTGTTAAATCCTGCCTGTGTTATAATCATGTTTTTCCAATCTCCACCGAAAATTAGTATACCGACTATTGCTAAAACATGGATGACAAAAATGTGAAGGAAATAATAGAACAGAGGTACCCGACCAAAAACAATCATAAAATCGGTTATTTTATTTTTTACAGATTCAATAGCGTATAGAAATAATAATGAAGGTCCTAAGGTGATTAAAAGATACGATAAGGAAGGTGGATATTTGGTGACTTTAAAGAAAGACAATATGGTTTTAGTGGTAGTGTCTTGTAAGGTCCAAGGAACAAGGTCACCATAAACATTTATACCACGAATGATGAAAAATAGGACTGTGGCTGATGTTCCTAGAACTAATAGCCATTTTCTTCTTAAATCACTTTTGTAATCAGAAAGGTAAAGTTGCCCAAGGCAATAACCGAGAATCATAACCCCGAGCCATGGTAGAATAGGATATGCAAAAACGACCAATTGTCCTCCTATAGCCGTTCCGTTTTGTTGATGTAAGGCATACCATAACAAAGAAGAAAAACTATTGCCTTGCATGGTTATTCCGTCTAAGCTATTGTGACCGGCAATTAATATTATTCCTATAAGTAATAGAAGTTTGGTATTTAAAAATATTAAAAAGGATAGGATAAGCATAGTTACGCCTATAGCCCAGATTACCTGAAGGATGATAACAGAATAAGTGATATCGAATTTCCATAACAGGTTGTTTAAAAATATTTCGAGAAAAATAAGCCAAATGCCGCGACTAAAAAGGAATTTAAAAAGTACAGGTTTTGTTTTCTTGCTGCCATATAAAAAAGCGGAAGTTCCGGCTAGTAAAATAAAAACAGGAGCGCAATAATGCGTAATAAATCGGGTGAAAAACAAGATTGGAGTGGTCGTTTCTAAATCGGTTGGATTACTAAAAAAAGCACCGTAATGAAAGTAATCTCTTGTGTGATCTAAAGCCATAATAATCATGACTAACCCTCTTAAAACATCTATAGATTCAATTCGATTGGATTTTATCATAGGCCATGTCTAAATTATAAAGTTTAATTTAGTAATAAAATGTTTATGTTGTTCATT
Source organism: Aestuariibaculum sp. YM273 (assembly GCF_030908365.1). Lineage (NCBI taxonomy): Bacteria > Pseudomonadati > Bacteroidota > Flavobacteriia > Flavobacteriales > Flavobacteriaceae > Aestuariibaculum > Aestuariibaculum sp. YM273. Next base: position 101,137 of record NZ_CP133090.1, on the reverse strand, counting down.
GTGTGTTTCTTATGTTTGGTTATTGTTTGCCTAAACCTATGTATTGTTGAAAAGCTGTTACTTTTTCTTCCTTTAATGTCCATAAATGTACTACTGTGGTTTGGTAAGTTTCGCCGGTTTTTTTCAATTTACCATCGTAGTTGAGAGTGGCTAATACTTGGTCATTCCCTAAAGCAGATAATTTTATATTTTCCAATTTGAAATAGTCGTTATCTTCTCCTAATCTTTTGAAAACGCCGTTTAATACGGCATCAGGACTACTGTAAGGGTTACCGTCGGAATAGGAACTGGAACTTGATTCATTCCATATAATGTCTGATGTCATCATGCCTAAAACAGTTGGGATGTCACCTTTTCCAAAAGCTTCGTATATACCGTCTATAATAGCTATGTTTTCTTGGTTAGGTAAAAGCCCCAATTGCTGCATAAAAACCATATTGTCCATAAAGTCTTCTTCCTGAGCAATTTTTCCGTCTTTCATTTTTACTAGGGTAACACCATTAATATTAACAGATTTTCCTGTGGCGGGTATTCCGAAAAAGGCTCCAGTATGGTTGCCTTTAAAATTCCAGTGCTTTACAATATTGTCGTCTTGACCGAAAACCTGAATGACTGTAAATTTTATGTCTGAAAATCCAGTTAGGAAATTTTGATAATAGGCCTTTAAATTATCTATCCCGACTATGTTTTCAGGGCTTGTAACCAAGGTGATATCATCTGTAAAGTTAGAAGCGTTGATGAGATCAATATCACCATTGTTTATAATTTCATTCCATGTTTTTTCATACATAGAGATGTTTTTTTCAAGTTTCCCATCGTTACAGGAAACCAGGCTTAAACTTGCTGTTAACAGAAATAATGAGATTAAAGTTTTCATAAGTTTTATATTTAGTTGGTTGTTATTCAGTTAAATTTTCTAATGTGGTTAAGTGTTTTTTTATGTTAATGGTTTTGTAAATGAAAAAAGCGAAAAATGGAATGGCTGCACCGCAAAAAAAGACTTGATTCCATTGTAATTTTTCTTGAATCAAACCAAACAGCCATGGACCTATTATAATTCCCAGATTATTACAGGTCATATAAAGCGTGAATTGAGAAGCTGATATTTTGTGCCATGAGATTTTCATCGCCATGGCTAAAAGTGCTACGGTAAGTAGAGTGTTTAATAAATTAAAAAGTATGATAAATCCATAAACAGTAGAGATGTTTTGCCAACTATTTGAAATTAAACCGAATGAGAAAATAACAAGAGCTAATAAGGATATAAGAATTAGTGCCATTTTCTTTGTGCCAATAAAATCTATAATAACCCCACCGGCAACCATACTAAAGCCACCACCAACAACCGAAGCTATGGAGTAAACTTGAGAATAATCCGTATTGGTCCAATTTAATTCCTGAACCGTAAAAATAGGAAATAAGACTTCAATAAATCCAGTTGAAGCACCAGTGAAAATCATGCCCAGACTCAGAATTAGACTGGTTGGCAGTATGAGGACTTTTCCGAGGTTTTTAAACAAGCTTTTCCATTCTGTAAGCTGTGCCTTTTTTGAAACTTCAGAGGCTTTACCTTTTGTCCAGGGCATAAGTTTTTCACCTCTGTGTTCTCTGAAATAAATAGGAACAAGTATAAGAAATGCTATAATTAAAGATAATGATGTAATAGCATTTGTAAATCCTACAATATTTATAAGAGTTGTTCCTAAAAGTAATGATAAGGACTGACCTATAATTCTAGATCCCCACATAATACCATTAGCCCTTGCTTGTTGGTGTATGGGAATTATATCAACCGCCATGCCATCTATGGCAATATCCTGAGTCGAGCCAAAAAGACTTATTAAAAAACCACAAATCATTAAACCCTGAATATTACTTAAAGGTTCTTTTACAAAGCCAAAAGACAGAAAGCTAATGATTAGTCCTATTTGAGCAACAATAATCCAGGGGCGTTTTCTGCCCATAGCTATTGGGGTGTATCGATCGATAATAGGGGCTATAAAAAATTTAAAACTCCATGGAATTGAGATGATAGAAACATAAGCAGCAATAGAAACTGCGGAAACCTTATTCATAGCCAACCAAGCTGGGATAGCGTAAAAAGTAATACCAATGGGAATGCCTTCGCAAACATATAGAGCAGCAAAAACAAGATATCGCAATGTTGCGTTTTCAGATAAATAAACTTTTTGCTTTAAATCGGCTAGTTCATAGCGTATTGCTTTTTGATTCATTGTTTTGGTTTTAGGTTAAAACAAAATGCTATTAATTAATTTGGGTAATATTCTCTAAATGTCAAAAAGGGATAAAAAGCACAATTTTAAATTGTGCTTTTTTTGTAAGTTGAATAGTTTTTTGAAACTATATTTTAATAAGACAGGTCGTCTATTAAGCTATACATGTAAGACCAATCTTTAGAAACTGCAGTTCTGAATTTTTCTTTGATGTCTTCGGTTTTGGATTTTCCTTTTTCTTTTTCATAAACTTTCCAAACGCCATCGCGGTCTTCATCAAGCGCAGCAAAATTTTTAAAAGGAACAGTCACAAAGAAATCAGATACATGTGGACCTCCACCTATTACGCTATACCAGGTGCCCCTTACGTCGCCTTCAGCTTTTTTAATGGCTGATTCTACTTCTTTAACGGTTTCCATGAAACTATCGTAATTGTCCACTTTTACATTGTACACCCATACGAGTTTGGTGTCTTCAGGTAAGCTAGAACTTGATTTACTGATATCAGGCATACGACGGGCAATATTGTACTCCACACTTTCAACATGAGGAATAATTAAATCAACAACTTTCATTCTACATTTTTTTCCGGCTTCATCATTGCTTTCATCCATTTCAGCCCAATTAGCCATACGACTAGTCATAGTATACACCGTTCCTTTACCTTGAACGCGTCTCCACATACTCCATTTAAATTCTCCTTCATTGTCCTTGTAGCATTTTTTCCAGGACATAACCCCTTCTTTAAATTGCGAATTGTGCCCTGCTTTCACAGTGATTTCAGACATGTTTAGTAAATAATTGTCGTTTCCTTGAGATACTCCTAAGAGAGGTAGTACGAATAATAAATACAATAGTGTTCTCATAATTTTGATTTTGGTTAGAATTAATAATGGTTATATAGTTTGGTGGTGTTAAATGTTATTTTAACACGATTAATATTCTAAATAAAATCAACTTGGGACTCTAATATTAGAGGTTAATTATGGAGAGAGGGGTGGGTAATTTGTTGGTTTATAAGTAATAGCGTACTTAAATATAGGGAAATTTATTAATAAATCTTGTTTTAGTTTCTGAAATAAAAAAAAAGCCCAACCAAAGGTTGAGCTTTTATAACTAAGATGTATAATTATAGAAATTGGTTATTTAGCCAACTCTTTTTGTTTTTTTTCTGAAAAATCGACTTCTATTTGATTTTTAATGATATCATCAAACGTTTCTCTTTTTCTAATTAAATGCGCTTCATTGTTATACCATAAAACTTCGGCAGGGCGGAACCTTGAGTTGTAATTGCTTGCCATTGAGAAACAGTAAGCCCCTGCATTCTTAAAACATAACACATCGCCTTCAGAGATTTCTTTAATTCGTCTGTTACTACCAAAAGTATCCGTTTCACAAATGTAACCTACAACGGTATAGAAACGTTCACTACCATTAGGATTAGAGATGTTAATGATGTCATGATGCGACCCGTAAAACATCGGACGGATTAAGTGGTTGAAACCAGAATCTACCTGAGCAAACACTGTTGAAGTGGTTTGTTTAACTGCATTTACTTTAGTTAAGAAGTAACCCGACTCACTTACTAAAAATTTACCAGGTTCGAAAGCCAAGGTTAAGTCTTTTCCGTATTCTTTACAGAAGGCGTTAAACTTAGCCGTTAATTTTTTACCTAATTCTTCAATATTGGTTTCAATGTCACCTTCTTTGTAAGGTACTTTAAATCCAGAACCGAAATCAATGAATTCTAAGTTTTTGAATTGTTTAGCCGTATCGAATAAAATTTCGCTCGCATACAAGAACACTTCAATATCTAAAATATCACTACCGGTATGCATGTGAATACCGTTAATAGTCATTCCTGTATTTTCAACAATACGTAAAATATGAGGAATCTGGTGAATAGAAATTCCGAATTTAGAATCAATGTGCCCTACAGAAATATTGGCATTACCACCGGCCATAATATGTGGATTAATACGAATACAAACCGGAACATTCGGGTGTTTTGTACCAAATTGCTCTAAAATAGACAGGTTGTCGATGTTAATTTCAACACCAAGTTTAGCTGCTTCTTCAATTTCAGCTAAAGACACACCGTTAGGAGTGAAAATAATTTGTTGAGGTTTGAATCCTGCTTTTAAACCCAGTTCGATTTCTTGTAAAGACACCGTATCTATACCAGAACCAAGCTTGTTGAATAATTTTAGGATCGATATATTTGATAATGCTTTAACAGCATAATTAAGTTTTAACTTTTTTACACCACTAAAGGCATTAGTTAGTCTGTTATACTGTGCCTCAATTTTCTCGGCGTCGTAAACATAAACAGGGCTTCCAAAATCTTCTGCAATTTTAAGCAATTGGTTCTCCAACATAATTTTCAAATTTTTGGCAAAGATATTTCTTTACTGACAATAAAAAATAAATAAATAAAAAATTATACAAGTTGAACAGAATGTTAATTATTTAACACAAGGTTGTTAGTTTATTATTTATAAAGTTTTCACATTGAAATATTAGGGTAAGTTATTGCGATTATTTACATTTGTGCCTCTTAAACTATTTAGCGAATTATGAATTTACACGAATATCAAGGTAAAGAAATATTAAGCAGTTTTGGTGTACGTATCCAACGTGGTATTGTAGCGCAAAATGCAAAGGAAGCTGTTGCAGCAGCAAAACAATTAACTGAAGAAACAGGAACCGGTTGGCATGTTATTAAAGCACAAGTACATGCAGGTGGTCGTGGAAAAGGTGGTGGAGTTAAGCTTGCCAAAAACTTAGAGCAGGTTGAAGAGATTGCTGGACAAATCATCGGCATGAACTTAGTAACACCTCAAACATCAGCTGAAGGTAAAAAAGTACACCAAGTATTAGTTGCAGAAGATGTTTACTATCCTGGAGATAGTGAAACTAGTGAGTTTTATGTATCTGTTTTATTAAACAGAAGTACAGGACGTAACATGGTTATGTATTCAACTGAAGGAGGTATGGATATTGAAACTGTTGCTGAAGAAACTCCGCATTTAATTTTTACTGAAGAAATCGATCCTGCTGTTGGTTTAACACCATTCCAGGCTAGACGTATTGCTTTCAACTTAGGATTATCAGGTACAGCATTTAAAGAAATGACAAAGTTTGTTACTAATCTTTATACGGCTTATGTAAAATCTGATTCTTCATTATTTGAAATCAACCCGGTATTAAAAACAAGTGACGATAAAATTTTAGCTGTAGATGCTAAAGTAACCATAGATGATAACGCGCTTTACAGACATAAAGATTACGTAGATTTACGCGATATACGCGAAGAAAGTGCTATTGAAGTAGAAGCTGGCGAAAAAGGATTAAACTATGTAGACCTTGATGGTAACGTTGGATGTATGGTTAACGGTGCTGGTTTAGCAATGGCAACTATGGATTTAATTAAGCAAGCAGGTGGTGAGCCAGCTAACTTCTTAGATGTCGGAGGTACTGCTGATGCTGCTCGTGTAGAAGCTGCTTTTAAAATCATCTTAAAAGATCCTGCTGTAAAAGCAATTTTAATTAACATTTTTGGTGGTATTGTTCGTTGTGATCGTGTAGCACAAGGAGTTATTGATGCTTACAAAAACATGGGTAACATTAACGTGCCAATTATTGTGCGTTTACAAGGAACCAATGCAGACATCGCTAAAGAATTAATTGACAACTCTGGTTTAGACGTGTTAAGTGCGACTGAATTCCAGGAAGCTGCAGATAAAGTACAAGAAGTATTAGCATAGGCTTAACATAGCCGTAGTATTTGTTAATATTACCATATAGTTTTAATAAGAGTAGTGTAAATCACTACTCTTTTTTTATGTCTAATTTTGACTCGTAAAACAAAAACAGTCAATATTAAAAGCTGTAAAAACTAAAACTATGAAATGAGCCTTAATGAAAAGTTGATTACACAACATTTGTTATTAGGCGAATTCCATCTGACAATTTAAAAACAATAAAATTATTAACAGATGAAAACAATTAAAGTATTATTAGTATTAGCAATTTTATTATGTTCAAACACCATTTTTGCTAATAATAGCAAAGTGAATGACCTTCCGAAAACGGAAACCATTACTGTAGAAATACAGAAGATCTTAAAGAACTCTAATTTGGAATTTACAGAGGAAGTTTCTGCTAATGTTTATTTTACTATTAATAATAAAAGCGAAATTGTTGTATTGTCAATTGATTCCGATTCAGATGAATTAGAGCAATTTTTAAAGTACAAACTTAATTATTGTAAAATTCAAGCCGAAGGTATGGCTCCGGGTAGAAAGTATTTAATACCGGTTAAGCTGGTATCATCTATGTAGTACAATTTTTAACCGTATTAAAAAAGCTCTTAATGAAAATTAAGAGCTTTTTTTGTTGTCTTGTTTTTTGGGAGGAATGGGGCCTCGCATATGAATTACCAGACCGTTTAAAAAGTTTCTTAAAATCTGGTCGCCACATTCCATGTATTTCGGGTGGTCTTCTTTTCTAAAAAAAGCACCTAGTTCACTTTTCGAAATTCTAAAGTCTACCAAAGCTAAAATTTTGACAATGTCATCGTCTCTAAGCTTTAAAGCCACTCTTAATTTTTTTAAAATATCATTATTTGTCATGTCTGTAATTTAAGTTCCAAAAGTACTATTCCTTTTTGTGAATTAGATAGTATTAAGAAGTGTTTTCTAGCGTTTTTGCAATTTTTATAAAGATAAATCAAAAAATGGAGATATAATGTTTAGTAATTTATTATTAAAGGTTGTTTGTAATGTGCTGATATTTAGTGTGTTGGTGTTTTGTGAAAGTGTATGTTGTTTCTGTTTAAAGTGTTGAAAATCAGATGAAAAATGATGTTGTTTTTTTATGAATTGAGATGAAATAATTAAAATAAACGACCAAATACACCACGGTTTTCGATAAGCTACAAATTATCTACGATTATAAAATTAAGGTTGTTCGTATCTTTATAGTGTAATTAATTAATCCCTTAACTATATGATTAATAGAGTCGAAAAATTAAGTCTCTTATCTGAAATGATTGCCTTTGCAAAGCATGATAAAGATATCAAAGATTTAGAATACAATTTTTTGTTAGGTGTTGCAAAACAGCTTGAAATTTCTCGAGAGGATTTCGACTACCTGATAGAACATCCTATTAACTATATTCATTTAAAATCACATAGTGAACGCATTGTACAGTTTCATCGTTTGGTATTATTAATGAATATAGATAACGAACAGAGTGATTCTAAAAAAATTGTAAAGCTACATAACTTTGGGCTACGCATGGGGTTAAGCCATGAATCCATTTCTAAGGTGCTGTATTTAATGGAAAGTTTTCCGAATAAAATAGTACCACCGGATGTGTTGATTGATATTTTTAAAACACAGTATAACTAGAAAACAAACTAGATATTTTTGGGAAGAAAAGCTAAGAGTGTTACACTTTTAGCTTTTCTAGTTTTTCCTGGTATCCTTTTATCTCATCTCGAAGTTTCGCCGCTACAATAAAGTCTAACGCTTTAGCAGCTTCTTCCATTAGTTTACGCTTATCTTTTATTTTCTTTTCTAATTCAGGTTTTGTTAGGTATTGACTTTCTGGTTCAGCAGCTTTAGCTGCTTCCAATTCGTAACTATAAGTACTAACCGAATTTTTAGACAAGGCATTATTTAAATTTTTATTTAATGCTTTCGGCGTAATATTGAATTTAGTATTGTAATTGATTTGTTTTTCTCTGCGATAAGTGGTTTCATCAATGGTTTGCTGCATGCTATTCGTAATTTTATCAGCATACATTATAGCCTTACCATTTAGGTTTCTAGCGGCTCTACCAACCGTTTGGGTCAATGAACGTGCCGAACGTAAGAACCCTTCTTTATCGGCATCTAAAATGGCTACCAGAGATACTTCAGGTAAATCTAAACCTTCACGAAGTAAATTCACACCAACAAGTACATCAAACAAGCCTTTACGTAAATCCTGCATGATTTCTACACGCTCCAAAGTATCAACATCACTGTGAATGTAACGGCAACGAATTTGAATACGATCCAGATACTTGGTCAATTCTTCTGCCATACGTTTGGTTAAGGTAGTTACCAAAGTTCGTTCATCTTTTTCAACACGTTGTTGAATTTCTTCAATTAAATCATCAATCTGATTTAAACTTGGGCGCACTTCAATAATCGGATCTAATAACCCTGTAGGTCTGATGATTTGCTCCACGTAAACTCCGTCGGTTTTCTTTAATTCGTAATCGGCCGGTGTGGCACTTACATAAATGACCTGATTCTGTATCGCCTCGAACTCTTCAAATTTTAACGGACGGTTATCCATGGCGGCAGGTAAACGGAAACCGTATTCTACTAAGTTTTCTTTTCTACTGCGGTCGCCACCATACATCGCATGCACTTGAGAAATGGTCACGTGACTTTCATCAACGACCATTAAATAATCATCCGGGAAGTAATCCAGTAAACAGAACGGGCGAGTGCCTGGTTGTCTGCCATCGAGATAGCGTGAGTAATTCTCAATACCTGAACAGTATCCTAATTCGCGAATCATTTCTAAATCGAATTCGGTACGTTCTTTAAGTCGCTTGGCTTCTAAATGTTTCCCAATGTCTTTAAAGTAATCGTGTTGTTTTACCAAATCGTTCTGAATATCCTTTATAGCATTTTGAAGGACATCAGGTGATGTTACGAACATGTTCGCTGGGTAGATATTCAGTCGGTCGTATTTTTCAATCACCTGATTGCTTTGAATATCGAAGGCTTCAATTTCTTCAATTTCATCCCCAAAAAAGTGAATCCTAAACGCGTAATCCGCATAACTCGGGAACACATCAACGGTGTCTCCTTTTATTCTGAAATTACCATGGTTAAATTCCGCTTCGGTTCTGGAATATAAACTTTGCACCAGACGGTGAAGCAATTTAGTTCTGGAAATTTCCTGATCGCGTTCTAAAGAAATTACGTTTTTTTGAAACTCTACAGGGTTTCCAATACCATATAAACACGACACGGAAGCCACAACTAGCACGTCTCGTCTGCCTGAAAGGAGTGACGATGTTGCGCTTAAACGCATCTTTTCGATTTCATCGTTAATCGATAAATCTTTTTCTATATAAACACCAGAAACCGGGATATAGGCTTCAGGTTGATAATAGTCATAGTACGACACGAAATATTCAACCGCATTATTTGGGAAAAACTGTTTGAACTCAGAATATAACTGAGCAGCCAAGGTTTTGTTATGGGCCAGCACCAGAGTAGGACGCTGCACTTCCTGTATAACATTGGCAACCGTAAACGTCTTTCCTGACCCCGTAACACCAAGTAAGGTTTGATATTTTTCGTCAGCATTAATGCCTGCTACTAATTGTTTAATAGCTTGAGGTTGATCTCCCGTAGGACCGAATTCAGATTCAATTTTAAAACGCATGATGCAAAATTACACAAAATATAACTCTTATCGCTTTAAAGTAAAGTGCCCAGTAAACGATCTGCCATCGGTTAGCTGAACAGTAAACCAATAGTCATCTGTTGCTAATAGTTCACCATTTAAAGTGCCATCCCAGCCATTACCCAGTGGATTTAGTTGTTTGATTAATTTTCCGTAGCGGTTATAGATGTATACCAAGCTTGAAGCCTGAGAATTATTTATGCCCTGAATTTTCCATAAATCATTTTGACCATCTCCGTTTGGTGTGAAGAATTTTCTGTAGCCAATAACAAACACATCAATTTCAACGGTTCCACAAATATCATCTTTAACAAACAGGGTGTAATCGCCGGCTCTCACATTATTAAACACAAGACTATCCTGATAAGAAAACGTGACTGCCCCATCTTTAGATTCTAAAGCAAATTGATAGGTTCCAGAACCTAAACTTTCAGGGTTATTTATAGTGACACTATTATTGTCCGATATGTCTACGATGGTTATGTCGTCTTGAGTTATCCTTGCTAATTCTGAAGCTTTAACAGAAACTGTTTTAGTAGATGAACAAAGTGTTGTAGGATTAGTTAATGTTATCGAATAGTTTCCAGGAGTGGATACATCTAAAGTTGTGTTGTTTGAAATTTCGGTACCGCCTTCAAAGGCCCATGAGTAGTTAAATACTTCTGAAGCGTTGGCTTGTATTGGTGTTAAGGTTACAGTAAAAGAAGGATCGGATGTACAAACAATTTCTTCTTCATTTATAGTGAATTCAGGCATAGGATTGACAATTAATTGGATATTAGTTGAAGCCACACAATTTGTGTTTAGAGGATTAATAACATCTACCGTTATCGTTTGTGTTGCTGAAACCAATGGATTAGGTAGTGTGGTTGCGTTGATTATTGCGGTACCATTGCTATCGATATAGGAAAAATAGATGTCCATATTGGCTTGATTGCCTAAAATCACATTTGAAAAAGTAGATGTGTCAAAATTATGGAGGCCATCATTTATATATGTACCATCAGTGCCATCATCACAGAATTCTTGTGGATCAACAGCATTTGCAATAGGTTGCTCGTGAATAATAAATTTAAGTGTCGTTTCATCAAAACAAGCACCATCAGGGTCTTCTGTTGTGTTATTAGTCACCCGAATGGTAATGGTTTGGTTCTCGGTTAAAAAAGGATTTGGTAACGGGCTAGGCAACAGGTTTCCTTGTTCGTCAAAATAGGAAACGGTAACATTAGCCGGATTTTGGTTTCCTAAAACTGTAGCTTCAATTTGTGATGTGTCAAAAGGAAAGTTTAAAATAGTGTTAGTCGTATCGTAATCACATTCAGGATTAAGAGAAACAGGATTTGCAACTGGTAGGCTTTCAACAATTAGCAGATTTTGAAATTCTTTTAATCCTAAACAGTCATTAGCCAAGCTACTCTTTATGCGCACCCAAATATTTTGGCTATGAGGTGAATTGGTATTTTGATGGGTGTCGACATTTATTATTTCATTGATTTCTAATTCCGCATCGGTTTGATTTTCGTAAAGATGTACCGTAGCGGGAATAGAGGAAAATAAGTTGTTTGCAATATAATTTTTAATATCACTCAAGTCGAAAGTTGAAATTCCATCTCTTTTATCTAAGCCATCATCACATTGATGTATAGCCACAGGGTTATAGGCATCCAGAGCACTGCCAGAAGGGTTGACTTGTAATTCTAACGAAACTACCCGGTAACAGCCATTAGGGTTTTCAACACGAATCCAAATGGTTTCGTTAGTGAAAGCAAGTTGGTTTGTGTAGCTTTCAGGTGAAGTTATATTTGAACCTTTATTTTCGGCTTCATTTTGATTATTGTAGTAGGTGAATGTTAAGCTTTCAGTTATATAATTAGGGTTTATTTCTTCTTTAATGTCATCCAGCGTTAAATTAAAGAGCGCGAAACCATCGTTTGCAGCGTCATCACATTGTGCGTAAAGACCAGGAGTGTTAACTTCCGGTAATTTGAAGATTTCAATTTGAAAACTGGTATCTGAATAACAATCGATAAAATTGTTATTGGTCATTCTAACATAAATAGTTTGTCCTCCGGAGACCGTATTAGTAAATGTTGTGGGATTAAGTATTTCGTCCACATACAAGGCATCTGTAAAATAAGTAAGCGTAAATTCAGAATCTGATTGACCATTAAGAATTTCGGTTTTTCTTTGGGTGATGTCTATAATTTTAAAGCCATCTGTATCTGTTCCTACGGAAGTGTCATCACATTCTTCAATAGGGTAGATGTTTGCAGCATCTAAAGGAAAGGCTGAGTTATAGACTTCTAAATTAAAATTAGAAATGGCATAGCAATCAGGGTTAAAGATGTTTTCTACTCTGGCGTAAATAGTTTTGCTACTACTATTATAGTTGGCTGGGTTTAAAATAAAGGACGTTCCGTTTTGAGCTTCCGCTAAACTTTCATAATAGGTAATGCTGACACCTGCAGAACTATTTATGCTGTTTATTTGTTGGGTTAAGTCAAAAGTGGTGTTGCCATTATTATCGTTATCGCATAACTGTAAATTTGGTACCACATTAGCATCGGTAAAGTAATAATTTACAGGGTCGGTAAAGAAATTACAACTACTATTTATAAGATTATTGGCATTATGCGCAAACTTTAGCCTAAAATGATGAAAGCTATTTGAATTTGCAGGAATAGTATAGTTTAATGTCGGGTTGGTTTCATTTGGTATATCTGTCCAGATGCCAGCTGAAGTTGATTCTTGCCAGATCATAACAAAATTGCTTGGTATGTCAGCAGATAAATTTACCGTCGTATCTGTTGTTCCACTCAGACAATATGTTTCATTGTTAACTATACTATTTGTTGCATCGCTAATTTCAATTTGAGGCCCACACGGGCGTACTTCAATATCATCTATAACTAAATCGTTACCTGCTTGACCGGATACATTATTTTTAAGCATAAAATAAATGTTTTCTGTGCCAGAAGGAACGGTAAAAACCAGTGTTTTTTTATGCCAGCGGTTGACACCTATTCCTGTGATGGAACCAGTGTCGGTGTCAATTATATTTCCTAAAGGGATATCATTAGCATCAGTAAAACCAACAATTAACTTAATGTTAGGATCTATAAAGTAACCAGGTTCGTTAGATTTTGCAAACCAAGCCGATAGTTCGTATTCAATATCATTACAAAGGCCATCTATTTTTTGAGCATAAAACACGTTTAAATCTGTTCCTGCATCGCAATAATAAAGATAACCGTTTGTGTTTCCTGTGTGGTCTGTAAAACTATCATTCCATCCAGCTCCACCGGGGGCAGCATCGTATGGGTTTTTCATTAATCCATATTGGTCATAACCAACTGTACCGTTTCCGCCAACATAGGTGTATAATTGCGCCGGTCTGAAATCGGGATGCACATCGGCATTCGGGTCTTGGTTTAATGATGGGCCCAGCCGAGCAGTTCCAGACCCGAAGTTTTCTGTAAAAACGGGATTCCCTAATGAGCAGGTTTGAGAAAACCCCTTTAAAACAAGGCCTAAAAAGCAAATAGTAAAAAGGGCTATGTATTTAGTTTTGTTAGTTTGCGTTTTTGTCATAACTAACAAATATATAAATATTTAGAATTGATTTTTAACGCTTTAAAGAAAAGTGTCCGGTATATTTTGAGCCGTCTTTTAAAACTACACGATACCAGTAGTCGTCGTTGGGTAGAGGTTGTCCTTGAAGTGTGCCATTCCAGCCAGATTGAGACGGGTTTATTTGTTTAATAAGCTTACCGTAGCGGTTAAAAATTTTTATGTCAATATCGTTATAAAATTCAGAAGTTACGCCATAAGGTTTCCAGAAGTCGTTAATGCCATCACCATTTGGTGTAAAATATTTAGGAAAACCCAAAACCGAAATCTGCTGTTGTACCATTCCACATCCGTTAAGGTCATTTACATAAACGGTATGAATACCGGCTGATACATTGCTGAAAGTATTACTGTCTTGAAATATTGAATTATCTATAGCAAATTCATAAATACCTTCTCCAGAAACATTAATGGTTACAGTACTGTTTTCTGATGCTTGAAGAATATCTATATTTTCAATGGTAGCAAGATTTGAAGGAACAACGTCGATGCTGTTACTTACTGCACATCCATTGTTAAATGTAACGGTAACTGTATACTTCCCGGTTTCGTTAACGTTTATAGTTGAGGTGTTTTGTGAAATTATACTGTTGTTTAAATACCATTGATAGGTTGGATTGTTATTTGACGCATTTAAAAGACCAGAATCAATAGTTATGGTTTCTGGATAGCTATTTAAACAATAACCAATATTTTCTATGGATGAAAATTGTGGTGATTCTAATACGACAAGATCAACAGAAGAAACTGCATAACAGTCAAAGCCATTTTCTATTTTAACCCAAATGGTTTCAGTATATGCATCAACATTTTCATAGGCATCAGGCAGTGCATTGGTTTCAGAAAATAAATTATCTGTGGTTTTATAAAAAGTTATTACAGAATTCACAGGAATATTAGGTTCAATGCGATTTCTTAAATCGTCAAGATTGAAGAGTGTGAATCCGTCAGGAGTGTCATCATCACAGGTTTCAAAAGGAGCAATTACAATGTTGTTAGTTGAAATATCTAAAGTGATTTCAGCTATAGAAAAACATTGATTTTGGTTTTCAACGCGAGCATAAACAATTTGTTGTGGTATGGTGTTTTCAAATGTTGAAGGGTTTGATATTTCATTCAGTTGATTCTCTGCATCAGATGGTATTCTGTAGAAATTAGATATTTGTAATGTGTTATCGCCATTGGTAATTGTTTGTTCTACGTCAAAAAGATTATAAGTTGTTAATCCATCCTGATTTTCGTCGCAGGCCATTAATGTCGTGTTTGAAACTATTGGCTTTTCAATATATTCAATTGTAATTTCTCCATAAGATGTACAATTATTACCCAAATCAATTTCTACGTTATAGGTGCCTGTTTCGGTAGCTATATAGGTGCTATTTGTCTCATTAATAAGAGCGATATTATCTTTAAACCATTTATAGGAAATACCATTGGAAGAACTGGCGTCAAGAGTGATTGTTTCATTTTCACAAAGTGGATTGTTAGTTGCAACAAGACGATGTTCGCCTAAATCGGTATTGAGGATAAAACTGCCTGCCTCAAGAAATACTGCCGAGTCGTATCGGTAATTTTGTTCGTCTGCAATTACCAGTTTAACATGATAAGTCTCATTAGGAACCGTGTTAGCGGTGGCAGTTAATACAGTTGTTTGGCCGTTAAAATTAATAGGAGCAGAGGTATTATTCCAACTCCCAAAATAAGCTTCGTTTTGAGCAGCACATCCATTTGGAATTTCCGGATGGACTGTAGTCACTTTTACGGGGGTTTGCGTGTTAGGGATAAGCGCAATATTATCGTATTGCACGTCATTTACATTTCGAATTAAAAAGCCAAACAAATCGGAATATTGGCAGGTGTTCGCATTATTTTCCTGATATTCTTCGGAAGCAAAAAGGTAGCGAAAACTAATTTGTGAAGCTATGGAAGTGAATTCAAATTCTATAATAGTTGCATTGGTAGTGTTGCTTTCGTTTAAAATATTTTCCAGATCATTGTCGCCATTCCAGTTATTGGCATTATCATCACTTAATGTTGTGTTGGGACCGGTAACATTTGAGAGTTTACCGGTACTTAAAACCACACCACTTTGAAAAGGAAAGGAGGTTCCTGAAGCGTCAAAATAACCATAACTTTGGTCGGTACCGTTAAAGTTTCCTCCACTAACATTGGTTACTACAACATTAGAAATGCAGTTACTGCCTATTAGAATATCTTCAATAAGTTGCTGCGCTGTATAAGATTGGCTGTCTACCTGAACATTTTGCGTAAAACCAAGTTTGTAAATTAAAAGAAAGCTTATAATTACGAGGTGCTTCATTATGAATGAACTATACCTGTAAAGATAAAAACTTCATTAGAAATCTATTGGACTTTTAACGTTTTAATGCGAAATGTCCTTTCACTTCAAAAGGGGGGCCATTTTGAATGATTTTGGCAACAAACCAATAGTCGTTTGAAGGCATAGGATGTCCATTGAAAGTGCCATCCCAACCTATAGAATTATGCGTTAAGGTTTTTAATAGTTTCCCATAGCGATCATAAATATAAACTAAAGTCCCCGGAAGCTGGTTGATACCTATAACGTGCCAGGTATCGAAAGTGCCGTCGTTATTCGGGGTGAAGAATTTAGGAATATCAAACACAAATACCTCGGTAATAACATCTTCACAGCCATTTAAATCTCTAATAGTAACCTGATGAAGTCCGAAGGTAACATTGTTAAATACGTTTGAAGTTTGAGGCTCGCCATTATCTAAAATATAAACATAATTACCGATACCGCTTACATCTACGGTGATACTGTTTGGGTCGGCAAAATCAACTTTAGTCGTGAAGTTGATATCCGCTATTTCAGATTCAATAAGGTTAAAATCCTTTCTAAGCGAACAGCCATCAGGGGTTGTGACTTCTACCCAGTGTGCTCCAATATCGGCAATGTCTAATTCAATTTCAGGGGTTATTTCTCCTGTATCCCAAAGATAAGTGTCTCCTGCATTTCCGGTTTCGGCACTCAAGGTTTGCGGTAAATCGTCAAGGCAAAGTGGCTGGACATCTTCAATTGGGATAATTGGTAATGGGTTTACATAAATGGTAAACTGGGTGACGTCGTAACATTCTGTGGTATTATTTTCAATTCGTGCATATACAACTTCACCATCAACAGCGGCGTGTAAGTCACCTAAAGGACTTATTCCGTCCATAGCATTGCTAATATCGTTATGATAGGTAATTGTATATTCGGCAGCATTTTGATTACCTAAAATAGTAGCGTTGTTATTCGTTAAATTGAATTCTAAAAAGCCATCAAAATCATCGTCACAATCCTCAAAATCCTGTGGCGTGTTAGCAATAGGATTTGGGTTGATTTGTAGTTCAAAAGCTTGTGTTACAAAACACCCAGTAGAGCTATTTGCTACTCTTGCGTAAATAGTAGGATTGTTACTGGTATATGTGTAATTTGTACTAAGGGCAGAAGTACCATTTTCGGCATCTAATTGCGAATCATGGTAGGTGATCGTAATATTATTAGTATTATCGACGAGCATATTATCTACCTGAGATAAGTCGTAACTATTGGTAGCGTTATCACAAAAAGGAATCGGGGCAATGGTATTTACGGCAGGAGGTAAATTGACTTGTAAATCCATAGCTATATAATCATAGCAACCAGTAATTTCAATTTCAGCTTTAACATATATGGTTTTGCTGGTTGTTATTGGGTACGTATTTATGGTTGAAGAAGGTATTTCATTAAGCAAATCTTCGTCCTCAAAGTATGTAATGGCAACATCACTGAATCTTACATTTTCAATATCGTAAACCGTTGTTGTTAGGTCTATGGTTGTAGTGCCGTCGTAATCTGTATCACAAACAGGGGCTATAGTTGCCGATAAAATATGTGGTGTTGGAAAGGTAATATATCTTACAACTTCAACTAAGGCACAGGCATTTCCTGCATTTTCGATACGTGCATAAAATTGGCCTTGTCGGTTTTGAGCGTTAAAGGTATAAGTGAACTGATCTGGTAACGGTGTTCCTGTATTGTTTATGGCATCATTTTCATCTAAGAAAAATTGAATGTTTAAATTATCGGTGCTCCCTTGAGTAATCTCCTGACGTTTTTCTTCAAAATTGAAAGTGTAATCGTTGGCAATACTTTGGCATACCGGAGGGAAATCGTTAAAGTTTTCATTATAAACAGGTAAGGTATCGACGGCTAAATCAAATGAACCAGTAGCGTTACAACTCGGATCTGAAATATTTTCAACACGAACATAAATGGTTTGCGCCCCTGAGCTGTTGTAAGTTGAGTTTTTGTCGATTAAGGTTGTGAAACTACTATCTTCAAAATAATATACTTCTTTACCGGTTTGGCCATTTAAAATTTCAGCATCTTTATTCGAAAATATAAATTCAGCCGCAGTAGTACCTTGTGGAACACAAATTTGATAGGTTGAAATGGAGGGGACTACTGGAAGGGTGTTAATGATAATATCGAATGACTGAATAGAAGGGCAGGCCGTTGTAGCAGATGCATCGGTAACACGAGCATATATACGCTGTGAATTGGCATCGTAATCAGAAGAATTCGTTATAGGTGCTATGTTTGCTTCAGCATTAGCAAGTGATGTGTGAAAACTTATGTTTAAACCACTAGGATCCGCAACTAATTCATCGATGGTATCATCTAAATTCACAATGGAAAATCCATCTTGATCGTTATCGCAAATAATAATATCATTGGGTGGAGTTGTTTCAGGAGCAACTGCTATGGCAATATCGAAAGGGTTTTCGGTGTGGCATCCTGTAGTGTTATTCGTAATACGTGCCCAAACTGTGGTTTGCTGATCTACAAAATAGGGAGTGGGCAATTGGTTCGCCGCCAAATTTTGTATTGCATCATTTTCAGAGGCAAAGTAAGTAACACTAAAATCTGTATTACCATTAAGAATCTGGGCATCAAATTCATTTAAATATACATCTGCCTGTCCATCATTATCGGTATCACAGTAAGGTAAGGGATCGGGAGTTGTAAATAATAAAATGGGGTTGACGCGTAAAATAATATCTTCTTCTTCGGTACAACCAGTATCGGTATTTACGATTTTAATTAATAGAGTTGAGGGCTGGGTAGCGCTAACATCGTAAAGCACATCTTTATCAATAGCATTATCGTTATCTAAATCGGTTTGTGTTTCGTAAAAGGAAACTTCAATAGGGAAATATATGGTTGGAATTTCACCTATAATGTAGCCTTCAACCGTGTACAAATCGAAACCAATAACCCCGTTACTGCCGGCTTCATCACATAAGGCGAACTCATTAGTGTCTGTTCCTGTAAGTAATAAGTTGCTGTGAATTTCTAAAGGAATAATGGCATAACATCCAGTTGTACTGTCTTCTAAACGAATAAAAATAGTTTGTTCGTTAGCAATAGTATTTTGAAAATTTGTCGGATCTGCAATGGGATTGCTGCCGGATTCGGCATCTTCCTGAGAGGTGTGGTATGTTGGATTGTTGAATCCGCTTTCACCATTTAAAATACGACTAATAACTTGTGTTAAATCGAAAGTAGCAAAGCCATCATGATCTGGATCGCAGGCATCAAGATACTGGCGGTCTCTTACAATTTGCGTATTACCATTAGTTACATTTAGTGTTAATATAACCGATGTATTTGTACAGCCTGTTTGTGTATCTTCAACTCTAACATATAGGGTTTCATTAGGGGTTGTGTTGGTGTAAGGATTAACAACAACATCATAGTCATTAATTGCTCCATCCTGCGAAAAGTGGTAACTCACAGATAGGTTTGCTTGTCCGTTCGTAATAATGTCGTCTTGTTCTCTTAAATCTATTTCAGTTTGGCCGTTAGGTACGTTGTCGTTATCACAGATATCCCAAACAGGAGGTTGTGTTACGTTGGGTAAAGCGTTAACAATTAAATCTATAGTTCCAAAAAACAAACAACCAGCATCAGTGTCCTCAACTCGAACATAAATGGTTGTAGATCCCGTTGTAATTGAAGTGATATTGTTACCAGGGTTATTTCGGGCATCGGCATTAGAAGTATAATAGGCGATGGTGTAATTTGCAGGAAGCGCCGGAATAGCATTTACAACGTCATTGTTTTTAGTTGATAAATTAAAAGTTTCTTGATTATCTCCGTTGGCATCACATAATGCATAAGGCGAAATGGGATTGGTGGTTAATTCGGTGTCAATCGTAACATTAACTTCGTCGGTGATAACACAGCTAACGCCACTTATAGTAACTTCAACTCGATATAAGCCACTTGTAGAGGTTGTTAAAATGGGATTCGTTTCACCCGATAAAAGGACATCGTCTCTATACCAGGCATAAGTAGCTAACGGATTTTGTATTTCACCGTTAAGGGTAACACTACTTGAGCAGGTATTAATATCATCGCCAAGGTCTAGGTCATTAAATGTAGCAGATTCTATAAATACCGCAGAATCGTAACCTGGGTCTCCAGCCTGGTCGGCAACAATAAGTTTTACATGGTATTGTACATTGGGAGTGACATTGCTAGCTGCCGTTAAAACCGTCGTGCTTCCATTGAAATTGGTGTTTGCAAGATTATAACCAGCAAAGTAATTTTCATTAGAAGCATCACAAATACCTAAAATTTCACTGTGAATATTGTTAACAGTTACAGGAGTGTTTGTTCCGGGTACAACAGCTATGTTCTCATAAGGACCTGTGCTGCCGGCTTCTCGAATTAAAAAGGCAAAACCATCCGATGAATTACAAGGGTAATTAGCATAGTATTCTTCAGATGCGAAAATGTAATTGAACTGAATGACATCTGAAAGGGCAACAAAATCAAACTCAATAACTGTAGCATTTACGGTATTACTTGTTCCTAAAGCGGCTTCTATATCGGGATCAGTTCCCCAATTTAAATCGCCTTCACTCAAATCATCAGAAACAACCGAGTTTCCTGCAGAAGCCGCATTACCTGTAGATAGAATAATACCTTGGCTCAACGGAAAATTTGTGTTGCTGCTTTGAAAACTACCAAAGCTGGAAAATCCATTGACGTTACCGTTTATGGAGGTTGTTACATTTGAAATTTCTACACAATTACTGGCTAAGTTGTTTTCAATAAGGTCTGTAACAGTGATAGAATTGTCTACCGTAATCTGTTGTGAAAAGACAAAATGGTATCCAAAAATAATCAGGATAAAACTCAGACAGGTATTTAGGCTTTTAGTCACTTGAGATGGTTTGGGTATTGGTTAATTAAAACGTAGTTTTAAACGTGTGAAAAGTAGCTAAAATTTAGATGAAACGCAAAGAAAATGCGACGAAATGCGTTATTATTAGGTTAAATATTAGCGTTTTAGGGTAAAGTGATCTTTGAAAATTCTACCATCCTGTAGCGTTACAAAAAACCAGTAGTCATCGTTTGGCAGCTGCTTGCCATTAAAATTTCCGTCCCAACCACCATTTAGAGGAGTTAATTCCTTTAATAGTTTGCCATATCTATCAAAAATCTGAATTTTTGAATTTGGCTGAAACATATCTGAGGTTCCATAAACCTGCCAGGTGTCATTAAATCCGTCGTTATTTGGGGTAAATACTTTCGGGAAGCCAATAACCGATACACTTTGGTAAACCATACCACAGTTGTTTTTAATATCTCTGATATAAACCTGATAAATTCCCGGAAGAACGTTGTTAAAAACATTACTTTCCTGATAGTCGGTTACAAGTATATTATTTTCATCGTAAAGAGCAAATTCGTAAAGCCCTTCGCCAGATACAACTGTTGTTATGCTATTATTGTTTGAGGCATCTTTAACGTTGATATTATCAATCGTAGCAATATTCGAAGCTTCTACAGTTACCGTTCTTTCCTTACTACAATTAGCCGAATTGGAAATGGTTACTGTATAAATTCCTGGTTGATTAATAGCTATGTCGTGTGTTGTTGCTCCGGTTGACCAAGTGTAGGTGTAATTATCGGGGCTATCGTTAAGCATACCAGCACTAATAGTAATGGTTTCCGGGTAAGTATTTAAGCAGTATAGTTTGTGGTCTTCAGGTTCAACTTTTGGTATTTTATTAACCGAAAGGAAGATCTTATTGATGCCAAAGCAGCTGTTGTCGTTTTCTATTCTGGAGTAAATGGTTTGGTTGTAAGGTGTTGTGTTTTCGAAACTTGAGCCTAGTGAGTTTTGTTCCAAAAGGGCGTCATCATAGGTTCTGTAATACTTAATGCTAGATGTTGAAATATTATTAGAAGATCGTAATTCCGTTGAAATATCATCCAGATAAAATGTATTGAGACCGTCTTCAGGATTCAGTTCATCACATAAAGGTGTAGCAGAAAAATCAGGGATTTGGGTTGTGCTAACTTGTAATGTTAGTGTTGAAGTATCAAAGCAGTTCGTGACTTTATTGAAGACTTTTCCGTATACCGGCTCTGGTACATCTGCATTGAAATTATAGCTTTCAGGGACATCGATAAAATTTGTAAGTGATGCATCTTTATAAAATTCAACATCCAGGTCTGGATTGTTACCGGTTAAATACGTTGAAGCTTCCGTTAAATTAAACCTGGTAAAACCACCTTGTATGCCATCTTCATCACATTGGGTTAAGGTGTAATCGAACCCTACTGGATTATCATTATAAATAACGTTAGCAACACCTTCTAAGGTTTTGTCGCATTCCCCAGTATTTGGATCGATAAAAACACTGTAAACCCCTCCTTTATTTACTTCTAAAAAATAATCGGTATGTGTTATTTCTTGCCCATTATACGACCAGATGTAAGTAGCTCCAGGAATTTCTGGTGCTTGTAAGGTATAGGTGTCTCCTTCGCATAATTCAAGTTCAGTAGAAAAGGTATCTGTATAACCAATAATATCGATTTTTTGTGAAAAGAACGAAGTGATAAAAGGCGGTAAGCCTTGACGCCCATTTCTACTTAATTGAAGTGCATTATGAGCATAATTACTAGCAGCCCCTTTGTTATTAGGGGAATTGATTACTGATAGGTAAGGCAACCCTTGGTTATAGCTTTGATTCATAGAACGGTAAATTTTACCATTCGGTCCTAATTGTAGGGCACCTCTATAGGTTTGTCGGTGGTCTAAAACAACCTCGGTTAAACTGATGTTTGGTGCAGTTACATCGTATTGTAAAAGAGCTCCATATTGGTAAATAGGATTAAATCCTTCTTCTTCGGTAGTTTCATAATAAGAGGTTATATAAAGTAATTCACTATTAGGAGAAAACTCAACACCATAGGAAACCTGTGGCTTTTGTCCGTTTTTAGAAAAACTAATACCAATTCGTGTTTCATTGCTTACAACTCCCGTGGTTTTATCAAAATCATAGATGAAAAGTCCGTATCTACCATTAGCAGAAACTAGTTTTGTCCCTTCTGGAGATAATTTTAAATAACCTCGTTTATCTTCAATATTAGTGGCAAAGGCCGATTTTACAGGAGTTGTGTTTAGGCCGCGCGTACTTACTTCATAAGCATAATAGGTGTCAATAAATTCAGTTCTATCTGGTGCAAATGTAATGACCCATATCGATTGACTAACACAATCTTTAACAACAGCAGTAACCTTTTCTGAACAGTTAGATAACAATCTTGAATTTTTGGTAGTTACATTACCTAAACCTGATTCTAAACTCATATCTACAATAGAGTAATTAAATCCGTAGTCGGGATCATTTCTGCCAACAGAGGTGTCTACTGTAAAAATATAATAGATATTCGGGTTTTCGGGTTGTGGTACGACTATGGCTGATTGTGTGCTTGAGGAGTCACCGTAAAGCCCAAAACCATTAGGCATACGGTTATGATTTTTGTTCCAAACGCTTACACCATCGGTATAAAATAAAAGATTGCCGTTGGCATCAGAAATCGTAGCGCAACCTTCGGTGGTACTTAAACGGCCGTTGTTAAGTTCAGAAATGGTTCCGTCAAGATTAAAACGAATCCCGGCATTATCGCCAAAAAACCAGTTAGAAGCTTCACTTTGACTAAACCCCAAAAGGCCATTTAAACATATTAATAGAGTGGCTATTTTCTTTATCATATGATAACAAATCTATTAAAAGATTGTTATAAATCACGTTTTTTTAACAGTCTGTACGATAAAAAGATGAAAAGTGCTGTCCAACCTAAAACTATGGCGATTTCATACCAATGTACGGCGTAGTCGTACATAAGTTCGCCTTTATCCGGAAACTTTGTCATAGCAATACGTTGAAACGGTTGGTCGATTAATTTATACATTGATTTTAAAGGGAAAAAGTTTTGAATGCTTTCGGCTACATCCATATTGAATTGCCATGTTAGTAGGCCAAACCCTAACCACTCTAAAATAAAAAGGATAAATAAAAAGGCTAAAGCGAATGCCGAGCGTTTAGCTAGCATTCCGAAGAATAAACACAAACTAAAGAAACCAATAAGCTTGACTAAATACGCTAGTAAAAAACTAGTTTCTCTAATTATGATATTAAACTCGTTGTAACTGGAATAGTATAATCCAATACATAAAGAAATTAATCCGATCAGTACTGTTGAAGCTAGAGAAAAGAATATAATGGCGTAAAATTTAGACAAGATAAATTCCTTTTTACTTAATCCGTCTATCAGGTTTTGTTTTATGGTTTTGTTACTGTATTCGTTACCAATCATACTTACCACCACAATAGCAAAAAAGAACTTAAACTGCGATGCAAAAAATGTAGTTAAATGCCAGATGACTGGGAAGTTGAAAATGCCCAATTCACCGAGTTCTAAAGTGAAAAAACCAAAAACGTTAATTTTTAACGAGGATAAAAGGATAACAAAAAAAGGTAGGATGAAGGATATAAATATTAATACCTTACTGGTACGATTCAATAATAATTTTTGTAATTCTAGATGTAATAATCGAAGCATGCTTGTAGGTTTTTAGCGGTTAGTTTTTGTCTGTTAATTGTAAAAATTGCTCTTCCAGGCTTTCTTTACGTTGCACTAAATGGGTAAGCACAATACCATTATTAAAAAGGTATTGGTTAAACGTACCGCTATCTATAGGTTCATTTAAAAATGCTGTGACTAAATGGTCTTTCACTTTAATTTTTGAAACCGATTTGTGGTTTTCTAAAAGTGAAATTAATGCTTCTTGATTATTGGCTTTCAACTCGAAGAAACCATGACTGGAAATCATTTCATCAACACGACCGGAATATAGCTTCACGCCTTTTCTTAAAACCACCACATGAGAACATACCTTTTCAACCTCGTCTAATAAATGGGAGGCAAGTAGAATAGTCGTGCCTTTTTCCGCAATTTGCTTTATAATTTCACGTATTTGATGAATACCTTGAGGATCTAATCCGTTTGTTGGTTCATCAAGAATTAAAATTTCCGGATCGTTAAGCAGGGCAGAAGCAATTGCTAATCGTTGTTTCATACCTAACGAATAGTTACTAAACTTACTATCCTTACGATCTAACAGACCAACAATTTCCAGCTTTTCATCTATTTTACTTTGGTCAACACCTTTTATTTTACAAACCAGTTTTAGGTTTTGGGTTGCTGTCATATAAGGGTAAAAGTTAGGGCGCTCTATAATAGCACCAACTTTTTTTAAGGCATCATGAGTTGTTGTGTTACCATCAAACCATTTAAAATCGCCACTGGTTTTATTCACCACGTTTAAAACAATACCTAAAGTTGTGGATTTTCCACTGCCGTTTGGACCTAGAATACCGTAAACATTGCCTTTGTTTATAGTAAATGAGAGGTCTTTTACAGCGGTTAAATGACCGAAATTTTTGGTGAGATTATTAATGCTAAGTATTGGTTCCAAATGTTTTAGTTTTTATGCCGAAGCACAGGTTAGTTAAAAGTATGACGATATAGCTTATATTTTGTTACAGGTTTAAAATAAAATAAGTAAATTATGACCTCGATTTGAAGGAACAAAATGCATATGAACGATTTAATTATTTCAAAAAAGAAACCATCTTACCCTATAACTGAAAAGCTTGATGCTTATTTAGCCGAATACAACAGAAACATAAAATTACCGATATTTTATGATGATTTATTGCGCTTTCAAGGGTCTATTGTAGTTTATGATAAAGAAGATAACGATACCCTTTGGATTCGTGTTTATTATAACGATTATGAGCGTGAGGAGATTGAATATGCTTTAAAAAAGGTATATACCATATTGCATTCCGATGGAAATGAAAACACCTTTCCGTTTTTAAGTGTTGATGCGATCGACTATTGTACGTTTGGAAATTCTAAACCTTTCAGAATTAAAGTACGAAATATTTTAAATGATAATTTTACGTATTTCTACATAAAACGAGCAGATGCTTCGCGTATTTATGGTTTAGAGTTAGAACATATGTTGTCGCCTTACAATTTAAATTTTTTGGTGTATAGAGACACATTAATTGAAGAGCACATTGCGGGTATTCCAGGTGATGAGTTTATTAAAAAGTTCTTGCCTAAATGTGATAAATCTGAAAAGTCACAAATTGCAAAGGAGTTTGTTAAGTTTAATGAACGCTGTATGATAAGGCTTTTAGGCGATATGCGCTCCTACAATTATGTAATTGTCCCTACTCATGATTTTGATCATGTGGTGTATAAAATTAGAGCGATAGATTTCGATCAGCAATCGTATGAAGGAAAGTTTAATATTTACCGTCCGCAGTTTTTTAAAGAGAATTTAAAAATGGTAGAATTGGTATCTGAAACGTTTCAGAAATTATCAATAGATCAGTATAAAATAGAAGAACGTTCTATATTGGTGAAACGTTTAAAAAGTTATCATAATCGTATAGGAACGCTCTTAGAATGTATGGAGGATGATGTGATTTCTAAAGAAGAAAACATCAAATTATTGAAGTCTAAAATATACGATTATACTTTAGATGTCGGTTTTAAAAAGTGTAAATCTATGGGAAATATTCTAAAGAAGTCTCTAGAATATTTAACCCATAATTATGAAAATGTGAATCCTTTAAAGTTTAAATAACTTTGGGATTATTTTTTAGTTCCAGTTTTCGTCGAAGTCTAAACCGTCGTAGTCATCGAAATCAAAGCCGTCTTCGAATTCGTCATTAAAATCATCATATTCTTTTTCAGCTTCAAAGTTTTTCTCTGGAGCTGTATCAGGAATTTGTCCGTGAACAAACATGAGGTTCGGATAGTCTACACTTTCGTTTTCTTCAGCAATTTCAGCTAATTCCACGTAAAATGTCCACATACTTAAAAAGTCGTAAACATAAATAAGTTTGGTGCGCGATTTGTCTACAGCATCGTTAATAGAGGTTTCGTTCATCAAGCGAGCCGAATTATCGTCGCTTAAATCGAATAACGAAATTTCTTCACCTTGGTTCCATTCATCATCACTTAAATAGAATGAAGCCATTTCATTACCATCAAATCCAAAAGATTGTGTAATGGTGTTATGTAAATCTTCAAGGGTGTCGTCTTCACGAATTTCTAAATCACGAAACACATCCTCTTCAAGATCGTTATCAAGTATAACTCTAAATCTGTAAATCATTGTAAAAAATTAAAGTGCAAAGGTATGTTTTTTTTCAATTATTTTGTGAACCTATGCAAGGTAAATGTCATGGCGCTTAATAAGAAAAATGCCCCTATTTGATGGGCGATTCCTAACCATAGTGGTACTTGTAATAGTATTGTAAACACCCCTAAAACAAATTGAACTAAAACCAAAATAATTAAACTGTTAACGCCTTTTCTTTGTAATTCTGTTAGGTTGAATTTTTTAGATTTCCACCAAATAAGACCAATACAAAATACAACCAGATAAGCAATTGTTCTGTGCACAAATTGAATACCACTTGGGTTTTCTATTAGGTTTTTATAGAAGGGCTCTAATATGTAAGCACTAAAGTGGATAAATTGCCCTTCATTCATTAAAGGCCAATGGTTATGTAATAAACCAGCTTTTAATCCAGCAACAAACGCACCATAAATAATTTGAATAATTAGTACTAAATAACCTACAACAATTATGTTTCGCATAGGTTTGTTTATTGGCTTTCTATTTGGGTAAATTAAATCTAATGCGACCCAAAGGGTTGCTGCAAATGTTATGAAAGCTGTAATTAAATGTGCTGCCAGTCTAAAGTGGCTTACATCAGGCATATCTATTAAACCACTTTTTACCATATACCAACCTAAAAAGCCTTGAAAAGCCCCGAGACCTAATAAGACAATACATTTTTTTATAGTTGCCTTTGTGAGTTGTTTTCTTATTAAAAAGTAGATGAACGGAAGAATAAAAACCATGCCAATGGTACGACCAATGACGCGGTGCAGCCATTCCCAGAAGTAAATCGATTTAAAATCTTCAATAGTAAAATGATTATTTAACTTTTGGTACTCTGGGTATTGCTTGTATAAATCAAAAGCTTCTTGCCATTCCTGGTCGCCAATAGGAGGGATGGTTCCTGTAATTAATTTGTAGTTTGAAATCGATAAACCAGAATCGGTTAATCGGGTAATTCCACCTACAATAACCATGATGAAAATTAGTAAACAACCGGAAAGTAACCAGTAAATTACACGTTTATTGTCTTTTGTTTTCATAGCTTTTTATGCTGATAGGTCTATTTGTTTACAGCAACAAGACCTAATTTTTCTCCTTTTTGAAGCATTAAATTATAAGCGGCTTCATATTCATTTGGAATGTCTCCTTCTAAAATGGCTTCTTTTATGGTTTCTTTAATGATGCCTATTTCTTTTGAAGGTTTTAAATTGAAGGTTTCCATAATTTCTTCACCCGAAATTGGCGGTTGGAAATTTCGAACATGGTCGCGCTCTTCAACTTCAACGATTTTCTGACGAACAATTTTGAAGTTGTTATGGTACTTTTTAAACTTTTTTGGGTTTTTGGTTGTGATATCGGCTTCACAAAGCGTC
This sequence comes from Aestuariibaculum sp. YM273, assembly GCF_030908365.1. Classification (NCBI taxonomy): domain Bacteria; kingdom Pseudomonadati; phylum Bacteroidota; class Flavobacteriia; order Flavobacteriales; family Flavobacteriaceae; genus Aestuariibaculum; species Aestuariibaculum sp. YM273. The sequence goes on along the minus strand of NZ_CP133090.1, from coordinate 72,831 downwards.
ATTAAATCTTCAACAAAATCTCCGGCATCGAAAATTAAACGACGTACCGCAGAATCAGTAACGATATCCTGAGCTAAAACAATAGGACGTGAACTCATAAATACCATTTTTTGAACGAATTTCATTTTGTCGTTAAGTGGCATTTTAAGTCTTTTAAATAATCGGTAGACCATTTTTGAACCTTCGAATTCATGTCCGTGAAATGTCCAACCAACTTTTTTACTAAACTTTTTTGTTGGTGCTTTTCCTATATCATGTAATAAAGCCGCCCAGCGTAACCAAAGGTTGTCGGTGTTTTCGGCAATATTATCAACTACTTCTAGAGTATGGTAGAAATTGTCTTTGTGGCGCTGTCCTTCTACTTCATCAATACCTTTTAAAGCCATAAGTTCAGGCAGGATATAAGGTAATAGACCTGTTTTTTCAAGGAGTAGAAAGCCAGTTGATGGTTTGTCGCTTTCAAGAATTTTATTCAGTTCGACAACAATACGTTCTTTGGTGATGATTTCAATGCGCTTACTATTTCTGGTAATAGCCTGTAAAGATTCATCTTCAATTCTAAAACCTAGTTGCGTTGCAAATCGGATGGCCCGCATCATACGTAATGGATCGTCGCTATAGGTAATATCCGGATCTAACGGGGTGCGAATGATTTTGTTTTCTAAATCTTCAATACCTCCAAAAGGATCTAAAAGATTCCCAAATTCGTCTTCACTTAAATTAAGTGCTAAAGCGTTGATGGTAAAATCACGGCGGTTTTGGTCGTCTTCAAGCGTGCCATTTTCTACAGCAGGATTTCTACTGTTTTCGTCATAAGATTCTTTTCGAGCGCCAACAAATTCAATTTCAATATCGTCATAACGCAACATAGCTGTGCCGTAGGTTTTAAAAACCTGTACTTTTGGTTTGTTAGGTAAGTTTTTTGCAACTTGTTTTGCCAGTTTAATACCATCACCAACCGCAACCACATCAATGTCTTTTGCGTTACCGCGTTGTAAAATAAAATCGCGAACAAAGCCACCTATAACATAGCTATCGAGATTTAATTCTTTGGCAGATTGAGAAATTACTTTAAATATGTTGTGCTCTAAAGCTTGCTTATGATTCATAATCATCAAATTTCAAACAGGAATTTTCAAATTTTTTAATTGAAAACCGTAGTCTGAAAACATGTATTTTTAAGGTCTTATAACTTTTACGACACCATTGTTACTCAATTTAATAATTGATGAGGGTTTGTCGCATTTTTTTTCGTGGTGCAAATTTACAACATAGTCTACACCTTTTAAAACCTCTTGACTTATTTCTTTATATGATTTTGGAGTAGGTTCTCCACTAATATTAGCTGATGTAGAAACAATAGCGCCATTTAATCTTCGGGTTAATTGATAACAGAATTCGTCGTCGGGTATACGAATGGCAATAGTTTGATCGTCAGCAATAAGGTTGTCGGCCAAATTGCGAGCATCGTCGTATATAATGGTTGTAGGTTTATCGGTAACCTCGATAATATTTAAAGCAACAAGAGGAACCTGTTTTACGTACTTTTTAAGCATGCGGTCGTCGGCAACCAGACAAATTAGAGCTTTGCTGTCTTCTCGTTTTTTAAGTTCGTAAACTTTTTTAACGGCTTCAGGGTTTGTAGCATCGCAACCAATTCCCCAAACGGTATCGGTTGGATATAATATTAAACCACCGTTTTTTAGAACTTCTAAGGCTTTATTTATTTCGGCTTGCATCGTTTTGTTTTTGGTGCAAATTTAATATTACTTTTTCACATTCTTTAAATGTTTAGTAATATTGCGCCGTATTAAAAAAGAGGCGGTTAAAACCTTGATTTAATATAGAAGTAATTATGATAAGAGAAAGTTCTGTTTTTATTAAAAGAAAGTTTAGGGAAAAGTTTAAGAATGTTATTAATAAAAAAGATATTGAATTATTAAAGGATAAAAACTTTGTAATTGTCTCTAATAATTGTTGGGGAGGTACAGCATATCAGTGGTATGAAAGACCTTATAATTCACCATTCGTTGGTTTATTTTTATATGGGCCTTGTTACTTGAAATTATTAAATAATTTTGAGTATTATATGAATCAGAAGTTGGAGTTTGTGTCATCATCTAATTACCCGGATAGAGAATTAACGTATCCATTGGCAAAGCTTGATGATATTGAGGTTCATTTTACCCATTATGAAACTGAAAATGAAGCGAGAGAGAAGTGGGAACGGCGAACAGAACGCATGTTACAAGAAACCAATTTAGATAATTATTATTTTAAAATTTGTGACAGAGAGCGCACCACTAAAGAACATTTGTTGGAGTTTCATAAACTGCCTTTTAAAAATAAGGTGTCGTTTAGTATTAAGGACTATAAGGAATTAAAAGGTAAAAAGCATATTACAGTTATAGAGTCACATAAAAAGAACAAAAAATATGTGCCAAACGGAAAGAAAATGTTTAAACTTACTTTTTTGTATTTTAATTTAAATAATTGGTTATTGAACTAAAATGTTCTAATGAAGAAAGTTTTTGCAGAAGCTTACAAAGCACAGGAAAAGGAAATATTAGATATTGTTGAAAATTTTGATTCCCACGGAAGTGAAATAGGGGATCAGGATAGGAACACGATTAAAATATTTCCCTTTCATGGAGAGGTTTTAAATGTTAAGGCTTTTAAAATTCCTAATATCTTTAACCAAATAGCTTATAAATTTCTTCGGAAGAGTAAAGCACAACGTTCTTTTGAATACGCTAATCGATTAATTGAATTAGGCGTTGGTACACCCAAACCTATAGCTTATTTAGAACAGGCTACTCCTTTTTTATTCAAACGTAGTTTTTACATTAGTGAACATCTGGATTGCGACTTAACCTATAGAGAATTAACCAAGCAATTCGATTACCCTGATTACGATACTATTTTAAGAGCTTTTACCAGATTTACCTATAGTTTACACGAAAAAGGCATTCACTTTTTAGATCATTCGCCAGGAAATACTTTAATACGTAAAGAAGGAGATCAATACGGATTCTATTTAGTAGATCTTAATAGGATGAATTTTGGTACTTTGGATTTTGAAACGCGAATAAAGAACTTTTCACGTTTAACTATTCATAAATCCATGGTGGAAGTCATGAGTGACGAATACGCTAAAGTTTCTGGTTACGAATATGAAAAGGTCTTTAACCTTATGTGGAAAGAGACTTCTGATTTTCAAGACCGTTTTCAGCGTAAAAAAGAACTAAAGAAAAAATACAAGTTCTGGAAGAAAAACTAAACCTGTTGTTTTTCTAATTCTCTTAGTTTAGTATACTTTAAAAACGTAATGTTAGCGGTTTGCACACAAATAACAAATCCATTTAAACCATCCAAGAATCCTAAGCGTAAAAAGTAGGCTTTAAAAAAGGCCCAGGTTGGGTTGAAAAGGATTTTCCAAATTGAAGATTTTTTACCTAAATCCAGATAAGCCTTAGCGGAAATACTGGAGAAGTGTTCGGTTTTTAGGTTAAATTCAGAATAGGTTTGGTACGTCCAATGTAAAATGTCACCTTTTAAATAGCCTGTTTTTTCATTTGTATCATGCATCACGACATTGTCATGTGGATTGATGCCTCTCCATTGGGCTTTTCGCCTGTCAAATACACGTAATTTTTTGTTTGGATACCAGTCGGAATACTTAATCCACTGACCGCAAAAATTATTAAAGCGGTTGCTGTAATAGCCGTTTAAAGTCCAGTTGTGTTTTAATTTTACAATAGATTTTTGAAGCGTCTCCGATAAGGCTTCATCACCGTCTAAAGACACAATATAATCGTTACTGGCTTGTTCAAGTGCAAAGTTTTTCTGTTCGATGTAACCTAAGAATTTTTGTTCAACAAACTTCACATTATATTTCTCGCAAATAGCTTTAGTGCTATCTGTAGAGAATGAATCTACAACAACTATTTCATCAACAACATTAACCAAAGATTGTAAACATTTTTCGATATTGCGTTCTTCGTTGAAGGTTATTATAACACCAGATAGTTTAATCATGTTCTTTATTTAAGGTTCGTCAAAAATAGTTATTTTTGCGGCAATGGACATACTAAAAGCATCAGTAATCATAAGTACTTATAACCAACCAGATTGGTTAGAAAAAGTGCTTTGGGGGTATGAAATTCAGACGGAAAGCAATTTTGAAATTATTATAGCCGATGACGGTTCTGCTGCAGCTACAAAGAATCTTATCCTACGTTTTATTAAAGAATCAAAACTTAAAATTACTCATGTTTGGCAGGAAGATGATGGTTTTCAAAAAACTAAAATTCTTAATAAAGCCATTTTAAAAACGGCTTCAGATTACCTTATTTTTACTGATGGCGATTGTATTCCGAGAAACGATTTTGTTGAGACTCATCTGAAATTAAGAAAGCCCAATACATTTTTATCGGGAGGCTATTTTAAACTTCCGGAACAGATTTCAAATGCGATTTCAAAAGAAGATATTGAAAAACAGAATTGTTTTCATTTAGATTGGCTTTTGGAACGCGGGTTGAAAAAAACATTCAAAACAAATAAGTTAACAGCTTTTGGACGGAAGTCCTGGATTTTAAATACGTTTACCCCAACGAAAGCGACCTTCGACGGAATGAATGTTTCCGGATGGAAACAGGATGTGCTTAATGTTAATGGTTTTGATGAGCGTATGCAGTATGGAGGGGAAGACAGAGAGATTGGCGAACGCTTAATGAATTGTGGAATTAAATTTAAACAAATACGATATAGTGCCATTTGTGTACATTTGCATCACGATAGACCCTATAAAAATGACGAAGCGATAAAGCTTAATCAAGCGATTCGTAAAGCGACTAAAACAAATAAATACAAGATAACTAAGTTTGGAATCAAAAAATATAAATAGTAAACCTGAAATTTCAATAATCATTAGTACTTACAACTCTGAAGCATGGTTAGAAAAAGTGCTATGGAGTTATGAAGCACAAAGGTTTAAAGATTTTGAAATTGTTATTGCCGATGATGGTTCGAAACTACCAACCTTCGATTTAATCGAGCGAATGCAAAAGGAAGTGCATTATCCAATTATACATGTCTGGCATGAGGATAATGGCTTTCAAAAATCTCAAATATTAAACAAAGCCATTGTAAAATGTAATGCTGATTATATTTTAATGAGCGATGGGGATTGTCTTGCCAGAGAAGATTATGTTCAGGTGCATATCGACAATAAAGAACAAGGGTATTTTCTTTCAGGTGGGTATTTTATGTTGCCAATGTCAATTTCTGAAGCTATAACAAAAGAAGATATCCTGTCTCAGGATTGCTTTAAGTTATCATGGTTAAAATCTCAAGGATTAAAATCATCATTTAAAAATAATAAGTTAACGGCTTCTGGAATAAAGGAAAAATTACTGAACAAATTAACCCCAACCAATGCCAGTTGGAATGGACATAATGCTTCAGGTTGGAAGTCTGATATTTTGGCGGTTAATGGTTTTGATGAACGTATGCAGTATGGTGGTCAGGATCGCGAATTAGGTGAGCGTTTATTTAATTTAGGAATTAAATCGAAGCAGATACGATACAGTGCTATTTGTTTGCATTTAGATCATCCACGAGGGTATAAAAATCAGGAATCCATCAATAAAAATTTAGCCATTCGAGCGACCACGAAAGACGAAAAACTTAGTTGGACGAATTACGGAATAAAAAAAGAGGCGTAATGAAATTAAAAGAAATGCCAGTGTCTTTAATAGAGACCTGTAAATTAAGTTTGCTTTCTGCTGAAAAAATAAAATCAATACAAGGGAATGAGTTTCCCGTGGTTGTGTCCTTAACAACTATTCCGTATCGCTTATCTAAGGTTCATTTGGTTATTAGAAGTGTTTTGTCGCAAAGTGTTCGTCCGCGCCATATTGTTTTATGGATTAATGAAGACATGCAGTCACAAATTCCACAATCCTTAAAAAAACTTGAAGGAGACATTTTTCAAATTAGATTAACGAAACTTCATTGTTCACATAAAAAGCTAATTCATTCACTGGAATTATTTGAAAATCTACCTGTTGTTACCTGTGATGATGATGTTATTTATGATAATAATTGGTTAAGATCACTTGTTGAAACACATAAAAAATATCCTGATTGTGTGGTTGCGCATCGTGTACGTTGTATAAAATACGATGATAAGGGAACGCTTTTACCATATAAACAATGGAACTGCGACGGTAAGGAAGATGAAAAATCATTGCTGCCTATTGGCTCGGAGGGGATATTATATCCTGCTAATAAGTTTTCAGAATTAATTAGAAATGATAAGTTATTTCTGGAATTAGCGCCTAAAGCTGATGATTTGTGGTTTAAGGCTGTAGCTTTAGTAGAAGGGGTAGGCTGTAAAAAAGTTGAGTCCCCGGTAAAGGATACAATTCCTATTATGGGGACTCAAAAAGTTTCTTTAAAGAAAGAAAATGTATCTGAAGATAAAAACAAGTCTCAATGGCAAGCCTTAGAGACGCATTTTAACTTAAAATAGTTTTAAACTGCGACATCGTTATCACGAAGTGCATCGTTTAAAGATGTTTTCTTATCTGTACTTTCTTTACGTTTTCCAATGATTAAAGCACATGGTACTTGGTATTCACCAGCAGCGAACTTTTTAGTGTAGCTTCCAGGAATAACCACAGAACGTGCAGGAACGCGACCTTTCATTTCAACAGGCTCATCACCAGTCACGTCAATAATTTTAGTACTCATTGTTAATACAACGTTAGCACCTAACACCGCTTCTTTCTCTACGTGTACACCTTCCACAACGATACAACGAGAACCAACAAATACGTTATCTTCAATAATTACCGGAGCAGCTTGTAATGGCTCTAATACACCACCAATACCTACACCACCAGATAAGTGTACATTTTTACCAATTTGAGCACAGCTACCAACTGTTGCCCAAGTGTCCACCATAGTACCTTCGTCTACGTAAGCACCAATATTAACATAACTTGGCATTAAAATAGTACCAGGAGAAATGTATGCACCGTGTCTTGCAACCGCATGAGGTACTACACGAATACCTTTTTCTGCATAACCGGTTTTTAATGGAATTTTATCGTGGAATTCTAATGGACCACATTCAATAGTTTCCATTTTTTGAATAGGGAAGTATAATACTACGGCTTTCTTTACCCATTCGTTTACTTGCCAACCGTTTTCAACAGGTTCAGCAACTCTTAATTCTCCTTTATCTATTAAGTCAACAACTTTTCTAATAGCAGATGTTGTGTTTTCATCTTTTAATAGCTCTCTGTTGTCCCAAGCTTGCTCAATAATTTCTCTTAATTCTGTCATTCTTAATAAAATTTTGCACAAATATAATATGTATAGCTTAAAAAAAAGGAATGAATCATAATTAAAATCGATTCATAACAAGTAAAAGTTGATGTCGTTTATCGGAGGTTTTTCATTCTATTTTTTAGCGTTTTGTCTGTTGAATAAAAAACAATTATCGATTAAATGCATTTTGCGTGTTTTTGGTCTAAAAAAACAGGCTTTTTATCTGTTTATCGATGAAAATATGTGGCTCTTCTAATAATCGAAAATACGACGTTTTACAACTATTTTTTTGTGTAAAGGCTTTAGTGTCAATATATCTTTGGAGTGTAATTAATACCCAAATCAAGATGAAAACAAATATCTACATACTAATCGTTTTTTTATTTTCAGTTTCTTTTGTTGGTGCTCAAAACACTAAAGAAACTTCAAACGTATCAAATGAAGATAAAGTATTTGTTTCTTCTACTGAAGATAATACTAATGAAAGTGAAGCGGTATTAATTGAAGCTTCAGAATTAAAAGAGGCGGTTGCAAAATCTACAAGTGATATTAGAAAGTATTTCAACAAAACTAGAAATGTAGATAATTTAAGTTTATTATTTCCAAAAATTAATAAAGCTGAAAAAGCATAAAGATAAGGCTCAAATTTTGAGTGTTGATATTTTAAGATTAAGTTAGAAGCAGCTACTTGTACAAGTGGCTGCTTTTTTTAGAAGAAATAAAAACTAATTCTTACAATATATATCGATAAAATACTATTTTTGCTTAAACACTTATTATGGCCCGAATTTTAGCAATCGATTATGGAATGAAACGCACAGGTATAGCTGTTACCGATGAGTTACAAATCATTGCTTCAGGATTAACAACCGTTAATACCAAGGAATTACTATCATTTTTAAAGGAGTATACCAGTAAAGAAGATGTAGAATTATTTGTTGTTGGTGAACCTAAACAAATGAATAATACGGCTTCTGAGAGTGAAGTGTTAATCGTGCCATTTTTAGAAAAGTTAAAAAAACAATTCCCAAATATACCAATTTACAGAGTTGATGAACGTTTCACGTCTAAAATGGCTTTCCAAACCATGATAGATAGTGGATTGAAAAAGAATCAACGAAAAAATAAAGCGCTTGTTGATGAAATAAGTGCGACACTAATCCTACAGAGCTATTTGTATTCTAAATGATGAAGGAGTTATGGTTTAATGTAAAATGTTTAAATTTAATATACTAACACTAAACCATGTATTTATGAAACAAATTTACTTTTTATTATTAATCTCCTTATTTGGGGCTAATCAAATGTTTGCTCAGCCATGTCCAGAATCAGGTGGGGCTATTCAAAACGGAACGGTAATCGTTTTTTATTACCCTAATGCAGCTACAGACTGTAGTTCTATGCCTGCATCAATTACGGTTACAGACAACGTAACAACAAATGCGTCTACTTTTTCGTTGGATACTGATGCTTGTGGTAATACCATTGCTTCCTATACGTTGACAACAGGTGATGCATTATCTGGTCAGGGGTTTGAGGTAACAACAGGTTTTGATTCAAATTGTTCTTATTCAGATGGAACACTTCCTGTGGAAGCCTTCGAGTTAATGGGAAAAGATTTAAAAATTTACCCAAGTCCAGTAGTTAAAGGAAATGAAATTGAACTTGCGTTTGGTTTTACTACTTCAGCTAAAATTGAAGTTTATAATATTACAGGTAAATTGGTTTTAATTGATAATATCGAAGAGTCTACTTCAAAATCAATTAATATTAGTAGCCTGGTAAACGGATTATACATGGTGAAAATTGGAGCCGATTACGGGACGATAACCCGAAAAATTGTGATTTCAAAATAAATAAAAATTTCATTACTCTTTAAACTCCCTAATCTTTAGGGAGTTTTTTTATGGAATTCTTTAACAGGTTTTATTTTTTAGAATTGTATTTTTGCAGCAAATAATAACAGATAACAAAAATGATATTACCTATTGTAGCTTATGGCGATCCTGTTTTGAAAAAAGTAGGAGAAGATATAGATCAAAATTACCCGGATTTAAATGTGTTAATCGATAATATGTTTGAAACCATGTACAATGCCTACGGCGTAGGGTTAGCAGCGCCACAAATAGGCTTGCCAATACGTTTATTTGTTATCGATGCAACGCCTTTTGCAGAAGATGAAGATTTAACTAAAGAAGAGCAGGAAGCTCTAAAAGGGTTTAAACGAGTTTTTATTAACGCAACGATTATAGAAGAAGAAGGTGAAGAGTGGGCGTTTAATGAAGGCTGTTTAAGTATTCCTGATGTTCGTGAAGATGTATTTAGAAAACCAAAAATTACTATTGAGTATGTAGATGAAAACTTCGAAGAAAAAACCGAAGTTTTCGACGGTTTAGTGGCACGTGTTATTCAACATGAATACGATCATATTGAAGGCGTATTGTTTACCGATAAATTATCGGCTTTAAAAAAGCGTTTAATAAAAGGACGTTTGGCAAACATCTCAAAAGGGAAAATAAATGTGGATTACAGAATGCGTTTTCCAGCCCAAAAAAAGAAACGATAATATTTGCAAGACATCAATAAACAGTTGATATTTGCGACTTTCAAAAAATAAGTTATGAGTTTAGATAAAGTACTTTCAATAGCAGGAAAACCGGGTTTATACAATTTAGTAGCTCAAACACGTGCTGGTTTTGTTGCAGAATCATTAGTAGATAACAAGCGTATATCTGTAGGTATTCAGCAAAACGTTAGTGTATTAAGCGAAATCGCTATTTATACATTAGAAGAAGAAGTGCCTTTAAGACAGGTTTTTGAAAATATTAAAACTAAAGAAAACGGTGAGCAAGCTTCTGTTTCTCCAAAAGATAGTAAGGATAAATTAGAAGAGTATTTCTTTGAAGTTTTACCAAATTATGATGAAGATCGCGTGTATGCAAGCGATATTAAAAAAGTAATTCAGTGGTACAACTTATTACAAAAGCATGGTCTTTTAGAAGATTTAACTGCTGAAGCTGAAGAAGAAACAGTTTCTGAAGAAGAAAAATAAATTCGCTGTAACGATATTTAAAACCTCCAATTTTGGAGGTTTTTTTATGTCTAATTTTTTAGTTTTACAATTATCAATTTATTCTATAACCTGATGGCTATTTCGAAATCAAAATTCAAAAACATATTATTTTTTATTGTAATCGGACTTTTAATTATTCCGCAAACACGTAAGCCAATTCAAGTGTTTCTGCAAAAGGGCATCGCGTTATTTGGTCCTTCTTTAGAATCATCAGATGATTTAAAGAAAATAACAGATTATAATTGGTTGTTAAAAGACGAGAATCAGGAAACTTATAATTTTCAATCGGCCAAAGGTAAAGTGGTTTTGGTTAATTTCTGGGCAACCTGGTGCCCGCCGTGTATTGCCGAAATGCCAAGCATGCAAAAATTGTATAATGATTATAAAGATAAAATCGAATTTCTGTTTATTACCAACGATGATTTTACAGAGGTTAATACCTTCTTAAATGATAATAATTACACGTTTGAGGTGTATCAGCCCGCTACACAATATCCAGAATATTTTGATGTAACCACTATTCCTAGAACCTTTTTAATTAATCAATCTGGACAAATTATTATAGATGAAAGCAGAAGCGCTAACTGGAATAGCGATAAAGTAAGAATGACAATTGATAATTTATTAAAGGCATCAGGAAATGAGTAAAAAAATAGTTGTTTTAGATGGATATACGTTAAATCCGGGAGATTTAAGTTGGGAGGGCGTTGAACGATTTGGAAATGTAAAGGTTTGCAATCGTACCGCTTTCGATTCAGAAATAGTTATAGATACTATAGGAGATGCCGAAATCGTTTTTACTAATAAAACCCCATTACCGGCAGAGGTTTTAACACGGGTTACAAATGTCAAGTATATAGGAGTTTTGGCAACTGGTTATAACGTGGTTGATGTTGTTAAAGCAAAGGAGCTAGGTATTACAGTAACTAATATTCCATCGTACGGAACCACGGCCGTTGCCCAGTTTACTATGGGGTTGTTATTGGAGTTATGTCATCATATAGGTAATCATAATGAAGCGGTTCAAGCAGGAGAATGGGCAAAGTCCTTAGATTTTTGCTTTTGGAATTCTCCTTTAATAGAATTGGAAGGTAAAACTATGGGAATTATTGGTTTCGGTCGCATTGGTCAGGCAACAGCTAAGATGGTGCAGGTCTTTGGTTTGAATATTCTTACATACAGTCGAACAAGAAAACCGGAATTAGAATCGGAAACCTGTAAGTTTGTTGAGTTAGACGAGTTATTAAAACAATCGGATATTATAAGTTTACATTGTCCACTATTTGAAGATACAGAAGGTATTATTAATAAAACGAACATTGCTAAAATGAAAGATGGCGTGATGTTAATTAATACCTCACGAGGAGGCTTGGTTGTTGAAGCAGATCTTGCTGAAGCTTTGAATTCCGATAAAATTTCCGGAGCGGCAGTAGATGTGGTTTCTAAAGAGCCTATTTCCGCAGATAATCCCTTGCTAAAAGCTAAAAATTGTATTATTACACCGCATATTGCATGGGCGACCAAAGCCGCAAGAACAAGATTGATGGCTACAGCTGTAAATAATTTAGAAGCTTTTCTAAACGGAAAGTCTGTTAATGTGGTTAATTAGCTTATCGGTTTTCAACCAATTTAATCACGTATAAATTCAGAAGTATTAAAGAGAAGGCGTAAACACTATCTTCAACAGGAATGGTGAACATACGAATCCCTAAGTTTTCATTATCGTTATACCATACCACTTCATTCGGAATAAAACTTCCGGTTAATATACCGTTTACAATAAAGAAAGGAATTAACATCACTAAAAAAGTAAGTAAATAGCTTTGTAAAATATTTGGTGATTTAGCGATTACAATAGCTGTTAAAAGGGTTGCCAGACCAAAATTGACGAGAGTGTACCACTTATCAAAATTATAAATAGTGATTATAAAAAACACTAAAATTAGTAGATAACTAATCAGCATTGTGGTTCGTTTCTTCAATTTCAAATTCGGGAAATAGTATAATAAAGCGTAGTGCGTAAACACACAGGCGTATGGAATACATATAAAAAACAACCATTCTTCAATAGGTAATCCCAATATGGTTTTATCTAAGTAATAGGTTGGGTTAAATCCCCAGAATTGCTTTATGGTAAAAAACACATCCCATGGAATGAAAATAAGCATCCCGCTTAGAATTCCAAGGGCTAAACCTTTCCAATGGTTATAGAATTTTAATTTGGGGTGAAAACTAAATAAAAATGGAATTGAAAGTGACCCTAAGTTTAGTAATAAATATAGATAGGGCATGTGTTATTGCTTAAAATATTTAAACGGAACAAATAACATTCCAAAGCATTCTCCATCGTCTTTTCCTAAATGTTTATGATGTATTTTATGCGCACGTCTTATGCCTCGAGCATACCAATTGTTGGCGTTTCTGAATATTTTAAATCGCTGATGGATAAAAATATCATGTACCATAAAGTAACAAAAACCGTAGGCAAAAATGCCTAAGCCAATAGGTAAACCGGTCCAAAAATTAGTGTATTTCCATAGTAAAAAGAAGCCTATACTTATCACAGCATAAAATATAAAGAATGCATCATTTCGCTCAAACCAGCTGTCATGGTCTTTTTTATGATGGTCTTTGTGTAAACGCCATAAAAACCCGTGCATAATGTATTTATGGGTAAACCATGCCATAAATTCCATAATACAAAATGTTGTTAAAAATATAAGTATCCAGTACAATATTCGCATAGTTTAAAATTACATTAAATTTAATTGATACTTGACATAGCTACGCATTAAAAGTTCAATTTTTTTTGGGTTAGAAACACGTATTCTCGAGTTTTTAATCTGGAGAGCAGGAGTTTTTCGCAATTTTTTAAGTAATTGACTATAATAACGATATGCCATAAAAACTCCGAATTTTGCCTCTATAGGTAGTTTTTTGATGCCTTGTAAGCCTCGTTCAAAATCATATTCTATATCTTCAATAATGTGCTGTTTAGATGTTTCATCCAATTCATCAAGGTTAATGTTAGGAAAATAACTTCGCTGTAATCCTTCCATATCAGCTTTTAAATCTCTTAAGAAATTAACCTTTTGAAATGCTGACCCTAATGCCATGGCCGACGATTTTAACTCATTAAATTTATCTTGATCACCTTTAACAAACACTTTTAAACACATTAAACCGACTACATCGGCAGAGCCGTATATGTAATTTTGATATTCCTCAACGGTGTTATAATCACTTTTATTTAAATCTAAACGCATACTTTTCATAAAGGCATCAACCATACTTTTCTCAATATTGTATTTATGATAGGTGTGCTGAAAAGCATTTAAAATAGGGTTTAAACTAATTCGATTTTCTAAGGCTTCATTTAAATCGTTATAAAATTTGTTGAATAAGGTTTCCTTATCGTAATCGTGAAACGAATCGACAATTTCATCTGCAAATCTTACAAAACCATAAATATTATATATATCCGCTCTAATCGATTTGTATAGCATTTTTGTTGCAAGCGAAAACGAGGTACTGTAATTTTTAGTGACTATTTTGCTACAGCTGTAGGATACCGTGTCGAATAATGCTTTCATAAATTATGGTGTTTAATTACTAAATCGGCTACTAATTTTCCTGAAATCAAAGAAGGCGGAACACCAGGGCCAGGAACCGTTAACTGTCCGGTGAAATATAAATTGTCTACTTTTTTACTTTTTAATTTAGGTCTTAAAAAGGCGGTTTGCATTAAAGTATTTGCCATACCATAAGCATTGCCCTTATAGGAGTTGTAATCGTTTATAAAATCGTTGATACAAAAGCTCTCCTTAAATAGAATGTGTTCTTTTATAGGTTGAGAGGTTAAATCTTCTAACCGATTTAAAATTTTATCAAAATATGTTTCTCTAAGTTCAGGTGTGTCGTTTAGTCCTGGCGCAAGTGGAATTAAAAATATACCAGCTTCTTTACCTTTAGGAGCGGTGCTTGAATCTGTTTTACAAGGGAAACTTGCGTAGAACAATGGTTTTTCAGGCCATTCAGGATTGTCGTAAATGGCCTTGGCATGTGCATCAAAATCGACATCAAAAAATAAGGTGTGATGATCAACATTTTTAATTTCTTTATCGAAACCCACATAGAACAATAAGGAAGAAGGAGCAAAAGTCTTTTTAGTCCAGTAATTTTCTGAATATTGTTTATAAGGAGTGTCTAAGAGTGTTTCGGTGTGATGGTAATCGGCACCACTCACAATAATATCGGAAGTATATGTTTTTCCATTTGAAATAATACCCGTAGCTTTTCCATTATTTACGATAATTTTTTCAACAGGGTTTTGTGTTTTAATGGAGACCCCCAACTCTTCAGCCAGACTTTTTAGAGCTAAAATTACCTGATACATACCTTTTTGGGGATGAAATGTTCCAAGCCCGAAATCGGCATAATTCATAAAATTGTAAAATGAAGGCGTGTCACTAGGTTTTGCACCCAGAAACAAAACTGGAAATTCTAAAATTTGTGAAAGACGCTTGTTTTTGAAAGCTTTGTTTACATCCTTTTTAATGTTACTAAAAAACTGATTGAGTTTTTTTATGGTTGCGGGGGTAACCAATTCCAGAGGAGAAACGCCAGGGTTGTAAACCAAGTCTTTTATGGCAATATCGTAGTTGCTTTTCGCATTAGCTATAAAAGATTTGAGTTTCACAGAACTTCCTGGTTCTTCTTTTTCAAAAGCTTTACATATTTTGTCTAAAGTATCTTCAATGGTAATGCAATCATTTTTTCCAAAGTAAACACTATAGGCAGGGTTGAGTTTCTCAAGACTGTAATAGTCTGATGGTTTTTTATTGAAATCGTTAAAAAAACGTTCAAAGACATCTGGCATCCAATACCAGGTAGGACCTATGTCGAAGGTGAACCCATCCTTTTTTAATTGCCGGGCGCGACCTCCAATAGTGGCGTTTTTTTCAAATATTGTTACATCGTAACCTGCTTTAGCCAGATAACATGATGCAGCTAAAGAAGAGAATCCAGAACCTAAAATTGTAATTGTTTTTTTCATCTTGTTTAATAAATATAGTAAAAAGTTAAACAAAATAACCTTCTATCACATTTCTTTAACTAAATTTTCAATACTTTCAAAAACCTTAACCTTTTCGGGTAATAGAGAAGGTTTTAGGTTAATGGTTTTATTACCAAGTAAATAAAGATAAGATTTGTTGTCGATTAATAGCAATTCGTTGAAATCTTTTATATAAGTTTCTATTTGGTCATCTTCAGGAAAAATAGTGAAATAAGATATAAAAGTGATGTTGTCGAAAAATTCATATAGCTCGTATAGATTAGCGGTTGGGACACTAGGCCCTAAAAAAATGGTGTGATAGCCCTTACTCTTTAATAGGTAATTAATGAAGAGCAGACCTATATCATGAATTTCATTATCCGGCAAGAAAAGGACAAACGTTCGTGAGTCGTTAGAATCTTGTAAGTCGCCTAATTTTTCAATACTAAGTAATAATTTTTGTTTAATTAATACAGAGATAAAATGTTCGTGTACCGGGGTTATGGTATTGGTTTGCCATAATAAACCAATTTCGCTAAGCAGAGGAAGAAAGACGGAGTAAAATACTTCAGAGAAGGATTTTTCCTCTAGTAGGTCTTTGTAGGTTCGATCAAACAGATTTTGATCGAAATTAATCATGGCCATTTTAAAGGCATTTATGGCAAAACTATCTTTATTTTTTTTAGAAATAATCTCTTTTACTTTTTGAGGAATTTCATTTTCGCTTAAATCTGCAATTTTAGAAATTTTAAAACCATTATTGTTTAAATAAGTGATGTTTAAAAGTTTTTGCAGACTGGCCGTATTATAGGTTCTAATGTTGGTATCGGTGCGATTAGGTGCCAACAGATTATAACGTTTTTCCCATATTCTTATAGTATGAGCTTTAATCCCAGAGAGGTTTTCAAGATCTTTAATACTGAAATTTACACGAATCTTGTTCATTTTTTATTGAATTTAGCTAAACAAAAATACGTAATAAGTATTAAAAATCGATAACTAATGAGATTTTAATTAAACGTAAGCAGGAAAAAATAAAGTTGTAATGCATTGTTTTTCTTAAATGTGTGTAGAAACAAAAAGTAATAAATGATATTTTAAATGACGTTAATGAACCAACGACGAAGCACCGTTGTCCGTAGTCGAAATTTTAATTTTAAGATGGATTCAATTTTTAGTTTTGAACACAGAAATGCAATAGAAAGCATTTAGGTATTGTAGTCTAAGAATATGTGTTTTTAAAAATTAAGGTAAATATGCCTTTAAATTTAAAAGACTTAAAATAATTTAAAAATAACTGTTTACTTGTTTAGTCAAGTAGATGTTTGTTATAAAGGTAACACCTATGTTATTTGAAAAATTTTTTGATTAGCATAATGTTTAGTTTGGTTAATATGAAAAATGGTCTATTTAAAATAGACCATTTTTTTTTTTTTTTTTAGATGTTTTGAATTCCGGATTCTAAAATTTTGTGTTTTACATCGTCTATATACGATCGTCCAAAGGCATATCGCATGCCTTCAATTTCAACGCTATTGCCTTCAACAGAATCTATTTTATTGATTGCAATAGTGTAAGATCTATGAATCCGAATAAACTCTTTTGGAGGCAATAGGTTTGTAAAATCTGTTAGTGTACTATGAATAATATATCGTCCGGTTTCGGTGTTAATTTTTAAATAATCTTTTAGGCTTTCAACAACTAAAATTTCATCTAAAAAGATTTTTTTCATTTTCTTTTTATCGATTTTAACAAAAATATACGGACGTTCATTTATGACTTCTAAAGGCTCTTTACTAATGGTTTTTAATTTGTTTTCAATCTTATTTACGGCCTTCATAAACCTAGGGAAGTTCACTGGTTTGATTAAATAATCTAAAACATCTAGTTCGTGCTCGAATGTTTCAATAGCGAATTCTCCGTAAGCACTCGTTATTATTAGTAAAGGAGGGTTTTGTAGGCTTCTAATAAAATTAATACCGTCTAATAAAGGCATTTTAATATCTAAAAAAATAACATCTACGTTATGGTTTTTTAGGTAGTTAAGTCCTGATATGGCATTGTTGAAAGTATTTTCAATTTGAAGACCTTCAACTTGGTTAATGTAGTTTTTAATTATGTTTATTGCCAGTGGTTCATCGTCAATAATTAAACACTTTAGATTCTTTTTCATCAATATTTTTCTTTTCTTTTTTTAGCTTTTCGAAAGCAGAAATCCAAAGAAACGTTTTAGGTTGCGATGGAGCGCAAAACCCTAGTGCTATATGTAAAATATAACTTTTTTGTTATTACTTCGTTGGAAGAGATGCTCTCTATTTTTTTCTATAATACTAGATTTCTTTAATTAGTATTGATAGAGTAGTAGTTTTTGGGTATAGAATCTATATGGCTAAGTTAAGTGAAAAATACATTGAAAGTTAGCTAATTAAATGATTTTAACTTTTTTTTTGTTTTTCAGAAAGGCTTGATAGCATTGTGTTTAGGGTAAAAACATATTGAAAAAAGAATTAATAAAAATAATTTTGTTAATCTAAAATCATAGCTAGAAAAACGTGTCTATTTTTAGTGTGTTTTCATTATTTTAAAAAAGCCCCACAATTTTTGTTTAATTGAAAAAAATAAAGTGATAAAATAAAAATTTGATTATTGGGTTGTGATTTTGTGTGTGCGTAAATTCTTGGTTTTTAAGGCATTGTTTGTATTGAAATGAATTTGGAATTTACAGTTTTTTAACCTTCATATTTGTTTTTATGTCATCCGTCTAAATAACTTTTTAGAACTAAGAAATTTACAAAAATTTAACATTTAGTAATTTATAGAGTCTAAATAATGTACTTTTTATGGTAGATTAAATATAGTAGTTACAATTTTTGGGGTATAGGTAGTATTAAGAAATAAAATTATTTAAATAAATGAAAAAGATAAAAATAGCATTTGTCGTTGTTTTTAGCGTGTCCTTTATGGGGTTTACTCAAAATTATCCGTATCAAAATTCAAGCCTTTCGGTAGAAGATCGTCTTAAAGATCTATTAGGTCGTATGAGTTTAGAAGAGAAGGTGCGCCAAATGGATATGTATAAAGGAGAGTTTTTTAAAGAAGATGAAGATTTTTCTAAATCGAAAACAAATGACAAAATAGGTGATTTGGGTGTTGGGGCTATTCATGATATTTATCCTCGTTCGGCTAAGATGATAAATGACCTTCAAAAAAATGTTATAAAAAATAACCGCTGGGGGATTCCTGCATTAATTATGTGTGAAATGCTTCATGGATATTTAGATGAAGGCAGTACAGCATTTCCTATGAATATTGGGCTTGGGGCTACTTGGGATACCGAACTTATGAAAAAAGTAGGCGGTGTTATTGGTAGTGAAGCTCGTGCGCATGGTGTACATTTTGGATTGGGGCCTGTATTAGGTATAGGCCGTGAACCAAGATGGGGGCGTGTGGCAGAAACGTTTGGTGAAGATACCTATTTGGCAGGAGAGCTTGGTCTGGCTATGGTGAATGGTATTCAGGGCGATACGCTGGCTTCAGATCGTTCTATTATAGCAGAGCCAAAACATTTTGCAGTACATAGTTATCCTCAGGCTGGAGGAAATTCATCACCGGTTATTGTTGGTGAACGCACTGCCAGAGAAGATTTCTTACCTGCATTTGAAAAAGTGTATAAGCTGGGAGGCGCATTGGGTGCTATGTGTGCTTATTCCGAGTTGGATGGCATTCCTTGTGCGGCTAATCATTGGCTGTTGACGGATGTTTTAAGAAAGGAATGGAATTTTAAGGGTATCGTGGTCTCCGATTTAGGAGCTATAAAATATATTCAAACCACCCACTATGTTGCAGATTCTCCAAAAGAAAGTATTCGTCAGGCGGTTTCGGCAGGAGTAGATATGCAGTTCTATGATTTTTCAAATGAATTTTGGCAAGAAACTATTATTGAATTAGTAAATGAAGGAAAACTATCAATGGAAGACATTAACCGAGCAGCAGGTGGTGTTTTGAGGCTTAAGTTTACATTAGGTTTATTTGAAAATCCGTATACTGAAAAAGGTTTAATTGAAGCTCGTTTTCATTCAAAGGAAAATCAAGAAATAGCTTTGGAAGCCGGTAGAAAATCAATCAGTTTACTTAAAAACCAAGACAAATTATTACCATTAAGTAAAGATTTAAAAACGATTGCCGTTATCGGGCCTAATGCAGATGCGTCTCGATTGGGAGGATATTCAGTAAAAAATAAAGTTGCCACAACGGTACTTGAAGGTATCACATCGGTGGCAGGAGAAAATACTAAAGTGCTTTATGAGGAAGGCGTACCGCTAATTGTTAAAGGACAAATAGTTCCATCGAAATATTTATTTACTCCAGACGGAAAACAAAACGGCCTAAAGGGGGAATATTTTAATAATAGAAAAGTGGAAGGAGAGCCTGCTTTAACGCGTATAGATAGCCAGTTACAATTCGATTGGCCTTGGAACCCGGGAGAAGGTGTTAATGATGATGATTTTTCAATTCGTTGGACAGGGTACATTCAGTCCGATACTTCTTTTGATGGATGGATTGGCTTAAGTTCTGATGATGGTATTAGAATGTGGATTGATGATCAGCTTGTTATTGATAATTGGACAAAAGGAGCTACGAGTATTGTCACAACTCCAAAAAATATTGAAGCAGGTAAAAAGTATAAAGTTCGCATAGAAATGTGGGAAGGAGGCTGGGGGGCCAGAGCTCACTTACGTTGGAATTTAGAAAAGATAAACTTACAACCAGCTATTGATATCGCAAAACAAGCAGATGTGGCTGTTGTAGTTTTAGGTGAATCACGAGAATTAGTAGAGGAAAATCGTGATGTGGCTACTTTAGATTTGCATGGGATGCAACAAGAGTTGATTGAAGCCATTCAAAAAACAGGAACACCGGTAGTATGTGTGCTTGTAAATGGCCGTCCACTTTCTGTTAATTGGATAAACGAAAATGTACCAGCTATTCTAGAGGCTTGGTTTCCGGGAGAAGCTGGAGGGCAAGCTGTAGCCGATGTGTTGTTTGGAAATTATAATCCGGGAGGACGATTACCAATTTCATTTCCTAAATCTGTAGGTCAGTTACCTATTTATTACAACCAAAAACCATCTGCCATTCATAGATATGTTAGCGAAAGTGAAAATCCGTTGTATACATTTGGTTACGGGTTGAGTTATACGACTTTCAAGTATTCAAATTTGGAATTAAGCTCAAATGAAATAGCAGTGAACGGTAAGGTTAAAGTAACTGTAGATGTTGAAAATACTGGGGATTATGATGGAGATGAAGTAGTTCAGCTTTATATTAATGATGTGTATAGTAGTGTCACAACGCCACATAAAACATTAAAAGGTTTTAAGCGTGTATTCATTAAAAAAGGAGAAACAAAACACATTGAATTTGAATTAACACCTGATGAACTCGCTATATGGAATCGTGATATGAAACATGTAGTAGAACCTGGCGATTTTGAAGTTATGGTTGGGGGAAATTCTAAAGATGTACTAAAGGCGAAGTTTAGGGTTGTGGAATAACCAGGCATAATAAAAAGTTTAAAAAGAAGGGCTAACCAAAGCAGGTTAGCCCTTCTTTTTTTGTTTTTAAACCATATTGAAAAGGAAGACTTATTTAAATAGAAGGAAAAGGATTATTTATTTGATAGGTTCATGAATATGCTGATTTAAAATGTTGAATGGTAGTAGCTTGTAATGTTACCAACGTCTTTTGAGCGTTGTCCGTGGTCGAAATAATGCATTTTTGAATGTTTTGTAGTTATAGATTTAACGCATTAATAACCTAATAATAAACGAGAAATTATTAACGCAAAAAATTTATTTATGATTCAAAATGTTTTAAAGCTACTGTTAGTATTTTGCATTTTAGGTATTCAAAATGCTTATGCACAAACTACAGTTACAGGAACAGTAACAGATGCTAATAGTAGTGTCCCATTACCTGGGGCGAGTATTGTGGTGAAAGGAACATCAAATGGAGTTTCTACAGATTTTGATGGGAATTACAGTATTTCTATTTCAGAAGACGGTGTTACTATTGTTATATCTTATGTTGGATATGCCACAAAAGAAATAGTATATAACGGAGAGTCTGTACTAGATATTCAGTTGTCTGAAGATGCTCAAGCCTTAAATGAAGTGGTTGTAACTGCATTGGGTATTAAAAGAGAAAAAAAGGCAATTACCTATTCTGCTCAAAATGTAAGTATGGATGAGGTGTCAGAGGCTCGGTCTTTGAACGTTTCAAACTCACTTTCAGGAAAAGTGGCTGGACTGAACTTTTCAACCACCTCAAATGGTGTGGGTAGTGCTTCCAGAATTACTTTAAGAGGAAACAGATCGTTAACAGGAAATAATCAGCCTTTATATGTTGTAGATGGTGTGCCAATTAGTAATGGTAGTTCAAATGGTAACCCAGACATCGATACTGGGGGAACAACCCAACCAGACGGTATTTCCAACCTTAATCCTGAAGATATTGAATCGATGACGGTTCTTAAAGGACCATCGGCAGCAGCGCTTTATGGAACGCGTGCTAGTAATGGTGTTATTGTAATTACCACTAAATCTGGAGCTGGTTCAACAGGTACAAAGGTTTCGTTATCGTCTAACTTTATGGCTTCGTCGGCTTATAATTTATTAGACTTGCAAAATGAGTATGGGCAGGGAACAAACGGAATTTATAACCCTACTTCTCAGTATAGCTGGGGAGGTCGATTAGATGGAAGCCAAGTGTCTTCATGGCAATTAGTAAGAAATCCAGATTACGATGGTCCGGCAACTTATAGTTATGCTGCGCAACCAGATAATGTTATAGATTTCTTTCAAACAGGATATAATTTAGCAAATACTGTATCGGTGACAACAGGAAATGAGAAAACTCAAGGTTATTTCTCTTACACTAATACAATAGCAGAAGGTATTGTTGGCGGTAATAAATTAAACAGACATAATTTAAACCTAAGGTTAACAAGTCAATTAACTGATAAGTTATCGTTAGATGTAAAAACAAATTACATAGTACAGAATATCGATAATATTTTAAGAACAGGAGAAGAGTCTGTAGGAACAGCAGCTTACTTGATGCCTCGTAGTATAGCTTACAATCAATATAAAGATTTCGAATATTTTGATGCTCAAGGTCAACGTTACGTAAATTACTTTATAGATGAGGTTGGTGCAGCAGGAGGAAACCCATATTGGGCTGCATTGCGTGATGATGATCGTGATGATGATAGAAACAGGTTTATAGGTTTCGCTTCCCTTAAATATGATTTTACTGATGCTTTGAGTTTTCAGGTTAGAACAGGTTTAGATCAAATGACAAATACAACCTTCAGAAATCGTTATGCAACTAATGCTTTTAATAACGATTTAGGGTCGTATAGTGAATCTTATGAAAAAGTAAGAGAATTTAATACAGATGCCTTATTGTCTTATAATAACACGTTTGGTGATTTTTCTGTTGGTGTTAATGTTGGTGCAAATATGTTAAAACAAACGAACAGTTCTTTAGGTTCTGGAGGTGTGTTAAGTAGAAGAAACTTTTTTGCTTTAGCAAACGTAGAGACTATCTCTTCAACGTCAACAATCTACGAGAAGCAAATCAATTCTTTATATGGATTCTCTCAAATTGGGTATAAAAACTATTTGTTTTTAGATGTAACGGCAAGAAACGACTGGTCGTCAACTTTACCAGAGGCTAATAGATCTTTCTTTTACCCATCGTTTGGTCTTTCAGGAGTAGTCTCAGATATGGTAGAATTACCAGAAGCTATTACTTATGCGAAATTGAGAGCGTCTTATGCTGAAGTAGGTAATGATACCGATCCGTATCAGTTAAGTCCTCAGTTATCTTACATAGGAGGTAATGGAGGTATGTTATATGCTCAAACCACAGCTGCTAACCCTAATTTAAAACCTGAGATTTCCAGTTCTGTTGAGTTTGGAGCAGATTTAAGATTCTTTAGTAACAAGTTAGGTTTAGATTTCACGTATTTTAAAACGAATACAAAAAACCAAATTTTTAGTATAAACACACCTGAAGCTTCTGGATATTCCAGATCGGTTATCAACGGAGGTGAAATTCAAAATAAAGGTATAGAGCTTGTTTTAACAGCCACGCCTATTGAGACCGAGAATTTTTCTTGGGATGTAATGGCTAACTATGCATCGTATGACTCTGAAGTAATATCTATCTCAGAAGGTCGAGAAGAGTTAGTATTAGGTGAAGGACGTCTGGTAAGAAGTAAAGTAGTTAAAGGTGGTGAATATGGCGATTTATACATAAAAGGTTTTCAAAGAAATGATGATGGAGACATAATCGTTAATTCAGCCGGATTACCAATTGCAACAAACGATTTCGATGTGCTTGCAGGAAACTTTAATCCAGACTGGACTGCTGGTTTAAAAAATAGTTTCAGATACAAGGATTTCTCCTTAAGTGTATTATTTGATTTCAGAATTGGAGGCGAGGTTATCTCTTATACACAGGCTAGACAAGCAGGTATGGGAGTAAGTTCTTTAACATTAGCTGGTCGAGAAAATGGTTTTGTTGTAGATGGTGTTGTTGATAATGGAGATGGAACATACTCTCAAAATACAACTAGTGCAACAGCAGAACAATACTGGACAGAAATAGGGCAGAGAACTCCTGTTGCAGAAGATTTTATTTATGATGCCACAAATATTAGGTTAAGAGAAGCTGTTTTAGGGTATTCAATGCCTAAAAGTATGTTAGAAAAGTCTCCGTTTTCTAGTATAGATATCTCTTTAGTTGGTAGAAACTTATTCTTTGTCCTAAATGAAGCTAAATATTTTGACCCAGAACAAGGTGCCGGAACAGGAAACTTACAAGGAATAGAATCATTCAATATTCCTTCAACAAGAGATTACGGAGTTAATGTGAAATTTGGATTTTAATAAAAATATTATGAAGTTGACTAATAAAATATATACAATAGCCACATCTTTGGCATTGATGTTTACAAGTTGTACAGACGATTTCGACAACTTAAATACAAATAGTAATACGCTTACCGCAGACCAGTTAGATGCGACTTTAGCAGGGCCTTCTTTTGCATCTGCATTATACGCAGGAATACATAACGGCTCGTATTCTTCTCCTGGAGTTGACGATCAGGGAACCTGGGGTATTGCTACAGGAATTATTTCCTCTCAATTTGTGCATTATATGAATACAGGATACGGAACCGACAGAAATGCTTTTAGTGGTTTCGAAGCTCGCGGATGGTTGCGTTTTTATACTGTAGCAGTTCCTGCATTAAACAATGCAATTATAGCTTCAGAAGGTGATGAAAATGCCCTGGCTGTACTTAAAATTTGGAAGGTGTTTATGTATAACCAAATGACCGATCATTACGGGCCTATACCTTATACAGAAGCGGGAAATGGTGAAGAAAATGTAATTTACGATAGTCAGGAAGATATATATGAAGACTTTTTTAATTTATTAGAAGAAGCCGAAACTACTTTAAGTGCAACTTCAGAAAGTACAGTAGGTTTATTTCAAATATCCGATCGCGTTTTTTATGGAGATATTGATAAATGGAAACGTTTTGGAAATAGCCTTAGATTGCGTTTAGCTTTAAGAATTTCAGATGTTCAACCATCAAAAGCGCAAACCGAAGCGGAAACAGCAGTAGCAAACGGAGTTATGGAATCTAACGACCAAAGTGCCTATTTTGCTGTTAGTAATATTACACCAAATAATTTAAATATGATTGTTAATAGCTGGGGGTATTACATGTCGGCTTCAATGGAAAGTATTCTAAAAGGGTATAACGATCCTAGAATGTCTATTTGGTTTTCAGAGACAGAAGATGAGGTGTTTCGTGGCCAACCAGCCGGAGGTTTGCAAGATCAATTTGGAATAACTGAATTTTCATCATTTAACAACGATGTCTTAGGTAACGACTACCAGGAAACAAAGAATATTGAAATCATGATGGCCTCTGAGTCATATTTTAACAGGGCAGAAGGTGTTTTGAATGGTTGGAATATGAATGGAGATGCACAAACATTATACGAGACAGGTATCCAGTTATCATTAAATCAATGGAATGTTACCGATACTTCAATCGTAACTGATTATTTAGCTGGAACTACTACTGGAGCACTACCGGAAATACTAAATACTTATCCTGATTTAGATTTAGCAACACCACCAGTAGATGTGCCAGTAGCTTGGAGTTCTGATGTAACCGAGCAACGTAAACAAATTGCTGTTCAAAAATACCTTGGATTATTCCCTGAATCTTGGGAGACCTGGGCAGATTTGAGACGCTCAGATGCAAATATCATTTATCCGCTGCTTTATACAGATAATAATGATGAAGGTGTTGGAACAAGTTTAATGAAGCGTGTAATATATGTATCGAATGAATACTCTTCAAATGGGGAGGCCGTTGAAGATGCTATAGTAAAATTAGGAGGTCCTGATACCGGAGGAACAAAACTTTGGTGGGATATAAATTAGGTATTCTTAATTAGGTTTAAAACGAAGAGGGGTAGTATTACCTCTCTTTTTTTTTTATCAAATTTAAAAAAAAGTACTAAAAGAAAAGTTAATAAGTGCGCACGAGAAGACTCGAACTTCCACATTCTAAGCGAATACCAGCCCCTCAAGCTGGCGCGTCTACCAATTCCGCCACGTGCGCTAAAACTATAAACTATATCGAATTAAGAACTCGATGTGTTTCAAAGAAAAACTAAAAACAAATTTATTTTTCTATTAACATCACTCACAACAAAGTGAGTAAAAATAAAAAAAGTTAAGCGAATGCTTAACTTTTTTTGTGACCAGGCTGGGGCTCGAACCCAGGACCCTTTCATTAAAAGTGAAATGCTCTACCAACTGAGCTACCTAGTCTTTAATTGTAAACCCTAAATTCTTAGCGTTTGCGGGTGCAAATATAAAACCTATTTTTATAAAAACAAGGGAAATTCTGAAGAAATTTTTGTTTTTTTGTGCTTCTAAAACATATGTTTTTAATAATCAATTTATAACCTTATCAATGATACTGATTTTAGTTGGATATATGGCTTCGGGAAAGTCTACTTTAGGAAGAATTTTAGCTGAAAAATTAGACTACGACTTTTTAGATTTAGATGATTATATAGAAGATCAAGAGCAGGCTTCGATTAGTTCTATATTTAAAAATAAAGGTGAAATTTATTTTAGGAAGGCTGAAACCAAATATTTAAAAGAACTCTTGGAGACCAAGACTGATTTAATTTTGTCGTTGGGAGGAGGTACACCATGTTACAGCAATAACATGCAGATTATTTTAGACGCTCCAAATGCTAATAGCGTCTACCTAAAAGCGTCTATTCCAACTTTAGTAAATCGGTTAAAAGGTGAAAAAGGAAAACGTCCATTGGTAGCTCATATAAAAACAGATGAGGAACTAACCGAATTTATAGGGAAACATTTATTTGAGCGCTCACCTTTTTATAGTCAGGCCAATGTTGTGTTACCAACCGATAATAAAACAACTAAAGAAATTATTGAAGAATTGAATTCGAAGCTATTCTAAAGTAGCTTCGAATTGGTTTCCATTTAGTTCCACATTTACATGTTCATGTAGTGAGGTTGATAAGGAAATACCTTTAAAATCTGCTTTTACAGGATATTTTTTGTGATTCCTGTTAATTAAAACGGCTGTTTTAAATTGTTTTAAAGGAACGTTTAAAAAGTGTTTAACACCATAAATTAGTGTGGTTCCGGAATTTAAAACATCATCAACAAGAACTAAAGACTTGTTTTCGTATTCTTCAGGAGTCAGCGATGTTTTTATCTCGTTTTGAGGCTGTTTTTTATCGATACTTACTTTGCATAAAACCACATTAATCTCTGAAATATCATCAAGTATGGCTTTTAGTTTTTCAGCAAAAATATACCCATTACTATCAATACCAGCTAAAATAACTTCAGTTTCATAAACATTGCTTTCATAAATTTGAAATGCAATACGTCTTATTTTATGAATGATTTCCTCGTGGTTTAAAATGACATTGTTTGTAACATGCATAATCAATAGTGTGTTAAATTGAGAGGGTAAAATTACTCATTTTCGGTTGTAAAATCATCAATATCGCGTCTATCTTTTTTGGTTGGTCGTCCAAAACCTTTTTTCCTGTAATAGTCTTTAGCGTATTTTAAAAGTTCTTGCGCCTCAAATTGTTCTTTAGGGGTAATATCTGTTCTGTAAATATCAACTAGCTTGGCACCTACACGACTTTCGGGAACATCGTTTACTTTAAGTTTATAGTTTATTTGATCTTTTCTTAACTCAACAATGTCTGTAGCATAAACCTCTCTACTGGGTTTAACCACATCTCCATTTATTTTTACTTGTCCTTTCTTGCAGGCAGTCGTGGCAATGCTTCGAGTTTTATAATATCTCACACACCATAAGTACTTATCTATACGCATATCTTAATTCTAAAAACTACGTTAACCATATATGCAAGATTGCATTAAAATTGTATCTTGCGTGCTCAAAAATAAAGAATATTAAAACACTGGTATAAAAAAAGCGATGCTTTTAAAGAATTAAGACCAATGTTTAAATACCCAAATAAATAAAAAAAAACGTTGCATGAAATTTAAAAAATTGAGTTTGTTAGCCTTGTGCTTAGCTGTTGGTTTTGTGTCTTGTAAAAAAGATGATGAATCTGAAGTTGCTGTAATTCCACCGAGAGACCGTACAGAACAACAAGCTGCAGACATGGATTCTTTACAAGTCTATTTACAGAGTCATTACTATAATAAAGCTGAGGTTGAAGCAGCTTTGCCTAATGTGGGTATTAATGATATTAAAATTATTGAAATTACAGGGGATGAGACGGTGCCTGATGGTTACGAGTTATTAGAAACTGCTGTTGGAGCTCCAATAGATACTACTTATGCTGATACAGAGTATCAATATTATGTTCTTAAAATAAATCAGGGCGGTGGATATAATTCACCAACAATAGCCGACGATATTCAAATTCTTTATGAGGGATTTTCTTTAAACGATGTGGTGTTTGATGGCAAATATTATCCGGATAGCAATCCTTTAGATTTAATAAGTTTAATTCCTGGTTGGCGTTTTGTTATTCCTAAATACAACACATCCGAGAGTTTTTCTGACAATGGAGACGGTACGGTAAGTTTTAGTAATTCGGGTGTTGGAGTTATGTTTTTACCTTCAGGATTGGCTTATTTTTCTAGTGCTACCGGAGGTATTGCAGCATACTCACCGCTAGTGTTTAAGTTTGAATTATTGCAAATGGGGCAGAATGACCATGATAATGATGGAGTGCCATCTTATTTAGAAGGCCTAACTGAGAATACCGATGAAGATACTTATGCTGATGCCTATGGATATGTATATCCTAGATATGATTATTTAGATACAGATGATGATGGTGATGGCGTACTAACTAAAAATGAGATAACATTACGTAAAGTTACCGGTCTTACTGTTGAAGAGGTTAAAATGGAACCCTTAGATGCTGATGAAGTTTTATTGAATTATATAGGAAGAGATAGTGAAGGGCAGTATGTAGGTACTGTTTTAAAACTTTATGATTCTAATGGCGATGGAACACCCGATTATTTGGATTCTGAAGCAACAACAAATCGTAATGAATAATAACTATAACAAACTATAAAAAAAGCCTCGCAATCGCGAGGCTTTTTTTATAGTTTGACAATGATTTAAATCAATAAAGAAAGACTCAATATTAATTGGTCTGGTCTTGTGGCAATTCTGTTTGTGCTAATCCCGTTGTTGTCTAAGAACGTAGCTTCGTTATCACTAAAACCGCGTTCGTAACGTAAATCAAGTCCAACTTTTTTAAAGTTAACACCAATACCAAAGTTTAGTCCAACAGTTAAATCTTTATCGACATCATCAATAGTAATATTTTCAAATTCAGTATCTAGAATATATTGAAATGCAGGTCCAGCAAAGACATTAAGAGGTCCAATGACTTTTACACCAACTAATAACGGAACATCAAGTTTTTGCATTTTAAAGCTATCGTCGTTATAGTCACTTTTCGTACTGGTATAAACAACTTCTGGTTTAAAAAAGATTTGATTTCCCACTTTACCAAACAAACCAATATGGAATCCCACATTTCTGTCTGGGTGTTGGTAGTTGTCGCTTATAGCTTCAAAATAATCACCGTTAGCATTGTAGTTCAGTCCTCCTTTTATACCAAAGCCTGGAACAGATTGGGCAAAAGCAGTAATAGACAAAGCTGTTAATAGTAGTAAAAAAAACAGGTTCTTTTTCATAAATAGTTTTTTAGGGTTCATAATAATTTAAAAACGATATTATATGTTTTATAGTATCCTTACTCTTATCAATATACGAGCCAAAAGTGTTTAAAAGTTCAAAAATCATTTAAATTAAAGAAAGGAAGTAAGTTGTTTTAGTAAAGTTTTTGAAATGATTAAAAGGGTAAGTGTTTGATATTGAAGAAAACATTTCGGGATCGTCTTGATTATGGAGTAAATCATAAAACCAAGTGAAAAGTATAATTTAAAACTAAAAAAATATGTAGGTTTGCCCAACGGAAGAATAATTAGGTATATGCAATTCGAATTAAAAGCTAAAGATCCGCAAAGTCAGGCTAGAGCGGGCAAAATAACAACCGATCACGGGGTGATTGAAACTCCTATTTTTATGCCTGTGGGTACAGTAGCGACTGTTAAAGGGGTGCATCAAAGAGAGTTAAAAAATGATATTAACCCAGATATTATTTTGGGGAATACGTATCATTTATACTTACGCCCGCAAACTCATATTCTGGAACAAGCCGGTGGATTGCATAAATTCATGAACTGGGACCGCAATATTTTAACGGATTCCGGTGGATACCAAGTATACTCGTTGTCTTCTAACCGAAAAATAAAGGAAGAAGGTGTTAAGTTTAAATCGCACATCGACGGAAGTTATCATACGTTTACACCAGAAAACGTTATGGAAATTCAACGTACTATTGGTGCCGATATAATTATGGCTTTCGATGAGTGTACACCATACCCATGCGATTATAATTATGCAAAGCGTTCTATGCATATGACACATCGTTGGTTAGATCGTTGTATTAACCATTTAGAAAAAACACCGTTAAAATACGGCTACGACCAGGCATTTTTTCCAATTGTTCAAGGAAGTACTTATAAAGATTTGCGACGACAATCGGCTGAATATATTGCTAATGCAGGCGCTGTTGGAAACGCTATTGGAGGACTTTCTGTGGGTGAACCAGCTGAAGAAATGTATGCGATGACTGAAGTGGTTACCGAAATTCTTCCGGAAGATAAACCACGTTATTTAATGGGTGTTGGTACACCAATCAATATTTTAGAAAATATTGCGTTAGGTATAGATATGTTTGATTGCGTAATGCCAACACGTAATGCTAGAAATGGTATGTTGTTTACCGCTCACGGTACTATAAACATTAAAAACAAAAAGTGGGAAGCCGATTTTTCTCCAATTGATGAAATGGGCATCACTTTTGTTGATACCGAGTATTCTAAAGCATATTTACGTCACTTGTTTTCTGTTAATGAATATTTAGGAAAGCAAATAGCAACCATTCACAATTTAGGATTTTATTTATGGTTGGTTCGCGAAGCAAGAAAACATATATTAGCAGGAGATTTTAGAACCTGGAAAGACCAAATGGTGAAACAAATGGACAAGCGTTTGTAAATAAAACGGATTCTAAAGATTTAAAACCTCAAATACGGACTTAATAAGTTAAGCGTGTGAAAATATTAGATTGGTACATTTTAAAACGATATTTATTTACATTTTTTATGATGCTTTTGCTGTTTGTACCAATTGGTATAACGGTGCATTTAGCTGAAAAAATTGGAAAAATTTTAGAAAATGAGGTTCCAATCGGTGAAGTCCTGCTGTATTTCTTAGATTTTACCATCTATTTTGCGCATCTGCTTTTCCCATTATTTTTATTCCTGTCTGTAATATGGTTTACATCCAAACTGGCAAATAATACTGAGGTGATTGCCTTTTTAAGTTCGGGAGTGTCATTTTACAGGTTTTTGCGTCCATATATGATTGGGGCAACTATTGTAGGCATTCTGTCTATTGTATTAGGCTTGTATTTGGCGCCTATGGCAAGTCAAGGGTTTAACGACTTTTCATATAAATATTTTAAGAAAGGAAAAAGTGCCTATGATGGTGCCAATGTAGATTTGTTCCGCCAGATTAACGATAACGAAATGATTTACGTAAGTAGTTTCGATGTTAAAAATAAAAACGGAAGTAACTTTACTTTAGAGCATTTTGAAAATAATAAGTTAACCTACAAAATTACCGCTAACAGTATTAGATATATTGAAGAAGATACGACGTATAGGTTAGTAAATTATGTAAAGAGAACCATTGGAGAAAATGACGATATTCTTGAGGAGATAGAAAGGCGAAAGGACACATTATTTCCTTTTAAGGTCGATGATTTAACACCTGAAATTTATGCTGCAGAGGTAAAGCCTTATGGCGAATTAAAACGTTTTATAGCTAAAGAAGAGGCCAGAGGCTCATCTAATGTTGGGCGTTTTAAGTTAGTATTATATAAAAAATGGAGTTTGCCTGTATCTGTATTCATCTTAACCATTATTGCCGTGGCGGTTTCATCTATGAAACGTCGAGGTGGTATGGGGGTTAATCTGGCTATTGGTATCTGTATTGCTATGGTATTTGTCTTTTTCGATAAAATTTTCGGAGTTATGGCAGAGCAGTCCGATTTCTCTCCAATTATAGCCGCATGGTTTCCTAATGTGGTATTTGCTGTGTTATCAATTTTCTTATTACAAAAGGCGAAACGATAAGTGTTTCAGCCAAAGTATTTACGCTAAAGCATTAAATCTTTCGTAGTTTATTAGAGATTGATTAATTTTGCATTGTAATTAACGAGAACCAATAATTCATGTTTTTTCTTAGTTTAAAATGAAAAAATATGTAGGTTTGTAGGCTAAAATAAATAAACAGCCATAATAAAAAATTCTTATGGAATATTTAGAATTTGAACTCCCTATAAAAGAATTAGAAGAGCAACTTCAAAAATGTAGAGTCATTGGAGAAGAGAGCGAAGTAGATGTTACAGAAACCTGTAAAAACATCGAATCCAAATTAAAGGAAACTCAAAAAGATATCTATAAAAACTTAACACCATGGCAGCGTGTTCAGTTATCACGTCACCCTAACAGACCTTATACTTTAGACTATATTAAGGCTATTTGTGGAGATACGTTTTTAGAACTTCACGGCGATAGAAGTTTTAAAGATGATAAAGCGATGATTGGTGGTTTAGGTAAAATTGGAGATCAAAGTTTTATGTTCATTGGTCAGCAAAAAGGCTACAATACTAAAACGCGTCAATACAGAAACTTTGGAATGGCTAACCCAGAGGGTTACCGTAAGGCACTTCGTTTAATGAAGTCTGCTGAGAAGTTCGGAATCCCTGTGGTTACGTTATTAGATACACCTGGTGCTTACCCTGGATTAGAAGCTGAAGAGCGCGGACAAGGAGAAGCTATTGCCAGAAATATATTAGAAATGACTCGCCTAAAAGTGCCTGTAATCACTATTGTAATTGGAGAAGGTGCTTCGGGAGGAGCATTGGGTATTGGTGTTGGTGACGTTGTATTAATGTTAGAAAACACTTGGTACTCTGTTATCTCACCTGAATCATGTTCATCAATTTTATGGCGTAGCTGGGAGTATAAAGAGCAAGCAGCCGAAGCTTTAAAATTAACAGCTAGCGATATGAAGAAATTAAAGCTGGTTGATGAAATTATTAAAGAGCCTCTAGGTGGCGCTCACAGAGATAAAGAGAAGACTTTCAAAACTGTTAGTAATACTATCGTTAAAGTTTTTGAAGACCTTAAAAACTTATCACCAGATGAGTTAGTATCTCAGCGTATGGAAAAATATTCCAACATGGGAGTATTTAAAGGGTAGACCTTGTAAAATCAACATAGATAAAAATCTGAAGTGTCTAACTTCAGATTTTTTTTGTGGTTATTCACAATTTTTATAAGTTATTAACAGTTAGATTGTTAACTATTGGTTAATAATCAGAATCGATTTTCTGTTCGTTAAAAGATTCATTTTAGTTACATTCGTACACATGAAACAACCCGACCAAATTAAAGGATATAGAGTAGACAAGAGCACCCTTATCAACCTTGAAAAAGGAAAAATACCTCCTCAAGCTATTGATTTAGAGGAAGTTGTGTTAGGGGCAATGATGATTGATAAAAAGGGTGTTGATGAAGTAATTGATATTTTAAGTGCTGAAGCATTCTATAAAGAATCCCATCAGCATATTTTTTCGGCAATCTTCCAGTTGTTTGAAAATAGTGAACCAATTGACTTATTAACCGTTTCAACACAGTTAAAGAAGAATGGGAAGTTAGAATTGTCTGGCGGTGATTTTTACTTAATTTCTTTAACGCAGAAAGTGTCATCTTCAGCACATATCGAGTTCCATGCTCGTATTATTTTACAGAAATTCATTCAGCGTAGTTTAATTAAAATTTCAAATGAAATTATTGAAGACTCTTACGATGAAACCAAAGATGTATTTGATTTATTAGATAATGCTGAAGCTAAATTATACGAAGTTACTCAAGGAAATATTAAGAAATCAAGTGAATCTGCGCAGGATTTAGTTATTCAGGCGAAGAAAAAAATTGAAGAGATTTCCAATAAAGAAGGTTTAAGTGGTATCCCAACAGGATTTACTAAACTGGATAAATTAACCTCGGGTTGGCAACCATCCGATTTAATTATCGTCGCTGCGCGTCCAGGTATGGGTAAAACTGCCTTAACGTTATCCATGGCGAGAAATATTGCGGTAGATCAAAATATCCCGGTAGCGTTTTTCTCTTTAGAGATGGCATCGGTACAGTTAATTACACGTCTTATTTCTAGCGAAACCGGATTGTCTTCTGAAAAATTAAGAACCGGTAAATTAGAGAAACACGAGTGGGAACAGTTAAATGTAAAGGTTAAGGACTTAGAAAAAGCGCCGCTTTATATTGATGATACACCATCGTTATCTATTTTCGATTTAAGGGCCAAGGCGCGACGTTTATCTTCACAACACGGCATCAAGTTAATCATGATTGATTACTTACAGTTAATGACCGGAGGTAGCGCACATGCCGGTAACCGTGAGCAGGAAATTTCCATGATTTCGCGAAACCTAAAAGCATTGGCTAAAGAGTTAATGGTACCTGTAATTGCGCTTTCTCAGTTATCTCGTGCTGTTGAAACACGTGGAGGAAGTAAACGTCCGTTATTATCAGATTTACGTGAATCTGGAGCGATTGAGCAGGATGCCGATATTGTAAGTTTTATTTATCGTCCTGAGTATTATAAGATTGATGAATGGGATGACGAAGAACGTTCGCCAACCGAAGGTCAAGCCGAGTTTATTATCGCAAAACACCGTAATGGTGGATTAGAAAATATTAGATTGAAATTCTTAGGACACTTAGGTAAGTTCGATAATTTGGACGATTTTGATTCGCCGTTTGAATTCCATTCTAAAATGAATGATGGAGGCGGAGAGGATAACTTTAGTTCTAATAACTTTACAGCAAGTCCAGATCAGGCTTTCGGAAGTTCATTTAATGATGATAACGATGACGAAGTGCCATTTTAACAGATAATCTTTTGGTTAAAAAGAATTCTTCAAAAATATTTTAAGTATCTTTAAGTTTAAAATATACCGAAGATAAATGCATGAAATTAGTTTTGTGTATTTATCTTCGGCTTTTAAATACCATTTAACTTTTGAAAAAGATACTGTTTACATTTCTTTTTATTTGCTTGGGCTTACAAGCCTTTGCTTCATATATTCTTATTCCAATGGATGCGGAAGGCCAGAAAAACCATTTAAAGGCCTACGGATTAACGTATTGGATTCTTACCAAAGACCAAAAAGTAAAGTGGTTACTTAATTACCGTGGAGGTTCGTTTTTGTTGCCAGATTCAGAAACTATTCAACGTGAATGCCAGATTCGAGGCGTTTCTTTTGAAGTGTTATCAGATGCTAAAACCGAAAGTATTCTTGAGGAAATAAGCAGTCCGAGCCAGAATATGGAAGCCGTGGTTTTAGAAAAGGCTCCTAAAGTTGCAGTTTATACGCCAAAGGGTAAATTACCATGGGATGATGCGGTAACCATGGTGTTACAGTACGCAGAAATCCCATATGAAACGATTTATGATGAAGAAGTGCTAAATGATGGTTTGTTGCTATTTGATTGGCTGCACTTACATCATGAGGATTTTACGGGACAATATGGGAAATTTTATGGGGCGTATAAAGCGGCATCATGGTATATTGAAGAGAAAAAGGAAGCTGAGGCTTTGGCTACAAAATTAGGATATAGTAAAGTGTCTGATGAAAAACTTGCAGTTGCTTTAAAGATTCGAGACTATGTTGTTGGAGGTGGATTTATGTTTGCAATGTGTAGTGCGACTGATAGTTTTGATATAGCCTTATCGGCTGAAGGAATTGATATCTGTGAACCTATGTTTGATGGTGATGCCAGTTCTCCCGGATACCAAAATAAAATTGATTATAACCGAACATTTGCGTTTACTGATTTTACCTTGGAACGTAATCCTAACATATATGAGTTTTCGTCGATAGATATGACCAGAAAACGAATGATTCATAAATCTACAGATTACTTTTCATTAATGGAATTTTCTGCAAAATGGGACCCGATTCCTACCATGTTATGTCAAAATCATACGGCGTTAGTAAAAGGTTTTATGGGGCAAACTACTTCGTTTACCAGAGATGAGATAAAATCGAATGTATTGGTGATGGGAGAAACGAAATCTAATGGAGAAGCCAAATACATTCATGGTATAAAAGGAAAAGGCTTTTTTACGTTTTACGGCGGGCACGATCCGGAAGATTATCAGCATCGTGTTGGAGATGCCAAGACCGAGCTCGATTTGCATCCTAATTCACCAGGATATCGTCTGATTTTAAATAATATCTTATTTCCTGCGGCTCGCAAGAAAAAACAAAAGACCTAATAGCTTGTCAACTATTAGGTCTTTTTATTGCTTACTCTTCATAAATAATGACACGTTCAAAGGTATAGATATAGCCATCGGCAGCCTCGCCACTAACGGTTATGTTTTGGTCTATGACCATTTCATTTTCACTATTGTTGATAATTAAATTTCCAAATTCAGTATTATTTACAAGCAGAAACTGGTTTGAATCCTGTTCTGTAACACTAAAACTGTAAACGCCACTATCAAAACCGTCCTCAATAGTATCATCATTGTTTGTATTGGTTATGGTTAGTGAACCATATTCCTCATTAAAGATCCAGATAATCTCATTTAATTCGAAATTATTATCAACTCCGGCAAGACCTCCAAATACGTTGGTTAGATGCCATTCTATGCTAATGATATTTGGTAAATTAGAATCTGTATTGCTGTCGCTCTCAATACTGCAGTTGATCAAGGTTAAGCATGCAATTAATAAGATGTAAATCTGTTGTTTCATTTTCTTTTTCAATTTATTTATAGATGTAATAAAACGAATAAGGTTGCGTGTTTATGACAAAAAAATATCCGTTTTTTTAAATTTTCATTTTAATTTAGCGTCATTATAAAATTATAATAGAATGAAAGTTTTTCAAAAAGAAATACGTTTAAAAGCTTATCCCAGAGGTTTTCACTTAATTACCGATACGGTTTTAGAAGCTATACCGGAAATTAAGGAGATTGAAGGAGGTCAGTTGCAGGTATTCATTAAACATACTTCGGCTAGTTTAACCATTAACGAAAATGCCGATTATACAGTTCGAGGTGATTTTGAAAGACATTTTAATGTTATGGTACCAGAAAATGCAACCTACTATCAGCACACTTATGAAGGTTCAGATGATATGCCAGCGCATATTAAAGCATCATTACTTGGACCTTCAGTACAAATACCAATAACCAAAGGAAAACCAAACTTAGGAATTTGGCAAGGTATTTATTTATGTGAGCACCGAGATTATGGCGGTGAACGCCGTTTGGTAATTACTGCCTTTGGCATATAAAAAAATCCGATTCGTGAGAATCGGATTTTTTATTAAGCGAATAATATGTTTTACAATAGGCGGAACGCCTTATTTTACTTTCTCTACTACAGCTTTAAAAGCCTCTGGGTTATTCATAGCTAAATCGGCTAAAACCTTACGGTTTAATTCGATATCGTTAGCTTTTAATTTCCCCATAAATTGAGAATAAGATAAACCATGTAAACGGGCTCCAGCGTTAATACGTGTAATCCATAATGCACGGAATGTTCTCTTTTTATTTCTACGGTCTCTGTACGAGTATTGCATCGCTTTATCAACCGCGTTTTTAGCTACTGTCCAAACGTTTTTACGACGTCCGAAGTAACCTTTAGCTTGTTTTAGAACCTTTTTTCTTCTGGCTCTTTTTGCTACAGAATTTACTGATCTTGGCATAATTTTAAATGTTTTTTGTAGTAGGCGGTAGACAACTCTACACTTTTTAATTTTGGCCTAACTCCAGGGTTTATAATTTATTTAATAACCGGTTAACACCGTATTACTTTAAACGTAACATGGTTTTAACATTGTTCTCATCCGCTTTATCTACTAAAGTGTCATGAGTTAAAGCTAACTTACGCTTTTTAGACTTCTTTGTTAAGATGTGACTTTTAAAAGCGTGTTTTCTTTTAATCTTACCAGTACCAGTTAACTTGAAACGTTTTTTGGCACTAGATTTAGTTTTCATTTTAGGCATCTTCTTTTCCTAGGTTTTAATTATTTCGCTTAATTATTGTTTCGAACTAAAATTGCTTTTAGTGTCTTAGTGTTCTAATTATATTTACCTAATTATTTTTTAGGTGCAATAAACATGGTCATACGTTTACCTTCTAGTTTAGGCATTTGTTCTACCTTACCATACTCCTCTAGATCTTGAGCTAAACGAAGCAATAAAATCTGACCTTGTTCTTTAAACACGATTGAACGTCCTTTGAAGAATACAAACGCTTTTAACTTAGCGCCTTCTTTTAAGAACTTTTCAGCGTGCTTTTTCTTAAATTCGTAATCATGGTCATCGGTTTGAGGACCAAAACGAATTTCTTTTATAACTACCTTAGTAGCCTTAGCCTTTAATGCTTTATCACGTTTCTTCTGTTCGTAAAGGAACTTTTTATAGTCCATGATTTTACAAACAGGAGGGTCTGCATTTGGAGAAATCTCTACTAAATCGAACTCTTGTTCTTCCGCTATTCTTAAAGCGTCTTTGGTAGAGTAAATTCCAACTTCAACGTTATCACCTACAAGGCGAACTTTAGGTACGTTAATTCTAGAGTTAATTCTGTGTTTATCCTCTTGAGATACCCTTGGTTTGGGCTGTGATTTTCTTCTAATTGCTATGGCTCTTAAATTTTTAGTTAAACTTTATTTTAAAACGGTTTTAGCGTTTTGCTTATTTCTTCATTTATAATTTTAGAGAAGTCTTCTACTGAGATCATCCCTAAATCTGCTCCACCATGTTGACGCACAGTGATTTTGTTTTCGTTTGCTTCTTGCTCACCAATAATAATCATATACGGGTGTTTTTGCATTTCGGCTTCACGAATCTTTTTCCCGATAGTCTCATTTCTATGGTCTACAAGGGCGCGAATTTCGTTATTTTCTAGCAAATTTAAAACTTTTTCGGCGTATTTTTCATATTTCTCACTAATTGACAGGATAATAGCTTGAGTTGGCATTAACCATAATGGGAAATTTCCAGCCGTATGTTCTAGTAAAATAGCGATAAAACGCTCCATACTACCAAAAGGTGCACGGTGAATCATTACCGGACGGTGTAATTCGTTATCACTGCCTTTATATGTTAAGTTGAAACGCTCTGGTAAATTGTAATCTACCTGAATGGTTCCTAATTGCCATTGGCGACCAAGGGCATCTTTAACCATAAAGTCAAGCTTTGGTCCGTAGAAAGCAGCTTCTCCGGTTTCGATAACGTAGTTAAGACCCTTGTCTTTAGCAGCGTTAATAATAGCTTGTTCTGCTTTCTCCCAGTTTTCAACGTTACCAATGTATTTGTCGGGATTTTCAGGATCCCTTACAGATACTTGTGCTGTAAAGTTTTCAAATCCTAATGATCCGAATACATAAAGCACTAAATCGATAACATTTTTAAACTCTTCGTCTAACTGATCTGGTGTACAAAATAGGTGAGCATCATCTTGAGTAAAGCCTCTTACTCGAGTTAACCCATGTAATTCTCCACTTTGCTCATAACGGTAAACCGTACCAAATTCAGCATAACGCTTTGGTAAATCTTTATAAGACCATTGACTGTTGTTGTAAATCTCACAGTGGTGAGGACAGTTCATTGGTTTTAATAAAAATTCTTCACCTTCCTTAGGTGTGTTTATAGGTTGGAAACTATCGGCACCATATTTAGCATAGTGACCAGAGGTTTCGTATAATTCTTTTTGTCCGATATGTGGTGTAACCACCATTTCGTAACCAGCTTTCTTTTGAGCCGATTTTAGGAAGTTTTCTAAACGCTCGCGTAAAGCAGCACCTTTAGGTAACCATAAAGGTAGCCCTTGACCAACGCGAGGAGAGAAGGTAAATAACTCTAATTCTTTACCTAGCTTTCTATGGTCACGTTTTTTAGCTTCTTCAAGTAGCTCTAAATATTCCTTAAGTTCCTTTTGTTTCGGGAACGAAATACCATACACACGTGTTAATTGTGGTTTGTTTTCATCACCTCTCCAATACGCACCGGCAACACTTAATATTTTTACAGCTTTAATAATGCCTGTATTTGGTATGTGCCCACCACGACATAAATCGGTAAATGTCGAATGGTCGCAGAAGGTAATGGTACCGTCTTCCAGATTCTCAATTAATTCTGTCTTAAACGGATTGTCTTTATAAAGATCTAAAGCTTCAGCTTTAGTTGCCGAACGCATATTAAAATCGTGCTTCCCTCTGGCAATCTCCAGCATTTTAGTTTCAATAGCTTTAAAGTCCTTTTCAGAAACGGTGTGCTCACCAAAATCAACGTCGTAATAGAAACCATTATCAATCGCAGGACCAATAGTTAATTTCGAGCCTGGATATAATTCTTCAATGGCTTGTGCTAATACGTGCGCAGACGAATGCCAGAAAGCTGTTTTACCAGCTTTATCATTCCATGTATACAAAACTAACGAGCCATCGGTGGTTAAAGGGGTTACCGTTTCAATTGTTGTACCATTAAAACTAGCCGAAATCACGTTTCGGGCAAATCCTTCACTAATGCTTTTAGCGACATCCATAGGTGTAACGTTCGCTTCATACGATCGTACACTTCCGTCGGGCAATGTTATATGTATCATAAAATAATTTAAATTCGACTGCAAAGATAATAGGATAAAAAAAGACATACAATATATATGTATGTATAATTTTATTAAAATGGTGGAGTAGGGCGTTCCCCTTCGCAATACTTCGGGTTGGGCTATCCATTATATCTTTTTATGCTATTATATATAATAGTGTAATAAGTGGTATTTATTATACATATATAACAAAGAAAGTAGGGAGCAAGCATAAAAAGGATGTCATTCCTATCCCTAACGCAGAAATCAACTTTATATAGTGTATAGTAGAGACATTATTATATCTATTTATTTATATACTATAAAGAATGTTTAAGCTTGATTGTAATTTAAATCAGTGTTAACTCATTGAGAATAAGCTTGGGGTAAAAAAGATTCAAAAAAAGGTTTAAAAAAGTTTGTTTGGTAGAGAAAAAGGGTGGTATATTTGCAGCCCGTTAGCGGCGAAGCTGCTAGGGTAAGTTCATAAAAAAGGTGGTGATACGAGGTTTAAATAGTTGGTTTTCAAACCAAATAAAAAAACTTCAAAAAAATATCAAAATACAGTTTGTAGAATTAAAAAAGGTTGTATGTTTGCAGCCGCAAAAATAGCGAGCGTTATGAGTAGCGAAGTTCTTATAAGATGTGTTGGTATGGTTGAGAAAAGCGGAGTTTAAGAGCTTTAAAATTTTTCTCAAAAAAAGTATCAAAACTATTGTGAGGTTAAAAAAAGGGTTTTATATTTGCACCCGCTTAACGAGGAAACGAGTTAAGGAACAAAGAGAAATAAGTTCATAAACATATTGAATTGACAGCGTAAAATAATAATTGGAAACGGTTATTATTGACTAAGAGAATAAACCATTTTGAGTACTAGAGATTCTAATTAGTTGTTAAAATATTTAAAATTTAACGATGAAGAGTTTGATCCTGGCTCAGGATGAACGCTAGCGGCAGGCCTAACACATGCAAGTCGAGGGGTAACAGGGTGCTTGCACCGCTGACGACCGGCGCACGGGTGCGTAACGCGTATACAATCTGCCTTGTACTGAGGGATAGCCCAGAGAAATTTGGATTAATACCTCATAGTATGTTCTAGTTGCATGACTTAAACATTAAAGGTTACGGTACAAGATGAGTATGCGTCCTATTAGCTAGATGGAGTGGTAACGGCACCCCATGGCGACGATAGGTAGGGGGCCTGAGAGGGTTATCCCCCACACTGGTACTGAGACACGGACCAGACTCCTACGGGAGGCAGCAGTGAGGAATATTGGACAATGGGCGCAAGCCTGATCCAGCCATGCCGCGTGCAGGAAGACTGCCCTATGGGTTGTAAACTGCTTTTATACGGGAAGAAACCACTCTACGTGTAGAGTCTTGACGGTACCGTAAGAATAAGGATCGGCTAACTCCGTGCCAGCAGCCGCGGTAATACGGAGGATCCAAGCGTTATCCGGAATCATTGGGTTTAAAGGGTCCGTAGGTGGAAGATTAAGTCAGAGGTGAAATCCTGCAGCTCAACTGTAGAATTGCCTTTGATACTGGTTTTCTTGAATCATTATGAAGTGGTTAGAATATGTAGTGTAGCGGTGAAATGCATAGATATTACATAGAATACCAATTGCGAAGGCAGATCACTAATAATGTATTGACACTGATGGACGAAAGCGTGGGGAGCGAACAGGATTAGATACCCTGGTAGTCCACGCCGTAAACGATGGATACTAGCTGTTCGGCTTTCGGGCTGAGTGGCTAAGCGAAAGTGATAAGTATCCCACCTGGGGAGTACGTTCGCAAGAATGAAACTCAAAGGAATTGACGGGGGCCCGCACAAGCGGTGGAGCATGTGGTTTAATTCGATGATACGCGAGGAACCT
>NZ_CP133090.1:0-25000 GCF_030908365.1 Aestuariibaculum sp. YM273 | reverse complement strand
GTTAAATCAGAAGACTTTAAAAGTTTTTCCGCTAGTTTTAAACGTTCAGATCTAATAAATTCTGTGGTAGTTAAACCCGTTAGGGCTTTTAGTTTTCTATGTAACTGCATCCGGCTCATCAACATTTTTTTACTAAAATCGGCTGAGTTAAATTGACTGTCAGTGATATTTTGGTCTAAAACTTCTTTTACTTTGTTAAAAAATTGTTGTTCAGTGCTTGTCACGGCAATTTCAGTCAGCTTAAAATTTTGATTATAGCGTTGTTGAAGTTTCCGTCTGGATTCAATTAAATTTTGAATTTTGATTTTTAGTTTTTCAGTGTGGAAGGGTTTTTCAATATAATCGTCTGCACCGGTTTTTAAACCTTCAATCTCATTAGACGTGCCGCTTTTGGCAGTTAGCAGTATGATAGGAATATGGCTGGTACGTTCATCATGTTTTAAGGTGTTACATAATATGATTCCGTCGGTTTTTGGCATCATAACATCACTAATAATAATATCCGGAATGAGTTTTACCGCCTTTTTAATGCCTATATCACCATTTTCGGATTCTTCAATGATGTAGTCTTCTCTAAAAATAGAATTTAAGAAGATTCGAATATCTTCGTCATCTTCAACAATAAGCATTAGAGGTTGTTCTTTATGTGCAATAACATTTTCTGATTGTTCTTGTTTTGTATTATCAGCGGTATTAGGAATAGAAATTTCCGTGATTTCGTTAGGATTAAAGAAAGATTGTTCAATAGGAAGAGTGACTGTAAATTGAATATCATCTTTATTTAATGTATGAGCCACGATATTACCGTGAGATAAAACGGTTAGTTCTTTAACGAGTGATAACCCTATTCCAACACCATCGGCAGATTTATTATCTTGATAATAGCGTTGAAAAAGTTTACTTATATTATCGTCAGGTATTGTATTGCCATTATTAATGATGGTAATGATAATTTCCCCCTGTTGCTTATTTACCTGAAAGGATACTTTACCATTATTAGGAGCATATTTAACGGCATTGGCTAATAGATTTGTAACTATTTTTTCAACAACATCTTTGTCAAACCATGCCTCTTGAATTTTAGGAATATTATATCTGAAATCAATATTTTTTTCTTCAGCTTTAAATTGAAAACTTTTCACTAACTGGGTTAAAAATAAACCTAAATCACCCTGAACAACCGATAAAGTTAGGTTGCCTGTTTCTAGCTTAGATAAATCTAGCAACTGATTCACTAAGTTTAAAAGGCGTTTTGAGTTACGTTGTACCAATTTAAGTTCTTTTCGGTCGGTATTTGAAAGTTTCGGATTGTTGAGTTGTTTTTCAACCGGGCCTGATATTAAAGTTAGCGGTGTTCTGAATTCATGCGAAATATTGGTGTACAGTTTCGTTTTAAAACTATCTAATTGTTTTAAGCGTTCGGTTTCTTCATGTTCAAACTGTAATTGCATTTTAATATGCCAACGCCATTTTAGGTAGCTGTAAACCAAGTAACTTATGATAAGAAATAATAAAAGGTATAAAACAATGGCCATCGTACTGAAATACCAGGGCTGCCGAATCGTAAAGGCGTAGGTTGTTGGGGTATTATTCCAGATGCCATCGTAATTACAGGAAATTACCTGAAATGTATAATTGTTAGGAGGTAAATTGGTATAGTGAGCCGTGTTGTTATTACCCGATTCAATCCAATCATTATCGTGATTTACCAACTGATATTTATATAAATTTCGTTTGGGTTGAGAAAAATGAAGACTTGAAAAACTAAAGGTTATTGTATTATCTTTATAATTAAGGTTTAAATTCGGTGTTAAATCTCTAGGTTTTGAAAACACTTCAAATTTTGAAATTATAGTTTTTGGTTTTTCTTTATTAAAACTTAATTGTTCTGGATGAAACCAGTTAATGCCTTCCAATCCACCAAAGTATAACGTATTGTATTGATCCTTATAATACGCACCAGTATTGAATTCTTTGGCTTGCAGACCGTCATAAACGCTAAAGTTTTCAAAATTTATA
The DNA here is from genome assembly GCF_030908365.1 of Aestuariibaculum sp. YM273. NCBI lineage: Bacteria > Pseudomonadati > Bacteroidota > Flavobacteriia > Flavobacteriales > Flavobacteriaceae > Aestuariibaculum > Aestuariibaculum sp. YM273. The sequence goes on along the minus strand of NZ_CP133090.1, from coordinate 22,981 downwards.
TGATTGAATTTACTAATTCCATTATTAGTACTCAGCCAAAGGTTATTTTCATTATCAGGGAGTATTCCGTAAACTACATCATTGGGTAACCCATTTTTTGTTGTAAAGGTTTCGATAGTATCTTTTTCAATATTATAGGCTTTAAGACCATTGCCATTGGTGCCAACCCATAAGGTGTTTTTACTGTAGTACAGCGACTTAATTTTATCATTAATATTATTTATTTTTTCAATTTGATTTGTGGTTTCATTCAGTTTAAAAAGTCCGTTGTCATCTGTTCCGATCCACATATCGTTATCAATTCCATAAACCAACGCCCTTATATTGTTAGAAGAAAGTTTTGAATTATTGGTGTTATATGTTTTTAAAATACCTTTGTATTTATCAAATAAAATGATACCGTGACGTTCTGTACATAGCCAAGCTTGCTGATTTGATACTTTTATAATCCGCCAAATTGTATGATTTTTTAATTCAGGATAGTACTTATAGTTACCTGAGGCCTCCAGAATATTTAGTCCATAACCCTGATGTCCGATCCACAGTTCATCATTAAGGAAGCAAGTACTTATAATGCGATTACTGGCTATATAGCTATTTTCAGTCGTGTACGTTTTGTAGGTTTCTTTTTTTAAATCAACAACCGTAAGTCCTTTGCCCGAAGTACCAATCCAAATATTATTTTGTTTGTCAGTTGTAATACACCTCACCATATCAACATTTACCGATTTAGGCACCTGATTATTAGTTAGAATATTAAACTTAATTAGATGGGCATCGTAGTAACTGGCTCCGGTACCATCAGAACCAAACCATATAGTTCCGGTTATATCTTCGTATAATGAAAGCATATCATTATAGTGAATGGCAAAGGGGTTGTTTTTATTGGCTTTAAAGTTTTTTACAATATTCGATTTCTTATCTATTAAATAAACACCATTACCATAGGTAGCAATCCATAAACGGGACTTGCTATCAATCAATAAATCTTCAATATTTAAATCGGGCGGAATGTTTTTATTCTCATATTTAATAAAGGATTTGCTTCCTTGAGGTTTGTAAAAAAGCCCATGACCATAAGTGCCTAACCAAAGTGTTTTATCGGGTCCTTTTTCAAGGGAACTATAATTGGTAGTTACTGAATTTTGAACCGGAATAGTATTATAATCCCTGTTCTCATAAATACTTAAAACAGATTCAGAACAGGCTGCTATTAATGTATTATCATCTTCCATAAGATGATAAACAGTTTTACTTTTATCAGTATCTTTTAATACCTGAATGGTGTCTTTTGTGCCGGAGTTGACTTTAAATAATCCGTTATTGAAAGTGCCAATGTATAAATTTTGGTATTTGTCTTGGAATATGGTACTGACATCAAACTTAAATTTGATGTGTTTAAAATCATCGGTTTGAGGTTGATACAATTCTAATTTCCCGGAATGTGTAATGATCCACAGTCTATTTTGTTTATCTATATACACCTTACCCAGTTTACTAAATGTAGCCCGGGTAATGTCTTCAAACTGTTTGTCGTAATGCTTAAAATCACGTCCGTTGTATTTGTTTAAACCATCCTGAGTGGCCATCCATAAATAACCAATACTATCTTGAGCGATACTAATTACACTGTTTTGAGATAAACCATCGTTTATGGTTAGGGTTTTAAATGAAAATTGTTTTTGAGGGGCAAATGTATCTGAATCAACTTCTACAAGGTCCTGGCCATTTAATGGTATGCAGCAGCAAATTGTAAAAATTAGTTGTAAGGTATTTGTAATTATTTTGTTCAAGTACACCACCTAACTTATATGAGAGTTTTATGAAATAAGACTTACACCAATATAAGCAATTTTACTAACTAATTTAATTTTAGAGGTTTATAATGAATAATATAATGTTTTGTATTGTAAGTATTTTATTATTTGAATTATTTGATTAAATTGGAGACAATGAATAAACTTATAGAATCTACTTTACAAACGCTGACGAAAACAGAAATTCTTCTGAATAGTTTAACCAATGAACAATTAAGAGATGCTTCAGTGCCGCCTTATTTTTCATCTATAGGAACACACATCAGGCATATATTGGATTTTTACAACTGTATTTTTAATTTAAATGTTGAAAATAAAATAGATTTAACAGCACGAAGTAGAAATAGAGAAGTAGAGCAGGATTGTGCTAAGGCCAGAACCTATTTGATGTTATTGATTAATAAGTTGAATGCATATAATCAAGAAATAGATAAAACGGTTTTAGTTATAGAGGATTTAGGTCAGGGAAAAGTAGAAATCCCTTATACTATTGGAGCATTGCTATCACAGGCCAATAGCCATACTATTCACCATTATGCTATTATAAATTACATTTTAAGCGGATTAAAAATAACTATTGTTGATTTAGAGTTTGGATATAACCCAACAACACCTAAACCAACAACATAGTCCTAACTTTGGACTTTATTTTTTAAACATACTAGCCATAATAATTTTGATGCCTTTAAAAATTAAAAAAACAGCAAAAGCACAAATAAGACTGGCAACTATTAATAACGGAAGATAAAGTGAGTTCTCTTTATCAGATAACGCTAAATGCATTAAAATTGGTCCCATAAAAAGACTTAATAAGGCAAATACTAAAGTTTTAATACCCTTAAAAAGGAGTTGCTTGTCGGTTCTATTGGTTTCTTCCATTGTTATAGTTTTTTATAGCTGTACGTACGTTTTTGTATGTGTGTAATAAGGTTCTGGCTTCGGATTCAGAAATATTAAGCTCCGACATGATCATCTTTGTACCTCGATCAACCAATTTATTATTACTTAGTTGCATATCGACCATTTTGTTGCCTTTAATATGACCAAGCTGAATCATCGTAGATGTTGTAATCATGTTTAAAACAAGTTTCTGAGCGGTACCTGCTTTCATCCTGGAACTGCCTGTTACAAATTCAGGACCGACAATAACCTCTATTGGAAATTGAGCGGTTTTCGATAACGGACTATTGGCATTACAGGTAATACAACCCGTAACAATATTGTTGGTATTGCAGGTTTCTAATGCTGAAATTACATAAGGTGTAGTACCCGAAGCAGCAATACCTACCACAACGTCTTTATTCGAGATGTGATAAGCTTGTAAATCTTCCCAACCCTGAGTTTTAGAATCTTCAGCGAACTCAACAGCTTTTCGAATAGCAGAATCTCCGCCTGCAATGAGTCCGATAACTAAGTCGTGAGAAACACCAAATGTGGGAGGACATTCCGAAGCATCTAAAATTCCTAAACGTCCACTAGTTCCTGCTCCAATATAAAATAAACGACCTCCTTGCTTTAGTTTTTCAACGATTACATTAACCAGGTTTTCAATGTCAGGAAGTGCTTTTTCAACAGCATCAGGAACGGTTTTATCCTCTTTATTTATGTTGCTTAACAGTTCTTTTACACTCATTCTCTCTAAATGATTGTAATTTGAATCCTGTTCGGTTGTTTTTGTAAAGCTCATGCACCAAAAATAGAAATTAATTGGTGGTTTTAATCATAAATTACATCTTCAACAGTTATTTTTTCATTATTGATAAAATCGTATAAGGTTAATTGCCTAAGTACATAGTAATCTCTCCAAAATTTTTCAAGTGAATTTAAATATTGCAGGACTGCTTTATCTTTTTCCTGTAGAGCGATATTTAAGTCGGTAATAGTTATTTTACCTAAAACATATCTTTTATTTGAAATATCGTATCGTTTGGTAGCAACTTCTTTGGCTTTTTCTGCGGTGAACAAAAAATCTCTTTGATTACTCCAGTTTAAAACATGAAGATAGATCTCTTGTTCGAAGGCTTGTGTTTCCTGTTCTACGTTATTATTTACCAAATCTAAATCGGCTTCGGCCATTTTACGCCTTGATTTAGATACACCCCAATCGAAAATTGGCACAGAAACCGATAATGATACATTTTGCTGTTTATTAAAATTGTTAAATAAAGCATTAAAATCGTTAGCGTTATTAGAGATACCAAAATTTGCATTCAGTCTCATGTCAACAGAGTTAGTCCCTTTGGCACGAGCTACTTCTCTTTCTGCCTCTAAACGTTGTCTTCTAAATTCTATAACAGCTTTTCTGTTAGATTGTGCCTCTCGCAGTGCAGTTGTAACCTCGACATCAAATAAGGGAAGCTTTTCCGGCACATCTAATTTTAGGTTTTCATTATCCATTTCTAAATAACGCGCAAGGTTTTGTGAGGTTCTTTTTAGTTCTACTTTATTAGTTGTCACGTTATTTTTAGAATTTAATAGCGTAAGTTCCATTTGAAGTAATTCGTTCTCGGCAATTTTCCCCATTTTATAACGTCCTAATGAAATCTGATATAAGGTATCTTGATTGGATAGATTTTTTTCGGCTATTTCCAGTTGCATTTGCGCCTTTAGTAAACTAAAATAATGCTGACAGGTGGTTATTGAAATTTGTTCCATTTTCTCAATAAAATCACGTTTAGATTCTTCGTAAATCAGAGGTTCAATTTTTTTGTCCCATTTAAACTGATTAAAAAACAAAGAATTCTGATAATAACTTATAGAAAAAGGTATAACCGAATAACCAATATTATCGTTTAGACCAAACAATTCTACGCGCTCTAAATTGGAGTTTAAAGACAGTGTACCTCCCGTGTAAGGAATATTTTGATTCAGCGATAAACCACCTTGAACAATAAGTTGATCTTGATTAACAAAAACGTCCTGGCCTTCATCGTTGGTTATTCTTCGAATAGCGTTATTATATTCAGGAATGGTGGCGTTTAATCTAAGTTGAGGCAAAAAGCGTGCTTTATAATTTCTAAAACGCCAATAGCTCCCCTGATTTCGGTTTAGGGTTGTTTTATAGTCGGGCGATTTTTTTTGAGCAATATCTATAGCCTCTGTTAGAGATATAGTTTTTGACTGAGAAAATACATTTACAGATAAAAATGAAAAGAAAATTAGTGTGAATAATTTTTTCATGTATTTAGTTGTTTTGATTGATGAATTTTGATTGCGATAACAAAATATTATTCTGATCGTAAGGCTTCAATTGGTCGTTTTCTGGCTGCCGATTTAGCAGGGAATATTCCAAAAAATAATCCAACTAAAACAGCAATAAAGAAAGAAACGAGCACAGAGGTTAACGAAAGCACGGTTTCTATTCCTGAGAATATCTCAATGGTGTAGGCGCCAATAATTCCTAACAAAATACCTGCAACACCACCACCAACACTAATGAGTACAGATTCTGATAAAAACTGAAGAATAACATCTTCTTCCGTAGCCCCTATGGCACGAATAATACCAATTTCTTTGGTTCGCTCAAGCACCGATGCCAGCATGATATTCATAATACCAATGCCTCCGATAAGGAGTGATATGCCGGCGATAATACTTAATACAATATTAAAAATCTGCTTGGTTTTTTGTTGTTGCTTAAGCAATTGAATGGGGATGGTAATTTCAAAATCCAGAACATCATTATGTCGTCTTTTCAACATTTTACTTAAAACTTCTGCAGTTGCTTTTAATTCGTTAGAATTTGAAACCTGAACTGTGAGTTTATCAATTTGGTGATAATTGCCACGGGGAATACGCTTTTTAGGACCATTTTGTTGTCCGCCCATAATAATGATATTTCCGCCACCTCCAGAAATGGAAGGACCAGTGCCACTGATAATTTTACGGTCTTTATAACGTATTAAAAAGGTTTTTATAGGAATGTAGATATCCTGATTTAAATCTCGAATACCTAAGTTTTCCTGTGCCTGATCTGAAATAAGTTTTTCTTCTATAACGCCTATAACTTGAAGCCAGACATCTTTCACTTTAATCTGTCTGCCTAAGGCACTTTCTCCAGTAAATAATTTTTTCTCGACTTTTTTTCCAATGATGCATACCGGTAAGGCATTTAAAAGTTGGTGCTCTGAAAAATCTTTACCTTTTTCTATGTGAATATTTGAAGATTCGAAAAAAGAGGAGGAGACACCAATAAGCTTTACCGGATTTTGTCGACCGTTATTGATTACATAGGTGTCCATAATAATTTCTGGACTTACCAGTTTAACACTTGGAATGTTATTTTTTATACTTTCGGCATCCAGGATGTCTAAGCCTTTAGAATAGCGTTTGGTTTCATTACTTTTATTGTTTGCATCGTCTCCTTCTTCGTTTGAATTTTCATCTTTTTCATCTGGAATGGGAGTCACCACAATATTATTTACCCCAACCAATTCCAGTTGCGATAAAATTTCCTTTTCAGCACCATTACCAATGGCAAGCATTGTAATTACTGAAGCTACACCGAAAATAATACCAAGAGCTGTTAAAAAGGTTCTGACTTTATTGGTTTTAATGAACCAGAAGGCTTCAGTAAAATTGGACTTAAGTTTTTCAAAAAGTATTTTATCTATCATCTTACTTTAATAGTTTAATACTTTTCTCTTCAAGGTCTTCAGGTTTGTTTAGGTAAACCACATCATTTTCCTTAAGTCCGTTTTTGATAATAACTACCTCGTTATTGGAACTCCCAAGTTCTACTTCTTGTTTCTCAATAGATAAGCCGGATTTTACATAAGAATAGCTAATGGAATCTTTTGAAAAAATGGCTTCTAAGGGAATCATTAAAACGTCCTCTTTCTGTTTTGTAAGAATTCGGTTTGAGGTGGTCATTCCAGGCCTAATGTTTTCGTTTGTTCCGTTAAGCTTTATTAAGACCTGAAAAAGTTTAATGTCTGACCCTGATTTGGTTTCACCCACATTAGCAACCTCGGTAACAATTCCTTCTAATTCTATATCAGGAAAGGCATCAAAGCCTACTTTCACTGTAAGTCCTTGTTTTATTTTACGAACGTCGACTTCGTTACTATAGGTTTTAGATTCCATTTTGGTTAAATCTGGAAGGCTGGCAATAGCTGGTTCCCAAGGAGAAATGGTAGAGCCGACTTGCTTTTTTGAGCCATTCCATTCTTTAATATAGGTAACCATGCCACCTTCATCTGAATAAATAGTAAATTGTTTTTGAAGTTCTAACAATTCATCAATGCGCTTTTTGTTTTTAGATACGTTATTGCTGGCAATAATCATCTTGGCATTAGATTGTTGTTTCTTTATAGAATAATCTTCCTTTTTACTTTTTAAATTTCGCTCCGATTTTTCAAGTTTTATTTCTAGCTGTCTGATAACAGCTGGTGCTTCATATTTTGATTGATTTAACTCCAGTTTTGTTTCTTCAATTTCGAAAAGTAAATCTTTAATAGCATTGCGCTCTTGCTTTAAAGTGAGTGTTGTATCAAGTTGTTGTTGCGTATATGCTGATTGTGCATTATCTAAATTTATTTCAGCATCAAGAATTTTCCCGTTAAGTTCAGAAACATCTAATTTCCCAATGTAGTCACCTTTTTTTACAACGGTACCTTCCGGAACCAAATCTTGAATTTTAATATTATAAAGTCCGAAGCGCCTGGCGTTGCTCGGGCCATTAATTTGTTTCGAACTGGTAGATTGCGCTTCTCCCGATATAATGACTTCATCATTAAAAGTGCCCCTTACCACTTTAGTAGTTAATGATGTGTTCTCACTTTCGTCACTATTATAGAAGGAGAATATTAAAATAGGGATTAAAGCTATTGCTGTCCAAAGCACAATTTTTTTTATTTTCATAGTTAATTGATAGATGAAATAGGTTTGATGTTAAATATATAATCTAAAACTTAATAAGTTGTTAAATTTTTTGTAAAATTCTTACAAGATGTGTTTTTATAACTTAAACAAAGAACTATTATTGTTTGGTTTGAATAAAATTGGGCAAAAAAAAAGCTCCTAGAAATAGGAGCTTTTTGAGATATAAAGTTATTATTTTAAGCTAAAATGCTGTTAAGTGTAGTACTTGGACGCATTACTTGATTTGTTAAATCTTCGCTTGGCTCATAATATCCACCAATGCTTACCGGTTTTCCTTGAATATCGGTTAGCTCTTTTATGATAGCAGCTTCGTTTTCTTCTAATTGTTTTGCAATTGGTTCGAATTCAGCTTTTAAATCGGCATCCTTATTTTGTTTAGCTAATTCCTGAGCCCAGTACATCGCTAAGTAGAAGTGGCTACCTCTGTTATCTAATTCTCCAGTACTTCTAGAAGGTCCTTTTTTGTTTTCTAATAAAGAACTTGTAGCGTCATCTAAAGTTTCACCTAAAACTTTAGCTTTCTCATTACTGTTCACTTCGCTAAAGTGCTCTAAAGACACAGCAAGTGCTAAGAATTCTCCTAAAGAATCCCAACGTAGGTGATTTTCTTCTAATAATTGTTGTACGTGTTTAGGAGCAGATCCACCAGCACCAGTTTCAAACAAACCGCCACCATTCATTAAAGGAACGATAGATAACATTTTCGCACTGGTACCTACTTCTAAAATAGGGAATAAATCGGTTAAGTAATCACGTAATACGTTTCCTGAAACAGAAATAGTATCTAAACCTTCTTTAAGTCGTTGACAAGTAAAGATGGTTGCGTCAACAGGCGATAAGATTCTTAAATCTAATCCAGTTGTATCGTGATCTTTTAAGTATGTATTTACTTTTTTAATTAATTCTGCATCATGCGCTCTGTTTTCGTCTAACCAGAATACAGCAGGCGTTTCTGAAGCTCTGGCACGCGTTACAGCTAATTTAACCCAGTCTTGAATAGGTGCATCTTTAGTTTGGCACATTCTCCAGATATCTCCTTCTTCAACAGTGTGTTCTAATAAGGTATTTCCGTTAGCATCAATAACCGTAACTTTTCCGTTAGATGCCATTTCGAATGTTTTATCGTGCGATCCGTATTCTTCAGCTTTTTGAGCCATTAATCCAACATTAGGAACAGTTCCCATGGTTGTTGGATCGAAAGCGCCGTTTTCTTTACAAAAATCGATAGTCGCAGCGTACACACCAGCATAGCTACTATCAGGAATAACAGCTTTCGTATCTTGTAATTTACCTTCAGCATTCCACATTTGTCCAGAAGTACGAATCATTGCAGGCATAGAAGCATCAATAATTACATCACTTGGTACGTGTAAATTCGTGATACCTTTATCACTGTTAACCATTGCTAAAGCAGGTCCGTTAGCAAATACAGCATCGATATCGGCTTGAATCTCGTTGCGTTTTGCTTCTGGTAATTCTTGTAATTTCTCAACTAAGTTTCCGAAACCACTATTTACATCAACACCAATTTGTTCTAAAGTTTCACCGTGTTTAGCGAATACATCCTTGAAGAAGATTTCTACAGCGTGACCAAAAATAATTGGGTCACTTACTTTCATCATAGTGGCTTTCATGTGTAATGAGAACAATACACCGTTGGCTTTTGCATCGGCTACTTGTTTTTCAAAAAAGCTGATTAAGGCTTTTTTATTCATTACCGTAGCATCAATAATTTCTCCTTTTTGAATAGCAAAACTATCTTTTAAAACGGTTTCAGTTCCGTTATCATCTGTATGAACAATTTTGATAGTCGTGGCTTCCTGTAAGGTTAATGATTTTTCATTGTGTGCAAAATCACCAGCTTCCATAGTTGCTACGTGCGTTTTAGAATCTTTGGTCCAGGCACCCATAGAGTGCGGATTGTTTTTTGCGTAATTCTTTACGGCTTTAGGTGCACGTCTGTCTGAGTTACCTTCACGTAACACAGGGTTTACCGCACTACCTTTAACTTTGTCGTAACGCGATTTAATATCTTTTTCAGCATCGTTTGCTGGCTCATCAGGGTAGTTAGGAATAGCAAACCCTTGAGACTGTAATTCTTTTATAGCGGCTTTTAACTGTGGAATAGAAGCACTAATATTTGGTAATTTAATAATATTCGCTTCTGGCTTCTTTGCCAATTCACCTAGTAGTGCTAAGTCATCTGAAACTTTTTGATCTTCATTTAAAAAATCAGGAAATACAGCTAAGATTCTAGCAGCTAAAGAAATATCTTTAGTTTCTATATTAATTCCTGAAGATTTAACGAAAGCTTTAACAATAGGTAAAAATGAATGCGTAGCTAAAGCTGGAGCTTCATCAGTTTTTGTATAAATTATGTTAGACATTACTTTAGTGATTTTTTTTTAATTTTTTACTTAGTTTAATGAATATGAAAAAAGAAAGGATTTTTTTTCGAGTTGCGAATATACAAAATTAGATGATTATAAATGCTTAATCGTTTAAACAAAAAGCCTTTAGTTGGTAAGTTTTTAGAGAACGCTAAAAAAGGGGAGTAGCACTACGAATTTTTTAAAGAAAATGGGCTCGGAGTTAAAAAAACAAAAGCCATATCACTGCAGAACTTAATCTACTCTGACATGGCTTTCTTAAAATAGCAGAACTTAATCAATTAGATTTCACTAAATCAGTTCAAATTTTCATTAAACCTTTACAATTTAAGTGTTGCTATTTTAAATGAAACATTTCATGTAATTTTCAAAATGTATTGACCTATTACAAAATGTCTCAGAAAATTGTTTTTCTTGATGCATTTACTTGTTTCTATTCGCTGTTAACGATTAGTTTAATAAAGCATTGTCTTTGCTCAGCCTCATGGTTGTATTAAAACCGTGGTTCTGCTTAGACTTTCAATTATCTAGTGTCTGTTTATTGCTAAACAGTCTTTTATAATATCATGGTTTTTAAATACATGCTTACACATGATACGTTTAAAACCTCAAAAAACAATTAAAAATGTGAACGTTATCTTATTTAGTTTATAATGTTCAACAGGTGTTTCGCAAAGCAACCTGCTGATTTATTATTAACTTATGCTAATATACATCAAAAAATGAAGATTTGCAATTTTTTCAACCATTTAATTATCAACTTGTTATAAACCGAGTTTATTAACATTTGTTAATAAAAAAAGCCTTGATGAAAATCAAGGCTTTTTGATGCTTTTTAAAGAGGTTTAGACTAGTGTCTACTCTCTTTAATTCTTGCTTTTTTACCAGTAAGTCCTCTAAAGTAGAAAATTCTAGCTCTACGAACTTTACCACGTTTATTAACTTCAATTTTTTGTAATGCTGGTAAGTTGATAGGGAAGATACGCTCTACACCAATAGTTCCAGACATTTTTCTAATTGTGAAAGTTTCAGATGAACCTGAACCTCTTCTTTGAATAACAACACCTCTAAAGAACTGAGTACGTGTTTTGTTACCCTCTTTAATTTCGTAATACACAGTAATTGTGTCTCCAGCTCCAAACTCTGGAAAGTCTTTTTTTGCTACAAATTCGTCTTGTACAAATTTTACTAAAGATTCCATATCTTTATTTTTTTAAATAGTTAATTCAGAACAACATACACGATTTTCGCCAGAGGTTAACCCGAAACAGGGTGCAAAGATAATTAATAATTAATAACCTACAATCTTTAATTGTAAATTTTATGGTGTTCCCTTCCTGGTCAGGTTAGGAGTTTATCTTGAGCATTGACCAAAGACTATATCTTTTGCTAGGCAAAAGGATGCAGCTACTATTCTTAATACAAAATAGTTTATTCGTCCAGTAAATCCGGACGCCGTTCTTTTGTTCTTTGGTAAGCCTGATCTTCACGCCATTTTTCAATTTCAGGGAAATTACCACTAAATAGTAATTCCGGTACTTTCCATCCTTTATATTCTCGCGGCTTAGTGTAAATAGGTGGTGCTAACATGTTATCCTGAAACGAATCGGTTAGGGCAGACGTCTCATTTCCTAAAACACCCGGAATTAATCGGATAACTGAGTCGCATAATACGGCTGCTCCTAGTTCGCCACCAGATAAAACGTAATCGCCTATAGAGATTTCGCGAGTTATAAAATGATCGCGGACACGTTGGTCAACACCTTTATAATGTCCGCAAAGAATAATAATGCTTTCTTTCAACGATAATTGATTTGCTATGCCTTGTTTTAAGGTTTCACCATCAGGCGTCATATAAATTACCTCGTCGTAATCACGTTCTGCTTTTAATCCAGAGATGCATTTGTCTATTGGTTCAATCATCATTACCATTCCTGCACCACCACCAAACTGGTAATCGTCTATACTTTTATAATTATCGGTCGCATAATCGCGTAAATTATGAAAGTGGACTTCAACTAAATTAGCTTCGATAGCACGTTTTAGAATAGAGGCTTCAAACGGACTTCTTAATAATTCAGGTAAAACAGTTATAATATCTATGCGCATGACGTTTTTTTAAGAAGTGCAAAGATAACTGAATTAAAATATATTCGGTATGTCTTTTTGTACTGAGGTTGGAAAAATAAAAAAGCCGGAGTTTCCACTCCGGCTTTTTTATAATTATAAATTAAGCATTAAATCTTTTTATGCTTATTAATTTCGTCTTGAAGTTGACGTCTTACTTTTTGTTCGCGTTCAAGCGCGATTTTTCTGTGCTCTTCAAACTCTTCTTCAATTTCAGACAGGGCTTTTCTGGCTTCAATAGTAATGACATTACTGTTTTTAAATTTGTAAATGAATAACAATAATAAAGCGAGTAATCCGCCAATTATAGACCACATTAATACATTGTAACTACTTTTACTCATTTGTATTCCGAATAAAGACATGCTGTCTTTTTCTAAATTTGTAGCATCCAACGTGTCTTGCGTTTTGGTAAGACTGGCTTTTAAATTATCGATTTCTTTAGCCTGTGTATTAACAACAGCTTTGGTATCGTTAAGGTTTTTATGAACAGCATTTAACGAATCCATAGTATGCGCTTTTAAGGCATAAAGCCATACTTTTTTTATTACTTTATAATCTTGGTAATTGTTGGAACGTTGAATAACATATTCAAATTGGTTATCAATGGTACCGCTGTTTAAAGATAACTTGTCTTCATCATTCTCAGTTTGCGCAAACACTGTCGCAGTAAATAAAAAGCTAAAAACAGCTAAATACTTGATTTTGTTCATTTTAGGGTAATTTTTGAATATTGGGTTACTAAATTATAAAATATTGTTTACTGTAAAAGATAAAATTGTCAAAAAGCCTCACGAGGTGAGGCTTTTTATCATATACGTTAATAAATATAATTTAGATGTTTTAGCCGAAAATAGCGAATTTATATCACTAATCTTATCTACTAATAATACGTATAACGTCTTACTTTTGCAATATATTTTGCTAACCTAATAACTTGTTGGCTGTATCCATATTCATTATCGTACCATACATATAGAACGGCATTCTTACCATCAGAGCGAACAATGGTAGCTTTACTATCAAAAATTGATGGTGCCGAACATCCAACAATATCACTAGAAACCAACTCGTCGCTTAGTTCGTACTTTATTTGTTCAACTAAATCACCTTCTAAAGCATATTTCTTTAAAGTAGCATTCATTTGTTCTACCGAAGTTTTATTCTTTAGTTCAAGATTTAAAATAGCTAAGGATCCGTTTGGTACGGGAACACGAATCGCATTCGAGGTTAATTTACCTTCTAATTTAGGTAAAGCTTTTGCAACGGCACTTCCGGCGCCTGTTTCGGTAATAACCATGTTTAATCCGGCAGCACGACCGCGACGGTATTTGTTGTGGTAATTGTCTACCAAATTCTGATCGTTAGTATATGCGTGAATCGTTTCAAGATGACCGTGTTTAATACCGTAAGTGTCTTCAATGGCTTTTAATACAGGTGTAATGGCATTGGTTGTACATGATGCTGCCGAGAATATATTTACATTACTCGGATCATACTCTAAATGGTTTACTCCATGCACAATATTAGGAACGCCTTTTCCTGGAGCGGTTAATAATACTTTGGCAACACCTCTTGATTTTAAGTGTCTGCTTAAAGCTTCCTGATCTCTAAAAGCACCGGTATTGTCTATTACTAAAGCATTGTTGATACCGAATTTAGTATAATCAATTTCTTCCGGATTATTTGCTGAAATAATATTTACGGTTGTTCCGTTAATGTTTAAAGCCCTGTTAGCGACATCAACCGATACCGTTCCGGAAAATTCACCATGTACCGAATCGTTACGTAAAAGCGCTGCGCGTTTTTCTAAAACCTGAGCGTCAATAGCGCCACGGGTTACAATAGCTCGTAATCTTAATTGACTCCCTTTTCCTGTTCGAGCCATAATTTCACGAGCCACCAAACGACCAATTCTACCAAAACCATAAAGAACAACATCTTTAGGAAGTAAGGCTCCATTTTTTTTGGCATCCTTTAGTTTATCTGCAATAAAACTACTGGCATTATTGTACTTCGTGTCCTCTAAATGATATTCATAAGTTAGTTTTCCTATGTCCAATTTAGAAGGGGCAATGTCTAATGATTTAATCGCTTGAGCAATTTCAACAGAGTCGAAAATAGAAATAGGCTTTTGAACAAATTTACCTGCGTATTCATGCAAATTTAAAATTTGACTAACATTTCTGTCGATTAGTTGATTGCGAAAAAGAACAAGTTCTATGGACTTGTCGTACCATAAGTCACTTACAATTTTAATAAATTCTACAGTGGCTCTTCTACGGTCTGCTTGAAAGGCTAATTCCTTTTCATAGTTTTTGTTAAAAGACATTCTTTTGAGATAGTTTAGTTTTATAAATATTTGGCAAAAATATCATATTTCAAACGTTTTCGTAAGCTATTTTAACAAAAAAATAACCTCTTAAAAACTGGGTTTTTAAGAGGCTAAATGACAATTATTATTTAAGTGTTTTTATCTGAAGTTGTAACGTTCTTTTTCACCTTTAGAATTGATGAGTTCAATTCGAAGTGGCTCATAAGTCGATTTGTTTTTAATCGCTTGTTGTGCATCGTCAACCGAATTAATTTTTACATCGTTAATAGAAGTAATGATAGCACCTTCGTCAACCCCATTTTTCTTCCAGTAAGATTCATATTCTTTATTCAACTCGATAATTTTAACACCATTTGATGCATTTAACGATTTTAAATCTTCTTTTTTGGCATTTTTAACCATACCGACAAGAGGCAGATTTAATGTTTCGTTTCGGGTTAACTTAACTTTTAGAGTTTTAAGGTCTCCATCTCTAGATATTTTAAGCTCTACGATATCATCGACACGTTTAGCTCCAATATGTCCAGTTAAATCAGAGAATTTAGAAACTTTAATACGGTCAATCTCTTTAATAATATCACCTTCCAGAACACCGGCAAGGTCTGCCCCTGAATCTTCTACCACGCTAGCCACATAAATACCTTCGGTATCATTAACACCTAATTCATCGGCAGCGGCACTATTTAAAGCACCACCTGTAATTCCTAAAATACCGTTTTGCACATAGCCATATTCCATGATATCTTCAATAACACGTCTGGCGATATTACTTGGTACGGCAAACGAATACCCAATGTACGACCCGGTTTGTGAAGAAATTGCTGTATTAATACCAATTAACTCTCCGTTAGTGTTCACTAAGGCACCTCCGGAATTTCCTGGGTTTACAGCGGCATCGGTTTGAATGAATGATTGTGTTGAATTACCCGATAAATCTCTTGCTTTAGCACTAATAATCCCGGCGGTAACTGTTGAGGTTAAATTAAACGGATTACCAACAGCCAGCACCCATTCACCAATTCGTGCTTGATCGGAATCCGCAAAGGTGACATAAGGTAAATCTTCGTCAGCATCTATTTTTAACAATGCGATATCTGTTTTAGGGTCGGTGCCCACAATCTCAGCATCGTAAGTTTTATTGTTATTTAAGGTAATTGTAAGCTTATCTGAATTATTAATAACATGATTATTTGTAATGATGTATCCATCTGAATTGATAATAACTCCTGATCCGGTACCCATCTGCGCACGTTGCGGACTTCTTCCTAAAAGCAAATCCTGAAAGGTCATTTGCCCGGTGCTAATCGTTACGTTTTTTACGTGTACAACAGCATTAACTGCATTTTCTGCCGCGATAGTTAAATCGGGCGCTTCGGCAGCACTGTTGAATACATTGCTAATATTACTGGTAGGTAAAAATGATGGATTAGAGTCTGCTGTGATTTCAATTTTGTTTTCAGGCTCTAAAAAAAGTTTGTAAGCACCAAGAGTTAAAGCGCCCCCTAATGCAGAAACTAGTACTAATGAGAAAATCTTCTTCATAATTATCATCTATTTTAGTTAATATATTTAATAATTGCTAAAACGTTCGTCAGGTCTTTTTTGAGAGATTGACCTTGTGAGGACAAAGATTTTAGCGATTAAAATCTTGTTTAAGAACGATTAAAATTAATTATTTATTGAGTTACTTTTCTTGTTTTAACGATTTTTAACGTCAATTTTAACTCCGGTTTAACACGTGAAAAAACGGTTAATTATTCCTATATTTGCGCTCTATTATGGAACAGACTTTTTATAAATATCAAGGAACAGGAAACGATTTTGTCATGATTGACAATCGTCAGCAAACGTTCGACAAAAACGATACCAAACGTGTTGCTTTTTTATGTGACCGACGTTTTGGCATAGGAGCAGACGGATTAATTTTATTAGAGAATCATCCCGATTTGGATTTTAGAATGGTGTATTACAATGCCGATGGAAACGAAAGTACTATGTGTGGTAATGGAGGACGTTGTTTAGTTGCCTTTGCTAAAGATTTGGGGGTTATAAAAGAACATGCGGTTTTTGAAGCGATCGATGGTTTGCACCATGCCGAAATCAATAACGGTATTGTTAAACTTCAAATGTTAGATGTTGATTCGGTTCAGGAGTTTGAAAACCATGTATTTTTAAACACAGGGTCGCCTCACCATGTTCAGTTTGAAGAAAAAATAGAAGACTTCAATATTAAAACTAAAGGTGCTCAAATTCGCTATGGAGCGCCTTATAATCAAGAAGGAACCAATGTTAACTTTGTAAGTAAAGTTAACAATGATACATTTAGAGTAAGAACTTACGAGCGTGGTGTTGAAGATGAGACTTTATCTTGTGGAACAGGGGTAACAGCTGTAGCTATAGCCATGAATAGGTTAAAAGAAACCGATAAAACTTTAATTAACTTAAATGTTGAAGGTGGTAAGCTTCAGGTAAGTTTCGATATAGATAATGGTGTCTATAAAAACGTTTGGCTTATTGGGCCAGCAACTTATGTTTTTAAAGGGACCATATGATTACCTTAAAAGGCGAACATATTTATTTACGTGCATTGGAACCTGAAGATTTGGAGTTTATTCATGCGATTGAAAACGATGAGTCTATCTGGGAAATCAGTTGTACACAAACGCCGTATTCAAAGTATTTAATCAAACAGTATTTAGAGCAGGCTCATAAAGATATTTTTGAGGTTAAGCAATTACGGCTTGTAATCTGTAATTACAATCACGAGACTTTAGGGTTGATTGATTTGTTCGACTTCGATTTTAAAAATAACCGCGCCGGTATTGGAATTTTGGTTAAAGAACCAGTTAACCGATTAAAAGGGGTAGGTAGTGAAGCTTTAAAGTTACTTGTCGATTATAGTTTTACTCATTTAGATTTACATCAGTTATACTGTAATATTTCGGAAGATAATCATGCGAGTATTAAACTTTTTACCAAACAAGGATTTAAGGAAGTCGGATTGAAGAAAGACTGGATTCGTTTTAACGGATCTTTTAAAAACGAATATTTATTTCAGCTTATAAATAATTAAATGTATATAAAGAAAATACTTGTTGCCATTGCTTTACTTGGTTTAGTTGGCGCTGCATACTTTGCTTATTTTGTTTATAATGCCATGTTAAAACCCAATACGGCATTTAATAATGATACCGCTTATATTTACGTTAGGACCAATGCAGGCTATCAGGAGGTTAGAGAGCAACTTGAGCCTTTATTAAAGGATATAGAATCTTTTGATGTTTTAGCAAAACAGAAAAAGTACATGACTAATTTAAGAGCGGGACGTTTTGCAATTAAAAAGGGAATGAATAATAATGATATTATTAATTCCATTCGAAGCAAAAATTTGCCAATCACCTTGTCTTTTAATAATCAGGAAAGTTTAGAAAAGTTAGCAGGTCGTATAAGTACTCAAATTGAAGCCGACAGTATATCGTTAATAGAAGCTATGACAGACGCTTCCTTTTTATCTAAGAATAAGTTTAACGAGAAAACGGCTTTAGGTATGTATATTCCTAATAGTTATGAGTTTTTCTGGAATACGTCTTCAGAGTTATTCAGAGAACGCATGCGTACGGAGTATAATCGTTTTTGGAACGATTCTCGAAAAGCCAAAGCTAAAACTATTGGTTTATCGCAAGACGAAGTCATGACCTTAGCATCTATTGTTTACGAAGAATCGAAACAAGCTAGCGAGCAACCCAGAATTGCAGGTGTTTATTTGAATAGATTAAGAATAGGTATGCCTTTACAAGCTGATCCTACTTTAAAGTTTGCTGCCTATCAATTACCAGAATATAAAAATACGGTGATTAAACGTGTGCTTAATGTTCACAAGGAGATTGATTCGCCCTATAATACCTATAAAAATGCAGGTTTGCCTCCTGGGCTAATTGCAATGCCAGATATTTCGGCCATCGATGCTGTGCTAAACTATGAGAAGCATAATTATTTATATTTTGCAGCTAATGCTCAAAAATTAGGATTCCATAAGTTTGCAAAAAATTTATCACAGCACAATGCCAACGCCAGAGAATACCAACGTTATTTGTCATCTCAAGGTATCAATAAATAGCATATAAATATTACATGATTCACAAAAGGCTAACATATACAATCTTATTTTTATTTGTTAGCCTTTTTTCTTTTGCGCAATCTGCGACAGAACGGTTTTTAACACCAAGTGATACCTTAAATAAACCTCGAAGAAATGCCGTAATTATTAGCGAAGCATCTTTAGCAGGTATTACATTAATTGGTTTAAACCAATTATGGTATGTCGATTACGAGCGTTCAAAATTTCATACCATTAATGATAATAAGGAATGGCTCCAAATGGATAAAATGGGGCATGTGTTTACCTCTTACCAGATGGGGAAGTTTGGAGCAGACCTTTTAAACTGGATTGGGGTAAGTGAGAAAAATCAGTTAATTTATGGTTCAACTTTAGGTTTTGGTTTTTTAACAGCGGTTGAGGTGCTTGATGGCTTTTCGGAAGAATGGGGCTTCTCCTGGGGAGATATTATCGCTAATGCATCCGGAACCGGGTTGTATGTTGGTCAGCAACTGCTTTGGAATGAGCAACGTATATTGTTAAAGTTTTCTTATCATGAAACAATGTATGCTTCTCAGCGTTCAGATAAACTGGGAACAGGGTTTTTTGAGCGTGTTTTAAAAGATTATAACGGACAAACGTATTGGCTAAGTCTTAATTTAAGTTCTTTTTTTAAAGAAAAACATATTCCAAAATGGTTAAATGTAGCCTTTGGATATGGTGCTGACGGAATGCTTTCCGGCGTTTCAGATGAAAATAATATGGACTTTCCAAGCTATGATAGGTATCGTCAGTACTATTTTAGCCTTGATGTAGACCTAAGTAAGATAAAAACAAACTCAAGACTGTTAAGGTCTGTTTTTGAAGTTTTTAATACAATTAAAATACCTTTTCCTACACTAGAAATTAACAAAAACAGGTGTGTATTTCATCTATTCTACATCTAAAAAAAGTAGATAATCGATTAATTTTGAAATAATTAAAAAAATTTATAATTTTGCACGCTGAAATTTTCAAGCTCGCTAAAGTAGAAATACTGAGCTGAAGAAATTTAAGTTTATGAGAAAAAGTATTGCAACTTTTATTGCCCTAAGTGTTACAATATGTATTCTATTGTCGGTATCGTTTACAACAGATGAAACGGTAGATTTAGGTAAATACTCAACAGAAGGCTTAGAGTTAAATTATACTGTAAGTCCAGACGAAAACATTAAAGATAATGTTTTGGCGTCGAATGATGTGAACAAAACGTTTTCTCCTTTTTTGGGGAAATCTTTTGTAGGATTTAAAGAAGCCGTTGGTTTTAAAGAGTCTGGTGGCGATTATTTTACTGTGAATACTTTAGGGTATTTAGGTAAATATCAATTTGGAAAAGGTACATTAAGATTATTAGGAATTAAAAACCCTAAGAAGTTTTTAAAGAACCCAGAGCTTCAGGAGCGAGCGTTTATAGCAAATGCAGAGCGAAACAAATGGGTACTTCGTAGAGATATCAAAAATTTTGTTGGAAAACGAATTAATGGTGTGTTGGTTACAGAGTCAGGTATTTTAGCAGCGGCACATTTAGCCGGACCTGGAAGTGTAAAGAAGTATTTAAGAAGCTACGGTTTAGATAACTTTGAAGACAGTTATGGTACAAATGTAGAGTACTATATGAAAAAGTTTTCGGGTTACGATACCTCTTCATTAAAACCGAATAAGAAAGCAAAAGCAATTTAAAGTTATAATTAGCTTTTATGAATTATGAATATCGTAGGTCTTTTATGAAGGTCTACGATATTTTTTTTCCAGCTGGCTGCAGACTGTGTTTTTATAAATTCGGTATCTAAAGTAATATCGCAGGCGACACAAATTTGTGTGTTTCTATCCAGAACATTACATAAATCTTCCAGCATTTTATTGTTTCGGTAAGGCGTTTCTATAAAAAGTTGTGACTGATTGTAGTCGAACGATAAACGTTCCAGGCGTTTAATTTCACTTTTACGTTCGCCTTTATCGATAGGGAGGTAGCCATTAAAAGCGAAACTTTGCCCATTCATTCCCGAAGCCATAACCGACATTAATATAGAAGAAGGGCCTACCAAGGGCACTACTTTAATATTGTTTCTGTGTGCTAAACTCACAATATCTGCACCTGGGTCGGCGACACCAGGGCAACCTGCTTCAGATAGTAAACCTACATTGGTTCCGTTAAGACAAGGTTCTATAAAGGTTGGTAAATCGGCAGGATCGGTATGCTTATTTAAGTGAAACATGTTTAAACTCGGCTGCGATTTTTCGGGCGTTATTTTTTTAATGAAGCGCCTTGCAGTTTTATCATTTTCAACAATAAACGTATCGGTTTGTTCAATAACGCGTTTCACAAAAGCCGGTAAAACATCCATAGGATCGTTATCGCCTAATGTGGTTGGAATTAAATATAAAACGCCTTTGGTATTCATTAAATAAGTTTTTGTGCGATTATAGTGCAGGCTTCGTCTAACATTTTATAAACGTTTTCAAAGCCTTCATCACCTCCGTAATAAGGGTCCGGAACCGGATAATTCTGGTTAGGGTAAGTTTCATTTAAAATGAATTCAACCTTAGTTTTATCGGCTTCATTACGTGCTAACGATATTACATTTTGGTAGTTCGATTCGTCCATCACATAGATGTAATCAAATTGGTCGAAATCTGAAACTACAAATTGGCGTGCTTTTAAATTTGAAATATTTAATCCGTATTTTCTAGCAACAGCTATGGAGCGGTGATCAGGTTGACTGCCGGAATGGTAATTAGCCGTTCCGGCGGAGTCTACTGTAAAGGTATTTTGAGGTAATTTAGATTTTAAAATTCCCTCGGCTAATGGTGAACGGCAAATGTTGCCTAAACAAACCATTAATATTTTAGTCATTTAAAAAAGGTTTTAAACAGACAGTTTCTTTGTAATATCATCAACATACTTTTTAAATTGTTTGTCTGTCGATGTTAAATTATCTACGGTTTTACAAGCATGTAACACAGTTGCGTGGTCTCGTTTTCCTATTTGAGAACCAATACTCGCTAACGATGCCTTGGTGAATTTCTTTGCGAAAAACATGGCTAATTGTCTTGCTTGTACAATGTGACGCTTTCTCGTTTTAGATTGTAAGGTGTTTACATCCATCTGGAAGTAATCTGAAACGACTTTTTGGATATAATCGATAGAAACTTCACGTTTGGTATTCTTAACAAACTTCTCAACGACAATACGAGCCAAATCAATGGTTACTTCTTTTTTATTGAAAGAAGATTGAGCTATTAAAGAAATGATAGCCCCTTCAAGCTCACGTACGTTAGATTTAATGTTTTTTGCTACGTAATTAATTATTTCTTCAGGCATGTCTACGCCATCACGATATAATTTATTTTTTACGATAGAAACACGGGTTTCAAAATCTGGTGTTTGCAATTCTGCCGAAAGCCCCCACTTAAAACGAGATAACAAACGTTGCTCAATATCTTGCATATCTACCGGTGCTTTATCACTGGTTAAGATAACCTGCTTGCCGTTTTGGTGTAAGTGGTTAAAGATATGGAAGAATACATCCTGTGTTCCTGTTTTACCAGAAAGGAATTGCACGTCGTCAATAATTAACACGTCTATAATTTGATAGAAGTGAATAAAATCATTTCTATTATTTTTCTTAACCGAATCAATATACTGTTGTGTAAACTTTTCAGCCGAAATATATAAAACGGTCTTTTCCGGGTACTTATCTTTAATGTCAACACCAATAGCGTGTACAAGATGGGTTTTTCCTAAACCAACACCTCCAAAAATAAGTAGGGGGTTGAACGAAGTTCCACCAGGCTTAGCTGCTACCGCTAATCCGGCACTTCTTGCTAAACGGTTAGAATCTCCTTCTAAAAAGTTTTCAAAACTGTAATTAGGATTTAATTGCGATTCAATCTTAACATTTCTAATCCCAGGAATAACGAATGGATTTCGTAATTCAGGATTTTTGTTCTTTAATGGAATGTCAACTTCCTGTGATTTTACAGCACTTCTGTTTGAACTCGGAATCTTCTCAGTAAACGGTTGCTTGTTGCCATACGTGTTTTCCATTTTAATAATGTAAACTAGTTTGGCTTTTTCTCCCAACTCTTTTGTTAAAGATACTTTTAAGATCTTTACATAATGTTCTTCAAGCCATTCGTAGAAAAATTTACTTGGAACTTGAATACTTAGGGCATTGTCAGTGAGTTTAACTGCGATGATAGGTTCAAACCAAGTTTTGTAAGCTTGCGGCTGGATGTTATCCTTTATGAATTCAAGACAATTATTCCATACCGTTTGCGCAGTTTTACTCAT